>NZ_JACHXZ010000001.1:0-346801 GCF_014192475.1 Simiduia aestuariiviva
TGCCGCGAAAGACAAGGGCCTAACAATGCCAGCCAAAATCGTGCGCTTCGCGCACTGGACTCGCAACAAGTTGCTCGCCTTTGCTGGCGGCGTTAGATTTTTCACCAGGAGAAATTATGGAGTTCTTTAGTAAGGCGTTCGGTGCTATCGCAAGTCTCATCGCGATATTTTTTGTCATGCAAACGGTAACGGAAACCTGGACCGAATCAGTCGTATCTGATTATGAATACAAAGTGGCAATTAAAGATAAACTTGCTCTATCAGAAAAAGAAATTGATGATCTAAGAAGTAGGCTGGAGAATATTAAAAAAATGTCAGTGGATGTTTCTTCTGGAAATCCGGCTTACATGCTTGCAGCAAAAGTTGATGGAATCGCGGAAACAAATTCGAATCTTATGGGTAGGATTGAAACTATTGAGTCGGCCGCGGCAATTGACCCGGCCAAGCTGATATCACTAGCTCTAATTCAAAAAGACTTGGAATCACTGGATGAACGATTTTCTGAATTTAAAGAGGATCAAAAGGGTGAGCTATCTAGCATTTCATCAAGGGTGGACTCAATTATATATGGAATCTTAACCGTTGCCCTTGCCGTATTATCAATATCGTTACCGGCATTGGTAAGTTTCTTTAAGAAAAGCAAATCTAACAATTAAAGGCACAGGACGCGATAAAGCTGCGCCTGTGCTTTAGGCGTTATTGAGCCTTACCTTTTTTACGATAGGTAAGTAAAGGATTTGAATTCTAGCGCGTGCCACTGATCGGCATGCCAGCATCAAGGAATGTGCTGTATCACCATCGCAGTTCCTTTCTTGGTGCCAGTAGTTAGCTCGCAGTACTGTCCACGGCATCCCTGCATTGTGGGTTGCCCTAAGTGGGTTTCAAAAGGTTTCAGGTAAGGTATTCTTACCACTTAAATTGCCACTGGCTTCGCTACCGCTCCGCTTGCTAGCGTTGTAGTAGTTGCATACCGGCGGCCAATAACAAGCGGCTCTTGTGCGCCGCAAAATACGCGGCGGGACGGCCTACGCTACGCTCCGGCCGCCCCAAAGCCGGGCGTTATGAGGAGTAGGGAATTTGCATAGAACCAAGTGCAGTGCTTCGCCCTACATTTACTATATCGAATTAGATTCTGAAATCCCTATTCTCGAATCTGATATAGAAAGCTTCGTACAAGATATCAAGCAAGGGGTTGCAGTATACGGTTATACACCGAATATAATGATTTCAACTGATGAGCCATACGATTATTGGGATTCGGTTAAGAATCTATTTTTGAAAATGGATACAGGGAAGTTAGGGATTTGCACCGACCAAGAAGTTAGCGGTTTGGTCTCCAATCTTTTGCCCCTAAATTCTAATGTTTCTATTAAATCGTATGGATATTCAGAAAAAGATGAATGTGATAATTGGCTCAGTAAGTAGAAATCCTTCTCATAACAAGGGTGGCCAAGGCGCGGCTATCGCCGCTGGACTCGCTAAAGCTCGCCCTTGCCACCAGCGTTATGTATCACTCATATGAAACTCAATATTGAATATAAAGTAAAAGGAGCTGGCTGGGCAGAAGTGTCAATTTCTGATGGAACGAGGTCGGTAGATGCTGCCGTTTCATATATGCACGATAGCTTAAGTGAGCTTGCAGAAATGGCACTGTCAATAAAATCTGGCCACAGAGAAAGCAAAGTGGTTTTCATGGATGAGCCAGGAGAATTGCAGTTTTTGGTAAAAGTGGTCGGTGAAGAGGCAAGGTATGAGCTTCGTTGGTACAAGCATTGGGCTAGCTTGGGGATGGGATCCGAATCCAAATATGAGGTTGAGTTGAAGGGGCGTTGTCCCGCTTCACGAATTATTCATCAGATAACGAACGTATTGTGGGAAATATATGATGGCGTTGGCGAAGCAGGTTATAAAAAACTCTGGTGTCAGCATGAGTTCCCTGCGAGGCTTTATCATGAACTTAAAAATACATAACAAGTTGCTGCAGTACGTTCCGGCGCTTCGCGCCTCCACCGGACAGTCAAAGAGTTGCGCCTTTTGTGCATTTGCTTCGCAAAGTATCACACAAAAGCCACAACCCTTTGCCTGCCGCTGAGCAAGGCGTTACATTCCTATGAGAAACTATGCAAACGTATAAAAATAAGCCAGATGTATTGGAATTAGTTGTTGGTAAGACTTTCTTAACAATGGTCTCAATCAAGAATATTGAATATCCGTTTGGAAAAAGTAATGAGGAGTACTGTTACTTTAATGATGTTCTTATTGGTGAAATATCTGGTAGTGCTGAACTAGGGAAAGTTTACTACGAAGGCCTAAATACAAAATATGAAGGCAGAGTTGTAATAAAGTTAACACCCATGGTTTCAAAAAATGAATATTTACTCTGCCCTAAATATGATGATTTCAATAAAGCATTAAAAACCTTGCTAGATATGACTAATGATTTCACTCTGATTTGCGAGGCTGATTGTGATCAAAACAAAGTAAAAGAAGAGTCAGATTTGGAGAAAGTACTTCTTCAATTAAAAGGCTTCTGTATTGGTGAGCACTATGATTGCCCAACATTTATTCAACGAAACGAAATGTAACAAGTTTGTGCACAGGACTTAATTTCCGTTACACTTTTTGCCATTGCTTCGCAATTATACGGCAAAAGGCTCCACTACAATTAAGCATGTGACAAAGGCGTTATTGAGCCAAACCTTTTTCAGGATAAATAGGCTAAGGGATTGAATCCAAGTGCGTGCCATTGATCGGCATGCCGGCATCAGGGAATGTGCTGTATCACCATCGCAGTTCCTTTCCTGGTGCCAGTAGTTAGCCTTCAGTGTTGGCCAAGGCATGCCAAAATTATGGTTTGCCCTAAGTGGGTTTCAAAAGGTGTCAGGTAAGGTATTCTTGCCATTAAACCAGCCACTGGCTGCGCGATCGCTCCGCTTAACAGCGTTGTAGCAAGTGCAAGCCGTGGCTCCAATAACAAGCGGCTCTTGTACGCCGCTAAATACGCGGCGGGACGGCCTACGCTATGCTCCGGCCGCCCCAAAGCCGGGCGTTATGTGTTGATGCAGATCGATGAAAGGGTACGCTAATGTACGGTAAGGGTTATATTTATGGTCTTGGCGCAGCTTTCATTTTGTGGCTTGTAATCAGCCAAATAGATAAGCGTTATTACAAAAAGAAGCTTGAATTACTCAGAAAGCAACTCGGAAAAAGGGAGGAGCAAGCGAAAAAGCCTGTAGAAGATGGCTTGTCCAAAACTGAAGATACAAGCAAATGATCAAGACTACACATAACAAACGCAACCAAAACGGGCCGCCGCCCTCGACTCGCTCCGCTCGCGTTTGTTGCGGGCGTTATGCACTTAAAGCACATGGATGAAGATAAATTAGTACTGATCGGACTGGAAGTCTGTAGGCTTCTTCATGGCGGGAGATATGGCGATATTGCGAACCAATATGGGTATGCGGTAGCAATTGATCAAAGTGCAGCCGACGCAATCGAAGAGGATTATACAAAAGCCGTTTTAGAGTCAGGATATGATGGTTCCTCCAAAGCTGATGTGTCCGTCAAGCGATTTGGGAAAAGTTCTACTGGGATAAAAGCACTGATAGAGTGCGACCTAATTGGAAAGAATGGATCAGGGATTTTGGTGGAGTTGATTCTATCTGCTACGGGTGTTGTATATCTTGAGCAAGTATCCAGTTACGGGAGAGAAGCAGATGCATAACAAACGCAAGCATCCGACTCGCTACGCTCCCGGCTGTTGCGGGCGTTATGCAGAATTAGACATGGACTGGATTAACGAAGCGAAGCGGATATTCCGCATAGAAAAGCCCGAGCACTTCACTAATTACACACACTGTGAAGAATGCGAGGAGCACGATCAAACTTTAAATAGATCGACTATTGATTCGATCGGTTTAGATGAATTGGGCAATCCTGGCTGGAACCCAATTTGCTTTTCCTCAGTGGAAGGTAAGAAATACTACATGCCATCGTTTATCCGCTTAAGCTTGGAAACGATGCATAGTGAGTTCTACTTGGGTCAGCTACTTTCTTGCCTTGAAGGAGATGGCAAGGAGAATAAATTATACTGTGCTTGCAATGCTGAGCAGCGTAGCTTCATCACAGATTTTATTGAGTACATCATATTGCATCACACTGAGCAACTTGAGGCCAATGGTTGTGAAATGGAAGCCCTAAAAGTTCAAGGAATTTGGTCAAATGCATAACAAACGCAACCAAAACGGGCTATCGCCCTCGACTTGCTACGCTCGCGTTTGTTGCGGGCGTTAAGAGTTTATGAGGCCAGCAGTAAAACTAATAGATAAATATCTTGCGAAGGAAAAGCTTCGTAATGTATTGAGTATTTGTTTTGTTGTTATTCCGCTGTTGGCTACGGTCGTTTACCTAGTTCTAGAAAGCAGGGGTAGGGATTTCACCATCTATCAAGTTGAGGGAGAAATTCTTGAATTGGCTGCAATGCAAAGTAAGTATAAGCACTACTATAGCTATAAGGTGCGCTTGGATTCTGGAAAAATTGTTCTTGCTACTTCACCTGGAATGATAAGTTTCACTCCAGGTGATAGATTTAAGCTTGAGAAAATCGAGACTTTAAGTAAAGAAAGATACCTCTACTCAATAGCTGGAAAGTCAAATGGCTCTTAACAAACGCAACCAAACCGGCCTATCGGCCTCGACTCGCTACGCTCGCGTTTGTTGCGGGCGTTATGTTGAAAGGGCTCGATGAAGAAGATTAGTGTTAGGCATTTTGCGTCGAAGACCGTTCCATATAGAAGGACAGTGGACTGGGAATCTTCCCTAGTCGAAATTTTCGTAGGTTTAATGCTGGGTGTCTTTGCCTGGATTGGATACTCAGGTGGCCTAGGCCTGCTATTTGTACTTTGTGCTATTGGTCTAATTATTTGTTTGTTATCTTTTCTTCACCGCGTTTATCTTTGGGTAAGGTATGGTTGGCAAAGCTAGTTCAAACATAACAAGCGGTTCTAGTCACCGCACAAAAAACGTGCGGCTGGGACGGCCTACGCTGACGCTCCGGCCGCCCCTAAACCGGGCGTTAGTAGCTAAAAGACTGAACATGAATCATACAGAGTGTGTGGCCAATACAGAGTCAGTTTTAATTGGACTGTCTGAAGTAGCGAATGTCCCATATATAAAGGGCGACTTCTCTCGCTTTGAAGATGAATTTGTGAGCTCTGGCCAGGAAGAAGCACGTTTCATTCTGAAAGACGGTGGTTTTGAAATATCAGTTCTTTTGGAGAAGTATGAGGGCTACTTTTTTGTATCCATAGCTGGTGAAGGTGAACGATTTGAAAAAGCCAGAGACTATCTTGTCTCAAGTAGGAGTTGAGGCTACTAACAAACGCAGGCAGGCGACGCAAAATGCGCGCGCCTGCTACCGGCGTTATGCAAAATCATGAACACAGAGAAGTTACTAATTGAAATTGATAAGTCATTCCCGTTTGTGAAAAAACCGCAAGGGCTTGAGTTGTCATTTCATAAAGATGATTGTCCGCATTGTTACTACTTGCGTAATGATATGGAGAAATATAGCGAGCAAATACCCAAAGATGGGTTGAGGTGGCTACACAATGAGCTGTCCTGTCTTTCCTCGAAAGGATTACTTTGGGTGCTGCCATCACTACTGAGATATTGTGTCCAAGCGAACGATACGTATGATGGTTTGGAAACGGAATTTCTTATTTATCATTTATCTCCAGACCTAAAATACCAAAAAGATGCTATTAAGCAGCTTTCCTTGTTTTCTAAAGAGCAAGTTGGCTGTTTAAAAATGTTTCTAGATTGGTGTAAAAATCATGAACACTGGTCCGAATACTGCTGTGAAGAGATTAGTCGGGCCATTATGTTTTTGGAAGGTGTAAATGCATAACAAAGCTGTCATTGGGACATTTTTTGCTGCGCTCCGTTTTGGGGTGGCTTCGCCACTGTACCCCAAAACTCCACTACACAAAAATGCCCCATACAGCGGCGTTAAGTGTAATAAGCATGAAGCTAAGTATTGAAGAGTTTGTTAAAACCGGGAAGTTTGGTCCAGTCCAAATTGGAATGTCGAAACCGGAAATAATTGAATTTCTTGGTGAGGCCGACTCTGATAACGATATGGATCAAAACGGATCTATCTTAATATATGGATGGTATGAGCTATTTATAAATTCCGAAGATAGATTGTACTCGATACAAAATGATAACTATGATCCGAAATACCCGGAAACATATATCTTTCAAAATAGTAAATTCGAAATCGATCCATGGATTTTGAATAATAGCACCTGCCAAAATATAGAGAGTATTTCCAGTAAACTAAAAAACAGCGGCATAAGATTTTGTTTAGAGGAATACTATGGTCGCATCGTTATTAAAGCAGATAGCGGAGTCATTATTGACTTCGAGGAAGATGAAAACGAAATCGGCCTTCGGGAGCTAATTGGAATAAGATATTGGCCATAGTAAAAACACTTAACAAAGCAACCCAGCGCCCACAAACCGCAAAAAGCGCGGTTTGTGGTGGACTCGCTACACGTTTTTTCGCTCGCCGCTGGTTGCGGCGTTATGCAATATAGGAGAACTTACCAAGATGGGAAGAATGGTTTGCCTTTTCATTATGATATTTTTGATATCCTGTTCAAACAAAGAAGGTTATCGCTGTGAAAAAAGGAATGTTTGTCCGGAAGGCGCTCTTTTTGAGGCAAAAACTGCTTTGCGTAAAAAAGATATGATGGCTTTTTTTGAAACAATCACTGATAAAGAGGTTAGGGCTAAGTTAAAAAATTCTATTGGTTTGTGTTCTTCTCTAAAGTTGGATCAAGTTAAAAAATACGGTTATAAAGAATCTACGGACTGTGAGTTGATTCTAAATAACTATGGATGGATTGAACCAGAATATCAGCATCCTAGCGAAATAACTGGGCTTTGGGAGTCGGCAATAATGAGAATATCAGAACCCAGGAAAATGCTGTATGAGTTGGAAATAAATCATCGTAAACATTCTAATGCTTCAAGTTTTGTGTGGCGTTACCTAGAGCCTGTAAAAATTATAGAAACTGTAGAGGATGGAAATACCGCTTATTCAGTAGTGGATTGGGGCGGAGAAAAAACTAAGCTACTTTATTATAATACTGAAGCCGGCTGGCAGTTCGAGCAAGCGCCATGGGAAGCGTACTAGTGCATAACAATGCCCATCAGGCTCGCCCGCAAGCGGGCTGGACCTCCGTTCCGGCGCTCGTTTTGCGGTCGTCGCTAACGCTACCGCAAAACAATCACCTCCACTGCGGCCCCTGTGGGCGGCGTTATGCGTAAAGGAGCATCATCGTTGAAATCTCTTTCCAATCAAATAGACGAGATTTTGCTGGAACCAATGGTGATTCCAGATGCTTTCGAAAAACTCTTCAGTTGGATTGAAAGGAATGGCTTCTACGAAGACACTGAAGATGGAAGGATTGGATATTTATATCCAATAAGCAAGCTTCGATCTGAGTGGGGCGATAATGAAAGACCAGGAGGGACTCTGGTAGAGTTTTACGCTGAGAAAGACAGCGATTTAATGTATTTCATAAATGAAGAAACTAAAGGTCGACTTCGGGTCTTTGCCAGAACCGGTGGTGATGGATCAATGGCTGCGTTTTGGATTGACGATGAAGGGAATCAAAAAATTGTGCATATAGGCTCCGGCTCCGGTTCTATGCTTGCCTGTGTTTTGTGTGATAACCCTCTGGATTTTTTGAGGCTTATTGCTATCGGATACGACGAAATTTGCTGGAATGACGAGTTTGAGTACACCCCTAGTGAAAGTTTCAAGAAAAACAATTTTGCGGTTCAGCCAAATCTAAAATTTCAAGATTGGCTGATTCAAGAGTTCCAAACTTCCATTCCAAGAAAGGCTATTGAAATAGTTAAAGAGCCTGCGGAATTTGGAGATAAAGATTCTAGCGATCCCTTCTGTAAGTGGTTGATCGAAAATGACGCATAACAAACAGCTCAATCAAAATCACAAGGACAGCCACATTTAAAAATCACTCTTCAAATTCATTAAAAAATGGGCGCATGACTTGCATCCACTTCAGTAATCAGCTGTTTTGAACGCGCAATGGAATTTGAATTGCTAAAAGGGCAATCTCAGGACGTCACGAAACCCCGTGATCGGTAGGAATAATATTGAGTAGATATTGTGTCCGCTTCAGCTAAGCAATCGGCAATTACTGAGCCCTGGGATTCGCTGATACCCCAATTTATGACATGCTTGCTTCAGCTTATAGACCCCGCCAACCAATCCCTTAAATCGACTTTCAAACTGTGTAGCACTGTAGATCCAATGCTTAGGATCTATGTTGAGCCGCTCCAAAATTGGAGGTAGTTCTGCGTCGATAGCACCCCGTTTGTTTACGCGTATTTGCTTGCCTGTCCAATCCAGAAGTTCCAGATAGTCGGTTAATCGAAAAGGTAATCCGGCGGGCATATCCTGCCTGGGGTTTCCCACAAAGGGTCTGAGTGATTTTGGCTGTTGCTGGTGATGATTGGGGCTGTGGGCGCGTTTGGCTTTAGTGATGCGCTGTTTCGCGCTAGTGTAATCTGACTGCTCCGGTGTCTTTGCCATTTTCGCTCTGATGGGATTTAAGTCTACATAGGCCATGCAGGCGGCTAACGCTTTTTCATCTAGCAGTGCTTGGGATTTGAAACGGCCTTCCCAGAAACGGCCGGTGCATTGATCCTCATGATTTGCCTCACGCGCTATAGCTTCATTTATCTGGCGCATAAACCAGCTGATATCCGCAAGTCGGTTGCGCCACACGTCCACACAGGTCTTCAATACATCGCGTTCGGCCTGTGTTAGTGATTTTCCTTTGATGTGGCGTTGACTAAATAGGTTTCCTTTGAAAAGCATATGCCAGCGTTGAATCACCTCTTCCGTTGTCCACGCATCAGATTGCGCGGCATCGATCTCTAGAACTAGGTGGTAGTGATTGGACATGACGGCATAGGCACATACATGAATTGCAAAGATCTGCGGCAAGGCGAGAATTTTGTCTTCTATCCATTGTCGCCTGTGTTCAAAGTTATTGCCTTGAGAATCTATGCCGCATAGAAAGCTTCTGCGCACGCAGCGCGAGACGATATGGTAATAGGGCGTTGTGGCTGCATCTATCAGTTGCTTGCGCGGCTTAGTCATCCTTGATCTCCGGCTTGTTGAAGTGCATTTATAGCGAACAAACGGCGTGTCGCCCACGGTCTATTAGTATGGTTTTAGGCTTGCGGTTTAATGATAACTGCTTATGATGGATGTCCTAGTAAGAAGAGCGTGAGTCTTAACTTATTCGTTGGCGAAAAATACGCTCAACACTAAAAAGGTACATTTATAACCATACAAATTTAGCCTGTATAGCGACGCTGGGATCGAGGCCCGCTACACTCGGCTGCTACCAAAGGCGTCAAAGAAAACCAATGAAAATTTCGTATTTAGCTGACAATCCTAAAGATGCCAAACTGATAGCGAAGTGGTACTTCGATGAATGGGGGCACACCATTCCCTCAATTACTGAAGAAATGGTTCTTAAAAAAGTGTCCTTAAAGGCAAAAAATCGCATTGATTTTCCTTTGATAATTACTATCCATGAAAATCAGGATTTAGTAGCTGCAGCCGAGCTTAAATTTCGTGAGCACATAGATTACCCCCAATACGAACATTGGGTGGGTGGGGTGTACGTGGTAAAAAACAAGCGCGGCAAGGGTTATGCAAAGGCGCTAGTATCTAAGGCACAGGAACATGTTGCGGCCTTAAAGATTGAGCACTTGTATCTTCAGTGCGAAGATCACAATAAAGGGCTGTATGAAAAACTGGGCTTCAAGCCCATTCACGCAGCAGTGCACAACGGCGTTGAAACTACAATTTACGTTTATAAAGCAACCACTTAACGAGGCGCCCGACATCGCCAGCAACACTGGCAGGACACTGGCAAGACACTGGCAGGACAAGTGTATCGGAAAGGCGACACTGTAACCCAACTTAGCCGCTGCAACCCAATTTGATAGGTGACGCATGGTTGAAAAGTTTCTACAAGATGCGCTAATTATCTGGGCGACCATTGACCCGATTGGCACAATGGCTATATTCGTCTCCATTACCGCTGAATTGAGCGCACAAGAACGTCAGCAAGCTGCAAAGCGAACTGTTCTCTATGCAGGAGCAGTATTGATAGGTGCCATTGTTATAGGGCAGCTTCTACTGACCGCAATGGGAATTCGCTTGATTTCGCTTCAACTAGGCGGCGGGATTATCCTATTCCTGTTCGGCCTCCAAATGATTTTCGGCGCGCCCTATCAAAAGTTGAAACAAGATCCCAATCACGATATGGCGGTATTCCCACTTGCCATTCCAGGTACGGCAACGCCGGGCGCCATTTTGGCCGTCATACTATTAACTGACAATCATATTCATCCTATCCCGGTGCAGGTTGGAACAGCACTAATTACTATCGCAATATTGTTTGTAACGTGGCTGTTGTTAAGCTTTTCGCAAAAAATTCTCAGCGTGATAGGTAATGCGGGTGCAGCGATTCTGACAAAAGTGATGGGTATGATTTTGGCGGCGCTATCGGTTGAATTGGTGATGAATGCCATTGGTGTAGAGCAGTGGCTCAAGGCCACGTCGTAATCGCGCTAGCAAGAAGTTAGGCTAATCGAGCAAGGGCGTTCAATTTGGCAGCACTTATTCTGTTAGCACTGCTTGGCACATTCCCTGTAGGTGAGCGACGAACAGTTACAGTCTTGGGCGCCGCTTGACCCTACGTCCATTCTAGCAGTCAATTAAATTAAGCCGGCACCAACGATTCCATTGGGTCGCTAAATTAAGGACTGTATCAATCAAGTGAGTATGTGCAAACCGAAGTGCACGCGATTTTCGTTGCACTTCGGCTGAGGAAAAAACAATGATCCAACTGCCAGCAGTTGCAATGTTTAGCAGAACATCATATTTATGACAGGCGAATGAAGATCAACTCTTACCTGCCAAGGAATCATGTTCACTGTGGTAAATACACCTTGGGCTTTTCCGTAAACGGCCGAATACCAAACTCGGGATACACGTCGGTGGGAAAATAGTAGCGTCCATCGCTCGCCACCAATGAAATGGTTTTTATTGCTTTAATGTCTTGGGTTGGATCGCCAGGCACCAAGAAAAAGTCTGCCAGCTTGCCAACTTCAATACTGCCTAACTCATCGCCATAGCCCAAATACTTAGCCATATCGTAAGAACCGCGGCGCACAGCCTCGGCTGGGGTCATGCCAATTTGAGTGAACAATTCTAACTCGCGATGCAATTTAAATGCCCCGCCCATGTCGGTGCCCGGCACAATAAAAATGCCGCGCTTATGCATCAGGCTCAGAGTTTCGATAATTTTATCAAACGCCTGAAGGTAGGCTTGATCTTCTTGCTCATCGGCGACATTTAATAGGGCAACTTTGGCGTCGCGCTGCACGCCGATGGGCATGTGGTCCACATAGTCGCGCATGTCCCGGCGCACTTCACCGTTGCGGCCAGTCAGGCCGAACTCATGGATCACCATGGTTGGGTCCACGGCAATGTTTTTACTCACCATCGTATCCAGGGTTTTTTGAACCGCCGGAGCATTTAAATCCAAATCTACAAAACGCTTCATACCGGTTATGCGAAACAGCGTGCGCGTATCTTCTTTGCGGTCCAGCACCCAACTCAGCATCACTTGATTAATATGCGTAATTTCATCGTAACCTGCGGCAATCATTTCATCGGCTTTAGAAAAAGCAGGAATATGGCCTGCTACGCGCATGCCGTGCTTTTTGGCCTCTGCGGCCATGGCCGGCACCCAGTCGCCATTGATTGAACTGTATATTTTAATTTGATGATAGCCACCACGCGCCGCATAGTCGTTGACAAGCTGCACGGCCTGCTCTTGACTACTGGCCTTTTCGCCGGTCGCACTGCTGAATTCGCTGTCGCCTTCAATAAATCCGCTTTTGGTGATGCGCGGGCCGATAATCTGGCCGCTGGCTATTTTCTCAATCAGCGGTTCGATAACGTCGATTTCGTTGCCCATATCGCGCACCGACGTCACGCCGGCCAACACATTAAAAATGGCGTGGTCGTCGCTCATGTGGCCGTGCATTTCATACAAGCCTGGAATCAAAGTGCCACCTTGGCCGTCGATGATCACTTCGTTTTTACCGCGCGTGTTAGGTGAATCAATGGCGATGATTTTATTGTCACGAGTCAATACTGACTTTGGTTCGCTTAGGCTGAGCGTCTGCGGTTCAAATATACGCACATTGACAATGCGTACGGGCCGATCAAAATCATGGGTCATGCGCTTGGCAATATTTTCGAAACGGCTGGCATTGGCGCTAGTGGCAAACTCGCGAAACAGCTGGTCGTTTTGCTCAAAGCCAGTTTTCGCCAACACAAAGCGAGGCGATATACGTGCAATCATTTCGCCTGTTTGAGAAAACACTAAATAGTCCGGTGCTAATTCAATACCACTTAGGGCGTAGACAACGCCCGTTTTTGTGCCATCCAATGATTGCAGCGCAATTTCGCCCATTTTTTTCAGGCTCAACTCGCCACTGGGCAATGCTGCCATGGTAGATGTTTTGTTTTTGAGCATGGCATTTGCGTAGATAAAGGGTGCGTAGACGCTGGCATTTTGCGCTACGTAGATAGCCGAGTCGGCATAGCCTGCGCGGCCCTCGCCGGCGGCAGAGCGCCATTGCGCAACGCCTGCGTCGTTAACAAATGTCTCGTCTATTTCGTTGCCAAAGGTGGTATTGCCCACAATCTGCCACTGCTGGGGAATACCCTGTGAGTCCAACTGAACAGTCTCCTGGGTCTCTGGGCCCCGACCGTTATTGCTGATCTTCATGGCGATCTCAACGCGATTGCCCTGTTCTGTGACATTTACGTAGCCCACGTTCGAGCCGCCATAGAGCGCCACAAAGGACGTTGTGCTGGCATTATCTGGTGAGTGCTGTGACGCCTGCTGAATACAGGCGGCAAGGCCGAGAGAGAAAAGCAGTATGAGTAGGTGGCGAACCATCGTGATTTCCTTACCTGTTGGCTTTATGGGTACTGATACTAGTGCATTTTTGCGCAGAGTAGTAACGGCACTGAAATATTCAGGCTTCACAAACTGCCATAAAAAAGCCGCGCAGGGGCGCGGCTTTTTAGTTCACGTTACACTCACTCACAATTTTCGAGTAATTTACTAGCCAGTATTGCGCATACCCGCAGCAATGCCGGTCATGGCCACCATCAATGCGCGGTTGCAATCACTCACCTGATTGTCATCGCCATTGGCGCGCACGCGCGCCAGCAATTCAATCTGAGCGAGGTGCAAAGGCACTAAGTAGCTCTGCCGCACATCCAGTGATTGCTGCCCCCACGCATCGCGCTCCAGCAAGCGTTGCTGACCCAAAAATTCCAGCAGGGTTTCAACATCGCCCGTCAATTGATCGCGCAATTCCCTGCCCATGGGCCGCAGAGACTCTTCAACCAAGCGCGCGTCGTAGAGCGCAGAAATTTCTGTGTTGGCTTTGCTGTACACCATTTCCATCATGGCGAGTCGCGAACGGAAAAACGGCCACTGCTGTTGCATGTCTTTCAGCAGCGCCGCCTGATCTTCGTTCAATGCCGCCTTCAATGCGGAACCAAAACCGAGCCAGCTGGGCAATACCAGACGGTTTTGGGTCCAGGCAAAAATCCATGGGATAGCGCGCAGGGATTCAATACCACCCGACGACTTGCGCTTGGCGGGTCGGCTACCCAACGGCAGCTGCCCCAATTCTTGCTCGGGCGTGGCTTGACGAAAATAGCGCACAAAATCCGGCTGCTCGCGCACGTAGCTGCGATAAGTGGCGCAGGCACGATTGGCCATGCTATCCATCAATGCGCGCCACTCGGGCTTGGGCTCCGGCGGCGGCACTAGCATCGCCTCTAAGATGGCCGATGCGTACAACGATAAGCTGCGCACGGCGAGCTTTGGCATACCAAATTTGTAGCGAATGGTTTCGCCCTGCTCGGTGACCCGCAAACCGCCCGCCACAGACCCGGGCGGTTGCGACAATATCGCGCCGTGGGCGGGGCCGCCGCCACGGCCGATGGTGCCGCCGCGCCCGTGAAACAGTGTCAGCCGCAAGCCTTCCTGTTGGTGCAATTTAATCAATGCATCCTGTGCGCGGTATTGCGCCCACGAGGCCGCCAACACGCCTGCATCTTTGGCGGAATCGGAGTAGCCAATCATCACGTACTGATGGCCGCAGCGGCGGTCTTTGTAGCCGGGCATGGCGAGCAGATCAGTCATCACCTGCTCAGCGTTGTCGAGATCGTCGAGCGTTTCAAACAAGGGCGCAACGGGCAGTGGCTTGCGCACGCCGCAGGCCTTTTGCAGCAGCTCAACCAACAATACATCGGAGGGCTGACTGGCCATAGAAATAATATAAATGCCGAGCATTTCCGCTGGGGCTTCGGCTATTACCGCTACGGTATCCAACACTTCTTTGACGTCGGCCGACGGCGCCCACTGGCTCGGAATGAGCGGGCGCGGATTGTTTATTTCCGCCTGTAAAAATGCCTGCCGCTGCGCTTCACTCCACGCCAAATAATCACCCAACCCCAAGGCCTGGGTAATTTCACCCAACACCTCATCGTGGCGCTCGGAGTGCTGGCGAATGTCTAATCGAATGAGCCCGATACCAAAACACTGTATGCGGCGAATGACATCCAACAGATAGCCGCGGGCGATGGCGCGCAGACCACAGTCCATCAAACTGCGGTAGCACAGGTGCAGCGGCGCCAACAATTGCTGGGCCTCGGTCAGCACCGGGGCGCGACTGTCGGCCACACTGCCAGTGCGATAGAGCGCGTCCATTTGCTCGGCCGTGCTCGCCAATAATTTGCGCAGAGGTCGAATGATTTCGCGGTAGGGTTGCTCGGAAGTTTTGAGCGCCTCCGGCAATGCCGCGATCAATTCTGGGCTGGCCTTCATCATGGACAGCTCCATAGAGAGCTGCTCCAAATCGCGGCCAAACAACTCGGCGCCCTTGGCGCGCGACATGGCGATGACCTGACGGGTGAGCTTGGCCGTCACGAAGGGATTGCCGTCGCGATCACCGCCCATCCACGAACTCATGCGCACGGGCGCTGCCGTTAACGGCAGCGGTTCACCGGTGTAAGTTTCCGCCTGTGCATCCAGGTCGCGCATAAATTTTGGCAGCGCGCTCCAGAGCGAATCTTCGATCACCGCCAAGCCCCAAGAGGCTTCATCAACGGGCGTGGGGCGCACGCGGCGGATGGAGTTAGTGTGCCAATCTTGGGCCATCAACTCTTGAATGCGACGCCTATCAGCCTCGTCCCCACGGCGCAATTGCGCTTCGATTTTGCGGTATTTGTGAATCAATGTGCGGCGCGTCACCTCGGTGGGGTGAGCCGTTAATACCAAGTCGATATTGAGCGCCTCAACGGCCGCTAAAAACTCCGTCTTGCCCCAGCGTTTGCCGTCAAACTGCTCGCGCAAGCTGGCAAAGGGATCGGGGCGATCGATCAGCGTGCGCGCCTCATCCGATACGGTGTAAATTTGCTCGGCAATGTTGGCCATATTGAGAAATTGACTGAATGCGCGGGCGATGGTGAGTAGGGTTTCGTCATCGGCGCTGCCAATTTTTTCCATCAGGGCCTGCAACGCGGCACGGTCGCCGGCGTCGATGGCTTTGCCTTGCAATCGAATAGCTTCGATCAAGTCCAAACACGCGGGGCCCTTGTCATCTGCGATGGTCTGCCCCAATAGGGTGCCCAGCGCTTTCACTTGATTGCGCAATGCGCTCATCATTTAACTCCTGCGAATCTTGCGATTCTTACCTGTGACTTTAGTCGCCCTCTAACGGGGCTTTGGGATGGGAATGGATGCACCGCCCATTCAAACGCAAACCGGCTATGCAGTCAGCGCCGCGGCCATTGTAACAGCGCGCCCACAAGATCGCATGGCCGTCACTGCGCACCGTGTAGCTGGCACCGAGCGCAGGGGTTCAGTAAACTTGCGCCCTCACAACCGAGCCGACCTATGACCCGCGCCAACAGCCAAGACTACCGCCGCATTTTTCTCGACGACCTGCCGTTGATGGACGTGCGTGCACCGGTGGAATTTGACAAGGGCGCGTTTCCGCAATCGGTCAACCTGCCGTTGCTCGATGACGAACAGCGCGCTGCGGTCGGCACCTGCTACAAAGAGCAGGGCCAAGATGCCGCCATCGAGCTGGGCTGGCAGCTGGCCACGCCCGAGATCAAGGCCCAGCGCGCGCGCGCCTGGTTGGCCCACGCGCAGGCACACCCAAACGGCTACCTCTATTGCTTTCGCGGTGGCCTGCGTTCGCGCCTGACCCAGCAAATGTTGCGCGAGGCAGGTTTGGATTACCCGCTGGTCGTGGGCGGCTACAAAGCTATGCGGCGCTTTTTGATCGACGCGCTGGAAACCCACAGCGCACAGGCCCCGCTGGTATTGGTGAGTGGGCGCACCGGCAGCGGCAAGACCCTGTTGCTGCAAAAGCTGGCGCGCCACATCGACTTGGAGGGGTTGGCCAAGCACCGCGGTAGCGCCTTTGGCCGTCAGGTAGAGCCCCAACCGTCACAAATTGAATTCGAAAATTCGCTCAGCATTGCACTGTTAAAGCGACTTGACGAGAGTCAACACCTGCCCCTGTTTGTGGAGGATGAAGGCAAGCTCATCGGCCGTGTATCCATGCCACTGACGTTTAAGGCGCGCATGGAACAGGCGCCACTGGCGGTACTGGAAACGCCCATGCACGAGCGCATAGAGATCGCTTTGGCCGACTATGTGACCGATGCGTGGCCGCAGTACCTCGCGCATTTCCAGGGTGAACAAGCGCGAGCGGAGACGCTGTTTCGCGCACAAATTCTCGACAACCTAGCGCGAATACGCAAACGCTTGGGCGGGCAAAAATACGATCAGATCCACACGCAATTTAGCGCCGCCCTGGATCAATTTTTTAGCGATGGCAACGCCGACTTGTTCCGGCCCGGCATAGAAACCTTGCTCACCGACTACTACGACCCCATGTACGACTACCAAAAGGGGTTGCGGCGCGGGCGCGAGATATTTCGCGGCGACGCCAATGCCTACGTCGCTTGGGCCGCTGATTTTATTGATTCGCACAGCGCGCCGATCTAACCCGCCGCGCGCTGCAGCCGCCTACTCTCCGCTCAGCACCGAATCAGTCTGGGCGACCCGCCCAAACTGGCCCTCTGGCCACCCAATCCAGCCACCTGCCACCGCCCCTAGCCGGAGGAACTAGGCGCCAAGTTTATGTGACACAGTTCACATAATGAAATTGGGGTCCTGTGCTCTAATCAACCGGCGGTTTGACCGCGCGATAACAACAACGTTTGCGCCCATACGCACTGGGCAGCGAATCACATTCTGGCTACATCGATTTAAGGTTGCTCTGCCATGTCCATTCGACCAGTGGAAGTAAGCGCAGGGGAAAAGGAAGTCCACTTCGCGAGCCGACAAGAAACGCTCTACCCGCATCTCATGCGCTTGTGCATGGATTTCAATTTTCGCGTAGTTGAACACCGCGGTTTTCAACTGGCCCCGCAAGACATTCACGCGCCCAGCATCACCCCTGCGTTTGACGATTTAGCCGCGCTAGAATCCCATGTGCATCGGCATATGGTGGATATTCTGCACAGCTATTTAGGTGGCGACGCAGCGCTCACCCATTAAGCCCGCAGGTTTGCCCCCACGCCAGACACCACTGGCGCTATAATCGCCGCCATGAATCATCCCCAACTGCAAGATTTGGTGCTGCTCGGCGGCGGCCATGCGCACGCCCTGCTGATCGCACAGTGGTGCATGGCGCCCGTGGCCGGTGTGCGGTTAACGCTGATCTCACCCGATGCCCTCACCCCCTATTCGGGCATGCTGCCAGGCCTTGTGGCCGGCCACTACAGCGTGGACGACACCCACATTGACCTGGATCGACTCTGTGCCACCGCCGGCTTTCGCTTCATTCGCGCGCGCGCAACGGGCCTCGATCTGGCCGCACAACAGGTGCTGCTCGCAGATCGACCGCCGCTCGGGTTTGACCTACTGTCGGTCAACATCGGGGCGACCCCCTCACTCACCGTGCCCGGCGCCCACACCTACGCCACACCCGTGAAACCCATCAGCCAGTTTTATCCCCGCTGGCAGGCCATAAAAGCCCAGCTGGCCCTGCACCCTGAGGCGCGCATTGGTTTAGTGGGCGGTGGCGCCGCTACCGTGGAGCTGGCCTGCGCCATGCGCGCACAGGCACCAAAGGCGCACATTGCAATCTATCTTGAAGATCATCTGCCGCTGACGGGCTACAGCCAACACTTTCGCGCGCGCGCGCACGCCGAACTAAACCGCCGTCGAATCGACGTTCACGGCAACTGCCGTATCACCCAGGTGGACGCCGATCAGGTGCGCACCGACACCCGAGCCTTTGCCGTCGATCATCTGTTTTGGTGTACCCAGGCCGCCGGCCCAGAGTGGCTCCAAACCACGGGCCTACGTTTAGATGCGCAGGGCTTCATCTTGGTGAACGATCGACTGCAAAGTGTGAGCCACCCGCGGGTATTCGCCGCCGGCGACATCGCCAGCCTATTGGGGCAGACGCGCCCCAAAGCCGGGGTATTTGCCGTGCGCCAAGCGCCGGTGCTGACCCACAACCTGCGCGCATTGTTACTCGCCCAGCCGCTGCGTCGCTACCGCGCGCAGCGCGCGTTTTTAAGCCTGCTATCACTGGGCGATGGCGTCGCCCTCGGCACCCGCGCGGGCGGCTGGCTGCCCACACTTGCCGGCCGCTGGGTGTGGCGCTGGAAAGACCGCATTGACCGCCGTTTCATGGCCATGTTCACGCACTTGGTGCCGCGCCAGATGGCGCCCGGCACCGCACCCAATGACGCCCTGTGGGGCGATCAAACACCACCGCCCTCGGCGGCGGCCATGCGCTGCGGCGGCTGTGGTGCAAAGGTGGGCGCCAAGGTACTTGCGCAAGTTGTCCATCAACTCGACACCATTGAGCGCGCCGAGGTGCGCATCGGGCTGAATGACCCCGATGACGCCGCGGTGCTCCAATGGCCGACAGAAGCGGTTTTGGTGCAGAGCGTGGATCAATTTCGCGCGCTGGTAGACGACCCCTTTGTACAGGGCCAGCTGGCTGCCTTGCACGCCCTGAGCGATGTGTTTGCCATGCGCGCCGAACCGCACAGCGCACAGGCGTTAGTGACCTTGCCCTACGCCCGCGAGGCGCTGCAAGTGCGGGATCTGACTCAATTAATGGCCGGCGCACTGCAGGTACTCAACGGCGCGCACTGCCAACTCACCGGCGGCCACACCAGCGAGGGCGCCGAGCTCTCCATGGGCTTTGCGGTTAACGGCTTGGCCCGCGGCCCGCTGCTGACCAAGGCCGGCCTGTGCGTGGGCGACCACCTCATCCTCACCAAACCGCTGGGCACCGGCTGTCTGTTTGCCGCGCGCGCCCAGCGGGCCACAAAGGGCCGCTGGGTCCACAAGGCGCTCGTGCACATGCTGCAGTCCAACGGGCCCGCCGCCGAACTGCTAGCGCGGCACGGCGCGCGCGCCTGTACCGATGTCACCGGCTTTGGACTGGTGGGGCACCTGTCGGAGATGCTGCGGGCTTCGCACCTGTCGGCGCGGCTGCAGCTGAACCGATTGCCCGCCTTGGACGGCGCCTTGGCCTGCTTGGCAAAGGGTTATGTGAGCAGCTTGCAGACGCAAAATTTGCAGGCCCGCGCGGCGGTGAAAAGTGCAAGCCAGTGGGAGTCCGACCCGCGCTTTGCCTTGCTATTTGATCCACAAACCAGTGGCGGCTTATTGGCAGGGGTGCCCGCAAATCAAGTGGCGCCACTGCTCGTCGCACTGACCGCTGCGGGATTACAGGGCGTCGATATCGGCGTGGTCACCCCAGTCGACGACCACTTAATTGCGCTCGTCGATGCAGAGCGCTAGCGGTTAACCTAACGCCTAAAGCACGGCGAAAGGAACTTAGCCGCGCTGTCCGACTCTAAACCCCATCAATACTCTGGAGTCTGACCCGTGAAAATATCACTGCCCCTGCTGCTCTTTGGCGCCGTGATGGTTCTGCCCGTGACGGCCCAACAGACGCTGCACGGACAGGCCCCCGACTGGCTACTCAGCGACGCCCAAGGGGACTATGTTTCGTTCTACGAAGACAGCGCCAACCAACCCAGCTTATTGGTATTTTGGACACCTACCTGCCGCGCAAAATGCGTCGACGCCATGGAGCGCCTCAACGACCAAGCGCACGCGCAGGGCATTAAAACCTATTTGCTGTTGAATTCGGGTCACACGCGCCATTCAGAGTTACCGACCTTGCCCGCCCGCATGACGCCCCTGTTTAAAGCCCACGCCGTGGGTCGCCACTATGGCGTGCGCGGGCAGCCCACCTGGGTGCTGGTGGACGGCAAAAAAAACATCCTCAACAATGCCCGCGTGGGCGGCGCCCAGCCTGAACTCAGCCGGCTACTTGGGCCCAAACCCTAACCGACGCCCATAAAAAAACCGGCTTGCGCCGGCGCTTGTGCTGAGTGGAGTCTAGCCCAACTCCTCCTCTAGATCTTCGAGCAGATCGAGCGGCTCCTCTTCGGCGCCCTCCAAGTCCTCGTTCCAATTGATGCCGACAATGATCACGTCTTCGTGCATGCCGGGCAACCAATCGTCGAGAAACTCTTCGAGGTCGATGGGTACGGCTTTGTACACTTCCCACTCATCCACGCACACCGCTTCGGCCAATTCGCGGCTAGACCAGAAGGGCATCACATCGGTTTCTTCGTGGCGCAGTGACGGGCACACCGCAAATCCATCCTCACCCTCGAGCGCCCAGACGATGCCGTGCTCTGCAACTTCCACTACAAAGCGGTCGTAGTTTTCATCAAAGTCGTCGCTGAGTTCGGTCATAGGTTGGCCCTAGCTGCTGAGGTGTGAATGCGCGGCTACTATAACTGATGCGGGCTGGCTTGGCACAAAGAATTACATACTCAGGCTGTGTCCGTGGCGCTTCAGCCAACGGCGCGCCTCGGCATAATGCGGGCAGAGTATTTCCACTTGGCGCCAGAAGGCGGCACTGTGATTGGCGTGGCGCAAATGGCTTACTTCATGCGCCACTAAATAGTCCACTACCTCCGGCGCAGCTTGAAGAATCAGCCAGTTGTACTGCAAGTCACCGGCGCTGGTGCAGTGGCCCCATTTTGAGCGCGTAAATTTAACGGCGACTCGCCCCACCGGCTCGCCCAATTGGCCCGCCAACGCGCGGCTTTTTGCTTCGAGCAGCGACAGGGCCTCGGCTTTGTACCAGTCCGTGAGTGCCGCTTTAACGCGCTCCGCTTGAGGCCGCCGGCCGCGCCGCGACAGGCAAACGTGCAGCTGATGATCGCGCAGCGCCACGTGAGTGTGAGTGCCAAGTGCAATCACTAACGGGTAGTGGTTGCCGAGATAAGGCCAGCGCTCCCCTGCCTCATAGCGATACACGGGGCGTTCAGCAAAGCGCGCACGGGCCGACGCCAATCGCTGCTCTATCCACTGGCGCTTGTGCGCGAGCAGGGCCAACAATTCCGATTGTGCGACGCCGATCGGGGCATTCACTTGAATGCGATCGGGGTAGATGCGAATGCCAATCGTGGCGCGCCGGCGCGAGCGCACGATGTGCAATTGACGCAACAGAGTCGGCGGCAGGTCGGCACTCACGGATGGACGTGCGCCACCACCGCCATGGTCAATCGAGAAATGCACGACAGGCGTCCGCGCTCATCCATGATCTCAATCTCCCACACTTGGGAGCTGCGCCCCAAATATTTAACGCGCGCCGTGGCCGACACGGGCCCCTTGCGCACGGCGCGCACATGGTTGGCGTTAACCTCCTGGCCCACGCAAAAATATTTGTGGGTATCTACCGCCATATTGGCGGCCATGGAGCCGAGCGTTTCGGCCAACACCACATTGATGCCACCGTGAATTAGCCCCATGGGCTGCACGGTGCGCTCGCTCACCGGCATGGTGCCGCGCACAAAATCGGGCCCCACTTCGGTGACTTCAATACCTAAAAATTCCGCTGCGGTATTTTTACCCAAGGCGTTTAACTGCGCCGGCGTGGCCGGACTCTTCCAAATGGTATCTGTCATTATCCGAACCTGTGATCGGCCACAAAGGGGTTGGTTTTGCGTTCGGTGCCAAAAGTGGACATGGGCCCGTGACCAGGAATAAATTGCACGGCGTCTCCCAAGGGCCACAAGTTTTTACGAATAGACGTGACCAGCGTATCGTAATCGCCGCGCGGGAAATCCGTGCGTCCGATAGACCCGGCAAACAATACATCGCCCACCCACGCCAATTGTTGGCCCGCGTGGTAAAACACCACGTGCCCCGGCGTATGACCTGGGCAGAAAAATACTTCGAGTTGCTCGCGTCCCACTGTCACTCGATCGCCCTGCTCCAACCAGCGATCGGGCTGAAAATTTTGCACCGGCGGAAATCCCATCATTTGACACTGCATGGGCAATTGATCAATCCAAAACGCGTCCTCGCGCTGCGGCCCCTCGATGGGCAAGCCATGCTTGCGCACCAATTCAGCGGTGCCGCCCACGTGGTCCAAGTGCCCATGGGTCAACAATATTTTGGTGACTTTAACATTCGCCTGCTCAATTGCCGCTTGCAACAAATGCAGATCGCCACCGGGATCGATAAGTGCCGCGTCTTGGGTTTCATCGCACCACACCAGCGTGCAATTTTGTTGGAAGGGTGTCACCGGGATAATTTTGTACTGCAATATAAACTCACTCACACTAAAAAAGGCCCGCGGGCCTTTTTGTCATTGCCTAACGGGTGGTCTGCTCGGGCGGGTATTGGGCCAGAATCGTGCGCACGGCGTGGTAGATAGCGTCGATGCGATCTTGCTGATTTTTGAAATCGGTAATGCGCGCACTTAAAAACCCACGCCAGACAGATTCATTGGTTTTGGGGTCGAGAATATCGATAATTAACGTGCCTTCGGTGTAATCCCTTACCCGGGTTTCAGTGGTGCCGATCATCACGCCCATACCGCGCCCCATGCCGCGACCCCAACCGCAGCCCCAGCAATGGCGCACGCCAGTATTGTAGGTGCGGATGTCTTGCTTGTCTTTGGTGGTCACGTGGTAGCTCACTAGCGCGTCGGCTTTCCCCACTTCGGGCTCGTAGCTAAAGCCCTTGGCTTGCAGCGTTTTTTCAATGGCATTTTCAATGCGGTTGCGGGTAATGTCGCTGGTCAGCGGCGTCATGTTGCGCAGCTTTTCGCGATCGATAAACCGATAGGTTTTCACCTGATTGAAATCGTAGCCCTCATTCCAATCCACATCGGCCCGCTGTTGGTGGCTACAAGCTGCAAGTAGCGCAATAATCCCAACAACAAAAATGGATTTTATTTTGTTCATCTGTGCTGCACCCTTATCGATTGAATGAGTAGCGCTATTATGCCTGAACACCCCATCAATTGCTGTTTTCACCTCAGTGAAGCCTATGATCGTCGGTGTTCAATGCTAAGTTAAAGGGCGGCCTAATCAGGGCCCCCATTCACGTCGATACTACCACGCTTGTGCAAGCCGAAATAATGTGGTGATTAGAATTCTAAACACCCTGCCGGCTAAAAACACAGCCCAAAAAAAAGCCCCATCAAATGGGGCTTTTCAAACGCATTACTGATTTCAGTGATTAAGCACGCTTGCGCGAGTAGGCAAGACCAATCAAACCGAGTGCCAACAGCGCCAAAGGCATGGGCTCTGGTACAGACGCACTGGTGACCCAAGTCAACTCGTCAACCATGAAACTCATGTCGGCAGTAGTGTGACCATGGTAGAAAAAGTCTGTGGAAGTGGCGATGATGCGACCCGCACCAAAGCTGGCGTACATACCCAAGGTAGTGGTGCTATGGCTCAGGAATTCAGTCCAATCTGAATTGCCGCTCAAGCCACCCAAGTGGTGGTTGGCACCATGCACGGTAGTGGCAGAAGTAATGGCGTTGTCAGTCACAGTTTGCGCGCCAGAACTAAAGGTTGAAGATCCGAAGAACGACAAACCCGAGCCATTCATGGCAGATGTTGCAGACGATGCACCATCAAAAATCACGCCACCGCCCATCTGGATGTAGCCCAACAGGGTATCGGTCCAGAAGGTAGAGGAGTAGCTGCCGCCGTACCATGAAAAAATCAGCACGTCATAGCTGGCTTTCAACGACGCAGCGGTCGCGCCATTAACGGCCGCGGTGTTGGTGGTGACTATGGTAGAAGGCTCCAGTGTATTGGCCGCCGTGGTTGCATTTGATGTTGTATTGCCCTGAGGATCAATGACACCAATGACCATTGCGTTTGCGGCGCTAGCCACCGCAAACGTCAACAAAAACGCAAAACTTTTTAACATTTTCATCCTGAAATTCCCTTGTTTAATTTAAATAAGCTCACGGACCCAACCTTTTTAGCAATATTGGTGCCAAAGTGCTAAGCATTTGATTGTTAAAGATTTTTATTTAAATAAAGGTGGATGAAGACGCCAGATGTAAACTTTTTCGACAGAATAAGGATCGAGTACATAGCTCAGATTTGAGTGGACTCAGGCCGGTCACTAAGGCTTTAACCACACAAACCGAAGGTAGATTTATAAAGTAGAAAGGGCGCGATGAGGGCGCGCCCACGTTGGGAACTGCGCAGGCTATAGCGCGATATCAGCGAGATTGCCCTTGCCTTCCAACCACTGCTTGCGATCGCTGGCGCGTTTTTTGGCGAGCATCATGTCCATGATTTGCACCGTATCGTCACCTTCGTCCACAAATAGCTGCACCAAGCGACGGGTGTCAGCGGCCATGGTGGTTTCGCGCAACTGTAGGGGATTCATTTCACCCAAGCCCTTAAAACGCTGCACATTGGGCTTGCCCTTTTTATTTTCCGCCAGTAACCGATCCAGCACGCCCTGCTTCTCGGCTTCGTCCAGTGCGTAATACACTTCTTTGCCCAAGTCGATGCGATACAGCGGCGGCATGGCCACAAAGATATGCCCCGCTTGCACCAGAGGTTTGAAGTGGCGCAAGAACAGTGCACAGAGCAGGGTAGCGATGTGTAAACCATCGGAGTCGGCATCGGCCAGAATACAAATTTTGTGGTAGCGCAAGCCCGACAAATCATCGCTGCCCGGATCGACGCCAAGCGCCACGGCGATGTCGTGCACTTCTTGGCTCGCCAAAATTTCCGTGGAGTCCACTTCCCAGGTGTTAAGTATTTTTCCGCGCAATGGCATGATGGCCTGGCACTCGCGATCGCGCGCCTGTTTGGCGGAGCCGCCGGCCGAGTCACCTTCCACTAAAAACAATTCGCCGCGCTCGGGTTCTGCGCAGGAACAGTCCGCCAACTTGCCGGGCAATGCTGGCCCCTGTGTTACTTTTTTGCGAGCGATTTTTTTACTGGAGCGCACGCGTTTTTGCGCATTACTTATGCACACTTCCGCCAACTTGTCGCCGTCTTCCGTGTGCTGATTGAGCCAAAGGCTAAAGCTATCTTTGGCGACACCGGACACAAATGCAGCCGCCTCGCGCGACGATAATCGCTCTTTCGTTTGGCCGGAAAACTGTGGGTCGTGGTGCTTGTAAGACATCACATAGCAGCAGGCACTCCAGATATCCTCGGGTGCCAACTTGACGCCGCGCGGCAGCAAATTGCGAAACTCACAGTACTCGCGCATGGCCTCCAGCAAGCCGGTCCGCAAACCGTTGACGTGGGTACCGCCCTGCGCAGTGGGAATGAGGTTGACGTAACTTTCCTGAATGGCTTCACCGCCTTCCGGCAACCATTGCACCGCCCAATCACAGGCTTCGGTACTGCCGGTAAAGGTGCCCACAAAGGGCGTCTGAGGCAAGGTTTCCCAGCCCTGGGTGGAGGCATTTAAATAGTCCGACAATCCGTCTTCGTAATACCACTCGTCGGTTTCACCGTTTTGCTCATCTTTGAAGGTAACTTTTAAGCCCGGGCACAACACGGCTTTTGCACGCAGCACGTGGCGCAGGCGCGACACGGAAAATTTTGCCGAATCAAAATAGCTTGGGTTGGGCAAGAAGTGCACTGCGGTGCCGGTGTTGCGCTTGCCGCAGGTATCGACAACGTGCAGGTCGCGGGTTTTTTCACCGTTGGAAAATTCGATCTGGTGCACTTGGCCTTCGCGCTTAATGGTCACCACCAAGCGATCGGATAAGGCATTGACCACTGAAATCCCGACGCCGTGCAAGCCACCGGAAAATTGGTAGTTTTTGTTGGAAAATTTGCCGCCCGCATGCAGCGTCGACAAAATCACTTCCACGCCGGGTTTCTTTTGCTCGGGGTGGATATCCACGGGCATGCCACGGCCGTCGTCACTCACCGTGATCGATTGATCTTTGTGCAGCACCACGTCGATCTGACGCGCGTGGCCGGCCAGGGCCTCATCCACCGAGTTGTCGATGACCTCTTGCGCTAAATGATTGGGGCGGGTGGTTTCGGTGTACATGCCCGGGCGCTTTTTGACCGGGTCCAGGCCCGTGAGGACCTCAATATCTTGGGCGTTGTAATTAGACATCACAGCAGACTTTTGAATAGGGTTATTGAGCAGCGGCCACTATACCGCAGTTGTGCGCGCTTTGTTTAGCAGCGGCCACCTACATCCAGTCGTTCAGCAGAATGCCGACGCCGATGCGGTGGTTGTGGTGGTTGTAGTCGATCAAGCTCTCGCCATAGCCGTTGTAGTACTGCACGTAACCGCGAAATCGACCACCCATGGGAAAGGTCCAATCCAACTGCACGCTGGTGCGGTTCTGATGGCGATGAAAGTTACTCTTGATGGTGGCGGTAAACAGCTGGTCGTCCCACTTATAGGCCATGGCCAGGTCGCCCACGCCCAAATAATCCTCAATGTCGGGATTGTCATCCTCCGCTTCATCTTCCGGGATACGCCACCAAACGCGCGGCACGATGACCAGATTTCCCTTGTCGATCACCGCCGCCGCCATAATTCGGTTCCAGCTGCGGGAAAACTCACCCGAGCGGCCGTTGGACTCGTGGTTGTAGCCCAAGGTCAACGCGCGCACGGTGTAACCGCCGCCGGTCAATTTGGTGTCCCAGCGCAGCATGGCCTCGGGCTCATAGTTGGTCTCCCGAAACGGCGCCGAATTTAAGTACAGCTGCCACCAGCTTTGCTGGGTGTAGGCCGCCCATAAATCGGCGCCCAGAATTCCGCGCCCCACCAAGGCCTTGAACGACAACTGGAGCTTGACCTCGGTGTTGTTCATCGCTTGCTCGGGGTGATCTTGATCCCACACATCCGTATTGGGTGAATCGTTGAAGGAGCCCAGCAGCAGGTAGTTGCGCCGGTAGGCCGATAACTCGAAGGGGTTATCTACGGTCTCCTGTTCCGCGATGAGGCGCCGCGTAATGGGGCTGGCTTCGCCCTCGGCCTGCTTTTCCACGCGCTCTTCTTGCAGCGTTAACATGCGCTCACAACTCAATCGCAACTCGCCGAGTTCCATGTCGTTACGGGCGGTTTTCAACTTATCTAATAAACAGTCATCCATGGCATCCGCGTGCACCATCGGCACGCTTAGCACCCATAAAAATATCAGCCAACGGGCCATCTATTGCTCCTCAATGGGCAGTAAAAAATTTACCGCCGCTTCTATGTGACGCTCAAAGCCTTGAAACGCGTGATCGCCGCCGGCTTCAACGGTTTGCCGGCAGCGCTGATACTTGGCGACCGCCAGCCGATAGTCCAAGGTTTCGTCGCCCGTTTGTACCATCAACCAATAGCGCGCGGGGTCCTGTAAGGAGGGCGTGTCGCAGGCCGCCAAATCCGCTAAATCCCGCTCGGTGAGCGTGTAGGTATCATCGTTGTGAAAGTTTTTAACGGGCTTATGCAAATACTGGGGCAGTAAGGCCATGGGATTGACCGAAGGATTGATCACCACCGCGCGCACCCCGAATTGTTCCGCCAGCCAGGTGGCCCAAAACCCTCCGAGACTCGAACCCATCACCCCCACCGGACCTTGGGCGTCGCGCATTATTTGTGTCAGCGTAGCGCGGGTGGCGCAGGGGTGCGGCGTCAGCGCCGGGCAGCAGTAGCGAATGTCGGGCCGGTGCTGTGTCAACCAGTCGCGCACTTGCACAGCTTTAAAGGAGCCCGGCGAGCTGAGAAAGCCATGCAGGTACAACAGCTGGGGCATCAGTAGCCCGTAGAATTAAAATCGATGGGGTAATCGCGGTGCGCAATGCGCTTTATACCGGTGTCAAACGTGCCATCAGCATTGAGCTCAAACCAGCGAATACCCGGCATGGCATCGTCCAGAGCAAACTCGTCGTTGTCGGGCAAAAACTGAATGCAGGTAGACGGGCTCGCCAACATGCGAATGTGGCCGCGCATTTGATCGTAGGCCTGATGCACATGGCCCCACACCACACCTTTCACTCGCGCACAGGGATCCACTAGGGCAAAGAAATCCGCGTGCGCGCGCACGATGTATTGGTCGATCCACGCGCTGCCCACGGGCTGTGGCTGATGGTGTAGAAAAATCAATGCCGGCTTGTCGGACGCGGCCAAGGTTTGGGCCAGAAAATCGAGTTCTTGCGCGGTTAAATCGCCGTGCTCATGGCCCTGCACATAGGTGCTGAGCAAAATAAACTGCCACTGACCCGCGTCGATCACCCGCGGGCTGCCACCCTTTACTGCGGCATCCATGGCATCCGGTAAATCGTGATTACCGGGAATCCACGCGTGGGGCACTTGGGTGTAGCCGTCCACTAAGGTTTGGTAGCGGCTGTATGAACCTACGTGGCCATGGCTGGATACATCGCCGGTGTTGATGATGAGGTCGGCAGGCTCGTTGGCAACGAGTGACATCACATCGTGCAGGCTTTCATCGGTATTGAGACCCAACAACTCCTCACCGGGGTATTCACCCAAATGGCAGTCTGTAATCTGCAGCAACCGCAAGGGCCGATCGTGGGGAAAGCTGATGTGAGTTGGAAAGTCCATCCGGTTGAACCAGTCCTATGTTGCCGTTGCGCCAGCGCTAGCCGGTTAACTTCAGGTTGGCATCCAACACCTTGCCTTCAGCAAGGCAGTGCGCCAACCATTCACTGAGAAAGCGATTGAGCTGTACCTTCTCATCTTTGTGGTACATCTTGGTATTCGGGTAGGGGTATTGACCCCGATTGACCCTGTGCCGCTCCCAAGCCACCACCTCTGCCATTTGCGCATCGTGATACATGCGCACTTTCATCACCGGCGAACGCGTCCATCGACAATCGCCCTGATGGCGGGATATTAGCACGCAGGTCGTGAACCTCGCACGCTCCTCTACGGCGATTGTGATACGCCAGTCACGTTGTGGGACACAAACGTTAAAGCACCACTGCTCTCGGCAGGCCAGATCCGGCATTAGCCGCAACAGACTGGCATAATTCAGATCACCCAACGCTTGCTGCTCTACCAAATCCACTTGGTAGCGGCGCTTTGCACGAATATTTGGGTAATTTGCCATAAAACTGGCCCGAAATGCCTCTATATGCGACTAAGCATGGCACAGGATCGCCGTAAACTCACCCATTACGTATCACAGATCAGAACCACCGCGCAGTTCGGGCCTGTGTATTTGCAACCACTGCAGGCACAGCAGCGTCGCGGCATTGTTAAAGCGACCGTCGTAGAGATTGGCAAATACCGCCTGCGCAGGCGCCACATGCAGGCGAATATCTTCATTTTCTTCAGCGAGCCCGAACACGCCGCCGGCACCTGTCAAATCGCACAGCGCACAATACAAATACAGGCGCTCGTCGGAGCCGCCGGGGCTGCTCAAATAATCGCAAATGGGCACCAGCTGCCGGGCCTGCAAGCCCGCCTCCTCTTGGATTTCGCGGGCGATTACCTGAGCGGGCGTCTCACCGCGCTCGGTCATGCCCGCCACCACCTCTAAACACCAAGGGCCGTAGGGCACCGCGAGCGCGCCCACGCGAAACTGCTCCACAAAACCCACCAAGTCCTGCGCAGGATCGTACAAAATTGCGGCCACGGCATCGCCACGCTCAAACACTTCGCGCAGCATCCAATTGCTCCAACCACCGTTAAATAATTTGTGCCGCAAGCGGTGGCGCACCATGCGAAAAAAGCCCTGATATTGGATTTCCGTTTCGGCAATTTCCACATCATTGCGTTGGAATTGGGGCGCTAACATGAACACTCACTTTGGGTTAAAAACATCTACAAAAACAAACGCTGGCGTTAGAAATAAAATAAATTTACCAACCATCAATTTGCTCTGGGCAGCGACGCCATCACTTTGCCAACGGCTTGCTGAATGCGCGTGCGCTGTTGCGCGGGCGTCAGCTCGTGCTCGTCTTCCACAAACACTTTAATTGCACCGCGCCACAGCGCTTCGACACTGCCGGGCCGGGCGATGGCCACAATGAGCATGCCTTTGTGGCGCTGGCTGTCGCGCCCCAAGCTTGGGTAGAGTCGAAACAATTCGCGCATTTCTTCCGACAATTTTTCATCGCCTACTTGCACTAGCGCCAACACGCGATACTCGACCGCCATGCCCTCTACCAGTTGATAGCCTTTGCGGGTCAAGACTGCTCCGATATCTGATTTGATGGCCGCCGTTGCGTGTACGTCTTCCGGGGTTTCGCCATCGCCCACAAAAATGACATCGGAAATCCAGCTGATAGCGTCGCCACTGCGCGGTTTAAAATCGGGATCGGTAACGCTGATCACTGAAAATACCGACAGCTCTTGCGGCGTTTTAGTCGGTGCGGGGGACTGCTTGGGCGCTGAAGCGCAGGCCATGACCAGCAGGGTCAAACTCAACAGTAGAATTCGCTGCATAGGGCGTTCCTTATGAGTAGCAATGGATGACGCCGATCGATTTTCGATTGAGCGCGAGGTAAACGGCAGTGTATAGCAGACCCGTGAAACGGTAAAACGCCCACCACTATTGCGCGGCCTCGCCCAATATCAGGTCGGCAGCTTTTTCTGCCAGCATGATCGTGGGCGCGTTGGTATTGCCGCTAATCAGCGACGGCATGACCGAGGCATCCACTACCCGCAAACCCTCCACCCCGTGCACCCGCAACTGCGGGTCCACTACCGCCATGGAATCGCACCCCATTTTGCAGGTGCCCGACGGATGGTAGATGTGATTGGCCTCCATGCGCACAAAGGTGGCCAACTCGGCATCCGTTGTGAGTGTTGCGCCGGGCCGCAACTCGCCGTCGACGCAATGGCGCAACGCCGGCTGGCGCAAAATGTCGCGCACTTTGCGCACGCCCGCCACCATGGGCATCAGGTCTCGCTCGTCGCTCAGCATATTGAGATCGATGCAGGGCGGCGCTAGCGGGTCGGCGCTGGCCAGGGTCAGATTGCCGCGGCTGTGGGGACGCAGGAGCGTCACGTGGATCGTTAAACCATAGTGCAGGTAATAGGGTAAATAGCGCCCGTGATCGGCCATCGCCAAGGGCGTCATATGAAGCTGTAAGTCGGGCGTGGCAAGGGCAGCATCCGATTTAAAAAAGGCGCCCACCTCGGCAATGGTGGAGGCCAACATGCCATCTTGGCGCCAGCAATAGCGCAACAGCGCACCGACGCAGCGCAGCAGATGACGGGGTCGCAACACCGCCCAACTGCGGGCGGTTTTGTCCTTCGCCACCACCAACACGTCGACGTGCTCTTGGAGGTTTTCGCCCACCCCCGGCAGTGGGTGAATTTGCTCGATGCCGTGCGGCGCCAACTTATGCTGCGGGCCAATGCCCGATAACAACAGCAGTTGGGGTGAACCAAAAGCGCCCGCACTAAGGATAACTTCGCGGCTGGCCAGCGCGCGGTGCAAGCGCTCACTCACCTCATAATCCACGCCCACCGCTCGCTTGCCATCGAAAATAATGCGGCGCGTGTGGGCCCCTGTGATCACCGTGAGATTGCGGCGCTCAGCCAACACTGGGTGCACATAGGCCACCGCCGCGCTGCAGCGCTTGCCGCCTTTTTGGGTCGCCTGAAACCAACCCACGCCCGCTTGGCTCGGCCCGTTAAAATCATCGTTGGCAGGCAGGCCCGCTTCGATGGCGGCGGCTCTAAAGGCTTCACACAGTGGGTGCTTGTGGCGCAGATCGGCCACATTTAAGGGGCCGCCGGTGCCGTGATAGTCATCGGCACCGCGCTCTTGATGTTGGGCTTTTTTAAAGTAGGGCAAGACACTGGCCCAGTCCCAGCCCTCGCAGCCCTCGGCGGCCCAGCGGTCGTAATCCTCGGGTTGTCCGCGCACGTAGAGCATGGAGTTGATCGAACTGCTGCCGCCCAGCACCTTGCCGCGCGGGCAGTAAATTTGTCGGTTGCCCTGTGTGGGCTGCACTTTGGTTTGGTAGTTCCAATTGAAAAGCCCCCCTGCCACAGCGGCGATGACACCCGTGGGCGTATCTATGACGAGATTGCGATCACTGCCGCCCGCCTCCAAGAGACACACTTGGGTCACGCCATCGGCGCTCAACCGATTGGCCAACACGCAACCGGCGGAACCACCGCCAACAATCACATAGTCATAGGGCTTCGACACGGACCACTCCTAGCATGGGTTATTATTTTCAGGGCACCTATTTGTCAGGACACCCACCATATTTGGGCAGCACCTATTGTCAGGACACCCACTGTTATTGTCAGTATTGTCAGGACACCCACTACAACTACTCCCACCATATTTACTACTGTCGCACCTATTGTCAGGACACCCACTACAACTACTGTCGGGACACCCACCATATTTGTACCCACCAAACACTGCACCAAACACTGGCGTCATAAGCAGGCTGCCAAATAGTGCTTGCCGCCAAGCAAAGACATGGCGGCATTCAGCTGCACAGACGCCTGAGTCTACCTAATCGGCTCCGCCCCACTTGACCTTAGCCGCCAAAAAATTGACCTGAGGCGCCAAAGCCTGCAATTCTGCGCGCCGCACTTGTGAAACTTCTGGTGGGCAATGCACTACCCATTAATCAGTCAACACTTTCTGACCGGGCTGCCCGAATTACTGGCCGAGCACGGCGTAGACCCTGTGCCGCTGTATCGCCGCGTGGGGCTCGACGCCGCCCTAAGTGATCGGCGCGACAGTTTGATACCGTTTGATCGGCACAACCAATTGCTCTTGCTCGCAGCCGAGGCGCTCAATTGCCCACACCTTGGCTTGGCATTGGCTCGGCGGCAAGGTTTGTTTATCTTCGGCCCGCTGGCCAGCCTCACCCGACAGTGCCAGACCGTGGGTGACGCCCTCACACTGTTTAGCAAACACCTGTCCATGGTAGTGCAAACCGTAGATATCGAACTCATCCAGCAGGGCCAATTGGCACACTTGATTGTGCGGGGTCGCTTCGACCAGGTGGCGCGCACGGTGACCTTTCAAGATCACGCATTGGCCTTGGCCTACGACTTAATTAAAGTTTTTTGCGGCACCGAATGGCGTCCGCGCGCCGCCTATTTCGCCCACGCCGAACCTGCAAACCTATCGCCCTACACGCACTTTTTTCGCTGCCCTCTCGGGTTCGACCACTCGCACCTCGCGCTGGTATTGGATACCGAGCTACTGGGCAGCCCACTGCACCAGGACGCGGCACAATTTCCCACGCGCTTGCGCCAACATCTAGAGCAGCGCCATGGCGCCGACCTACTGCAACAGTTGCGCGAAGTTATCGCGCTCACGCTGGCCACCGAAGAGTGCCAGCTGAACGCCATTGCCGGTGCCATCGGCTACAGTGCACGCACGCTACAGCGCCGTCTACACCACCAAGGCACCAGCTTCTTGGGGCTCCAAGAAGCGGTGCGCAAACAACAGGCCGCGCGCTATTTGCGCAATGATTTTTACCGCGCCACAGACGTGGCCGCCATGCTCGGCTTTTCGGAATTGTCGGCCTTTACGCGCAGCTTTAAACGCTGGTATGGGCTTGGACCTCAGGCGTGGCGCCTGCTTCAGTTGGAGCGGCAACAGGCGCCGCAGGCCCCTGTCGATAGAGCGTAATGCCCAAAAAAATAAACCACAGGTAGAGCGTCGTTTCGAGCAACCGTTGACGCGCACCTACCCAAGGTGAATCGGGATCGAGTGCCAACAGCAGTCCCAACACGAGACCCGCCGCGACCATACCGGTCCAAAATAGGTAGCTGCCACCGCGCCACTGGCGCGCCGCAAAGGCGGTCAACAAAACGCCGACAACAGCCGATAAATAGGCGAGGCCACCGGCCAGCATATGGACTTCGTGGGTGACGCTCGGCACAGTGGGGCGGCAATTGATGTCGCAACTAAACAGTGCGCCCGCCACTAAACACACCGCATAAAATCCCAATACTGCAAAACCCCAGTGCGAAAGCAATGCGCGAGGTGCAGCGCGCCACGCCAGTACAAAAAACGCCAAGGCCCACAATTCGACCACCAAATAGCCGAGCAGATTAACCCACAGGGCATGGGGCGCACCCACCGCGCCCAGCTCGCTCATAAATTGCCCCGCGTGCTGATAACCGGGCGCAAGCGCTGCGCCGATAAGCACGGTTGCCACCAGCCAAATAAAACTGATCGTCGGCAGCAGCACCAGCCAGGGCATTGGCCCACATTTTACGTCCCTTTGCATACGCTTTTTCCCTATGGATTTCGAATTTCTTTACGCCCGTTTTATAGCAGCACAGGCTAACAATCCGCGACAGGTCAAACCGGACACTGACCACGCAGCCTATCAGACCCTTAAACGCCTAGCCTAACCCACTTATACCAGCCCGTCTCAGCGGGCTTTCTGTTCACCCTGAATTAACGTTTCTTTAAGCAATTCACACTAGGAGGTACAGAATTGTTCAGGTACCCTTGCCGCACTATTATCCTTGTTAACCGTCATCGAAGGATGCGTCTATGTTTTCCCGAAAACCACTGGCCCAAACCCTGCGCTGGATTTGTGCAGCTGGGTTGCTGGGCAGCGTGCACTTTGCCCAAGCCGACACGCTCAACGACATCTACCAACAGGCCGTTGAAAACGACCACCAAATCAAAGCCGATGAAGCGGCTTACCGCAGCGCCCGCGAAGCCAAAAAAATTGGCATGGCAAATTTATTGCCGCTGATTACTGCCAATGCGAGCTACTCCCAAACTGATTTGGATGTGACCGAACAAAATCTCGCTGGCGTCTCGGAAACGGAAACCACCAGCTGGGGCGTTAGCTTGGCGCAGCCACTGTTTAACATGGCCGCGTGGTTTGGCTATCAACAAGGTGTGGATTTATCGGAAAAAGCAGAGGCCGATTTTAGCGCCGCGCAACAAGATTTAATCGTGCGCGTTGCCACCGCCTATTTTAATGTGTTGCGCGCCATCGACACCCTCGAGGCCTCCATCGCCGAAGAAAACGCCAACTCACACCAGCTGGCGCAAACTAAACAGCGTTTCGAAGTGGGTCTAACTGCAATCACCGACGTGCATGAAGCACAGGCCTCCTACGACATCGCCACCGCGCAAACGCTCACGGCGCGCGGCAATTTAGGCATCGCCTTTGAAGCCTTGGAAGTACTCACCGGCAAAGCCCACGACGCCATCGCGCCACTCAAAGCAGACTTCCCCGTGCAAAAACCACAGCCGGAAGCGCGCGCGGATTGGGTTGAGTTTGCATTGCAAAACAACTACCAGCTGAAGTCGGCCAAACTGGCCGCCGAAGCCTCGCGTCGTGGCGCCCAGTCGGCCCGTGCAGCGCACTATCCAACGCTCACCGCCAGCATTGGCTACAACGATTCGGACACCGAAAACACACAGAATGCGCTCTTTAACCGCGCGAGCAATGGCACCACAGCCAGCATCAATTTATCGGTGCCCCTGTTTGCCGGCGGTGGCACCAGCGCGCGCGCGCGACAGGCCTACGGGTCGGCCATGCAAGCTGAAGAGCTGTACAACAAAGCCTCCCGCGATACCATTCAAGCCGCCCGCTCATTGCATCTACTGGTGAGCACTGATGTAGCGCGCGTGGCTGCGCGCAAGCAGGCGATCACTTCAAGCTTGAGCGCCGTGTCTGCCACGCAGGCGGGTTACGAAGTGGGCACGCGCAATTTGGTGGATGTGTTGCAAGTTCAGCGCACGCTCTACCAAGCGCGGCGCGACTACTCCAACGCCTTGTACGACTACGTCATCAACCAATTTCAGTTGAAGGCCGTGGCCGGCAACCTAACGCCCGCCGACGTGGTGAATATCAACGAGTGGCTCGATAATTTGGGCGAGGTAAAGCGCGCTAAGTACGAATAATTTGTAGCGCGCTCCACACAAAAAAACACCGGCCTAGGCCGGTGTTTTTTTGTGGACAATCGAAAACCCACGCTAGATTTTTTCACGCGCCAACGCGGTTTCGATTAACGCTAACAGCCGCGCCAATGCGCCGCGGTTGGCGTCTGCTACCGCCAGCGCTTGGCGCCCCATTGTGTCCCGCTCACGGGCATCCATCAAAGCCAACACCGCGCCCGCGAGTGCATTGGCATCTTCAACAATGCGCAAACCGCCCGCGTCCACCATTAAGCGCGACACTGCTGCAAAATTAAAAAGGTGTGGGCCACATAAAACCGGCTTTGCCCAAGCCGCGGGCTCAATCATGTTGTGACCGCCGGTGGGCACCAGTGAGCCGCCCACAAAGGCCATGTGACAGGCACCAAAAAACAGCAACAGCTCGCCCATGGTGTCGCCCACCAACACATCAAAATTCTCACAGGGCGGCGCGCTGCGTCGAGTGGTGCACCAACCCGACGATGCACATAACGCCGCCACGCGATCAAAGCGCTCGGGGTGGCGCGGCACCAACACCAAGCGCAGGTTTGGCACTTGTGCGCGCACCTGCGCGAAGGCCTGCAACACTATGTCATCTTCCCCTTGGTGAGTGCTGGCGGCCAGCCAAATAATTTCATCCTTGGGCGCCCACTGCTGTCGCAGGGCCGTCGCCGATTGGCGCAACCCATCGGTCAGGGTGAGATCAAATTTGATGGAGCCAGTGACCTGCACTCGATCGGCTGCAACACCCAAATGCACGAAGCGCTCGGCATCGGCAGTTTGCTGTGCGGCGATACACGTCAATCGCTGCACCATCGGACGCGTCAACCACGCCAGTCGCTGGTAACCGCGCGCCGATTTTTCTGACAGGCGCGCATTGGCCAGCAACACCGGAATCTTTCGGCGCGCGCAAGCCGCCAATAAATTGGGCCACAATTCCGTTTCCATGACGATCAATAACTGCGGCCGAAAGCGTCGGAAAAAACGCCACCAGCAATCCGGCAAATCGTAGGGCAGGTAGACGTGATCCACGGTATTGCCCAGCGCACTTTGCACCCGCTCCGAACCGGTGGGCGTGGTGGTGGTCACCAAAAGTCGGTGCTTGGGATAATCGCGCTGCAACGCGCGAATCATATCCAACGCGGCCAGGGTTTCACCCACCGACACTGCGTGCACCCAAATACTCGGGCCTGCGGGTTTGCTGCCGGTCAGCGCAAAGCGCTCGCCCCAACGCCGGCGATAGGCGGGCGCCAAGCGCGCGCGCCACAACAGCCGCAGGGCAATCACGGGCAGGGCGACATATAAAATCAGGGAGTAAAACGCGCGGGTCATAGGCTGGACGCTAAGTATCGAAGGCGCAAGCATACCGAAACCGGCCGCCACAGGCCACGCCGAGCCAGCGGCGTGCCTTTGCCGTATAATTTGCGAAATTTTGCGCGAGCCCGGTCATGTCCGAACAGCAACACCATTTCGACACCCTTATCATCGGCGGTGGCATCGCCGGCCTGTGGCTGGCCAATCGATTGCAATCGGCGGGTTACAACTTGCTGCTGCTGGAACAATCGGGTCTGGGCGATCAGCAATCCATGGCCTCGCAGGGCATGATCCATGGCGGCGTAAAATACGCGCTGTCGGGCGCACTCACCGGCGCCAGCGAGGCCATTGCCGATATGCCCGCCCACTGGGCCGCCTGTTTGAAAGGCGAAGGCGATGTGGATTTGCGTGGCGCCCAGGTGTTGAGCCAACACTTTTACATGTGGGCGAGCCAAAGTGTCACCTCGCGCATCACCACCTTCTTCGCCAGCAAGGCCCTGCGCGGGCGCGTCGATAGCCTTAAACCCGATCAATACCCGCCACTGCTGGCCGCCGCGGGGCAAAGCTTCGATCTCTACAAGCTGGTGGATGTGGTGCTCGATGTTCCCAGTGTCATCGAGGCGCTCGCGCGCAACCTCAGCGGCCGCACGCGCACCATTGATTGGCAACACGCGCACCTTGAGCAGGGCGAAAACGGCATCAGCCTCGCCATCGAGCAGAACGGCGAGCGCCATCGCATACACGCGAAAAAAATGATTTTCACCGCCGGCCGCGGCAATGAAGCACTGCTCGCCGCCAGCGGTTGCCAGCGCCCCGCCATGCAACTGCGACCACTGCAGCAAGTGATGGTCAAGCACGATTTGGGCTATGAATTTTATGGCCACTGTTTAGGTGCCGACAAAACTCCGCGCCTCACCATTTCCAGCCACCCCGCCCGCGACGGCGACACCGTCTGGTATTTGGGGGGCAGTCTGGCCGAACAGGGCGCCACGCAATCACCGGCCGAACTCATCACTACTGCACAATCAGAGCTCGCGGCGCTCATGCCGTGGCTCGACTTTACTCGCGCCGAGTGGGCCACCTTGCCCATCGCGCGCGCAGAGCCCCGCCAGCGCAATTTTGCGCGCCCCGATCAAGCCTTTGCCGCGCGCGCGCAGCGCGATGACGGCGCGCCCACCAATATTTTAGTGGGCTGGCCCACCAAATTGACGCTGGCACCAAACATGGCCAACAGTTTAATGGCGCTGCTGCAAGAAGACGGCATCGAGCCCAGCGGCCAGCCGAGCGACTGTGAATTTTTGCCGCCGGCGCCCCTCGCCCACACGCCGTGGGATAGCGCCTTTAACCTTATCGACGAGACGCCCGCATGATTCAACGCCCGTTCGGCACCACCGGTATTTACGTCAGCCCACTGGGCCTTGGCACGGTCAAGCTGGGCCGCAACCAAGGCGTCAAATACCCACAGGGGTTTGCGCTGCCCACCGACGCCGAGGCCTTGGCACTGATCGATCGCGCGCGCGAACTGGGCGTCAATTTAATCGACACCGCACCGGCCTACGGCACCAGCGAAACCCGCCTGGGCGAACTGCTAAGAGGCCAGCGAAAGCACTGGATTATTTGCTCGAAAGTGGGTGAGGAATTTGTCGATGGCAACTCGCAATTCGACTTCAGCGCCGAGCACACCCGCGCCAGTATCGAGCGCAGTTTACGGCGCTTAAACACCGATGTGATCGACATCGTTTTAGTGCACTCCGATGGCGACGACTGCCGCATCATCGAACGGGAGGGCGCGCTGGAACAGCTGGCTGAACTGAAACGGCAAGGCAAGATTCGCGCCTTTGGCATGTCCACAAAAACCGTGGCCGGCGGACTGTTGGCGGCGGCGCAATCGGACGGCGTGATGGTCACCTACAACCTGCGCGAGCGCGACGAGCGCGCGGTCATCGACTACTGCGCACAACACCAGAAGGGCGTATTCATTAAAAAGGCGCTGGCCAGTGGCCACCTGTGCAACGACATTGGCTCAGCACCAACAGATCCCGTGCAGGCCAGCATGAACTTTGTGCTCAACACCAACGGTGTCACCAGTGCCATAGTGGGTACCATCAACCCCCGCCACCTGCAGGACAACGTGGCCCGTGCGCGCAGCGCCTTGTCCGACCCATACTAGTGTCGAATAACTTAACAGGCTCACGCCACGCAAAAGTAAGCAGTGCAGTTAAGCTATTGTTTTATATGAAAAATTTACCTTTGGTGTAATTTTTGCAGTAGATTTGACGCCTAAGTGATGAATGCATCATTTCGGCGTTTTTCGCGCCTCAAGGTTCGACAAAACACCCCCATTACCGAACATAGCACCCGAGGTTGTACCCAAGATGAGAAGGATTCTAGTCGCTTGTGCATTAGTAATAGCGGCAGCGCAGGTGAGCGCTACACAGGTTTACTGTAAAGAAGTCAGCACCACCAAAAATTATATGGCGATGAGCGACGCCTATGCGGCGAGCTGCATGGACGCCGGCCCCGGCAACATAAGCGGCAATAGCACAGGCGCCAACCCCGATCCCTTTATGACCGGCGTCGGTAGCGGCTTCAACCTAATCAGTAAAACGGATTCCAGCAATCCATTTGTGATTACCTACACAACCAGCGTCAAGTCCAAGACTGAAACCACCGGCACGTGGAGTATCGACAGTGATTTCTGGAATCACTACGAAGATGCCGCACTGGGCTTTAAATTCGGTACCGGCAATAAACCCGACGAGTGGTTTGTGTTTGAACTGGTAGGCGGCGTCAGCTCTGGTACTTGGGATTTTTTCAACGTATTTGAAAAAGGTGGCGGCCTGTCACACGTCAACCTCTACGCCTCCAAAATCAAAACCGTGTTGCCAGAACCCAACAGCGCTTTACTGATGCTGATTGGCGCGCTCATGCTAGTTGCCGCACGCCGTCAAAGTCGTCGCGCTTAGCCGCTCGCACATCTAAAGAAACCGGGCATTGCCCGGTTTTTTATGCGTGTTCTTTAGTGCGCAACAATCTTTAGCTGATTAATTCTTTTTCACGTACTGCGTCAAAATGACGATGCGTTGCCCCTCCACCTTGCCCTCGATGTGCTCGGCATTGTCGGGCACCAAGGAAATACTACGCACGGCCGTGCCCCGCTTGGCGGTGAAGTTAGCGCCCTTCACGGGCAGGTCTTTAATGAGTGTCACACTGTCACCGGCAGTCAAGACATTGCCGTGGCAGTCTTTGTGCACCAGATTCTGTGAAGCGCCCAATGCTTTGGCCCACGCCTCGGTATCGGGCTCCAGATACAGCATATCCAACAGCTCTTGGGCCCAGTGGGCATCGCCCGACAACTGCTTGAGCAGCCGCCACGCCTGCACCTGCACCGCCGGCACCGAACTCCACATGCTGTCGTTCAAGCAGCGCCAATGGTTTTGATCCATGGCTGCATCGCCCTGCATTTGCGCGCAACAGGTGGCACAGGCGAGTAAGTGGCGATCAGAATTGGCGGTGGCATCGGGACCCACTTCGAAGGCAGATAATTGATCGGTGGCTTTACACAACTCGCAACAATCGCTGCGCGCTTGCAGGGCGGCTAATACGGACATAGGAATATTTCGCAAAAGCGCGATTATAACAGGCCGTGTACCCTTGCCGCTTGCTCAACGCACAATGCGTGGCGGCGCGCCAGCGCGCGCTGGTCGCGATCGTAGCCACCGCCGATCACCGTCGCCACCGGCACGTTCGCGGCCTTGGCCAAACTCAACACGCTGTAATCGCGCGCGGCAATGGCTGCCTCCGAAATATTTAACAGTCCCAGCGGGTCTTGTGCATAGACATCCACACCGGCGTCGTACAACACCAATTGCGGTTTAAATTCGCGCAGTAACTTTGCAAAGGTGTGTTCCACCACACTGAGATAGGCATCGTCACCCATGCCCACGGGCAGATTGATATCTAAATCGCTGTGCGCCTTGCGCGCGGGGAAATTTTTCTCGCAGTGTATCGAACAGGTAAACGCCCGCGGATTATCGGCCAGTATGCGCGCCGTGCCATCGCCTTGATGCACATCCACATCAAAAATGAGTACCCGTTGCACGGGCGTGTGCGCAAGCACCGCTAGCGCCGCAATGGCTAAATCGTTAAAGATACAAAAGCCCGAGGCAAAGTCCCGATGGGCGTGGTGCGTGCCGCCGGCCAAGTGGCAGGCGATACCGTATTCCAACGCATAGTGGGCGGCCAACAATGTGCCGGCAGGCGAAATACAGGTGCGACGCACCAACCCATCACTCCACGGCAAGCCCATGCGGCGCTCTTCTTGGCGCGTCAGTTGGCCGCTCAAAAAGCGCGTCACATATTCCTCCTCATGGGCCAATTGCAGGAGCGCCGGCTGACAGCGCCCGGGCCGCAAGGTATTGACCGGCGTCGCCAGCCCCTGCGCGCGCAAATACGCATGCAGCAAGCCAAATTTCTGCATGGGAAAACGGTGTCGCTCGGGAAATTCATAACTGTAAGCGGGGTGCGTTATCAGTGGAATCACATCATTCTCGCGGGCTTGTGCGGAGGTTGGGTAAAACTATCAATCGCAATGGGTTACCACCAACCCAAGGGTCACTGGCATTGTCACTTAGCGTCATTAAATTGCAATAGCGCACTGGCCTATAGTGAATAGATCACCCTATACACGTGGAAATGCTATGACACCGGACGCCTATATTTTCGACGCACTGCGCACGCCACGCGGGCGCGGTAAAGCCAGCGGTACGCTGTACGAGGTCAAGCCCATCAGCCTGCTGACCCAGTTGCTCCAGGCACTGCATGCGCGCAATGGCCAGTTCCCCACCGATCAAGTGGATGACATAGTGCTGGGTTGCGTAACCGCCGTCGGTGATCAGGGCGCCGACATAGCCAAAACCGCGGCCCTCGCCGCCGGCTGGCAAGATAATGTGGCGGGCGTCACTCTCAATCGGTTTTGCGCGTCGGGGTTAGAGGCCGTCAACATGGCCGCCCAAAAAGTGCGCTCGGGCTGGGAGCATCTCGTGGTGGCCGGCGGCGTGGAATCCATGTCGCGGGTGCCCATGGGCAGCGATGGCGGCGCCTGGGCCCTGGACCCCGCCACCAATGCCAACACCGGCTTCATGCCTCAGGGTATCGGCGCCGATTTAATCGCTACATTGGCCGGTTTTTCACGGGCGGAGCTCGACGAATTTGCCATGCACTCGCACCACAAGGCGGCCAAAGCGTGGGCGAAGGGCGCCTTTGATCGCGCCATTGTGCCCGTGCGCGACGCCAACCAATTTGTCATCTTGGCCCAGGATGAAACCATTCGCCCCGACGCCTCCCTCGACAGCCTAGGCGCACTCAAACCGTCCTTCGCCGATATGGGCGCCATGGGCTTCGACGGCGTTGCCCGCGCCAAATATCCCGAGGTAGAGCGCATCCACCATCTGCACACACCGGGCAATTCCTCGGGCATTGTGGACGGCGCCGCACTCCTGCTGATGGGCAGCCAAACCGCCGCCAGCCAGTGGGGGCTTAAACCCCGTGCGGTGGTGCGCGCCACCGCACTGGTGGGCACCGACCCCACCATCATGCTCACCGGCCCCGCACCGGCGGCGCGCAAAGCACTGGCCATTGCCGGTCTCACCGCTGCCGACATCGATCTGTATGAAATCAATGAGGCCTTCGCCTCTGTCGTGCTGCGCTGCGCGCACGAACTCAAGGTGCCGCTGGAAAAAATTAACGTCAACGGCGGCGCCATTGCCATGGGCCACCCGCTCGGTGCCACCGGCGCCATGCTCACGGGCACGCTATTGGATGAACTGGAAGCGCGCGACAAACAATTTGGATTAATCACTTTGTGCGTGGGCGGTGGCATGGGCATCGCCACCGTCATCGAGCGGGTGTAGGAGACACACATGACAGCCACCAGCGTGCAACTTATCAAACACGACAACGGTATCCATCACTTTGTGCTCGATCGGCCCGAGGCCCGCGCCAATCTTATGGACCAACAATTTACCAATGATTTCGCCGCGGCCACCGAATTACTACTCGCCAGTGATTGGCGCGGACTGGTTATTCGCTCTGCCAAAGACACATTTTTTGCCGGCGGCGATTTAACCGCACTCAGTCAGGTAAACGATGACAACGCGCCCGCCTTTTTTGAGATGGTTGAAACCTTAAAGCGCTGCATGCGCCGTTTGGAAACCGCCGGCAAACCGGTGGTGGCCGCCATCAATGGCGCAGCCTTGGGCGGCGGCTGGGAAATGTGCCTGTTCGCCCACCACCGCGTGGCACTCAATCGCCCCCACGTGAAAATGGGTTTGCCCGAAGTGACCTTAGGGCTGCTGCCCGGCGCGGGCGGCGTCACCCGCACCGTGCGCCTTTTGGGATTGCAAACGGCGCTGCCACTGCTCACTGAAGGCAAGCAACTCAGCCCCGAGCGCGCCCTAAAAGCGGGATTAATCCACGAGCTGGCAGACGACCAAACCGGCCTGATCGCGCGCGCAGAAGCCTGGGCCGCCACCCATCCCGAGGTGAGTCAGCCCTGGGACGAAAAGGGCTACAAAATTCCGGGCGGCACGCCGTCGCAGCCTGCAGTCGCGCGCACACTGCCCATAGTGCCCGCCATGGTGCGCGCCAAAACCCACGGCTGTTTGCCCGCGCCGGAAAAAATTCTGGCCTGCGCCGTTGAGGGCGCGCAAGTGGATTTTGACACCGCCACGCGCATTGAATCGCGCTACATTGTCGAGTTGGCACGCGGGCAAGTGTGTAAGAATTTAATCAACACCTTTTGGTTTCAGCTGAACGACATCAAAGCCGGTAAAAGCCGTCCGCCGCAGGAACAAAGCACTGCCCTAGGCAAGGTGGCGGTACTCGGTGCGGGCATGATGGGCGCTGGCATCGCCTATCAATGCGCCACCAACGGCATCGAGGTGGTGTTAAAGGATATCGACAAACACACGGCCAACAAGGGCAAAGAGCACGCGCGCGCGCTATTGCAAAAACGCATCGAGCGGGGCGCCCTCAGTGAAGCCGAGGCGGAATCCATCTTGGCGCGCATTCACGCCACCGACATTCCCGACGATCTCGCAAACTGCGAACTCGTCATTGAAGCGGTGTTCGAAAACCGGGAGCTCAAAGAAAACGTAACCCGCGAAGCACAAACCCACCTACCTGACACCGCCATCATCGCCAGCAACACCTCCACGTTACCCATCACCGGGCTGGCGCGGGCCGCCGAGCACGCCGACCGATTTATTGGCCTGCACTTTTTCTCACCGGTAGAAAAAATGCCCTTGGTGGAAATTATTCGGGGCGCCCAAACCAGCGACGCCACCCTCGCGCAGGCCTATGATTTTGTGCAGCAGATACGCAAAACCCCCATTGTGGTAAACGACAGCCGCGGCTTTTTTACCTCGCGCGTATTTGGCACCTTCACCCACGAGGGCATGGCCATGTTGGCCGAGGGCATACACCCGGCACTCATCGAGAACGCTGCCTTTCTCGCCGGTTTTCCGGTGGGACCACTGGCCGTGGTGGATGAGGTGAGCTTAACGCTACTCGATAAAGTGCGCCGGCAAACCCAGGCGGATTTGCGCGCTGAAGGGCAAGACTACCCCCATCATTCAGGCGAGGCGGTGCTCGATCGCATGCTGGAATTAAATCGCCACGGCAAGGCTGCGGGCCAAGGTTTCTATCAATACCCCGCCAAGGGGCAAAAGCATCTATGGCCGGAGCTGGTGACCCACTTCGATGTGCAGCCGGAAAAAATAACACTGCAAAACGCCAAGGATCGACTGCTCTACATCATGGCACTGGAGACCTTGCGCTGTTACCAAGCCGGTGTCATCAACACGGTGCGCGATGCCAATATCGGATCGATTTTTGGCATCGGGTTTCCAGCGTGGACCGGCGGCGCCCTGCAATTTGTCAATCAAACGGGTCTGCAAGAATTTTTGGCGCGCGCCGAGAGCCTCGCCGAAACCTACGGCGAGCGATTCACACCGCCCGAGATATTGATAAACGCCGCGCGCGACAACACCCCTTTCTCAGACAGCGGAGCCAGCGATGATCGCTAGAACAATTTACCAACCCGAGCACGAACAGTTTAGAGACAGCGTGGCGAAATTTTTAGAAGCCGAAGCGGTACCCTTTCACAGCGAGTGGGAAAAGCAGGGCAGCGTCGATCGCGATTTGTGGCGCAAAGCCGGCGCGCAAGGATTTTTAGGGGCCACCATCCCCGAAGCCGACGGCGGTTTAGGTGTTGATTTTCGCTATAACGCCATCATCGACGAAGAAATTTCGCGCTTGGGTCTGTCGGGCATTGGCTGGGGTCTGCACTCCGACATCGCCGTGCCCTACCTATATAAATACGGCAGCGCCGATCTGAAAAAAAAATACCTACCCGGCTGCATGAGTGGTGACATCATCACGGCCATCGCCATGACTGAACCGGGCACCGGCTCGGATTTACAAGCGGTAAAAACCACCGCCGTGCGGCAGGGCGATCACTACCTGCTCAACGGCGCCAAGACATTTATCACCAACGGCCAGCTGGCCGATCTCGTCATTGTGGTCGCCAAAACCGATCCCAGCGCCGGTGCTAGCGGCATCAGTTTGCTCTTGGTGGAAGCCAACAGCCCGGGCTTTAGCAAAGGCCAAAACTTAGAAAAAGTTGGCATGAAAGCGCAGGATACGTCTGAGTTATTTTTTCAAGACGTCAAAGTACCCAAAGAAAATCTATTGGGCTCAGAAGGGCAGGGGTTTGTCTACCTCATGCAGGAGTTGCCGCAGGAGCGGTTGTCGGTGGCCATAGGCGGCATCAGCTCGGCCGAAGCCGTGTTGGCGCACACCGTGAATTACGTACAAGATCGCAAGGCATTTGGCAAAGCCGTGGCCAGCTTCCAGAATACGCAATTTGTCTTGGCACAACTCAGCGCAGAGATCACGGCCATGCGGGTGTTTATCGATAAATGTTTAGAACTTCACATCAAGGGTGAACTCGATGTACCCACCGCCGCCAAAGCCAAGCTACTGGCCACCGATCTGCAATGTAAGGTGGCCGACGAGTGCCTGCAGCTGCACGGCGGTTATGGCTACATGTGGGAATATCCTGTGGCGCGCGCCTGGGCCGATGCGCGCGTGCAAAAAATATACGCGGGAACCAATGAAATTATGAAATTGATCATCGCCAGAGATCTGCTCGGAAAATAAAAAGCGGGCCACTGGCCCGCTCAAGTTCTCAGCATGCACTTCGGAAAATTTATAAACTCACTTGCGTGGCTGCACCCGCTGTAATGGCGACATTGGCAGTGGCGCCAAATAGCAGCTCATCGACCGCCTGTGGATCATCCACTAAACCGTCACAGGTGAAGGCCAGGGTATAATCGCCCGCCGCTAAAAAGCCCACGGTGAACACAAAGTTATTGCTCGCATCATCATAAGTGACCGTCGCGGAGGTAATTGGGTCGGTCTCGGCACCCTGAATATCCACCGGTGTCACATCGGCAGCGGCATAGACATAGACCACGTTACCGGTGTCGTTATTATCGCCGTTGTTGGTGCACGCCACATCTTCAATGAGCGCGCGATCCACTGTGCCCACCGCAGTACCCACTTCTAGGTTATCAACCATGCGCAATGTGGGTCGCAACTTGTAGTCGCCTGTGCCCTCTTGATGTACCGATTTGCGCAGGTCAAACTCCAGCGTAAAATCGCTCACGCCGCCCGCCGCCAGAGTGAATCCGCGATTCAATTTCAGGCCCGATTGGGCCGCGCTGGGAATCTCCAGCGGATACTGAGCCCCGTCAATTTCGATGTAGGACGCGGCCGCATCGATACCCAAGCGCACCCAGTTATAGTTGCCGGGCGTGAGCGATAAATTGCGCACCAAGGGCGCACTCACTTCGCCTTGATAGTCCAACAAATTAATGGTGGCAGTCTCCGCCAATGTCACCACCTGGCTGGCGCCAGAGGCGGGCTTTATTTCCAATTCATTGAACGCGATGACCACGGCATCTGCGGCATCAACGGGGCCATCGACAATCGATAAATTCAGCGTTGCCATGGGCTCAGGGTCGCTGGAGGAGGAGCCCCCACACGCGCTTAACACACTCGAAACCGCGATAATTGTTATAAAAAAAGTATTGTTTATGAACTGCATAAAATCACCTAACACCTAAATTAACTGCCGTTTAACATGGCACAGTATGCCGAAAACACACCCTTAAAATCTGTGCGCTCGCGCCCAAAACCTGTCGATTGAAGGAAATCCAAAATCATCAAAAAATTGACGCTGATTCCATGTGCGCGAACGTAAAGTCCTTGCAAATTCGGGGGCCAATTGCCGCGCCAGACGGCTCAGATTTTACGGAGCCGGCAATCCAGTATGTATGTGCTAAACTTAAGTCGTTGTGTGGAGTGAGTGCCGATAGTTTTAGCCCTTCGATCGGCACCGCCCACACTTTTTAAACCACGGCTATAGCTGGCTACTCTGGTAGTTTGCGATGGCAATCGGCACTGCATTTTTGTCGACCTTAGCATTCATGTTGTCGCCAAGGGCTTAGCACAAAAATCGTAATGAAGCCGCAACAGTAGGATTCCGGGACGCACACATGCCCACCACTGGCAACAACGAATTTGATCTAAGCCTATTGAAAAACATTTCAGCCTCCCACAGGGCCTTGCTGCCGCTCACAACCTCATCAATGCTTCTGGCACGGCCAATTAAACGGCGACCCATCCTGCACACGTGCACCAGCGTCCGCCAAGCAAAACACATCGCTAAATCATTAACGGCGTCACAGGGTCAGTTTACCCAAAGGAAAGTACACCATGTCTTACAGTGAAGCACTGGTAGAGCGCGTGCGAAGCCATTTACACCACCATGACAGCTACCAAGAAAAAAAGATGTTTGGCGGACTGGCCATTATGTTGAACGGCAACATGTGCTGTGGAGTGGTGGGCGAGGAGTTGATGGCGCGCGTAGGTCCCGAGCGTTATGAAGCCTGCCTGAAAGTTCCCTACGTGCGGCAAATGGACTTCACCGGCAAGCCCCTGCGCGGCATGGTCTATATCGCCGCCGCCGGCGTAGACTCAGAAAAACAGCTCGCCGCCTGGGTTGAACTGAGCGAAACGTTTGCGCTCAGTCTCGACCCAAAGTAGTGCGCCAACGCCACCCAATTTTGACCAAAAAAATATTTTTCACAGCCTCTTGCGCGCCGCAAAATTGAGCATATATTAAAGGGGCCAACAACACGTTGGTAACCCGCGAGCGCTAGCGCAGGCATCGATTCCCGACACCCTCACTAGCCCGCCAGCCTTTCTAGGAGATTGAAATGGCTAAAACCCCGAATGGCAACAAAGCGGCTCCCTCTGCTACTTCCAAAGTGCCAACTAAACCCGCAAACACCACCGGCAAGGTGGCCACACCTGCCAAGAGCGCACCGGGTAAAAAGGGCAAATAAAGCCGATTGAAATTGTCTGAAGTGAGCGCGTGGCGATGCAGTTGCATCGCCACTTTTTTATTTATTCAACTTTCTTCTACAGCGCGGCGACTGGCCTCTGGTACCGCGTACACCTGCACCTGATTCCGCCCTTCCGTTTTGGCAAGATACAACGCAGAATCCGCCGCCTCAAACAGCGCCCCACGCGCCATTAACTGATCGCCATCGCAACAGGCTACACCCAAACTCGCCGTAATGGGCAATTGCATGGGTGACTCTGTTTCTACCAATACCCGCAAACGCTCCGCCAAAATTTGAGCCTGCTGTAAGTCGGTATTGGGCAACAGCACGGCAAATTCTTCGCCGCCGTAGCGGCTCGCAAAACTGGGCCGACGCACATTTTTGCGCAGCAAGCGCCCGATGGTGGCGATCACTTCATCGCCCACGGCGTGTCCATGCTCATCATTGATACGCTTGAAATGATCGATGTCTAGCACTACCAGTGACAGGGGAGCACCGGTCTGTTGAACCTGCTCGATTTCTTTCGGAAGGCGCTCGTCGAAATGGCGGCGATTAGCAAGGCCAGTCAGCGCATCAGAATAACCTAACTTTTGCATTTCATTTACGCGCGCGGCCAGTGCCAGCGACAACAAAACCATCTCTAACAGCGAGCCCATTTGAAAACTGTTTTGGGTAAAGAAGTTGTGCGGTAGAAAGCCAAACTGCTTAAACATGTATATCAACACCGACACCATGAAAAACAGCCAGGCCGCCATAAAGTAGCGCGCCGGAACCGAACCTCTCAAGCAACATAGGAAACCCAGCACTACGATCACGCTGCACACAAACACAGTTTGAAGCGAGTAGGCCAACACCAACAATTGATAGGAGAGAAATGGCGTCACCAGTAACAGCGCCGCGCTAACCGCCTGGAGCACCACTGCCACGCGATCGGTCTTGGGCGCAAGCCGCACGGTGCCGTTGACCTCTCGGGAAAACTGCAGCCCAAATAGCAGAGAGATGCCCAACAGCATTAGCAAACTTTGATTGGCCAACCACGGGCTACCGGGCCAAATATATTGAAAGGCCAAACCGTTGTGCACCGACATGTAGAGCCCATAGCTCACCACATACACCATGTAGTACACATAGACGCGGTCTTTAACCGCCAAAAATAAAATCAGGTTGTAAATCACTAAGACCAGGAAGCCGCCGTAGTAAGCGCCAAACAACAATTGCTCACCGGCCGCGCGGCTCAAGGCGGGGCCGGGGGCGGCCACGCTTAAGCCGATATTAATGGGGCCGTCAGATTTAAACCGAAAGTAAACCGTTTGCCGTTCGTGGGGCGGAACCTGTAACGGAAACACGAAATCCCTAACCCCCACCGGGCGACTCGAAAACTGGCGCCGATCACCCGTGGCCTGATTGCGCCACACACCGTTGGCATCCTTAAACCAAAAGTCCAGATAGTCGATGAGCGGGTAATCTTGCCGAATGAACAAATCGGCTGCGCTACCTTGGGTATTTTCAAAGGTCAGTGCCACCCAATAGGCCGACGAGGAAAAACCAAAATTTGCCGCGGGCTGCGCCCAGCGGCGAAACTCGGGGGCCTTGCCACTCACGATCTCTTTCAACGTAAGTTCAGCCGATGGATCCTCGAGCAACGTCATGTGCGGAACCAAGGAGAGATTTGGCATATTGGCCTGCACTTTTACCGCGTGCTCGTCGGCGAAACTGCTGCACCCCACACACAGCAAAACCACCATGCACCACACCCGAAAATCCGCCATAACATTTACTCACTTGTTATTGTTGCTGGTTTGCCTTCGCAAATGTCGCCCAAATCATTTGATAGCAAAGGTGACAAACCCGCGTTTTAGCTATTGTGCCAAGTTACTCTCGCCAGTGAAACCAGCGCGCTCAGACATTACTTCGAGTGAAACACGCAATCACTCGCCAAATATGGTAAAAAACGCGCTGGATAAAAAACACAATAAGGACTTCTTCCGTGACGACACCTTCTTGGGGATCACTCGGCCTGTGCGCGGCCGTGGCGACCGCTGGGCTCACCGCCTGTGACCAAACACCCACCAGCCAACACCATTCAACGCCCAGTGGCCTAGTGTTGCTGGATCAAAATTGGGACGACGCCACTCGCAACAAGGCGTGGTTTACGTCCTTCGGTTCGCGGGTCATGCCCCAGAGTTGGTTCCTCGCACTCGAGCAACCCAATGCGCGCACTGCGTTTAACAACCCAGCCTATCTAGAGTCCTTCGGCTTTGCGGTGCCGGGCGCCAGCGCAACCAATCCCGACAACCTGCCCATTGGACTCACCGTCAGCAAGCCACGGGACGGCCACGCGTGGTTGGGCCTTGGCTGTTCAGGTTGCCACTCGGGGCAAGTATTTTATGGCGACCAACGCATTCACATCGACGGCGGCGCCGCGCTACTCGACTTCCAAGCCTTTGAGCAGGCCGCCATCGACGCGCTCACTAGCACCCTTGAGGACGCCGAAAAATTTGCGCGCTTTAGCGACAAAATTCAGCCCTCCAAACCCGATGCACTGCGCGCGGCAATGCGCGAATGGGTTGCCAGCCTCACCGAGCGCCAACACACCAATCGCACCGACAGCCACTACGGCTACGGTCGGCTCGATGCGTTCGGCCAAATTTTTAACGCGGTGGCGGTAGAGTTTTTAGGCATTCCCGACAATCGTCGCGAACCCAATGCGCCCGTGAGCTACCCCGTGCTCTGGGATGCCTCGCACCTCGATCTGGTGCAGTGGAACGCCTCGGCGCCCAACGCCGGCCCCGGCCCACTGATTCAAAATGCCACCACGGCGCTGGCCGTGTTTGGTCACTTGAATATTCACGATAATGACTTCGGCCTTGGCTACAAATCCACCGTTGAAATCGACAACCTCGGTGCCATACAAGACCAATGGTATCAATTGACTTCACCCCAGTGGCCCGAAGCCATTCTGGGTTCACTCGATCAGCAACTGATTGCACAGGGTGCCGATATCTATCAGCGCGAGTGCGTGCAGTGCCACGAGCTCTCCAACCGCAATGACCCCAAGCGCATATTAAAGAGCACCCCCGTCGACGTGGCCAGCATCGGCACCGACCCCACCATGGCGCACAATTTCACGGGCGCTCACGCCAAGTCCGGCGCATTCGCCGGCAAGAAAATTCTGTTCGCTGCCGGCCCCGTCATTGGAGAAACCGCGCCCACAATCCAGCTGGTGGCCCACGCGGCCGTCGGTGCACTGCTCGACCACCCACTCGCAGCGACTTGGCAGGCGGCGCTCAGCATGCACCAAGTCGACAAGGCCCCACTCAGCACCGATCCGCATTATTACAAGGCGCGCCCCCTGTCGGGCATCTGGTCTTCCGCGCCCTATTTACACAACGGCTCGGTACCCACGCTGGACGCCATGCTCACCCAACCCGCGCAGCGCCCCACAGAATTTTTCGTGGGCAAAGTGGAATTCGATCCCACGGCAGTGGGCCTCAGCAACAACCTTCTCGATGAATCGCAAGCGCACCGGTTTGAAACCCGCCTGCTTGGCAATAGTAATGCCGGCCACACCTATGGCGTGCAACTCAGTACCGACGCCAAGCGCGCGCTCATCGAATATTTAAAAACACTGTAAGCCACGCTGGCTCCCAACATTCAGATAAGGATAAAAAGCATGACACACTGGATTAAAACATTGGCGAGCCAGCGCTGGTTGCGCTGGTTGGTGGGCACTGCAGTCACCTTTGTGGCGGTAGTAGTCATGGCGTTTGTGTACTTTGTTGAAACATCAAAGTCGCTGCAGCCGCAGGAGGAAGTCACCGATAAAACCGTGTACCTCACACAACACTGGTCCGACGCCGAGCGCGACATCTACTACTACACCCCGCAGGGCACCTCCGTGCCCCAGGGGGCCAATCTTGGCGCCCTGCGCTACAGCTGGTTTATCAATTTGGAAATGCCATTGTCCACTGAGCGCTTTGCCGCGCCCTCGAACATGCGCCGGTTTAAATTTTTGGTAGACCCCGAAGCGTCAACGGCCAACCCCGATCATCTGCCCGTGGGTTTTACCAAACATTTCAACACTGATATTGGCGAAGACGTACTCGACATTACCTGTGCCGCTTGTCACACCGGCGAGCTGCACTACCAAAAGGGCGACACCAACTACGCCGTGCGCGTGGACGGCGGCCAAGCCATGCACGCCTTTACCGATCTCAATCGCGGCACCTTTGGCCCCACGTTGATAACCGCGTTAATAGAAACCTGGGCCAACCCAGTTAAATTTAATCGCTTCGCCGACAAGGTGTTGGCCGACGGCGGCGACCGCGCTGCGCTGAAAACCCAACTGGGGCAATCGCTGAAAGCGTTCGTGGGCATTAAGCAAAACAACCCGCTCAAACACCTCTACCCCACGCGCGAGGGCTATGGTCGCACCGATGCGCTGGGCCGCATCGCCAACACCTTGTTTGGCGATCACTTGATAGAGTCCAACATGCAAGTGGGCGACGCGCCCGTAAGCTATCCCTACTTGTGGAATATTTGGAAATTTAACTGGGTGCAATACAACGGCTCAGTGGCGCAGCCGCTGGCGCGCAACATCGGCGAAGCGCTGGGTGTGGGCGCGGTGATTCCATTGATTACCCCAGAGGGCGCACCACTGCCCGCGCACCAACGCTTCCGCAGCTCCGTGCGCATTCCCGATATTGAAAAAATTGAACACACCCTGCAAACGCTGCAAGAGCCTGCGTGGCCCACCGAAATTTTCGGTGCGGTCAATGAAGCACTCGCCGCCGACGGCAAAGCGCTGTTTGAAAACCACTGCGTGGAATGCCACGGCCCGCATCCAGCCAGCGCTGCGCGCATGCACGCCGAAGCGCCGCTCAAAACCAGCACCGATGATCAATGGTTAATTGAAGTGATCGATCTCGATCACATCGGCACGGATCCCAACGCCGCCGAAGGCTTTATTAACAAAACCTACGACCTAACGCCGGCCGGTATCGACAAAGCAACCATCGGCGCCGTGCTCACGCCACTGTTCGATAAACAGTTGGCGCGCGACATACTGGCCCGCCTCCAAACCCTGGCGGCCAAACAGCAGGCAGACGGCAATAACGATTCCATTTTCGCAACGCTCGCCGCCAACTATCCCGACCCCGATCAATTGGCGCTCGATGGTTTTAACGCGGCACCCTTCGACGCTATTCGCACCGCGCTCACCGAAAATAATTTTCTGCCCAGTAAAAAAGTGAACGCCGATTACCAACCCTACCGCCAACTGGGCTGCAACACCCAGTGTCAAATTAATGCGCTCTGGTGGAACTTGGATTACGGTCAAGCCGCGGTGGCGAAAAAGCTCGACGCGCTCGACCCGACTGCCCTCACGGAAGGCGTTGGGTTAAACATCGTGGGCCTGCTGATCAAGGCGCGCTACTACGAAGACAACCAGTTGAGCCACGAACAAATTCAATGTTTAGAAGGATTCGGCACACTCGACTTACCGCAACAAATCGCCGGTTACAAGCCGCGTCCGCTGGCCGGTGTGTGGGCCACGCCGCCGTTCCTGCACAACGGCTCGGTGCCCAACATTTATCAAATGCTGATGCCGCCGGCTGAGCGCGACAAGCGCTTTTTTGTGGGCCGTCGCGATTACGACCCAGCGCACTTAGGCTATATCACCACGCCCGCAGCGGGGCGCGAGCACGATGGCATGTGGTTCGACACCGGCATTACCGGCAACCACAATACCGGCCACGGTTTCAGCGCATCACCAGAACAGTGGGCCGCTTACAAGGCCGACTACAAAGCCAACCCGCTGCCCAAAGGTATCATTGGCCCCGAGCTGAGCCACGAGCAACGCATGGCGCTCATCGAATACCTGAAAGTGCACCGCGATAACCCGGAGGGCTATCAATTCACGCCCGGTAGCAGCTGCCTGGCGAGCTACCCATAATGGCTAGCACTGAAAACTTTGATCAGGTTAACGCCGCCGAACAGCACTGGATTGCCAAGCGCCGGAAAAATGCCGGCGTCGCGCTCGACAAACCCGCCCTGGGGCTGGCGTTTTCTGGCGGTGGCATTCGCTCTGCGTGCTTTCACTTGGGCGTGTTACAAGCGCTGCAAGCCGCCAACAAACTGCGCGAGGTAGATTATTTATCCAGCGTCTCGGGTGGCGGCTACATCGGCGCTTGCTTTCAATGGTTAAAACACCACGCCACCTCCGCAGACGACGCGCCGTTGTTCAACCAAACGGCCGGCAAGGGCAGCGTGCTCGACTGGTTGCGCGCGCACGGCAAATTTTTAATCGATGGCAAATCCGTTACCGGTGTTACCTTGCTATCGGCGCTGCTGGCCAGCACGCTGTTTAACTTATTGGTGGTGGTGCCATTGTTACTCGGCGCCGTGTGGCTCGCGGGCTTGCCCCACGCCACCTTTAGCTGGCCCAGCCACTGGCATCTACCGGGCGCTGAAATCATCGAGGGTCACGCGGGTTATCTACTGGCGCTTTGGTTGTCGGTTTGCAGTTTTGGCCTGTTTTTATTGAGTATCCCCACCATGGCACTGTGGCGTCAGCACAACCGCCACCATAGTTTTCGCGCGCGCCGCCGCATGGGCCAGTTGTTAACCTTCAGTTTAGTCACAGGGCTCATTGGACTATTACCCGTCGCCGCACAATTGGGTGACGCCATTGTCGGTGCGGCAGAGGCCGAGGCACTGGACGTTTGGACCGACCACTTAAATTACGCCGTGCCATTTTTAAGTGGTGTCGCCGCCTTGAGTCGCGTGAAAGCGCGGCCACAATTTGCGATGTTTGGCCTCACCTTGTTGCTATTTGGCCTGGCCGCTGCCGCCTATCACTGGGTGTTTGACGCCGGCATCATCGACACCCTGGGCTATAAAATTTCCCTCGCCGTGTCGATCATCTTATTGGGGCTGGCATCCATCAATCGCACCTCCATGCACAGCTACTACTTAGCGCAGCTGTGCAACGCCTTTTTTGCGCCCGTCGCTGGCGTACCCGAGCGCCAAAATGACACCTTGCTGGCCACTATTTCCCCCTCCACCGGCGCGCCACTGCCGCTAATCAACACCACCCTCGGCACGCGCAATTCACCGCAATCGCTGTGGCGCGCGCGCCTAGGGGCCAGTTTCACACTGAGTCCCTTGTACTGCGGCGCGCCGGCCACGGGCTTTGCGCCCACCAGCGCCTTTCAGTATGGCCGCTTGACGCTGGGCGAGGCCATGGCCACCTCCGGTGCCGCCGTTGACCCGGATACCGCGCAATCAGCCAACCGCAGTCTCAGCTTTTTGATGGCACTGCTGAATTTACGGCTCGGCTTTTGGGTGCGAGCACCGCGCGCGCCGCGCAACCATTGGACGCGCATGCCCTATTGGCTGATCGGCCGTGAAATGTTCGGCTGTGGCTTGGGCGAGCAGTATCAAAATCTACACCTCAGTGACGGTGGCCACTTTGAAAATTTGGGTGTGTATGAATTGCTCCGGCGCGAGGTACCACTCATTATTTCTGGCGACGCCGGCGCCGACCCGCACACTAGCCTGTCGGACTTAGGGCTGCTTATTCAGCGCGCAGAAGCTGATTTCAACTGCCAAATCAGCATCGATGTAGAGCCCCTGTTGCGCGCCGAAGATGGCCTCCACGACGCCTGCTTTGCCACCGGTCAGATTCACTACGCCTCAGGCAAAACTGGCACATTGCTGTTCGTGAAAACGCTGCTTACCCTGCACAGCAGCGCCCAGGTGCGAGCCTTCGCCAATATTGATCGGAGCTTTCCCAACGACAGCACTGACAATCAGTTTTACAACGAACAGCACTTCGATGCCTATCGTAGACTCGGCTTTGAAAACATGCAGTCGGCGCTGGCAGCTTTGGCCAAGTAGGCATAAGCTTTCAGCCACCCACCAAAGGAGACGCCCATGAAAACCGTTATTTTTGCCATCACCCTGCTCACCGCCACCGGCGCGCTGGCCAATTCCTACGTCTGCACCCACGGCGGCATGGAGCGCAGCATTACCGTGGTCTATCACGAACCCGGCCAGGCCGTTCCCTGTGAAGTGCAGTACACCAAACAAGGCGAGAGCCAAACCCTCTGGCGCGCCGACAACGAGGGCGGTTACTGCGAAGCCCAAGCTAGCGCCTTCGCCGAAAAGCAAGCCGGTTGGGGCTGGGAGTGCCAGCAGGCAAGCGCAGAACCTCAAGCGCCCATTGAGCCCGCTGAAGGGGCCGACGGCCAATAGCGCGACCGTGCGATCATAAGCCATAAAAAATGCCACCCAACGGTGGCATTTTTTATGGGAGGCGCTGCCTTACTAAAACACCGGCTCCGTACTTACTTCCGAGCGCACGGAATTGGCAATAAAACACTGTGCATGGGCTAGGTGGTGCATCTTTTCAATGGCCGCGCGATCCGGCTGGCGCTCACCACTGAACACCACTTCCGGGCGCAACACCACGCTAGACATCCACAGCCGCCCATCCTCGCCCGCGGTCATGCTTCCCACGGCGTCGTCCACATAGCGATCCACGCAATAGCGTCGCTTGGCGGCAATGGATAAAAAAAACAGCATGTGGCAGCTCGACAGCGACGCCACAAACGCCTCCTCGGGATCGACATTCTCCGCCACTGAATGCGGCAACGGCACGATGTTTGGTGAGGCCGACGCCGGCACCGTCACGCCCCCATCAAACTGCCATTGGTGGCCGCGACTGTAACTATTATCAACAAACACTTCATGGGCTTGGCGCGCCCAATGAACCTTAGCGAAATAATCTGACATGGCGCCTCCTTACGCGGGCCTGAAATAACACCACCATATTTGGAACGAATGTCCGCTTGATAAACATCCCAGCGGCGAAATATAAAACCCCTACCCAAAACGCTTACCCGCTCGTGATCGATCAAGCTTTGACAGTGGCATTTTCAAAGATCGATAAAGTAAACAATATTGTCGCGATCAATACCATGCTCAAAACCATGCGAAGTACCGTGTGTTAACGCATGGGTTTGTCATCAAACATGCTTCTCCATATAGTAGAAGCGCTCATCCTCATTGACAGTTGCAAACCCCTCTCTTATATAGAGTCTGCTTGCAGGGCTCACTTTAAATACCTTTAAGGCAAGCAAATTAGCGCCACCCTGTGCTGCTAGCTTGCAGACATGAGCGATAGCTTTGGCGCCAATACCGTTATTCTGTCGCACCGCACATACCTGAAGATCTCGAAGATAACAGCACTTGCTATCGAAGAAAATTCTTATCGCGCCGACAATCTGATCGCCATCCACAATATCCCAATTTTCTAAATGCGATATCTGCTCGTATACCTTTACGTCATCCCATTCCGGCGCGTATTTCTCGTAGTACATTTGCATATTGTGATAGGTAAGTTTCGCAGATGCCTGCAAATTCCTACACGGTAGATAGGTGATCACCAAACCCTCCCGGCTCCAATTCTGAGCGATTCCAAATCCACTTTCTTGCTGGGACATCCATCATAAGCACTTTTTTACTGGGACATCCATCATAAGCGATTATCATTAACCCGCAAGATAGAAACCATACTAATAGACCGTGGGCGACACGCCGTTTGTTCGCTATAAATGCACTTCAACAAGCCGGAGATCAAGGATGACAAAACCGCGCAAACAACTGATAGATGCAACCACAACACCCTATTACCATATCGTCTCGCGTTGTGTACGCAGAAGCTTTCTATGCGGCATAGATTCTCAAGGCAATAATTTTGAACACAGGAGGCAATGGATAGAAGACAAAATTCTCGCCTTGCCGCAGATCTTTGCAATTCATGTATGTGCCTATGCCGTCATGTCCAATCACTACCACCTAGTTCTAGAGATCGATGCCGCGCAATCTGATGCTTGGACAACGGAAGAAGTGATTCAGCGCTGGCACATGATTTTCAAAGGAAACCTATTTAGTCAACGCCACATCAAAGGAGAATCACTAACACAGGCCGAACGCGATGTATTGAATACCTGTGTAGACGTGTGGCGCAACCGACTTGCGGATATCAGCTGGTTTATGCGCCAGATAAATGAAGCTATAGCGCGTGAGGCAAATCATGAGGATCAATGCACCGGCCGTTTCTGGGAAGGCCGTTTCAAATCCCAAGCACTGCTAGATGAAAAAGCGTTAGCCGCCTGCATGGCCTATGTAGACTTAAATCCCATCAGAGCGAAAATGGCAAAGACACCGGAGCAGTCAGATTACACTAGCGCGAAACAGCGCATCACTAAAGCCAAACGCGCCCACAGCCCCAATCATCACCAGCAACAGCCAAAATCACTCAGACCCTTTGTGGGAAACCCCAGACAGGATATGCCCGCCGGATTACCTTTTCGATTAACCGATTATCTGGAACTTCTGGATTGGACAGGCAAGCAAATACGCGCAAACAAACGGGGAGCTATCGACGCAGAACTACCTCCAATTTTGGAGCGGCTCAACATAGACCAGAAGCATTGGATCTATAGTGCTACACAGTTTGAAAGTCGGTTTAAGGGATTGGTTGGCGGGGTCTATAAGCTGAAGCAAGTATGTCATAAATTGGGGTATCAGCGAATCCCGGGGCTCAGTAATTGCCGATTGCTTAGCTGAAGCGGACACAATCTCTACTCAATGTTATTCCTACCGATCACGGGGCTTCGTGACGTCCTGAGATTGCCCTTTTAGCAATTCAAGTTCCTTTGCGCGTTCAAAACAGCTGTTTACTGAAGTGGATGCAAGCTATGCGTCCATTTTTCAATGAATTTGAAGAATGATTTTTAAACGTGGCTGTCCTTTTTATTCAACCCTGCGAGCAAACTACTGGCACCAAGAAAGGAACTGCGTTGGTGATACAGCACATTCCTTGATGCTGGCATGCCGATTAGTTGCACGCGCTAGAATTCAAATCCCTTACTTACCTACCGTAAAAAAGGTAAGGCTCAATAACGCCGCGGTAAGCTGTGGCTATGTAGTTGATTGTGTTGTGGCAGCGTAGCGCCCGCCACATAAACAAGCGACGGAATGGCTGTCAGGCTTGACCGCTTTGTTAGCTCTTGAACGCAATAGCGAAAAAGACACAAAAAAACACTAAGAACCATAAAATGTTACCCTCATAGCCTCTATGCAGTACGGATTGATTTGGGCGGTTAGGGTTAACATAAATATTGACGTCTCTGCCTTTAACAACGCCACGAAGCAGGTCGTTTGAACTGCGATAGTTTGTAGACCATAAATCTCCGTATTTAACCTTATTACCTATATACGAAGCACCCATATATCTATACTGATACTTTATCTTCGGACTAGATTCTTCGGTTCCTTCGTCGGTTCGTGTTTCGATCTTTACTTCGATTACTTTAGCTGGGTGGCTCTTCCAGCTTTTGGATGATTTTCCCAACAGGATTTGATATACCTCGTATAAGAAAATACTTATCGAAAGTATCCAAAACAGTATTTTTCCGTGTATTCCTAAGTCCATAATTCTAATGTAGAGCTAACGCCCGGTTTAGGCGCGGCTGGAGCGAAGCGTAAGCCGTCGCAGCCGCACGTCTTTTGTGCGGCGAACCTACAACCGCTTGTTATATTTTCTTAATTCATTGCGAGTATATCTAGTACCGCACCCTTTACAGGTAATTTGCATGCAATAGTAGTAACCCACTACAACTGACGTCACCACCACCAAAACACTTAATATAAGCGCGTTACCAAAATCACATATAGAAAAAATTGCAGCCAGAATTCCCGCAACAATCCAAATCAACAATTCAAATGTGACATAGGCACCAATGGATCCTGCTACTGAAACTGGTTCATCTCCGATGCCGGATTGACATTTAGGGCATGTTTGACTCATCGCGGCAGCTCATCGCTCAAAAAATATAACGCCGGTGGCAAGGGCGAGCGAAAGCGAGTCCTGCGGCGATAGCCGCGAATTGGCCACCCTTGTTAGTTTTGATCAACATGTATAAGGCCGCTTTGTCTACACATAAAAGGACCATCCTTTGCCGCGATTCCACATGCTAGTGAGCTATAAGATGAATTTGGCAAGAACTCTATGACACATTCAATCGATAGAACCTTTACATGTCCGAAGCCAAATGTGTTACCTCTGTCTTTGATATAAAGAATCGCACCATCTTTAATAGCATCTGGTAGCCCTGGATAGTCTCTATATTCAGCATTAGGGCTCTCCAAATGCTGGTAATACTCAACCAATTCATCAAACATCAATCTAAGTGAATCCGCAATCTTATCAGGACTACCATTGCATTTGGATGGTTCACTTGCAGTGACCGTACAGTTGAAAGACAGCGTAAGGACCAGAATAAGAATCGAAAATATCTTCATAAAAAACTAACGCCGCAATAAGCTGCCGGAGCAAAATGGCGTTTTTTTGCCCCGCAAAAAAAGTGACAGTTTGCGGAGGTCCGCTTGATTGCTTGGTTATGTGGTTTATACATGTGGCCTAAAAATACTGAAATGAACCAATAAGACCGAAAGCCAACCAACAAAGACAACGGCATTAATACCAAAAGCAATTAAAGCTTGCTTTGGCGAGGGTAAGTTCGAAGCGAAATAAGCCATACCTAGAAAAACCGCCCAAGCCAGAACTACAAGAAATGGCAAGTAAGATATTGCTAGGAATAGCTGATTCAGGCGAAGGCTTAGCTCTGGCCCAGTTTGCACAATAGCTATAAATGAAACCAGATAAGAAAGGCCTGATAAAGCAATGAATTTACGGATACTCACCTTCCTTATTTCACATAACGCCCGCAACAAACGCGAGCGTAGCGAGTCGAGGGCGACAGCCCGTTTTGGTTGCGTTTGTTATGAGCCATTAACTATTTCTGCTATACCGAGTAAAGTAGCCAAAACAGCTAGCAAAGAATATAAATATATCGATACTTTAAACATTATTGGATCGGATTTCTTAGTATATGTTCCAGCCGACCATAGATAGATTTCTCCATTTATTGCCCCACTCAAAATATAGACAAGAAAATATATCGAACCAAAAACTGCCCAGGAAGCAAGGACTTTGTCGGTGGGGGAGCCGTCGTTAAAGACAATAGATATAATCACACCAACAACAAGTGACGCAACGAAAACAAACGGTGCGATCCTTAGCAATCTAAAAACTAAATGATTGCGCATACTTCCCCCAGCGCTCCAGCTCATAACGCCGACAGCAGGGGCAAAAGCCAGAGCGAAGCGGCGGTTTTTGTCCCTCTGGCTGGCCTTGTTACATTCAGTTGCAGTGCTTGCGTAGGAAATTTGAACCCACAGCCCACACCACCTCGCTTTGCCTCATATGGCCAGTATGAACTCTCAAATTTTCCGTTGCATACTCACCATTATTCAGCTTTTTAGCATCGAACCCAAAGATTAAATTGTCTTTTACGGTACCTAGCTGCTCACGTAGCTTAGATACTGAGTCCAAAAAATTAGCATACCGGACTTTTGAATCTAAAACTTGGCCAAAATTAATAGCGTTGTCTATTAAGCACTCAGGTCGATAGCGTATATGTAGCACTACATTTTTTGGAGGATCAGGCTCCGGCAACCAAGATAGTCCGTGATTTATGAACTCAAATCTATAGTGATCTTTCTCTAATTCTTCAAACGAAATAGGAGTGACATTGATAAAAAGAATACTCGCCAGTGCGCTGCTGGATACAAGGCTTGCGATTATGGCGAGTAATATCTTCATAGAATGTAACGCCGCAAACAGGGGCGCGCGTTTAGCGCGTCCCTGCTGCTTTGCCTTGTTAAGGTGCGACACGACCAGCCTCTTTGAAACACGTTGCGAAGCGGTAGCGAAGCCACACCTTGATTATTTTTACCGCAAGAATGCCACAACTTGCACTACTGCGGAACCATAAAGGTAAACCGAAAGATGCTACAATCTTGCTGCACCTACGGACCATATTTTGGCACGGGGAGAAACTGCGATTTTGACGCGGCACACTTCCTGATACCGGATACTTCGATTTTACTACCGATATTTATCTTGGCAGCTATCTCATAAAGCAGAGCACTTTAACAGCCTTATTCAATGCCTCGAAGGCGTAATATATTACGCCTTCGAGGCACATATCCAGAGCTGGACTTTCGCACCAGACCAAACTCCCGTTAATTTTCAATAACTTACCACATTTGATTTCGTAGGGCGTAAAATAATGCGCCTCCGAGACATATATCACGCGAGCGGCCTTTCCGCCCCTTACGCACTGGCTACAGTCGTGCAATCCACTCACCACCAATGAAACGGATCACTCACTCATAGGGCTGCCTATACCCCGTACTTTTCTAGCCTGACTAATACCCAAGCTCCCCAACACCTAATCCCGTTGGGGCAGTGCTCAGTCGCGCACAACCGACTAGACTGGTGTCAGTAGAGGTCGGACTATCACAACATCGGGAGCGGGTTATGCAGAAAGAAAAACGCATGCGCAAGGAGCAAAAGGCACTGCGCATATCGCTCGTGGGCGTGGTGTTTTTTGTGGTGCTCGCGCTCGGTTTTGCGATTTTCACCAAGTCGGATGCGATCTTATTCGACGGTATCTATTCACTGATCTCTTTCGCCACGGCACTGCTGACCATGCGTGTGGCGAAGCTCGCAGAGCGGCCGGACGACGATCAATTTCATTTTGGCTACACCACCCTTGAACCCACGCTGAACTTATTCAAATCCCTGATTACCATCGTGGTGTGTGTATACGCCGCCGTTGAGGCTACCCAGCGACTGCTGGCCGGCGGCACCGAGGCGGCTTACGGCTGGGCAGTGGTGTATGGTTGCCTAGCCACGAGCGGCTGCTTTGTGGTGGCGTTGCTGTTGCGTAAATACGGGCGTGATTGCCGCTCGGACCTGGTGAATGTGGAATCCAAGGCTTGGTTTGTTGATAGTCTGCTAAGCGCCTCTGTGTTGCTCGGGTTTTTGTTTGCCTGGGGCCTTACCAAAACTGAATACGCCCACTGGGCGCCTTACGTAGACCCGATCTTATTGATCGGTATTATCCTGTTGGCACTGCCCATCCCTGGGCGCATTTTTTTGGACAGCCTGCGAGAAATTATAGTGATGGCACCGCCTGAATCGGTGGTGGATGAAATTGGCGAGCGGCTGCGCCCCACCTTGGCGGTCGTGCCCCACGAGCTCATTGAATACCGCGTGAACAAGCGTGGGCGCAATACCTACTTGCTGGTGCATGTGCTTGTGGCGGCAGATTTTAAGCTGCAATCCATAGAGGCCCTCGATGATATTCGGCGTGAAAGCAGCCGGCAAATGAAGGCCTGGAACCCGGAGATTGTGATGGATGTACTGTTTGTACGGGATAAATCGCTGATTTACTAAAAGGGATTTGTTTTAATAGCGCCAATGTTTCGGCAGGGTATGCAAGCTACGCTAATCGTGATGAATTTGATTGCCGGTGAACGAAACCGGTAAACGCATTATTAACAATTTATAAAAGTTTTGTAAAAAAGTACACACCATGATCAAACACCTGATGATTGCAGGCATCTGCCTGGCCATGGCAAGCCCGATTGCCTACGGCAAAAAAGATAAAGACCAAAATGAGGCCCTGCCACCGGGCTTGCAAAAGAAAGTGAATCAAGGCAAGCCACTGCCACCAGGCTGGGAGAAAAAGCTCTCCCGTGGAGACAGGCTAAATGACGATATTTACGCCCGTGGCCGCGTGGTGGTCCCCATCGGCCGTGATGGCAGTGTCACCATTGAAGTGGATGGCCGCCTCATACGCCTGCACGAAAAAACCCGCGAGATTCTGGACATTCTAACGCCTCATCATTGAGTATTTGTAAGTTTAATGATTTGGCGGGGAGGGTTGATTCGGCCGGGCTTCCCCACGTCATCGCTTAGGTCGACGCTGCCAATCGTTAGTTTTACTCAGTTGATCTCATTTGCCTAGCGTATGTTAAGTTAGATCAATAGGATGCAAATTTATCAGGCTGGATTATCTAATGAAAAAGAAAGTGTTGGGGTTAGTCATAGTTGCGCTCAGTGTGCTAGCAGTGCAATCATCATTCGCGGATGATCAGTTATATTACATCGAAGGTGATGCGCCTGCAGGAACCAAGTTTAAGGTAAAGGAGCTGGTTTCTAGAATACCGCTTAACAAGGCTTACCATGCGTTAACCGAGCGCCAGCAGCAGATATTTAGAGAAAACTACGCAGGAATTCCTGATAGTCAAATACCTCCTTTCCCTTCGAAGGGGTTAGAGTCAATTTATTTACCCATTCTAGAAGCCCATCGAAGAATGCCGCGTGATGGTGAGATTTTTGCGATTGCCATAGTCGATGGTAAGGGGAGAACACGTAAAGTAGACGTGTATAAAGCGCCTAATCAAACGATTGCTCAAATAGTGTCGGCGGTGCTTTTTGAAACCAAATTTGATGCCGGCGTTTGTGACGGCAAGCCATGTGCTATGGAGTTTCCATTAGAAATGAAGCTTCAGGCGACCATCCGCTGATAGTAGTAGGCAGATAGCCCCCTAACCTGAAATGCATTGAATGTTTTTGTTGGTGACGGCTTTATTTAGGTCGCAGTTTACTGTGCAACTTTCCGGGAGCTTATCTTTGGGCACTAATGCGTTTTTATGGTGTTGTTGGTCTCTATAGATTCTGTCACTAACACATTCAGATCAGCAAAGATCTTACTCGATTGACGTAGAAATTCCTGCTTCCAAGTTCCGTTGGCCCGTTTAGCCAATGCAATCTAGTTGTAGCTATAAAAAGGCGAGCCTTGTGCTCGCCTTTTTATTGTCAATGGCCTGCAAGATTAGAGTGGCAAATCGTAGTAGAGCGTTGTTTCAAACTCGAACGGATCGGCCTCTAGCCCCGTGGGTGGCGGTGTAAACGGCTGGGCGTTGCCAACGGCTTCTAGCGCTTGCTCGTTGAACATGTTGTGCTTCGAGGGTTCTACGATATCTATTTTTAACAAAGTGCCGTTGCTATCGAGGGTAATGGCTAGGCGCACTGAGCCCTCGGCGCGACGTGTGAACGCCCGCTGGGGAATGTGTTTGTGGACGTTGATTTCACGATTTAGGCGCATCAAATAATCTTGCCGCAATAGCAGTCGAATGGCTTCTTGTTCTTCCGTTAGGGTCGGCTCGGGTTGCGCCTTGGCGACTGTGGGTGCCGGCTGAGGCTCGGGTTTGGGCTCGACTTTGGGTTGAGGCTTCGGTTGAGGCTTGGCTTGAGGCGTTTGTTTTGCCACAGGCGCGGGGGCCTTGGCTGCGACTTTTGGTTCCGCTTTGGCCGTCACTGTGGGTTCGGGCTTGGGTGCAGGTTTACTGACGGGCAGCGGAACTGGCTTGGCGACCGGCTTTGCCACAGGGGCGGCGACGACTTTCGGTTTGGGTTGCTCGGCTTTGGCTACCGGCGCTGGCGCAGGTTTGGCGGCAACGGCTTGCGGCGCATTTTGCTGGCGTATGGCCGCGGCGACTTGGGCGCGGCGGTCGGCGCTGGGGTTAGCCCCATCGTAGAGGGCGCGGATGTCGGCGTCGGCAGTTTCCTGGCCTAAAATCTCCCGCTTGAAGCGGCTGGAGATGGGCACTTGGCCAATCCAGGTAGAGAGCAGCATGCGGTAGTAATCTGGGGCTTCAAAGCTCGCCACTTGCTCGCCATTGAGGTGCATGGTGACTTTGCTATTGCCGTCAAAGTGAAATGCTAGGTGATCATTGGGCTGTAATTCCACCGGCAGTGCGCTGCGACTGCGGGAGATGAAGCTGGCGTTTTTGGCGAGCTTTTGGGCGTCAGTGTTGACCGCGATGGCATCGGCGAGCAATTTGAAAAAACGGCGGTTGTTGATGCGGTCGGAAATGATCCGGTACTCCATGGTGGAGGCGGGTGTTTTGCCGAGCAGCTCGCGCGCATCAGGTCTGTCTGGGGTTTCTAGGCGCGCGGCAAATTGGGGCTGATTAGACTGAATTAATGCGGAATATTGATTGTTTTGCGCGACCGCAGTGGTGGCGCCGCCTACTGCCGCTGCGGCTAATAGCAAGCGCAGTACTAACAATTGGTTGGCTTGCCAAAAACGGTTCAAATACTTCATTCAGTTGCCTTATGTTGCGAATTCAAGGGTGCCCCAGCGAGGCTTGAGCAGGTTTGCCTAATGCCTTTAGGTTAGACGACAATCGCCATTTTCGCTGCTGCACAATTATTGTGCAAGTTTGCCCTCTGGCCGGCTAACCAAAAGGGGGAGTGTGAATACGCGGGCCCTTGGGTAGACTGGTGCGCATTCTTATAACAGCCGAGAGACGGATTCATGCTACTCGAGTTTATTGCACTGTATTTGGTGATGTCTGTGGCGTTGGGGCTGTACGCGTCGCGCAAGGTTAGCAGCACTGAGGATTACGTGAGCGCCGGCCGCAGCCTGCCCTTGGCGGTGGTGATGGCCATGGTATTCGCCACCTGGTTTGGCGCCGAGACAGTGCTGGGTATTCCCGCAACCTTTATGGCCGATGATTTGGGTGGCCTGATATCGGACCCCTTTGGCACCACCTTGTGCTTGATCTTCTTCGGGCTGTTTTTGGCCAGACCACTGTACCGCATGCACCTGCTGACTATTGGCGACTACTACCGTAGCCGCTATAACCGCCCCATTGAGATGTCGGTGAGCCTCGCCATTGCCGCCTCCTATTTGGGGTGGGTGTCCGCGCAGGTGGTAGCGCTTGGGCTGGTGTTTAGCGTGCTGACCGAGGGCGTGATCACCATGGAGCAGGGTATTTTGCTCGGCACATTTATCGTCACCCTCTATACGCTGTTTGGCGGCATGTGGTCGGTGGCTTTAACCACCTCCTTTCAGATGGTGGTGATTGTGTTGGGCCTGTTGTGGATTGGCTGGCTGGTGTCGGACCTCACGGGCGGCGTGGCGCCGGTTATCGAGCATGCACGGGCCGCCGATAAATTTAATTTCTGGCCCGAATGGGAGTGGGCGGCGATCATCACCTTTGTGGCGGGGCTGCTCACCATGGCACTGGGCTCCATGCCGCAACAAGATATTTTTCAGCGGGCCAACACGGCCAAGAATGAAAACATTGCCGTGTGGGGCACGGTGTTAGGTGGCGTGATTTATTTCGTTTTCGCTGCGGTGCCCATGTTCCTCGCCTACTCGGCCAATGTAATTGACCCACAAATGACAACGGAGCTAATGGCAAAGGATCCGCAGGAGATTTTGCCCAGCTTAATTCTGAATCATTTGCCGCTGTATGCGCAGGTGATTTTCTATGGCGCACTGTTGTCGGTCATTATGAGTACGGCGTCGGGTACTATGCTGGCGCCTTCGGTGACCATTTCTGAAAACATTATTAAGGAAATGTTGCCTGAAGATTACTTAAACGACCGCCAATTTTTGTGGATGACGCGTGCGGTGGTGGTGGTGTTTGCGATACTGGTGGCGTTTTACGCCCTCTATTCTCTAGAGCAGTCCACGTCTATTCACCACATGGTGGAGAACGCCTACAAGGTCACCATGGTGATGGCATTGGCACCGCTGTTGGCGGGTATCTACTGGAAAAAGACCAGCAGCTTCGGCGTTGGCTTGGGCCTCATTGTGGGCGTGTCTGTTTGGATAGTGTCGGAGTGGTTGTGGGCTGACGCTGTGGTGCCGCCCCACTTTTCTGGGTTTTTGGCAGCCACAGCGTGTTTAATTGCGGGCAGTTTATTTCGACCGGCGACGCGCTAGAGGGAGCGGCCGATGGAGAAGTAGACGGACTGCTGGTCGGCGGAATTATAGCCGTAGCTCAAGAGCACCGGCCCGAGTGCTGAGTCCATGGCCACGCCCAAGCTGCCGGCGGTAACTTCGCCCATGTCAAAGGGGATGATGCTGCCGGGATTATTCCACGCGCGCCCGTATTCGAGCGATACCACAAAGTAGTAGCGGGTGTCGAACACCAGCAGCGGCGAATTTAATAATCGCAAATAAAAGAGCGCGCCCAGGTCGTGATTTTGCGTGACTATGCTACTTTCTGGCATGCCCGAAATGCGCCCAAAACCCCCGAGAAAATAATTGCTAGACGGCAGTGCATTGGCGCCGTTGGCGCGCACACTTTGCGCGCGCGCGATGAATGTATTTTTGCCAACGGTATGGGCGTGTGACAAAAACGCTTCCGTTTCAAAGTAGTCGGCGTGCTCGAATTCCTGATCGTAGTATTTCCGGTAGGCCAAATTGACGCGGCTGCCCTGCGTAGGGAAGTAGATGTTGTCTTCGCTGTCGTACTGCAACACCACATCGGTGAAATATTGTTGATAGCTGCTGTGCTCGGTGTCGGAAACGCCCGCTGTGACATTCAAGCGGCCATCGGCGGCGCCGAGGTTTACGCTGATATCGGTAAATTGATTAAATTGATAGCCACCGGAAAGGGTGCCGGTAATGCGGCGATCGCGCACTAACAAACGCTGGGCATCAAGTCCGTTATCGTAAACAGGAATGTCGCGCGCCAAATATTCCACGCTCGGTTTTAGATAAACCGGTGACTGATAATTCATCGGTAAGAAAAATTCTGACGATAGGCGAATATCATTGCCCAGTTGGATTTGGCTAAACCATTCGGCGCCGTAATCGGTGATGCCCGTCTGGTTATAGGCCAGCGCAATGTTGTAATAGTTGTCGCCAGTGAAGTTATCGCTGGCATTGAAGCCAAAGCGAATAAAACCCTTGTGGCGCGTGTCGCCTTCCATGACGAGGTGCAACTGCTTGCCCGGCCCGTCACTCAAGAGTTGATAGGTGATGGAGTTGAAGTAGTCGAGGCCGTAGAGCGTATTGATATTTTGCTCTAAGGTAGCGCGATCAAACGGCGCACCCACTTGTTGTTGAATGTACGACAACAGCGCTTGATCGTTGAGGTAGCTGTCGTTGGTCAAGCTGATGCCGGTGATGAGTGGCGCGGGATCAACGTCGATACTCGGTGTGGGTGCGGCGCGCCCACCGGCCAAACTGGCGAGGTGTTCGCGCGCGCCCATGGCAGCTTGATAGCCCAATTCAATGGCGTCCACTGCGCGGGTAAAATCCAGCGAGGTAATGTCCTGCAGGTCGGGTTGTAGCAGGCGATCATCGCGGGTTAGCTTGGCTATTTGCTCCTTGACGTTTTTGATGGTGAGAAAGGTGGTGACTTGATTAGAGATGGCAAACACGTTGCCCAAATCTTCAGCGGCACTTAAGGGCGAACCGATATCCACGGCAATGATACGCTCGGCGCCGAGTGCGCGCGCCACATCCACCGGCATGTTATTGGCCATGCCGCCGTCGGCCAGGAGCCGGCCCTGCAAGTGCGAGGGCGTGAGCATGCCGGGGATCGACATGCTGGCGCGAATGGCTTGCGCTAATGAGCCTTCGGCGAGCACCACCTGCTGACCCGTTTCTAAGTCGGTGGCGATGGCGCGAAACGGAATGGGCAGTTCATCGAAATGTTTGATGTCGTTGGTGTGGCGAAAAATATCTTGCAACACCAAGTCGAGATTCTGGCCGTCGAGTACGCCCGCGGGCAACCGAATTTCACCATTCACAACCGTCAGTTTTGTGCGTAAAAGGTGGCGTCGATCGTCCTGTTTGCGCCTGAAGGTGAGGTCTTGTCGGGGCGGCGTATCGGTGAGTGCGTGCCCCCAATCGAGCTCGGTACCCAGCGCCTCGATTTGTTCAATGCTGTAGCCGCTGGCGTACATGGCGCCGATGATAGCCCCCATGCTGGTGCCCGTGACGATATCCACTTCGATACCCTGTTCCTCAAGCGCCCGCAGCACTCCGATGTGGGCGAGCCCGCGCGCGGCGCCGCCGCTGAGAACCAAGCCTATGCGTTTGCCGTCGGCATCTTTGGCGTGTGCGGGCAGGCACAGCGCGGCGCTCGCGAGCAGTGCGAGAATTGTGCGTAACAACATGAATTAATCCTTCAGGGGTATGCCCAAGTCCGACCAAATGTCGTCGATTTTTTTGACCACGGCGGGATCGCGGCTAATGGGTTCACCCCACTCTCGATCCGTTTCACCGGGCCACTTGTTGGTGGCATCCATGCCCATCTTTGATCCCAACCCCGACACGGGCGAGGCAAAGTCTAAATAATCGATGGGCGTGTTTTCCACCAGCGTGGTGTCGCGGGCTGGGTCCATGCGCGTGGTGATGGCCCAGATCACGTCGTTCCAATCGCGGGCGTTGACGTCGTCGTCGGTCACTATCACAAATTTTGTGTACATAAATTGCCGCAAAAACGACCAGACCGCCATCATCACGCGCTTGGCGTGACCGGCGTATTGCTTCTTGATGGTGACGATGGCCAAGCGATAGGAGCAGCCTTCGGGTGGCAAATAGAAGTCCACAATTTCCGGAAACTGTTTTTGCAAAATGGGCACAAACACTTCGTTCAATGCCTCGCCAAGCACGGCCGGTTCATCTGGCGGGCGGCCTGTGTAGGTGGAGTGATAGATGGCGTCTCGACGCTGACAGATGCGCTCAACGGTGAATACGGGAAAGCGATCCACCTCATTGTAGTAGCCGGTGTGATCGCCAAAGGGGCCTTCGTCGGCCAGCTCGGTGGGATCAATGGTGCCCTCTAAAATAATTTCGGCGCTCGCGGGTACTTGCAGATCGCTGAGCTCGGCATCCACCACCTGGGTCTTTTCGCCGCGCAATAAACCGGCAAAGGCGTATTCAGACAAGGTGTCGGGCACCGGCGTCACAGCCCCCAAAATGGTGGCTGGGTCTGCACCCAAGGCCACGGCTACGGGAAATTTTTTGCCGGGGTTGGCCTTGCACCACTCGCGAAAATCAAGCGCGCCACCGCGGTGGGAAAGCCAGCGCATAATGAGTTTATTTTTGCCGATCAACTGCATGCGATAGATGCCGAGATTTTGTCGCGTTTTATGTGGGCCGCGGGTAATGACGAGCGGCCAGGTAACCAGAGGCGCGGCATCGCCAGGCCAGCAGGTTTGAATCGGCAGTTGATACAGGTCGACGTCGGCGCCTGTGGCCACCTGTTGCTGCCAGGCGGCTTTGCCCACCACCTTGGGTGACATGTGGAGTACTTGCTTAAAGATGGGCAGCTTTTCCCACGCGTCTTTAAAGCCCTGTGGTGGCTCGGGTTCTTTCAGGTAGGCCAACATTTTGCCCACTTCGCGCAGCTGCTGCACGCTCTCTTCACCCATGCCCAAGGCCACGCGCTCGGGCGTGCCAAACAGGTTGGCCAGCACCGGCATGTCATAGCCCACGGGATTTTCAAATAAAATGGCTGGGCCACCGGCACGCAGGGTGCGGTCGCAAATCTCAGTCATTTCAAGTTTGGGGTCCACAGGGTGGCTGACGCGCACCAGCAGGCCGCGTGTTTCCAGTTGCTGAATAAAATCGCGTAAGTCGGAGTATTTCAAAAGTATTGCCCTCTCACAGAGGGCAATACCTTAGCACAAGCGAGAGGCGGTTAAGAGGCCTGGTGCAGGTGCACATCGCGCTGCGGAAAGGGAATGGAAATGCCGTTGGCATCGAAGGATTTTTTAATGTGTTCGTGCATGTAATAAAACACCGGCCAGTAGTTATCGGTACTGGTCCAGACCCGCACATTGAAATTGACCGAGCTGTCGGCCAGGGCCGAAATGGCAATCAGCGGTTCGCGCCCCTCTTCATCCTTGATAATCATGTCATTGCCGGCGATGACCTGATGGATGGCGTCGCGGGCTTTGTCGATGCTGTCGCCATAGCCGATGCCAAACACCATGTCGACCCGGCGGTGCGATTGGGCTGAGTAATTAATGATGTTGCCGTTGGCCAGTGGGCCATTGGGGACAAAGATGAGTTTGTTGTCGCCAGTGACGATGCGGGTGGTAAAAATTTGAATGTCTTTGACCTTGCCTAAGATGCCCTGCGCCTCGATGACATCGCCTGCTTTAAAAGGTTTAAACAGTAAAATCAACACGCCACCGGCGAAATTGGACAGGCTGCCCTGCAGTGCCAAGCCCACTGCCAAGCCAGCCGCACCGAGCACCGCGACAAAGGAGGTGGTCTGCACGCCGATCATGGATGCCACGCTGATAATCAGCATGACTTTCAAAATTGAGCCGATCAGGCTGCCTAAAAACTTTCGCAGCGTAACCTCGGTATTACTTTTTTCGAGGCCTTTGTCGAGCACGCTCACCAGTACGCCAATCAGTTTCCAGCCAATCCAGAGTACCAATAGCGCCAACAGAGCCTTGGGGCCATAGGTGACTGCGACGCTTTCAAGTTTACTCATCCAATCCATCGTTAGCTCCTTTCATCGGGGTGAAAAACTGTCCAAAAAAACAAAGCCCGCGGTTGCGGGCTTTTTGTTACTTGCGTTTCATTGACATGAAGAACTCGTCATTAGACTTAAAGCCTTTGAGCTTGTCGGTCATAAATTCGGTGGCGCTCAGATCTTCCATATCGTGCAATAGCTTGCGCAAAATCCACACGCGCTGCATTTCGTCTTCTTTCATCAGCAGGTCTTCGCGGCGGGTACCGGAGCGGCGAATGTTGATGGCCGGGTAGACCCGCTTTTCGGCAATCTTGCGATCTAGGTGCAACTCTTGGTTGCCGGTGCCTTTAAATTCTTCGTAGATGACTTCATCCATTTTTGAGCCGGTATCGACCAGCGTGGTGGCGACGATTGTCAGGCTGCCGCCCTCTTCGATGTTGCGCGCTGCACCAAAGAAACGCTTGGGTTTTTCCAGTGCGTGGGCATCGACACCGCCGGTCAGTACTTTGCCGGAGGATGGGATGACGGTGTTGTAGGCGCGCGCTAGACGGGTAATGGAGTCCAGCAGAATGATCACGTCTTTCTTGTGCTCTACGAGGCGCTTGGCTTTTTCGATCACCATTTCGGCCACTTGAACGTGGCGGGCTGGGGGTTCATCGAAGGTTGAGGCCACCACTTCGCCGCGCACGCTGCGCTGCATTTCGGTCACTTCCTCTGGGCGCTCGTCAATCAGCAGGACGATCAGGTGGCACTCTGGGTTGTTGCGTGTAATGGCCTGTGCGATGTTCTGCATCATGATGGTCTTACCGGCTTTCGGCGGTGCTACGATCAAGCCGCGCTGGCCTTTGCCGATGGGGGCAATCAAATCGATGATGCGACCGGTGAGATCTTCGGTGGAGCCATTGCCCGCTTCCAGCACTAAGCGCTCGTTGGGAAACAGAGGCGTCAAATTTTCGAACAGAATCTTATTGCGCGAGTTTTCGGGCTTGTCGAAGTTGATGTCGTTGACTTTCAAGAGTGCGAAATAGCGCTCACCTTCTTTGGGCGGGCGGATTTTACCGGAGACGCTATCGCCGGTGCGCAAGTTAAAGCGGCGAATTTGGCTGGGTGATACGTAGATATCATCGGGCCCGGCTAAATAGGAGCTGTCTGACGAACGCAAAAAACCGAATCCATCTTGCAAAATTTCTAACACGCCGTCGCCGTAGATATCTTCGCCGCTTTTGGCGTGGCGTTTAAGGATGTTGAAAATAATGTCTTGTTTGCGTGAACGCGCCAGATTTTCGAGGCCCATGCCTTTGGCGATTTCTAGCAACTCTTCGATGGGTTTTGTTTTAAGGTCGGTAAGATTCATAAGAAAGTGCTTTATGGGGGATAAGGGAAGCCGTTACCGCAAGTTGTGCGCGGCGGGAGGCTTTTGCTTTAAAAAAGAAGTTAAAAAAATATTCAATATAAAACAGCTGGCTGAATTAATCGGGAGTGACTCTTTGTTTTATTAACAGTTTGTTTTATTTACAAATGTTTAATCGGTTTTCGATTTGTTATTCGTCCGGCTGTCGTCAGTCAGGTTGTAGCCAATGATCAGACGGTGTGCTGGAGCAATAGGCGGTGCGCGTTCGGGGGTAGGCGCAAATGCCAATAATCTGTAGCTGTCCCAGGGTAGTTCCGAGCGGTTTTGTGGCCGGATGGGCCCTTTGTTCTTACGTAGCGATCGGGGGAAGGTACAGACGGGATACTCAAAGTTGGGCTGAGTATAAACGCATATTTCCAATAGTGCAAAAACTGAGCGCCGCTTTTTTAAGCGGCGCTACAGGGATTACAGTGCAGAGTTGATGAACTCGACCAGCTGAGACTTAGACAGGGCGCCCACTTTCATGGAGTCCATCTGACCGTCTTTGAAGATCATCAGCGTGGGGATGCCACGAATGTTGAACTTGGCTGGGGTTTCTTTGTTGGCATCAACGTCCATTTTGGCAATGGTGATCTTGCCGGCTAGCTCGCCAGCCAGTTCGTCCAGTACCGGGGCAATCATCTTGCACGGGCCGCACCAGGCTGCCCAAAAGTCCACCAGAACTGGGCCTTCAGCCTTGAGTACGTCAGCTTCAAAGCTAGCGTCGGATACGTGAACGATAGCGTCACTCATTGGGAAATCTCCGTTGGTTCTAAGGTCGTACACCGAGTCATTAAGCCGAGCATCATAAAGTCAGAGCGTAGTCCGTACAAGCTGGCTTTTCCGTTTCGACCGAGTATTTGCGGTAAGAGCAGAGATAATGGGGTCAAAATCGGGTATTTAAAGGGCTTTATTTTGTCAGCTCGCTCAGCAGGTACTGCTGGGCTGAGGGTTGCTGCTCGCCCTCTGCGGCCTGCAGGCGAATGTACGAGCCGTCGGTGGCTAGCTGCCAGCCTTGGTGGTTGTCGGCGACGTAGCTATTGAGGTCGGCCATCAAGCGCCGCACCAGGGCAGGCTCTTCGACGGGGAAGCAAACCTCCACGCGCCGATTTAAGTTGCGCTCCATTAAATCGGCGCTGCCACAATAGAGGCCGGGCTGACTGTTGGCGAAATAAAACACCCGGCTGTGTTCCAGAAAGCGACCCACCACCGAGGTGACACGTATGTTATCTGAGACGCCAGCGACGCCGGGCCGCAGGCAGCACATGCCGCGAATGATGAGGTCTACCTGAACGCCAGCCTGGGAGGCGCGGTACAGGCTTTGAATCACCTTGGGCTCGGTCAGGCCGTTGCACTTAATGATGATGCGCCCCTCGCCGCCCGCTTCGACGGCTTTGATTTCGGCATCGATCATGCGCAGCAGTTGGCGCTTGAGGGTAAAGGGGGCATTCAGCAATTTTTGTGGGCGCTCGGTTTTGCCCATGCCGGTGAGCTGTTGAAAGATGATGTGCACATCGGCACCTAACACCTCGTCGGCAGACATCAGCGAATAGTCGGTATACAAGCGGGCGTTGCCGCTGTGGTAGTTGCCTGAGCCCAGGTGCACGTAGCGGCGCAGCTTGCCGTTTTCGCGCCGCACGATGAGGATCATTTTGGCGTGGGTTTTATAGCCCACGACGCCGTACACCACCACCGCGCCCGCCTCTTGCAAGCGACTCGCCAGTTCGAGGTTTTCCTCTTCGTCAAAGCGCGCGCGCAATTCCACCACGGCGGTGACTTCTTTTCCGTTGCGTGCGGCTTCCAGCAGGGCGTCCACGATGGGCGAGCTAGAGCCGGTGCGGTACAGGGTTTGTTTAATGGCCAGCACGTCGGGATCTTTGGCGGCTTGGCTCAGCAGCTCCACCACCGGCGTGAACGATTCAAAGGGGTGGTGCAACAGTTGATCGCGGTGGGCGATGGCTTGAAAGATGTTGTCTTTGCGCGTTAACCCCTTGGGAATGGTTTGCACGAACGGCGTGTACTGCAGATCGGGCCGGTTGAGTTCTTTTTCGGCATCCATCAAGCGCTTAAAATTCACCGGCCCGTTGACCAAATACAGCTCTTGCTGGCTGAGCCCGGTTTCGCGCAACAGGAAGTGAATCAGTGGCTCGGGGCAGTCGTCGACCACCTCCAATCGCACCGCGTTACCAAAGCGGCGCGAGTGAAGTTCACCGCGCAATGCGCGCGCCAGGTCGGCCACGCCTTCGGTGTCAAAATCCAGGTCGGCATTGCGGGTGATGCGAAACTGATAACAGCCCTTGATGGTCATGCCGGCAAACAGCTTGTCGGCATTGGCGTGAATGATGCTCGATAGAAACACGAAATTATCGCCGCCCTCCACCAGCTCGTCCGGAATTTTCAAGATGCGTGGTAGGGATCGGGGGGCGGGCACAACGGCCAGCCCCGTCTCGCGACCAAAGGCGTCCTGTCCTTCCAGCGACACAATAAAATTCAGGCTTTTGTTCACCAGCCGTGGAAACGGGTGGGCGGGATCGAGGCCGATAGGGCTGATGATGGGCAACACATCGGACTCAAAAAATGCATTGGCCCAGTCACTCTGGGCCTCGGTCCATTGGCTGCGAGGGATAAAGTGAATATGCTCTTCTGCCAGTGCGGGCAGTATGACGTCGTTCAAAATGCGGTATTGTTCGTCCACCAGCTCGTGGCACTGTTGGCTGATGGCGGCCAAGACTTCCTGCGGACTGGAGCCGTCTAGCTCGGTGATTTCACGTTCCATGGCGATGCGTTGGCGCAGGCCTGCCACGCGGATTTCAAAAAATTCGTCAAGGTTGGCGGAGCAGATGAGCAGGAATTTCAGCCGCTCTAACAGCGGGTGCGAGGTATCTAATGCTTGGTCTAGCACTCGTCGATTAAAATGTAAGTGGCTCAGCTCACGGTTGAGGTAATAGCTGGGATTGTCCAGAAATTCACAGACCAAATCGTTCATGAGGTACCAAGGCTTGCTAGGGTGTGTGGGCGGCACGCGCCAATCTTGTGGGGGCTGATCCAACAGCGCCTGTAACAAGTATAGTGAACCGGCGTCAAAACAGCCGCATCCTACACCCACCTAAAAGAAATTGTGTATTCCTATGAAGAAAATATTGCTGCTCGTTGCCATTGTATTGGGCCTTGGCGCCTTTTATGGACTGGGAGGCGAGGCCTTGCTAGAGCCGGAGCTATACCGCCGCTGGCTACAACAACAACCGCTAATGGCAGCATTGGGATTTGCGGCGATTTATATTTTAGTGACAGCGCTATCGCTGCCGGGCGCCGCGCTATTGACCCTGATCGCGGGCGGTTTGTTTGGGTTGGGCTGGGGCCTGTTGATTGTCTCCTTCGCCTCTACCGTGGGCGCCACCCTGGCGTTTTTAACAGCCCGGCTGCTGTTGCGCGATTGGGTGCAGGCGAAATTCGCACGCCAGCTGGACACCATTAATCGCGGTGTGGAGAAAGACGGTGCCTTCTACCTGTTTACCTTGCGCCTGATTCCCTTGGTGCCCTTTTTTGTTATCAATCTGGTGTTTGGGTTAACTCGCGTAAAAACCTGGACTTTCTATTGGGTGAGTCAGCTGGGCATGCTGGCGGGTACGGCAGTCTATGTGAATGCGGGCGCAGAGTTGGGGCAGCTCGATGAATTGTCGGTGAGCGGCATTTTGTCGAAGGAAATTTTATTAGCTTTTGTGTTGTTGGCGACCTTTCCTTGGCTAGCGAAAGGCCTGATGGGGCAAATCAATCGCTGGCGCGTGTATGGCCCCTACGCAAAGCCGCGGGCCTTTGACACCAATCTTGTGGTGATCGGTGCCGGCAGTGCGGGCTTGGTGTCGGCCTATATCGCAGCGGCGGTGAAGGCGAAGGTCACGCTCATCGAAAAACATAAAATGGGCGGCGATTGCCTCAACACCGGTTGCGTGCCGTCCAAGGCATTGATTCGCGCCGCGGCCGTGGCGCAAAGCTTGCGCGACGCCGATCAATTTGGCGTCAAAGCCGTGGCACCTGAGGTGGATTTTGCGGCGGTGATGGCGCGCGTGCACAAGGTGATTGCACAGGTGGAGCCGCACGATTCCATTGAGCGCTACACCCAGTTGGGCGTTGATTGCGTCACCGGTAGCGCCACGTTGCGATCGCCCTGGGAAGTCGAGGTGAACGGCCAAATTATCCGCACGCGGGCCATTATTTTGGCCACGGGCGCGCGGCCGGCCATTCCGTCCTTGGCGGGTTTGGATGCCGTGGACTATTACACCTCCGACACTATTTGGAACTTGCGGCGCAATCCGGGCCGGCTGCTGGTGTTGGGTGCCGGCCCCATCGGCTGTGAGCTGGCGCAGGCCTTTGCACGCTTGGGCGCGCAGGTCACTTTGCTGGGCCGCTCGTCACGCATCATGCCGCGCGAAGACGAAGACGTGGCCGCGGTTGTCGCGCAAGTGTTTGCGCGAGAGCAGATCACAGTGATTACGGGCGCTGAGGCGCAGGCGGTCAGCCAGATGGATGACGGTAAGCTGCTCACCTATAGACAAGATGGCAACACTTGCACCTTGGCCTTCGATACCCTGCTCGTGGCGGTGGGCCGCCAGCCCAATGTCACGGGGTTTGGTGCCGAGTCCTTGGGGTTGGCGGTGACCGATCGAGGCACCTTGGCTGTGGACGATAAGTTGCGCACGCGCTTCCCGAATATTTACGCCTGCGGTGATTTGGTGGGCCCCTACCAGTTCACCCACATGGCCTCGCACCAAGCGTGGTACGCCGCGGTAAATGCGCTCTTTAGTCCGTTAAAGTCGTTTAAGGTTGATTACCGCGTGGTGCCCTGGGCAACCTTTACTGCGCCAGAAGTTGCGCGTGTGGGTTTGAGCGAAGCGGAGGCACAACAGCAGGGCATTGCCTATGAAGTGACGCGCTATGGCTTGGATGATTTGGATCGCGCGCTGGCCGATGGCGCCGCCGAAGGGTTTGTGAAAGTTTTGACGGCCAAGGGCAAAGATCGCATTTTAGGCGCGGCCATCGTTGGCTACCACGCCAGCGATTTGATTACCGAATTTGTGTCGGCCATGAAGCACGGGCACGGCATGAACAGTATTTTGGGCACCATCCACATTTATCCAACGGTGAGCGAGGCCAACAAGTTTGCCGCAGGTAATTGGAAGCGCGCCCACGCACCCGAAACATTGCTTAACTGGGTGCAAAAGTTCCACCGGTTTCGCCGCTAAGGTGGCGCGCAGTCGGCGTTGAAAATGCAAAGCGATGGCGCAAATGTCCGTATTCGCGTTAAAACATGGCCTGCGTGTGGGTTTTCAGTAGCCCTACTTTTTCGAATGCCTGCTTGAGCGCATCAACCGTCACAGGTTTGCTCAAGTAGTGATTCATTCCGCAGGCATATACGGCCTCTCGGTGTTCCTGCATCGCGTGGGCAGTTAGTGCAACGATGATGGAGTCGGGCAACATGTTGCGGCGCTCGTATTCGCGAATGGAGCGGGTGGCTTCGAAGCCATCCATCTCTGGCATTTCACAGTCCATTAATACCAAGTCAAAGTTGGCGTCGGGTGCGGTCACTGCAGACAATGCCATGCGACCATTTTCTACCACCGTAGGCGTTATGCCAAACTTGCCCAGTAGGCCGGTAATGACCATGCGATTGACTTGATTATCCTCCGCCACCAGCACTTTGAGGTGGGCGTATAAATTGCTATTGCTGTCTATTTTTGCCGCCGTTTGTGCCGATGCATGGCCCAGCAGGTCGGCTAAAATTAATTTTAATTTTTTGGGCGTCACCGGCTTGCGCCTAACTTGTTTGACCCCGGCCTGCGCGATTTTTTCAGGGTCGGGCATGGTGTCGCCGCCCGTTTGAATAGCCACCGGCAAATTTTTATTGGTCACCCGCGCTCGTATCTTTTTGCTCAGCTCCAGTGCGTCGATATCCGGCATATCATTGTCTAAATAGGCGAAATCCAAGGGCGGGCAGTCGGCGCTTTCGAGCAGTGCGAGGGTTTCTGGCTCGTTGGTGGTTTGATGTACTTCAATGCCCCAGCTGCGACAATGTTGATTGATGATACCGGCTAGGTAGTTGTTGTCTTCCACCACTAGCAAGTGCTTATCGCGCATCAAATCGGCGGGCAGCTCACTCTGGTCGATTTCGGGTGAGTTGGCGAGCGCGAAGCGCGCGGTAAACCAAAAGGTGGAACCTTCGCCCTCGGCGGAGTCAACACCGATTTCGCCGCCCATTATTTCTGCGAGCCGTTTGCAAATGGCTAAGCCGAGACCGGTGCCGCCAAATTTACGGGTGGTTGAACTGTCGGCTTGGCTAAAGGACTGGAACAGCCGCGCAATGCCATCGTCATTGATGCCAATGCCGCTATCGCGAATACTGAAACAAATGAGTGGATCTTCTTCGCCCTGCTTGCGCAGCCAGCGCGCTTCCACAATGACAAAGCCGTCGCTGGTAAATTTAAAGGCGTTGCCGATTAAATTGATCAGCACCTGACGCAAACGGGTTTGATCGCCCAATAGGTGCAGGGGCGTGCCCGGTGCCACACTGCCAATTAATTCGATATGGCGTTTATTGGCGGTCGCTCCAAACAATTGTACGCAGTCTTCTAGCAGGTCTTCCAAATTGAAGGGGCTCGACTCAAGCTCCATCTTACCGGCTTCAATTTTCGAGTAGTCCAAAATGTCATTGATGATGTCGATCAGCGTCTCGCCGGAGCGGTGGATGACATCAAGGTAGTGCTGTTGGGTCGTGTTGAGTGGTGTGTCGCGCAGTAGCTCAACCATGCCGATCACGCCGTTCATGGGCGTGCGAATTTCATGGCTCATGGTGGCGAGGAATTGACTCTTGGCGCGGTTGGCCGTTTCCGCCACGGCCTTTTGCCGCTCGGATTCCATCTTCTGCTGTTTCTCAGTGAGCAGCGCGGTTTCGATGGCTTGGCGCTGTTCAATATCCTCCAGCAGTGAGTTGCGCATTTGATTAAACGCGTTGACCACATTGTCGAGTTCATCGGGTTGCTCTGGGTCTTTGTGGCGCTTTAATTTCAGCGGCGTGGAGAGATTGTCCAAGCTCAATTGGCGCGCGTATTGGGCAATGGTTTCCATGTGCCGCGTGAGCAGTGAGCGCACTAGCCACAAAATGAATAGCGAAATGAGCAGGGTTTTCGTACCTTGCAGCGCGCCGATATACAGGGCCCGCTCCCAGAGTTTGTTGTACACGCTGTTGAGGCTAGCGGTGATGATCAGCTTGCCGAGTTCTTGTGCAGGAGTGTTGGGATCTGAATACACCAGTGGGTACTCTTTCACCAAGGTGCGTTGATTAATATCACTGCTGGTGTCTACGTCGACGTTGCCGGAGCTTGCACTCATGGCTTGGTCCACATTGTTCCAATCGCGCCATACGACCGTGACTTGGGCCACGTCTTCCACCTCCAGCACCGACTGGATTTGGACGTTGAGTTGTTCTTCGTCGAAGCCCCACAAGCTTTTAGTGATGGACGGCAAGGTACTAATACGCACTTGATCGAGCCGTTTGTTCAGGGCGTCGATGTCATCGTGAAAGCTGACATAGAGCTGTACCAAAATAGCGAACAGCGCCATGGCTGAGCTACTGATGATAATCAGCGCCAGCAAGCGCGTGGCAATGGGGTTTTCGCGGCGGTAGCGTGTCAGACTGAACATTGCTGAAGGCAGATTCCTTGGTCGGGCATTGGGCTCGAGCGGTGGCTGACCGAGCGCAGCCCGCCCCAGCAAGTGTAGCAGCTAAATCTGGGTGCTAATCGGCTTCGAAGGCGAGCAGTAGGCGATTCAAAAAGCGGCTGCCGAGCGCCGTGGCCTGAAGCCGATGGGCCTCCACCAAGCCCTGCTCGCGCAGGCGACCCAGTGCGGGCTCCAGCGCTGACAGCGACAGGCCCGTGCGCGCTGCCAAGAGCGATTCGGGCACGCCATCGGTGAGTCGCAGGGCATTCATCATGAACTCTAAGGGCAGTTCTGCGGGCGCTAGCCGGTCACTGTGGGCGGCAAAGCGAAAGTGCCCGGTGATGCGTTCGCCGGGTGCGAGGCGGTTTAGGTAGTGTTCGGGCAGGCGGGTTTTCGAGCGCCGTTCGATATGCCAATCATCGCCCTCGCGCCGGCTGATCTTGCCGTGTGCGCCGGCGCCGACGCCCACATAGTCGCCAAACTGCCAGTAGTTGAGGTTGTGGCGCGCAGCCTTGCCGGGTTTGGCATAGGCCGATATTTCGTACTGCTGCAGACCGGCGGCCGCCAATAGGGCGGCGCCTTGATCTTGGATGTCTGCCAGTGCGTCTTCCACGGGCAGGGTCGGTGGCCGGCGAAAAAATTCCGTGTTGGGCTCGATGGTGAGTTGGTACCACGACAGGTGGTTGGGCGCCAGCGCCAGCGCCTGTTCAAGGTCTGCACAGGCGTCCTCTGGGCGCTGATCGGGCAGCCCGTGCATCAAATCTAGATTAAAGTTATCAATGCCGGCGCGACGAGCCATGTCTACCGCGTTCAGCGCTTCTTGCCCTGAGTGGATGCGTCCCAAGTGGTGCAATTGTTTGGCATTAAAGCTTTGCACGCCGAGCGACAGTCGATTCACGCCCGCCGCTCGGTAGCCCTTAAAGTGCTGCTGTTCGGCGGTGCCCGGATTGGCCTCTAGGGTGATTTCGATGTCCTCTGCGAAACCGAAACGCCGCTCTGCGCCTTCGATAAGTGCGCCAATGGCGTCGGCACTAAACAAGCTCGGGGTGCCGCCGCCGAAAAATATCGAGACCAAGGGGCGATTGCCAATGGCCGCGCGCTCGTCGTCCATGTCCGCCAGCACCGCGCGCACATAGTCTTGCTCGGGCAGCGAGTGCCCCGCCTTGTGCGAATTGAAATCACAGTAGGGGCATTTGCGCACACACCAAGGAATGTGGATGTAGAGCGATAGCGGCGGCAAGGTTGTCACTGGGTATTTTTCACCAGAGGCATGCCGTTGGTGCCCACTGGAATGTACACCGTCGTGTGGTTGGGCGATTCCGCCATTTTCAGCTGTGCGTTAATCGCCTCATGCTGCAGGTAATTGGGGGTGAGGGTGGCGTTGATAATTTTTTGGGCTTGGGCAATGCCCTTCGCCTCTTCGATACGAATTTCAGCATCCTTTTGAGCGATCTGTTTTTGAGTCTCTTTTTCGGCAAGTAGTTGCTGGGCGGCCAGTTTTTTCTCTACGGCGGTAGCGACGATTTGCGGGTAGTCGATATTGCCCACTACGACTTTGGTTAATTTAAATGGCGTTCCTGAGAGATACTCCTGCATTTTTTCGGTAACTTCATTGGCAATTACCTCGCGGTTTGCTTTGAGTGCGCCACTGTCAAATTTTTGCACTGTGTTGCGCACGTAAGTACGGAATGCTTCCTTTACAAATCGCTGATACCAATGGGTGCCGCCAAAACGGTCAACCACCGTTTTGATTGAGCCTGGGTGGATAGACAGAACGGCATGAAAGTTAAAGCTAATGTTGAGGTCATCGTTGGCTAGAATTTGAAAGGCCTCGGTGTACGTGGCTGGGCGCACATCGATATTGATCACTTCATTGCGCCAAAGGGAAACGCCATAGTTGCTGGGCCCCTGAAGTTCGCCTCTAAAACCGCCGGTGCCAAACACGCGAGGATTTTCGAAGACATAACCTTCATGACCCGCTGGAGTGTTAGGGTTAGAGCAGCCTGCGAGCGCTAAAATGATTACCGCGAGCGCGAATCGAAAATTCATCCTGATACTTCCTCCTGGGTTTCGACTATTGCAATTGTTGTAGCAATTGCTTGAGTGCTTTGCCGCGATGGGAAAGCGCATTTTTGTCTGTTTTGCTCAGTTCCGCTGAGGCGCAGTTGCGCTCTGGCACCCAAAACAGCGGGTCGTAGCCAAAGCCATTGTCGCCCTGCGCGCTGTGCAAGATGCGCCCGCGCCATTCGCCTTGGCAAAGGATCGGCACTGGGTCTTCTGGGTGGCGCACCAAAGCCAGAACGCATAGGAAGCGCGCGCCGCGTTCGGCGTCTGGTAGGTCTTTTAACGCCTCAAGTAATTTGGCGTTGTTGGCGCTGTCGTCGCCGTGGTTTCCTGCGTAGCGAGCGGAGTAGATGCCGGGTGCGCCACCGAGGGCGTCGACCGCGAGGCCCGAGTCGTCTGCCAGTGCGGGCAGACCCGATAATTGCGCGGCGTGGCGCGCTTTTAAAATGGCGTTTTCCACGAAACTCAAACCGGTTTCATCGGCGTCGGGGATGTCGAACGCGGATTGCGGCTGCACGCGAATACCACAGCCGGCGAGCATGTCGCTCAGTTCTTTCAGCTTGCCGGCATTATTGCTGGCGAGCACCAATTCATTGATTGTTGACATAGAGTTTCCGCGCAAATTTCACGTCGATGGTGTCGCCGCTGGGCGTTTGCAGTGTTATGGCAAAGTGCATGACTTCTTCATTGGTAAAGCGCAATTCGGCCAAGTAGTAGGTGGCGTCGGTTTCAACCACCGGTTTGAAGGCCAATGTTTTTTGCTGTTGCATCAAATTGGTGGCGGTACCTTTTACGGTGGCGGCTTGGCCCAAGCCATAGCTGCCATCGGCGCGCTTTTGCGTCAGTGCGATGTTGACGATGACGCGATTGTTGGCGCGCGTAAAATCGAGCGCGCGCGCCGCAGCAGGCTGCAAAAAGTCGCTGGTGAAGGTGCTGAAGTGCACGCGATAGTCGCCTTGATCGTGCCAGGGTTGTTCGACCACGGGCACCGCCATGGGCGCTTCTGGCTGGGCGTGCACGCTGGCTGCCATTAACAGGCTTAGCAATATAAACGCGAAGGTAGCTTTCATAATTATTTGCTCAGGTGGTAGATGGCATTAACCGCCAATAAATTGGGGGCGAGATCGATGAGGGCATGGGTGCCGTGCGCGCCGGTAACTTCCCTGCGCAAAATTTTAATGCCCTTTTCTGCACACAGTACCTCAAAGTCGCGCACGGTGCAGAAGTGGATGTTGGGTGTGTCGTACCATTGATAGGGCAGCAGATCTGACACGGGCATGCGGCCACTGGTGGCGAGATGCCAGCGGGCTTTCCAGTGGCCAAAGTTGGGAAAGGCGATGATGCATTCACGGCCCACGCGCAGCATTTCGTCCAGCACCAGGTGCGGAAAGCGCATGGTTTGCAGCGCTTGAGTCATGATCACCAAATCAAAGCTCTTGTCGTTAAACCGGGTCAGCCCTTCGTCGAGGTTGTGCTCAAGCACGTTCAGGCCTTTGGCGATGCAACGATTAATTTCTTCGGCGCCAATTTCAAGGCCGTAACCTTCCACACGGCAATTGTCGCGCAGCAGTTCGAGCAGGCTGCCGTCACCACAGCCGAGATCCAGCAGCCGGCTTTTCGGCGCGACCCACTTTTCAATGATGCTGTGATCGATACGTAGACTCATGTGCGCGGCTCCGTGTCGATGGTGTCCATGAAGTTTCTGAACACTTGTTCATAGCGGGGGTTGGGCAACAGGAAGGCATCGTGCCCAAAGTTTGATTCAATTTCCGCATAGCAAACGGATTTATTGGCGGCCATGAGAGCGTGCGCAATCTCGCGCGAGCGCTCCGGTGAAAAGCGCCAGTCGGTGGTAAACGATACCACCAGAAAGCGCGCGCTGGCGTGTGCAAAGGCAGCCACTGGATCGTCGTGGTATTCGCGGGCCAGATCAAAGTAATCGAGTGCGCGCGTCATGAGCACATAGGTGTTGGCGTCAAAATTGTCGGAAAACACATCGCCTTGGTAGCGCAAATAACTCTGCACTTGAAACTCCACCAATTCGTCGCTGCCCTGCGCAAAACTGCCGGTGCGCAGGGCGCGGCCAAATTTTTCACCCAGCCCATCGCCCGACATGTAGGTGATGTGGCCGATCATGCGCGCCGTGGCTAAACCGTTTTTCGGGCTGGTGTGGTGCGCGAGATAATCGCCGTCGCAGAAATTGGGGTCGGACATAATGGCGTTGCGCGCGGTTTCGTTGAAGGCGATATTTTGCGCCGTCAATTTCATGGCCGAGGCGATGACGACGCAGTGGCGCACGCGGTCCGGATATTCGAGTGCCCAGCGCATGGCTTGCATGCCGCCGAGGGAGCCACCCACCACGGCGGCCCAGGTGTGAATTCCGAGCGACTCGCCCAGCTTGGCCTGCGAGTGCACCCAATCGCGCACGCGCAAGGTGGGGAAGTCGGGGCCCCAAGGCTTGCCGGTGTCTGGGTTGATGCTCGTGGGGCCCGTGGAGCCGGCACAGCCGCCTAGATTGTTGACGGCCACCACGAAAAAGCGGCGAGTGTCGATGGGTTTACCGGGGCCGATGTAGTGGTCCCACCAGCCCGGTTTGCGATCGCTTTCGCTGTGGAAGCCGGCGGCGTGATGGGTGCCAGACAGGGCGTGGCAAATGAGCACGGCATTGCTGGCATCGGCATTGAGCTGGCCATAGGTCTCGTAGATCAACTGGTAGCGCGGCAGTACCCGGCCACAGGCCAGCGACAACGGCTCGTCGATGTCGAGTATTTGGGGGGTGACTAGGCCAACGGAGTTGGTGTCAGACTTGGGCACGTTCAGTTATCCCGTCGCGTTTAGGGTGGCCGCAAGTCTAAGGATGCGCCCGTGCCAGAGCAAGCGGGCGCTCCCAAAATGGCGCCTCGCTAAAGAGCTGAGGCGCTTTTGGCGTGTAAATTCACAACATTAGAGCGCGCGTCGTCGGCGGGTTGCAGCGCGCGGGTGTTGCTGATGATGCCGTCCAAGTCCATCAGCGCAGATTCCAAATTGGCAATTTGCGACTTGAGCATGGCCACTTGTTCTTGCTGGGTGTGGTTTTGCAAGTTGAGGTTAGCCAGCTGCAGCAGTTGTTCGTCCAGCAGTTGCTTTTGGTACAGGTTGCGGTGATTGAGTGGTGCCAGTGCGTCCTTCAGCCAGCTGTCGAGATCGTTGCGCAGTTCGGCCATGAGGTTGCGCGTCTCCTGGGCCACTGTGCCCAAAAAGCGCGTCATCAGGTTTTGCTTGCTGGTCAGCAAGTTGCTGAGGCCCAGCGAATATTGCTTGCTGTGCGCGCGCAGTTGGTTGGTGCGCGCTCGGTAGTGGCGCAAATTGAATTCGTGGTTGCGCAGCAGATCCGGATTGACGTTGCTATCTTCGCGCTTGTAAATGGACTGCATGACCTTGTTGGCTTGCACCAGTTGATGGCCCAAGTTGGACAGGCAGTGATCCACATTGTCAAAGAATTCCTGCACCACTCTGCCGACGCCAAAGGTGTGCCAGCTGGCGGCCAAAGCCTCTTGGGCGGCGTTAATCTGCTGCTCGATGATGGCTTCACTGATGGGGCCAAGCAGCGCGTCGCGCTCCCGGTAGAGCAGTCGCTCACTGGATTTTAGTGACAGGCTTTGCTTGTGGTATTGGTGGTGAATGCGTTTGATGTTGGCGCGCAGTGACACGAGCGTGGCCCTGTGTTCGTCGTCGCCTTTGGCAGCTTCCACATCGGCTAAATCGCGATCGGCCGCATAGAGGCGCTCGCGCAGCAGGTTGCTGGTGTCGTCCATGATGGTCAACAGGTCGCCGATTAAGCGGTGGCTGGCCAAGCGGGTGCGATTGTCGATCAGCTTCTCCGACAGCAGTTTCTCCAGCTTGGGCAGTTGACTGCGCGCGAGCAGGGTGGCGTCGGTTCGAGCGTGCGCGATGAGCGCTTGTTTGGCCGATAGCGTGAGCACCTGCTCGAGGGGCTGTTGCAGTTGGCGCGAGGTGGTCTCGCGGACTTTGTGGATGGCCAGCAATACATCCTCTTGGGGCAGTAGGTCGTCCCACAAGGTATCTATTTTGTTGAGCAGTGTGATCACTTCCGTGCCCTGGGTGTGGCGCAGGATGTTGATGTGCTCGTTCCAGATTTCCATGTCGGTGGCGCTCACGCCGGTATCGGCCGACAGCAAAAATAGCATGGCTTGCGCGCTGGCCAGCGTGCTCAGTGCCAGCTCCGGCTCGTTGCCTAAGGCGTTCAGCCCGGGGGTGTCGAGAATGCGTAGGCCGCGGGCCAACAGCGGGTGGTCTAGGCTCACAAGGGCGTGGCGCCAGACGGGAATCTCTACCCTATCGACGCTTTCGCGCGAGCGCACCAAGCCTTCAATTTCAAAGCCCAGCGCCTCGGCTTCGGCCACGGACACAATTTTGACCTCGGCGATGCGCGCCATGGCCTTTTGCACTTGGCGTTGGTCGTGTGGATCAAAGTGCGCGGTTACCCATTTTTGGGGAATGCGTTTAAAGGCCGCCAGCGCGACATTGGAGCGGCGCGTTTCGATGGGCAGCAGTCGCACGCAGCCCTTGGGCGTGTTTGGATCGCGGTAGATTTCCGTGGGGCACATGGTAGTGCGGCCGGGTTGCGACGGCAGTAGTCGGTGACCGTATTCTGCAAACAGCAGCGCATTGATCAACTCCGTCTTGCCGCGGGAAAACTCACCCACCAAGGCCAGCGTGAATTGATCCTCGGCCAGCATGGCGCGCGCGTGCTGGAGGCTCTGCGCGGCTGCTTTAGAGGTGATTTTGTGGGCTTCAAGCCATTGCATAAAAGCCTGCAGCTGCGTATTGAGTTCTTGCTTCCAGCGCTGGAAGCCAGACAGCTGACGGTAGAGTGATGCGTGATCCATAGTACGACCTGGTTGCTATGGTGATTGTCGCCGAGGGCGAGTGGCACCTTATCGTTGTTTTTATCATTGTTTTTTTAGCGGCCCATTAAAACCGAATAACGCCCACTTTCAAAGTTCTGGTTATAACGATTTCGTTTCATTAGGTCATTTTTATGCTTTTTGGTGTGCCAATTCCGCCGCTGGTCGTGTTATTTGCCGATCGCCCGCATACAATGGCGCCCTGTAATCCAAACCAAACAAGGGGTAAAGCGTGCTAATAGCTGTGGGTGGCCTGATTGTAGGTCTAGTGCTGTTGACTTGGAGTGCCGATAAATTCATTGACGGTGCCGCTGCCGTGGCTCAACTGTTGGGGATGTCGCCCTTGTTGGTGGGCATACTCATCGTCGGTTTTGGCACATCTGCGCCGGAGATGTTGGTGTCGGCCATCGCCGCATTACAGGGGGAGCCCGACCTAGCGCTGGGCAATGCGCTGGGCTCCAACATCGCCAATATTGGGTTGATCGTGGGTATCACTGCCATTCTGGCACCCATCACCGTGCACTCGCGCGTGGTGTCGCAGGAAATGCCCTTGATGTTGGTGGCCACGGGATTGGGTGTGTTGGCGCTTACTAACGATTGGTTGGGGCGGGGCGACGCGCTGCTGTTGCTGGGTGGCCTGGCCGCATATATCGGCTTCGGCGTGTGGCAAAGTATTCGTTCACCCCATGACTCCCTCGCTGACGAAGCCAATGACAGCATCTCCCATGAGCAGAATGGCTGGAAGGCGACGCTGGCATTGGTATTCGGCCTCTTGGTATTGCTGGCGAGCTCGCGCCTATTGGTGTGGTCGGCCACGGAAATTGCCATGGCGCTGGGCATCAGTGAATTGATTATCGGTCTGACTGTGGTGGCCTTAGGCACCAGCCTGCCCGAGTTGGCGGCGAGTATCGCCAGTGTGCGCAAACAGCAACACGATATGGCCGTGGGCAATGTGATTGGTTCCAACGTGTTTAACATTTTGGGGGTGGTGGGCATCGCCGGGTTGATTCACCCAAGTGCCGTGGCTGCCGATGCGCTGGGGCGCGATGCCTTGGTGATGGTGCTGCTGTCGGGTGCGTTGGCGGTGTTGTGTTACCGCGCAGTGGGACGCGGGGCCATACAGCGCTGGCACGGTGCCCTGTTGGTGGCCGCCTACTTGGGCTACAACGCATCCTTGGCCATGTCGGTGTTGGGCTAAGTCGGCTCTATAAAATAGGTCGGCACATAAAATAGCTCGGCAGCATAAAAAAAGGGTCGCAATGCGACCCTTTTTTTATGGTTATTTTTTATGATCACTGCCGCGTGATGCGCGCATCAGTAGCCTAAAAATACCCAGCGCGGCATGCCCAACTGCTGTGCGAACTCGGGAATCAGGAAGTTGCTGATAATTTGCAGGCCGATGATCACCACCAGCGGACTGAAGTCTAGGCCGCCCATGGGCGGAATTAGGCGCTGAATGGGCCCCATCAATGGGTGCAGCAACTGGCGAATGAGCAGCAGCGCTGGATGGTAGCTCTGCGGCGCGATAAAGCTCGCGATGATCATGATGATCAGCGCCCAAAACAGCAGGCTGGCCAAGCTCGCCAGCACCATCACCGCCGACCAGGCCAACAGCAGCAGCGGGTTTAAGAAGCCAAAGCCTTTAAACCAGACGATGGTTTGCGCCAGCACCATAGCCAACAGCAGCGCCAGCACAATGGACGCGAAATCGATGCCCATGATGCCAGGGATGACCTTGCGCAATGGCAGCAACAGAGGATTGGTCGCTTTGACCACTGCTTGGGACAGCGGGTTGTAGAAATCGGCGCGAGCTATTTGCAACATGAGGCGCAACAGCACCACCATCAGGTACAAGCTGCCCAAGGTCTTCACCAGAAAAATTAAAATGTTTACCAGTGTATCCACGGCATTAGTTCCCCATTTCTTGAGCCATTTCCGCGGCGCGGTTGGCGCAGCGGGTCATTGCGCGGGCCACAATAGCGCGAATGTCGTCTGCCTCAAAGGAAAATACCGCTTGCTCGGTGGTGCCGCCGGGCGACATGACGCGGCGGCGCAGCTCGTCCACGGGCACATCGGCAGTGGCCGCTAACTCGGCAGCGCCGGCGGCAGTTTGCAGTGTGAGCGCGCGCGCCGTGGCGCGGTCTAAGCCCATGGCTTCACCCTGGTCGATCATCGCCTCCATCATGAGGAAAAAGTAGGCTGGCGCAGAGCCCGCCACGGCGATGACCGCGTCGATGAGGGCTTCTTGCTCGACCCATGCGGTAATGCCGACGGCCTGCATCATAGACTCAACGCGCTGGCGCTGTGCGTCGGTCACTTGCGCGTTGGCAAACAGCCCGCTGGCGCCCTTGCCCACGAGTGAGGGGGTGTTGGGCATGCAGCGCACGATGGCGTGATCGCGGCCCAGCCATTGCTCGTAGCTGGCCATGGGTATGCCGGCGGCCACGGTGACGATGGTGGGCTTGTGGTCGAGGTGGGGCGCGAGGTCGAGGCACACGTCCTTCATCATCTGCGGCTTGACGGACAAGACGACTACGTCGGCACCGGCGGCTTGGTGGTTATCGGTGGTGGTTTGAATACCGAACTCGCCGGCGAGGGCCTCGAGCTTGGGGGTGCTGCGGTTGCTGGCAATAATGCGGTCGGGCGCGACGCCCTGCTTAACCATGCCGCCCAAAATGGCGGCGCTCATGTTGCCGGCGCCGATAAATCCGATGCGATAACTCATGGGGCTTCCTGTGTTGAATGTTTCTCTAATGGTGGGGGCAGACCTAGGAATTTCCAGTCTGGCCGCCGTTCATTGTCGATTGGGCGCGCGCGCCAAAAATGTCCGTGCCGACGCGCACAATGGTGGCACCTTCGGCCACCGCCGCTGCTAAATCGCCGGACATGCCCATGGATAGGGTATCTAGGGCTAGGCCCTCGCGATTTAACTGTTCTAGCAGCGCGCGCACTCGGGCAAAGGCCTGGCGCTGCGCGGTGGGGTCTGTGCGCGGTGCAGGTATGGCCATCAAGCCGCGGAGGCGAAGGTTTGGCAGTGCCGCCACCGCGTGCGCCAGCTCGGGCAGTGCGGCGACGTCGACACCGGCTTTACTGGGCTCGGCATCGATATTGACCTGCAGGCAGATATTGATGGGGGGCTGCTCGGCGGGGCGCTGTTCACTCAGCCGCCGCGCAATCTTTAACCGGTCTACACTGTGTATCCATTGGAACGACTCGGCCAAGGGCCGGGTTTTATTGGATTGAATGGGGCCGATAAAGTGCCACTCAATGGCTAAATCAGCCAGTGCGCGCTGTTTGTCCAGCGCCTCTTGCAGGTAGTTTTCACCAAAGCGGTGTTGGCCGGCGTCGAAGGCCGCACGCAGGCGCTCGGCGGGCTGGGTTTTGCTGACCGCCAATAGGGCGATTTCGTCACGGCTGCGGTGCGAGGTTTGGCTTGCCTGTTGCAAACGGGCCTCGACCTGCATTAGTTTGTCGGCAATCATGTGCATATTCTGAAATGGTAAAGCGTTGATCGGAAAACGCGATTAATTAACTCACGATTTTATTAGTAGTTGCGCAGTGATCGGTAAGTTTGCGTGCTCTGCAATACATTGAAAATAAGGTTGACGTATGGATATTACGGAACTTCTCGCCTTTAGCGCAAAACAAGGCGCCTCGGATTTACACCTGTCCTCTGGACTGCCACCCATGATACGCGTGGACGGCGATGTGCGCCGCATCAATTTGCCGCCCATGCAGCACAAGCAGGTGCACGGGCTTATCTATGAAATCATGAATGACCGACAGCGCAAAGACTATGAGGAATTTCTGGAAACGGATTTCTCCTTTGAGGTGCCTGGGGTCGCGCGCTTTCGTGTGAACGCCTTCAACCAAAACCGCGGTGCCGGCGCCGTGTTCCGTACCATTCCGTCAAAAGTACTGACCATGGAAGAGCTGGGCATGGGGCAGGGCTTTCGCGATATCTGCAACACGCCACGGGGTATTTGCTTGGTGACGGGGCCAACGGGTTCCGGTAAATCCACCACCTTGGCGGCCATGGTGGATTACATTAACGACAATAAATACCAACATATTCTCACTATCGAAGATCCCATCGAATTCGTGCATGAGAGTAAAAAGTGTTTGATTAACCAGCGGGAAGTGCACCGCGATACGCACGGATTTTCGGCGGCGTTGCGTTCTGCCTTGCGTGAAGATCCCGATATCATTCTGGTGGGTGAGATGCGTGACTTGGAAACCATCAAGTTAGCGCTTGAGGCAGCCGAAACGGGTCACTTGGTGTTTGGCACACTGCATACCCAATCGGCGGCCAAAACCATCGACCGGATCATCGACGTATTTCCCGCGGCTGAAAAAGCCATGGTGCGCTCCATGTTGTCGGAGTCGCTGCAGGCGGTGATTTCGCAAACCTTGTTGAAGAAAAACGGCGGTGGCCGAGTGGCGGCCCACGAAATTATGCGCGGCACGCCGGCGATCCGAAACCTTATTCGCGAGGATAAAGTGGCGCAAATGTATTCGGCTATTCAAACCGGCGCCTCCGTGGGTATGCAGACCATGGACCAATGCTTGGCAGACATGGTGGCGCGGCGCGTCATCACGCGCGAAGTGGCCCGAGAAAAAGCAAAAATTCCAGAAAACTTTTAAGGGGATCAGGCTGTGGATTTTGATCGTTTATTGAGCCTGATGGTGGAAAAGGGCGCGTCGGATTTATTTATTACCGCGGGCGTGCCGCCGTCAATGAAGCTGCACGGCAAAGTGGTGCCGGTCACCACCACACCGCTGTCACCGGAAAAGTCCCGCGAAGTGGTGCTGTCGGTGATGAATGAAAAACAGCGCACGGAATTTATAGAGAACAAAGAATTAAATTTTGCGATATCTGCGCGCGGCATTGGTCGCTTCCGCTGCAGTGCTTTTTATCAGCGCAATTTAGCGGGTATGGTGCTGCGTAGGATTGAAACTAATATTCCGAAAGTAGATGACCTCGGACTGCCAGAAATCATCAAAGAGCTGGCCATGACCAAGCGCGGGCTGATTATGTTTGTGGGGGCAACGGGCACCGGTAAATCGACATCGCTGGCGTCCATGATTGGTCATCGCAACCGAAATTCCAAAGGCCACATCATTACCATTGAAGACCCCATCGAATTTATTCACCAGCATCAGGGCTGCATTGTCACCCAGCGCGAGGTGGGCATTGATACGGATTCGTTTGAAGTGGCACTCAAAAATACCTTGCGACAGGCGCCTGATGTCATTTTGATTGGCGAGGTGCGCTCGCGCGAAACGATGGAACACGCCATCGCGTTTGCCGAAACCGGTCACCTGTGTTTGTGTACCCTGCACGCCAACAATGCGAACCAGGCATTGGATCGCATTATTCATTTCTTCCCCGCCGATCGCCACTCCCAGTTGTGGATGGATTTGGCGCTGAATCTGCGCGGCATCATCGCACAGCAGCTCATTCCCACGCCGGACGGCACCGGTCGTCGCGCCTGTTTGGAAGTGTTGCTCAATACGCCATTGGCGCAGGATTTAATTCGCAAAGGTGCGGTGCATGAGCTAAAGCCGCTCATGAAAAAATCCACCGAGCTGGGCATGCAAACCTTCGATCAGGCGCTCTACGATTTGTACGATCGCGGCGAAATCACCTACGAAGATGCCTTGTCTTACGCCGACTCGCCCAACGATTTGCGCCTGTTGATCAAGCTAGGTTCGGAAACCGATGCCGATTATTTAAGCAACGCTGCAGACGAGTTGACCATTCAAAAAGACGAGAACTCAGGCAACAAGTTGTTCTGAGTGTGACAATGCCAGCTTAAGCGCTGGCCTGCGAACTCAGCCAGCTTTCGAGAATTAAGCGCGCGGCGATGGAGTCAATGGGGTCACTTTTATAGTGGCCCTTGTGGCCCCGCTCGCGGGCCTCTTGTTTTGCCTCTCGGGTGCTCAATCGCTCATCCCACATGACCACCGGCAAACCGAAGCGGCCGTGCAACCGGTTGCCGAACTTGCGCGCCCGCGCGGCCAATTCTGATTCGGTGTCGTCCATGTTCAGCGGCAACCCCACCAAGAGCAGGTCTGGCTGCCACTCTTTCAATAACGCTTCGATGGCCGCCCACTCGGGCACGCCGTCGCGCGCCTTGATGGCGGGCAATTCGCGGGCGGTTTGGGTGAGGGTTTGGCCGAAGGCCAAGCCGATGTTGCGGGTGCCGAAATCGAAGGCGAGTAGACTTTGGGTCACGGAGGGCTCGTTGGCTGGGTGTTAGGCGTGGCCAGCATGACTGGATATCAAATTCAAATCAAAACCGAGTAATTTTGCCGCCGCCGACCAGCGTTGTTCTGCGGGGGTATCAAATAACAGCTCGGTGTCGCCCGGCAGGGTTATCCATGCGTTGTTGGCTATCTCGTCTTCCAGTTGGCCGCCTTCCCAGCCGGCATAGCCCAGGGCCACAATGGCATTCATAGGGCCTTGGCCGGCTGCCATTGACTCCAAAATATCGCGCGAGGCGGTGAGTGCGACCGCCGGTGACACATCGACGGTGGATTCCCAGCGCTGGGATGCGGGATGCACCACAAATCCGCGCTCTTGCTGCACTGGGCCACCGGCGAAAATGGGCAGCTTGCCCGTTTCGGGGTCGGTTTCGAGGCCCATTTGCTCAAAAATGTCGCCCAGTGTGATGTCGCCCAGCGGGTGGTTGAGCACCAAGCCCATGGCGCCATCGGCACTGTGATCGCAGATCAAGGTAATCGAGTGATTGAAGTGCGGGTCGCGCAGGCTGGGCATAGATACCAAAAACTGGCCCTTGAGGGAGCCGGCTGTGAGCTCGGTACGGGGTGGATCATTCAACTTCTTCATACGATTCAGTATGGGGTTTGGCGTGGGAAAAACAAGGTCTAAGACTATTAGCGGGAGGCTTGTGGGCCGGCCTCGCCGGAGCTTAAACCGGTAATCTCAAAGCGCAGAGTGCGCACAATCTCGAGGTGGGTGTGATTTTGCAAGACCTCGTGGGGTACGGGCGCGAAGGGTGAGCTGTCGCGAATAATGTTGAGCGCAGCATCGTCGAGCAGGCTGTAGCCCGATGGGTGGGTGATCTCTACTTGGTCGAGCCTGCCATCGGGGCGCACGCGCACCGCCAGCGTCACAGCGCCGAAGATTTCCTGCTTTAAGGCCTCCTGAGGAAAGTTGCGGTTGCCAACGTACTCGACCTTGTCGGTCCATTTGAGTAGGTAGGCCGCCTCGGCAGAGCTTTTTGTGGCCACCGAAGTGAGGTGGCGAATGCGCGGCCGCTTGGCATATTGCTGGCGCTGGCGATCGATTTGGGCCATGAGCGAGGCAATTTCGTCGTGGCTATTGGGGCGCTCTTGATTCTCGCCCTGGCGCTCCTCCTGCTCGGGGGTGGGCTGATCTAAGCGGAGGCTGGCACTGTGGGTGCTGGCGCTGGTGGTGGTTACCAGTTGTTCGTCGCGTCGCTCGCTGGGCTTAATCTGGCGCTGCTGGGGCGTGGGGTTGACGTCGTTGATCACCGGCGCAAAAAACTCTGCCGACTGATCGGTTGTCTGGGCCTTGGCCTCCTCGATGGTGCCACTGCCCTCTTGGTTCTGTTGCGCCAGAAAGTCGGCTTTGTCCGGCTCTTTGGCGCTTTTGTGGTTGGCCAAGGTAATTTCCAGCGTCGGCAGTTTGCCGCTGCCGTCGTCCACTTTAAACGTTAGGCCAAACAAAATGAGCGCGTGAATAGCCAGCGCGACGAACAGCGTAAAGGTCAGGCGGTCGCCCTGGCTATCGTTGGGCGTTTGCAGCAGGGAGCCGGTGGCCATGGGTTAGCGCGCCTCGAGCCGCAGGGCTATGGCGTCCATCAACAGGCCGCCAATGTCAGTTTGGTAGGCCGTATTGATCTCGCGGGCGCAGGTGGGGCTGGTGACATTGATTTCGGTGAGGTAGTCGCCGATGACATCTAAGCCCACAAACAACAGCCCCTTCGCCACCAGCGTAGGGGCCACTTGCGCCACTATCCAGCGGTCGCGCTCAGACAGCGGCTGTGGGCGACCGGTGCCGCCGACGGCGAGATTGCCGCGGGTCTCGCCCTGGCTGGGTACGCGGGCGAGGCTGTAGTCAACAGGCTTCCCGTCGATCACCAAGATGCGCTTATCGCCGTCTTTGATTTCGGGCAGGTAGCGCTGGGCCATGATGGTTTCTTGGCCGTGCCGGGTCAGTGTTTCGAGGATGACGCCCACATTCGGATCGTCGGCCTTCGCGCGGAAAATGCCGCTGCCGCCCATGCCGTCTAGGGGTTTAAAGATGACGTCTTGGTGGTGTTGGTGAAATGCGCGCAGGCGCCCGTTGTTTCGGGACACGAGAACGGGCGGGCAGCACGCCGGAAATTGCGTGGCGAATACTTTTTCATTGCAGTCGCGCAGGCTCTGCGGATCGTTGACGATGAGCGAGCCCTCGCGCTGTGCGGCCTCTAGGATGTAGGTGCTGTAGACATACTCGCTGTCGAAGGGCGGGTCTTTGCGCATCAGCAGGGCATCGAGGGTGCCCAGGGCCATGACTTCCGGCTCACCCAGCTGATACCAGTCGGTTCGGCCGAGGTGGGCATCGTCAGCTACCTGTACCGCGCGCCCCTCACCCATGGCTCGGCCCTGATCCAGCCAGAGGTCGCCCTGCTCAAAAGCCAGTACTTGCCAGCCCCGAGCTTGCGCGGCCTGCATGAGCACCAATGTGGTGTCTTTTTTGGGGTTGAAGCTGTGGATGGGGTCCATCACGATGCCGACGCGGTAGGTCATGGCTTACCTCTGGGGAAATCTGGGTGGGTGCGCGGCATACCGGCGCACCAATATTCACTTGCCGGTGAGGATAGCGCCATCGGCTGTCGAGGGCTATAGTCGGGCTCACGGATATGGTAAATTCCCATTTTATTCAGTCGCTTATAGCGAAACCTTAACAACTGTGTTAAAACATCCAGTCGGCGTAGTCTTCGCCGCAATTCCAGGCTCAGCTGCCGCTGTCTATCCGCGGCTGCTATGCTGATTGGGCGATCATCCGCCATTGACCCGGCCTGGTCGAGGTAAAAAATAAAGCGAAAGGCAATAGCTCATTATGGACGTCAATCTGGAAAGCCTGAAAGTGATGGTGATCGACGATAGTAAAACCATTCGTCGCACTGCAGAAACCCTCCTTAACAAGGCCGGCTGTACGGTGATTACCGCCACTGACGGTTTTGATGCACTGGCGAAAATTGCCGATACGCGGCCGGATATCATCTTCGTAGATATCATGATGCCGCGCCTCGACGGTTATCAGACCTGTGCATTGATCAAAAACAACAGCGAATTCAAGTCGACACCGGTCATCATGCTCTCGAGTAAAGATGGTTTGTTCGACAAGGCGAAAGGCCGAATTGTTGGCTCGGATCAATATTTGACCAAGCCCTTCTCTAAGACTGAACTGCTGGGTGCTATCCAAACCCACGTAGGGCAGGCAAAAGCTTCGTAACCTTTAGGTCGGCCTGATTGGCTCAGACCGTCATAACAAAAACAGATGTTCCCGGGGGACTTATGGCAAAAGTGCTAATCGTTGACGATTCACCCACTGAAACTTACAAACTTACCAGCATTCTTGAAAAGAATGGCCACGAGGTCATCACCGCTGAAAACGGCGAGCAGGGTGTTGCTGTCGCCAAGAAAGAAATACCCGACTTGGTGCTGATGGATATCGTGATGCCAGGCCTGAACGGCTTTCAGGCGACGCGCCAACTGAGCAAGGCGTCCGAAACGGCGCACATCCCCGTCATCATTGTGACCACCAAAGATCAAGAGACTGATCGCGTGTGGGGCATGCGCCAGGGGGCCAAGGCCTACCTGACCAAGCCCATCAGCGAGAAAACTTTGGTGCAGGCCATCGCTGACGCCATGGCCTAGCCATGGGGGCGAACAATAGTACGGGGAACGCATGACGGAGCCACAGGCGAACGAATCAAAAGCTTTCCAAGCGCTGCTTGAGCTGGCTGGGCGCAGTAAGCACTTTGCTCGCGGTCTACCTGCTCAGGTGGCTATCAAGCCACATTGGAGCGGCATTGGTTTTTCTTTGATGGGGCGTCGTTTTGTGGCGCCCATGGACGAAATCAGCGAAATGCTGGAAGTCCCTCCCTACACCCGACTACCCGGCGTTCAGCCTTGGGTGCGGGGCGTGGCAAATGTGCGCGGCCGGTTGCTGCCACTGTTCGACCTGGCGGCCTTTTTTGGCTCCAAAATTTCCAGTCACCGCAAACAGCGCAGGGTGTTAATCCTTGATCGCGATGAACTCTATTCAGGGTTAATTGTGGATCAAGTCTTTGGCATGCAGCACTTTCCGGTGGATACCTTTAGCGACGATAACAGCGAGCTGCCTAAGTCCGTGGCGCCCTTTGTAAGTGGTGCATACCGCCAGGGTGAAAACCAGTGGAACGTATTCAGCCCCGCGAGCCTCGCAGGTGAACCCAGATTTACCAATGCGGCCGAAGATTGAGCCGTTTTATTTCAGGGCGGAATTTCCGCTTTATTTTAAGTAACACGCAACGTTGGTCAGGAGCGTAGCATGAAGAACGAAACAAGAGGCCTGGTCGCATCCATGCGCGGCAACCCAGTGATGGCAGCTTTGGCAGCCGCACTGTTGGTAGTGCTGGTGCTGATGGGTGTGAGCTTTTACTTGGTGCAACAAAACACCGCCAAAGATCAAGGCTATCTGCAGCTTACCGCTGAATTGCGAGCCCTGTCTTTCCGGGTGACGTCGCTGGCTCGTGAATCGACGTCCGGCAACGAGGAGGCCTTCCCCGAATTGGCGAAGGTGATCGCCGAGATGGACAGCCTTTGGGGACGTTTGCGCGCTTCCGACATCGATACGCGCACCGCGCTGGCGGAAGAATTTGCGGGCTTCGATGCCATCTTCCAAAACGTGAAGAACAATGCCAACAGCATTGTGACCAACAAAGACACCATTATCTTTCTAAACGATGTAGCGATCACGCTGAATGAATCGCTGCCTGAACTGCAGGCAGAACACAACAACATTGTTGAAATCCTGCTGGAGAGCGGCGCTCCCGCCGACCAAGTGTCGGTTGCGCAGATGCAGTCCTGGCGTGCGGAGCGTATCGGGCGAAACGTGGATAAAATGTTGCGCGGTGGTGGCGATGCCGACCAGGCGGCAGACCAGTTCAACCTCGATGCAAACTTGTTCGGTAAGGTACTGTCGGGCATGAAAGGTGGCGACCTCGCCATGAGCATCTCACGGGTTACTGAGCCTGAAGCTGTGAGCAGCTTGAACGAAATTTCTGAGCTGTTCGAATTCGTGAACAGCTCCATCCGCGAAATCTTTGAAGCGTCGCCTGCGCTGTTTAAAGCCCGTCAGGCCACCAACCAAATCTTGGATGACTCACCTCGCTTGCTCGAGGCCCTGACCACGCTGTCAGACAAGATTGTGGAAAATGCCGGCAATCGCCAGCCCAACAACTTGACCATCGCCGTGCTCGGTGCCATCGGTTTGTTGGCCATTGTATTAATTGGTGCCCAATGGGCCCAGGGCACTCGCCAGCGACTGCTGGTTGAGGAAGAAACCAACGAGCGAAACCAGAACGCAATTTTGCGACTGCTTGATGAACTGGCTGACCTCGCCGACGGTGACCTGACCACCACCGCGACGGTAACCGAAGACTTCACGGGTGCGATCGCTGACTCCATTAACTTCACCATCGACCAATTGAGGGTGTTGGTTTCTCGAATCAACGAAACGGCTGTGAACGTATCGTCGGCCGCTCAGGAAACCCAGCAAACTGCACTGCATCTGGCCGAGGCCTCTGAGCACCAGGCGCAAGAAATTGCCGGTGCATCGGCCGCGGTAAATGAGATGGCCGTGACCATTGACCAGGTATCTGCCAACGCCGCCGAATCGGCCGCGGTTGCGGAGCGATCGGTATCGATCGCGAGCAATGGTGCAAAAGTGGTACAGAACACCATCCACGGGATGGATACCATTCGCGAACAGATTCAAGACACCTCGAAGCGTATTAAGCGATTGGGTGAATCGTCACAGGAAATTGGTGACATCGTATCGTTGATTAACGACATTGCTGACCAAACCAACATTCTTGCACTTAACGCTGCGATTCAGGCCTCGATGGCCGGTGACGCAGGTCGAGGCTTTGCGGTGGTAGCGGATGAGGTACAGCGTCTTGCGGAACGTTCTGCGGCGGCAACTAAGCAGATTGAGGCGCTGGTTAAAACGATTCAGAACGATACCAACGAGGCGGTAATCTCGATGGAACAAACCACGGCCGAAGTGGTACGTGGAGCTCGCCTTGCACAGGATGCGGGTGTGGCACTGGAAGAAATTGAAAACGTATCGTCCTCACTTGCAGAATTGATTCAAAACATTTCGAACGCTGCACGTCAGCAGGCCTCATCGGCCGGTCACATCTCGAATACGATGAACGTGATTCAAGAAATTACCTCGCAAACCTCCGCGGGTACATCGGCTACCGCACAATCGATTGGTACGCTGGCCGAAATGGCCCTCGATCTGCGGGAGTCGGTAGCGGGCTTCAAGCTGCCAGAAGAGCTGGACGATAATTACGGTGAAGACACGCTGACACTGGATGACACCGTTGAAGACATGGGCGACGGCATAGAAGAACTCGAGGAAGAGGTTAGCTTCGATCTAGATGGTGAGTTCAATGCTGAACTCAGTAGTCTAGAAGACGAAGATGAGCCGAATCGAGCCTGATAAGCGAGTAGCCGTAGCGTGGTGTGGTCGTTACGGGCGCTGCCCGAACTAACGGATACCGAATTCCAGCAGTGGAGCAAACTGCTGGAAGATCGTACGGGCATACAAATTGCCCCGCATCAGCGTGTCTTCTTGCAAACCCAAATTGCAGGCCGCATGCGCGAACTTGAGTGTGGTGACTACAACACCTACATGAATCAGGTGCGTGAAGGTTTGCAGGGCATGGTTGAGTGGTCGGTCTTAGTTGATCGATTGGTGGTAAAAGAAACCAGTTTTTTTCGCCATCGCCCGTCCATCGAATATGTTCGCCGCTTGGTTCAATCGCGCATCGATAACCAAGCGCTTGATGATAGCTTTGATGTGTGGAGTGTGGGTTGCGCCACTGGCGAAGAGCCTTATGCATTGGCCATGGCGGTGAACGATTGTTTTGAATTGGCCGCTATCGACCCTTACTTTGGCGTGACGGCGACCGACATAAGTTTGCCATCGCTGCACAAGGCCCGCGCCGGAATCTACCCCGCGCGCAAAGTGGATCATGCAACGCCGCAGGAGCGAGCGCGCTATTTTTGCCCCGCGGGTCAGCATTTGCAGGTGGTTGAAAAAATACGAGATCGGGTGTGTTTCACCCACGGCAATGTGCTGGAGTTAGGCAAGATGCCAGCCGTGCCCATGGATGTGATTTTTTGTCAAAACGTACTGATTTATTTTCGCCGTTGGCGGCGACGAGAAATTTTGAATCATTTGGTAGATCGACTTAAGCCCAATGGCGTTCTCATTGTAGGACTGGGCGAAATCACCGATTGGAATCACCCTAAAATGAAGCGTGTAGGCGGTGAAGAAATTCAAGCCTATCAACGCTCAGCTCCTGGCGCCGCCAAGAGCTAAATAACAAGAGGACGGTCCCTTGGGAGACAACCGTAACTTTGCAGCCCTGGATTGGGTCATTGGCGAAATTGGCGAAACGCTGAAAGAAGCACGTCAGGCGCTCGAGGCCTATGTGGAAAACGCCAAGGATGCCACGCGCATTCGCTTTTGTCTGACGCATATCCATCAGGTACACGGCTCCTTAAAAATGGTGGAGTTCTACGGCGCTGCACTTATGGCCGAAGAGATGGAGCAGCTGGCCCAGGCGCTCATGAATGGCTCGGTCAAAAATGAGCCCGAGGGGCAAGAGGTGCTGATGCGCGCCATCTTGCAACTACCGCTTTACCTCGAACACGTAAAAAGCAGTCGTAAAGATCAGCCCGCCATGGTGCTGCCACTCTTAAACGACTTGCGCGCGGTGCGCGGCCAAAGTTTACTGACTGAAACCCAGCTATTTACCCCCGACATGTCGGCCGCGAAAAAAATAACCGGCCAACCCATTGCAGCTGCGCAAGATGCCAAGCAATTTGCAGAGATGGTCACGAAACTTCGCCAGATGTTTCAGGTGGCTGCGGCAAGCTATATTCGCGGTGTTAAGTCTGATGAAAGTTTGGCATACCTCCAAAAAGTTTTTACTCGGCTGCACAAATTAACGCAGGGGACGCCGCGTCAACCGCTCTGGGAAATTGCGCTGGGTTTGGTTGAGGGGTTGCAAAGCGATGCTATCGAAGCCAGCGTTTCAGTTAAAAATTTACTGCGTCAATTAGATCGCGAAATTAAAGTGCTGGCCGTGTATGGGCTGAAAGCGCTGAAGGCGGGTACGCAACACGAGTTGTTAAAAAACTTGTTGTACTACATAGCACGCGCTGAAGTGTCTACGCCGATCATTTCGCGACTCAAAGAAAATTACCGGCTGGCCGAGGCGCTACCGAAAGACAATGTAGAAGATCTGGGCGAGGATGATTTACTGTCCGGGCCGGACGGCGAAGCCATGCGCTCGGTTGTATCCGCAATCGGTGATGAATTAGATATTGTTAAGCACGCGCTCGATATGTGTTTATCGGGCGAAGATTCCGGTGCCCATGTGCGCGAAGCCTTGCCGGTTTTACAGCGTGTTGCTGACACCATGGCAGTGCTGGGCATAGGCAGTTTGCGTCAGCAGGTGCTGGCTCAGGCAACCGTGTTGGAGCACGCTGAAGCAACGCCAGAATCTCTTACCGCCGACGTTCTCATGGGTGTTGCCGGCGAAATCATCGACATCGAAAACGGTTTGCAGGGCTTAGTCCGCAATCTGGGTGCCTCCGATGGAAAGGGTGCCGTTCAAGATATCAATTTAAATGAAGCGCAAGAGCAAGTTTTGCGCGAATGTCGCAATGGCTTAGAGCAGGCCAAAGATGCGGTTATTGAGTACATCGCGTCCCAATGGGATCAATCACATTTAGGCAACGTGCCGAATTTACTGCGGGAAATTCGCGGTGGTTTGGATATGGTGCCGCTGGCTAGACCCGCGCGCATTATTGGGGCCTGTGCGCGTTTCGTTGAAGAAAAATTGGTCGGTGTTGAGCATCCCCCTGAGTGGTCCACGCTTGATATTTTAGCGGACGCTATTACCAGCGTGGAGTACTACCTCGAGCGACTCGGTGGCGACATGGAAGAGGAGGATGATCTCCTGCTGAGTGTCGCGGAAGAAAGCGTGGAAGCGCTGGGCTACGCCGTTGCCAGCAGCAGACCAAAAACTGGCGCGGAGATTCGCTCTGATGCCGAGTCGGTACTGAAGAAAATGGTCGACGTTGAAGATGTCGACATGAATGTTCCGGTGCCCGACAACGCCGAAGCGGATGTTCAGGATCGGGCAGCAGAACCCGTCCAGGCCGACGACCTAGCGGCGGCAGAGCAGGAGCCGGAGCAAGAAACAACGTCGGACGTTGTTGAAGATGCCAGTGAGCTTGAGTCGCTCAGCGAAAACCTCGACGGCGATGTGTCCTCAGTAGTGCCCACCGCTGACGCAGACGATAACGCTGCCAATGAAGACCCGCCGGTTGAGGCTGAAGTTGCGCCTGCCAGTGCGCCAGAAGCCGCGCCGGAACCTGTCGCAGAGGAAGAGCCAGAGGAAGAAATCGACGAAGAAATTCTCGAGATTTTCATCGAAGAGGCTGAAGAAGTTACCGAGACCATCAATGAATTCTTTCCCCGGTGGAAAGAGGATTTCAATGACGAGGAATCGCTCACGGAATTCCGTCGAGCATTTCACACATTGAAAGGCTCTGGGCGCATGGTGAAGGCCATGGCCATTGGTGAGTTGGCGTGGTCAATCGAAAATATGCTGAATCGCGTGATCGACGGCAGCATTGAGCCCAATAGCATTCACGTAGATATGATCGAACGGGTCGTTGGCAAGTTGCCTTCTATGATCCATGCATTTCGAGATAAACAGCCGATACCTGACAAGGCTACGATCGATCAATACCAAGCGTGGGCAGAGGATCTATCGAAAGGCAATATTCCGGCAGAATTATTGGCTGGCGTAGAAGGCGCATCGAGCGCTGAATCTGAAGACCACAGTGCGCTTGATGCGGATGATGCGCCGGAAGAAGACGATTCCGAACCCGATACCATGCTCTGGGAAATTTTTGGTTCGGAAGCCAGTACGCACTTAGAGGCACTTGAATCGTTTATTCAAGAAATGCAGGAAATGGCGCCGCTATACACGCCGCCGAGCGAAACCATGCAGCGCGCTCTGCACACACTCAAGGGTAGCGCGCACATGGCGGACGTTGTGCCCATTGCTGAAATGGCTACGCCTCTGGAACGTTTTGTCAAAGAGTTGCGTTCATATCAGGTCAACATCGACGAAGATATTTTGCAATTGCTGCGCGATGCGGTGACTTATACCCGTGAAGCGCTGGCTGATATCGAAGCCGGACGCACCGTCGAAATTCCACGATTACAGCAATTTGTTGCTCGTGTAGCGGAGTTAAAAGAGCGTTCAGTTGCGCCGCTGATTCGTCAGCAAGAGGCTGAGGCCCAGGGCAAAAAGAAAGTAGACCCCGAGTTGTTGTCCATTTTCATGGCAGAGGAAATGAACCTCCTGCTTGATGCCGACGACATGTTAAGCCAGTGGCAGAAATCGGACATCGATCAAAGCCAGTTAAGTGCATTGCACTCGGAGCTAGCCAATCTAGAGAAGGGTGCCGAGCACGCTAACCTGGTGCAGATGAGTGGTTTAAGTGGGCAGCTAAAGGTTGTTTACGAAACCATGCGAGATGGTCAGCTCACATTGGATGATGCCGGATACACAACGCTACACCGCGGGCATGAATCGCTGTTAGACATGGTAGACGCCGTCGCAGCTGGGCAAAATATACTCCCCGTGGCCGATGACGTCATGGCTGCGCTGGTTGCACTTGCGCCCTTTGAAGCGGAAGGCGTGGAACCGGCGGATGAACAGCCGCCTGAATCTGCCGAAGATATTTTATTTACCTTGCCCGAAGCTGAAGCGGACTTTGAAGTTGCCGATGCCGAACCTCAGCCTACGCCGGATGTTGTACAAGACGTGGATGAGTTGGAGCAGGACGTTGAATTGACCCTGCCGGACGTCACAGAGGTTGCCCGTGACGACGACGAAGATGATGCATTTGTCGTTGAAGATAGCTCGCAATCACCCAGTGCAGCGGATGACGATTTAGCGTCGATAGATCTCGACGAAAATTTCGCCGAGCAAGAAACTTTTGAAGCCGAAGCCGAAGCCGAAGCCGAAGCCGAAGCCGAAGCCGAAGCCGAAGCCGAAGCCGAAGCCGAAGCCCCTGTTTCTGAACCAGTTGCTGAGGCCCCCGCTGCCCCCGTTATTGCTGAAGAACCTGAGGCGATTGCGGCAGAGGAAATTGACCCAGAGATTTTTGAAATCTTCTTGGAAGAAGCCGACGAATTGCTGGAAGAAGTGGATCACGCCATTAACGGCTGGTCTGACGATTGGAATGATGGCGCGCACCTCGAAGAGCTCAAGCGTATTTTGCACACCCTCAAGGGTGGCGCACGCTTGGCAGGACTCAAGGGCCTTGGTGACATTTCGCACGACTTTGAAACCTACTTGATCAATCGTGAAAATGATCGGGTGGCGGTAGACGATAGCCTGTTTGAGGTGATGCATCGCTACCAAGATCTTTTATTGAACGGCACTGAAAAAGTTCGTCAAGCAGTGAGCAGCTACGAACCGGAAGGCCTCGCTGAAGCAATGCGCGCCATTGAGCAATCCGCTCAAGCCGGTTTGCAGGCGGTCGATGGTGAGGCAGCTGCAGAAAACGACGCGACGGAGATTTCACCGGAATCGACATCTGAGGCGGCAAACGAACCGTCAGCGGCAGAGCCCGAGCGGCCCGCCGCTGTGTCAAAGCCCGCTGCTCCCGCCGCGCCCGCGGAGAAATCCTATACCTCGGCTGACGTCATCCCGTTTAATCCGCGTGCACCAGCGCCCTCCGTTGCGGGCAAAACCATTGCCGATAAGGGGCCGGCCCGCCCAGCCGCGCAGTTAGCGGTCAAGCGCAATCAGCCGCAGGAAGTGGTAAAGATTTCTGCAGATTTAATGGAGGAGCTGGTTAACCTCGCCGGTGAAACCTCTATCTCCCGTGGGCGCATGGAAGAGCAGGTAAGTGAAATCGGTTTTGCCATCGATGAGATGGAAGCCACCATTAATCGCTTGCAGGAACAGTTGCGCCGCCTCGATATTGAAACGGAAGCGCAGGTTATTTTCCGTCAAGAGCAATTGGGTGATGCAGAGGACTTCGATCCGCTGGAAATGGATCGCTATTCGCAACTGCAGCAATTGTCCCGCTCACTCATAGAATCTGCCTCGGATTTGCTCGACCTCAAGAGCACCTTGAACGACAAGACCCGCGATGCGGAAACCTTGTTGTTGCAGCAGTCGCGCATTAACACCGATCTACAGGAAGGCTTGATGCGCTCGCGCATGGTGCCCTTCTCACGGTTGGTGCCGCGTTTGCGTCGTATCGTGCGTCAGGTTTCAGGTGAATTAAATCGCCAAGTCAATTTTGAGCTGGACAACGCCGAAGGCGAAATGGATCGCTCGGTGTTGGAGCGTATGGTTGCGCCGCTGGAGCACATGCTGCGCAACGCCGTGGACCACGGGATCGAAGATGCCGAAACTCGCCTCGCAGCCGGCAAACCTGCCGAAGGCACAATTGGTTTGAGCCTAGGTCGCGAAGGTGGCGATGTGGTTTTGCGTCTAGTGGACGATGGCCGCGGAATTAATTTAGAGCGCGTTAAGGCCAAGGCCATTGAGCGCGGTCTAATGGCTGCCGATGCACGCTTATCTGATCAAGAAATCATGCAGTTTATCTTGTCGGCCGGCTTTTCAACGGCTGAAAAGGTTACCCAGATTTCAGGCCGCGGTGTAGGCATGGACGTGGTGCATTCAGAGATCAAGCAGCTGGGTGGCGCCATGTTTATCGACTCTCGCTACGGCGAGGGCACAGAGTTTATTATCCGGCTGCCGTTTACGGTATCCGTTAACCGCGCCTTGATGGTGATGATTGGAGAGGATCGCTACGCCATTCCATTGAATACCATTGAAGGTATTGTGCGCGTCAGCCCCTTCGAATTAGAGCACTACTACCAGGACGCTGATGCCCGTTTCGAATACGCCGGTGAAAACTACCGCGTGCGTTATTTGGGCAATATGTTGAACCGGGATTTGCGGCCGAAGCTCGAGGGCCATGCCTTGCCTCTGCCGGTCATATTGGTGCGCAGTTCAGAACACGCCGTGGCGTTACAAGTCGATACCTTGATGGGTAGCCGCGAAATTGTGGTTAAAACTCTGGGGCAACAATTCAGTGCCGTGCAAGGCTTGTCGGGCGCCACGGTTATGGGTGACGGCTCAGTGGTAGTGATCCTTGACCTGCACGCCATGATTCGTAAGGAAGCGGCGTTGTTAAGCTTGGGCCAGGCGCAACTTTTGGATGCGCCAAGTGCACAGGTTGAAGAAGATACCTCGCGCCTAGTCATGGTTGTGGATGACTCGGTTACCGTGCGTAAAGTCACCACGCGCTTCCTGGAGCGCGAAGGCTATAACGTTATTACCGCAAAAGATGGCGCCGATGCCTTGCGTGTTTTGCAAGATACGATTCCAGATGTGATGTTGTTGGATATCGAAATGCCTCGCATGGACGGCTTCGAAGTGGCGAAAAATATTCGCTCTAGCAGCCGGTTGAAAGGCATTCCTATCATCATGATTACGTCTAGAACCGGTGACAAGCACCGCGAGCGAGCATTTGGCCTAGGCGTGAATAAGTACATGGGTAAGCCCTACCAAGAGGATGCACTGTTGGCCAACATCCGAGAGTTGAGCGGTGAAGACCAGGAATAATGTGATTGCAATCAAGGATGATGGATTTTGAGTGAGTTATTACGCGTGGGTTTGATGCTGGAAGACGCAGCGCAAATTTCACATTATCAAGCGTTAATCACTCAAAACGGATGCTGTTTGGCGGCCACTGTCAGTGGCCAGCAAATGGGCTCCTTGCCCGAGGTAGAGGCAGATGCTTGGTTGATTGTGGCTGATACTGCAATTGAGAACGATGCGTTTTCACAGTGGCTTGCCGATTTAGATGTGCCGGTAATTTTTGAAGAAGGCGCTGCCCAATCCCGAGACGGCTGGCAGCGCCGGTTGAGCATAAAGCTACAACAGTTGGCCGGCGTCATAAATTTGGGCCCTCAGCCGTTAAAGCCCAAAGAGGTTTGGGTGTTGGCGGCTTCGACCGGCGGCCCCGCTGCGGTAAAAGCATTTTTGCAGGCCTTGCCTGAGGGCCTCGATATTGCATTTGTCTATGCCCAGCACATTAACGGCGGTTTTGATGTCACGCTGGCGCAGGTGATTAGCAAGGGCTCGGCCTATCCTGCAGTGCTTGCTGCACATGGTTCACCACTGGCTGCAAACAGCGTACTAATCGTGCGGCCCGATCAGCGCGCGGAAGTGCAAACCAACGGGACCTTAGTTGTACACAATGATGCCTGGCCCGGCCCCTATCAGCCGGCCATCAATCAAGTGATAGCAAATGTGGCCTCGGTTTATGGCGAGCGATCGGGAGCCATTGTATTTTCGGGCATGGGCAATGATGGCAGCGCTGCGTTGAAATTGATGAAACAGCAGGGCGGAAAAATTTGGGCTCAAGAGGCAAATTCTTGCACGGTATCTAGCATGCCCGACGAAGCGGTTGCTACGGGTACGGTCACTTACGTGGGCGACCCTCAGGCCATTGCAGTAGAGTTGGCGGCACACATTGCTGCCAAATATTGACAGTTTTATAGGCGACCGCCAGGGCAGTATTGTGTGCGGGCGCGGTAAACTGTAGCGATTTACGAAAAACGCTTGGCTCGTTGAAAAATGGGCCCAACAAATGATTCAAGGGTGCAGTGCGCCCGAGTCCCACAGAGTGTGTTAGTGGGTCACGCGATGACAAACTAGGTAGGCATATGAAAGCAAAAGCAGCGCTCGAACAACGTGCATTGGATATCCCAAGTCTCATATTGCCCATGAGCGAGCATTTTATGTTGGCACCTACGGTCTCCATTGCCGAGATAGTGTCCTACCATCGGCCCGCGCCGGTACAAGATAGCCCCGATTGGCTGTTGGGCACTATTGAATGGCGCAAGCAATCTGTGCCTGTGGTATCACTGGAAGTGTTGCGCGGAGAAGCGGTGGGTGATGTCGGTCAAAAATCCCGTTTTGCCGTATTTAACAATACCGGTGTCAGTGAAGACCTGCCATTTTTTGCGGTGCCTACGTACGGTATTCCCCGCTTGAGTCGCGTGCAAGAGGCCTCCATTCACGAAGTAACCAATGTGGCGTTAAAACCTTTCGAGCGTATTCGCGTCGATCTCGAAGGTGAAATTTGCGCCATTCCCGATGTGGCGGCCATGGAGCAAGTGATTCTAGACTTTCGCCGCAATGGCGGAAAAATCTAGTCCGTTCCCCGACAAATTTTTACCGGCAAGATGCGCTGTTAATGCTGCATCGCGGGAAACCTCATGTCCAGATTGACGGGCCCCGAGCTGTTGGCAAACCACCCTAAGATTGTCTACGGCTTTTTTCTGCTTCACATGTTGGTATTTGGTTCGCTAGGTGTCTACTTCGCCTATTGGACCGACAGCGTTATTGAGTTGTATTTATTTCAAGGTTTTGCTATTTACGGGTACCTTATTTTTTATCGCGCGCTATTTGGCATAGATGTTATTGGCTGGATCGTGGTAAATGTTGCACTTGGGATTTGGGGTGTTTTTCTAGAAATCGAACTTTTTCTATCAGTGTTCGATAAACAGTTTTCCGATTACGGATTTTCTAGGCACTTGGTGCCGATCACCTATTACGTGATGTACACATTTTTGCTGAGGCAGGCAATGCTGGCTGTTTTGCATGGTTACGACACCAGAAGCGTTAATGGCCTATACGTTGTTGTGTCAATACTCTGCTACGGAGCCTTGTCTTGGCTGAGCTAAAGATACTCTGGTGTTTAGCGCTTAGTTGAGTAACTAAAAATCTCCCCACTGGTACTGCAGTAAACTCAGTGCCACCATTGGCGCGGTTTCCGTTCGAAACACCCTGGGCCCCAGCGTCAATTGTTTAAAATCAACCTTAAGCGCTAATTGAATCTCGTCGTCATCAAGGCCGCCCTCCGGCCCGATAACCAACGCCACAGAACTGGGCTTGAGGTGCTGCGCTAGGAGCCTATCGCTGCGGTGGTGCAATACCAGCCTGAGGTCTTCTGTTCGATTATCTAGCCATTCCTGGAGCTTCTGGGGTGCCGCTATTGTGGGTGGAATATTGCGTTGGCATTGCTCGCTTGCCGAGATTGCGATTTGTCGCCAGTGTGCGAGTTTCTTTTCCGCACGCTCCTTGTTGAGCTTTACTTCCGCGCGGCTGGTGAGCAGCGGGGTGATGTGATTAACACCGAGCTCAGTGGCTTTTTGTACCACCAAATCAAACCTGTCGCCCTTGGAGAGACCGATACCCAGCGCTATATGCAGCGGTGATTCACGATTTTCGGGGTTGAACTTGCCAACGCCAATGCTGACCTGCTTTTTACTGGCGGTGTGAATGGTGGCGAGATACTCACCACCCTGGCCGTTAAACACAATCAGTGGTCGGCCGGTCTCCATGCGCAACACGCTACCCAGGTAGCGGCTAGCAGCGGGATCTAAATCGACGATCTGTCCACTCGCGAGGGGTTGGTCAACAAACAGGCGTGGGATGCGCATGGGTTAGTCGTCGCCATTTAAGTTGCGTAAAATTTTTGCGGTGGGTTGGGTTTGATTCATGGTGTAGAAATGCAAGCCCGGTGCGCCGTTTTCTAGCAAGGTTTCACAGAGTTCAGAAACCAAATCCACGCCAAAGGCCTGCAGTGATTCCACATCATCGCCAAAACTTTCCAGCCGCTTGCGCAGCCAGCGTGGAATTTCCGCCCCGCAGCTGTCGGAAAAGCGCGCCAAATTTCGGTAGTTGATGATGGGCATAATGCCGGGGTAAATCGGCGCGTCTATGCCCGCTTGCTGGCATTGATCGATAAAGTGGAAGTAGGCGTCTGGGTTGAAAAAGTATTGGGTGATGGCGCTGTTGGCGCCGGCATCAAATTTCCCTTTGAGGAACTTGATGTCGTCACTGTAACTTTTTGCTTCAGGATGCACTTCTGGGTAGGCCGCGACCTCCAAGTGAAATTGATCGCCGAACCGATCGCGGATAAAGGCCACTAATTCATTGGCGTACACCAGCTGCGAGTGACCGCCCATGCCCGAGGGCAGATCGCCGCGCAGGGCCACGATCCGCTTGACGCCTATTTGCTGATAATCGCTTAACAGGCTGGCAACTGTTTCTTCGTCATCGCCCCCGAAGGAGAGGTGGGGGGCGGCATCTATACCCTGCTCAATTAATGACTTCACTACACCGCGTGTGGTGTCGCGGGTGGTGCCGCCGGCACCGTAAGTGACCGAGAAAAAGTCCGGGTTAAATTGCTGAAGTTCTTCGCGCACCTTATAGAGTTTGTTTTTGCCTTCTGGCGTTTTTGGTGGGAAAAATTCGAAGCTGATGCGAAGTTCATCGCTCATGGTGTTAATTCCTGTGACTCGAAAATGGCGGCAGGCCCCTGCCGCCTTTTCTGTTTAGTATTTATAGCTTTCTGGTTTATAGGGGCCTTCGACTTTGACGCCGATATACTTGGCTTGGGTGTCGGTGAGCTTGGTGATGACACCGCCAAAACCTTCCACCATATCCTTGGCCACTTCTTCATCCAGCTTTTTAGGCAACACTTTTACGTAGATATTTTGTGCTTTATCGGAGGCGGACAGCTCGGCGAATTTTTTCTCATACAAATACATTTGTGCGAGTACTTGGTTGGCGAAAGAGCCATCCATAATTCGCGAGGGGTGACCGGTGGCGTTGCCCAAGTTCACTAGACGACCCTCCGACAAAAGAATCAGGTGATCGCCGTGGGCGGCCTCTTTTGTGGCGGCGCGGTAGATTTTGTGAACCTGTGGCTTAACTTCTTCCCAGTGCCAGGTTTTGCGCATGAATGCGGTGTCAATTTCGTTATCGAAGTGGCCGATGTTGCACACCACTGCGCTGGATTTAAGCGATTGCAGCATGGCGCTGTCGCACACGTTGACGTTGCCGGTGGTGGTGACAATTAAATCTGTATTCGACATGAGTTGCGTGTCGATGTCTGACAAACGACCGGTGTTAATGCCGTCTAGGTAGGGCGAAACCACTTCAAATCCATCCATGCAGGCCTGCATGGCACAAATGGGGTCAATCTCGGTCACTTTAACAATCATGCCTTCCTGGCGCAGCGATGCCGCAGAACCCTTGCCCACATCGCCGTAGCCAATCACCAGCGCTTTTTTACCGGCTAGCAGGTGGTCGGTGCCGCGCTTGATCGCATCGTTCAAACTGTGGCGACAACCGTATTTGTTGTCGTTTTTGGATTTTGTCACCGCATCGTTTACGTTGATGGCAGGCACTTTCAGCGAACCTTCTTCCATCATTTCCAGCAGGCGGTGGACGCCGGTGGTCGTCTCTTCGCTGATGCCGTGAATTTTGTCTAACATGGCGGGGTATTTTTCGTGGCACAGCTGGGTCAGGTCGCCGCCGTCGTCCAGAATCATGTTGGCATCCCACACGGTGCTTCCGTCTTTCTCAGCCAATACGGTTTGCTCAATGCACCACCAAAATTCTTCTTCGGTTTCACCTTTCCAAGCGAACACTGGAATGCCAGCTGCGGCTATGGCTGCGGCTGCGTGATCTTGGGTGGAGAAAATGTTGCACGATGACCAGCGCACTTCGGCACCTAAGTCCACCAGCGTTTCAATGAGCACGGCGGTCTGGATGGTCATGTGAATGCAGCCCATAATGCGCGCGCCCTTGAGTGGCTGGGCTTTATGGTATTTGCGACGCAGCGCCATCAGCGCCGGCATTTCGCCCTCGGCGATTTCAATTTCACGGCGGCCATAGGAGGCGTCTTGTTCAAATTGGGCCAGATCTTTGGCAGCCACTTTAAAGTCAGTAAAACCGTTTACAGAGTAAGTCATGGTAAATCCTGTGTCCTGATGCGCGCCTTGTGGGCGCGCTGTGAAAATAGCGACAGCTTGTGGCTGCGCGAAAATTAATTACAGTGCTTTGGCGAGTTCGGCAGCCTTGTCGGTGCGCTCCCAGGTAAAGTCATCTAGCTCGCGTCCAAAATGGCCGTACGCCGCGGTTTGGCGATAGATGGGTCGCTTCAGGTCTAGCATAGTGATTAGACCCTGTGGGCGGAGGTCGAAATGTTCGCGCACTAAATCGATGATTGCGCTATCGCTGAGCTTGCCGGTGCCAAAGGTGTTCACGGCAATGGATGTGGGCTCTGCAACACCGATGGCGTAAGACACTTGAATTTCACAGCGTTCGGCGAGGCCCGCCGCAACAATGTTTTTGGCCACGTAGCGCCCGGCATAAGCGGCGGAGCGATCCACTTTTGAAGGATCTTTACCAGAGAAGGCGCCGCCGCCATGACGGGCCATGCCGCCGTAAGTGTCGACTATAATTTTGCGACCCGTTAATCCACAGTCGCCGACGGGGCCGCCGATGATGAACTGACCCGTGGGGTTGATGTGAAAAAGCGTGTCCTTGTGCAACCATTCGGCGGGCAGTACCGGCTTGATAATTTCATCTAACACCGCTTCGCGAATATCGGCCTGCTTGATGTTGGGTGCGTGCTGCGTTGAAAGCACGACCGCATCGACGGCAACGGGCTTGCCGTTTTCGTAGCGCAGCGTCACTTGGCTTTTGGCATCGGGACGCAACCAATCCAGGGTGCCGTTTTTGCGCAGTTTGGCCTGGCGCTCAACTAAACGGTGTGCGTAATAAATTGGCGCGGGCATTAGCACGTCGGTTTCATTTGACGCGTAGCCAAACATCAAGCCTTGGTCGCCAGCGCCCAAATCTTTGTCGTCGGCTTCATCGACACCGACGGCGATGTCCACGGATTGTTTGCCAATGGCGTTTAATACTGCGCAGGACGCACCATCGAATCCCACATTGCTGGAGTTGTAACCGATGTCTAACACCACTTCACGAATCAAGTCTTCCAGATCCACATAGGTGCTGGTGCGCACTTCGCCGGCCACAACCACCATGCCGGTTTTCACCAGTGTTTCGACGGCAACGCGGGAGTCGGCATCGTCGGTGAGGATGGCATCGAGGATGGCATCGGAAATTTGATCGGCCATTTTATCGGGATGGCCTTCTGAGACAGACTCAGAGGTAAAAATTGCGTACTCAGACATGGTGTGTCTCCGTTTGCGGTATGCGTAATGTTAGTGCGCCAGTTGGAACTGGCGAATTTGTATTTGAAAGCCGTTGCGCAGCGCCACGTAGCTGCTTTGCCCTTCCTGCAGGCCGGCCCGTTTGGCCCAGTGGCTGAAATCCTCGGGCTCAAAGCCCTGCCATAAATCGCCGCAGGTGGCCTGGGCCCACGATTGCTCATGGCGGCACAAATCGGTGATAACCAGCGAGCCGCCGGGTTTAAGCAGCTCGGCCAAATCCTGAATGACTTCCGCAGGACTTGGGGTGTGGTGCAGCACCATGTTGATCACCACGCAATCAGCGCGCAGTTGATGGTCAATGGCAGTGCGGGTGTCGCCGAGTAAAAAGCGGACATTGTGCAGCCCGGTATTGTTAGCGCGCGCTTGGGCTAGCATTTCTGGTGCATTGTCGAGCGCGGTGACCGAGGCGAAGTGCGCATCCAGCCACGGAAGCAGTTCGCCCGCGCCGGGGCCCACTTCCAGCGCGGTGGCATCGGCGGGCCAGTCGATGGCCGCCAAGGTTTCACGCACGCTCTCACCGTATACGGGAAAGCTGGCAATAAGGTCTTGTTGGGCCTGAAATTTGTCGGCGTTTTCCGCAAAAAACTGTTGGGAGGTTTTGGCGCGCACTGCATAGAGGGCGGTCAATCGCGCACTGCGCTCGGCGGACAGGGGTTGCTGGTCTAACGTTGTTAGTAGTGCGGCCTTGGCATCGGTGAGTGGCTGGCCCGGCAATAGCGGTTTGCGCCGGTAGTAGATGGAGTTGCCTTCGCGCCGAGTAGTGAGCCAATCGCCCTTGGTGAGCACTTTTAAGTGGTGACTCATGCCCGACTGCGGCATATCCAGCAGTCCCGCCAATTCCAAGACGCCAAATGAGTCTTGGGCGAGCAGGCGCAATATCTCGAGGCGCAGCGGGTCGGCGGCCGCTTTAAGCAGGCTGCTGAGTTGCTGGAGGTCGGCGACGTGAGCCGCGGGCTGGGCGGGAGCTTGATTCATGGGCGCAAGTCTAGCAGCGATGCTCGGCTATATCAAAATATTTTGATATAGATTTGAGTGGCGGAGAAGTGTCGAGGCCGTTAACGTTTCATCTAGGGCGCTGTGAAACAATGGTCGGGTTTAGCTTTGGATCCGTAAAAACAGATATTGGGTACAAAAATTTACATTGAGGAATGGGTATGTGGGCTAGCCGTTTAGAGGTCGGTGGTTGGGCGAGCAAGGTGCGCGGTGGCTGGTGGCATGCCGGTTGTTGGCTGTGCGTTGCGCTGCTCGTGGCCTGTGGTGGAGGCGGCGGTGGCGGTGGCGCTACGCCGGTGGGCATCGCGCCCGTGGCCAGCTTTAACATCAGTGCAGACACCTTGGGCACGCCGGCGCTGGTGAACTTTGATGCCAGTGATTCGACCGACAGCGACGGCAGCGTCACCGCCTATCAATGGAATTTCGGCGATGGCAGCGCCGGCAGTGGTCGGCTCACAAGCCATACCTATACGGCGGCCGGTGATTACACCGTAACCCTCACCGTCACCGACAACAGTGGCCAAACGGCGAGTCTGAGTCAGGCGTTTACGGTGGTGCCCGGTTTTAGCGTCAGTGGCACGGTGACCGCCGTGGCGCAAACCGCAGTGGATTCAGACACCAATGACCCCTTTAGTGAAGAGGTTGCCAACAACGCCCAAGGGCAGGCTCAGCTGATCAGTAGCCCGGTCAATGTAAGCGGTTTTGTCGCGAAAGATCCCACCAACAACAGCGCCGATGGCGATCGCTTCGCGAGCCGTGCCGATGGGTCGGATTTCTATGAAGCGGTGCTGACGCAGGGCCAGGAAGTGGTGTTGGAAATCGGCGACTGGGCAGATACCGACGTCGATCTGGATTTGTACCTGTACGACATGAATGGCATACAGATGGACTTTTCCATCGGTGAATCGGATACCGAAGTGGTGTCGCCCCTGATTGATGGGCGCTACCGCATTGAAGTGGTGGCCTATGCGGGCCAGTCCAACTACCAGCTCAGTCTCATCGTCAAAAACAGTGGCAGCAGTGCGCGCGCCAGCGGCATGCGGGCCCAGTCGCCGGCGCGCCCTGGCGAGTTGATTGTGGAGTATGAAGACAGTGTCATTTTAGGGCGTCAAGGATTAGCGCTGCGCGCGCAGGGCATGGGTATGCGGGTGCTGAACCCGGCGCCTGGGCGGCCCCTGCTGAACCATTTCGATGCCGCGAGCTTGGCAGTTGATGACCTGGATACGCGCTTGGCGTCCATTGTAGTGAGTGATCACATACCGCGCACGGCAGGCCAAGTAGCGCTCATGCGCGCACGCTATCAAACCTTTATGAAAGCCAAGGCCATGGCGCGCGACCCGCGGGTAAAATCCGTGGGGCTGAACTACCAAATGCAGCCCCTGCTAACGCCCACAGACCCCATGTACCTACAGCAGTGGCACTATCCCATTATCGAGCTGCCGCAAGCCTGGGATGTGGCCACCGGCACCGGTGCCATCGTGGCGGTGGTGGATACCGGCGTCTATCTCGCCCATGAAGATTTGGCGGGGCAGCTGGTGAGCGGTTACGACTTCATCAGCGATCCGGCCAATGCCCTCGATGGCAACGGCATTGACAACAACCCCGATGACCCGGGCGACGGTGGCATTGCGGGCAGCAGCTCCTGGCATGGCACGCACGTAGCCGGCACGGTGGCGGCGGCCACCAACAACGGCAAGGGCGTTGCCGGCGTGGCCTTTGGTGCCAAGGTGATGCCCCTGCGGGCACTGGGCAAAGAGGGCGGTAGCTCCTATGACATCCTGCAAGCCGTGCGCTACGCCGCGGGCCTCAGCAATGATTCAGGCACCACACCGAGCCAGCGCGCGAACGTGATCAACCTGAGTTTGGGCTGCCAATTTTGTTACTCCGCGTTTGAGGAGATCGAATACCAGCAGGCGCGCGAGGCCGGCGTCATTTTGATTGCGGCGGCGGGCAATGAAGGCAACACAGACCCTGGCTACCCAGCGTCCTACAATGGCGTGGTGTCGGTGTCGGCCACCGATCGCTTCGACGCTATTGCGCCCTACTCCAACACCGGTGCCTTTGTCGACGTGGCGGCCCCCGGCGGCGCCCAGCAATCGGGCGCGGTGAACGGTATTTTGAGTACCCTGGTGGATCAGGCGGGCAGTCAGCGCCGCAGCGGTTATGCCTACTATCAGGGCACTTCCATGGCCGCGCCCCATGTGGCGGGCGTCGCGGCGCTGATGGCGTCTATCTACCCCGCGCTCACGCCGGCGCAGTTTGACACGGCGCTCAGCAGCGGCGGAATCGTCGATGACTTGGGTGCCAGCGGGCGCGACAATCGCTATGGCCACGGGCGCATCAATGCCCGCAAGGCGGTGCAATACGCCACGACGCTGGCGGGCGGCACGGTGCCGGCAAGCTTGGTGGCGACGCCCCGTGAAGTGGATTTTGGCAGTGACACCAATAGTGCCACTGTGGATGTGCAGCGCGAGGGCGACGGCGCCATTCGCGTGGTCACTGTGGAGTCCAGTGCCAGCTGGCTTACCGCGACTGCGACCGCCGTGGATGCCGATGGCCTCGGTGAATACACCTTTACCGCCGATCGCGGCGGGCTAGCCGACGGCCCCTATCAAGCGACCGTCACGTTTACCGCAGATTCCGGTGCCAAATTATCGGTGCGTGCCAGCCTCTATCAGGGCGACAACGTGGCGCAAGAAGGCGCCGGTCACCAGTGGATTTTGTTGCTAGACAGCGATTTCGAATTCGTCAGCCAGCGGCATCTAGATCCCGACAATAACGGCGAATACCCCTTTGAGTTCACCGGTGTGCCCGCCGGCGAATACTACCTGCTGGCCGGCACCGACTCCGATAACGACGCCATCTTGTGCGATGCCGGCGAAGTGTGCGGCGCCTATCCCACCCTGGGCCTGCCCACCAAAATAACCGTGAGCACCGATTACAGCGGGCTCAATTTTAACGTGCTGATGGGCGGTGCCTTGGGCGCTGCGATAAGTGGGGCGGCCGCCAGTGGCGCGGTCGACCGCAGTGAGGCGGCTAGCCAGCGTGGCGTTGCGCGGCGTCGAGTGGAGTAGGTGTGCTTGGTGCGCGCTCGTTAATAGCGCGATAAGGCTGCTGGCGGAAGAATGCCCGCAGTCTTATCGCAGGATCTATTTGAGCTTGAAAACGACATTGACCACCTGCGTTACCGCAATGGATTTTGGTGCAAACATTGCGGTAGAGCTTGCTCTGTTGGGCGACTGTAAGTCGTACATCATCGATGGTGAGGCGCTGAAGTTCGCTACCAGATCGCCAAAGTCATTTTTTTGTGAAATGGCGTACACGGATTTGACTTGGGTAGACAGCCCAGACGCTAATTGATCGGCCTGACGGCGCGCGTCTATGCTTGCCTGTTTAATCAACGTTGCCTCTATCTCTGCCCTACTGGAAACATCAAATTGGGTGCGCAAGTCGGTGACGTTGTCGAGTGCCGCAAGTGATGCCATGAGTGCTGAATAATTGTCGAGATTTTCAAGCGTAAGGGTCATGCGTCGACTCACTTCGTAGCCCAGGATTTTTAGATCCACGTAGCGATCGGAGCGCTCGCGGTGAGCAGCTTTGTGAATATCGCTGGCGGCTAAGTTTTTGAGGGCTATGTTATGTCTGCCCATTGCGTCTATGACTTTTTGGCTGGCGCTGTTGACCTGCTGCAACGCCACGTCTGAATGTTGATCGAAGGCCTCCAAATGAATGTGTAGGGTGGCGATGTCGGGCGCGACGTCTTGCTCGCTAACGCCAACGACGCTAACAAAAGGAAAGGCGGGTAGGCCGCTGGCAAAGGTTGTAGGTAGGTAGAGCAAAGTTGTAAGTAGAAAAATAAATTTATTCATAGAAATGTCCTGAATAGCTTGTGTGAGTTTTTTGAAAATTCATTTCTTTGAGCAACGGTCCTTGTTGCTCACGTGATTCGTTTAATTTCTTTCGATAGAAAACCGCACCCGCTCGCGCAGGTTGGGCGTTGCAACAGGTTCGTCGTCGATAATCTGCGGGCGAAACTTCCATTTGGCCACCGCTGCCAGTGCCGCACGATCAAAGACACCCGCGGGCTCCGCGTGCAGGATCTGCAGATTGGTGGTGCTGCCGTAGGCGGTAACGTCGTAAGCCACGTCAACAAACCCTTCAATGCCCCGCTCCAATGCGCGCCGCGGGTAGATGGGGGCGATCATGACCTGCTTCACTAAATTGCCGTCTCCCACGGTGATGTTGGGCAGTGTTTTTGTGGGAGTAGGTTTTGTGAAAGCGACATTGATATCCGTTGGATCGCCTTTCACCCAATCGGGGTCTACCGGTAGTGGCTCTGGCATTTGTTCGGGTTCAGTGATTTTTTTAGGCTGTTCGTATTGATCAACAATTGGATCAGGCTCCTTCATCACCACGTCGATTACCCGCAGTTCGGGTTCTGCGTCGGGCTCTACATAGTCGCGGTCAATCAATACATGCATGCCGTAGAGCAGGGTTATGGTGGTCAGTGCTGCCGTTGGCAGAGCACTGGCGATGCGAAATTCAGGGCGAGCGAATGCTGTGGTGTTCATAGACACCCTCCTTGCAGTTGGTTTTACAGTGAGCGACGCGGTTGCGTCAGCGAGCGATGGACAGTGATCAGGTGTCCGGTGGTTTAGTGCGAATGCGGAAGCGATATTCTTCGGTGACGCCGGTCAATGTAAACGGCTGTTGGTTGAGCGTGGGTCGCGCAAAGCGCGATTGTGAGAGTGCGCTGATGGCAGCTTGCGCCAGCAGCGGGTTGGCGTGCCCGACGGTTTTGATGTCGTGCGCGATGCCGTTGGGATCGATGGAAAATTCCAGTTTGACAGTGCCCTCGATGCCGCGCGCCAGAGCCCGTTTTGGATAGTCGGGCGTAACCAGTTGCAGCGCCATGACAGATTGAATGTTGGGCTGGCCAATGCGAATGTCTGGCGTCACGCCAGCGGGTGGCAGTGTGCTTTGGTGAGCGATAACCTGTATCGATTCGATGTGGCGTTGCATAGTGGGTTGCACTGTCACGTCGGTGTAGCTTGCGCGCGAAATTTCATGTGGTGTTGTGTCTGTTTGCGTTGCTGGCTGCGCCATTTCTTTGGGTAATAACGTCAAGGTGCTCGCTGGGCGTGCCGTGGCGTCGAGCCATTGGGGCTGCAATTGGATAACCCCTAAAAAGCCGGCTGTCAGGCCCACTAACAACAGCGCTTGCAGTGCCGACTGAGGCTCGCGCGGTTGCCGATCCAAATTGCCGTTTAGCAGCAGGCAAACTCGCTGAAATAAGGGAGAGCCATCCAGTGCTTGGGTGGGCAGGTCGTGTGTTTTTAAGGCTTTGGCGCTCTGTACTAACAGGTCGGCATAGTCGGCAGGGCGGCCTTGATGAGCCAATACCCAGTCGTCGGTGGCGCGCTCGGCTTGCTCCAGTTGTTGCTTTGCTAACCACCACACCGGTGGCAGAAACCAAAAGCTCGCACATACGACGCGCGTCAATTGGCGCACCAACCAATCGCGTCGTTGAATGTGGCCCAGCTCGTGTAAAAGCGCCAAGGTTTGGGTCGCTTCGGGTTGCTGCAAGAATGTTTGTGGCACCAAAATTTCAGCGTTGTGCCAGCCCCACGTTTGTGGCCCGTTAATTTCTGCACATATTTTAATGCGGGGCATTTGCTTCATACCGGTCAAACGCACCAAGCGCGGGATCTGTGGCAGTTCACAGATGTGCCCACGGCGGCTGACGTGCACTAACAAGTACAGCCCCAGTGCTTGATAAAACAGCAGAAATAGCAAGCCGAACAGGTAAATGCTGAGCAGCGCTGTTGCCTCCGGCTGTTGCAGCAGTTGCCATCCTGATAGCTGCCAGATGTCAGCGCTGTACGCGAGCCATACGCTGTTGAAATGAATGCTGGGAAGCGCGGTGCTGATGACTAAAACTAACGGCAGACCCCACAGCAAAGCGGTGGTCAGCAAATGTTGGTGGCTGGCCGAACGATGTTGCTCTTGCCGAATAAGCAGCCACGCCAATGCAATCAACAGTAGCGGTTTTACAATCAGTGCCAGCAACACGTTAATGGTCAGCATGGGCAGCTCCGGCGCAATCAGTTGGCGCGTTTTTTAGCGCGGGCTTTGGCAATGGCCTCTTCGAGGGCATCCAGCTCGGCATCAGACAGTTGTTCGCCCTTTTCACCCAACAGGGCGTTGGCGGCCTTGGCGATGGAGCCGTCAAAAAACGTTTTTAACATGCGCGAAAGCGCCGAGTGCTGCGCCTGTTCACGGGCCTGCGCCGGTTGGTAAACATACTTGGCGCCCTCTTGTCGGTGGGTTACCAACTCCTTTTCAATCATCCGCGCCAGCAGTGCCCGCACCGAGGAATAGCTGGGTGGGTCTGGCATCAATTCCTGCACCTGTTGCGCGCTGGCCTCGCCGGTCTGGTAGAGCACGTCCAATATTTCCCGCTCGCGGCGGCTGATCTTAGTTTTGGTCATAGCATAAGGGCTTTTTCAATTAGGTGCTAAAAAAATAGCACTATGCTAAAAATTTAGCAACTAGAGATTGTAAAAAGCCCCGATAAGCGGGGCCTATGGGGCGCTGTTTGGCGTGAGCTATTTCAAATAAGCGTCTTGCAAAATTAAACGGTCCCAATCATAGCCATTGAGTGAGCGCCAAAAACCATAAGGACGGGCGTCATTATAGCCGTTCCCTCTGCTGAGGTAGGCAGTGCCATTCAAGACGGCAATGCTGGGCAGCAGTGTGGGCCCTAAATTGGTGCTCCAAAGCTCGCGTTGCCAGGTTTTGCCGTCTGCACTTGACCAAACATCTTGGTAATGTTTAAAACCTTCATTTGACCAGCCACCAATTATCCAAAGCCGATCGTTTTGCGCGAACAGTTCACTGTGCGTGCGGTGCCCATAGGGTACGTTGTCAGCCTCTTTAACCCAAGTTATGCCGTCTACACTCGAGTGGATATCCTTGTGGTAGTAGTGGGTGCCATCATCGAAAGACTGCCCGCCAGTCACCCATAACTTGCCGTTGAAGGACGCAGTGGTGTAGTTGTTGCGGCTTAGCAATTCATTGCTGCCAACCAGCGTCCAAGTGACCCCATCACTCGAAGTCCAAATGTCGTTGGGATCGTCACCTGAGCCGGTGTTATTGCCACCCATTAGCCAAATTCTATTGTCGTGAACAAGTGTTTGGGCATAGGTTCGCGCTGAAAACTCAGGCTTGTGGTCGACACTTACCCACCCTTCATTTTGATCGTAGTAGTGGCTGCGTTTGCCATCGTCATGATCAGTTTGGATTAGCCAGAGCGCGTTGTTGAAATATACAAAGTTGCCGCCTTGATTGGTTCCTGGCGGCGCATGCAGCTCGCTCCACTGCTTGCCATCTTCAGAGCTAAGCATTTGACGTTTGTTGATATCCTCATTCTGAGTTAAAACCCATAGCGCATTGCCGCCAGCTACAATGGTTGCTTCGTGCGGTTTTCCTATGTGTCGATCGCTTACAATCCCCCAGCTATCGCCCAGATAAGCATAGATATGTTCGCTTATAGCTGTCTCGTTGCTCGGGCTGCCTGCAAAGATTAATAGCTGGTTGTTAAATGAGTGAATAGCCGCGTTCGTGATGCTGGCAACGGGTAGGGGCGCACCTGCCTGCCAGTTAACGCCGTCCGCAGAAAACCAAGTGTGCTCAGAGGCCCCTTCAACTAGCCAAATTTTGTTGTCGAAGACGGCTGCGCCACCTTTGCCACTGAGCGCGCTGAATGGCGGTGCTGCGTTTTCCACATTCCAGCTAATGCCATCGTTAGAACTCAATACGCGACCCGAGCCGTCGCCGCCATCGCCACCCACAAGCCAAATTTTGCCATTAAAGAGTACGGCATGGGCCTCTTTTGGGAAGGCTTGATCTGTAGCGATGGAGGACCAAGAAATGCCGTCTGCTGAACGCCAGACATCTTTTAGTGTGTTGCCCTCAGGATCGTTGCCGCCGATCAGATAGAGCAGCCCATCCTTAACAATCATTTGCGCTCTAGATCGTTTGTCGAAAGGCGCGTTAATAACCTCCTTGGTCCAGCTAGTGCCATCTGCGCTGGACCAAATAGAAGCGTCGCTTGTCGTCCCACCCAGTAACCACAGTTTGTTGTTGAAGCCGATAACACTGTGATCAATGCGGCTCCCTGTTGATCCGTTATACTTGTTTATGCGCGTAAATTGGACGCCGTTTTCTGATCGCCATACGTCAATGTAATTGCCGTATGGGCTGTCTGATCCGCCCATTAAGTAAAGGTAACCGTTGAGTTGGGCCACTTTGGTTCCAGTGCGCGCGCGCCAACGAGCAACTTGAAGTGGCATGCTCGCTGTAAAATTGCCGTGCCGATATTGGTAGTAGCTCGTTTGAGCACCTTTAAAACTGTATTCATCCGTTGGAAAGTGTCCAATGTCTTGTTTCGATCCGTTGGTGCAAGCGATGGTATCGTCCATGTCGCAATCAGATGTGTTGCTTGCGGCCCATTCTACGCCTGTGGCGCCCTCGTTAAATTCGACCTGCGACTTATCAGCTCCAACCCATGCGGTTAGTGAGATTTTTCGTGGTACTGCATGAAGATCAATTATGGCGCTGGCCGCAGCATATTTTTCATCAGCTTCTTTTGTGGCGGTTATCGTCGCGTGGCCACTAGTTAACACGCTAATTTCGCCATCATCGTTGACTGTTGCCACCGCAGTGTCACTGCTGCTGAAGCTAATCTCACCAGTGCCGTCTCCTTCAGTGAGGCTGGGCGTTAAGGCGTGGCCGACTAATGTCTTCAATGGAGTGGCATCGGCAAATGAAATTGTTTGCGGGTGCCGCTCAACGGTAACGGAATAATTCGCCGTTGCAGCAGCGTATTTTCTGTCTGCTGCTTTTGCTGCGTGTATGGTTGTGGTCCCAGCACCGAAGGCATAAATGTCGCCCTCGTCATCGACATAGACTATGTCACTGTCATCGCTTTCGTAGGTAATGGCACCTATGCCTGGGCCGCCAGAGGCAATGTTAGTGAATAGGTCGTCAACCAATAGGGTCTGGTCGCCGCTGTGTTCAAAGATCAATGATTGGGGGTGACGATTCACGTCAATGCTGTAGCTTGCCGCTGCGGCTTGGTAATTAGTTGAAGCTGCTTGGTAGGCGGTAATCACTAGGGTGCCAGCCTCCAGTAAAGTTACTGCGCCGTCCTCGCTAATCGTTGCGCGGCTGGGGTCTGAAACACTGTAGGAAATGAGGCTTGAGCCGGTGCTGCTAATGGCAGGGTTGACCAGGGTTTCATCGACCAGTTTTGTTAGTGAACCCGAGTACGCAAAGCTTAGGGTCGCAGGCAGTTTTAAAACGGTGACTCGGTAGTTCGTCTCCGCGCTGGCGTAAAGCGTGTCAGCGGCACGCGATACAGTGATATCAGCTTGCCCCGCCGTTAAGAGTGACAATACGCCGGAATCATCGATGCTGGCTATGGTCGGATCACTTGATGTGAAGCTAAAACTACCCGTACCTGGGCTCGATGCAGTGTTGGTTAGTTGCTCGCCGATGAAGCCTGTTGGGCTTGTGCCTAGCGCCAAGGACAATGACTGGGGGGCAAGGCCTACTGTTAGCGCTAATGTGGTTTCTCCTGCTAAGAAGCGCGCGGACTCTTTGCTCTTGGCAATGATCGTGGTCAGTCCTTGCGCTTTTGTGTCAATCCAGCCGGTTGTGCTAACCGTCGCTATTTCAGGATTTGCACTGGAAAATTCTAGGCCTGCATCGCTGTCTGTAAAGGCTGCGATTTGGTGGTTGACGCCGGCCATGAGCGTGAGTCGATCTACCTCAAAGCGAGTGTTTGCTGGCCTTTTAGAAACCACAACGGCAAGCTCTAGGCTGGCACTTTTGTAGGCCTGATCTGCGGGGGCGGTAATGGTTATTCGCGTTGCTCCGGCACTCATCGCCGAAATGGTGCCATTTGCATCAATATTGACGATGTCGGTATCGGCACTATGAAAATTGAGAGCTCCCTCACTTTTCGCGCTGGTCGTAGTAGTACGGACGTCTCCCACTTGCAGCTCGATGGTACCTGTTTCGCTGAAGTTAATCGTCTGCTCTTGAAGGCTGACGGCGGGCACTTCGTCCGCTGGAGGGTTATCGCTGCTTCCGCCACCGCCGCACGCGGCAATGGCTAAGATATTGATTAATATGAAAAATATTTTAATAGTTTGGTACGGCATGTCATGTCCTTATGGTTTGTTGCAGGCAATAAATGCGAATTACTAACAACGGCGGCGTCCATTGCCATTTAGGGCCTGAATAGTTGAGGCGGGCGGAATCTAACAAATAAAAACAGAACTGCAAGGCATTTTTGGGTTAAGTCCAATGCCTGTGATTAAGAAATAAACACCCGTTTGACCTTTACGCCCCCCGCCCGTTACGCGAAAATAGCGCCCCTTTTAAGCCCCTGCCGTTTTGGTGGGTCGCCCGCTGTTTTTTGCCTTACACAGGAGCCTTTCCATGGCCTCACGCAATGATCTCGCCAATGCCATCCGTGCCCTCAGCATGGACGCCGTTCAGAAAGCCAAATCCGGACATCCAGGTGCGCCCATGGGTATGGCCGATATTGCCGAGGTGCTGTGGAACGATTACCTGAGTCACAACCCCGCCAACCCCAGCTGGGTCGACCGCGACCGCTTTGTGTTGTCGAACGGCCACGGCTCCATGCTGATGTATTCGCTGCTGCATTTGTCGGGTTACGACCTGCCCATGTCAGAGTTGAAGCAGTTCCGCCAGTTGCACTCCAAGACCCCGGGCCACCCCGAGTACGGCTATGCGCCGGGCGTTGAAACCACTACTGGCCCGCTGGGGCAGGGCATCGCCAACGCCGTGGGCATGGCGGTGGCCGAGAAAACCTTGGCGGCGCAGTTCAACCGCGACGGCCATGACATCGTCGATCACTTCACCTACTGCTTCCTGGGCGATGGCTGCATGATGGAGGGTATCTCGCACGAGGTGGCGTCACTGGCGGGCACCTTGGGCTTGGGCAAGCTGATCGCTTTCTACGATGACAACGGCATTTCCATCGACGGCGAAGTGGAAGGTTGGTTCACCGACGACACGCCCAAGCGCTTTGAAGCTTACGGCTGGCACGTTATTCCCGCGGTGGACGGCCACGATAGCGCCGCCATCAAGGCCGCCATCGAAGCGGCGCGCGCGGAAAGCGACAAGCCCACACTGATTTGCTGCAAAACCATTATCGGTTTCGGCTCGCCCAACAAGCAGGGCAAAGAAGATTGCCACGGTGCACCCTTGGGCGACGACGAAATTGCCTTGACCCGCGCGAAATTGGGTTGGTCGCACGCGCCCTTCGAAATTCCCGCCGACGTCTACGCCGGTTGGGATGCCAAATCAAAAGGTGCCGAGCGCGAGCAGGGTTGGAACGCCAAGTTCGACGCCTATAAAGCTGCTCACCCAGACTTGGCTGCCGAATTTGAGCGCCGCGTGATCAAGGGCGAACTGCCCGCCGATTTCGCCGCCAAGGCCGACGCCTTTATTAAAGAAACCCAAGCCAAGGGCGACAAGATTGCCTCGCGTAAAGCGTCGCAAAACACCTTGAACGCCTTCGGCCCCATGCTGCCAGAATTGCTCGGCGGCTCCGCCGATTTGGCTGGCTCCAACTTAACCCTGTGGAGCGGCTGCAAAGGCCTGACTGCAGGGGATGCCAGCGGCAACTACCTCTACTACGGCGTGCGCGAATTCGGCATGGCGGCGATCATGAACGGCGTGGCCCTGCACGGCGGTTTTGTGCCCTACGGCGCCACCTTTTTGATGTTTATGGAATACGCGCGCAACGCCGTGCGTATGGCCGCGCTGATGAAACAGCAGAGCATTTTTGTATTCACCCACGACTCCATCGGCCAAGGTGAAGACGGCCCCACCCACCAGCCCATCGAGCAAATTGCCAACCTGCGCATGACGCCCAACTTGAACACCTGGCGCCCCGCTGACGCCACCGAATCTGCCGTGGCGTGGAAGTCTGCCGTCGAGCGCAAGGATGGTCCAACCGCGCTGGTATTTAGCCGTCAAAACCTCGACCCCGTTGCGCGCACCGATGCGCAAGTGGCCGACATCGCGCGCGGTGGTTACATTCTGAAAGACTGCGCCGGCGAGCCCGATGCGATCATCATCGCCACCGGTTCTGAAGTGTCCTTGGCACTCGCCTCGGCAGAAAAATTGATCGCCGCCGGTCACAAGATTCGCGTAGTTTCTATGCCGTGCACCAATATTTTCGACCAGCAAGATGCCATGTACAAAGAGTCGGTTTTACCACTATCGGTATTGCCGCGCGTTGCCGTAGAAGCGGCACACGTGGATTACTGGTGGAAATACGTGGGTCTCGATGGCCGCGTTGTGGGCATGACCACTTTCGGTGAATCGGCACCCGGTGCAGCGTTGATGGAACACTTCGGCTTTACCGTCGATAACCTGGTGGGCACCGTTGAAGAACTGTTGGGTTAAGGCCAGCAGCGGACGCGCGGTGAGCTGCCTGTGACGGTAAGGGTTGCCATTAACGGCTACGGCCGCATCGGCCGGTCGGTGCTGCGCGCGCTGTTTGAAGCACAGCTTGCCGGGCGTGCCACTGAGCTGGAAGTGGTGGCCATCAACGAGTTGGCCGATGGCGCCACCATTGCGCACCTCACCCGTTACGACTCCACCCATGGCCGCTTTGGTGGCCAAGTGGTGTTGGAAAGCGAACAGGCCATTCGCATAGCCCATTGGGACATCGCGCTGCTGCACGAAGAAAATCCGCACAAGCTGCCGTGGCGCGAACTCAATATCGATTTGGTGTTAGAGTGCACCGGCACCTTTAGCGATCGCGCCACTGCGCAGTTGCACATCGATGCCGGCGCCAAGCATTTACTGTTTTCGCACCCGGCCACCAACGAGGTGGACGCCACCATCGTGTATGGTTTTAACCACCAGCAATTGCACGGCGAGCAGATCATTGTGTCGAACGCCAGTTGTTCCACCAATTGCATTGTGCCGGTGATTCACAGTTTGCACGCGGCGCTGGGCATTGCCTCGGGCATGCTCACCACCATTCACTCGGCCATGAACGACCAGCCGGTGATCGACGCCTACCATCACACCGACTTGCGCAAAACCCGCTCCGCGTTTCAATCGATTATTCCGGTGGAAACCGGTTTAGCATTGGGTATCGATCGATTGCTGCCCGATTTGGCCGGCAAGTTTGAAGCGCAAGCCATGCGCGTACCGGTGGTGAATGTATCGGCCATCGATTTAAATTTAGTGGTAGAAAAAGCCACCGACGCGCACGCGGTCAACGCCATTTTGCGCGATGTGGCGGCGCAGCATTTTAACGGCGTGTTGGGCTATACCGACGAGCTGTTGGCCAGTTGGGATTTTAATCACGACAGCCGCTCTGGCATTGTCGACGGCGGTCAAACCCGAGTGGCGGGTCGCCACCACCTAAAAGTATTGACCTGGTTCGACAACGAGTGGGGCTTTGCCAATCGCATGTTAGACACCGCCAGTTACTGGGCCAAAACCTTTTAAGCAGTACCCATACTAAAAATTATCTACGTCACAATTTATTGAATGAAATGAGGAAACATCAATGGCCGTAAAGCTGATGAAGGATCTGGATCTGTCGGGCAAGCGCGTATTGATTCGCGAAGACCTGAACGTCCCTGTTAAAGACGGCAAGGTCACCTCCGACGCGCGCATTCGCGCAGCGCTGCCCACCATTAAAGCGGCGCAGGCCGCCGGTGCCAAGGTGATGTTGATGTCGCACCTGGGTCGCCCCGAAGAGGGCGTGTTTGACGAGGCCAGCTCGCTGGCGCCCGTTGCCGCGCACCTGGGTTCACTGCTCGGCTGCGACGTGCCCGTGATCAAAGATTGGCAAGCCGGCGTCGATGTGGCCGCAGGCCAAGTGGTGCTGTTGGAAAATGTGCGCTTCAACATTGGCGAGAAAAAAGACGACGAAACACTCAGCCGCGCCTACGCAGCATTGTGCGATATCTTTGTGATGGATGCCTTCGGCACTGCGCACCGCGCGCAGGCCTCTACCCACGGCGTGGCCAAGTTTGCCCCGATAGCCTGTGCGGGCCCGCTGTTGGCCGCCGAGCTCGACGCGTTAGAAAAAGCGCTGGCCAATCCCGCGCGCCCGCTGGTTGCCATTGTCGGTGGATCGAAAGTGTCTACCAAGCTGACCGTGTTGGAATCCTTGTCTGACAAGGTGGATCAGCTGATTGTGGGTGGCGGCATTGCCAACACCTTCCTGGCCGCCAGTGGCAAGCCCGTGGGTAAATCCCTGTGCGAGCACAACTTGATCGATACCGCCAAGGCGCTTATGGCCAAGACCCACATTCCCGTTCCCGTGGATGTGGTGACCGGCAAAGAATTTAGCGAGACAGCAGAGGCCACTTCCAAATCTGCGGACGCGGTTGACGCCGACGACATGATTTTTGATATCGGTGCCGAAACTAGCGCACAATTAGCGGAGATTTTAAAAACCGCCAAAACCATTATTTGGAACGGCCCTGTGGGCGTATTCGAGTTTGATCAGTTTGGTGCAGGTACTAAAGCCTTGGCACAAGCCATTGCCGATTCCAGTGCCTTCTCCATTGCCGGCGGTGGAGACACCTTGGCGGCGGTAGATAAATACGGTATTGCCGAACAGGTGTCATACATTTCCACTGGCGGTGGCGCCTTCCTCGAATACGTTGAGGGTAAGGTGTTGCCAGCGGTGGCAATGCTAGAGGCGCGCGCGGCTGAGTAGGCGGTATGCGTTAGGCGAGCGGGTGGAGTGCCTTCAGGTGCGGCTTCACTCACTCGTCCTGCAAATATAAAAATTAAAGTAACTAAAATACGTAAAATAGCAAACGTTGAAGTAATGGGCTTTGAAGTAAAAAGCTTTGAAGTAACAAAAGAACCTAAAGGCCGTAGAGTCTTAGACAGCATAGTTAGAACAAGTTAGAACCAGACCGGCAAACCGGCACTACACTTAACGAGAGCAGAACGGCTGCAAACCGTCTGCAAGAGAAACGAAAAGGAAACCACCATGGCCTTAATCAGCTTGCGTCAAATGCTGGATCACGCCGCCGAACACAACTACGGTGTGCCGGCATTTAACGTTAACAACCTAGAGCAAATGCGCGCCATCATGGAAGCGGCCGACAAAACCGACTCGCCCGTGATCGTGCAGGCCTCTGCCGGTGCGCGCAAATACGCCGGTGCGCCTTTCCTGCGCCATTTAATTCTGGCCGCCATTGAAGAGTTTCCACACATTCCCGTGTGCATGCACCAAGATCACGGCACCAGCCCCGCGGTGTGCCAGCGCTCCATTCAGTTGGGCTTTTCCTCAGTGATGATGGATGGCTCCCTGAAAGAAGACGGCAAGACCCCCGCCGATTACGAGTACAACGTGCGCGTAACCCAAGAGGCTGTGGCCATGGCACACGCCTGTGGCGTGTCGGTAGAGGGCGAGCTGGGTTGCTTGGGTTCACTGGAAACCGGTGAAGCCGGTGAAGAAGATGGCATTGGTGCCGAGGGCAAGCTGACCCACGATCAAATGCTGACCGATCCAGAGGAAGCCGCCGACTTTGTGCGCAAAACCAAAGTAGATGCCTTGGCCATTGCCTGTGGTACATCGCACGGCGCCTACAAATTTACCCGTCCGCCAACCGGTGACATTTTGGCCATCGATCGCATCAAAGCGATTCACGCCCGCATTCCCAACACTCATTTGGTGATGCACGGTTCTTCGTCAGTACCGCAAGAGTGGTTGAAAGTGATCAACGAGTTCGGTGGTGACATTCCGGAAACTTACGGTGTGCCCGTTGAGCAAATTTGCGAAGGCATCAAGTACGGCGTGCGCAAAGTAAACATCGATACCGATTTGCGTTTGTGTTCTACCGGTGCGGCGCGTCGCTTCTTGGCAGAAAACCCGCGCGAATTTGACCCCCGTAAATTCCTGGCAAAAACCACCGAAGCCATGCGCGACATCTGTATCGCGCGCTATGAGTCTTTCGGCACGGCGGGCAACGCCAGCAAGATAAAAGCAATGAGCCTAGAGGTCATGTACAAGCGCTATGAAAGTGGCAGCTTAGATCCCAAAGTAAACTGAGTGGAAATAACGGCAGCTTCGGCTGCCGTTTTGTTATGACTGAACTATTAACGGCCATTAAATTCATTCATCAGCAGTGGCAACCGCTGACGATAAGTCGCGAGAGCGAAGCGAGCTGGCGCAGCAGCGAGGCGTTTCAGCAGTATCTAAGTTTTTACTCGCTCAATCGTTTCGCGCAAGCCCGTCACGGCTTTGGTTATGTCACCGTGGCCGACCAGAAAATTGCCACTCACTACTGGTTGCCAGAAAATCCGCGCGGCTTGTTATTTGTATTGCACGGCTACTACGATCACGTGGGTTTGTACGGCAATGCCATCGAATTCGGCTTGCAGCAACAATTTGCCGTGGTGGCCTTCGATTTGCCCGGTCACGGTCTGTCCGAAGGCCCTCGCGCCAGCATTGACGATTTTGGCCAGTACACCGCCGCCTTCGCCGCCGTGTTTGAAACGGCAAAAATGCTGCCAGTAAATGGCCCCACTTTAGCGCTGGCGCAAAGCACGGGCTGTTCTGTCTTACTCAAACACCAATTGGATTTACAGGCACAGGGCCAAGACATTCCTGTGCTCGAAGGCCAAGTGCTGCTAGCACCCCTAGTGCGCCCCCACGGCTGGCGCTTCAGCCGCATCGCCCATTGGTTGCTGCGCCCGTTTGTACAAAGCATTCGGCGGGTATTTTCCGCCAACTCCCACGATGAAGAATTTCTTAAATTTTTAAGAGCCGATCCCCTACAGCCGCACCTGCTGTCAGTGCGCTGGGTCAGTGCCATGAAGCTGTGGCTGCGCCAGTTTTGGCTTTGCAAAAGCTTAACGGTTCCCACGCTGATCGTGCAGGGTAAAGAAGACACCACCGTTGACTGGCGTTTTAATATACCCGTGCTTGCCGCGCGCCTACCCAATCACCATATCCACTGGATCGCCGAAGGCCGCCACCAACTCATCAACGAGCGTTTGGATATTCGCACCGAATATTTAATTGAAGCCGCGCGTTTTTTTGATGGGCTTTGTGCGCAATATAATGCGACGCGTGACAGTGATAAGCGGGCAGGGTGAGATTCTTGGGCGCTGGTCAATAAAGATTCGATTTTATCCGTGTGCCCACCTCCCTCTCTGGCTAGAAAGCAAAAACCTATCGCCCAAGCGCCAATTCCACCCCGCTACTTCGCCGCTCCATCAATGCGTCCCTAGTTGAGTCGTTCGCGCTACATACCTGTGGTTTGCGCAATAATGGTGGGGAATGAGGGCTGTTATGGGATTTGACGTCTAGGTTGCTTTCAAATGCCGTTTTTCAGTAGCGGGGTCTTAATTTTAGTTGTCATTAAATTCGGAGTGAGGGGAACATTTGCTATGTAAATTAATAGTTTATGGGGTATATTTCGAGAAATTCTCGCGGAAATATATTGCCAGCTTGGTGTTTGTTTTCTGAAAAAGAAGTTCTATACGCCAAAGATGAAAATAAAAATAGTAAATAAAATCAGATGTTTAACTATTTTTACGGTTTTTAAAGCATAAAAAATATACGCTCCGCGTCCTATGAATAAACTGTTAGAGTCATATGAAGAATATCGTATCTATCCTAGCTCTTGCTATGCCTGCAATATCCTTAGCATGCAGTTGCGGCGATATAGATGACGAAACCAATTTTCGAGATGCTTCCAAAATATTTATAGGGCGCATCTCAGAAGGTAGAAATCACAATGAGCCCTATTCTCTTGATGTGATTAAAGTCTACAAAGGAAGCGTTTCCGATAGGGAGTTTGTATTTTTAGGTAATGGTAACGGTGATTGTGGTCTTGGCCACGATAAGCAAAGTGACTATTTAATCTATCTGCAAGATGATAACCGAGCAAATATCTGTACGGGTTCAGTGCGAGCTTCTAGCGTTCTTAGAGTTCGCTCAGAAGGGGTAGTTAAAATCAATCACTTTGAAGAAAGTTATTTGATTGAACTAAATGAAAAAGAAAAAAACTCTAACAAGTAAAGGCAATCCGACGCGCAAAAAGCGCGCGCGGCTGCTTTAGGCGTTAAGTGAAAATGATAATCCGAATACTCGATTTTATAAAAACAGGAAGATTTGGGTCTGTTGAAATAGGCATGAGCAAAGCCAAAGTTTTAGAGATGCTAGGCCCACCTGACGATGATACAGACCTTGATGGCCCAGGAAGTATATTGCTATACGCATGGTATGAATTGTTTTTTGATCCCGATGGAATTTTAAAGTCAATCCAAAATGATAACTATAATCCAAAGGATACAGGTACTTACTTTTTTGAAAACGAAAAGTTTTCTATCGACCCATGGTTTTTAAACGAGGTGCAGGAACAGAATATAGAAAACATTAGTAGGTTGCTGTCGGATAATGGAATAAAGTTTGAAATCGTTGATTACTACGGAAGAAACGTACTAAAAGTAAATTCCGGAGTCATAGTTGATTTCGATGAAGATGAAAACGAAAATGGTATAAAAGAATTAATGGGTGTAAGGTATTGGCCGTAGAAAAATCACTTAACAAGGCAGTAAACCTGACGCCGCGTGCTGCGTTCAGCTTTGTAGTGGCTACGCCACTTTACCACAAAGCTTCTCTCCACACGCAGCGCAGGTTACTGCGACGTTAACTGTCAGTTGGCTCTGAAACTATGATTGATGCCCCTGTTAAAAATAAATTTGATGAGCTGCCTGAGGTTGACCCCCAAGAGTTTGTAAATTATTTCAATCTTGAATTTGGCATATCGAATGAAAGTGCCGATGAAAAGCCGTTTACAGTTGAAGATTTTACTTATGTGGGTCTCTTTGAGGTAGGTGGCATTGAGACAATGTTTTGGTCTGTAGCAGGCAAAAACATCTGTGCTACGGTTCAGCCATATGAAAATACCTACATTATCGCAATGGACAATCTGCCGTCTAATGAAAACAACAGTTAACAAACATAGGCAACTCGCCCGCAAACAGCGCGGGCTGGACGGCTTACACTACGCTTTGCTCCGTTCCAGCCGCCGTTGCTATGGGCGTTAAGCATCATGAGTATGGATAAATTCTCGATTACATCATCATCGTCTAAGGAGCAGTACATATTCTCTGAGCGTGACGGGGAATTCTTTAAATTTGAAGTGGTCGCGGAATCCGTACACGCATCAAGGAAAGTCACTACATATACTGACGAATTTGGAATTGCCAATTTATTCTCAAAGCTTAGTGAGTTTAACTCACCTTGGACGGGAGTTGAGAGCTGGAAGTCCCTAGAAGGTGAATTTGAAATGGCCGTAACATGTAATTCAACCGGACATGTAACTATCCAAGTAAAGCTTACTCAATGGAGTAGCGGTAGCGAAGATTGGCATCTTACGGTACATCTGAACACAGAACTTGGTCAGCTACAGCAGGTGGCAAATGAAGTTCGTGCCTTCTTCAATGCTTAACAAGTTGCTCAAGTTCACTCCGGCCGCAAAAAGCGCGGCCTCCGCGGGACAACCTACACTGCGTTTCGGTTGCCCCTTAGCAAGGCGTTATGCATAAGTTTTGAACATGAATATACATAAATTAGCCGCCTATTACTTCGTATCCTTTATTGCGATAGTGCTACTGTTGGTCGTTGCAGCGAAAATTGAAGGGTTTTTTGTAGATAAAACGCAGCATGATGTCGTCGCCACCTTAAATAAGGCATTTGAAGAGAGTGGCGTTAACGAGTGTTTCAAAAATCTCTCATCTTATTCAACTAAAACTGGTACGCAAACTGTAGATCCAGCAGCCATTCAAGATAAGGTGATTTTAATAAGATTAATTGGCATCTTCATTAAGGCTGCGCTGCTAGTTTTAGGTTCATATGCTATGGCATGGCTCGTTCTGACGAAGTCAATGCATAACAAATCAAACCAGCAAGGGCCTGCGGCCGGGACGCGCTAACGCGCGCCCCTGTTTGAGGCGTTATTGAGCCTTACCTTTTTTACGGTAGGTAAGTAAGGGATTTGAATTCTAGCGCGTGCCACTAATCGGCATGCCAGCATCAAGGAATGTGCTGTATCACCAACGCAGTTACTTTCTTGGTGCCAGTAGTTTGCTCGCAGTGTTGTGTACGGCATGCCTTCATTGTGGTTTGCCCTAAGTGGGTTTCAAAAGGTGTCAGGTAAGGTATTCTTACCACTTAAATCGCCACTGGCTTCGCTACCGCTCCGCTTACCAGCGTTGTAGCAGGTGCAAACCGGCGGCCAATAACAAGCGGCTCTTGTGCGCCGCTAAATACGCGGCGGGACGGCCTACGCTACGCTCCGGCCGCCCCAAAGCCGGGCGTTATACATACTCATGAATGCAATACGTTTTCTATCCATAATATTTACGATGATACTCAATCCTATAGTGATATTGGGTTCGTTGGTTTTATCTGCGATAGACGATTGCTGGTATGGTCTGTTTGCAATACCATTGGTGTTTGTGTATCTCCCTAATACTAACTTCACGTTCAGGTGGGCTGGTACAGTTCTAAATTTTCTACTATTAGATGTTGTTCTTTATTATGCATATTTAGATGTAACAACAAATAGCGGGTACTTTATAGGTATGGGTGGGCTTGTTATGTCTGTGCTTTTAATGGCTTCTATTTCAAATGTGATTCTTATCCATAGCAATAAAAATGTATAACAAAGCGGTCAATATCGTTCGCTCTGCTCACTGGGACAGCTTACACGCCGCTTCGCTCTGTTCCAGCTGCCCATTACCGCGGCGTTATGAGCTGGAGCACCGGGAGAAGTATGCGCAATCATTTAGTTTTTAGATTGCTAAGGATCGCACCGTTTTTTTTCATTGCGTCACTTGTTGTTGGTGTGATTATATCTGTTGTGTTTAACGACGGCTCCCCCTCCGACAAGGTTCTTGCTTCCTGGGCAGTTTTTGGTTCGATGTATTTTCTTGTCTATATTTTGAGTGGGGCAATAAATGGAGAGATCTATCTATGGTCAGCTGGAACATATACTAAGAAATCCGATCCAATAATGTTTAAAGTATCGATATATCTATATTCTTTGCTAGCCGTTGTGGCTATTTTACTTGGAATAGCAGAAATAGTTAATGGCTCATAACAAACGCAACCAAAACGGGCTGTCGCCCTCGACTCGCTACGCTCGCGTTTGTTGCGGGCGTTAAGTGTCAAAAAACGATATGACATCAGTCGAAGAATCTTGGAAAGTCACGATTAAGCACTTGAGTTCTGCTCGTGGTTTATTACCAAATGACATGCTCTTTGACGAAGCAAAAGAATTCGATAAAGATTACCTTGAGTATTTGGAGCACAACGAGCTGGGGTTGGCATTGAATTCCTTGGATGATTTGGGTTTGCTGTGTAATGCACCGAATCAGTTCTGGAAATACTTAGAGCTTGCAGCATCAAATATGGGGTTGGCCGCTGAAGCCAAGCGCTTTAATGAAATACAAAACACTTAACAAGGCCAGCCAGCATCGCTCCCTGCGGTCGCTGGACCTCGTTTCACTCGGCCGCTGCTGGCGGCGTTAAGGGTCATCGAAATTGAGCACCAATAATGAACCATGGGTGAAGACTGCGAGTGATGCTTACGAAGATTGTATCGTAGGAAATCGTGATGGACTTATTTCACTGAAGGCATCAATCGATGAAGCTATATCTGAAAAGTCAGCCTCTCCAACTTACAAGTCGGACTTTATTTCTGTAGTTTGCACCGAGGACGATTGGGATACCGCTGAAGATTCCAATTTACCTAAGTGGCAGGAGTTCCTATTCAAAACAGGGGTTTTCATTTGGCTAGGTTTACTTCCATTATTAGGCATAGGGCTTGTTATTTCATGGTTCTGGTAAAACCCTTAACAAAGCAAGGCAAAATCGCCCTGCGGGCTGGACGCGCTAACGCGCGCCTTTGCTTGCGGCGTTAGAAGGCCACCGCATGGATAGAAGGTCCCTAGAATCTGGATTTGCTTTTAGTGTTGTACTTTTAGTGGCGGTTACTTACTTTGAGCACAAGGCCGGATTCCTTAATAGAGGTGAATATATCGCGTTGGCAGCCTACCTGCCCGTTCTAATTGGCGCGTTTATGTTTGGCATAAAGCTTTCCCATTGGTATGTGCCAATAGCGGGGACAAAGCCAATTATGGAACTCTTTATGGTACCTTTATGCGTTATTTTGGGTTCAGTGGTTGTAGCTTCATTTATATTTAGCCTTGCTTCCATGTTGATGGGCGGAATCGGACCCAACTATATTGAGCAATTATTGTCAGGTGGTTTATTCCCAGGCTTAGTGTTTATTATTGGTACATGGCATATTTTATTAGTAGGCGGTTTGTTATCATCAATATATTTGGTTTATCGGCAAAAATGCTTCTAACAAAGCTATCTACCGGACTCCATTTCCGTTGCTTAGTTTTTATGCTGGGTAGCATAAAAATCCAATCAACTACAATTCGCCGGTAATAGCGGCGTTATGAGCTGGAGCACCGGGAGAAGTATGCGCAATCATTTAGTTTTTAGATTGCTAAGGATCGCACCGTTTTTTTTCATTGCGTCACTTGTTGTTGGTGTGATTATATCTGTTGTGTTTAACGACGGCTCCCCCTCCGACAAGGTTCTTGCTTCCTGGGCAGTTTTTGGTTCGATGTATTTTCTTGTCTATATTTTGAGTGGGGCAATAAATGGAGAGATCTATCTATGGTCAGCTGGAACATATACTAAGAAATCCGATCCAATAATGTTTAAAGTATCGATATATCTATATTCTTTGCTAGCCGTTGTGGCTATTTTACTTGGAATAGCAGAAATAGTTAATGGCTCATAACAAACGCAACCAAAACGGGCTGACGCCCTCGACTCGCTACGCTCGCGTTTGTTGCGGGCGTTATGTGTAAATCAGTATGAGCAAATTGTCTCCGAAACAGAAAGAGCTGTGGAAGAAAATCCAGCGAATACTTTGGGAAAAATGGGATCCAATTGGAGTCTATGAAAAGGATAGCGAGTGGGATGATGAATACGATAACTACGTGCCACATATTTTTAGATTGGCGATAGAAGGAAATGATTACATCCGTATTGCAGCGTCATTAACATCCACAATAAATCAAAATATAGGGTTAAGCGCTAGTAATAACAATGAACATGACATTATGGTTGGCAAATTAATCGTGCAAGCCAAAGAAGAGATACTGGGCAAGTAATGCAAACACATAACAAGGCGCATCAAGCACGCCACTTCGTGGCTGGACCTCCACTGCGTCGCTTGTTTTGTGGCTTAACGCTTACGCTACCACAAAACAATCAACTACGTTCCGGCCCTTGTGCGCGGCGTTAAATGCTATGAATAGAATATGCCTAATTTTTATCTTCGGACTATTTTCACAAGGAGTTTTATCTGGGGGGTATCACTTTGAGGTTTTAGTGGAGTCCTTCGAAATAAGCGATGAAAATTGGGATGAGTACACTGTCGTATTATCACCGACAGGAGTAGAAGCTCATTGGCATGAAGAAAAGTGTGAATCACTAACAGTCGTCGGAGAGTTTGACTCTCTTAGGTGGGCCGCATATAAAAGGCCAATGTCTGTCGAAGCTCACAAGAGATCAATTTCTTACTTATCTGAGTCAATAGGTCAACGTGTTCTTTTTGGAGTAATGGGTAACGGGCTCAAAGAAAATGAGCCTTGCCAATTTGTTAGCAAGGGTCTTTTTATAGAGTCCTACAGTAATAAACATGTTGTCTTGTCTGTCCATGGGCGCATTTAACAATGCCCATCAGGCTCGCCCGCAAGCGGGCTGGACCTCCGTTCCGGCGCTTGTTTTGCGGTTGTCGCTTACGCTACCGCAAAACATTCGCCTCCACTGCGGCCCCTGTGGGCGGCGTTAGGCATCAGATGGAACAGTACGAAGAAATTGAACCGAAGCCGCTCCCAAGGTGGGTAACAATACCGCTAGGGATATTGTTTGCGCCATTTACCTTTATATGTGTTATCGGTTCTGCAACGCTACTGGTTGCACCTAATGTACCGCCTACAGTACTCACTGTTTCGCTAGGCAGCATTTTCTTAGCTGGCAGCCTATGGGTGTTTTACCTCTCGTTGCGCTTACTGTTTGTAAATCCAAAAGGTAGCACCAAGTTTATTTCACCGGTAAGCTTAAAAATAATAGCTTTGGTTTTCGCAGCCATACCCATAATTTCAATCGTCCTTGGTACCTTCTGGGAAAAGCCAGTCGTACATAGCATTATGACCATTGCATATATTGGTATAGTGTTTCGTTTGTGGGGTGTGGCAAACCTTCGGGGGCAAAATGCCTAACAAGCGGCTCTTGGTAGCCGCACAAAAGACGTGCGGCGGGACGGCTACGCTATCGCTTCGCCGCCCCAAAGCCGGGCGTTATGCACAAGGATAAAATGAAAGAAATATTTAAGATAGAGCTTAGCTTTTTATCGTTAATAAAAATAAGCTCCGTTATTGGATTTAGCGCAGGCGTGGTTGCCATTCCATTTTACATGTACACATTTGCCACGGGAATGGGTTTTGATATTGCGCTGTTGCAGCTGGTTTTTATGGGTCCGGTAGTAGGTATGATAAATGGGGCGTTGCTTGGCTTTCTCGCTTATCCTTTCTATTGGTGGTTTTCTAAGAAGGTAGGCGTAAAATATTCAGGCTATTTCTATCCGGTTTCAGATAAAAATGCATAACAAACGCCACCAACACGCCGCAGCGCGGCTGGACTCGCAACTAATCGCTGCTCGCCGTTGTGGCCGGCGTTGAGGTTGAAGAAATACTCCCAAAAAATTGCATATTTTGATTGCTTACGGTGGCTGTCCCATTAGAGTGCTTCTCATGTGAAATCCTCGGAAGCGTCAACAGGACTTTAGATTGAACGGCTGTAGCCATTAATAACGCCAATGCTTCAAGGCGGAGTGTGATTCATAGAAGGGATGGGGATATGATTGAACTGCTGGTCGCTGCCAACGAAGAAGAACGGCAAGAGTTTTTTAGTTGGATGGATTGGCGTGAGTACGACAGCGAAGTCGCCCGGCTTTTCATTGCGCAATTGGAAGCACTGGCAGGCGACGCGCCACTGATGCAGTGCGTGGAAAATGAAGAAGGCATGAGCATTGTTTATGAAGGAAAAGCCCACCGCATCCCATTAACCGATACCGGCAGCGACCGCTACGTCACCCTGTGCTCGCTGGCAAAGCTGGTTCAAGATAGCCATGATGTATGGCTGCATAGGGAAACCCTGGGTGATGACACCCACGGGTTTCTGGTATTGAATAAAGCACAATCCGCCGAACTCGCAGAGAAGTATGGCGAGTGGTCGGCCCAGCATTTGAAAAAGCTGGCGCCCGGGTGGTGTGAAATTTACCAGCGCAGAATTCCCTATCTGGGCAATGAAGATTATGCGGTGGCGTTTGCCCGGGCAGTTGCGGCAGAGGAGGCGGAAGAGCGCGCGCGGGTGGATAACTATCACGCGGCGCGTGAGGCGCAAATACAGGCAAACCATCGCGCCGACCGCAAGCAGCGCCGTAAACAGCGGCTGGAGTGGGTGATCGCAGTTGTTTTTCTGGTGGCTATCGCGGTGATGTACGTAAAAAAAGAAATTGATGCCGCCAATGAGCCGAGCTGCCGCGTTCTTATTGATGGCGTCTGCAAATTCTATAACGAAACAAAGCCGTAAGTTTGCAGACCTACAAAAAGAAATAAAAGGCAATAAAAGGGCCTGCCACGTTTGAAGATCTCTTACAGTGGCTGTCCTATTAGGGGTAGTGGCTGTCCTATTAGGGGTAGCTGTCCCATCCGAGCTATCTGCTTACTTTGGCTGTCCCATTAGAGCCGCTATGGCTGTCCCATTAGAGCCGATTAGAGTCGAATAGGGTGGTGGTGGCAGTGCTCGCGGCCACGCTCGGAGTCGATGGCCGCTCGAGAGGGAGCCAATGCTAGGTCGGATAGATTTCAGTGATACAGCAATCGTAGTGTCAGCTACGACAACAGGCGACAACCTTGTGTTGCTCGCCCTGTTGCGCAGCTGATTGATAAGCTCCTGTTGTTTACGCTGACTTAGGCGCGCAAACGGTCTGTAACTGAAAGAGCAGAAGTAAGTTTTTTTCGTGATAGTAGTAGCGCAAAAACACCAGCGAAAAGAATCAAACCACTGTTGGGCTCTGGCACTGATGCGGTCGCTGCATCGTAGGTGAAGTCGTCCATCACCCACCACTTTTCAAATCCACTGGTTACAAATTCTAGCTTATCGACACCGAATAAATTGACATCGAACCAATCGTATTTAGTTGCGGATAAGCTCATAGTTTTTGAGCCTACCAGCGAACCTGCCAAAAAACCGTTTATCGTGATTGATGTGGCACCGTAGCTACCGTAGTCGTCACCATTGGCCCAAGCACTAAAAAATGCACCCTGAAAGTCTACCGTGCTCCCAAATTCAACACTTTGATCAACGCCATTGCTGTTGTATAAGGCGCTTTCTCCAGAGGGTGAGCCGTATGAATTTCCGTGTGTTGACTGGAAGGGTGTATCGGTGACAACGCCAAATTTCATTGTGCCCCAATCCAAGCCCGCATAGTCTGAAGGAAGGTAGCCGTTACCACGGTCATCAAAATCTATGACAGAAGCGTGTACCTGATTTGAAAACATCCCTATAAATATAAGCATGTATAGCTTTTTTAACATCTTATATAGCTCCATTTGATTTTATTTGTGCGCAAGCTTAAACGTTTCCACCTGCCAGCGTGACCCCAAGCGTCAACCATGCTTACACGCCGATAGATCTATTTAAAACAATCGCTAAAGGTGCAAACTAGCGAAACGCATGGTATGTGCAACGTAGATTAAATTAATACCTTGGCATAAATAACAGACAAGGCCAGCCAAAACGCCCGCGCTCAACGTCTCGACAGGCGGATCCTAGCATTTTTGTACTTAAGTGCCAAATCGAATTGGGAATTAGGAATTAGGAATTAGGAATTATCAGAAAATTAAAAGGGCATTCGTGCTAATAGAAGGTCCGTTAAACTGTGCAATCGCTTGGCTTGCCGTGCGGGTTAAATGTCACATTGACGGGCGTTGCGATGGGTCATCAGGGGCACGGAATGGAAATGGTGGGAGAGCGTCTGCGCATCGCTAGCACCTTGTAGTGCTAGCGTTTCACACGGATTCAGTTTTTGTCCGACCACACCGCAAATTCATTGCCGCTGGGCTCTAGAAAATGAAACCTTTTCCCGCCGGGAAATTCGAACGTGGGTTTGTTAATGGTGCCGCAAGCTGAGACCACCTTGGCTTCCGTGTCAGACAAATTTGTGCTGTAGAACACTAATAGGGCGCCGCCCTGCTGCGCGGTGGATGCCAGATCTGCGCGATAGAAGCCGCCTTCTAAACCTTGTTGATCGAAGGCGACGTAGTCTGGACCGTAATCGGTAAAGCGCCAACCAAAGGCCGCCGTGAAAAATGCTTTGGTGGCCGCCAAATCGGCGGCTGGAAATTCCACGTAATTCAATTTTTCATGTTCGGCCATGGTGGCTCCTGTGTCTTAGTTTGGATTACAGTTTCCGGCCCAAACGCTTCTCGACTTGCTTGCGCTCCCAATCCGAGCCGAAAAAGCTGGTCAGCTCAAAAACATTGAGCCCGTGAATCGCCACGCCTATGCCCCAGCCTAATGCCGGCCACACCACCCAGAGGTAGTTGGGGCTGGTGGCCAAATTCACAAAAAACAGGAACGCAATAAAGATGACGTAGCTGCCTAGGTTGGAATAGAAGCCTTTGAGGTCGCGCACATACTCAAGCGCGTCCTTTTCTTCTTCGGTCATGTTTTGACGCAATACATTTAGATTTTCTGGGGTCATGTCGGGTTCCTCTTGCCGTAGCGCTGAAAGTTCAACATCAAAAACAGCAGCGAGGGACTTCATGGTCTCTAGGCCAGGGGTTTGGCCGCGCTCTATGCGTTGAATAGTGCGCACCGATAGCCCTGAGACTTGGGCCAGTTGCTCTTGCGACCAACCCTTTTGTAAACGTAGCTTCCTGATAATCATGTGTCCTCCTTGCTGTGGTGCCCATGGTCTGCAAACGGCGGGATGCACACCACGCCTTAAACCTGACAGACACCCGACATGTTATTAAAATCAATGACTTAGACTATTCTTTCGGCGGCTATCTGTCACCCTGTTTAGGCGCCTTTCGTTTCTTGCAGGCAATTGCCGCCATCCACCACCAACATCTGACCTGTGATATAGCTTGCACCTGGACTCGCCAAAAATACCGTGGCGTGGGCAATTTCGTCTGCGTGGCCCGAGCGTCCAGCGGGGCAGTGCTGACCGGCGCGAGCTTCAGATGGAGTTTGCGAGTCAGTGGCCACCCAGCCTGGCGCCACATTGTTAACCGTTATGTGTGGCCCCAGCTCAATAGCCAAGCTTCGGCTCATGCCCACCATGGCTGCCTTGGCTGCACTGTAGGCGGCCTCGCGTGCATTGCTCACAAGCGGGCCAGTGACGGAGCTGATATTGACGATGCGGCCGTATTGACTAGCCAGCATTTGCGGTACCAGAGCGTGGGTAATGTTGAAGCAAGTGGTCAAGTTGCGGGCGATCGAAAGGTCCCAATCTGTGGGGTCGAGAGCGCTGAAGGCGACGTCTGCATCGCTTTGGCCCTGTTGGGTCATGCCGGCGTTATTGATCAGAATGTGGATGGCGCCGTGTTGGTCACCCAGTTGTTGCGCTAATGCGTCGGTGGCTGGGCGATCGGTGAGGTCAATGACATAGCCAAAGGCGTCAAAGCCCAGCGCTCGCAATTCGGCTTGGCGGTCGAATACGTGCTTGCCGGTGGCGGAAATGAGAACTTTCGCCCCCAATTCGGCCAGCAGCCGTGCGCAGGCAAAGCCGATGCCATTGGGGTTGCCTGCGCCCGTGATGAGCGCGGTCTGTCCGTTAAAATCAAAGGCTGGGTGCATGGTTTAGGCCCTTCAGAGAGTGACAGTCAAATGGATCCTCTGCTGCCACCCTACGCTGGACCTTGCCCGTGCGCTATACAACAAGCGGGCTAGGCTAATCGGCGCTGGGCATTTATCGCGGCGATAAACTGAGCTTTATCTTTGGGTGAAATTAGCAGTCGGCGGTCGTTTTCGTAGCGAATTTGCAGTTTATCAAGTGACAGCGCGGGGCCCGACAAGAGTGTGTGAATGGGGGTAATGTCGGCGATGTCGCTAATGCGAATAGTCCAGTACAAGGGCCCGCTGCGCACGGTGAGCTGATTGCCGTCTATGTCGTAGTAGGTAAAGAGCAGCAGCGACCCGACGAACAAAACCATGGCGGCCATCGTCAATAGGGTCAACCAAAATGCCAATTCACTGGTATCGACGAATAGCAGCGTGGGTAACAGACCGCCCACTAAGCCGACCACAACTAACATAATAATGAGCGGATCAATTTTAGAGGGGAAACGCTTCATGATTCGTTTTTATCTTCCACTTCGGTGACAACTTTTTGCACCAGTTTCACGCGACCACTTTTCACCAAGGCATCGCGCAATACGTATTCAATTTGGGCGTTTAGGCTGCGCAAATCGTCGTCGGCCCAGCGCTGCATGGCAGCGAGGACCGATTCGTTAATGCGCAGCGGATATGCTTTTTTAGCCACAATAGAACCTAGTAAAGTGAACCGGTATTGAGCACCGGTTGGGCGTTATTTTCGCCACACAGTACCACCAGCAAGTTGCTGACCATGGCGGCTTTGCGTTCGTCGTCCAGCTCGACCACGTCTTCGCTAGCCAGTTGCTCGATGGCATCTTTTACCATGCCCACCGCGCCCTGCACGATGATCTTGCGCGCCGCTAATACCGCACTCGCCTGTTGGCGTTGAAGCATGGCTTGAGCAATTTCTTGGGCGTAGGCAAGGTGCGACAGGCGCGCTTCTAGCACCTCGACACCCGCTTTACCCAGTCGGTCTTGCACCTCGGTGCGCAGCTTGTCGGCAATGGCGCTAGAGTGGCCACGCAGGGTGAGGCGTTCGTCGTCGGCGTCGTGCTCGTAGGGGTAGGTGGTGGCGAGGTTGCGCAGCGCGGCCTCACTTTGAATGGATACGTAATTTTCGTAGTCGTCCACTTCGAACACGGCGTCGTAGGTGTCGACCACCCGCCATACCACCACGGCAGCGATTTCGATGGGGTTGCCATTGGCGTCGTTAACTTTTAGGCGACCGCTCTCGAAATTGCGCACCCGCAAGCTGACTGCGCGCTTGGCATAGAGTGGGTTATTCCAGCGCAGTCCCGGCGTGCGGTCGGTACCTTTATAGTTGCCGAACAGTTGCAGTACTTTGCCTTGGTTGGGGTGCACCATGTACAAGCCGAACCAGCAAATCAGCACGATTACAGAGAAAACTAACGCCAGTACCTTCAGTGGAATAGGTGCCGTGGCAATTAAGAAAATGCCGCCAATCTGGCATGCCAGTAAAACAAAAATCATTGTGTAGCCAGAGCGGCTCTTTCCGTCTAGTTCTGCACCCATGGCAAAGCTCCTTTTTAGGTGATATCTATTTGATATCAAAATAATCGAAAGGAGCGGCGCTCGTCAAGTTGTTATTTAGGGTCGTCCAGACACTTGAGGCATTCACCGCCAGCCCGCGCCGGCGGTGTGGTTGGGGTGAATTAGCTGATGGCTTTGATTGGCGGTTTGCGTCTGGCCCGCCATATGACGTCTGCGCAGAAGCAGGCCACGCCCAGCCAAATAAAGCTGAAGGTGGTGGTTTTGGCGGGGCCAAAGGTTTCGTTGTAGATCCAAACGGCCAGGAAAAACATCATTGTTGGGCCTATGTACTGCAAAAAGCCCATGGTGGTGTATTGAATCTTGCGCGCCGCTGAGGCGAACATCATCAGCGGGACAGTGCTCACCGGTCCAAACACTGCCAGCAGGGCCCAGTGGGTATCGGTGAGCAAGGCAAAGGTGGCTTGGCCGTAGAACCAGAGGTAGGCGAGCGCGGGCAGCAGCAGGTAGGTGCATTCGATCATCATGCCGTTCAAGCTGTCGATGGGTGCCAGCTTGCGAATTAGACCGTAGAGCGCAAAGGTGCTGGCCATGCCCAGCGCCAACCAGGGCACGGAGCCGAACACCGCCACCTCGATGGCCACACCCGTGCACGCCAGCGCCACGGCCAGCCACTGCAGTGGCCGCAGGCGCTCACTTAAAAACACACCGCCCAGTGCCATATTGAGCAGCGGGTTAATGTAATAGGCGAGGCTGGCTTCCAGCACTTTGCCGGTGTTGACGGCGTACACAAACAAAAACCAATTGGCGCCCAACAGCAGCGTAGAGGCGAGTAGCGCAAGCAGCATTTTTGGTTGGCGGTAGTGGCCGAGCAGGCGCGACAATTGCCGGGTGACCACAATGGCCAGCAGGACAAACAGCCACGACCACACAATCCGATGTGCCACCAACTCCAAGGGTGGAATAATGCTGATGGCCTTCAAAAAAATGGGAAACAGGCCCCACAAAAAGAAAGCCCCAACCGCCAGGCTAACGCCCAGCTTTTGCTCGCGAGTAAATTCCACCGGTTGTGTCCTAAGGTGCTGGCCCTGTGCGGGCAGTGACGCGTCTTGGTTGCGCGTTTAAATAAAAAAAGGCCGCGAGTGCGGCCTTTTACGACGTGCTGCGTTAGCCTATCAGAACAAGACGCGACAGCGAATGGTTCCCTCAACTTCGCGCACTTTTTCCAGCGCGGTTTCGGAGTTGGCTGCGGCCACTTCAATGACCACATAGCCCACCTTTTCATTGGTCTGCAGATGTTGGCCGATGATGTTGATATTGTTTTCGGAAAACACTTGGTTGATGGCCGACATCACGCCCGGCACATTGTGGTGAACGTGTAACAGGCGGTGCACGTTGGCGTGGGCCGACAGCGCCACTTCGGGGAAGTTGACCGAGCTGGTGGTGGTGCCGTTGTCGGAGTACTTAATTAATTTTTCAGCCACTTCTACGCCAATATTGGCTTGCGCCTCCATGGTAGAGCCGCCGATGTGAGGCGTTAAAATCACATTGTCGAACTCGCGCAGCGGCGAGATAAATTCGTCCTGTGGGCCCTTGGGTTCCACCGGGAAAACGTCAATGGCCGCGCCCGACAGCTTGCCCGATTTCAACTGTGTCGCCAGTGCGTCGATGTCGACCACGGTGCCGCGCGAGGCGTTGAGTAAAATGGCGCCGGGCTTCATCAGCGCCAATTGCTCCGCGCCCATCATCATTTTGGTGTCGCTGGTTTCCGGCACGTGCAGGCTGACGATATCGGCGCGCGCCAGCAAGGTGTTGAGGGGCACCTGCTCGGCGTTGCCCAGTGGCAGCTTGGCCACAACGTCTGAAAATAGCACTTTCATACCGAGCGATTCCGCCAGCACACTCACCTGACTGCCAATGGAGCCATAGCCCACAAGGCCAAGGGTTTTGCCGCGAATTTCGAAGGAGCCCTCAGCCGATTTCATCCAGCCACCCCGATGGCACACCGCATTTTTTTCGGGGATGCCGCGCAACAGCAAAATGGCTTCTGCGATGACCAGTTCAGCTACCGAGCGGGTGTTAGAGTAGGGCGCGTTAAATACCGCCACCCCGTGCTCCTGTGCGGCACTGAGATCCACCTGGTTGGTGCCGATGCAAAAGCAGCCTACGCCAATCAATTTGGGCGCCGCGGCAAAGACGTCGCGGGTGAGCTGAGTGCGTGAGCGAAGTCCGATAAAGTGCGCGTCTTTAACGCTCGCGAGCAACTCCGCTTCAGGCAGTGCGGTTTTGTGGTACTCAATGTTGGTGTACCCTGCCTCGGTCAATTTCTCTACGGCGGACGGATGCACACCTTCCAGCAAAAGGAACTTGATTTTGCTTTTGTCGAGCGACACCTTAGCCATGCAATACCACCTGTAATGAACCGTGCAGGGCCCGTGAAATAGGCCCGGGAAAATGGGGCGCCATGATACCACAGCTCCTGAATAGACCAACCGTCAGCGCGCAATCAATGACCGATAGTCGGCATTTTTTGTGCGAATGCTGCCAGTTGTTGCGGTGCTAGACGGCATTTTTACGTGAGTGTGCTGCTAAAACGGCCGGCCAGTCACGCTTGTGCTAGCGGCTGGTCGCATTAAGAGACTTTGAGAATTACGCCATTATCCACCCCGCGCAGGAGGGCAACACCCATGTCGCACGCGAGCCAATACCAACACCGTTTTACCGGGCCCGAGGAATTCCAAGCGCGCATGGCCAGGCTCCCACTCGGCAAAATCCTGTGCGTGGGGCAGAACTATGCAGACCACATTGCCGAGATGAACAGCAAGGTCTCGGCCGAGCCGCTGCTCTTTATTAAAACGGCGATTTGCGCCTGCCCCATGGAGGACGGTTTTACGGTGCCTACCCAGTGGGGCAGCTGTCATTTTGAAACCGAAATGAGCGTGCTTATTGATCGGCCCCTTTCCCGCGCCAATGAAACCCAGGCGCGCGAGGCGGTGGCGGCCGTCGGGCTGGCGTTTGATTTAACCTTGCGTGAATTGCAGTCGGCACTAAAGGCAAAGGGACACCCATGGGAAAAAGCCAAGGGCTTTACCGGCAGCGCGCCGCTGTCGCACTTCGTACCCGCACCCGAGGATTTGCAGTCGTTAGACTTGCGCCTGACCCAAAACGGCGCGGTGCGCCAGCAGGGCAATACCCGCGCAATGCTCACGCCGGTGGCGCAACTGTTGGCCTACGCCAGCCAGTTTTTCGATTTACAGCCCGGCGATGTATTGTTGACCGGCACACCGGCGGGTGTGGGGCCGCTTGCCAGCGGCGACCAACTGGTGGCAGAGTTGGGTGATCTGCTGCGCGTCAGTTGTCAGGTGCGCTAGGCATCGCATTGCCGACACCTAGGCATTATCGCCGCCCGCTAAACAACATCACGGAGCCACCATGGCAGACACTATTTTCATCACCGGCGCATCGAGCGGACTGGGGCGTCAAATGGCCATTGAGTTTGCCCGGCGTGGACATGCACTGGCACTCACCGCGCGGCGATTAGACAGCCTGGCCGAACTCAAATTGCAGCTCGAATCAGATTACGATGCGCGCGTGTGGGTCGCACCGCTGGATGTCACTGATTACGCAGCGGTGGTTGCTACCCTGCAGGCCGCCCAAGCACACTTCGGTCGGTTAGATAAAGTGATCGCCAATGCGGGCGTGGGTTATTCTCAGCGGGTGGGTAAACTGGCCTTTGAAAAAATAAAAGCCACTGTGGATACCAATGTGTTGGGCCTGATGGCCACTGTGGACGTGGCCGTGCAAATGTTTAAGCAGCAGGGCAGTGGGCATATCGTCGCAATCAGCAGCGTGGCGGGGTTTCGCGGCTTGCCCAGCAGTGCCGTTTACAGCGCCTCCAAGGCTGCGGTAACGACGTTTATGGAGGCCCTGCGCGCAGAGCTGCACGGTAAGCCCATTGATGTAACATTGTTGTGGCCCGGCTACATTGATACGCCCATCAATCAAGCGGCGCGCTCGCGCCCGTTTTGCATTCCCGTTGAGCGGGGCGGCCGCCTACTGGCGGACTTAATTGAGGCAAAAGTGGCCCGCGCCACCGTGCCGCGTTGGCCCTGGGCGCTAGTGGCGCGCCTGTTGCGCTGGCTGCCAACCGGCCTGTTGGCGCGTTTCGGCTAGCGACCAAACAATAAACATATCGCAACCACAGGATGGTTCAATGCAGCGTTACTTCATTACTCTACTCTTCGTCCTGTGCTTGGCGCTCCTGGGTTTTTTCTGGCAGCCCACTGGTCTGCCGTGGCGACCCCAACCCCTGTTAGTGTTGCCCATGGTGTTTGGCTATGTGGTGTTGGTCTGTCTGTTCTTAGAGCGCGCCATTGAAGTTTTTTTGTCGGCACTGCGCGGCGGCGGCGCCGATCGTTTGGATCAACAGCTGCGCGCGTTCGACGCACTGGTCAATCCCGACGAGAGCGCGCGCACACAACACCGTATGTTGCAGCAGGCGCGCAGCGACTACCGCAGTCACTCGCGACTCATCGCGCAGCAAATGGGTTTGTGCATGGGGCTCTTGGTGGCACTGGTGGGGCTACGCATTTTAGAGCAGCTGGTGTTGGATGTGCCCGCGGGTTGGCAAGGGCGTTTGTTTAGCGCCGTCGATATTCTATTGACGGGCAGCGTGCTGGCCGGTGGCAGTGACGCCGTGAATAAATTAACCAAGGCCTACGGCCAGCTGATGGCGAGCATGGCCAAAAAAGAGCTGCCCCAATAAATGTATATTGAATCGATGTTTTAGGTCGTCGGCCAGACATTGTTGGCCACATATCACCGAGAGGTTTCAGATTATGCGCCGTTTGTTTTCGAGTTTTGTATTGTTGTTTAGCGTGCAGTTTGCGCAGGCCGAGTTGGAAGTGCTGCCCGCGACAGTGGAGATGTTAGGCGAAGTCAGCGCCGCCGAGATTGGCGAGCACCCGGCTTTTAGCACCCGTACACCCGTGTCCATTGATGCTGCCGAATTGCAGCCGCTGCGCAAGGCGCTCGCGGGCGCACCGGTAAAACTTGTGTTGTTGTTTGGCAGCTGGTGTCACGACAGTCACAGGGAGGTGCCCAAGGTGTTGGCCTTGGTGTCGCAATTGCCCAACGTCAGTCTTACGGCCATTGCCGTTGATAGAGACAAGCGCGAGCCGCTCAGTGCTACGGAGCAATACCAGTTGGCCTACACGCCCACCTTGATTGTGATGCGCGGTGGCGTCGAGTTGGGTCGCGTGACTGAAACCCCCAAGCGCAGTTGGGCGGCAGATTTATTGGCCATTGTGCAAGCGCACTAGCGCGTATTTTCACAATCTTTTTTACCCTTAACCTTGATGAGAACCCCTATGAAACGACTCGCCCTTTCACTGTGTGTGGCACTGTTGGCAAGCCAGGCGCAGGCCGATCTACGTCAAGATGTTGCGCGCGACTATGAGCAGCACCTGTCGCCGTTATTCGAGCATTTCCATAGAAATCCCGAACTGTCGCACCTTGAAACACAAACTGCCAAACGCTTGGCGAAAGAGTTGCGCGCCGCCGGTTTTCAAGTGACCGAGGGCTTAAGCAAAACCGGTATTGTCGCCATCATGAAAAACGGCGATGGGCCGTTGGTGATGATGCGCGCCGACATGGATGGCTTGCCGGTAGAAGAGAAGTCGGGTCTTGCCTACGCCTCCAAGGCGAAGCAAAAAGATTGGGACGGCAATCTGGTTTCGGTGATGCACGCGTGCGGCCACGATGTACACATCACAAGTTTGGTGGGCACCGCGCGCCAAATGGCTAAGCGCAAAGGTGAATGGTCTGGCACCTTAATGTTGATTGGCCAGCCCGCCGAAGAACGCGTGGGCGGTGCCAAGGGCATGATGGAGGACGGCATTTGGCAGCGCTTCGGCCAACCAGATTATGCTTTGGCGCTGCACGTTAGTTCAGAGATTGAGGCCGGCAAATTGGTGGCCGTGGAGGGCTCGCCCTACTCCGGCGTCGATAGCCTCGATATCATTGTGCCCGGTGTGGGCGCGCACGGAGCCTCGCCCCATCGCGGCAAAGATCCCGTGGTGATCGCCTCGCAAATTGTGTTGGCGTTGCAGACCATCGTGAGCCGCGAAATTGCGCCGAAAGAGCCGGCGGTCATTACCGTGGGTTCCTTCCATGCCGGCACCAAGCACAACATCATCTCGGATGAGGCGCGCCTGCAGGTGACCGTGCGCAACGACAGCTGGGAAACTCGCGAATATTTAATGAAGGCCATTGAGCGCGTGGCCGTGAACGTCGGCCGCGCCGCGGGCTTGCCAGAAGATAACTTGCCCAAGGTGGTAATCAGCGACGAGCCGACGCCACCCACCGTCAATAACATTCCATTAACGCAGCGTTTAAAGGCCACTTGGTCGGCCAAGTTGGGTGCAGATATTTTTGATCAGCGCTATCGTCGTCTAGGCATGGGTGCGGAAGACTTCCCGTTTTTCACCACGGACCCCTACATTCCGAGCGTGTACTTTCAAGTGGGCGGTACGCCCAAAGCGGATTTCGAGCGCGAGCAGGCGGGCGGCGAACCGGTGCCCAGTCACCATAGCCCGCTGTTTAAAATTACCCCAAAACCCGCAGTGACTACGGGTGTGGAAGCCACAGTGGTAGCCCTAATGGAATTGTTACAAAAACCATAAGTGGTTCGCTGCGCAAACAAAAAGCCCCGCCATTTTTGCGGGGCTTTTTTATGGTGCAGTGGTTTTTTAAACGACTTAAAACGCGAAGTTGATTCCCATGCTGGCGCTGGCACCACGGGGTAGACTTTCGCCCTCTATGGTCACTTTTTGTGTTGCCGTTGCCACATCCACATTCACGTAGCGGAATAGGGTGACGCCAAAACTGTAGATACTCACTTCACTGCCCGCTTGGTTAGCGCGATAGCCTACCCGCACATTGGGCAACCAAAAACTGTCGCTGTGCCAGCCGCCACTGATTTGCAGCCACTGGTGTTCTTCACCCATGGCATCGGTGGTGGCTTGCGTTTCAACATAGCTGCTGAGCGCCCAGGTTCGGTCGGCCGTGTAAACGCTCGCCTCAATGCTGACTTTGGCCTCCTGTTGATAATTTCCCAGGCGCGCCACGGCCGCGGCGGCCGCAGCGGAATAGCCGGTGGTATCGATGGCGTTGAATTTATATTCCGGCTCCAAAATATCTTCAACGCTAATGCCAGCACTGACGTGCTCACTGACCCACAAAGCACCTAGATCGAGGCTGAGGTTGCTGGTGGTTTTCATGTCGGCATCGCTGATGTCGTCGAACAAGGCTTCTGAATCAGTGATGTCGCCAATGCGGGGCATCACCCGGCTCAGCCCCAGTTGCACCACCTTGGCTTTAGCGCCCAGATACACGCGGCTATTGTCACTCAAGGTTATGGGGTAGCTGTAGCTCATGCCCAGCTGGGTTTGCTCGGCGGCGCGCACGGCCAACAGGCTGTCGTTAGTAAAGGCACCGCTGACGGCGCCAGTGGTGGGGTTAATGTTGAGGGAGATGCCGCCGGTGAGGTCGAAGGTGGTGACCGGATCGCCGGGTGTGAGTGTGTAGGCGGTATCCAATTCCGTCAGGGCCGCATCCGCGTCAAAGGCGAGGGGGTCGATGATGCTGCTGGCGGAGGCGGAGCCGCTGTAGTTGAGATCAAACCCCAAGGTGCCACCAAACACATCGCCATTGATGATAAACGCCCCGTGAAAGCCGAGGTCGGCATTGGCGTAGCCCTCTTGGCCCACCAATGCGAGCAGGGTGTCTACCTGTTGGGCCTCGGTATTGATCTGGGCAACTAGGGCGCTGAAGTCGGGATTGTTGGGGTCTATGGCGGTAAAGCTCAGGCCATTGACGAAGCCGCCGCTGTCGGTGAGTGCATCGGCGAGCGCGTCATACTGGTCGAACAGCTCTTCGGCATCGCCATACTCGAGCCCGCCACCGGCGTAGATGCCGCCCAAAACATGGCTGTCCCCTTTGGCGCGGCTGCGGTCGAAGCCCACGGCGGCGGGATTGGCGCTGAGTGATAGCAGGCTCTGGCCGTTGCTGACTCCGCCGGTGGTCAGCGCGGGGCCATTGAGCGTAAATCCAGTGCCGGCATGGCTGCCAACAGCGGCGCTCAAGGCCAATACTGCGGCGGTTGTTCGGGTTGAGTTGCGCATGCGTCAGTCTCCGGTCAAAACGTGAGCAAAAATTATAGCGGCTGTTTGTCAGAGCGTAGTGCTAGTCTTAGTAGAACGATGTGCCAATTTACGGGTGAATCCATCGGCATAGCGACGAGCAACAGGAGAAACTGATGGCGGTAAAGGGTGTTGATGCCTGGGTCAGCAAGCTGAACGCGGTGGATTTACCGGTGTTGGGCTCTGTGGTGAAAACATTGAATCAGCTCACCACGAGTGATGACACTCGCGTCAACCAATTGAGCGACGTGGTGTTGAAAGATTCCAACCTTACCTCGCAATTGCTGCGTGCGGCCAACAGCATCCATTTCAACCCCAGCGGTGGCAACATCAACACCATTACCCGCGCGATTATTCAGGTGGGCTTTGAGGGTGTAAAAAATATCTGTATCTCACTGCTGTTGGTGGATCAGCTGCTCGGGGCGAATCCGCGCACTCGATTGTTGCAGGTGATGGCCAAAGCGTTTCACGCAGCGTTGCAGGCCAAGGCCATGTTGCCCGGCGGAACGCCCGATGAGCGCGAGGAAGTGTTTATCGCCGCGCTGCTGTTTCACGTGGGCGAGCTGGCGATCTGGTCCAAGGGCGAAGCACAGGCAGATGAGTTGGATCGACAGTTGAGTGAGGGGGTTGAAGAGGCTGAAGCCTGCGCACAAGTGCTATCGCTGCAATTCAAACAGCTCACCCGTGCACTGGTAAAACACTGGCACCTGAGTGCGCTGCTCGATCAAACGCTGGCGCAGCCCCAGCCCCGCAATCCCACACCGTTGATGGTTGCCGTGAAATTGGGGGATGCGCTCAGCGCTGCCTCCCGCTATGGTTGGGACACACCTGACACCGCCAAAGTGCTAAAGAAAATCGCCGAGTATCGAAAGGTCAGTTTTAAAGTGGCCAAAGAGGATGCCCAAAAGGTCGCGGAACAAGCGGCAGACGTCGTGTCGGTATTTGGCGCCGAAAATATTTCTCGGCTGATACCCAAAGCGGGCCGCGCGCCCGACATAGGCGTGCCCACTGAACCCGATGTGAGCGTGCAGCTCAAAGTGCTGCGCGATTTATCGAACGCCGTACAACAAGGAACCGATGTGAACACCTTGTTCCAAATTGTCATGGAAGGCTTGTACAAGGGAGTTGGATTGCCAAGGGTGGGGGTGCTGCTCGTGGTGCGCGATCAATTATTAATGCGCTATGCGTTGGGCACACAGGCCAATTTGTGGCGCGAAAAGCTCATGGTGAAAATCGATGAGGTGAATTTCTTCTCCGAGGCGCTGTGCTACAAATCGTCGCAGCATTTCGACGCCGAACGGTTAAAAAAATGCGCACACTTATTTACCCCGTTGCTGCAAGACTTGTTGGGCGGCCACCCCTGTGTGATTGCTCCCATTGAAATCTCGGGCCGCACCACGGCCCTGTTCTACGCCGACAAAACCGGCCTGGCCATCTCCGAAGACCAGCAGGCCGCCTTCGGCCATTTCGCCATGCAAGCCCAACAATCACTGGCCGCTATGGCGCTGAAGAAGCGGCGCTAGGTGATAGTCAGTGCGGCAAAATACTAACTGGTGTTACGCACAACAAGTTTAGGTGCTAGCTCAATATTGTGGGCTTCTTTGCCTTCTATTGTGGCAATAACGGCTTGCACCATATGCTGAGCACCTTGGCGAATATCCTGCTCAATGGTCGTGAGCGCTGGACTCATAAACTGCGACAGCGAGATGTTGTCAAATCCGGTGACGGCGACATCTTGGGGGATGTGTTTGCCCTGTGACTGCAGGGCGTTAATAGCCCCCATGGCGATAAGGTCGCTCGAGCACACCAGCCCATCAAATTGACATTCCGCGAGTAAGCGGGCGGTTTCTTCTTGGCCCGACTGCATGCAAAACGCAGCTTGCACATCGGCATGCGCTTCGCTTCTGGCGGCTTCAGTCAGCGCTTGCTGAAAGCCCTGATATCTCGCCAAAATTTCTGGGTGGCGAGTGTCGCCTAAAAATACCAATGCGCTTTTCCCACGGGCCAACAAATGTTGTGCCGCGAGATAGCCACCTTGCACATTGTCTGTGCCCACGGTGGGGTAGAGATTGGTTGGCGTTGCCTGACCCCACACCACAAACGGCGCCTGTTGGCCGGCGAGCTGGGCCAAACTTTCCGGCGCATTGCCCTGTCCTATGATTAACAAACCGTCGGCACGGCGGCCTGCCACGTAAGCGAGTGTTTGGTGCGCATTAAATTGCCTTTGTGTAGAGAACAGTAGGTCATAGCCCTGTAGCGCCGCTTCGTCCGCCAAACAGCCCACTAAGCCGAGCAGAAACGGATCGGACAACACTTGCCCGCTGCCAGGGCTCAAGTTGATTACCACGGCGAGTGTCTGGCTGCGACCGGTTTTGAAGCTTCGGGCACGGCTGTCTAGGTGGAAATTGTGCGCCTCGGCAATGGCGTGCACCCGAGCGCGGGTCGCGTCGCTGATCAACGGACTGTTTTTTAGGGCGCGGGATACGGTGGACTCTGCCACGCCGGCCAGCCGGGCTATGTCGGCGAGGGTTTTAGCGCGTTTCATAGGGTGATAGTTCCCTAACACTCTGATTTTGTTGGTAGAAGGGCTGCATCCTGACAAAAAAAGTAGCTTGCGTGAAGCACTATCGGCCAGCCGCTGGAAAAACCCTGCTTGCATTCATGCAATTGATTGCATAGTATCCAAAACCACAATGCAAACGATTGCATTGCATAGCTATAATAAACTATTCGAGGGGGTATCCCGCATGAGCAATGCTAAAACTCCGTTGGCCGCGGCAATTGCCGCGCTGCTGATCGGCCCAGCAACTGGCGCCTTAGCGCAAAGTGCTGACACTAATTTGTTAGAAGAGGTGGTAGTGACCGGTACTGCCGGCGGCACCGAAATGCGTAAGCTGGATGCCAGTTTTGCTATCACCAATGTCAACGATGAAGACATCAAGCGATTTTCGCCCAAGAGCACCGCTGATCTGTTGAAGACAGTACCCGGAGTCTGGGCTGAAAGTTCGGGCGGTGTAGCGGGTGCCAATGTGTTTGTGCGTGGATTTCCCGCCAGTGGCGATGCACCGTTTTTAACAGTACAGCTAGAGGGCGCGCCAATATTCCCACCGCCCACCGTTTCCTTCCTTGAAAACACCAGCCTGTTTCGCATCGACGAGACCATAGAGCGCATGGAGGGACTGCGCGGCGGGCCCCAGTCCGTTCAGGATAATGGCCAGCCCGGACTGACTACTAACTTTTTGTTAAAGCGCGGCAGTGAAGAGACCGAGGGCCTAGTGAAATACTCCACCTCTGATTACGACTTGCAGCGCTTCGATGCGCGCTTAAGTGGGCAGTTGTCGGATGGCCTCTACTACATGGTGGGCGGCTATGTGAGCTCTTCTCCCGGCATTCGCGACGCAGGCTTCAATGCCGAAGAGGGCAAGCAATTTACCGTCAATATTACAAAAGAGCTCGAGCAGGGTAGTGTAAGTGTTTATCACCGCGTTACAGATGATGCGGGTGTTTGGTATTTGCCAATCGCTCTCAATGTTCCCGGTGCAGACGCCAGCTTTAATCAGGTGGGCACGTTAAATCGCCAGGGCAGTTTGCGCTATGGGCCCGACGCCACAGAAAAGGCCGTTGATCTTGGCGAGGGTCGCGGCTGGGTTGGTTCGGTTTCAGGTTTAAATTTCGATTTACAGATAAACGAAACTTGGTCGTTGACCAATGCACTCAACGTCACTGCGGGCGATGCCGACACATTGGGTTTGGTTCCCAACGGCGGCGCGGTAAACGTGGGTAGTTTGTTGGCCGATCCCAATGTCGACTCAGGTGCGCTGGTGGTGGCTCCTATCACCGGTGCCGTGACCGGCAAGGCGGTAGGCAGTGATGCCTACCTGCAGCAACTGGGCCTATGGGAAGTGCGCAAAGACATCGAATCGTTTACCAACAATTTGGCTTTTACTGGAGAGTTTGAGCAGTCGGAACTGACGCTCGGATATTACGTTGCCACTACCTCCGTGGATGAATGGTGGTCGCTCGGTAATCAAAAGTACTATTTGGTTGAGCAGGGCGGTGAACGAGTAGACGGTATCGCCTGCAACGACAGCAGTGTCGACAGCTGTGGATGGAATTATGACATTGATGCCACTGGCGATGCCCGCTCCAATGCATTGTACGGCGCATATACCTATCATCTGAATACGGCGCTTAGCCTAGATGTGGGCGTGCGTCAGGAAAATCATCAAGTGGAATACACAGTTGATGAGGGTTTGGATGGCGTCATCACCAAAACCGCAAATTACGACGAAAATAAGATGTCGTATACCCTTGGTGGCAACTACGACATCAATGAACAGCAAGGTGTATTTGCTCGCTACAGTCTCGGCTACAAGTTTCCTTACTTTGACGACATTCGAGACAACTACGGTGCCTATTCCGCTGGTGAAGATCTAATTAAAGAAGTGACCCAGTTTGAATTGGGCTACAAGGCAGTGTTTGATAGTGTTTCTGCCTATGTGACGCTGTTCAGTAATGAGGTGAAGGGCGATACATTTGTTACTCAGCCCGGTGCGCCAGCACAGGTGTATACCAATCAGGCCTACGGCATAGAATTAGATGGCCGCTGGTTACACGACAGTGGTTTTTCCCTAGGCGTAAACGGTACCTTCCAGGAAACGGAAATATCTGAAAGTCCTACCGATAATGGCAACGAAGCGCCGCGTCAGCCAGGTATGCAATTGCGCTTAACACCGAGTTACCAATTGAACCTTGCGGATAATCAATTGCTGACATTCTATGGTGCCCTGTCCATTGTGGGCGAGCGCTATGCAGATCAGGGCAATACGGTCACGCTGGATGGCTATGAAAAGCTCGATGTGGGCGCGATTTTTGATGCAGGTGAAAACCTGTCGCTCCAGATCGCGCTGGATAATGCCACCGACGAGCAGGCCCTGACAGAAGGTGATCCTCGCAACCCGAGTGCGCCCAATGGTCGCTACATCATGCCGCGCAATCTGAAAGTCAGTGTGGGCTATCACTTTTGATGCCCAGCCAGGCGCGGCGATGTCGTTGCGCTTGTTAACAGTTTAGCCCGCAGTGCTTGGGCGCTCAGTGGCAGCTCAGTTTTCAATGCTAGTTGCTCGTTACGGGCGCCCTTTTTTGCGTATTCTTTTAAGTCATGGCACGCCATAGCGCGATTTAAACCGGTGAATATGTATGACCCGAATTTGGCTTTTTTTGACCTATATTATTTTTGCCATTTTGTTGAATAGCGTCGGCACCGTTATTTTGCAGGTGCAAAACAGTTTTTCAGTGGTGCCCTCAGAAGCCGCAGTGTTGGAAGCATACAAGGATCTGAGTATTGCCCTTACATCATTTTTAATCGCGTCATTTCTGGCGCGACTTGGCTATCGACGATCGGTGATGCTGGCGCTCGCGGCAATGGCTGTAACCTGTTTGGCAGTGCCCGCTTTACCCCATTTCTGGATGACAAAAGTACTCTTTTTAATGACGGGAATCAGCTTCGCGGTGATAAAGGTTGCGGTGTTTTCGAGTCTTGGATTAATTGCCAAGGATCAAAAAGCGCACGTTAGCACAATGAATTATCTGGAAGCGTTTTTTATGTTTGGCGTGATGGGCGGCTATTTTATTTTTAGTGCGTTTGTATCACCGCAAGATCCGGGCGACCTGCAGTGGCTCAATGTGTACTATTTGTTGGCGGGACTTTGTGCGCTGGCTTTAGTGCTGACAATGTTTGTGGATTTAGATGAATCTGAGCTCAGGCATTCTGCGAAACCGCTCACAAAGGAGTTTTCGGGCATGATCTCGCTCAGTTTTCAGCCACTGGTAGTGGTGTTTGTCATGAGCGTTTTTCTCTACGTGCTTGTCGAACAGGCGATTATGTCCTGGTTGCCAAGTTATAACAGTCAGGTGCTAAATTTAACGCCAGCACTGGGTATTCAAATGGCGAGCATTCTGGCTGCCTCAACGGCCATGGGGCGATTGCTCGCTGGTTGGGTGTTCAGAAAATACCATTGGTACCCGGTATTGAATACGGCACTTGTTTTGGCTGGTGTACTAATTCTGCTTGCCTTGCCACTTGCGGCTGGCACCAGTTCGGAACCCATTGCTGCTTGGTCGCAAGCACCTGTGGCAGCCTATGTGTTCCCTATGATTGGTCTGTGTTTGGCGCCGGTCTATCCAGCGATTAATTCGGTGGTCTTATCAGCTCTGCCAGTTCGGCAGCATGCACCTATGTCTGGGCTAATAGTGGTTTTCTCTGCACTTGGTGGCACTCTTGGTTCGCTCATTACTGGCAGGCTTTTCGAATGGGTTGGTGGCGCGCAGGCTTTCTACGGTGCCTTGTTGCCGTTGGCTGCAATTTTGCTGGCACTCTACGGTTTGCGTCACTACGTTGATGCAAACGTATCGCAACAGCGGCGCGCCGATCACAGTGGAGCCGCCTTGTGAGCAATTCACTGCCACCAGATACCTTAATGCCCGAATTGTTTAAAGCCGTTCAGGGCGGTCGACTGTTCGCTGATTCCAAGCTTTTTGTCGATGCCCAGCCCATGCGCGCGGCGGCAGATATAGAGGCAGAGTATTTGCGGGCGCGCAATGATCAGGCATTTAATTTGTCAGAGTTTGTAGCGCATAATTTCACTCTGCCGATGGAAATTGAGGCGAGTGCCGAAGCAGGTGACGGTGACGTTGCGGACTATATCGAAACTATGTGGCGGCAGCTTAGACGACCGCCAGACGCAGTGACAGCCGATAGTAGTCTATTGGCACTACCCTTAAGCTACACAGTGCCAGGCGGTAGATTTCGAGAAATATATTATTGGGATTCTTATTTCACAATGTTGGGATTGGCTGCGAGCGGCCAGTGGCAAAGTGTAAGAAATATGGTGGATAACTTTGCCTATCTGATTAAAGTCGTAGGGCATATCCCCAATGGCAATCGAACGTATTACTTGACGCGATCACAGCCGCCGCTGTTTACCCACATGGTCGCGCTACTGGCCGAGGCCTTTCCAAGCGAAACTATTTTACTCAATTACCTGCCTGCTATTCAGCGCGAATACGATTATTGGATGCAGGGGGAGGATTCTGTTAGCCCGGGAAATTGTTCCTGTCGGCGCGTGCTCTACCATCCCGGTGCGTTGCTCAATCGCTATTGGGATGATGCTGACCAGCCCCGTCAGGAAAGCTATTGGGAGGACGTTGAGCTAGCCCAGAGCTATAGCGGGGACGTCAACAGCCTGTATCGAAATATCAGAGCGGCGTGCGAAACAGGTTGGGATTTCAGCTCGCGCTGGCTGGCACAGCCGGATGACTTGCGCACAGTAAGAACAACTGAGGTGGTACCCGTTGATCTCAATTGTATTTTGGTATTTGTGGAGCAAACCTTGGCGCGAGCCTATGAGTCCCTGCACAAGCATGCGTTGGCCGAGCGATATTCCGAGCGCGCTGACGCCCGCGCGCAGGTGATTCGCGATCATTTTTTCTGTAGCAATCGACAACAATTTGTCGATTGTCTGCTGCCGGACTTTCGCCTGAGTGAAACGACATCGCTGGCAACGAGTTGGCCTTTGTTCGCTGGCGTTGCGACAAATGAACAGGCTCACGCAGTTGCCTTGTCCCTTAAACAGGAATTTTTGCGCCCCGGTGGTTGGGTGACTACTGGGCTGCATACTGGCCAGCAGTGGGATGCGCCGAATGGCTGGGCGCCCTTGCAGTGGGTGACATTTAAGGGGCTGCAAGATTATGGCTGCCACGCTGATGCAGCGGAAGGCGCGCAGCGCTGGCTCGCTAACACCCTAGATTGCTTTAAGCGCACGGGAAAGTTTTTTGAAAAATACAATGTTGAAAGCCCTGGCACTCTTGCCGGGGGCGGCGAATACCCTGTTCAGCACGGCTTTGGTTGGACTAATGCGGTGGTGCTTATACTGCAGGCGGCGCTAGAACGCAGTAAAGACTGATGCAGGTTACTCAAGACTTCTTGCATGTGCCTTCCTGTCTTCCTGTTGCATTGCAAGCGGCTGCGCCCTCGCAGAGCCCACGGCAAACTGATCAGCTTCGCATTCAGGTGGTGTCGTCTGACAGCCTGCGCTTCACCATGCAAATTCCTAAGCAGATATAGTGGACCGAAATTTCCGAGTGCTACAGGTTCTTTCTGGTTTTTTTTTCCAGTAAAGTAGCTATATAAGTTGTTGGGAAGACTCTGCTGCGTACGAGTCTTTCCCCGTGGTTTATCGGTGAGGCTCGGTATCCCTATGGCAGTAGATCGTAAATCTAAACCGTCAGTGCTAAGCGCCCTTCGCTATTTTTTTAGCCTAGAGAGCGCGGGCGGCATAATGCTGATTTTGGCAACCATTACCGCCATGGCTGTCAAAAACTCTGACTTGTCTGAGCTGTATATTCAAATTTTGAATATACCGGGCATGGTGCAGTTTGGCGAGTTGAGCATCAGTAAACCCCTTTTCCTTTGGGTTAACGATGGTTGGATGGCGATCTTTTTTTTCGCCATTGGCCTCGAGATCAAACATGAGCTTTTGCATGGCCATTTGGCGGACCGTCGCCAGCTGGTTTTGCCGCTGGCTGGTGCGATTGGCGGTGTCGCGGTGCCCGCTGCTATCTACCTGTTTTTCAACTGGCAGGACCCCATAGGCATAAAGGGCTGGGCCGTTCCCACCGCGACGGATATTGCGTTTGCGCTGGGCGTTTTGGCGGCGGTTGGGTCTCGGGTTCCCGTGGCGTTAAAAGTGTTTTTGATGACGTTGGCAATCCTCGATGACCTTATTGCCATCGTAATTATCGCGCTGTTTTATACATCGGGGCTGTCAACAACTTCGCTGGCGGCGGCGGCCTGTGTCATGGCGCTAATGGCGGCATTAAAGGCGGCGGGCCTGCGAAAATCGACGCCGTTTATATTGCTGGGTGTGATCCTTTGGGTGTGCGTCTTGAAGTCGGGTGTGCACGCCACACTCGCTGGGGTCGTGACTGCGTTCTTTATTTCTACACGCGCGCAGGAAGGGCAGTCGTTGTCGCCGGCCGCGCTAATGATTAAGTCTATTCACCCATGGATTGCGTTTATCATTTTGCCGGCTTTTGCGCTGGTGAACGCCGGAATTTCATTTGATGGCCTTAGCTTGTCGCGCTTAATGGAACCGGTGCCAATGGGTATCGCGCTGGGATTGTTTGTGGGCAAACCTGTGGGGGTCATGTTCTGTGCCGGCGTGGTTATTCTGTTAGGCATGGCTAGATTGCCAAAAGAGGTCAATTGGTTTCAGTTGTTTGGCGTTGCTGTACTGTGTGGTGTTGGTTTTACCATGAGCCTCTTCGTGGGGGGCTTGGCCTTCGCAGAGGGCGGGGCCGGCTATGCTCGCATAGATCGGTTGGGTATCTTGTTGGGATCTGGGTTAAGTGCGGTGCTTGGGTATATTATTCTGCGTATATCTTCAAAGGAAAAGACGGCATGAAAGCGATTAAATTGATTTTAATAACATTGGGAAGAAAAAATCTGAATTTGTAGAACGCGCCCAGCGAACGCGAGCGGGTGGCATCGACCAACGCTACGGGATGAATATCCGGGCGGCTTACTGCGTGCCGCAACAGTTGACGACTAATGATCTGGTGGCGAACCTCAATAAATACGCTGAAGCCAACTGAGCGAAAACCGGTCTGTCTGGCGACTACCTACTCACTTTTCTTCGGCAAAAATATGCGTGCAAAATTGAATAAACCAAAGTTTGGTTTTAGTGCAGCTGATTCAACATTCGCAGCCGTGGTTTGATAACAGTAGACGTTAAAAATCCCCGCTCGGTGTCCGGCGGGGATTTCTTTTTACAGATGAGGGCAGGTGCTTAGGCTGCAAACTCCCCCGCGATCGCTTGAATTGACGCCTTGGCATCGCCGAACAGCATGCGCACATTTTCTTTGTAGAACAGCGGGTTTTCGACGCCGGAATAGCCGGCGTTCATGCCGCGTTTTAACACGAATACGGTGCGCGCGTCGCTCACTTTAATCACCGGCATGCCGTAGATGGGGCTGCCTTCGTCTTCGGTGGCGGCGGGGTTGACGGTGTCGTTCGCGCCGATGACGATGGCCACATCAACGGCACCCATTTGCGGGTTGATGGCGTCCATTTCCAGAAGTTGGTCGTAGGGTACGCTGGCTTCTGCCAGCAACACATTCATGTGGCCCGGCATGCGACCGGCTACGGGGTGAATGGCGTAGCGCACTTGGCAGCCGTTGCTTTCCAAATGATCCGCCAATTCGCGCACGACGTGTTGCGCCTGCGACACGGCCATGCCGTAGCCGGGCACAAACACCACGTTTGCCGCTGCCTCTAAAATTAAGTAGGCGTCATCACAGTTGATGGGTTTGATTTCACCTTCCACCACAGTGGTGGATTTTTTAACCGCTTTAAAGCCGCTAAACAATACGTTCGCCAGCGAGCGATTCATGGCTTTGCACATGATGTTGGTGAGGATGATACCGCTGGCGCCGACGAGCGCGCCGGACACAATCAATAGGTTGTTGTTCAGCACAAAGCCGGCGGCACAGGCGGCCAAACCCGAGTAGGAATTTAGCAGCGAAATTACTACCGGCATGTCGGCGCCACCGATGGGTATTACCAGCATAATGCCGAATAACAAAGCCACGCCGATGACGGCGTACAAGTGCACGGAGTCGACAGTGGGCGATTGCACAAACCACAGAGCGTTGGCCAACAAGGTTATGACAATAAGCCCATTGACGATGGCTTGGCCAGTAAACGTAATGGCGCGCCCCGGTAATTTTTCCGCGAGTTTACCCCACGCAATGAACGAACCCGATAGCGTGACACCACCGATGAGAATCGACAGCACAATGGTAATGGCCACAAAGGTAGTCGCCGCGCCACTGTAGAGCGCCGCCCAGCCCACCAGCAAACTGGCGGCACCGCCAAAGCCGTTAAACAGGGCCACCATTTCCGGCATGGACGTCATGGCAACGAGGCGCGCGGCCAAGACACCGATCACAGTGCCCAGCACCATGGCGCCCACAATCCAGCTAAAGGTAATAATTTCTTTATCGAGTAAGGTCACGGCAATGGCCAGCAACATGGCGAGCGCCGAGAGGCCGTTGCCCTTGCGTGCTGTGGCCGGTGAGCCCAGCATTTTTAGGCCGATGATGAACCCCAATGCCGAGAGGATGTAGGCGAAATTAATGATCAGCGCGCTGTTCATTTAGCACCTCCGGTCGCTTTCTTTTTGAACATGGCGAGCATGCGATCGGTGACGAGGTAGCCGCCAACCACGTTGATGGTGGCCAGGGTAACGGCTGCTGCGCCCAGCCAGGTGGCAAGTTGCGCATGTTCGGCGCCGGCGCTAACCAGTGCACCCACCAGCGTGATGCCAGAGATGGCGTTAGAGCCGCTCATCAGCGGTGTGTGTAAGGTGGCGGGCACCTTGGCGATGAGTTCAAAGCCCACGAAAATGGCGAGCATCAAAATAAACGTTAAGTAAACCAACTGTTGAATTTCAGGTGTCATGGTATGTCTTCCTAATTGGTGTGGCGCGTTAAGCGGCGGCTTGTGCGCGGGCATTTTTTATGACGGCATTCACCAGCTCACCCCCGTGGGTGATCACACACCCTTTTAGAATTTCTTCTTCAAGGTTTAGCGTGAAAGTGCCTTCGTCTTTTTGCCAATAATCAAACACCAAATTGATTAAGTTATTGGAGTACATCTGGCTCGCGTTTTGCGCCACGCGACCGGGCAGGTTGCGATAGCCAATGACGTTTACCCCACCAATATTCACTTCGCGATCGGGCTCGCTGCCCTCCACATTGCCACCGCTGTCGACGGCCATGTCGACTACAATGGCGCCGGGCTTCATCACCGCCAGCATGTCTTTGGTAATAATGCGCGGCGCTTTGCGGCCAAACACCTGTGCGGTGGTAATGACGATGTCACTGTTGGCCATGACATCCATCTGGCCTTGGCGTTGCTTGGCAATCTGCTCTTCCGTCAGTTGCTTGGCGTAGCCGCCCGCCGTTTGGCCGGTCTCGCCCAAATCAATTTCTAAAAATTTTGCCCCCAAGGATTCCACTTGTTCTTTCACCACGGGGCGGGTGTCAAATGCATCTACGCGCGCACCCAAGCGCTTGGCGGTAGCGATGGCCTGCAAGCCCGCAACGCCGGCGCCAATAACAAACACGCGCGCCGGTGTAATGGTGCCCGCGGGCGTCATCATCATGGGCAGAATGCGATCGAGGCGTTCAGCGGCCAGCAGCACCATGGCGTAGCCGGCGAGATTGGCCTGCGAAGACAGCGCATCCATTTTTTGGCTGCGGGTAATGCGCGGAATCATTTCCATGCTGATGGCGGTAACGCCCTGTGCGGCAAAGGCGTCTACCAGTGCGTGCTCATTGAAGGGATCCAAAAACGAAATGTGAATCGCCCCGCGCTTGAGCTTGGCCACTTCGTCGAGCGGTGGTTTACGCAAGCGCAAAATCAGGTCGGCCTGGCTGAGCAGGGCATCGCGATTTACGGCCAGTGTGGCACCTACGTCGGTATAGGCGCTGTCTGGAATCTGCAGTGACGCGCCAAGGCCGGATTCGATGACCACGGTGGCGTTGGCGGCCACCAATTTCTTGACCCCATCTGGCAATAGGGGGACGCGGGTTTCACCTGCATCCGTTTCTTTGGGGATACCGATTAGCATGTTTGTCTTCCTCTGTAGCACCCGCCCTTTTATTGTCGGTATGACACCGGCTGTGTTTCCAGCCTTTGGCCACGGCTGAACCCTCAGCCGGAAATTCGCGGTAGGACATCATAACTAAGGCTATTGGTCAGCGGCTACCTATAGATGTCATAAATAAAGGGTATGATTATGTAGTTTAGTTACAAAGTGTGAGCGGGAATTGCGTGTGATTGTCCATAGTCCTGAATTTATTGCCCTGCAACGCTGACGGCTTGTACAAAAAACGGGCAATTAAAATAGTGCAGTTACAGTATTTGCTGTCGCAATAACGACAATAGATAGATTTAATGCCTTAATTAACCGGCCTTGCCCCATCTCACCCTGCGCAGTGGAAATTTTGTATTTCCTTGCTGTATGTCGTTTTGACGCTCAATCAGTTTGGTGGATACCAATTTGGGTCATTTGGGTTTCTCTGCAAGACGCTACAATAGGGCCATTAATCAGGAGTAAACACTATGTCGGATTTGACCTTGCAGGACTGGGTGGCACGCGCCCAGAGCCTAACCATTGAGGGTCGCGCTTTTATTGATGGCGCCTATGTGGATGCCGCCGATGGCAATACCCGCCCCACCCAAAACCCCGCCACCGGTGAAGTGTTGGCGCAGGTCGCCAGCTGTGGGCCGGTGGACTCAGACCGCGCGGTGGCCTCTGCCAAAGCGGTATTTGAGGCGGGCACCTGGTCAAACTTAGCGCCTGCCGAGCGCAAAAAAGTGATGGTGCGTTGGGCGGAATTGATTGAGGCCAATGCTGAAGAGTTGGCGCTGCTGGAAAGTTTGGATGTGGGCAAGCCCATTAGCGACACGCTTAATGTGGATGTCCCCGCAGCGGCGCGCACCATCCGCTGGAGCGGCGAAGCCATCGACAAGTTTTACGATCAGGTGGCGCCCACGCCCCACGATACGCTGGCGTTAGTTACGCGCTTGCCGCTGGGCGTGGTGGCGGCCATTGTGCCGTGGAACTTTCCCTTCTCCACCACGGCCTGGAAAATTGCGCCGGCCATTGCCACGGGCAACTCGGTGGTGTTGAAGCCTGCCTCGAATACGCCACTCACGGCGCTGCGGGTCGCGGGCCTAGCCAAAGAAGCGGGGCTGCCTGATGGCGTCTTGCAAGTATTGCCAGGGCCGGGCGGCAGCCTCGGCAGCCATTTGGCCAAACACATGGATGTGGAGGGTTTGACCTTCACCGGCTCAACCCCGGTGGGCAAAATGCTCATGGGTTACGCGGGCGAATCCAATTTAAAGCGCACCTTTTTAGAGCTTGGCGGCAAGAGCCCCAACATCGTCTTCGCCGATGCCAATTTGGAAAAGGCGGCAGCCATGGCGGCCACTGCGGTGTTTTACAACGGTGGCCAAACCTGTACCGCGGGCACGCGCCTGTTGGTGCAGCGCAGTATTCACGATGAATTTATGGCCAAGGTCATCGAGCACGCTCAGGGCTGGATGCCGGGCAACCCACTGGACCCCGCCACCAGCATGGGGCCCATGGTAGATGAAGCCCAATACAACACCGTGGCCGAGTACGTGCGCATTGGTTGTGACGAGGGCGCTACTCTGGCCTTCGGCGGCAAGCGCGTGGAAGTGACGGCGGGTGGCTACTACCACGAGCCCACCATCTTCACCGGCGCCAACAATCAAATGCGCATTGCTCAGGAAGAAATTTTTGGCCCGGTAATGACCGTGATTCCCTTCGATACCGAAGCCGAGGCCATCGCCATCGCCAACGATTCCATCTTTGGCTTGGCGGGTGCGGTTTGGAGTCGCGACATCAATGTTGCGCACCGCGTTGCCAAGGCCGTGCGCGTGGGCACCATGGGCATCAACAACTACTTTGGTGGCGACATGACCGTGCCCTTTGGCGGTTTTAAACAATCGGGTAACGGGCGCGATAAATCTATGCACGCCTTTGATGATTACACCGAGCTGAAAACCACCTGGGTGGAATTCGACTAGCGCTAACGGCTTTCCTTCGGCGTCGCTTGCGGCGCTTTTTTTTTGCCTGCCTTGCGACGGTGTGCACTTGCGTTGCCGCCGCGCTGCGGTAAAGTGGGCGCTGTTGATGTTCACCCCCCAGTTACGGAGTGTGTTATGCGAATTTTTTCTCTTGTTGGTTTATCGGCGTTGGCGGCTGCCTGTACATGGGTTGAGCCCAAGCCCGAAGCGGCCCACATATCGGTGGTGGCGCTCAACCAGGTGCAGCACTGCGAGCGCTTGGGCGAAACCACCGCCAAAGGTGTGAATAAAGTGGGCATTTTTGTGCGCAAAGACGAAAAGGTGGTTACCGAGCTGGCGGCGCTAGCCAAAGATTCTGCCTACGGCATGGGCGGCAATCGCTTGGTGCGCGAGTCGGAATTGCAGGAAGATGGCTCCATGACCTTTGGCATCTACCGCTGCCCCTAAGGTGTTTTTTCGCGTTAACAAGCCGGCAATTGCCGGCTTTTTTGTGCCCAAAATATATTTTTTTTCACGCTATTTTTTATGTGTCGCTGGCCCTATATTAACCGAGGTTCATTAAGGTAGCCGCTATGTTTAGTCTATTGCAGTTTGTTGTCGGTTTGGGGTGTTTAGTACTGGGTGCGCGCTGGTTAATCGCCGGCGCAACGGCAATTGCGAGCCGGTGGGGTGTGTCATCGCTGGTGATCGGTTTGACGGTGGTCGCGTTTGGCACCAGTGCGCCAGAGTTGGCGGTGAGTGTGAAAGCCGCCATGGCGGGTCAAGCGGCGGTGGGCTTGGGCAACGTGGTGGGCAGCAACATCTTTAACGTGCTGTTCATATTGGGATTGACGGCGCTCATTGTGCCCTTGGTGGTCACACACCAGCTGATTCGATTTGATGTGCCGGTGATGATTTTGGTCAGCGGTGTGGTGTGGTGGTTGGCCCGCGATGGGCAATTTTCTCGCGTAGAAGGCGGGCTATTGCTCGCGGGGTTGGCGGCCTACTTGAGCTATCTGTTTTACTTTAGTCGTCGTACCGATAGCGAACTAGCGCTGCCGATTGATACCTCGCAACACAGCCCCTACTGGCGGGACCTGGGCATTTTATTGCTCGGCCTGCTGCTGTTGGTTGTGGGTTCGCGCTGGCTGTTAGAAAGCGTTGTGACTTTCGCGCGCTTGCTGGGTGTGAGCGAGTTGATGATTGGTTTGACCGTGGTGGCAGCGGGCACCTCCCTGCCAGAAGTGGTGACATCCATCACTGCTGCGCTAAAAGGTCAGCGAGATATCGCCGTTGGCAACGTGGTGGGCAGCAATATCTTTAACCTCTTGGGTGTGTTGGGACTGTCGAGCTTGGTGTCGCCCGTTGGGCTTGAGGCCCCCTTAAGTTTTTTCCAGGTGGATGTGCCCGTCATGTGCCTCGTGGCCGCGCTGTGCCTGCCAATTTTCTTTACCCACGGCGTTGTGGATCGCTTTGAAGGCGGGTTGCTGCTGCTGGGTTATGGCGCTTACACCAGCTACTTGGTGATGGCTGCTGTGAATCACCCGTGGTTACACCTCTTGGGTGACGCCGTATTTCTGTTGTTATTGCCGGTGGGGCTGTTCATCGTGGGTCAGGTTGTGCAGCAGCTACAGGCCCCCGAGCAGCGCTAGTAGCGCCGGCGGTATTAGAGCAATAAATCTTCCACTATGGGGTGGTAGGCCCCGGCCACGTCGATGACGCTCTGCGCCGTGAGGCCCGGCACCCCGTATACTTGCGTGTGCACGGGGTGGCGTTGCTGCACGCGGGCCAGTAGCATGTCGAAGTCACCATCACCGGATAGCAGCACGATTTCATCTAACTGGGATGCATACTCAAGCACATCGATGGTGATGCCCACATCCCAATCGCCCTTGGCAGAGCCGTCGGCGCGTTGGATAAAGGGTTTGAGTTTGACGGTGAAACCTAAAGACTTCAGCGCATTTTGAAATTTGAGTTGGCCGGCGTCGCCGCGGTGGATGGCGTAGGCAAAGGCGTGACAGATATCACCCTGGGCGCTGAGCTGTTGCCACAAACTGCGATAGTTGAATTGGCGCTGATAGCGCTCGCGGCAGCAATAATAAATATTTTGTACATCGGCAAAAATACCGATGCGCTTGCGGGGTTGTGCCACGGGGCAGTCCTGTGTGGAAAAATTGATGCGGAGCAAGGGCTCACTCTACCGGTCTGTGCCATTGATGGCCAGCCGCGTCCGCTATGCTATTACGACCTATGTTTACACGTGCATAGGGGCATAGGGGAAATGGGCAAAGAGGAAATGGATATGCCTATCTCACAATCGCGCGAGGAGATTGCACATGGCTAACAGAATTGAAAAGGATACGCTCGGCGAAGTTGCCGTGCCCGCGGCGCGCTATTGGGGTGCGCAAACCGAGCGCAGCCGCAAAAATTTTGCCATTGGGCCTGCGGCGTCCATGCCACTGCCAATTATCTACGGCTATGCCCAGCTTAAAAAAGCGGCGGCACAGGTCAATGCATCCTTGGGAATATTGCCCGCGCACAAGGCGGCGTTAATCGCGCAAGTGTGTGATGAAATTTTAGCGGGCAAATTGGATGATGAATTTCCCTTGGTGATTTGGCAGACGGGTAGCGGCACGCAAACCAATATGAATGTCAACGAAGTGATCGCCAATCGCGCCCAGGTGTTGTCGGGCGGCAAACTGACCGATGACAAAAAAATATTGGCCGCCAATGATGACGTCAACAAAAGCCAAAGCAGCAATGACAGTTTTCCCACGGCCATGCACATTGCCGTCTATTCCGAAACCGTGCGGCAACTGCTGCCGGCCGTGGCTGGTTTGCGCCAGTCATTGGCAAAAAAAGCGTATGAGTTTCATGCACTTGTGAAAACGGGGCGCACCCACCTCATGGATGCAACGCCGCTCACTTTGGGGCAGGAGTTCAGCGCTTACGTGGCGCAATTAACCCATGCCGAGTCAGCCTTGGTGCATGCGCTGGCGGCGGTGCGCGAGCTGGCGCTGGGCGGCACAGCCGTGGGCACCGGGCTCAATGCACCGGCGGGATTTGCGCAAGCGGTGGCCGACGTTATCGCTGAGCAAACGGGGCTGCCGTTCATCAGTGTGCCCAATAAATTTGCAGCGCTGGCGGCACACGATGCCATGGTGTCATTGAGCGCCGCCTGCAAACAATTGGCCGTGAGCTTAATGAAAATCGCCAACGACATTCGCCTGCTCGCCAGCGGGCCACGCTGCGGTATCGGCGAGTTGTTGTTGCCGGCCAATGAGCCGGGCTCTTCCATTATGCCGGGCAAAGTGAACCCCACTCAGCCAGAGGCTGTAACCATGGTGGCGGCGCAAGTGATGGGCAATGATGTTACCGTGTCCATTGCCGGCAGCAACGGCCAGTTTCAGCTCAATGTATTTAAACCGGTGATCGCGGCCAGTGTGCTGCAAAGCGTGCAGTTATTGGCCGATGCGAGCCGCAGTTTTGATGCGCATTGCGTGCAGGGCATCAGTGCAAATCAGGCGCGCATTGACGAACATTTGTCGCAGTCATTGATGTTGGTGACGGCGTTAAATCCGCACATTGGTTATTACAAGGCAGCGGAAATCGCCAACAAAGCCCACACCGAGGGCAGCAGTTTGCGGGCGGCGGCGCTGGCGCTGGGCTATGTGACCGCCGAGCAGTTTGATGCCTGGGTCAATCCCGCGGCGATGGTGGGTGCAGAGCTGCAATCAAATAATAAAAGTGCAGGCGGTGAAGACAGTTAGCCGTTTGCGTTGTTTTAATAGAGGGTAGTGTTTTGAATGAACTCGTCCCGCAGGCACAGAGCCTTGCGGAATTGCTGGCCGACATGCACGTGGCCATCGGCCTCACCAATCCCAAGAGCCCGTCAAATGTGGGCGCAGTAATGCGCGCCGCCGGCTGCTACGGCGCTGATGGCGTCTACTATACCGGTGAGCGCTTTGAGCGCGCGGCGCGCTATCACACGGATACCCAGCGCGCCGGCAATCTCATTTCACTGACGGGCGTCGAACACTACGAGTCGCCCCTGCCCGACGACATGGCGCTGGTGTGTGTCGAATTGGTTGAAGGTGCGCAGCCATTGCCGGATTTTGTACACCCAACCCGAGCGCTCTATGTGTTTGGTCCAGAGGATGGCAGTTTGCGCCAATCGCTCATCGATCGCGCCGACGCCGTGGTGTACATGCCCACACAGGGCTCAATGAATTTAGCCGCATCGGTCAATGTGTTGCTCTACGATCGCGCGGCAAAATCCTTTAGCGCCGAGCATGACGCCACCAACATCCGCGAGAGTCGCGATGTGAATAATCGCCTGCGCGTGAAGCCGCTTAAATAGGCATAGTGTTGAACGCCTGATGCATGTGGCGATAAAGCCAAGTGCAAGTGCATGCGCAATGCGTTGAGCGCTAGGGTTGCGCGTGTAGCTATTTAATAACGCGTGCAAATTTTTACTCTTATCGCCCGTAGCAAACCACCCGCCCGTGGTTTACCGCAGGATATCCCCCTGTGGTCGCCCCCAGACTTGCTCCTATCAAGGTCAGCTGCTAGCGTGGGTCTTCGCTAACGACAAGGATGCTCACCATGCAGGCAATGACAACGCAGTCTTCAGATTCACACAGCAAAGTGCTCGGCTACGTGCTGTGGATTTTTGGATTCATGGGCGCGCACCGGTTTTACTACGGCAAACCCATTTCCGGCACTATCTATTTCTTTACCCTAGGCCTGTTGTTCATCGGCTGGATCGTGGATCTCTTCCTTATCCCCGCCATGGATGCCGAGGCGGACCGTCGCTACCCGGAGGGTCACACGAGCTACACCTTAAGCTGGGTGTTTTTAGTGTTTCTCGGCTTTTTTGGTGTGCACCGCTTTTACATGGGCAAATGGGTAACGGGCGTTATTTGGTTCTTCACCTGTGGGCTATTCTTGCTGGGTTATCTCTACGATCTGTGGACGCTCAATGAACAGGTCTCTGAAGTGAATCGCGAATCCACCTAATGAGCTGCTTGCCAACGGCGCAGATCGCCGCTGCATCTTGAGGTTTAACGAACTGAGCGCGGGAGCGAGCGATGAAATTTATCTTCGAAGTCACGGTTAAACCCGGTCACACCGCAGAGGAGTATGCCGACGCCTGGGTGCGCGCCAGCGAATTGATCCAACAAGCCCCTGGCGCACTCGGCACCGAATTGCATCGAAAAATCGGCGCCCCCAACCAACTGATTGCCATCGCCCACTGGCGCAGCAAAGCCGAGCGCGATGCAATGGAGGCAATACCCAATGCCGCCGTTGCAAAGATCATTCGCTCCGCCGCTGACTTTGTCACCGTAAAACTCATAGGCGAATTTGAAGAGCCGGAATGGGTGGTAAAGCCAAAGCAGCAGCAACAGCAACAGCAGCAGCAACAGCAACAGTAACGCGATTTAATCACCATACTTTCTCGACACTCCACCGCCAATACCCACCCAACATCAAAAACACCTGATCAAATAAAGGATTCCCCAACTGATTCCTCAAACCGATTCTTCAGCGGCGCTGAATCGCTCCTACCGCCGGCTGCCTAGGCTACACCCTAAAAATGGGCTGTAAATATAGCCAGCATACCAAGCGCGCACACTTTGCTTTTCTCGTGCTAAGATCAAAAAAAATAATGCGTGGGAAATCAGAATGTTAAGGCATGTTGATTTAGGCGCCACTGGCAGACTACGCCGGCACGCTAATAAAATGTTAACCCTAACAAGGATTGGGCATGGAATTCTTAAGGAAAATCTTCACTAAGAAACCCAAAGTGGATTGGGATAAAGTTCGCCAAGACCTGGAGCCGAAAATTGTTGACATTGGAAAGCCTGCAGTAAGACTTAGATCGTCAGAAAGTAAAACTCGGTGTAAATTCGGAGGCGCCCCTTTCGTAAATTCCTCCAACTTTGTATGGCCGTACAGTGATGGTAAGCCGATGGCCTTTTTGGGGCAAATTGATCTGGAAGAGATTGCGGAGGTCCACAAGTACGAATGGCTTAACGGTAAGGGGCTGCTTCTATTCTTTTATGACGTAGAAACCATGCCTTGGGGATTCGATCCAAAAGACAAAGGAAAATGGAGTGTATTGCTTCAGAATCTGCCAGATTGCTACGCAAGATTTCCAGGGGATTTAGATACTGGTCATATTTTGAAAGAAAAATACCTTAAACCAACATTAGTCAGCCTTTACCCGAATTATGATGATCCAAGCATTGAGAATCTAAATTTGTCTGAGGAAGAATTAGATCTATACATAGATTTGTGTACTGCTAATGAGGAATGTCAGCACCAAGTGGGTGGTTTTCCCTCACCGGTGCAGGGTAATTATATGGAGCTAGAATCTCAGCTGGCATCAAATGGTGTATATGTTGGAGATTCAAAGGGGTATGCCAGTGAGAAAGCAAAAAAGCTTGAATCTGGTTCTTCTGACTGGAGATTATTGCTCCAATTTGACAGTGATGAAGATTTAGATGTTATGTGGGGCGATTGCGGTATGATTTACTTTTGGGTTCAACGCCAGAAGTCCCTTAAGAATGAGTTTGGTAATTGCTGGCTTATTTTGCAGTGTTGCTAGCATGAGTATCAATGGGTCAGACTCCTTGATCGAATCTAAATGAGCGGATTCATGGTGTCTGACCCCATGATCATGACCCCATGACCCCATGACCCCATGACCCCATGACCCCATGATCACATGATCAAAAAGGTGCTGTGGATAAGTAAAGCTTAAAAACGTTTTTCTATAGCTTAGTTATATGTCAATCAAGGATTAATCTCAGTGCAAGCCTTAGAAGATGGGTATGAATTAATAGATGAGTTTATATCTAAAGAACAGTTCAATTCTATAAATGAAGAAATAGAAAGTATTGCATTTCCCGTCAGAGCTGGTGGCATTCGAAATGCGGAGAAAAAGTTCGCTTCTATCCACGATCTCGCCGTATCAGAAACACTAATTACTCAAGCTAAAAATTATCTGTCAGGTGCTGCTTTTTTAGTTCGAGCTATTCTATTTAACAAAACATCAGAGAATAATTGGTTGGTAGCATGGCACCAAGACAGAACTGTAGCAGTATCAAGAAAGTTCGAAAAACATGAATGGGGGCCATGGAGCGTCAAAGATAATGTCGCTCATGTCCAGCCGCCGATAGATGTGCTCAATCAAATGGTAACCTTTCGAATTCATCTGGATGACACAAACCTAAAAAATGGGTGCCTAAAGGTTTTACCAAAAAGCCATCAACTAGGCATCCTAGATTCCTCTGCTATTCGATCATATGTTCAAAATCATGAAGCAGTAGTTTGTGAGGCGCCAGCAGGGTCCGCTTTAGCTATGCGTCCGCACTTACTACATTCGTCTAGCAAGGCTGTAACCCCGTCAAAACGCCGGGTTTTACACCTTGAGTACAGTAGCTTTAAATTACCATCGGGTGTCTCATGGGCGTAAAGCATGTAACAACCATTCAATCGGCTTGCTAACGCTCTAGACTGTCACAGGCGTCATGAAAAATAAGGAACAGCCATGAGTAACATGGGAGAAATAATAGGGTTTAGCTTGTTTCTAATAGGGCTAATTCTATTTTTTGCTTTCATTGTCAAGGGTTTATTCTTAGCTGTTCACATCAATAAAGATAGCTTTAGCAACAACAAGGTTTTTACAAGAGGTATATGGCTTCTAATTGTTCCAAGTAGTCAGTTAACCGAAAAAGGCCAAGTGAGTAGGCGTGCTGCTTTCAACTGCCTGCGTTTTTCAATATATTTCGTACTAGCTGGAATTGTTGTTTCTTCAGGCATCTCGCTAATAGTGGAATTTTATGCATGACAAGTAACTATGCTCGCAAACTCACGTCTATTACGCGTTAGCTAAACATCGAATTTTTACTTTACTACGAAGCACCGCTCTTGGGGCCCCTTGCGAAGCGGTGAGCGGAAGTCGGATTTTAGGGGGCAATTGGGCATGGACGCCCAATTGGCAGCGCTTTGGCTCCTGCCACTGCTGCATTAGCACTTCCCTGTACGTCAGCGACGATCAGGCAGGAGCCTGTTTTCGCGACCCCTAAAAACCGACTGGAGTGACAAATCGACCGGATCGATTTGGTCCGCTTTTGCGCCCGCAGGGGCAGCTACATGGATGTGGCTGCGACAACAACCCGACAGGGCGCATAGCCGGGGTACGTTTCTATGACGCAAAGTACGCGTGGTCTTCGCTTTACTACGGCTGGTTTGTTTTCTATGACGCGGAAAGCGCGTGGTCTCCGTTGCACTACGGCTCGTATATAAAGAAAATGAACAAACTTAAAATTAATCAATTGTTGAATGATATCAAGGTGTCAGCTTCTTGATCGAATCTAAAAGAGAGGATTCATGGTGTCTAACCCCCATGATCCTTCAGAGATCACTACGGTAAATTATGCAAAATACTGAAAGAGTCAAATCAGAAAGGCCGGAAAGCGCATTCGAGGGTGAGGTAGTGTGGAGCCCTTTGAAGTCAGTATGGTTTATTTCAAACCTCTTCGTTGCATTATTTATTGCTCCTTTTGTATTTTCATTTTCAGCCTTTGTCGTATTTATATTTTTGACTGCTGTTACGCTTTGCTTGGGACACTCCCTTGGAATGCATAGGCTGCTAATTCATCGATCTTATGAGTGTCCAAAATGGATGGAATATCTATTTGTCTACTTAGGTGTTCTGGTTGGTATGGCTGGGCCAATAGGAATGCTGTTGCAGCACGATCTGAGAGACTGGGCTCAGCGACAGAAGAAATGCCATGACTTTCTATTACACGGATCAAACATTGTTAAGGACGGATGGTGGCAGCTCAACTGTGATCTAAAACTGAAGTATCCGCCTGAGTTTACGATTGAAGATGAGGTGTCAAATAATAGCTTCTACCTTTTTATTGAAAGGTATTGGTTGCTTCAACAGATAGTGATCGCAATACCCCTATATTTATTGGGTGGTATACCGTAGCTGGTGTGGGGTATTTCGGTAAGGGTGGTCGTCTCTGTGGGTGGACATTGGCTTATAGGCTACTTTGCCCATAACCATGGGCAACGAACCTGGTCCGTAGAGGGTGCGGCGGTTCAGGGGCACAATATCCGTATTGCTGGTTTTCTTTCAATGGGTGAGGCGTGGCATAACAATCATCACGCATATCCCGGCTCAGCAATGCTTGGCCTATACAAAGATGAACCTGATCCCGGTTGGTGGGTGTTAAATGCGCTGCACAACTTGGGTGTCGTTAAAAATATTAAACTACCAAAGGAATTGCCTCATCGTGCAGATTTAGTTACAGAGGCTGCTAACCTAGAGCGCCGTGTAGAGCGTGTTCCAGAAGAATGCGAAATTGCTAATTTCATTAGAAGGAAAGGTTAATGAAAAGTACAAGCTGAAAGTAATTCGTTGTTTTCGCAGCCGCGTCCCCGCACCTAATCGATGTTAATTCCGGATATTAAATACCAATGAAAATAGTTCACTTAACCTGGGAAGAAACAATCCCCATTCGACATAAAGTATTGTGGCCAAATAAGCCACCCGCATTCTGTAAGATCGACGGTGATGAAACTGCGCTGCACTACGGTGTAGAAATTGACCTGGAGCTGGTTTGTGTTGCATCGGTGTACGTGGATTCTGAAGGAGCGCGATTGCGAAAGTTCGCCACACTGGCTGAGTATCAAAATCGTGGGGTTGGGTCGGCGCTGCTTAAGCGCATGCTGGAAGATGCCAGATCTTCAAAGGTTAAGCGGTTTTGGTTTGATGCGCGTGAGTCGGCGCTAGCGTTTTATTCAAGATTTGGTTTTGTGGCAGAAGGTGCGCGTTTTTTTAAGGAAGACGTGCCTTACTTTAGGATGTCTATAAACCTATAGCTGCTGGTTAAGGCGAATGCATAAGGCCACTGGGTGGTTAAATGTTCAGCTGGCACTACAATAAATCTCACCGCCTTTGGCGCGCGCTGCCATTGGCGCCCATACAGTGATTCGACGAGGGGTCAATAATATGGACTACTTTATGCAGTTTCACTGGTGGTACCTGTTCGTAGTTTTTATTGTCTTATTTATGTTTAACGGCAAGGGCGGTGTTGTGGTCAGGCGCCTGTCTGCACCGTTGAAGTCACAGGACGCGCGCTTTGACGCCTGTCGTGCGGAGGCACATTATGTGATTTTCAAGGTGGGTAAGCCGGATAAAATCGATATCGAATTAAAAAACCTATCAATTCCGCAAGGCAGTGGGCTTGGGCTAAGTTTAAACAACGCCTCGTTTGCAGCGATTAACGTCAGGCGCAACGGTAAGGCGAAGTTCGAGCATTGGACTGACGAGCCAATGACGTTTCCAGTGATTCAGTTGGGTGATGAGTTGGCCGTTAAATATCAAGGTCAGATTGTGTTGAGTGGCGTGTTTCGCGCCGACACAGCGGACGATTAACACCTATAAATCTGGCCAACGTGGAAGAACTCAAATGCCTGGCGCCCCAAGTCTCAAACAATTGCAAACCCTTTTGCTCGATCACGTGGCCGCCACTGAAGACACGCCCTTTGGGCCCGATGTGTTGGTCTACCGGGTGTGCGGCAAGATGTTCGCGCTATTGGCGTGGCGCGACGACCCGATGCGATTGAATGTGAAGTGCGATCCCATAGAGGCAGAGTTTCTGCGCGAACAGTTTACCGCGGTATTGCCCGGCTACCACATGAACAAGAAGCACTGGAATACGTTGGTATTGGATGGCACCTTGGATTGGGATTTCGTGCAGGCGCAAGTAGCTGCGTCTTACGGGTTAATTGTGAAGGGATTGAAGAAAAGCGAGCGGGAGGCGCTGCAACACACCCCCGCTCGGTCGTAGCGCGCGCTGAATTACTGGCACTTGGCCGCAAGGGCACGCGCGACTTTTGATTGTGAGTCCCGCCCCAGTACTGCGCAAATATCGCGGCCTGCCTGCGCGAGTTTGTGTAAATCCACGCCGTGATCTAGCCCCAAACCATTGAGCATATACACCAAGTCTTCTGTGGCCACATTGCCGGAGGCGCCTTTGGCATAGGGGCAGCCGCCCAAACCCGCCACCGAGCTGTCGAACACCCGCACGCCCAATTGTATGGCGCGGTAGATATTGGCCAGCGCTTGGCCGTAGGTGTCGTGGGCGTGCAGTGCGAGTTTTTCGATGGGCACAACGGCGGCGCAGGCGGTGATGACCGCTTCAATGCTCGCCGGTGTGCCGGTGCCGATGGTGTCGCCCAAGGAAATTTCGTAGCAACCCGCGTCGTACAATTGCTTGGCGACCTCGGCCACTTTTGCGGGCTGGATGTCGCCCTCATAGGGGCAACCCGCGATGCAGCTGACGTAGCCGCGCACGGGAATTTCTGCGGCGCGGGCGGCGTCCATGATGGGCGCAAAGCGCTCGATGCTTTCGCTGATAGAGCAGTTGATATTTTTTTGGCTGAAGGCTTCAGAGGCCGCGGCAAAAATCGCCACTTCACTGGCGCCCACGGCGATCGCGCGCTCGTAGCCCTTGAGGTTGGGCGTGAGCGCGGCGTAACTAACGCCGGCCTTGCGCGCGATGCCTTCGAACACCGCTTCACTGCCGGCCATTTGCGGCACCCATTTCGGGTTTACAAAACTGCCGGCTTCCACGACTTGCAGGCCTGCGTCCGAGAGCGCGTTGACCAGCGCAATTTTGTGCGCGCTATCGATGGGTTGCGCTTCGTTTTGGAGCCCATCGCGCGGGCCCACTTCCACAATTTTTACGGTGTTGTTCATCTTGGTGCCCTGTGACATTTAGCTGGCTTCAAAATCCACTAGCAGCGCGCCGCCGTCTACCAGTTCGCCGTCGGCAAAGAAAAATTGCTTCACGGTACCGGCGCTGGGCGCTTTGATAGTGTGCTCCATTTTCATGGCTTCCATCACCAGCAGCGGCGTGCCGGCGTCCACTGCGGTGCCCGCTTTAACCAGCTGCGCCACCAGCGTGCCGTTCATGGGGGCGGTTAGACCACCGGCGTGCTGTTGCTCGTCGGCATCGCCCGTGTCTGGCAGTACCCGGGTGAATTCCAGCAGGTGGTTGTAGCAATACAGGCTGATGTGATTTTGATCTTCGTTCACTTGCAGCTTTTGGCGATGGCCGTCCATGTCGGCAATTAATTGATTGCCGATGAGGGTGCCTTGCAGCGTGGTGGTGTGGCCCGCGTGCGTCACCTTGTAGCGACTGGCTGCGCCCCGGCCCAGTTGTTCCACGTCTAGGCGGTGGCTGTCGCCGTGCACGGCAATGTCGAAGCTGTGCTTGCGGCTGCCGTCACAGCGCCAGTGGTCGGCGGCATTCCACGGCGAGTGGCGATCGCTGGCGGGTGCGCCGCAACTCGCGCTGTGTTGCTGCTTGAGCACTAAATAGAGCGCGGCGAGCGGTAAAAAGTGTTCGATTTGCGCGGCGTCTTTTTTGAAAATCAGCGATTGGTGTTTTTCAATAAAGCCGGTGTCCAGGTCGGCGGCGCGGAAGGGTTCTGCACTCACCAGATTATAGAGAAACGCGAGATTGGTGGTCATGCCGCCAATGCGGTATTCGCTCAGTGCTTTTTGCAGACGTCTGAGCGCGCTGTCGCGATCTTGGCCCCACACCACCAGCTTGGCGATCATGGGGTCGTAGTAAACGCTGACGTCGTCGCCTTGGCGCACGCCGGTTTCCACGCGCACAAACTCGCCCTCTTCGGGGGCATCCAAATAGCTTAAGGTGCCGGTGACCGGCAGGAAGTCGTTGTCGGGATCTTCTGCGTAGATGCGAGCCTCAAAGCTGTGGCCGTCGATGCGCAGCTGATCTTGCGCCAGTGGCAGCGTTTCATTGGCGGCCACCCGCAACTGCCACTCCACCAAATCTTGGTGGGTGATCATTTCGGTGACGGGGTGCTCCACTTGCAGGCGGGTGTTCATTTCCATGAAGTAGAAGGAGCCGTCGATGTCGAGCAGAAACTCCACTGTGCCGGCGCCCGCGTAGTTAATCGCTTGGGCGGCCTTGAGTGCGGCATCGCCCATGGCGGCGCGCAGGGCGGGGTCCATGCCCGGTGCGGGTGCTTCTTCCACCACTTTTTGATGGCGGCGCTGCACGCTGCAGTCGCGCTCAAACAAATACACGCCGTTGCCGTGGTTGTCGCAGAACACTTGAATCTCTACGTGGCGCGGCTGGGTTAAATATTTTTCCACCAGCATGGTGTCGTCGCCAAAGGCGTTCATGGATTCGCGTTTGGCGGCGTCCAGTGCTGCGCCAAATTCTTGCTCGCTCCACACTTGGCGCATGCCCTTGCCACCGCCGCCGGCGGCGGCTTTTAGCAATACCGGGTAGCCCATGGCGTCGGCGTGTTGCTTGATGAGCGCCGGTGACTGATCTTCACCGTGGTAGCCGGGCACTAAGGGCACGCCGGCCTTTTCCATGATGGTTTTAGCGGCCGACTTTGAACCCATGGCCTCGATGGCGCCGATGGGCGGGCCGATAAAGACCACGCCGGCTTCATCACAGGCGCGCGCAAAGCCCGCGTTTTCCGACAGAAAACCGTAGCCTGGGTGAATGGCTTGGGCGCCGGTTTTGAGCGCGGCGGCGAGAATTTTATCGCCGCACAAATAGCTTTCGCGCGAGGGGGCGGCGCCGATGTGGACGGCTTCGTCGGCCATGGCCACATGCAGGCTATCGCGGTCGGCATCGGAGTAGACGGCGACGGTGCGCACGCCCATTTTCTTGGCGGTGCGCATGACGCGGCAGGCAATTTCACCGCGGTTGGCTATCAGTATTTTCGTGAACATAGGGGCTCCTTAATCCTGTGCCTGCCAGCGAGGGCTGCGTTTTTGCAAAAAGGCTTGCAAGCCCTCTTGGCCTTCTTCGGACACGCGAATGGCGGCGATGCGCGCGCTGGTATCGTCGATAAGCGTGGTCTCGATGGGGCGATTGGCCACATCGAACACCAATTGCTTGGCGGCGCTGAGCGCGGCGGGGCTGTTGCTTAACAACTGCGCGATAAATTGGTCGACGCAAGCGTCCAGTGCGGCCTCTTCCTCAACCACGCTCACCAAACCCAGCGCGAGGGCAGTGCTGGCATCAAAGCGCTCGGCGGTTAAAAAGTAGCGCCGCGCCGCGCGCTCACCCATGGCGGCCACCACATAGGGGCTGATGGTGGCGGGGATCAAACCGATTTTGACTTCACTCAAACAAAAACTGGCGCGTGGACCGGCCACGGCCAGATCGCAGCAGCTCACCAAACCCACCGCACCGCCGAAGGCCGCACCTTGCACGCGGGCAATGGTGGGAAAGGGCAGGGTGTTGAGTGTGTGCAGCATCTTGGCCAAGGCGTCGGCGTCGGCGCGGTTTTGTTCAAGGCTGTAACCGGCCATGCGCTGCATCCAACCGAGGTCGGCGCCGGCGGAAAACGATTTGCCTTCGGCGGCGAGTATCAGCGCGCGCACCGACTGATCGTCGCGCGCGCGTTCAAAGGCCTGTTGTAATTCGGCGATGACGGCATCGTCAAAGGCGTTGTGCTTTTCGGCGCGATCGAGTGTCACGGTGACCACATTGCGCGCGTCTTTTTGGTAGCGAATGCTCATGATAGTGGGCTCACATGCGGAACACGCCAAAGCGCGTGTCGTCGATGGTTTTGTTTAAGCTGGCCGATAATGCCAGACCCAATACGCGGCGGGTGTCGGCGGGGTCGATGACGCCGTCGTCCCACAGGCGCGCGGAGGCGTAGTAGGGGTGGCCCTGTTTTTCATAGGTATCCACCACTGGCTGCTTGAAGGCGGCCTCTTCTTCGGCGGTCCAGCTGTCGCCGGTTTTTTCCATCTGGTCTTTCTTAATTTGCGCCAATACGCCGGCGGCCTGTTCGCCGCCCATGACGGAGATGCGCGCGTTGGGCCACATGAATAAAAAGCGCGGGTCGTAGGCGCGGCCGCACATGCCGTAGTTGCCGGCGCCAAAGGAGCCGCCGATCAACACGGTGAGTTTGGGCACCTGGGCACAGGCCACCGCAGTCACCATCTTGGCGCCGTGCTTGGCAATGCCGCCCGCTTCGTACTGGCGGCCCACCATGAAGCCGGTGATGTTTTGTAAAAACACCAGCGGAATTTTGCGCTGGGCACAGAGTTCCACAAAGTGCGCGCCCTTTTGCGCCGACTCGGAAAACAAAATGCCGTTGTTAGCCACGATCCCCACGGGGTAGCCGTAGATGCGCGCGAAGCCGCACACCAGTGTGGTGCCGTACAGGGCTTTGAATTCGTCGAAGTCGGAGCCATCGACTACCCGCGCAATGATCTCGCGCACGTCGTAGGGCTTGCGCGTGTCTTTGGGGATCACGCCGTAGATTTCTTTCGGATCGTAGAGTGGCTCTACCGGCTCGCGCACATCGAGCTGCGCGGGCTTGGTGCGGTTCAAGCGACCGACGGCATTGCGCACCAGTTGCAGTGCGTGGTGGTCGTTGCGGGCAAAGTGATCGGCCACACCGGAGGTGCGACAGTGCACGTCGGCGCCACCCAAATCCTCTGCCGATACCACTTCACCGGTGGCCGCTTTAACCAGCGGCGGGCCGCCCAAGAAAATGGTGCCCTGCTCTTTTACGATAATGGATTCGTCGGCCATGGCGGGCACGTAGGCACCGCCGGCGGTGCAGGAACCCATAACCGCAGCAATTTGTGCAATGCCCTTGGCGGACATGTTGGCCTGATTAAAAAAGATGCGACCGAAGTGTTCGCGATCGGGAAACACATCGTCTTGGCGTGGCAAGTTGGCGCCGCCGGAATCTACCAAATAAATGCAGGGCAGATTATTTTGATCGGCAATGGTTTGCGCGCGCAGATGTTTTTTAACGGTGAGTGGGTAGTAGGAACCGCCCTTGACGGTGGCATCGTTGGCGACGATCACACACTCTTGGCCGTTGACGCGGCCAATGCCCGTGATGACGCCCGCGGCGGGCACCACATCGTCATACACATCAAAGGCCGCCAGTGGCGACAACTCTAAAAACGGCGAGCCGGGATCGAGCAGTGCGTCGATGCGATCGCGCGCGAGCAACTTGCCGCGCGCGGTGTGGCGCGCCTGGGCCTTTTCGCCGCCGCCCTGATGGATGTCGGCGAGTGTTTTGTTCAGGTCATCCACCTGCGCCTGCAAGTGTTCTGCGTTGACGGCGAAGTCGTCGGCGCGGGTGTTAATTTGGCTTTTTAGAATGGGCATAACAGGAACGCTCCTCTGTCGCTCACAGCTCGCAGTTAGCAGTTAACAGAAAACAGTTAACAGCTAACAGCTAACAGGAAAAGCAGTGGCGTTGCAATTTGCCGCGGCTGTGTTTTGCCCTTCCTGTTACTGCAAGCTGATTACCTTTTTTATTTCGTTTCGTTAAACAATTCGCGACCGATCAACATGCGACGAATTTCGCTGGTGCCGGCGCCGATTTCGTAGAGCTTGGCGTCGCGCAGTAAACGGCCGGTGGGGAATTCATTGATGTAGCCGTTGCCGCCCAGCAATTGAATGGCATCGAGCGCCATTTTGGTGGCCATTTCGGCGGTGTACAAAATCACGGCCGCCGCATCTTTGCGCGATTCTTCACCGCGATCACAGGCCTTGGCGACATTGTAGAGGTAGGATTTAGACGCGTTCATGCCGGCGTACATGTCGGCCAACTTGCCCTGCACCAATTGGAATTGACCAATGGATTGGTTGAACTGTTTGCGGTCGTGTACGTAGGGCACCACCACATCCATGCACGCGCTCATGATGCCGGTGGGGCCGCCGGACAACACTGTGCGCTCGTAGTCTAGTCCGCTCATCAAAACGGCCACGCCACGGCCTTCGCCGCCCAAAATATTTTCTTCGGGCACTTCGCAATCCTGGAATACCAGCTCGCAGGTGTTGGAGCCGCGCATGCCCAGCTTGTCTAATTTTTGATGGCGAGAAAAACCGGGGAAGTCGCGCTCGACGATGAATGCGGTCATGCCTTTGGAGCCGGCGCTCATGTCGGTCTTGGCGTAGATTACATAGGTGTGCGCATCGGGGCCGTTGGTGATCCACATTTTATTGCCGTTCAAAATGTAGCGGTCGCCCTTTTTCTCGGCGCGCAATTTCATCGATACCACGTCGGAACCGGCATTGGGTTCGCTCATGGCCAGCGCACCAATGTGCTCACCGGAACACAGCTTGGGCAAATACTTTTGCTTTTGTGCCTCGGTGCCGTTTTTGTGAATTTGGTTCACGCATAAATTGGAGTGGGCGCCGTAGGACAGGGCCACTGAAGCGCTCGCGCGCGAAATTTCTTCCATGGCCACCACGTGCGCCAAGTAACCCATGTTGGTGCCGCCGTATTCTTCTTTAACGGTCACGCCGAGCAGGCCCATGTCGCCAAACTTTTTCCACATGTCCATGGGGAATTCGTTGTCGATGTCGATTTGCGCGGCGCGCGGTGCCAGTTCGCCCTGGGCAAATTGGTAGACGGCATCGCGCAGCATGTCGATGTCTTCGCCAAGGCCGAAATTCAATGTGGGGTAGGGAAAGCTCATGGGATGTCCTCGTTAAAATTGGGTTGTTTATTCGTGTGTCTGTGTTTGTTTATTGGCAGCTGTCGCGCGCCTCTAGGCAGCGTGCCTCTGCGTCTTCCAGCTCGGCCAGCATGATGTCGATGTCGCGTTTTTGGGCGAGTAGCGCACGGCGTCGCTCTTGTATCTTGCCGATGAGGCGCTCTAACTGGGGCACGTTGTTGGAGCCCGGGTCGTACATGCCGATGATTTCGCCACTCTCCTCCAGGCTTAGGCCCAGGCGTTTGCCGCGCAGAATCAACTTGAGTTTGACCCGATCGGCGTGGCTGTACAGGCGCGTTTGGCCCCGGCGCGCAGGTGCCAGCAGGCCTTTGTCCTCGTAAAAGCGTATGGCGCGGGTGGTGATATCAAACTCGCGCGCGAGGTCTGAGATGCTGTAAACCTTGTCCATGGGTGCCCCGGTGGCAAATGCAGGGCAAACTTTAGCGCAGGTTGACGTTAACGTAAAGGTAAGCTTTGATCTAAGCGCGGGCCTGTAAAGATTCAGGCGCCATAAGGCCACGGTTCACCGGCGGGCTGCGGTTGTTGGCCGATTTGTGCTGTCCTCCCATTGCAGGGTGTGGTTTTCTATCGCTCAAATAACTTTCGCGGAGATAGGGAAAATGCGCGTTCTTGGGTGTATGGCATTGGGGTTGGCCTTGTGGCTGCCAACGACAGCAGTGGTGGCCGGTGTAGACATGGGGTTGAAAAACTGCCACGTGCGCTTTGCCAACGACTTTTCAGTAAAGCCCTCGGGGGTTAATTCCACGCAGCGCGATACCGTGTATGTGTTGAAAACCGATGGCGAGGTGCGCGTGAACGGATCGTCGGTGTCGCTCTCCTCACAGCAGCGTTCGCTGGTGGTGGATTACACCGGCGGCCTGCAGCAGTTCATGCCCGACATGGTGGCGTTTATTTCTGAAACGCTGCACACGGTGGGCAAGGTAATGGGCGGCGCGCTCGCCAAGGTGTTTGGCGCCGACAGCGAACCGGCGCAAAAGGTGCGCGCTTCGCTGGAGGCATCGGAGGCCCGCATGGCCGCGCGACAGGCTGAGCACCCGGGCGAATACCACGTGGTGGATCAGCACTTAGATATTTTGGATGACGCCTTTGATGCCGATTTCGAGCGCTCCATTGAGGAGGCGGTCGAAGCCTCTATGGGCGGTGTAATGACGATGTTGAGCGCGGCGCTGTTTGGCGGCGACGGCAGTTTTGACGAGCGCATGGCGAGCTTTGGCACCAAAATGGAATCCTTTGGCGAGCAGGTGGAGCGCGACATGGAGTCGGTGGAGCCCACGCTGGAAAAGCGCGGCGAGGCCCTGTGTGATAAAGCCGAGGCCATCGAAAAAATGGAATACCGACTGCGGGAAACGATTCCTGAGTTGGCCCATTATCGCTTGATGGACAGCCGCAAAAAGGCCCGCGAAGCGGCCCGTGGCGGTGAGCTGCGCGCCGATTAATTCTGCACCATGCCCACGGGCCGGGTCAGCTGAGTGTATCGGCGGCCAGCCCGGCCAGTTGGGTCAATTGATTTTCCAGCAAGTTTTTATAGGGCGGCAGCACCTGTTCAACGCGGGCGCTGCGCTGATCGGCTCGGGCGGCAAACTGGCAGCGCTCCGAGAGCGATTCATCCAGCAGTTTTACCGAGATGATGGTGGCGCGCATGCCGCCGGGCTTCAGTTGACGGGCGTACTGAGATTTAAGATTGGCACTGGCGTCGAAGGGCAGAATGCGCGCGCCCAGTTGCAGCGCCAATTCACTTTGCTCGCTTAAGGCGTGCAATAGCTCAGCGCTACAGATGGCATTAAAGCTCGCATCGGTGCGCTCTTCCTCGCAAAAGGTCAAGGTTAGCCGGTGGTCTTGCAGGCCCAGACTCTCCCCGCCATACAGCGCAATCACCCCTTGTAACTGCCGCTCAAAACGCTCCAGTAGCTGCTTGAACGCCTCGCCGTTGAGCTCGGTGTGCAGTTGTTCCAAGTTGAGTAAATCGAGCGTCAAGGTGACTTTTCGCTGCGGGCCGACCACCGCGGGCGCGGCCGTTGGCGCCGGTTGTACTGGGCTGCGGTAGAGTGCCGAGGCAATGGCGGTGAGCGCGAGCAGCGCTGCAAGGGTGAGCGCCAAGCGCCCGTACAGGCGATTGCGGTTGGCGCGCGCGTTGTTGGCGCTCACGGTGACGGTGACATAGCCGGCCACGCTGTCTTGCAACACGATGGGCGCGGAAAAATACAGGCTGTTGGGGTGGGTGGTGTGGCCGCTCTGCACCAGCAGGCGGTTTTCCACGTCGTGCACTGTGGCACCGTCCACATCGAGATTCTTGGTGAGGTCTGCCAGCAGGGCGGTGAGGCTCACGCGATCTTGGTTGAGCATGGCCGACTCCGCCTGCTCGGCGGCCATGTTGGCCATGGCCTGGCCATAGCGCTGGGATACGGCGTGGGTTTGTTGGTCCAGGTAGCGGTGTAGCTGCCAACCACAGGTCAAGGTCAAAAGCACTGCCAAGGCCAGCGTAAAGCCAAAGGGCTGAGTGCGGGCTGCCAGTCGGTAAAGCAGTGCCAGTGGTGCTGTCTTATTGTTGTTTGTCTGCGTCATAGGCCTGTCGGTCGTCACCCAAATCGGGCGTAAAAGGCCGCCTAGTTTAGCCTATTGCGACCTGAAAACTATATAATGCCCGGCCTTATTCGCACTTCCTCTGGCAAGGGCCACACGACGTATGATCAGCCTCCATCTCGCCTGTTTTCACAACCGCTACGCCCTCAGCGATGTTTTAGCCAATTTGGCGCAGCTGCCGCTGGCCTGCCATGCCCTTGAGACCCAATGCCATGGGCAGGGGTTTAGAGTGCACGTGCAGTGCGACTCGCAGGGCGATTGCGATGCGCTACAGACATCGCTGCTGGCGCTTTGGCCGGATATGCAGGTTCAGGTGCAGGCGAGCCCCAGTCGCACGTGTAGCCATGTGGTTGTGTTGATGGCGCCCGCGCTCACCAGTGCGCAGTTGGCGCACCTGATCGACACCTTGGCCGATCACGGCCTGGCCTTGATGAGCAGCCGCACCCTGTCTAGGGCCGATGGCGGGGCGCGACAGGCGTGGCAGTTGCGCGTCAGTGGCGACGCCGATTTACCGGCCTTGCGCAGTGCACTGCGCACCCTAGCGGATCAATTGGCCGTGGACATTACCGTGCACCCGCGCGCGGAATTTGGCCGTCAGGGCGGATTGATTTGTTTTGATATGGACTCCACCTTGATTAAGGCAGAGTGCATTGATGAATTGGCGGCTGCCGCCGGTATTGGTGAGCAGGTTGCCGCAATTACCGCCGCTGCCATGCGCGGCGAGTTGGATTTTATCGAGAGTTTCACACAGCGCATGGCGCTGTTAAATGGCTTGCCCGAATCGCTGTTGGCCGGCATTGCCGAGCGCATTGAGTTGATGGATGGCGCCGAGGTGCTCATCAACACATTGAAAGCGCGCGGCTTTCACACGGCCATACTCAGCGGTGGCTTTGTGTATTTTGCTGAAAAAATTCAAGCCCGCTTAGGCATTGACGAAATTCACGCCAACGCGCTGGAAATTGTCGATGGCAAAGTGACCGGGCGCGTCACGGGTAGGGTGGTAGACGGTCAACGCAAGGCGGAATTGATTCAGCGCATTGCCGCCGAGCGCGGTGTCGACATGCAGCAGGTTATTGCCGTGGGCGATGGCGCCAATGACTTGCCCATGTTGGGTCTCGCCGGCATGGGTGTCGCCATTCACGCCAAGCCGCTGGTGCGCGCCTCCAGTGACTACGCGATCAGCACCTTGGGGCTGGACGCGCTCTGCTATTTATTGGGCTTGGAAGATGACGACTTGGTCGAGTAGCGTCGAATGCAATAAACCTATAGCCATAAAAAAAGCCCGCGGCGTTGCGGGCTTTTTTGTTGTTGGATGGGTTTAGCCGTCCATGCTGAAGTCGTAATCCATGCCCTCGGATGGCCCCTGCAGGTAGTGGCCCTGAATATAGTGCACGCCACTTTGCCATAAAGTTGACAGCACGTTGGCATTTTCCACAAAGGGCACCACGGTAATTTTTTCGAGTTTATGCAATTCTTTTATGAGGTTGGTAAGCGCTTCGGCGCCCTCGCCACCGGTTTGAACATCTTGAGTAAAGCTGCCGTCCACTTTGATGTAATGTGCAGGCACATGCTTGAGGGTGTTGAAATGATTCATGGCGCAGCCAAAGCCGGAAATAGACAGGTGGGTTTTTAATTTATCCAGCCCTGCGCACAATGCCTTGGCCGCGGTCATGTGATTGGTGATGTCTATCTCGCGGACTTGAAACATCATCGCATCTGCGGGTAGCTTGGCCGCTTTGAAGGCGACCCCCAACCAAGGCACGAGGCTTTCATCGGTGATGGAATGGCGGCTGAGGTTGACCACCAGGCTGGTCTTGTTGCCTTTGGCGCGGTGTTCAGACAACATTTTTATGGATTCCAGAATCACCCAGCGATCTATTTTAGTGGTGGCGCCGATGGTCTCAGCGGCTTCCAGGAATTTGGCGGGCTCAATTTCATTGCCCTCCTCGTCCACCATGCGCAATAGCACTTCGTAGAGTTCGTTTTCATTGCCGCGCAAGCTGATGATGGGTTGGAACAATAATTTGAATTGATTGTTGTCCACGGCGCGCTGCAGTGCGCGGGCCACATCGGTGCCCGCTTCCGCGTCGCCAATTTTGGGTTCAAACAATTTGGCGTCGCTGCCGCTGCCTTCGGTGCCTTTTTTGCGCACCTCTTCAATGGCCTGCAGGGCTTGATCGATGATGGTCTCGGCATCTTTGCTCGCTTCGGTGACCAGTGCCAAGCCGGCGGTGATCGTGAACTGCACCGTGGTGCCGTCGATGTCGAAAATGGTTTCCGCGACTTCGGCGCACAGTTTCTTGGCGCGCTGAACGTGTTTGTCGGCGCTGGTGCCGGGTGACAGTAGCGCGAAGGTGTCATCGCTAAAGCGCGCTAAATATTCGCCGTCGCGCGCGTGCTTTTGAATGGTTTGCGCCAATTTTTTAATGGTGCCATCGGCGACGCTGACGCCGTGCGCTGATTCGACGCGATCAAAAAACTGGTCGGCTTCGATATAGGTCAGTGTGGCGCCGGCTTCGCCATCGGCGGCTTTGTCCACGGCCATCTCGAGCCGTTCCAAGAAAAACTGACGGTTATACAGACCGGTTTGAACGTCTGTTTGTTTGATTTCCTCGAGCTGCGCTTCCAGCTCTTCGTTGTTGGCGGCGCTGGCGCGCATGACCAACTGGATGCACGGCTCCTCATCAAAAATGGCGTGCACCACTTCCATTTTAATGGGCTGTTGTTTGCCGGAATGATGCAGGCTATTGAAATCCAGCTCGGTAGATTCGGCCTCTTCACCTTTGAGGGTAAATTCCTTAAGGAATTGTTTGGTGCGATCGCGATCGCCGGCGGCCACCAAGTCGATGGTGGGCATGCACAATACATCGTCTGGATCTTCGTAGCCAAAGCGCTCGGAAAAGCTTTGGTTGACGTATAAAAACATGCCGTCTTGCACGTAGGCCACGGCGTCGCGCGAGCTATCGAGCAGTTGTTGGCTGCGGCGTTCGGCCTCTTTAAACTTGCGGTCGGCTTTGCGGCGCGCTTGGCGGTGCTCGCGATTTTCCAGCTCGCGGGTCACCACTAACAGCAGGTGTTGGTCTTCGTCCATGCGCACGACTTCCACCGCGCCGAGGCGCAGCCCGTCGACAATGGCGTGTGAGCCTTCCTCTTCCGTTTGCAATATGACGGGGATATCTTTGTTCAGACGCTTGATTTGACGCACGGCCGTCGCGGCGGGCAACTGTTCGGAATCGGCTTGGCCGATGGCGAGATCCCAAGTGTGCTCCTGCAACAGCTTGATCAAACCTTCTTCACTGTCAACGTGTTGCGCACGGGTGTTGCGACCGGCGTTATTGAGCATGCTAATTAGTCGCTCGGCTTCGGAGCGGCTGTCGTTGATAATCAGCAGTCTGATGGTGTCGTTGGGATTCATATTGCCTTTATTGTGTTTGTCCTGGTGACGAAGTGCACCAAGCCAGTCATCTTACGTAAACTGTGTAATGGCTCAAGCAGCTGAAGGCTGCGGCCCTGTTCCCGTGCAATGAACTGTGTACTGGTTCCGGTATTTGCCCTGTAGGCATTGCAAATTAATCGTCTTTCCATACGGAAGAATAGTCTTCTTGGCTCTTAGATGCGTTCTTTTTCTCGGCACTGCCACCTTCTAACACGCGATAAGTGAATTGGCTGAAGGAGCCTGTGGCAAATAGCCGCTTGGTGAGCTGGTAGCGGGCGTCGCCCTCGCCGTCGCGCACCCGCACTTTGCAGTACTCGGTAAAAGGTAAATTGTCGGTAATGACCGTGGCGGGTTGGTTCACCGATTTAAGCGCCTGAATTTTCAGTGCGCGCATGTAGGGGGACTTTTCACCGGTGGTGTGTACCATAGACACCGCGCTGGGTTGAGCTTGTGGCGCAATAACCTGTACGCCGAGCTGGGTGTTGCCGCCCGACTGACGAATCCAGCGCACAGCGGCCACGGCCCATTTGATACGGCCGGGTTCGCGCACGCCAATGAGGTCACCGGCACGCAATTTTTCTGAGCTGTCCACATTCCAGTTAAGACAGTAGCCGCCTGGGCTGGTATCCACGATGCGAATGTGGTGCACCGGCGCAATTTGAATTTCCTCTTCGTCTTCGGCGTCCCAATCGTCGATGAAATCCATCGTGGGCAAGGCGCCAAAGGCCCCGCTGGAAGAGCCGTTGGCAAAGGGGTCTTCCTCGGCAGTTTCGGGTTTGCTGGCGCTGCCATCGTGGCGGCTTAAAAAGTCGGCAAACTCGACTTCGTGGGCGCTGTGGTAATGCAGGTTACTGATGCCCACGGTGACTTGTAGCTCACCTTGAATCAATCGGCGCTCAAAGGCGCGTTGGCGCATGACCGTCCAGCAGCCGCACAGGTGCTCAACCAGCTGCGAGGGCATGTTGTTGGGGATGCGCACGATGGGGTTGTCGTCATCTTTTAGCTCGCTCTGCCGGCGCAGTGCCACCACCAATTCTTCCAGCTCTAACTCGAAGACATCGTCTGGATTGCTTGGGTGTATGCGGTCTTTGTACACCGGGGGAATATCGTCGGCTGGGTCGATGGCAAACAGGCGGTTTTCATCGGTACCGTGCTTCATGGCCACCATGGGTGCCCAGAGCTCCAGCGCGTCAAAGGTTTGCTGCACTTCCTGCTGGCGCATTTGATTGGGGCGCGCGCAGGCGAGCATTAAGGCGCGCACGTAGGTGTGTTCGAGTTTGAGTGCTGGGACAAATTCCAGTCGGCTATCGCTCACCAAGGACTCTGTCCGTTCAAACAGGCGCGTCAGTTGGTAGAGGGTGTGCAATTCCAGCCAGACGCCGTTGGGCACGGGCGTGTAAAGCTGGTAGCCGCGCATCAACATCAGGCTTAACCCATTCATGGCGCGCTGCAGGGCCAGATCGAGTTGCGCCATTTGATTGGCCTTGGGTTTGGATTGTGCGAGGTCGCGCACTGCAATCAGGTAGCTGTTGGTCAAATGCTTTTGCAGGGCCTGGGCGACGATCGCGGTTTTTACGGCACCGTCGGGCAGAATAATGGGCTGGTTTAAAAAGTTGCGGCCCAGCCCTTGAATACACTGCTGCACATAGGGGCGCACGCCCTCGAGCATTTCCAAGCGGTTGATGGGGTCAATTTTAAGGCGAGCGATATCCGGCAGTGCAGAGTAGAGCTGCACGCTGGTGAAGCTGACGCGCGTAGCGGGCAGGGATTCGGCCCATGCCTTCACATCGGCAGCTTTTGTACCGTGGCAAAACCCTAGGGTCTCTAGGGTTTGGGCGGGCAGTTTAAACCGGCCCAGCAGGGTTGCTAAGGTTTCGTCAAAACTCATGAGTGCAGCTTTTGTTCGTCCATGAGAGAAGTATAGGGAGCGCTGAGGCACTCTGCCCGATGACTTTCACGTGTTTTTATAGCGTGTCGCGTGGGAACGACTTTGCGGCGCCCTATCTTAGCGGCTGATGCCTGTCCATGCCGTCGCTACCCTACCCAACGTAAATCCGCGCATAGTACGTCAGCGGTGCACGTTAAACCGTGATCTACGGCCAAGGTTCGCTACTGCGCCGCGCCAATACCAAATGCTGCACGATAGTACCTAAAAATGACTGAGACGTCAGCTACTCTCGGGGCAATCGCCTTGGCAGGCCAATTCGTGGTTCATGTCGAGCGCCGGTGATTCGGACAGACAGCGGCCCACCAACACGGCGGGCACTCCCGCCACCGTGGTGTGCGGTGCCACCGATTTCAGCACCACACTGCCGGCGCCGACTTTCGCGCCTTCGCCAATTTCAATATTGCCAAGTACCGTGGCGCCCGCGCTAATGAGCACGCCCTGCCGGACTTTCGGGTGTCGATCGCCGGATTCCTTGCCGGTGCCGCCTAGGGTGACGGATTGCATGATCGAGACGTTGTTTTCCACCACCGCGGTCTCACCGATCACAATGCCCGTGGCGTGATCGAGCATGATGCCCATGCCGATCTGGGCGGCGGGGTGGATGTCGACCGCAAAAACTTGAGAGATGCGATTTTGCAAAAACAGCGCCAGTGAGCGGCGCTCGTTCTGCCACAGCCAGTGGGCAATGCGGTAGCTTTGTAGCGCGTGGAAACCCTTAAAATAGAGGAATGGCGCAGCCAGCGAGCAGCAGGCGGAATCGCGCGTGTCGATGGCGAACAAGTCGGCGCGCGCGGCCTCGGCGATGGCGGGGTCGTCGGCCATGGCTTCGGTTATCACCTCGCGCACCATCATGGCGGGGGCCATGGGGCTGTCGAGTTTGTTGGCGAGGTGGAAGCTGAGCGCCGCCTCGAAGGTGTCGTGATTTAAAATGGTGGCGTGCAGAAACGACGCCAAAATGGGTTCTTCTTCGGCTTGCGCGCGGGTTTGTTCACAGATGCGAGCCCACACCGGGTCGACGGCGTCGGTCGAATTGGCGGCTTGTGTGGCCAAGGTTAATGGCTTCATGGCGTACCCCGTGCGAGCAAAAGCCTATTATGGCCTGTGCTGAAGCTCGCGGCAAAGGCCCCTTGGGGGCTAGAGTGCCTTGATTAGCGTGCTGTGGTCGGCCAAACCCGGAATTTGGCTGGTGCGATGGGCCTGTTGCTCGAACCCCAGGCGGCGGTAGAGCGCTTCGGCACGGGGGTTGTCGGCCGCCACGTCGAGGCTTAAATGGCTCAACCCCAAGGATTGCGCCCGCTCGGCGGCGAAGGCTATGAGTTGTGCGCCGCACCCCTGCCCGCGCAGTTCTGGCGCGACCGCGAGGTGCGCGATGTGGAGAGAGTTTGCCGGCGGCGCGGGGATCAGTTTTTCCACTTTTAAACCGCGCAGCAGCACCAGGGGCGAACGCCAGCCGGCCCACTGCATGATGGCGCCTACATTGGCGTTGTTGCGCTGCAGGTGTTCGTCGCGCTGAAACACACTGACGCATCCGTCGATGCCCGTTGCGCCGCGCACCACGTAGTGAGCCCTGTGGCCAAAACTGCCGTCGGCCTGTGCCAGCGCTTGGCTCAGAAAAGACTCTGCATCGGCCAGAAATACATAGTCGAAGGCGGCGGGCCCGGAGCTGTATACCAGCGGCACAAGGGCGGCGGCATCGGCGGCGCTAGCGGCGTCTAGGGTCATGGTTAAAATAGCCGCAAGGGCTCCTCTTGCAATGCCGACATTTGCTCGCGCAATTCCAAAATGTGCTCCGCCCAATAGCGTTCAGTGTTGAACCACGGAAAGGTCTTGGGAAATGCGGGATCGTCCCAGCGTCGCGCCAACCACGCGCTGTAGTGCATGATGCGAAGACTGCGCAAGGCTTCCACAAATTGCAATTCGCGCGCATCAAAATTGCAAAACATGTCGTAGCCCTCCACGATTTCAGACAGTTGGGCGAGCTGCTGCTGGCGATCGCCAGACAATAGCATCCAAATATCCTGAATCGCCGGGCCCATGCGCGCATCGTCGAAATCCACCAAATGCGGCGTGTCATCGCGCCATAAAATATTGCCCGGGTGGCAGTCGCCGTGCAGCCGAAGTTGCGTTGGGCTAAAGCGCGCAAAGGTTTCTGAAATGCCGGCCAGCAGGTCGCGGCACAAACTGGTGTAGGCCGGCAGCAGCGATTTGGGTATGAAGTGTTCGGTCAAAAAATTTGCGCTGGCGTGACCAAAACTTTCGATATCTAAGCTGGGTCGGTGTGCAAAAGGCCGGGCGGCGCCCACGTTGTGCAATCGGCCCATGGCGCGGCCAATGGCTTGCAGGTGGTCGAAATTTTCAAGCTCCGGTGCGTGCCCGCCTTGGCGTTTAAACATTGCGAATTCAAAATTTTTAAAGCGGTACAGGGTGTCACCTTGCGCGTTGGCGAGCGGGGGGACCACGGATAGCCCTGACTCCGCGAGCTCGGCGGTAAACTGATGTTCTTCCAGAATTTGCTCGCGGCTCCAGCGCTCGGGCCGATAGAATTTTGCGATGATGGGCGTGCCGTCTTCAATGCCCACTTGGTAGACGCGATTTTCATAGCTATTGAGGGCAAATACGCGCGCGTCGGTGAGCAAACCCGTGGATTCCACGGCGTCCATTACCGCGTCGGGTGTGAGCGTGGCGTAGGGATGGTTGCCGATGTCGGCGGAGTGTTCCGTAGTGTCTTCCATAGTACGCCCGATAATTATCGCTGATTTTAATTGCCGTGGTTGCGCGTGGCGCAAGCATTAAAAAAGGGAGCCCGGCTCCCTTTTTAATTGGCAACTGTTGCCGCTATCTTAGCACGGCGCCCATTAGCGCTTGCGCAATACCAAACTGCCAATGGAATAGCCCGCGCCAAATGAGCAGAGCACGCCCGTGTCGCCGGCCACCAAATCTTCGTGGTGTAAGTTAAATGCGATGAGTGAACCCGCCGAGGCGGTGTTGGCGTAGCGATCGAGTACTACGGGCGCTTCATCGGCGTTGGCATCGCGACCCAATAATTTTTTCACGATCAGCGTGTTCATGTTGATGTTCGCTTGATGCAACCACCAGCGACGCACGTCTTGCGTGCTTAAACCCAAGCGCTCAAGTTGGCTGCTCATGTGTTCGGCGGCCATGGGGCAAACTTCCTTAAACACCTTGCGGCCGTTTTGATGGAACAAGTTGTCGGCGCCGAAAGGTTGGGTGTCGTGGGCGCGGGCGGTGTAGCCAAAATTAGAGCGAATATTGTTGGAGTAACTGGTTACGGCTTTGATGTCGAGGATGTCGTAACTGTGCTTGCTGGTGCAGGTGTCGGCGCGCTCGATGACCATGGCGGTGGCCACGTCCCCAAAAATAAAGTGGCTGTCGCGATCGGTGAAATTGAGCTGCGGCGAGGTCAGTTCCGGGTTGATTACCAGCACTGCGCGGGCGCTGCCCGAGGCCACGGAATCGTAAGCGCGGTGTAGGCCAAAGGTGGCCGCCGAGCAGGCCACCAGCATATCGAAGCCGAAACCGGCGATGCCGAGCGCCGCCTGCACTTCGATGGCAATGGCCGGATACGAGCGTTGGGTGTAGGCGCAGGACACGATTACCGCGTCGATATCTTCCGGTTTTTTATTGGCGGCTTCGAGCGCCCGCTTGGCGGCGGCCAGCGCCATTTCGGCTTGGTGGCTCAGCTCGTCGTCGGCGCGCGCGGGGATGCGCGGGGTCATGCGATCGACGTCGCAGATGCCGTCTTTTTCATACACGTAGCGGCTCTTGATGCCAGAGGCTTTTTCAATAAATTCTGCGCTTGAGTGGGGCTTGGCTTCCAACTCACCGGCGGCGATGGCGGCGGCATTTTCCGCGTTGTATTTGTCGGCCCAGCCGTTGTAGGCGACCACTAGCTCTTCGTTAGAAATGCTGTGGGCGGGGGTCCAGAGGCCGCTGCCGCTGATGACGATCGTTGGGGTGCTCATAAGAAAACTGCCTGTGAATTGCGTCTGCCCACATTGCCGGGCCGGAGGTGGGTGGTTGAGTGTCGACCACCGTCCTGATTATGGTCGAAAATTGTCGCCCATAGTGTGCGGGGCGTCCAGTTGCCACGGTCTCTGAGGTGGGTGTTTTGGCGCCTTGCGGGCGGGATATTGGTCATTCGAGGGTGACCCGCGAGTCAGGGCGTGCGCGCGATCATCCAGATATCTACCCGCTTTACGCCAGCATCTTGCAGTATCTTCGCCAAAGTTGCACAAGTGGCGCCGGTGGTCATGACATCGTCGATCAGCGCGACGTGCTCTAGGGCCAGCGGCCCACGCACCGCGAACTGCTGGCGCAAATTGCGCAGTCGCTCGCGGCGGCTGAGGCCTTGCTGGCTGTGGCCCCCGCGCCGCGTCAACAGGTCGGCTCGCCACGGCAGTTGCAACTGTCGGCCGAGTCGGCGGGCCAACTGCTCCGTTTGATTAAAGCCCCGCACTAGCCGGCGCGCACGAGCAATGGGTACGGGTAGCAGGCATTGGGGCCAATCGTCGTGCACATAGGCGGTTTGCAGATGGGCCACTAACTGCGGCACGAGGTAGGGCAGCAAGCGCTGGTCGCCCTGGTGCTTCCAGCGGTTGATCAGCCCTGCCAGGGGTGGCGCGTAGCAGTAGGGCGCCAGGCTGCGGGCAAATTGCGGCGGGCGGCGCAGGCACTCGGGGCACTCGCTGCCTTGGGTGCGCGGCAGTGCGCAGCGAGGACAGGGCGCCTCGTTGAGCGGCAGGTCGCGCGCGCAGGCATCGCACAATAAGTGTTGGCTGGAGTCGCCACACAGCCAGCAGCGACAGGGGAGTTGCAACGATTGGGGCCAGTATTGCCGGCGCCATTGGTAGAGGCGTCGCTGGCCGTTGCGGGCCCAGTGAGTCAGCATCCGTGCTACCTCGCAAAGGTTAACTGCATTGGCGCTTTGGGGATTAGTTAACCAAAATAGTTTGACTGGTTGACAGCGCCTTGAGTGGGTCGGACAATGCCGCCAGCCCAATGATTGAGACAGAGAATACCCCATGAGTGCACAGGCAAACATCCAAATCCGTCACGACTGGACCCGCGCAGAAGTGCTGGCCCTGTTCCAGCTGCCTTTTGCCGACCTGATGTATCAGGCGCAAACGGTGCACCGCACCTGCTTTGATCCGAATCAGGTGCAGGTGAGCACCCTGTGCTCCATCAAGACCGGTGCCTGTCCAGAAGATTGCGCCTACTGCCCACAATCGGCGCGCTATGACACCGGCCTTGAGCGCGAAAAGCTCATGAAAGTTGAAAAGGTGATTGAAGAGGCCAAAGCTGCCAAGGCCAGTGGTGCGACGCGCTTTTGCATGGGTGCCGCCTGGCGCTCGCCGAAGGGCAAAGACATGCCCTATGTCACCGAGATGGTCAAAGGCGTGAAATCCTTAGGCCTGGAAACGTGCATGACGCTGGGCATGTTGAACGAAGATCAAGCTAAGGGCTTGGCCGATGCCGGGCTCGATTACTACAACCACAACCTCGATACCTCGCCCGAGTTTTACGGCGACATCATCACCACCCGCACCTACCAAGATCGCTTGGAAACGCTGGCCAATGTGCGCAAGGCCGGCATGAAAGTGTGCTGCGGTGGCATTGTGGGCATGGGTGAAGAGGAGTCGGATCGCGCGGGCCTGTTGATTCAGTTGGCCAATATGGCGGAGCACCCAGAGTCGGTGCCGGTGAATATGTTGGTGAAGGTGGAAGGCACGCCAATGGCGAATCAAGCGGACTTAGATCCCTTTGATTTTATTCGCACCATCGCCGTGGCGCGCATCATGATGCCGAAATCACACGTGCGCCTGTCGGCGGGTCGCGAAGATATGAATGAGCAAATGCAGGCCATGGCGTTTTTGGCTGGCGCCAACTCCATTTTTTACGGTGAAAAATTGTTGACCACGCCCAACCCCGAGGCCAGCAAAGATCGTCAGTTGTTTACGCGCTTGGGCATTCATCAAGAGTCCTACGAAATTCATCAGGACGAAAAAGAACAAGAAGCCGCTGTGTATCAGGCGCTGGAAGCCAGTCACAACGATCAGTTTTTCTACGACGCCGCCAAGTAAGGCGCGCCATGCAAGACTGGTTACGCCAGCAGTTGGCTGAGCGGCGCGCGGCCGACCTCTATCGCCAGCGCCGCACCTTGCGGGGCGCGCAGCAGCCGGAAGTGGACGTGGAAGGCCGGCAGCTGCTGGCCTTTTGTTCCAACGACTACTTGGGCCTCGCCAATCATCCCGATGTTAAATCCGCCTTTGTGCGCGCGGCCGACACCTACGGTGTGGGCAGTGGTGCCTCGCACCTCGTCTGTGGACATTCGCACGAACATCACGCGCTCGAAGACGAGTTGGCAGCGTTTACTGGCCGCGATCGCGCGCTGTTATTTTCCACCGGTTACATGGCTAACACAGGCGTCATCAACGCGCTGGTGGGAAAGGGCGACGCGGTCTTCGAAGATAAACTCAATCACGCCTCGCTGCTCGATGGTGGTCTGTCCTCAGGCGCAAAATTCCAACGCTTTTTACACAGCGACGTCGCGCAGCTTGCGCGCAAATTGGACGCGACTGCGGCCGCTAAAAAATTGGTGGTGGTCGATGGCGTGTTCAGTATGGACGGCGACCTAGCGCCGCTCGATGTGATCGCGCCCGAGTGTGCCAACAAGCGCGCCTGGTTGATGGTGGATGACGCGCACGGCCTGGGTGTACTGGGTAAAACCGGCGCCGGTTGCGCAGAGCACTTTGCCTTGGACCAGCAGCAGTTGCCGGTATTGATGGGCACTTTTGGCAAAGCCTTTGGCACCTTTGGCGCATTTGTGGCGGGCTCTGACGATCTCATCGAAACGCTGATTCAATTGACCCGCACCTACATTTACACCACCGCATTGCCACCGGCGGTGGCCGCCGCGACGCGCGCCAGTTTGAAATTGATTCAAACGGAAACCTGGCGGCGCGAAGCCCTGCACGCGCGCATCGCGCAGTTTCGCAGCGGCGCCCGCCAACTCGGTTTGCAGCTAATGGATTCCGATACCGCGATTCAACCCATCCTCTTGGGTGACGCTGGGCGCGCTCTGGCGTGGTCAGAAAAATTGGCGGAGCTCGGCCTGTGGGTGGGTGCGATTCGCCCACCCACTGTGCCAGCCGGCAGCGCGCGTTTGCGCGTCACACTCTCGGCGGCGCACACAGAAATACAGGTGCGGCAATTGTTAGATGGCTTGGCCAGTGTTGAGCGAGAATTGGGATCATGACGGCGCTAAAGGTCCACGCGCGCGCCGGCGCACAAGCCGTCGAGGCGCGCCTGCTGTGTCTGCACGGTTGGGGTTTTGATCACCGTTGTTGGCAGCCGCTGGCCGATGAATTGCTGAGTCGCACGCGACTCCAATTGGATTTGGTAGACCTGCCGGGTTTTGGTGATTCGCCGCCGGTAGACAATTGGGTGCCGGACACCAGAGCGCAGCTGCGCGCGTTGATCGAGGCCAGCGAGCTGCCTGTGTACCTTTTGGGTTGGTCGCTGGGCGGGCAAGTGGCGCTCGATCTTGCGCAGCATTGTGCAAAGCCTCAGGCGGTGTTTACCGTGGCTGCGAACCTGCAATTTTGCGCTGCAGACCATTGGCCAGCGGCCATGAATAGCGACCATTACAATGATTTTCTAACGCAATTTACCGGGGCGCCCGCCGCCACCGTGAAACGGTTTAGTCAATTGGTTGCCGCTGGGGGCGCGCCCTCAATGCGCAAGCTACTGCGCAATTTTTTAGCCAGTTGCGAGCCTGCGCAACACGCGAATTGGCTGCAGGCATTGCGTGCGCTGCAGCAGTTAGATGCCAGTGGCGCGCGTCCGTCGATGCCCGTGCACATGCTGTTTGCCGAGGCGGATCAATTGGTGCCGTTGGCGGCTGCCGAGGCGGTCGTGGCGCGCACGCCCTTTGATGTTTTTCGCCTGGGCAATGAGGGCCACGGCGCGCCTGTTTGTGCGCCAGCAGCGGTGGCAGATTGGTTAATCGCGCGCCTGCCCGAGGCGAGGTTAGTGTGAGTCAGCGCGATAAACTGGCGGTGGCCCAGTCGTTCAGTAAGGCCGCACAAAGTTACGATTCGGTGGCCGCGCTGCAGCGCAGTGTGGGCAGTGAGTTGTTGGCGTGGCTGCAAGATTTAGGGGCGCCCAATCTGGTGGCGGACCTGGGTTCAGGCACCGGTTTTTTTACCGAGCAATTGCAACAAAAGTTTCCCAATGCGCACACGGTGGGTTTAGATATTGCACCGGGCATGTTGCAGTTTGCCCGCGCGCACCGCCAAGAAAATGTGCATTGGCTGGGTGGCGATATGGAAAATTTGCCGTTGCGCGCTGAGTGCGTGGATGTGTTTTTTTCCAGCTTGGCGGTGCAGTGGTGTGAAAATCTGCCACAATTTTTTGCAGAAATATTTCGCTGTTTAGCGCCGGGTGGCTATTTGGCTTTAGCCACTTTGGGCCCAGAGACGCTATTTGAATTGCGCGACAGCTGGCGCGCGGTGGACGAGTATACCCACGTCAATCAATTCGATGCCGAGGTCCATGTCACCGAGGCGGCGCAGCGGGCTGGCCTAGCCATTGCGCGCTGGCAGGCGGCTCCGCGCGTGATGCACTATTCGAGTTTGCGGGAGCTGACGCATGAGCTAAAGGCGTTGGGTGCGCACAACGTCAATTATCAGCGTGCGCCGGGCCTTACCGGCCGACAAAAAATCAAACAATTGCGCGACGCCTATGAAGGCTTTAGAACGCCTCAGGGATTGCCGGCCAGCTATCAGGTGTACTGGATGCTGGTGCAAAAGCCGGCGCGTGCGTAACGGGGCGCGGTGACCGGACTCCAATGGCCGCCACCCAAGCAGTGGGGTGCTAAACAACGCAGGAGCAAGGTACCCATGAAGTCGCTTTTATTTGTGTGTATACACAACAGTGCCCGTTCGCAAATGGCCGAGGCCTTTGCCAAGCGCTACGGTGCCGATCAATTTTTGGTGTATAGCGCAGGTCTCGAGCCGGGTGTATTAAATCCCAGCGTGGTTCAGGTAATGGCGGAATTGGACATTGATATTAGCGCGCAAACATGTCGCAGCGTTGAGCAGCATGTGGCGCAATACGGGGCGCCGGACATCGTCATCACCGTTTGCGATGAGGCCAGCGCCGAGCGCTGCCCCCACATATCTGGCGCCATGCAATTGCATTGGGGGTTTGAAGATCCCTCCGCGGTGGCGGGCGATGACGCCCACAAGCTGGCCGCAGCGCGCACAATTCGCGATCAAATTCAGGCGCGGGTGAGCGCTTGGTGTGATGAAATTGCAGCGCTGTAGTGCGGCATTTAGTTCTGGTTCATAAATGTCTGCGCGCGATTTTACGTAAATTACTGCCCGATTATTTTGGTTAGAGAACACAGCGAATACGCTTATGGCTAAGACATTTTTTATTACCGGTACCGATACCGACGCCGGCAAAACTGCGGTGGCATGTGGGCTGCTGGCCGCGGCAAAGTCGCGCGGTTACAGCACTGCAGCAGTGAAGCCCGTGGCCTCGGGTTGCGACACCACCGAGGCGGGTTTGCGCAACAGTGATGCCTTGGCGCTGCATGCGCAGTGCAGCCTGTCGCTGGTCTATGAGCAGGTCAACCCCGTGGCGTTCGCCCCCGCTATTGCCCCGCACATAGCGGCAGCCCAGGCGGGCCGAGTGCTGAGCGTGGATCGCCTGACGGGCTTGTGCCGGGGTGTTATGACCGCACGCGCCGATCTTACCTTGATCGAAGGCGCGGGCGGCTGGCGCGTGCCGCTCAATCCCAGCGAAACGCTGGCGGATCTCGCGCGCAATCTACAGGTGCCCGCCATTATGGTGGTGGGTATGAAACTGGGTTGCATCAATCACGCGCTGCTCACGTATGAAGCCATGGTGCGCGATGGTATTGCGGTGGCCGGTTGGGTGGCCAATCAAGTGCAGCCGCAGATGGCGGTGTACGCAGAAAACTTGGCCACCTTGCAGGCGCGTCTGCCCATTCCCCTGTTGGGTGAAGTGCCGTTTTTGGCAGATCCAAGCGCCGAACAGGTGGCTAAATACCTTGATCTCACGGCTTTGGCCCTGGGCGAGCCCGCACAGAGCCGGCCGTGATGGCCGCGGGCATATAGACGTTAGTTATGAAGAGCCCGTTTTAGCGACCAATAAATATTAAAGGCGGTGAAATATTGCCGCCTGCTGTGTGTTTTTTGATCAGCGCTTTGGTAGAATCCTTGGTAATTGTGCCCTGTAGGCCAAATGGTGTGTTCATTGCCCGTAGCTGGTGATGCGCCCAGTGAGCGGCGAAACATTCGGGGCAAAGGTTGCAGGTAACTGCAGCGCACATCACTCGCAAGCGAGGTGCCAGATGCAAGTGAACTCGTCGTCCACGTCTGTGCTCAATCAGGGCCTGCAAGGCCTGCAAAAAAGTCAGCAGGAAATTCAGCGATCGGCCAACGATATCGCCCAGGCCGCTATTGCGCCGGCCAGTCCGGCCGTTAACCCTGGCTCCGAGGCGGGCCAAGGTGTCGCCAGTGAGCAGCAAGTCCAGCCCTCGCAAGATGTGGTGGAGCCGTTGATCAATATTCGACGTCAGGAGCAGCTGTTCAACGCCAACGCGCAGGTGGTGAAAACCGCCGACGAGACCTTGGGCAGTCTGCTGGACGTCAAGGCCTAAGCCGGCCGAGGTACACAGTCAGTGAACGTTAACTTACCGCCAAACTTTGCCAACATGGTCTCCCCCTTTAATCCACTGGGGCGCCAGCCCGTGGGCGAGGAAGATCAGGACAGCAAGTTATCTACCTTTAGCGCGGTGGAAGAGGGCGCTGAGACAGCGCGCGGCGAGAATCGTACTCGCGAAGACGACACCCACCGCGAGCAGGCTCTGAACGGCGAGGCGCGCAACCGGCGCGCACAGTCGCCTGCCGATACCGCTGGCACGATTCAGGCCGCTCAATCCTCTGAGGCTGAAAGCGTCGATGCCAGCGGCAATTCAGGCCCTGCCCCGGTGCCCAGCGGTGGCGCCGGTTTATCGGAAAATCAAAGCAACTTTGATCGCATCACGGCCCAAGAAGAGCAGCAAGAAATTGAACAGTTGGCGGCGCGCGATCGCGAGGTGCGCGCCCACGAGCGGGCCCACGCCGCTGTAGGCGGACAGTATACCGGCGCGCCCCAGCTCACCTATGTGCGAGGACCCGACGGCGTGGCCTATGCGGTATCGGGCGAAGTGTCCGTTAGCTTGGGCGCAATCTCGGGCGACCCAGAGGCGACCCTTAAAAAGGCCGAGCAAATTCAACAGGCGGCGCTGGCACCGGCAGACCCTTCACCGCAGGATCGCCTGATCGCCGCCAAGGCGGCTCAATTGGCGGAGCAGGCACGGGCAGAAATCCGCGTCACTGAGCAGCAGGCACGCCAGGAAGAAGAGGCCGCTCGCGCCGAGCAGCGTGAGGCGCGCACCGAAGAGAGCAAGCGCGAAGACCAAGCGCGCGAGGCCCGAGCCGAACAACAGGCCGAACAGGCTAGGCGCGCGCAGGAGCGGCAGCGCAACATCGAATTAAGTCAGCGCTTATTGCGCATCGGCGTTGAACCCGACGCCCCCAGCCCCGGCGAGTTACTCGACCAACGGGTCTAACACCTCTCCCCTCATCTGTACTGATCTGTCCCCTTGACGGCTTCGTATACACTGAGTATCGTTCAAACGTTTGTTTTAATTCTTGCTCATTTTTTGGTCAGGGCGTCAGGTCGAGCTAGGCTTGGATGGGCAATCAACAGCGGAGAGTCACCATGGCAGATTATCAGGCCCCCTTGCGGGACATGCGTTTCGTACTCAATGAAGTGTTTGAGGTCGACCAGCTGTGGGCTTCAATACCGCGTTTGGCGGAAGCCGTCGATGTCGATACCGCCGACGCCATTCTTGAGGAGGCCGGCAAGATCGCCGCCGGTAGCCTGGCCCCGCTCAACCGCGAGGCCGACGAGGCCGGTTGCCAGTGGCAGGACGGCGAGGTTAGCACTCCTGAGGGGTTTAAAGAGGTTTACCAGCTGCTGGCCGAGGGTGGCTGGATGGGCTTGGGTGGCAACCCCGAGTACGGCGGTATGGGCATGCCCAAAATGCTGGTGGCTCAGTTTGAAGAAATGATGCAGGCCGCCTGCATGGCCTTTGGCCTGTCGCCCATGTTGAACGCCGGTGCCTGCGTGTCTCTGGACTACCATGCCAGCGAAGCGCTAAAACAAAAATACCTTCCAAACATGTACGCCGGCACTTGGGCGGGCGCCATGGATTTAACCGAACCTCACGCCGGCACGGATTTAGGCATCATTCGCACCAAAGCCGAGCCCAACGATGACGGCTCTTACAATGTCACGGGCACCAAGATTTTTATCACCTGGGGCGAGCACGACATGGCGGAAAACATCATTCATTTGGTGTTGGCAAAATTGCCCGATGCGCCCGCCGGCCCGAAGGGCATTTCGCTGTTCCTCGTGCCTAAAATTTTGGTGAACGACGACGGTTCACTGGGTGAGCGCAACGCTGTCACTTGCGGTTCCATTGAAAAGAAAATGGGTATCAAAGCCTCTGCCACCTGCGTGATGAATTTTGACGGTGCCAAAGGCTGGTTGGTAGGCGAGCTGAATAAAGGCTTGGCCTGCATGTTTACCATGATGAATTACGAGCGCGTGGGCGTGGGCATTCAGGGCTTGGGCGCAGCTGAAGCGTCCTACCAAAGTGCGGTCGCCTATGCGAAAGAGCGCCTTCAAAGCCGTTCGCCGGCGGGCAAAGTGCAACCGGAAAAAGCGGCAGATCCCATCATTGTGCACCCCGATGTGCGCCGTATGCTGATGATTCAGCGCGCCTACAACGAAGCCGGTCGCGCCTTCTCTACCTACGCCGCGCGCTGGTTAGATATCAGCAAATACAGCGATGACGATGCGCAGCGCACCAAAGCGGAAAATATGGTGGCGTTGCTGACGCCCGTGGTAAAGGCGTTTATCACCGACAAAGCCCTCGAAAGTGCCATTCACGGCCAGCAAGTTTTTGGCGGCCACGGCTATATTCGCGAGTGGGGCCAGGAGCAATTGGTGCGCGATATTCGCATCACCCAAATTTACGAGGGCACCAACGGCATCCAGGCCATGGACCTCATGGGCCGCAAAACCGTCATGAACGGCGGCGAGTTTGTGCGCGAATACATCGCTGAAATTGAAGCCTTTATTGCCGAAAACAAAAGCACCGCCGCGGCGGAGTTCGCCATGGCGCTGAGCGATCAGTTAGCCAATCTGCAACAGGTAACCGATGCCGTCATCGCGAAAGCGACAGCGGGTAACAAGCATGCCATCGGTGCCGCTGCCGTGGATTATTTGCACCTGTTCGGCTTTGTGAGCTACGCCTACATGTGGGCCAAAATGGCGGCGGTGGCGGGCGCCAAGCTAGACGGCCCCGACGCCGACTTCTACAGCGCAAAGCTCACCACCGCTCGCTTTTTCTACCAGCGCCTATTGCCGCAAACGCGCGCGCTATCGGAACAGATTTTAGCCGGTGGCGACAGCATGATGGCGTTGGCCGATCACCAGTTCTGAGTTTCCAGCGAAACTTGTTGGGGCGCTTCGGCGCCCTTTTTTATAGCGGTTCCAGACCTGGCGCGTCTATCCTGCGGTGGCCCCCGCACCTACCGCAATAATCCTGTGGCCGGACTGCTTAGGGCTATACTCTAATGCTCGAAAGTCACTGATGCTGCAAGCCCATGCCCATGCGTTTTTTGGCCACAATCTTACTCTGTCTGCTGGTGGCGCCGGCGGGGGGCGCCCCTGTTGCCACTGCTAGCGCGGAGCCGTTGATTTTTTTGTACAACGACCATTTGAAAGAGCCCTATATCTTTGTCGAGCAGGGGCAAGTGGTGTCAGGTATCCATTGGGACTTGGCGCAGTATTTGGGCCAAAAGTTGGGTCGGCCGGTGATTATGCGCGAGGCGCCCCGCAAACGGGTGGAGCAGTATTTGTTGGAGGGCAAGGCGCACGTTCTGTTGCTCACCAATCCCGCATGGTTGCCGCGTTCAGATTTACTGCATTGGACTATCCGCGTGTATACCGAGCACGATCAAATAATTCAGCGCCAAGGCCGGACGTTTAACGTCGAGTCGCTGGAGGATCTGAGCGGTAAGCGTTTGGGCACCATTCAGGGGTATATCTATGAGGGCATTTCAGACGCGCCCTACCGCGATTCAATCATTCGCGACGATGCGGTGTCGTTTCGAAGCAATTTTTTACGCCTTAAGCGCGGCAGACTCGACGCGATCATTGTGCCTCAAGCGCAGAGCGACCACCTCTTTCGCACTGAATTCCATCGCGCAATGTTCCATGTGGTAACCACATGGAGCATTCCTCACGAATTGTTCAGTGCCGTTTCACCCCACTCTCCGGTGAGCGCAGAGCAATTGTCAGCTGCCTATCGTGACATGCATAGAGACCAATACTTTGAACGCATCTTGGCGCGCTATCGATAAGTGCAGAGGGTTGGCTTTCGCAACCGAATGCTTAGTTAACTGCCCCTAATCCTGTGTTTGGCAACAGCATCTTTTGGCGTAAAAATGCTAGAGTGGCTTTTACTTTGGTAATTATTGCGTGCCATTCCGGCGCAATGATAGCGCTGAACATTTTGCGAGAATGTAAACGATGATTGTAAGACATGGAGAGTTATCTGATTTGGCAGGCATAAAAGCCATTTATGAGCAGCCGCATGCCTATGGCAATACCTTGCAGCTACCCTATCAATCTGATGGATTTTGGCAGCGCCGATTGCAAAATAGTTCAGATAGCCAGATAAGCTTGGTAGCGGTACATAACGATGAGATTGTCGGTCAAATTTCATTAAGCGTGAATGATCGGCCAAGAAGAAAACACGTAGCCACGCTGGGTATGGGCGTTTCACATGCGCACAGGGGCACGGGGGTTGGCTCGAAGCTTTTACATGCCGCACTCGATTTAACTGACAACTGGTTAAATGTTACTCGCGTCGAAATTGAAGTGTATACGGACAACGAGCAGGCAATAAATCTCTACCAGAAGTTCGGTTTTGAGGTGGAGGGTACGGCAAAAAATTATGCCTTTAGGCAGGGTCGCTACGTGGATGCACTCTACATGGCGCGACTCTCCAGCGCTAAATTGTAATCCGCTAGCTCCGTTTGAGGTTGGCTAGCAGCAAAGGTTTTAATCATGCCAATAGCAAATTGTATAGTCGCACCCGAGTGTGCGTCGGGTGCCGGAGATCTTATTGAGCTGTGGGCCAGCAGCTCGGGTCTGCCTGCTGAGCAGATGACGATCAATATCATTCTCCGCAGTGAGCAGTTGGGCAAGCGCTATACAATCATGGCCAATTTATTGTTGCCGTCCCTGTGGTCTGACACCCACATCTCGCGTTTGCAGTTAGGGTTGGCCAGTGCGTTGTCGTTGCATTTTGCGGTGGCAATCGATGAGATATTCGTGACCACTCAGATTGTGACGTCAGGTTTAGTGGTTGAAGGCGGGCGGGAGATTCATTGGTAGAACGCCAGGTGTGGTTTAAAAATGAATAAATTAGTTGAGTGTGTACGGTGTTAATCTAAGGCGCTGTTGTTCTTGCGATACACACTGTGTGCTGCTGACGCTGGCACCCGTTCAGTTATTGTGATCACGAGGGTTAATTGGTGGACAGTTATGATGGAAATTGCGGCTGCGGCAAAGTCACCTTTAGCTTGAGCCTTCCCAAGTTGCTCCATCAATACAGCCCGAGAAAGTGCGACTGTGATTTTTGTGTGGCGCGCGACATCGCCTATCTGTCAGACCCCGAAGGGCTGCTCGACATTGAGTGCAGTGAACCCTTAGACGTGCAGCGCCAGGGGTCGGATCAGGCGGAGTTTGTCAGCTGCCCCCATTGCAAATCTGTCATTGCCGCCACGTTTCAGGCGCGCGAAAAGCGCGTAGGCGCGGTGAATGCTGCGCTGCTGCAGGCGCGCTCTGCCTTGGGTGAGTCAATGGTTGTATCGCCAAAAGTGCTAACGCCCGCGCAAAAGGTGGCGCGTTGGCAGACACTTTGGTTGACGGTCAAGATGCCTGGTGGTGCGCGTAGATAGCGCTTTTATTGGGCGCGTTTTTTTGCGACAGTAGCACCGTTCAACCCAGCGAGAAGGTCTATGGCAGCCCAACTATCCCCCGAAGATCAGGCCCGAGTGGACTCGGTTATTTCCAGCGGTGTCAACGACGTGGAGCGCAAGCCGTTCCGGCCTTGGTTACTGTTGGCGATCATTTTAATGGTGCTGACAGTGTTGAGCGGCATCAGCTACTTTTTGGCGTGGCAGCAGGGGGTGGTTTAGGCGTCGTCTCTGCCATTTTTGGCGCTGGCGGCGAAGGTTTCGGCCCAGCGACTAAACGTTTCGGTGGGCATGGGCTTGGCCATAAGATAGCCCTGCACACTGTCGCACCCCAGATCAGCCACTAATTGCCAGTCCTCTTGGCGCTCTACCCCCTCTGCAACGCAATGAATTTCCAGCTTTTTCGCGAGCGAGATGCTCGATTCTAAAATGGCTTGGCTGACTTTATTGTCGGCGGCGAGGTGCACAAATGAGCGGTCGATCTTCAGTTCGGTGAAGGGGATCAGCTTCAGTTGCTCCAGTGTAGAAAAGCCGGTGCCGAAGTCGTCGATGGAGAGTCCAAAACCTTTGAGCCTTAGTCGCGTCATGATGTCGAGCGTGGTGCTGGTATCTTTTGGCAATGCGCTCTCGGTCATCTCGACCACAATTTTTTCTGGCGATAAACCCGATGCTCGCACGGTGGCCTCGAGCGTTTCGGGTAGGTCTAAACGGCACAGCGCCTTGGCCGAAAAGTTGACGGCCAGCGTCAGGTTTAATCCGTCCCGTTGCCACTCCCGCACTTGCCGCAAACTTTTACTCAAGATCAGCTCGGTGAGTTGTTCCACCATGCCGTATTTTTCGCAAATGCCCACAAAAATATTGGGCTCGATAAAGCCTTTATCTGGGTGCTGCCAGCGCGCTAGGGCCTCGACGCCGATGAGTTGACCGCTGGCAACGTCGATCTTCGGTTGATACCACACCTCCAGTTCTCGACCGATGATGGCGGCCTGCAGCTCGTCGGTGAATACCATGGTGGCAGGGCCTCTGGGCGCGCGCCGGCCCTCGCGCCGATAGGACTGCAGCATGCGTTCCAGACGCTGGCGATCCAGTGGCTTGGAGAGTGTGCCGAGGATGCGCAGCTGGTATTGACGCCCCAGGGTGTGCACCGCCGCCAGTAGCCGGGGGTCTTCACCGCTGATCAGAATGACGCCCACGTGCAAGCCCAGTGCCCCCAGTTGGCGCAGTAGTTGAATGCCGTCCATTTCGGGCATGTTGAGGTCGCTGATAACCAGGTCAATTTCGTTGCTGCGATTGGCGATGAGGCGCAGGGCTTCGGGTGCCCGAGACGCCTCGACGACCTGCTTGACGCCCATTTGCCGCAGCACATGTCCGAGAGTTTTCAGCATGAAGGCGTCGTCGTCGACGACTAGGCAAACCAGTGAAGAGATGGCGTCGGCAGTCATGGGGCGGGTGGTTATCCGATTAGATGATCGTATCAGTATGGACGCCAATGCCCGTCGTCGCCAAAAACCGCACAGGCCAATGGTGCTAAGATTAATCCTGATGGGCCGGTTTGAGCGCGACGCCTCGTCGCACACCTTTCAATCACTGATCGCAACTTCCATGGCAGCAGACGAAACTCCAGAAGTACCTGTAGATTTGGCGGTGTTATCGACGCTGTTCGGTGACGATCACGCGCTGATCGCCACTATTTTGGAGGACTTCACCGTGTCCATGGAGGCCTATTTGCGGGAGTTTTCCACGGCGGGAGATTTATCTGAGGTGCGCGCGGTGGCGCACAAGTTAAAGTCCTCGGCGCGCACCGTGGGCGCTGGCCCCCTCGGTAACTTGTGTGCGGCCCTGGAGCACGCCTGTCGCAATGATCAGGCAGAGGTGGCGGCCAGTTTACTCAGCCACATTCCGCCCGAGGTTATTCGCATCAATGATTTTTTGGCTGAGCAGCGCCCTAGCGATACGCCCGGGCGGTAATGTGGCGCCACTCTGCTGGCGCAACCGGCTGCACCGATAGCCGCCCCTGCTTGACCAAAACCATCTCCTGTAATTTCGGGTCGGCCTTGATGTCTGCCAAGGGTAAAAGCTCTGCAAAATGTGCGTGGTAGCGGATGTCGACACAAAACCAGCGCGGCGCATCGACACTGGCCTTGGGGTCAAAATAGGGACTTTTTGCGTCGAATTGTGCGGGGTCTGGGTAGGCTGCGGTGGCAATGTGCGCAGTGCCCACAATGCCGACGTTTTTGCAGCTGCTGTGGTAGATCAGTACGCCGTCGCCCTCGGCGCATTGGTCGCGCAAAAAGTTTCGCGCCTGATAGTTGCGAATGCCATCCCAGCGCATCGTGCCGGCGCGTTGGATGTCGTCCAGGCTGATGTCGTCGGGTTCTGTTTTGAAAAGCCAGTGCGCCATGCATTGCCTCGTTGTGTTTGCTGTGAGGTTTGGCCCAGTTTACTTGGATTTGCTCGCGCAGGCAGCGGCGAAGTCGGCGCCGCCTAATCGCTGACTGGGGTTGCGTTCTATGGTTGTTTTGCGCAGAGGTTAAGGGCGCGCGCGACACAGCAGGGCGATCGCTAAGTGGGATTTTGCTGCCAGCGTTGTGGCATCGATGTGCCGCTCACGCCGCACGTCATGGCGGCGCTTGCTAGTAACGTGAATTAAAAGTGCGCACCGGCGAGTGTGAGTGTTTGCTCGATGGCAGCCTCGCGCGCCGCAACCGATGGTGCGCGAATGCCTACGTGCGCCACTTTGCGGCCGGGTCGAGCCGACTTGCCATAAAAATGCGCGTGGGCGTGTTCAACCGCCAGTACATCGGCGGCACTCGGCAGATCGCCGATGATATTGACCATGGCCGCGCAGCTGAGCGCTTCAGTGCTGCCCAGTGGTAAGTCGGCCACCGCGCGCACGTGATTTTCGAACTGGCTGCACTCGGCGCCCTCCATCGTCCAATGGCCAGAGTTGTGCACCCGCGGCGCAAATTCGTTGGCCAGCAGTTGGTCGCCACGCTGGAAAAATTCGACGGCGATAACGCCCACGTAATTAAAATGGCTGAGCAGTTTTTCTGTGTAGCTTTGCGCCTGCTCGGTCATGGCGTCGCCCGGTTGCGCGCGCGCAATGCGCAAAATGCCCGCGTCGTGATGATTTTCTGACAGCGGGTAGTAGCGAATTTCGCCGGCGAGGTTGCGCACTGCCACCATGGACACTTCGCGCTCGAAACGAATAAATCCTTCGAGGATGGCGGGCACTTCGCCGATGGCAGTCCAGGCCTGTGCCAGTTGGTCTTGCGAGCGGATGACGGCCTGACCCTTGCCGTCGTAACCCTGAGTGCGGGTTTTCAGGACGGCGGGCAAGCCGATGGTGGCGGCGGCGCGCTCCAATTCGCTCAGAGAGTTAACCGGTGCGTAGGGCGGCGTTTCAATACCCAGCTGGGTAAAGAGGTTCTTTTCGTTGAGTCGGTCTTGGGCCACGTGCAGCACGTCGGCCGCGGGATAGACCGGCACGCTTTGCGCCAATAGGCGGGCACTGGCTTGGGGCACGTTTTCAAACTCATAGGTGACGACGTCCACCTGGCGCGCAAGTTCGGCTAGCGCCTGAGGGTCGTCGTAGTCGCCTTTAATTTGCGTGGCAGCGGCAGCGGCGCAGGCCGTATCGGATGGGTCCAGCACCACAAAGCTACAATCGAGTGGAATGCCCGCCAGTGCGATCATGCGCGCCAGTTGGCCTCCGCCCAAGACACCGATTTTCATCAGGCCTGCTCCCTCGGATCTGCGTTGGTCATGACTTTTTCAGTTTGCTGCTCTCTGAAGGCCACCAGTGCCTTGCGATACTCTGGGTATTTGTTGCCCAGCATGGCTGCGGCCAATAGTGCGGCATTGACGGCACCCGCGCGACCAATGGCCAAGGTGCCCACGGGAATGCCGGCGGGCATCTGCACGATGGACAGCAGTGAATCCATGCCGTTTAGGGCCTTGGATTGCACGGGTACGCCGAGCACGGGCACGGGCGTTTTGGCGGCCACCATGCCGGGCAGGTGCGCCGCCCCGCCGGCGCCCGCGATGATGGCTTCCAAGCCTCGCGCTTCGGCTTCTTCAGCGTAGTGAAAAAGCTTGTCGGGCGTGCGGTGGGCAGAGACCACCTCCACTTCGTGGGGAATGCCCAGCTGCTTCAGTGCGTCGGCGGCGTGGCTCATGGTGTCCCAGTCGGAGGTGGACCCCATAATGATACCAATCAGCGGCTTCATAGATGCTCCCCAGTATTGTCAATTGAGCGTGGTCTAGAAAAAGGGACGCATTGTACCTATCCGGCCTGCTAAAGGCACGAATTTTGGGGGTGTTTGAGCGGTTTTTTGACGATTTTTTAAGCAGTCTTTAAGCTGCCCGCCGCGCGGAGGCTGCACCGTTTTGGTGCTTGTCTGTGGCCGCTGTTTGTCTGCCGCGGGGAAGTGTGGCACATTCGCCAGTCCATGAGATAACGATAAAAAGGATGGTTGGCTCGCTATGGAATACTTGTTGCCCTTGGCCCAATTTCAGCAGCGCGTGGCGCGACACCCCAACAAGGTGTATTTACATCAACCGGTCAATCGTCAGTGGCGCCAGTGGACGTGGCAGCAGGCGGATCGCGAGGCGCGCACCATCGCCAGCGGCTTGCTCAATCATTTTGCCGCGGGCGATAAAATTGCCATCCTCGCAAAAAACTCCGCCGAGTGGTTTATGGCGGATTTGGCGATTCAGATGGCGGGCATGGTCAGTGTGCCCATCTACGCCACGGCCGGCGCCGAGACCATCGAATACGTGCTGGCGCACAGTGAGGCGAAAGCGGTATTTTTGGGCAAACTCGATGATACTCGGGCTGCCGAATCGGCGATTCCAGCCTCGGTGATGCGCATTGCTTTTCCCTATCCCACCGCCAGTGCTGAGCACCAGTGGCAGGAATGGCTCACGCACTATGAACCCGTCGGCGAGCTGCCCACGCAAACGCCGGATGCCATGTTTACGCTGGTGTACACCTCGGGCTCAACGGGCCAGCCTAAAGGCGTGGTGTTGAGCTGCAAAAATGTGGGCTCCTCGTCGCACGCCACGGCGGCGCAGTCGCAGTGGTATGAAGATGACCGGTGTATTTCCTATTTGCCCTTGGCGCACATTACCGAGCGCTGCGTGCTCGAAATCATGACTTATTACAGCGGTGCCGCGGTCTATTTCGTGGAGTCGCTCGACACCTTTGTGGACGATGTTAAGCATGCGCGGCCAAATTTCTTTATCTCGGTGCCGCGGCTTTGGACCAAGTTCCAGAGTGGCATTTTGGCAAAAATTCCCGATCAAAAATTGCAGCGATTGCTGAAAATTCCCGTCGTAGGCTGGTTGGTTGCACGCAAAATTCGCGCGGGCCTCGGGCTTAATCACGCGCGTTTGTTGGGCTCGGGTTCGGCGCCGATCGCGCCGGCCATGCTGGAGTGGTATCGGGGCTTGGGCATGAATATCGCCGAGGGCTGGGGCATGACGGAAACCTCGGGTTTGTCCTGCTCAAACCTGCCGTATCGGGCGGATCGGATTGGCACCATTGGCGTGCCTGTGCCCTGCGTGGAGATGCGTTTGGGTGAGGGCAACGAAGTGCAAATTCGCGGCGATGCGGTGTTCAAGAGTTACTACAAAAACCCGGAGGCCACCGCCGAAGCATTTTTAGATGGCTGGTTTCGCACGGGTGATCGCGGCGAACAAACGGCCGACGGTGCCTTCAAAATTGTGGGGCGTTTAAAAGAGCAGTTTAAAACCGCCAAAGGCAAGTATGTAGCGCCAGCCCCCATCGAAAACCTGATGGCGCGCAACGAGTGGGTTGAGCAGTGCTGTGTGCTGGGGGTGGGTCGCCCGCAACCTGTGGCGTTGGTGGTGCTCAATGAGGCCGGTCAGAAAAAGACCCGGGCCGACGTGGAGCGCTCGCTGCAGGTCACGCTCGCCGAAATCAATGGCGAGCTGGAATCCCACGAGCGGCTGGGTGGCCTGATTGTACTTACGGAGGCCTGGACCATCGAAAATGGCCTGCTCACGCCCACCTTGAAAATTCGCCGCGGCCCCATCGAGGAGCAATTCATCGGCCTGCTCGATCGCATGGGCGAGGCCACCCTGGTCTGGCAGCGAGATCTTTAATCGCCGCACCCTAAATACGCGCCACAGGCCCCGCACCGAGGGAATGACCGGTCGGGGCTAATGCGTACCGCATGGGCCTTGGCCGTGTTAAGATGCGCGCCAATTTCCCGATGGACGGACGCCATGCATTGTCCCTTTTGCAGTGCCGACGACACCAAAGTCATCGACTCGCGCTTAGTTGCCGAGGGCGATCAGGTGCGCCGCCGGCGCGAATGCCTTTCCTGCCGCGAACGCTTTACCACCTATGAGGTGGCCGAACTCTTGATGCCGCGCATCATTAAACAGGATGGCACCCGCGAACCCTTTGATGAAGCCAAGCTCAGGGCCGGCCTGCTGCGCGCGCTGGAAAAGCGGCCAGTGAGCATGGAAGATATTGAATCGGCGCTCAATCAAATCAAGCACGCTCTGCAGGCCACTGGCGAACGCGAAGTGCCGTCGCGGCTGCTGGGTGAAAAGGTGATGGAAAAACTGCGCAATTTGGATCAGGTGGCCTATGTGCGATTTGCCTCCGTCTATCGCCAATTTCAGGATATCAGTGAATTTCGCGATGAAATTGAGCGGTTGGAACGCAATCCGCGAGACGCTGAATGACCCCGGATCACAGTCGCTTTATGGCGCGCGCGCTACAACTGGCAGAGCGCGGCCGCTACACCACACAACCGAACCCCCGCGTGGGGTGCGTGTTGGTGCGCACCGATGGTGCGACACCTGAGATCGTGGCGGAGGGCTGGCATCAGTGTGCGGGCCAACCGCACGCAGAGATCAACGCCTTGGCGGGCGTCGACAGTGCACAGGGGTTAACCGCCTATGTGACGCTTGAGCCTTGCAATCATCAAGGGCGCACGGGTCCGTGCAGCGCAGCGCTGATTGAGGCTGGCATCCGCACAGTGGTGTACGGCATGCAAGATCCCAATCCGAAAGTGGCGGGGCAGGGATTGCAGCGCTTGCACGAGGCCGGCGTCGACGTTATTGGCCCCGTCATGGAGGCCCAGGCTGAAGCCCTGAATCCCGGATTCATCAAGCGGATGCGCACGGGGTTGCCTTTGGTGCGGGTGAAACTCGCCATGAGTCTGGATGGCCGCACGGCCATGGCCAGTGGCGAATCCCAGTGGATTACTGGGCCCGAGGCGCGCGGCGATGTACAGCGTCTGCGCGCGGCTAGCTGCGCCATAGTGACGGGCATCGACACAGTGTTGCACGACAATGCTGCACTCACCGTGCGCGCCGCGCAGTTGGAGTTGCCCGCTGACGAAGCGGCCGCGGCCGCCGCGCAACAGCCCCTGCGCGTGGTGCTCGATCGCCGCAGTCGCCTGCCCCAAGGCTGCCGGCTGTTGTCGCTGCCAGGACCGGTGCTGTTAGTACAAAACCAGCCGCTCACGTATCCGGACGCCGTGGCGCGGGTTGAGACCCTCTCGATGGCGGATCAACAAAGTGACGGCGGCGATTTGCTGGCGCTGCTGCAGGCCTTGGCCAAGCGCGAATGCAATGAAGTGCTGGTCGAGGCGGGCAGTCGCCTGGCGGGCAGTTTTATGGGGGCGGGCTTAGTGGATGAATTGATCGTCTACATGGCGCCCACCTTGCTGGGTTCCAGTGCGCGCCCACTGCTGCAATTGCCGCTGGCCAACATGGCGGAGCAACTGCGCTTGGATATCGTGGATGTGCGCGCCGTGGGCCACGACTGGCGCATTACCGCGCGCCCGGTGGCGCGCGACAGTTAACCGCCGAGCGCTAAAGTAGCGCTGGCAAAGAGAGACATATGTTTACAGGCATTATTGAAGCGTTGGGCGAAATTCGCGCTCTCGAACCCAAGGGCGGCGACCTGCGCGTGCGCGTGGCCACCGGCGGCTTGGGCCTGGGCGATGTGCAATTGGGCGATTCCATCGCCACCAATGGCGTTTGCCTGACGGTGGTGTCCCTGCCGGGCGATGGCTACTGGGCCGATGTGAGTGTCGAGACATTGGACAACACCACCCTGCGCCAGTGGTCTGTGGGCCAGCCGGTGAATTTGGAAAAGGCCTTGACGCCCACCACGCGCCTCGGCGGACACTTGGTGAGCGGCCACGTTGACGGCGTGGGCGAGGTGCTCAGTCGCCATTCGGACGGACGCTCAGAGCGCTTCCGGTTGCGCGCACCCAAAGCCTTGGCGAAATACATTGCCCACAAGGGCTCCATTACGGTGGATGGCACCAGCCTCACCGTGAATGCGGTGGACGGCGATGAATTCGAATTGAATATCGTCCCGCACACCCTTGAGAAGACGGTGATGGGCACCTATAAAGCAGGCACTCAGGTCAATCTGGAAGTGGATTTGCTGGCTCGCTACCTCGAGCGACTATTATTGGGAGATAAAGCGGCCGAGCCCAGTGCGGCGGGCGGCATCTCCATGTCATTTTTGGCCGAACACGGCTTTAATCGCGGTCAATAACACAGGACGCATTATGGAACTGAATACGGTAGAAGAACTCATCGACGATATCCGTCAGGGCAAAATGGTAATCCTGATGGACGATGAAGACCGCGAAAACGAAGGCGATCTGGTGATAGCCGCGGAGCAAATTCGGCCCGAAGATATTAACTTTATGGCCAAGCACGCCCGGGGTTTGATCTGCCTGACGTTGACCGATAAGCGCTGCCGCCAATTGGATTTGCCCTTGATGGTCGGCGCCGGTCACAACCGCGCCCAGCACGCCACCAACTTCACCTTGTCCATTGAGGCAGCGGAGGGCGTCACCACCGGTATTTCCGCCGCCGACCGCGCGCGCACTGTGCGCGCTGCCGTGACCCGCGACGCCAAGCCGGAGGACATCGTGCAGCCCGGTCACATCTTTCCCTTGATGGCCCAACCCGGTGGCGTGTTGAGTCGCGCTGGCCACACCGAGGCCGGTTGCGATTTGGCGCGCTTGGCGGGTTTCGAGCCGGCTGCGGTGATCGTGGAAATCATGAATGAAGACGGCACCATGGCCCGTCGCAATGATTTAGAGGCTTTCGCCAAAACCCACGGTCTGAAAATTGGCACCATCGCCGATTTAATTCACTATCGTTCAGTAAAAGAAAAAACCGTGGAGTGCATCAGCACGCGGCCGGTGAACACCGCCTTCGGTGAGTTTGAGTTGCGCACCTACCGCGATGTGGCCCGCCAAGAATTGCATTTCGCGCTCCTCAAAGGTGAAATCAAACCCGAGGAGGCGACGCTAGTGCGCGTGCACGTGCAAGACAGCGCGCGCGATTTGCTGACCATTCAGCGGCCCTCCGATAGCGAGCACGCGCCCTGGACATTCCACGCAGCGTTGAAAGCGGTACAGGCCGAGGGCAAGGGCGTGGTGGTGTTAATTTGCCACACGGAATCGGCACAAGACATCGCCGATAATATCGATTGGATGTTGTCGGGTCGCCAGCGCCAATTGAGTCAGGATGCCGTCTACAAACAAGTGGGCACAGGCGCGCAAATATTGCGTGATATCGGCGTGCGCAAAATGAATTTAATGTCGGCGCCGCTGAAATTTTCCGCCATTTCCGGGTTTGATTTGGAAGTTGTGGATTTATTTTCCTGCCCCGAATAATGTCGCGCCACGCGCGAACACACACAATTTGAATTTGAAAATATAGGAAAGACCATGAGCAAGATTACCGTCGTAGAAGGCGATTTCACCCAGTGCAAAGGCAAGTACGCGCTGATTGTTAGCCGCTGGAACAGCTTTGTTGTTGAAAGTCTAAAGGATGGCGCGCTAGATACACTGCGTCGCCATGGCATCAAAGATGAAAACATCACCATCTACTATGCACCCGGCGCCTTTGAATTTCCGCTGGTGGCGCAAAAGCTGGCGGGCACGGGTAAATTCGATGCAATCATCGCCTTGGGTGCGGTAATTCGCGGCGGCACCCCCCACTTCGAATACGTGGCGGGCGAGTGCACCAAGGGCTTGGCCCAGGCCTCTATGGCCAGCGGTGTGCCCATCACCTTCGGCGTGCTGACGGTCGATTCCATTGAGCAAGCCATCGAGCGCTCCGGCACCAAGGCCGGGAACAAGGGCGTGGAAGCAACCCAGACCGCGCTGGAAATGGTTTCGCTGCTGGCAAAGGTATAACTGATGAACGTATCTGCATCGGGCCGTCGGCAGGCGCGTCACTACGCCATGCAAGGCCTGTATCAATGGCAAATGGCGGGCAGCTCACTGAACGCCATCGAAGCTGAATTTCGCACCGACAATGACATGTCGAAGGTGGATGTGCCGTATTTTCAGGAATTACTGCATCAAGTCCCCGCGAAGCTGGACGAGTTAGAGGCGGCATTTTCACCGTTTCTACAGGGTCGCAATCAAGAGGAATTGGACCCCATCACGCGCGCATTGCTGCGCTTGTCCACCTATGAATTAAAGCACCGAATCGACGTGCCCTATAAAGTGGTGATCAATGAGAGTGTGGCGCTGGCGAAAAAGTTTGGCGCCACCGATGCACATAAATTTATTAATGCCGTGCTCGATCAGTTGGCCGCCAGTGTGCGGTCTCTGGAAGTGCAAGCTGAGCGCAACCCTAAGCGTTAGGTCTACACTGAGTGGGACATTTAATAAAATAGTAGGAAGAATTTATGGCTGTGAGTGAGTTTGAACTCATTAAGCGGTATTTTTATCAATCGGCCCGTGCCTTTGGCGTCAACATGGGCATTGGTGACGATTGCGCGCTGCTCAGTGTGCCCGACAATAAAGTGCTGGCCGTCTCTATGGATACGCTGGTGGGAGGCATCCACTTTCCACGCAACGCCGATCCGGAGTTGATCGCTGAGCGCGCATTGCGCGTCAATCTCAGCGACCTGGCCGCCATGGGTGCCGAGCCGTTGTGGTTCACACTTGGTCTCACTATGCCCAAGGTTGACGAACAGTGGTTGGAAGGTTTTTCCAAGGGGCTGTTGTCCGTAGCCGATGAATACAACATTGCGCTGGTGGGCGGCGATACCACGCGCGGCCCGCTCGCCATCACCATTCAAGTGCACGGCGCCGTCGAGCAAGATTATGCCTTTATGCGCGGCAATGCGCGCTTGGGCGATGTGGTGTTTGTCACCGGTCAACTGGGCAATGCGGCGGCGGCGCTGTCGGTTATCCGCCAAGAATTAAACGTGGGCAAGTCGGCGTTTAGCTATTTCATGTCGCACTACTACCGCCCGGAGCCGCGCTTAAAAGACGCCAAGTTGCTGCGGGGACTCACCCACTGCGCCATCGATATATCCGATGGCTTGCTCGCTGATTTAGGTCATATTTGCGAGGAGAGTGGCGTCGGCGCCAAAATCGATATCGAGCGGGTGCCGGTGTCTGCGGCACTCAACAAAGTGGCTGAAGCCGAGCAAATTGCCGATTGGGCACTGGGCGGCGGCGATGACTATCAGTTGTGTTTTACCGTGCCTCAAGAAAATTTGGCGAAAGTGGAACAGCTCATTGAAAACGGCAAGCTGCGCGCGACGGCAGTGGGCGAAATTGTAAAAGGCAGCGGTGTCGCCTGTCTGTTGGAAGGTGAACCCTATGAGCCAAAGCGACGTGGCTACAGCCACTTCGACCCCACCTAAGCCGCTGCCCAGTTTCGGGCAGTTAGTTGCCGATCCGCGCCTGTTCCTGGCCTTGGGCTTGGGTAGCGGTTTGGCGCCAAAGGCCCCGGGAACTTTCGGCACCTTGGCGGCCTTGCCACTGGCGTGGTTATTACTGACGTATTTACCGCTTTGGGGTTTTGCCGTCGCCATCCTGTTGGCGGCGCTAGTGGGCGTCTACCTGTGCGGTTACGCGGGGCGCGTCATGGGCGTGAGTGATCACGGCGCTATCGTGTGGGACGAGTTTGTGGGCCTGTGGATCGCCTTGCTATGGGTACCGATGACATGGCCTTGGTGGCTCTATGGATTTGTCTTGTTTCGGCTCTTTGATATTTGGAAGCCCTGGCCCATTGGCTGGGTGGATCGCCGCGTCAAAGGTGGCTTGGGGGTCATGCTCGACGACGTGTTGGCGGGCCTGATGGCGCTGGCGGTGTTGCAGGGCACCCTGTGGTGGTGGCCGTGGTAGGCCATTGCCGTCGATGGCTGCTGGCGGCGCTGTTTTGTGTGCCCACGGGCAGTTGGGCTCAGGCGCTGGATATTCAGGCCCAGGGTTTGCTGAAAGGCAGCGCGGTGTTGTCCATTAACGGCACTACGCGACTCTTAAAAGTGGGCCAGACCAGTCCCGAGGGGGTCACCCTGTTAGCGGGCACCAGCAAATTTGCTCGGGTGCGATATCAAGACCAAGAGTTCGAGCTGACCTTGAGTCGCCGCATAAGCAGTGCGTTTGCGCCCGCGGGCAAGGCCGAAGTGCGCTTGCCCTCTGGCGAGCGCGGACACTATTGGGCGCAAGGTGCAATCAATGGCCGGTCGGTGCGCATGATGGTGGATACCGGCGCCACCAGCGTGGCTCTCAGTGAGCAAAATGCCAAGGCCCTGGGCGTGCGCTATACCGACGGTCGCGAGGGCTTGGTGAGCACCGCCTCTGGGCGGGCTAAAAGCTGGTACATCATGTTGGATTCGGTGGGCGTGGGCGGTGTGGTGGTGCACCAGGTGCCCGCCGTCGTTATTGAAGGTAATTTTCCAGAGATGGTGTTGCTGGGCAACAGTTTTCTCCAAAAGGTCGATATGGACCAGGAGCAAGGCGTACTGGTGTTGAGGTCTCGCCTGTAGTCGCGCTCCCACAATGAGGTTTTCGAGTGACCATTCGCTATATTGAATCATCCCGCCTGCCCACGCCATGGGGCACCTTTGATATGCACGGGTTTGAAGATCCGGACAACAACAAGGAGCATCTGGTGCTCACCATGGGCGATGTGCGTGGCGAAGAGCCCGTGCTCGCCCGCATTCACTCCGAGTGCCTAACCGGGGACGCCCTGTTCAGTTTGCGCTGTGATTGCGGCGCACAGTTGCAGGCGGCCATGCACAAAATCGCCCAGCAGGGTCGCGGTGCCATTTTCTATTTGCGCCAAGAGGGCCGCGGTATTGGCCTGCTCAATAAAATTCGCGCCTACAAGCTGCAAGACTGCGGCGCCGATACGGTGGAAGCCAATGAAGCGCTGGGATTTGGCGCCGATATGCGCGACTACTCCATCTTAAAGCCGATGCTCAATCACCTTGAGATAGAGCAGATTCGATTGATGACCAATAACCCCCGCAAGGTGAAAGCCTTCCAAGATCTGGGCATTCCCGTGGTGGAACGTATCTCCCACCAAACCGGTCGCAACCCCCACAATGTAAAATATTTGGAAACTAAAAAAGGCAAGCTGGGGCACTTATTCAGCGACCAGCAGGACGACGATTAACCCGTGTAGCCGCCTTTTTTCACTGGGCTGTGGAATTGTGACCCCAGAGCTGCAATCTTGAACTAAATTTAAAGCTGCCCCGCCTTTTGATCATGCAATTGGAGTGCAGCGTTTGGGATTGCCGCTTACCGCCAAGCCGCCCTGGCTGGTGTTACTCATATCAGTATCGGTTAGTTTTTTCGCGGCCTACGTGACCGAACAACAAGCTCGGAAGACGGGCCAGGCGCGCTTTGAGCGATATGTTGAAAAACTCACCTACGATATTGTCCACCAGCTCGACACCTACAGCAGCCTGCTGCGCGCTGGCGTGGGCATATTCTATGCGTCTGAGACGGTGTCCCGCAGCGAGTGGGGGCTCTTCGTTGGCACGTTAGAGGTAGACCGCTTCTATCCAGGGGTGCAGGGCATCGGTTACGCCGCCTACTTGCGCCCTGAGGACAAAGCGCCATTTGAAGCGGCCATCAGTGCCGAGGGTTTCGAGCGCTTTAGCGTTTCGCCCGCAGGCGAGCGCGAATTCTATGTCCCAGTGACCTATTTAGAGCCTTTTACCTGGCGCAACCAGCGCGCATTTGGTTACGACATGTTCTCCGAGCCGGCCCGTCGCAAGGCGCTAGAGCGCGCGCGCGACACCGGCGAGGCCAGCATTACTGGCCACGTTACCCTCGTGCAGGAGACCGAAGAGAATGTGCAGGCCGGATTTCTCATGTATGTGCCGGTCTATCAGGGCAAGGCCAATCCAGGTACTCGAAATCTACGGCGCGACAGTATTCAGGGCTATGTCTACGCCCCCTTTCGCATGGGGCGGCTCCTCGAGGCGATCACCAAGGGTGGTCCAAAATACCTGTACTTTCGTATTACTGATGGCGGGCTTGATGGGCAGACTCTCTATGATTCAGACCCGCGCAATGAGTTGGACGTGGGCGAATACGAAGCGACCCTGCCCATGGAATTCGGTGGTCGGGAGTGGACCATGCTCGTGCGCAGCACCGCGATGTTTGACGCAGCCCAGAGCGATAACAGCACCTATTGGGTGTTGACTGCGGGCTTGTTGGACAGTTTTTTGTTGTTCGCCATTGTGCTCGGTTTGGTCAATAACCGGCGCGCGGCGCAGCAGTATTCGGCGCGCATGGAACATCAGTTGGCGGTGTCGGAAAAGTTCCGACAAATGGCCGACGTGGCGCCAACCGGCCTGGTTGCGGTGGACCCGCTGGGCAATATTGAGCTGTGCAATCAGCGGGCGGTGGCGATGCTGGGCGGCCGCGAGGAGGATATTGTGCATCACCCCATTGCGAGCTTCATCCCCAATCAAACACCCGTTCGCGCCGCTGAGACGGCGCGCATGGTGACCTGCCGCAGCCTGACCGGCATCGAGACGCCCGTTGAGCTGAGCCAGCGCGAAGCGGTGCTAAACGGTCTAACCTTTATGGTGTACTCCTTGGTTGATATGACCGAGCGCAAGCGCCAAGAGGACCTGTTGTGGCGTAAAACCCGAGAGCTGGAGCAGTTTGTGTATGCCGTATCGCACGATTTGAAATCGCCGTTGGTGGCAATTACCGGGCTCGCCGAAATGTTGAGCCAGCAGCCCGCGCTGCTCGACGATCAAGAGAATTTACATCTGCTGCAGCGCATCACCGCCAACAGTCGACAGATGGAGCAATTATTAAAAGACCTGTTGGCGCTTTCACGGGTGTCTCATCAGTCTTTAGCCCTTGAGTTTATCGAGCTAGACGCATTGTTTGAGGAGTTGCGGGTGAGGTTCTGGCATGCCTTTGAGGCCGAGGGCGCGCTGCTCGAATTCGAGCGGTCGGGCCGCGGTTTTTGGGGACATCAGACGCTTATCTTGCAATTGTTTAGCAACCTCTTGGGCAATGCGCTGAACTATCGCGATCGCCAGCGCCAATTGAAAGTCAAAGTTACCTGCAAAGTTGCGCGCACGGGAAGGGTATCGATGGCGGTCAGCGATAACGGTGTCGGTATTGATAGTGAGTGGCAGCAGAAGGTGTTTCAGTTATTTACGCGCAGAGACAGTTTAAATTCTAGCGGCTCAGGCTTGGGATTATCCATTTGCCAGGCGGTAGTGGAGCGGCATCAGGGCCGCATTTGGCTCGACAGTGAAGTGGATGTAGGTACTACGTTCTTTGTAGAAATACCGAGTTTAAAGGAGTAACAGAGTGCCGAAAGCTGTACATGAAAAACTGGGTTTACGCATTTTGCATGTTGAGGATTCCGATGATCATCAACTTATCATGCGCTCGCTGTTGAGTAAGACTGGGTTGAGCTACCACCTCACGCAATGTCATCACCGCGATCAAGTGAAAACTCAGTTGGCATCGAACCCTCCGTTTGACTTGGTACTGCTGGATTACTTGTTGTCCGATGGTACCAGCGAGTCCATGTTGGGCTGGTTTACCGGTGTGCCCGTGGTCATGGTTACCGTGATGGAAGACGAGCAGATAGATTCCAAATTAATGCAAAAAGGTGCCGCCGATTTTGTCTGTAAAAGCGAATTGACGCCCAATCTTTTGAAGCGCGTAATTCGCCATGCGCTCGATCGCCAAAATATTCTCAATCAACTCATCGAAGAGTCTTGGCACGATTCGCTGACAGGTCTCTACAATCGACGCTTTGCGCTGCGCGAAATCAATCGTTTGATCAGTGAACGCAACCGCTACGGCGGCGATTTTAGTTGCGCCGTTATGGATATGGATGAGTTGAAACTGATTAACGATACCTATGGGCATCAGGTGGGCGATGCGGCGCTTAAACACTTAGCGCTCGCCATGAGCTCTGTGCAGCGCGATGACGATATTGCCGCGCGCTTTGGGGGCGATGAATTTTTGGTTGTCTTTCCCAAGACAAATCCAGACGAGGCGCAAAAATGTTTGCTGCGATTGACCGAGTTTTTGAATGAGCGCCCGATTCACGTTGGCGACAAAGACGTGTTTTTGTCGGTGAGTTGTGGTCTGGTGGCCAGCACTGGCGAGCCGGCCCTTGAGCTGCTGGAGAAGGCCGATCAATTGTTGTACCGCGCCAAAGGTGAAGGTAGAAACCGGATCAGTTCCGAGGCGAGCTAATTCCGGCTCTGATGTTGAGCAATATAATTTTGCCGGAGTGGCTCCATGAATACCGATCGCATGCGAGTGTTGTTACTCGAAGACAATGTGGATCACGCCATGTTGATTCAAACATCTTTGGCTGAGCATTCGGTGGAAGTAGTGCACCTGCCCAGCGCCGAAACTGCGCAATCCTATCTCGATGGTCAGCCTGCACCCATAGGTGTTATGTTGGTTGATGTGAGTTTGCCCGGGCAGAGCGGCGTTGAATTTCTACGCTGGGTAAAGCAATCGAAAGTGCATGTGGTGACACCCGTGGTGATGCTATCGACTTCCGACAACCCTAAAGATATTCGTCAAAGTTTCCAGTGGGGCGCAAGTGGGTACATCACTAAACCCGTGGGTTTACAGGAGCTCAAGACTAAGCTAAACGTGTTTATGGAGTATTGGATTAACACCTCGCTGCTGCCGAACTGTGCGAGTGATTAAGGTTATTCAAATTCGCTGATTGAGGCCGGCTCGCCAAACTCATCTTTGCAGCGGCTGGGCACCGACAATTTCACCTTGCTGCGTTTGAGCGCCGATTTGATGTCAACCAAATAGTCGCACCGCTGTTGACTGGTTAGGCGGAAGTCGAGCGATCCCAATTGATCAAAGCCCCCGACGTAGTGCAGATCCTGTACTGGATTGTTGCGCAACCCCAACTTAGTAAGCTTATCGAGATTCAGCAGCGGCCAGATGCTGCTGACTTTGTTGTCGTTCAGTATCAGCTCGCGCAGTTGATACAGTTTTCCGATGGGCGCTACATCGGCGATTGAATTGCCGGTGAGGTCTAGTTTTTCCAGCTGCGTAAAATGCTCCAGACCAGTGACGCGCCGGATACCCTGTTTGCGGCATTCCAATCGGCGCAAGTCGGTGGGCTGAGACATAGTGTGTTGCGTGGTAGTTGCCAGCGCTTGCGACACGCTTTTTTTAACGCAGCGGTACAGCGAAGCATCCGCCAAGCCGAGCTCGTCTAAACGTTGCATTGCGCCGCTCAAGTCGCCCTGCTGATTCTGTCGGGCCAGACGCTCCGCTTTCAATTCGGCGTAGCGCTGACTCGCTTCAGATTCTGCCGCAACCTCTGACGGCGCGGGGCCGCTCGTGCATTTACCCAGGGTAAACACCACACCGGCAGCAGCTAAAAATATGATCGCGGACGATTTCTGCACGACTTAACCGTTAGCGGCGCTTTGCAGTGGCAGTTGCGCCAGTCGCTCGCTGATGCGGCGCTGAATGCTGTGGGCATCCAGTCCGGCTGCCGCCAACATTTCCGCCTGTTTCGCGTGCTCGATGTAGTGATCGGGCAAACCCAGTTGCAGCAGTGGCAGGCTGATATTTTGGCTATTTAAAAATTCAGACACCGCAGAGCCAGCACCGCCGGCAATGGTATTTTCCTCCAGGGTCACCAGCAGTGCGTGGCTGCCAGCAAGATCGATGATCCGCGCCTCGTCCAAGGGTTTCACCCAGCGCATGTCAACCAAGGTGGCATTCAATGCCTCTGCGGCCTGTTGGGCTGCGCCCAGTAGCGTGCCAAAACACAAAATGGCGACCTGCTTGCCCGGTCTGACCAAGCGGGCCTGGCCAACGGGCAGTGTGTCGAGTGTGCTGGCTGTGGCCGCGCCGGTGCCGGTGCCGCGGGGGTAGCGCACGGCGGCGGGGCCCGGGTATTGGTAGGCGGTGCTGAGCAGCGCGCGGCACTCGTTTTCGTCTGAGGGCGCGGCAATGATCATATTGGGGATGCAGCGCATGAAGCTGAGATCAAAGGCACCGGCGTGGGTGGGGCCGTCTTCACCCACTAAGCCTGCGCGATCGATGCCGAAGGTGACGTCCAAGTTTTGAATGGCCACGTCGTGCACCAGTTGATCATAGGCGCGCTGTAAAAATGTGGAGTAGATGGCGACCACGGGCTTTTGGCCTTCGCAGGCCAGCCCCGCGGCCAGCGTCACCGCGTGCTGTTCGGCGATGGCCACATCGTGGTAGCGGTCGGGAAAGCGCGCGGCAAACTCCACCATGCCTGAACCCTCGCACATGGCGGGCGTAATGCCCACCAAACGTGGGTCCTGTTCGGCGGTGTCGCACAGCCAGCGACCAAACACTTCTTGATATTTAGGCTTTTTGACGGCGCTGGTGTCTTGCACGGGCGCTTTGGGTTCAATCTTGTTGAGCGCGTGGTAACCCACGGGATCGGCTTCCGCCGGCGCAAAGCCGCGCCCCTTTTGGGTGATGATATGCAGCAGTTTCGGGCCTTTTATGTCGCGCATATTGCTGAGGTAGCGCACCAGTCGCTCGGTGTCGTGGCCGTCGATGGGGCCCACGTAATTGAAACCCAGCTCCTCAAACAAGGTGCCCGGTGACACCATGCCCTTCATGTGCTCTTCGGTTTTGCGCGCCAGCTCCCAGGCCGAGGGGATCTTTGACAGCACTTTGCGACTGCCCTCGCGCAGGGCGTTGTAGGTTTTGCTGGCCCAAATGCGGGAAAAATACGTGGCAAGGCCGCCCACATTTTTCGAAATGGACATGTTGTTGTCGTTCAAGATCACCAGCATGTCGGTTTCGGTGTGCGCGGCATGGGTCAGTGCCTCAAAGGCCATGCCGGCGGTCATGGCGCCGTCGCCAATGATGGCCGCAGTTTTGTACGGCAGCCCCGCCATTTCGTGCCCCAAGGCCATGCCCAGTGCCGCCGAGATCGAGGTGCTGGAATGGCCCACGCCAAAGGTGTCGTAGGGGCTCTCGCTGCGCTTGGGAAAGCCCGCAAGGCCGCCTTTTTGGCGCATTGATAGCATTTGGTCGCGGCGGCCGGTCAAAATTTTGTGGGGATAGGTCTGGTGGCCCACATCCCAAATCAATTTATCTTCCGGTGTTTGGTAGACGTAGTGCAGCGCCACGGTCAGTTCCACCACGCCCAGGCCCGCGCCAAAGTGCCCACCTGTCTGGCCCACGCTATAAAGCAGGAAGTGGCGCAGCTCTTCGGCTACCTGAGGCAGTAAGCTGACGTCGAGTTCACGCAGGTCGGCCGGCGTTTCGATGCGGTCGAGTAGGGGCGTGGCGGGGCGCTGACGGGGTATCTCGTTAAACATGGCGTGGCTGTTATCTATGCGGGCGTTATTCACCGGATCGGCCATTTTAGGCGTCAGTGCCCCAAATGACTAGCGCCAATTCGGCGCGGTTACGCGCGCCGTTCGATGATGTAATCCGCCAGCTGGCGCAGGGCGTCGGCGGCGGGGCCAAATGCTTCCAGTGCGCGCACTGCGCACAGGTGCAGCTCCTTCGCTTTGGCTTGGGCGGCCTCGAGGCCGAGCAGCGACACGTAGGTGGGCTTGTTGTGTTGGCGGTCTGCACCCTGTTGCTTGCCGAGGGTTTCGGTATCTGAGATGACGTCCAAAATGTCGTCTTGTACTTGAAACGCAAGCCCAATGGCGCGGGCGTAGGTGGCCAGCAAGTTTAATTGGGTGTCGTTGGCGCCGGCCGCCAGTGCGCCCATGTGCACCGCCGCGCCGATGAGTGCGCCGGTTTTATAGTTGTGCATAGTTTCCAGCTGTTCGAGGGTCAGCTGCTGGTCGACCGCGGCAAGGTCTATGGCTTGGCCCAGCACCATGCCCCGGGCGCCACTCGCGCGGGCTAGCGTGCGCACCAGTGCCACTTGGCGATCGGCGCAAAAGGGGCTGTGAACGACTAATTCGAAGGCCAGCGTTTGCAGGGCGTCACCGGCGAGAATTGCAGTGGCTTCGTCGAAGGCAATGTGCGCCGTGGGCTTGCCGCGTCGGAGGTCGTCGTCATCCATGGCCGGCAGATCATCGTGCACCAAGCTGTAGGCGTGCACGGCTTCCACCGCGGCGGCCAGCCAATCCAGCCCTTGCACCCCGCGTGGGTTGCCGATGGCCATGGCGCTGGCGTAGACCAGCAGCGGGCGCACCCGTTTGCCGCCATTGGTGAGGCTGTAGGCCATGGCGTCGCGCAGTTGCGCGCCATCGCCGGCAAAGTCGGTAGTGGCTTGATGTAGGCGCGCATCGACGGCAGTGCGCACCGTTTGGCTCAGTTGGGTGAGCTGTGGGTGCATGGTTATTCGCCTTGCTCAGGCTGCTCCAGTGGCGTTAGCGACAGCTCGCCGTTCTTCTCGATCAACTGGTTGACGCGCTGCTCAGCCGCTTGCAGTCGGGCTTGGCATTCGCGGGTCAGTTGGATGCCCTCCTCAAACGCTTTCAAGGATTCTTCCAGTGTCAGGTCGCCCTGCTCCATGCGCGCCACTAGTGTTTCCAGTGCGGCCAGCGACTGCTCAAAATCTGGGGTCTTTTTTCGGCTGGACATGGGGCTGTTCCTCGGCTGGGCCTATGGCGCTAAGTGCGCTGCGGCACCCGCAAATTGAAAACCCGCAACCCTATACGAGGGGTGCGGGTCGGTCAATCGGGTTTATGCGCGGCATCAAACTTGTGAGCAATTTCATGCTAAACCCATATTCCTAACTAAACTCATTCTGTGGCCGCTTGGTTTAGAAAACTGGGCGCTGGACGATAACCCTAGTGGATGCCCGGAACTGGCTTGTGGCATCTTCGCGATTAAGGAGTGTTTTGTGGATTTAGCCACGCTCATAGGGCTGCTGGGCACCATCGGCCTTATTCTGACCGCCATGATGATGGCGGGCAATCTCGGTATGTTTGCCGACGCCCCGTCCTTTGTGATCGTGGTGGGCGGTTCTATTTTCGCGGTCATGATCAAATTTGGCTTGGCCCACTATCTTTCGGCGATGAAGATCGCGGGCAAGACATTCATGTTTAAAAGCACGGATCCCGTGGATCTCATTGCCGAGATAGTGGAGCTGGCGGATGCGGCGCGCAAAGGTGGTTTGTTGAGCCTCGAAGGCAAAGAGGTGAGCAACGACTTTTTACAGCGCGGCATTCAGTTGCTGGTGGATGGCCATGATCCGGAAGTGGTGAAAACCTTGCTGTCGAAAGACAAAGCCATGGCCGTTGAGCGCCATGAGGCGGGCGCGGCCATCTTTTCAGCCATGGCGGAGACGGCGCCGGCCATGGGCATGATCGGCACACTGGTGGGCTTGGTGGCGATGCTGTCAAACATGGATGATCCAAAATCCATTGGCCCGGCCATGGCGGTGGCACTGCTCACCACGCTGTACGGCGCCATTATGGCCAACGGTTTATTTGGGCCAATGGGCGATAAGCTCAAGCTGCGCGCCGCCGAAGAGTCGATGACCAAAAGTCTGGTCATCGACGCCCTACTGGCCATTCAGGGCGGTCAAAACCCACGAGTCATTGACTCAATGCTGCGCACCTATCTGCCCGAGGGCAAACGCGAAGCGGCAGACGCAGGCTAAGGGGCGAAGGCTGTGGCCGACGAAGAACACGATTGTAAATGCCCGCCGGCGGGTCTGCCGGCCTACATGGGCACCTTTGCCGATTTGATGGCGCTGCTGATGTGCTTTTTTGTACTGTTGCTGTCGTTTTCGGAAATGGACGCCTTGAAGTTTAAGCGCCTAGCGGGTTCCATGGCGCTGGCCTTTGGCGTGCAAAATAAATTGAATGTTGACGATGTGCCCAAGGGCACCAGCATCATTGCGCAGGAATTTAGCCCCGGTATTCCCGACCCTACGCCCATCAATGAAATCTGGCAAAAGACCGAAGACGTCACCGAGATGAGCTTGGAGGTCCAGTGCAATGAAGAGTACGACATCGAGCAGGGCGAACAAAATAATGAGGCCGGCATCAAGGCGCGCTTGAAGCAAAAGCTCGAAGAAATGATTCAGCAAACCGAGCAAGATGCCATCGAGCTGGCGCAGTCTCTGCACGATCAAATTGTGGCCGGTGAAATTGAAATCGAGACTCAGGGTCGAAAAATCATCATCCGCATCCGTGAAAAGGGCTCATTCCGCTCGGGCTCGGCGGAGTTGGTGGGCAATTATGCGGACGTCATGGAAGAGATTCGCGCGGTGCTGCGCGCTAAACCCGGCAAAATCGAAGTGCAGGGTCACACCGACAATGTGCCCATTGCCACTGCGCGTTTTCGCTCCAATTGGGAGCTGTCGTCGAGCCGCGCGGTGTCGGTGGCGCAGGAGCTGATGCGGGGCAATGAGGTCAATCCTCGACGCTTTCAGGTGTCGGGCTTTGCCGATACTAAACCGCTGGCGGCCAACGATAATTCAGAGAATCGCGCGCGCAATCGACGGGTGGAAATCGTCATTCAGCAGGGGCTGGATGCAGACATTTCAGATGCCGACTTAGAAGTGCTGAAAGAAGAGGGGCAAGATATTTTGCGGGATTTAAATCTAGATCCAGAGTACTTGTTTGAACTCGATCCAAGCGAGGTGTTTTGATGAGCGAGCGCCGCCGCTTTTTTCGCATCAACGATCGAGTGGGTGTTGCCTACCGCGTGTTGACGGACGCCGAAGCCGACAGCCGGCAGGAGCGAGACAATGAACCCATGGATACCATGAGCCTGTTGTCGCGCTATGAAAACACCATCGAGGCGCTGCTGCCGCAGGTGGATTCCGAGGTATTAGTGGAGCTGTTGGGCACGCTCAATAAGAAAATTAATTGCGTGGTGGCCCAGCTGGAATTGGATAGCCGCTTGGTGCGAGACATTGCTCACAAGGTGCGCGAGGTCAACATCAGTGCCTGTGGTATGGCCTTTGTGGCCGACGAACACGTGCCACCCGGCAAGGTGTTGAGCCTGGATTTACTGCTGCGCCCTGAGGGCACACACCTCGCCACCTATGGTCAAGTACTCGATTGTCAGTCCACGGATGCAGGCCATTATCTGCGGGTGAACTTCATGTCGCTCAGCCCCTACGACCAGGAAGTGCTAATTCAGCACATTGTGCGCAAGCAGGGTTGGTTAATTCGTGAGCAGCGCGACCGCCAGCAGATGGAGGCCAGTTCTGAGCTGCAACACGAACTTCAAAGAATGCCTGTGAAGCCGCGCACAAAATAGCGTCTTGTAAGCAATGGCTTACAAGCCGTGTAGTCAATGACGACTATCACTGCCCTCAGTGAGTAGCAGAGAATGCGCCGCGTATGGACACGGATCAAGGACGATGGCAGGGAGTTAGACGGATCGAAGCCGCATAAATACCCCGATGGATCCAGGGTCATCCTGTAAACGCCGCAGCATTCGTGTTGCGGCGTTTTACGTTCTAGCCCGCAGTCGCACAGTGCAATTTAACCGCGGTAAAAAAGGTTGACCCAGTGATTAAATTTCATACACTGGGTAAAACCACCTAAGAGGAAATGGCCTTCTACCAGCGCGCTTGCCCAATAAGTGACAAGCCCCTGCCGCCCACCGTGACGGCCTTTAGGCCCCTCGCCCTCGCAATAGCCCCCAACCCCATTGTGTTTGCCCCCAGAGCTCGGCTATCGGCGTCGAGTTGCCCCCATTTCACACGATTTTTTTCGCTGTTTTGCCCCCCGTGCAACAAGGAGAGAGCGTATGTCTGAGGCGCGCATTTTGCGGCTAAATTTGGCTGGCCAGCCCATCGAGTGGATCCATTGGCAAGAGGCGGTGTGCCTGTACGCCCGCGATTTAGTGATCTGGAGTTTGGGCGGGGTGGTGCGCCAAGTGACCGGTGGTCGGTCGCGATTCACCGGACTGACCAGCCGCATACAACTACCCTCGATCATCGCCTGCGGCGGCTCACACATGGCGCCCATGCGCACGGTGCCACCGCTCACCAATCGCGCGCTGTTCCGACGCGACGACTACCGCTGCCTCTACTGCGGCAAGCACTTCAATTTCTTACAGTTGTCTCGCGATCACGTGCACCCCACCAGCCGGGGCGGGCGCGATCGCTGGGAAAATGTGGTGGCGGCCTGCAAGCGCTGCAACCAACACAAAAGTAATTTTCTGCTCAGTGAAGTGGACATGCCCTTGATCGCATTGCCCTACCGCCCCAACAATGCTGAATATTTAGCCTTGGTGAATAGCGACCGCATCCGGGGCGATCAAATGGAGTATCTGCGCCCGCAGTTCTCTCGCAATAGCCGCTGGTTGTAGTTCCCGCCCGACCACGCGAATGCGTTATCCTTGCGCCTATCAATGTCTAGCTTGGAGTTTTGGTGGATATCTATTTAGTGGGTGGTGCGGTGCGCGACCGCTTGTTGGGCTTTCCTTTTCATGAGCGCGACTGGGTGGTGGTGGGTGCCACGCCCGAGCAAATGCGCGCGCAAGGGTTCGAGCCGGTAGGCAAAGACTTTCCCGTTTTTTTGCATCCCAGCACCAAAGAGGAATACGCGCTCGCGCGCACAGAGCGCAAATCGGGCCACGGTTATACCGGCTTTACGTTCCACACCGATCCCTCTGTGACCCTAGAGCAAGATTTGATTCGGCGCGATCTCACCATCAACGCCATGGCCCAAAACGACGACGGCACGGTGATCGACCCCTATGGCGGTCAGCGCGATCTCGATGCAAAAAAATTGCGCCATGTGTCGCCGGCGTTCGCCGAGGACCCTGTGCGGATTTTGCGCATTGCGCGTTTTGCTGCGCGCTATTTTCCGCTGGGGTTTACCGTGGCGGACGAAACCCGCGAGCTGATGCGCACGATGGTGGCGGCGGGCGAGGTGGACCATTTGGTGCCCGAGCGGGTCTGGAAAGAATTGCAGCGCGCGCTCACAGAAACGCACCCCGAAGTGTTCGTAGAGGTGTTGCGCGAATGCGGCGCACTGGCGCGCATCATGCCCGAATTGGATCGACTGTGGGGCGTGCCGCAACGGCCCGAATATCACCCCGAGGTCGACACCGGGGTGCACACCATCATGACCTTGCAACAAGCGGTGCGCGCCACCGAAGACACGCGCGTGCGCTTCGCCGCACTGGTGCACGATTTAGGTAAGGGCGTAACACCAAAGGACGAATTGCCGCGCCACATCATGCACGAAGTGCGCGGCGTGCCGTTAGTTAAAGCGGTGTGCGACCGCATGGGGGTGCCCAAAGAGCACCGCGAGTTGGCAATATTGGTGACCGAGCAACACTTAAATTGTCATCGGTCACTGGAGTTGAAGGCCGCTACGGTGTTGAAGATGTTGCAAAAACTGGATGCGTTTCGACGCCCGGAGCGGCTCGCACTTTTTGTGCAGGCCTGTATGGCCGACGCCCGGGGGCGCACCGGTTTCGAAGATGTCGAGTATCCGCCCGCGGACTATTTGGCGCAGGCACTGGCGGCCGCCACAGCGGTGCAGTCAAAAGATTTAATTGCGCAGGGCGTGTCGGGCAAAGCCTTGGGGGACGCGATCAATCGTGCGCGCGTCAATGCCATTGAGGTTGTGAAGCGGCGCTGGCTGAGTGAGCTATAAATGTTGCGAAAGTTCGCGGCCGCGCCACACAAAACTCACCGGCCAAAGTTGCTGCTTGGTTGTATCGTAGTCGGCCCACAGTTGCGCGTAGGTTTTTTGTGAGCCGGGCAGGCGGTGGTTCGGTGCGATTTCCGCCAGCGGCTGCAATACAAAGGCGTTGTAGTTGATCTCGTCGCGCGGCAGGTAAATGCCATCGTGCAGACCGGTGAGGTGGTCGTACGTCAGGATGTCGATGTCGAGCGTGCGGGGGCTGAATTTTGGGCCATCGCGCAGGCGACCATTATCGTCTTCTATCTTTTTTAACAGGCGCGAGGTCTCGGCCAGCGACAGTGACGTCTGGGCTGCCACCACCAAATTGAAAAAATTTCTGCCATCAAAACCCACTGACAGGCTTTCGTACACGGAAGACACCCTGAGCTCACCAAAGGCGCACTGGAGCGCATCCAGGCCCGCGCAAATGTGTTGGTGTTTTTGGGTGTTGCTGCCCAGACCTAAAAACAATTCAGCCATGGGGGCCTGCAGGATCGCCCCGCTCGATGTACACCGCCACATTGCTCGCCCGCGGCAGTGCGCCGGGTTTGGATAATTTAAGGCTCAGCCAGCGCACGCGGAACTCTGTTTGCAGTAGCGCGGCAACTTGTTCCGCCAAGGTTTCAATGAGTTGGTGGTCGGTTGATTCGGTGAATTCAATGATGCGGTCACTCAGGGTTTTGTAGTCGAGCGTGAGCCCGATGTCGTCGCTGGCGGCGGCGGGCCGGATGTCGGTGGCCAAACACAAATCGAAGACCAGTTCTTGGCGCAGGCAGCGCTCCCAGTCGTACACGCCAATAACCGTCTGCGCGCGCAGACCCTCGATGACAATGCGGTCGCTAGTCATGGGCGTCGGTTCCGGCGGGCGTGAGCTGATCCATGGGCCAGCGCGGTGTCACCTGAATGGCGAGATCGGCGGTCTGGCCGGCCAGCAAGCGCTGGGCGCCGGCGTAGGCAATCATGGCGCCGTTATCGGTGCAAAACTCTTTGCGGGCATAGAAAACGCTGGCGCCAATCTTCGCCAGCTGGGCCTCCAATTGCTCGCGCAATGACTTATTGGCCGACACGCCACCGGCGATGACTAGGCGCTTGTAGCCGGTCTGCTTGAGTGCCCGCCGGCATTTGATCACCAGCGTGCCCACCACCGCCTCCTGGAAGGCCAGTGCGATGTCGGCGCAGGTCTGGTCGTCGGGCAAGCCATTGTCTAGGGCGTGCTCGGCCACCGTATTCAAGGTGTAGGTTTTTAAGCCGCTGAAGCTGAAGTCCAGACCGGGGCGATCGGTCATGGGGCGCGGAAAGGTAAAGCGGCCGAGTGTGCCGCGCTCGGCCAGCCGCGCAATATGGGGCCCGCCGGGGTAGTCGAGATCCATCATCTTGGCGGCCTTGTCGAAGGCTTCACCAGCGGCGTCGTCCAGGGATTCGCCCAGCAATTCATAGCGGCCAATGCCCTCGACCTGCACCAGCTGAGTGTGTCCACCGGACACCAAGAGCGCTACAAACGGGAAGTCGGGGGGATTGTCCTCCAGCATGGGGGCCAATAGATGCCCCTCCATGTGGTGCACCCCAATGGCGGGGATGCCCAGCGCATAGGCCATGGCGCGCCCCACGCCCGCGCCCACCATCAACGCGCCAATGAGCCCGGGGCCGGCGGTATAGGCCACGGCATCCAGCTCGCTGCGCGTGATGCCGGCGTCGTCGAGCACCTGCTGAATCAGTGGCAGGGTCTTGCGCACATGGTCGCGCGAGGCCAGTTCTGGCACCACGCCGCCATACTCGCTGTGCACCGCAATTTGGCTGTACAGGGCGTCGGCCAGCAGGCCGCGCTCGGTATCGTAGAGGGCGATGCCGGTTTCGTCACAGGAGGTCTCAATGCCAAGTACGCGCATAGTTCAGGTACTGATGTCAGAAGCTGGGCGGGCATGATAAAGTCGCCGCCCTTCAGTTACCAGCTTAGCCCGACTTTCGGTGGTCTAAAATAGGGACTTGAATGGGCTTGATGTTGCAGGTTGTTCTGTATAGAATCTGCGCCCCTTGGAATCGGGTCTGTATGTGGCAGAGCCCGATAGAGATTTCAAACAGTCAGGTAATGAAATGCCTTCAGTAAAAATTAAAGAAAACGAGCCCTTTGATGTGGCTCTGCGTCGCTTCAAGCGTTCCTGTGAAAAGGCTGGTATCCTGGCCGAAGTTCGTCGTCGCGAATTCTACGAGAAGCCCACTACTGTACGTAAGCGCGAAGCTGCTGCCGCCGTTAAGCGTCACGCCAAGAAGATGTCTCGCGAGAACAAAAAATTCCAGCGGATGTACTAAGTTAATCTGACGCCGTTCTGGCATCAGTTAATTTTTTTCAGATCTGACTGCACGGCCGGTTGTCCAAGCTCCGGCCGTTAGTCGTTTCCGCTTTGCATGCGTTAGTCCCATGTCTGTAGTGCGCGCCGCCTACGCCTACCTTTGAGGATGTCTGCTATGTCTACCGAGCTTAGAACCCGTATCAGCGATGCCATGAAAGATGCCATGCGCGCGCGGGAAAAGGAGCGCCTTGGCGCTATTCGGCTGATTTTGGCGGAATTTAAGCGCATCGAAGTCGATGAGCGCATAGAGGTGGAAGACGATCGCGCCTTGGCAGTGCTCGACAAAATGCTCAAACAGCGCCGCGACAGCCTGACCCAATACGAAGCGGCTGGCCGCGAAGATCTGGCCGAAGTTGAGCGCTTTGAGATGGGGGTGATTCAAGCATTCCTGCCCGCCCAGCTGACCGCCGACGAACTGGCGGCCATTGTCGTTCAAGCCATTGCCGACAGCGGTGCCGAATCCATGCGCGATATGGGCAAGGCCATGGGCTTGATCAAGCCGCAGGTGGCGGGTCGCGCCGATATGGGTGATGTGAGCAAGCTGCTCAAGGCCAAGCTCGCCTAAGGTATTGGCCTTAGGCTGGGGTGGTGGTTACACTCCAAGGCTTCACTCTCTGGTAACCGGACTCCCATGGCTGGCTTGATCCCCCAAGATTTTGTTGATGACCTGCTCGATCGCATCGACATCGTCAGCCTGATCGACAGCCGGGTAAAGCTCAAAAAAACCGGCAAAAATTACAGCGCCTGCTGCCCCTTTCACGACGAAAAAACCCCCTCGTTTACCGTTAGCCAAGACAAACAATTTTTTTACTGCTTCGGCTGTGGTGCCAGCGGCAACGCCGTGGGCTTTCTCATGGATTACGAGCGCTTGGATTTCCCCGATGCGGTGGAGTCGCTGGCGCACTTGGCGGGGCTTGAGGTGCCGCGCGAGCAGCGCAGCCCCGAGCAGCAAAAACAGGCGCAAGCGCGCAAAAGTTTGTACACCCTGCTGGAAAAATCCGCCGAACATTTTGAACTGCAATTGAAGGCGCACGGCAATCGCCAGCGCGCCGTCAACTACCTCAAGGGGCGCGGTTTAACTGGCGATGTGGTGAAGCATTTCGGCATCGGCTACGCGCCCCCGGGCTGGGACAACCTGCTCAAAACCTTAGGGGTAACCGACGAGGACAAGTCGCTGTTAACCGAGGCCGGCATGTTGATTGCCGGCGAAGGCAAGCTCTACGACCGGTTTCGCGAGCGCGTCATGTTTCCCATTCGCGATATTCGTGGGCGGGTCATCGGTTTTGGTGGCCGGGTACTGGACGACAGTAAGCCCAAGTATTTGAATTCACCTGAAACACCGGTGTTTCACAAGGGCAAAGAACTCTACGGGTTATACGAAGCGCGCCAAGCGTACAAAGATATTCCCCGCCTGCTGGTGGTGGAGGGTTACATGGACGTGGTGGCACTGGCGCAATTTGGCCTGCGCTACGGTGTGGCCACGCTGGGTACTGCCAGCGGTGAAGAGCACCTGCAGCTCGCCTTCAAATACACCAGTGAAGTGGTGTTTTGTTTCGATGGCGACAACGCCGGTCGGCGCGCGGCAAAGCGGGCGCTGGAGGTGGCGCTGCCAGTCATGCAAGACGGCCGCACAGTGCGCTTTTTGTTTCTGCCGGACGGTGAAGATCCCGATACGTTAGTGCGTCAAATCGGTCCGGAAAAATTTGAAACGTTGATCCGCGACCGCGCCATTTCGCTGGAAGACTATTTGTTTGACTCCGTCTCCGACGATTTGGATCTGAAGCGTTTGGAGCACCGGGCGCGCTTGAGTAAATTGGCCGCGCCGCTCATTTATCGCCTGCCCAAGGGGGTATACCGCGAGCTGATGTTTCAGCAGCTGGCCAAGCGCACCGGACTGGATAGGGCCATGCTCATGGAACTGGCGGAGCGCCCGCCCGAACCTGAAGCCCCGCCTGCCCCGAGTGCGCGTCCAGCCGCGCCCGCTCTGGATGCGGATGCTGTGCCGCCGATGGTTGCACCGCCGCTAGACGATAGCTATGCCGATTACGAAAACTTCGACCCCGGCGTCGCCATAGATAACGGCCCGCCGCCCGATTACGATCAGTGGCAGCCCGGCGAGGAAGCGCGCCCGCGGCAACCGCAATTATTTGCCCCGCGCTCTGAAAAAACCGTGCAATTCACCCCCGCGCGACTGGCGGCGGCGCTATTGCTCTACCACACTGAGCTGGTCGAGCAGGCGGCGCAGGAACTTTCTGGGATTGCTGAACTCAATGATCCAGACCTGCCGCTGTTGCAGGCACTGGTCACCTTTTTGGCGGCCCGGCCCTCGGTCACCATTGGTCAGGTGTTGGGCCATTGGCGCGGGGCCCACGGGCCAGACGCGGAGGCGAGCATAGGTCAATTGGCGGGTATGCACCTGTTCACCAGTGTGGCCGCCGACGATCAGACACCGGCACTGCGCGCCCAAGAATTGCAGGATATTTTTAAGGCGCTGCGCCAGCGGCTGGTGGCCCAAGAGAGCCTGCCCCTCGTCGAAAAGGCCAAGCAGCAAGGCCTAAAGGCGCTAAGTGCCGAAGAACGTGAACAATTACGCGAAATACTGGCGAAAAAAGCCTGAATCATTGGCCTTGAGGCCGGTTTGAATCTGGCCCCGAGCCCCCATATAGCGTTATAATGCGCGGCTTTTGCGTCCCCCCACCTCATCTGGTAATAACAGGGTTCAGAATGGTTGATATTGGCAAACAGCAGCAATCACGAATTAAAGAATTGATTGCTCGCGGTAAGGAACAGGGTTACCTCACCTATTCCGAAGTGAATGACCACTTACCAGAGGATATTTCTGACCCGGATCAGGTTGAAGACATCATCCAGATGATCAACGACATGGGTATCAAGGTGTTCGAAACCGCACCCGATGCCGATACCCTGTTGATGACCGATGGTGACAACTCTGCCGACGAAATTGCTGCGGCCGAAGCGGCTGCCGCACTGGCTGCGGTTGAAACTGAAGCCGGTCGCACCACCGATCCCGTGCGCATGTACATGCGCGAAATGGGCACCGTGGAATTGCTGACCCGCGAAGGTGAAATCGCCATCGCCAAGCGCATCGAAGAGGGCATCCGCGAATTGATGCACTCGTTGGCCTATTGGCCCGGTGCCGTGCAGCAATTAATTGGCGAATACGACCTCATCGCCAAAGAAGAGCGCCGTATGGTAGATGTCATCGCCGGTTGGTTAGACCCCGCCGACGAAGTGCCGACTGCTGCCGAGCAAGCGCAGATGCGCGAAGACGCCGCCAACGCCGCTGCGGAAAACGAAGACGACGATGACGATGACGACAGCACCGAAGAGGAAAGCAACGACGGCGGTGTCGATCCCGAAGAGGCTCGCGAGCGCATTGAAGCCCTGCGTGCAGCGTTAACCAAATACGAAAAAGCTGTGGCTAAGCATGGCCGTAGCCACAAGACCACCGACAAGCTGATCGCTGAAGTGGGCGACATTTTCAAATTCTTCAAGTTGCCGCCCCGTCAGTTCGATCCGCTCTACACCCGCGTGCGCGGAATGTTGGATCGCGTGCGCGCAGAAGAGCGCACCATCATGAGCTTGTGTGTGCGCACCGCGGGCATGCCACGGAAAACTTTCATCAAAGAGTTTCCTGGCCAAGAGACCAATGAAAATTGGGCCGCTGAAATCATTAAGAAAAAGCGCGATTACGCCGAGGCCCTCAAAGCCATCGAGCCTGAAATCGTGCGCAGTCAGCGCAAGCTGCAGCAAATTGAAGCCGAAGCTGATTTGGATTTAACCTCCATTAAAGAGATCAACCGCCGCATGTCCATCGGCGAAGCGCGCGCGCGCCGGGCCAAGAAAGAAATGGTCGAGGCCAACCTGCGTCTGGTGATCTCCATTGCGAAAAAATACACCAACCGTGGTCTGCAATTCCTGGATCTGATCCAGGAGGGCAACATCGGCTTGATGAAAGCGGTAGACAAGTTTGAATACCGTCGCGGTTACAAGTTCTCCACTTACGCCACTTGGTGGATTCGTCAGGCGATCACGCGTTCCATCGCAGATCAGGCGCGCACCATCCGTATTCCCGTGCACATGATAGAGACCATCAACAAGCTCAATCGCGTCAGCCGCCAAATGCTTCAGGAAATGGGTCGCGAGCCCACGCCCGAAGAGCTGGGCGAGCGCATGGAAATGCCAGAAGACAAAGTGCGCAAGGTGCTTAAAATCGCCAAAGAGCCTATCTCCATGGAGACGCCCATCGGCGACGATGAAGATTCGCATCTGGGTGACTTCATCGAAGACGGCACCATCACCTCACCGGTGGATTCCGCCACGGTGGAAGGTTTGATAGAAGCCACGCGCGATGTGCTGTCTGGCCTTACCGCCCGTGAAGCAAAAGTGCTGCGCATGCGTTTCGGTATCGACATGAACACCGACCACACCCTGGAAGAAGTGGGCAAGCAGTTTGACGTTACGCGCGAGCGTATTCGTCAGATCGAAGCCAAAGCGTTGCGCAAATTGCGCCACCCATCGCGCTCCGATCACCTGCGCAGTTTCTTAGACGAGTAATTTAAGTATTTGCAGATAGTCAGAGGCGCATTATAATGCGCCTCTGTTTTTTTAAGCCCGTCAAAGGCTTAGCGCTGTACCCGCACCGACTCTGCTCCGTGCAGATCGGGTGTACCCTACATCCATGTAGGGCAACGCCGCCACAGCGCAAAAGATAGCAAAACAAAACGCAGAGATTTTGCGTTGAGGTAAGGAGCCGCGGAGATGGCGGAGGGAGCATAGATCAACTATGTGACCGACAGAGCCGAGCACGCAACACGCTCCTGCGGTTGCGACACTTCCGCAATCCGTGGCGGTCGCACGCGCACCGACTCTGCTCCGTGCAGATCTGGTGTACCCTACATCCTTGTAGGGCGACGCCACCACGGCGCAAAAGATAGCAAAACAAAACGCAGAGATTTTGCGTTGAGGTAAGGAGCCGCGGAGGTGGCGGAGGGAGCATAGATCAACTATGTGACCGACAGAGCCGAGCACGTGACGCCACCACAGCGCAAAAGATCAAGTTTAAGGGCCTTTAGCTCAGTTGGTTAGAGCATCCGACTCATAATCGGCAGGTCCCCAGTTCAAGTCTGGGAAGGCCCACCATATTAAATAAAAAAGGCCACCGCTTTTAGGTGGCCTTTTTTATTTAACACGCAGTGTCATTGCCTGTCATGTTCGCTCTGCGCCAGTTCACTCATTGCGCAGCAATGTGAAACAAGGCGATAGCCGCAGCCCGCAGGGTCACAACAGGCCCAAGCCTGTTGTGATTAACTCTGGGAAGGCATCTTTTTTCTTTTCCTCGGCGTGAACCCCATCCAGCGATAAAGGCCACCGATTTTAGGTGGCCTTTTTTATTTAACACGCAGTGTCATTATCTGTCTTGTTCGCTCCGCGCCAGTTCACTCAGGCAAACAAAGGATCACCTGTTTTCATTGAATTGAAATAACCAATACGGGTTTGGATTAAGGCCATCATTCAAAAAAATAAGTGGCAAAAAATGCCACTTATTTATACTTCAAGTTAAACGTATTTGTAAAACTTCGAACAGAGTTAACAGCCTAGGCTGCTGCTGAGTCCGCCTGTTTGTCCTTCCACGGCGGGCTCCTTATAGCTCGGTAGGGAGGGCATGATGTTCAGACCTGAGCGCCATTCCACTTCATTAACCGTGACTTCTTTACTGCAATGGCTCGCGCTGCGAGATGTGTTTTGCTCCATGATAAAGGCCGAAGCTTCCACCCAGCCGTTGTTGTCGGTAATCACAACTTTAAAGTAGCCCGACGGTATGGTGTGTGATTCATCGGCGTTAGGTAGGGTGCCGAAATACCACTCGTACAAGGGACCTGTAACCACATAGACATCTTGGCCAGTGCGCGCAAGATTGCGCACCGCGGTTTCTAATCGCACCCATGGCCCTTGGTTTAGGTCTGAAGATTGCGGCGTAATATTGGAAAGGTAATTCGTTTGCGCCCAGTAGGCAGTGTTACTGAATGAGGCCAGAGGAACCTGATGCCCGCGGTCGGTACCTAGGGTTGCGTGGGCATTGGTGTAATCCGACGGCTCCAATGTTGCGCTGCTACTGATATTGGGGTCTGCCTTCCAATAGCGTGATCGACTTGGCCCGTCGATGGTGACTTGAGTCACCTGATAAGCCGTCCAGTTCGCAAACTTTGTGGATGAATTATTGTGCAGTGTGTAGATGGGGCGCGTAATGGTTTGGCCGGATTTACCCGTTGGACAACCATAGACACAATTCCCAGCAAATACCCAGCTACTGGCAAGTGATACCCCAAGTGAGACGATAAAACAGAAGGTGTTTTTCATAATTATTCCTACTGAAGATTGATTGACTTTGAGTACAACAGAGGAATATTAGTGGAGCGGTACGCTAGTGCCAGTTTTAATCGAGAAATATTTTTTGGAAGAAATGTTGGTAAGGTTTTTATGGATTTAACTTAATTTAAGTTAACGACTTGTGTAGGCCGAGCGATGTATTGAGCGGTCACACAAAACACATTTAGGTATTGAAAGGGTGGGCTTTTTACGAAAATGGCTGGGAGGAAAAGTGTGTTTGCCTCACTGCCAGAATAGGCTCGTTAGGGCAATGCGCAATCTGAGTTGGGCGTTGTGTCTTGCACCAAGGGCGGCAGCGGGTGCGAGAATTTCTCGTGCCGCTTGGGTGTAATTTATCGTGGCATCCTGTCGAAGCGCCTTGCTCAGGGTGCCGATTTCTCGCCCCAGTAACGCTGCATCTCAAAAAATAAAAACGAAGCCGACCAGGTGATAAGCACCAAGCCCGTCAAGGATTCGATGCCAGTTAAAAAGCGCAGGTTGCCGACGGGTTCGATATCGCCGAAGCCTACGGTGCTGAATACCGTGAAGGAAAAGTACACGCAGTCCATCAAGCTGCCGTTGAAGTTGCCCACTAAGGCGCCCCAGCCCGCAGTGTGGGTCATGTAGTAGTAGGCGAAGGCAAATATCCAGACCTCAATGGCGTGGGCGATCAGCGCCCCAAACACGCCAAACACGATTCGGTAGCGGTGCTTAATGGGCATTTTGGGGACGATGATCGTGATCCGATAGAGAAACTCATAGTGGGTAAGCACCGCCATAGCGACCACTAGGCAATTGAGAATAACTGCTGCAATCATGTGGCGCTCCTGCGTATCGGTGTTGTGTCAGTTGTTGTATCAGTTGTTGTATCAGTTATTGTTTCTGCTGTTGTTTTAGGCGCAGTTGAATTGAACTGCGCTGCAAAATAAATCGCAGCGCGCAATTTATTTAGGCCGCTTGTACACAGCGCCCGCCTTCATCACAAAATTGACTCGCTCAAGCACTGATACATCGTCGAGCGGGTTCGCGCTCACGGCGATAATGTCGGCGGCGTAGGTGGGTTTGATTTGTCCCAATCGATTTTGTTGGCGAAGCAGTGCGGCGCTGTGCAGTGTGGCCGCCTGAATCGCTTGCAGCGGCGTCATGCCAAATTGCACCATGCGGCTAAATTGTTTGGCATTGTCGCCGTGGGGGTAAACGCCGGCATCAGAACCAAATACCACGCGCGCACCGGTGTTAACCGCAAGGGCAAAGCTCTCGCGTTGGCGGGTGCCCACCTGGCGCTCTTTATCAATGTTTTCCTGCGGCACGCCGTTCGCTTCACCCATGCTCAGGGTGTACTCGGTGTTGTAGATGTCCATGGATAAAAAGGTGCCGTGTTTCTTGGCAAGCTTGGCAGTTTTTTTGTCTAGAAAGCTTACGTGCTCAACGGAGTCAACGCCCGCTTGAATGGCGTAGGCGATGCCCTCGGTGCCGTGTGCGTGGGCCGCAACCGGGCGCCCGTGGGTGTGGGCTTCATCCACAATGGCCTGCATTTCTTCAAGCGTGTATTGGCGTTGTCCCACTTGCGTGCCTTTCGAAAAAACGCCGCCGGTGGCGCAAAATTTAATGAGATCCACTTGGTACTTCACATTTTTTCGCACCTGCGCACGGGCCGCCCAAGGGCCATCGGCGACACCGTCGGCGCGCTGATTAAAGGCGTGATTCAGTGAGTTTTCATCACAGTGGCCACCGGTAATACCCAGTGCAGGGCCCGCCACGAACATGCGCGGCCCCGGTATATCGCCCGCATTGATGGCATTGCGCACGGCCACGTCTTGGTAGTCGCTCGAGCCCACATCGCGCACGGTGGTAAAGCCCGCTAGCAGGGTTTTCTTCGCATTCACTACCCCGCCAATAACGGCGCGATGTGGCGATTCAAATAGCGGTGCATAGAAATCCCCGCTGAAGTTTTCCACCAAGTGGGTGTGCATGTCCATAACGCCAGGCAGTACCCAATGATTGCGCAGGTCGATAATTTTTACGTCGTCGCCAGTAAGGTAGCCGGGTTTAACGGCGCTGATTGTATCGCCCTCGATGACAATGGTGTGCGCGCTAAGTATTTTCCCTGTTTCCACATCGAGCAGGTGGCCGGCGTGAAGATATATTTCGGCATGGCCGAGGGATGAGATTAATAGACCGATGGTGAGCGAGGCTGCGCGGGTAAACGAAATCATTGGCTGGCTCCACAGTGTTATTGGTTTTGTCGCGCTCAACGAGCGACGGTTGGATGGGCGGCTCTTAGAATACGGCATAGTGCGGCACGCTGTCGCCCTGATGTTCTAGCTCGTCAATTTATTCAATGTAGACGGTTAGGCTAATCCATGCTGCTCGAGGCTCGCCGATAAAATACCGGTCGCCGCTAAAGGCTGAATAGTCGGCGCGCTCGGCGTAGCGGGTGTTGGTGAGATTGGTGATGCGCGCCCCGAGCGTCAGCGATCGTGTGAGCTGGTGCTGCACGCGCAAGTGTGCCAACCGGTGGCCCCTGTAGGCGTGGGTGTTTTCTAAATTTGTGTAGTAGCGGCCCATGTCGAGCAGTTCCAGTTCGGCGTGGGTTGCTGTGGTGGGTGTCCAGTTAAGACGCAGGGTCTGCAGTGAATAGGGTGCAGAGACAACGCGATTACCCTGAGTTGCGATGTTTGCGTCGCTGCCGGGCGCGGAGACATTGGTGCGATAGTGGTGATCTGCCAGTGTGCCGGTAAGAGCGATCTGCCAGTGATCGTTCAGCTGCCAATTCAGCGCGTATTCAAAACCTTGGTGTTCCGTTTTGCCGCCGTTGATGTTCAGTCGGTCTGCGCTTTGGAATATCACCTGATCTTTGCGCATGTGAAATGCGGTGACACTGTAGCGCAAACCCGCCCATTGGCCGCGCAGGCCCAGCTCATTGCTGTGGATCGATTCCGAATCGAGGTGCGCATTCATCTGGCCATTTTGCAGTCGGTACATCTCTGTAGCTTGGGGCGCGCGCTTGCCTTGTGCATAGCGCGCGAACACCGTGTGGTTTGCGCTAATGTGATGCAACAGCGCCACATGGGAGGACAAATTGCCAAAGCGATCGGAGCGGTCATCTGGGCGTGAATAGCGGCAACCCACGGCGCCGGTAAAACCGTTGATGCAGGGGCTGCCATCTTCGGCGGTATCGCCGCTAATCATTTTATTGTGGTAATCGTAATGCAGGGTTTCGTAGCGCAGTCCAACCGTCGCGGCCGTGTGTTCGGTGAGTTGCGCATCGAGCAGGGCAAAGGGCGCGGCCATCAAGCCCTGTACGCGGTAATCGTAGTGTTTGCCCGCAGGAAAGGCTGAAAACCCACCTGCTTGCGTTTGCGACAGCCAGGCGTCGGTGGATTCTGCATCCAGCCCCGCCGTCAGGTGCAGGTCGCTGTTGATGGGTGAAAATAATGCAGATTGCACGCCAAAGCTTCGATGGCCGTTTTCTTCCACCGGCGTACCGGGCAGAAAATGCATCATGAAAGTCATGTGGTTGTAGCGGGCGTAGGGCGTTATCAACCAACGTGTGCCGCTGCCCGAACCGATGGCAATACGCGTTTGCACGCGCATAGATTGTGCATCGCGAAAGGCCTCTGGGTTGGGGTTCTCCCGCAAGCGGTTGGGATCTCGGTAGGCGTCGGTGCCCACCACATAGCCCGCCGTTTCTTGATTGAGGTTGTTGATGCTCAACAGCGTGTGCGTACTCGCATCATCTGTGTGGTAATCGTAGCGCGCGGTGAGTTTTTGTTGATCGAAGCCCGCGTCGTCTTTGAAACCGCCGTCGTGAGCGGCGTTGAGGTTTAATCGAAAGCCTTGCTGTTCGTCCGCGCTGCCGTGGCTGACTTTAATGCGCGCGTAATCGTTTGCGCCGGTTTCAAAGCCCAACATACTCGCACGCTGATCACCGGGTGATTGGCTGATGACGTTGATGACGCCGTGTTGTGCATCTGAGCCAAACATGACTGTGCTGGGGCCCCGCAACACATCCACTTGTTGCGCTTGTTCGGTGTTGAGGTCAAACAGTTGGTTAACATTGCAAAAGCCCGTGGCGCGCACGGGTACACCCTCTTCCGTGATCGCAAAAGCGCCGCAGCTGCCAGCGCCGGTGAGTACCGGTGAGCGAATTGCGGTTAGGTGCTCCTGCCCATTGCCGCGCGCTATCCAAACCCCGGGCACGCGGGCCAGTGCTTCAGAGGGATGCGTGGCCGAGACCCGCTTGAGTTCATCCTCGTCGATCACCGCCACGCTGGTGGCGAGAGTGGAGAGTGCTTGGGCACTGCGCGTGGCGGTAACAGTGACGGTTTCCAGCTCGGTGGCGGTCGCCGTGTGCACATTGAGCAGCGTGGCAATCATGCTTAACAGGAGTGCGCATGGGCCGCTCTTGCGATAAAAAAACTTCATGGTGCTCCCGTGGGGCTGATGGCCGTGGCCGCTATAGTAGCAGCCTAGTCTGGCTAGAACCCAGTGCCCGCTCAGTTTGGTTTGCGATTGGCGGCCATGGGGGCATAATCGTCCACTTATAAATTGAGGAGCGTGTGGGTGGAACTGTTAAATGTAGATCTCTTAGGCAAATCGCTGCGCTTAGATGCGTCGATGGCGGGTTGGCAGCGATTGTATTGGGGGGGCGAACTGGTATCGGAATTGGCTGCCACTGGTGATCCCTCGGGCCAATTTTGTCATGCGTTTTCCCTGCGCGCCCTCGAATCTGCTGCGTCAGATGAGCCCGCAGACAGCGAGACGCAGCCCACCGAAGTGGAATGCCGATTAAATGTACTGCTGCATTGGCAGCCATTCAGTTTGAATTATGCGCTAACGGTGGCGGGTGAGGATTATCTGGCGGGCGTGCGTGATGTGAAAGACATAGAGCAGCAACACCCTGTGCAGGTGCCCGATCAAAAAGCCAAGTTCAGTCTAGTGGGGTTGGGCTTACTGGGGCTGAAATTGCTGAAAAGCGCCAAGGTAATCAAGGTGGCGCTCGCCGGTGCCAGTCTCGCCGCCTATTCGTGGCTGTTTTCGTTTCAGTTTGCGGTGTCGCTGATCGTCTGTTTAGTGATCCACGAATATGGTCACATTCGCGCCATGAAGTATTTCAATATCCCCACCAAAGGCATCTATCTGATTCCGTTTTTTGGCGGCGCGGCGCTCACCGACGGCAAAATAAACACCCGCTGGCAGGATGTGGTGATATCCATCATGGGGCCAGTGTTTGGTTTGTTCATGTCATTACTGTGCGTATTCTTGTGGTGGTTAACGGACAACATCTTTTTCGCTGGCCTGGCCGCATTTAACTCGCTACTGAACCTGTTTAACCTGCTGCCGATACTGCCGCTAGACGGTGGGCACATTCTGAAGAGCGTGAGCTTTTCAATGAATAGCCTTGTGGGGTTGGTGTTGTGCGTGGTTGCGGCCGGATTTGGTGTGTGGCTTAGCTATACGCTGGGATTGGCACTGCTGGGGTTCCTACTGCTGATTGGCACCATTGAAATTCTAGCGGAATGGCGCAGCCGTCACGCCAGCCACCTCTTGCCTCTGGACCGCTACGGGCAGGTGTTTGCCACCGTCTGGTATTTCATTACCTTGGGCAGTTTTGTTGCAATTATTTGGTACTTTGCGGGCAGCGGTGATGACATGTTGGGCTTGCCGCTAAAAATATTGCAGAGCTAATGGCATCTGATTACTGCGCCTTAGGCTCACTCCCGTGACTGCTTTACCGCACTCCCTGTGCGGGTTCATTGGGATTGAATTTGATTTATTTATATTTAAGGAGATGAGATTGCGGGACGTGTTAAGAAAGAAAATAGTTGAGGTGTGTGATCATAAAATAGATAAAAAAGGTGCGGATGTGGGCCTCTCCTTCTATGCATTTTTCAAAAACAAGAATGATCAGCCACAGCTTTTGATGGAAGCGGCGCGATGGTGGATAGAGACTCACCAATTGGACCATTTTGAGAAGGCCAGTAAGGTTAAGGCCATGGTGATATCGGGTGTGTAGCAGGCGCTAACTCGATGTTTCTATTACCCATTCAAGCTATCTATTAAGGACGATTGTTAACATGAAATTATTGTCAGCTACTGTGTGTTTCATGGTGTCTCTATTATTGTCTGGGCCGTCAATGGCAGAGCAGGCGGATTTTGACTATGAAAAATTTACTCAAGACTATTTTGCGGCGTGGACAAATGTTCAGAAGCCAAATGCTACCGAGGAGGATCTCGAGCGATACCTATCGTTTTTGACGGATGATGTGGGTTATCAACACCTGCCCTACTCAAATGATGACAGCCGGACGCCCGAAGGGAAGGCGGCGCTGCGCAAGGGCATGACCTATTATCTCGGTATCCATACCGAGTACGCCGCAAGACTGACGAATCAGGCCTATGGGCACAATGTCATCATGATTGAATTCGATACCGAGGCGAAGGGTGTACATCCCGACAACAATCAGATGTTAACGTTTAACCACCACTCCTTTGAAGTACTTGAAATTGAAAACGGTAAGGTGTCTGTGATTCGCCACTATAGCAAATAATAAATAGCAAATAGCTGTAATTACGCGATGCATTAAGGCGGGCATGGGCTCGCCTTAATTTTGTGTACGCCAAGGCAGGTGAGGTTCTTCTGGCTTATCAGTACCGCTAAAGTATGTTGTAAAGGACTGAGATCCACAGCCCGCACAAGCAGATCAGGCTAAATCCGAAGGTAAAAAATCGATAAGTGACGTTGTTGTTCGTCAAGTGGATAAAGCTGTGAACTACTCTGGCGGCGACAAACAGCCAGGCAAAGATCAGTGTAACGAGTGCCTCGTTGCCCGAAATGAAACCTAAAATAATGCCAACATAAAACAGCGGCGGAATCTCAAAGTGGTTTTGTACATGCCGAGACATCAAATGAAGGTTGTCGGGCTGGCTGCCTTCGTTGTAGGTTCGGTAATAGCTGATCTTTACCGCGCGACTTCTGATGGCATGGAAGCGCATTAGGCCAAGCCTGAATACGCAGAGCATTGTCAGGCTAAACATCGCAAAGGCTGGGTAAAGGATCTCTATTTGGCTCATTGGGTTTCCTAAGTGTGGGTGGTGATATGCAACTGCTGTATCATGTTGCCCATATTTATTTGAAATCTATCTATTCGATCGCTAGTTTATCTTTCTGGGCGACACGATGTTTACTAGAAACATGATGATGAACGTAGCGAATCCAGCGCCCATTGCAACTAAAACGCTTAAGCCATAGAACTTACCCAAAACCATTGATACGCACAGATTGACGCCAAACCATATCCAACCTTTCTTCTTGTCTGCAATCGCTAGTCTGTATATTAGGATAGAGACCGCAAACATCATATAAAATCCAGCTCCCACAGTGAATTCTCCATCTTATTAGGGCGCGGTGGCGTGACTCGATATGCGCTTTTATGCGGCTTCCTTGCTGGCTTTTCTCTTTTTAAATATTGTTGACACAATCACGCCAACTAAAAGAATGTAGAACAGATATTCTCCTGATTTTGAAGAGGCTGTAACGGGAAGGTTGAGCGCCATAGGTAAAAGAGCGCATGTAAATAGCCCTGCAAAAAATGCAGCAATTTTTGCGATGCTGGATGCAATCTTATTTTCGATCTTTCTGGCTGTGTAGAAACCAATAAAAATAATTGCTGCGCCGAGCGCTGCTGTTAGAAAAGCCACGATATTCATCATCTATCCTTAAATGTTATTTCCCTTGGATCATGAAGGCGGATCATGGAGTCAGACACCATGAATCCGCTCTTTGAGGTTGGATCAGGGAGTTGGCCCCGTGATCCGACCCCTTGGTCCTCAATTATTCACGCTCCTGTCGATTACTACTTTGCAAAGAGCATTAGCTGCTTCCCTTTGGCGCTTTTTCTTCATCAAGAAGGTGCGGTTCCATGTTGGTGTCGATCACTTCTTGGACCGTGGCGCCGCCGATATCTTTACAGGTTTTATCGGAAGCGATGTCAAGCTTCACTGCCTCGCCTCTTACTACAGGGCGTACTACGCGCCAAGGCCAAAAGCCAAAGCGCTGCGAGCCAACATAATTTACGATTGCGTTGGCACCAAGGGTGTCCGCTTTCTGTGCAAAGGCCGGCAGAATGTCTGCCACACTGCCGTAGGAGCCTTTGCCTAGTTTAATGCGTTGTATTTTTTCGTAGCTTACATCCGATGCAGGTAGGCCAGTAATTAAACAAATGGCCATTGGGTCGCTGGCTTTAGTGGTGGCAGAGAATAGTACTAAAATCAGCAGGAAAAAAAGGTTTCTCATTGTTGCAGTCCTTGGTCTTTAATAATTGTTGTTTTTCGCTTTACGTGGCGGGAAACGTTTAAGTTTGTTCATTTTCTTTTTATACGGGCCGTAGTACAACGGAGACCACGTGCTTTCCGCGTCATAGAAAACGAACCAAAAGAAACGTACCCCGGCTACGCGCCCTATCGGGTTCGCTCGCTCCAGTCGAATTTTAGGGGTCGCGAAAACAGGCTCCTGCCTGATCGTCGCTCAATTGGGCGTCCATGCCCAATTGCCCCCTAAAATCCGACTTCCGCTCACCGCTGCGCAAGGGGCCCCAAGGGCGGCACTTCGTAGTAAGTTGGAATTTTAACTCTTATCCAGGGGGTAGGTGAAAATTAACTTAGTGCCATTAGAAACTGACCGCTTGATCCCCTTGATCCACGAACTGGATAATTAGGGTCAAATAAGGATTCACACTATTTTGTGCGCCATAATTCTCATCTGACCCCAGTTATACTTGTTGCTACGCCTTATGCTTCAAATAATAGAAGTCGCCCTCGTCGGCAAATATATCAAATCCATGGGACTGATAGAAGTTGAGAACGCTGGTATTGGTTCTAAATACCCTTAGGCCAATATATTCTTGTTTTGTATGTTCCTTTACTTGGGCCAGTATTTCGCCGCCAATGCCCGCCGACCGATATGCCGGCAGCAAGATTAACATCATGATGTAGTGTTCATCGGCAATATCTTGGATTTGAATGTAGCCCACGGTTTGTTCATCTATACGTATTAAACTGTTTTCGCAGTCTACCCACCGCTTTTGAAAATCCGCCAGCTGCCACTCCTCATCCCATCCCCATATTTCCTCTATGTGTGGTTGCATAGATTGGCAATAGTTGTCCCAGAAGAAGCGTTTATCCGAATTTTCTGCTTTTACGTAATTCAAATTCATGGTTGGGGTCACTGGTTATGTCATGGCGAGGCGGGGCAGGGTGTCTGATCCCTAGGTGAGAATTGACAGTGGTTTAAACACCCTAATTCTTATCTGACCCCGACTATTTCTTGGGTCAGTATTTTGCCGCCAATGCCCGCCGACCGATATTCTGGCAGCAAGATTAACATCATGATGTAGTGTTCATCGGCAAACTCTTGGGTTTGCATGTAACCCACGGTTTGTTCATCTATACGTATTAAACTATTTTCGCAGTCTACCCACCGCTTTTCGAAATCCACCAGCTGCCATTCCTCATCCCATCCCCATATTTCCTCTATGTGTGGTTGCATAGATTGGCAATAGTTGTCCCAGAAGAAGCGTTTATCCGAATTTTCTGCTCTTACGTAATTCAAATTCATGGTTGGGGTCAGCTGGTTGTGTCGTGGCGAGGCGGGGCAGAGTGACTGATCCCAAGGTGAGAATTAACAGTGGTTCAAACACCATAATTCTTATCTGACCCCGACTATTTTCGATGCTTTATCTTTAAATCAGAGCAGTGTTGCGGCAACCTCTGACATCTTTTTATAGTTATGACCGACATTTGGCACTAATTGCAGGCTCCAGCTGAAGGCAGTGCCACGCTCCGTGGCTGTGGCTTGTGAGGAAAGAAAGAAATTTTTTCCTCGCTCAAGACGGTCAGCGCCTTGATTCGTCGCTGCGCTTGTTTGGTCTAGTTTACCTTGCTGTGCATTATTGTCGAGTTCACCTAGCAGGATCACAAGCTGCTTTTCAAACGATTTATCCAAATTATGCTTTACTGAATCAAGCCCATAAGGGTAAGGCACAGTGTTGCTCATGAACGCATACGAACCAGCATTGGCCGCAATGGCTTTTCTGATCCGAGCATCAGGTTTAAGTGCAATCATGCGTTGAACAAATTGCCCGCCTGCGGAGTGACCAAATATGTCATAGCTGCTGATCGACAGTCCATTAGTGGAGTTTACGTAGTCAAAAATATTTTCTATAACGGTAAATGCCCACTCATCTTCAGGGTTTGACCAACCGAAATAGCTTCTAACGTTTCCTTCTTGATAATCATTTGTTATCACTTTGTAAAACTTGCTCTCAAACTCAGGAGCAATCAACATCAAGCCTTTTTGATCGGCTATATCTGACCATGCATCCAGATAGCTTTCGGCATTTCTACTCATGCCATGCATGATAAACAGTATAGGTTTGTCTTGAGCCCATTTCTCTGGCTTATATGTCCAAACCCGGATAGTTTTTCGATCTGTGTGTCGATAGGCGTTTATTACAAAGCTATCCTTTCCCGATGGGATAGTGCTTACCTCAGTTCTGTCTGGACCTTTCGGCATAACGTACAGGTAAATGTACCCAAGCGACGCAAGAATTGCGACCGATAGTAGAATTGATGTCAGTGCCCATTTTATTAGTTTCACTTTACTGTCCCTGTGCTATTAAATAATTGGCTATGATTTGTGGTGAATAGCCCTGGCAGCCTATTTAGGATTAATATTGCTAGGGCTAAATGTCGATCGAGGAATCTGTCCTCTTGATCAGAATGACGTAGCTACAAAAATAGATGAAAGAGCAATTGCGGAGGCAATAGTGACGACTACTCGTTTTTTCATTATTAAATCCTTTTGAAGGGCAACTGAGATCAGAGTGTTGACCATGCCAAAAGGATAAAGTTCAAAAGCAAGCCTTTATCAAAGGCGAGCGTCTGCGACCCCTTTATCAATTCGCTTTTTACCGTCCCTTGGAGAAGGCCATCTCGGTACTCCTTCCGCCAGCGGGATAACATGAAAGGATGAATTCCCAGGCCTTCAGCGACCTGTTTTATCTGAATATCAGGCTGGTAGCTCATCTTTACCGCCCGAATCTTGAATTCAGTTGAATATTGCCACGTTTTTCGTGGGTTGTTGTATTTTGGCACAAACACCTCCAGATAAGTTATCTAGAGGTGTCCATTAAAGCGGGGGAAGTTCACGGCGACCCTAAAACCACTTGCTATGCAATGCGCCTTCTTCCTGAAATTATGAATAAATACACTGCCAAAACTGACATCAGTGGAAAACCCAAAAAAAGTATAAATGAGATAATCTTCAGACAAGTCCTATGCCATTTTGGATTATGATTAAATTCAAAAATACCCACTGATGTGCAAATAAGACCTGGCACCAACAGAAGAATAATCACTATTTGGATCTTTGCGATGCTAGTCAACGAGGAGAACACTTGATCTGAAGTAATTTCGAAACCAAATATAGTTACCGCTTGAAACATGACCAACATAAGATTTGATGTATATAGAAATCCACAAAGACCGACTATTGTTAATGAAACCAATCCAAATATTATTAATATACTTTCAATTTTCACTTCGATTTCTCTTTCCCTAGTAATGCTGGTGTTTTTTGCGTGTCATTCGACACCTCCATATCAGTCAAATATAACTATACAGGGTGTCTACTTTTCGCGGGTAACTTGGATGCATAACGCCCGCAACAGCCGAGAGCGTACCGCCATTGATTGCGGCTTTGTGGAGTTAAAATTATGGATCTCGGGGTCAGACACCATGATTCCGATCTTTGAGATTCGATCAAGGAGTCTGAGCCCTTGATCGCTTACCCCAAACTTCTCATTTACTCGTAGACTTGCTGGGACGACCATTTTGCAATATATCTACCTCCGGTAATTGCAATTTTCTCTAGACGGTCGCATGCGCCAAATGCTACTCCAGAGCCAATTACCTTTTTAGTGAATTTTATAACTTTCCCACCTTTTAAAATTTCTGCTGCAACGGTAGCAGACGAGCTTGGTCGTATAGCCATAAAGGTCCATCGGTGAGGTATGACATTCACATAGGTTACTTTAAGAGTGTACTCCTTTGGCGACGATGCGCTTGGGTCATCATGGGAAATAATGTTGGCATTGTACTTCGTAGCCGAGTCCAAGATAGACGTAGATAATTTTTCTAGCATCGAGCATTCTACTTTTACTTTTCTCACATCTAAATCACCCGAAAAATCTACCGTTTCAAGTGACAGAGCAGGCATGGTCGATTTGGCTGGAATATTATCCGATTTCAATACTTTTTTATGGCTATTGCTTGCCCCGCAGGATGAAATAATCATCGATATGAGCGCCACAAGAATGATTCTGTTAATCAAATTGGTTTCTCCATAATTGTGTTGTATAGCGCCGGAGTCAGATTGCACGCCCTTGTTATGTTTCGTTAACGCCGCGTGTGCCTTTTTACAGCTACAATTGTTTGCCATATCAAACTAGCGAAAATGACATAAAACACAAGGCTAGTAAACTCCATACCTTCTCGAAGTAGCTTTTTGAAAGGTATTATATTTGCTGCTATTCCATTGAATACATTTGATACTGAGATTATTGCTTCGTTGGCAGGCGGTACTAAGTTATATAGCAGATTGCCTTCATGGCCAAGAATTAACAAATAATAGATGACTGAGAAAAACACTATCCATAAAGTCGGCAATAAATAGCTCTGGCCAAAGTTAGAGGTCTTTTCATTTAACCAGAAAATTAATTTCTCTTGATTCAAAGGCTTATTAGATAGCCCTTGTTTATATTTAGTCATTTCAAGAACAAAAAATTTGTTTGCTTCGATATGATTTCCAATTTTATCGAAAGAGTCTTTTATTATTCTCAGTGTCTCCCTGTTTGTGTTGTTTGATAACACATCTATATTCAGAAAGTTGGGGGCTTCTTTTAAATTGGTGTTTTCTAGGTCAATCCCCTGAGCGAATGTGGAATTCCTAAAGTTTGTAAAACTCAAAAATGTAACATATCTAAATATTGATAATTGGTTTAATTCATTATCGCCTTGTAGGGCTGCAAATTTACATTTCTCGAAGCCTACGAAATCACTGAATATGCTCTTAAAACAATAAAAACGACCATACTCTGTAGAATAAGAGTCGAAGAGTCCGTTGAAATTGGTGTTGATTAATTCAATTTCATCAATAAAGCCTTCTTTCAGTTCAAGCTTGGCTTTAAATTCAGAGTTTTCGATCAATATATATTCAGCGTTTAGCTTGTTCAGTACAAACTTTTCATTTATCTCACAGTTTTCAATCCGTAACTTATGGATTTTTATTAGGTCGTCATCCGTGTTATTAAATACAGGTTTTTTTAGACTGACATTTTCAAACGATAGACTTTTATCAAAGGAGCAATTGTTAAATAATGGTATATCTAGCGTTGCACTGTGATCATCATCCGGGTATGAGCTGACATCTTCTCTAAATTTACAGTTTTGAAATAAGACATTATTTACATTTTCAAGTAGCTTGGACTGGGTGATACTCCACCATTGAAAAAACTCACAATCTTGAAAAAATGCTTCGACTTTAGGGATCTCGACTGAGTGCGCTGTGAACTTGCAGTAGTTAAAATGTGCACCCTTAATTTTTCTTAAAAGTTTAAGGTAATCAAAGTTATCCCTGCTATCTCTGCATGGAAAGAAAATAGAGGTGAATACTGTTACTTCGCTATGGCAGAAATTGACAACCTCATCACTGCCAACACCTTCCTGAAGGTAGGCTTTAAATGACTCGGCATTTACTATTTCTGGGTTGTCAGGACGTTTCCATTCAAAAGCTGATTCAGCTATATACTCAATTAAAGCATCATAAAACTTTCTCAAAATGCCGTTATTTTTGAAATCGTGAGAGTAGTCATCTTTCTTGCAATGAAGGACACACTCAGTTGTACTTTCAAAAACTTCTCGTGCGCAGCCATCGATACTACAGAATTGGCTCAATGTAATCACTCCTTGATGATAGAAACATAACGTCGCGCTCTGCGGAAGTTTTGGGGCACAGCGGAAAAATTGTCCAATAGTAGCGCCTGTTATACGCATTACTGCTCATGACACGACCTCCATCATTTCTTGATAGTGCTTTTCGTCAAGTTCATTTATCCAGTCAAAAATATCTGAAATAACTGAAACGCCTTCACCAATCAGGTTTTCAACAAAGTCTTCATTGGTTTCAATAAGGTCGTTATGTGAATATTCATTGATGAACTTTCTAATCTTTTCCTTCCCTTCGTCTTCAGAGTTTCGACTTTCTGAAACGGCCGTATTAAACAAGTTGGCGAAATTTCCCCGGTTCTTTGGAAATTTGAATGACAAGAAGGATTCAAGTAATTTTCGGGATAAATTGGCAGCAAGAAAATGATCATCCGTTTCAAGCGTCTGTTGATTTTTTAACGAATTCAGTCGTGAAAATATGTAATGATATTCTGAATTATATAAGGTTAATGCTGGTTCGGCATTTGTATAAGTTGAAGTTCTTGGCACTTTGTTGTTTGCTTTAACAACGTAGAAATTTGCAATATTCTGATTGTTATGTTTATTCTTCCGTGAAATCCAATCGCGAATCAACTTGAAAAACGTGAAGTTGTGGGTAAAAACAAACAATTGCTTTGCTTTTTCACAGTTCACTTTCATAAATGAATAAGCGTGAAAAAGGTGATTGGAGTCGAAACTTGAAATGGGGTCGTCTACTACAACAATAGTATCTTCAATCTTGTTGTCATTTTCTTTCAGCTTGGTTATGAAGTAGACGAAAGCAATAGCTGTCTTTTCGCCTTCGCTTAGATTACCGTCAACCTGTTCCGTATCATTCCGAAGTATTTCATACCCTTTTTTAACCGGATTAAATCGAAGGGTCAATTCGCTGCGCCCAAGAAACTTATGAAGTGATTCATTAAACTGGTCAGCGCCCACGCCTTCATTTGATAGTGAATCTTCAAGTTTTCGGATTTCTGTGTTTCTAGTGTTAATTGTTGTTTTTAGCGTTCCATTTGCGGCTGCTCGATCAACTACTTCTTTTTTCTTCTCATGATACCCGAATGATTTCACTTCAGTAGTCGCGTAGTGAAGTTCAAGTCGCTTTTTGGCTTTATCAGTTTCTTCTTTGAAATTTCCGGACTTATGGTTGTGCTTATCAACAGCCCTGCCAATAGCGGTCATAGCATCGTTAAACGCCTTCACGGACGATTCACTGATAACTTCGACCGCTAGACTAGTTTCAAGCGGATTGGCAATCTTTTCCTTCAGCACAGTGTGCCATACTGCTATTTCTTCGTTTAAGGCTGTAATAGCCTTTTCTAATGCTGTACGGGCTTCACCGTACCCGCTTTTGAATTCGTCGTAAAAATCACTTGTAGCGGGTAATATTGTAGGCTGAATATATTGACCAGAAAGCCAGTCATCAGCACCTTCAAGTCGGGTTTGAAAGGCTTTGTAATCGTCATTAAAGTGGGCTTCTAATTGTTTGGTGCGTTCTTCCGTGATGGTGTTTCCACAGTATTCACACTGGTTTGTATCGTGGTGCTTATGAAGATCAAGACCAGTTTCAACCCAAGACTTTATATCACCATTTTCAACAAGCCGTTGAATCGTTTGACTAATCACGCTGGTTTTTAAAAGATCATCAAGACGTTCTTTTGCTTTGGTGAAGATTTTTTGATTAATGGTCTGTTGACTAAAAGTAATCGGTGACTTTTGATCAGGCTTCGATGCATTGGTTAATTCAACAATCAATTGGTCATCAAGAAGTGAGTCGTCCGACTTGCTTTCTTCAAGGTGGTCTTCTATGAATTTTTCAAATTTACGCTTATCGTAGTGAAGGTAGTAACTGTCTGTGGTGTCAATAGACTGAAGACTTGTCTTCATATGTCGCGCGCTATCGGTTCCAAATTTTGAAACAGCGCTATCAAGTTTCTTTATTGCTTCGGATTCTATGTTGTGTGCTTTGCTATCGGCTTCCTGTTCTTTTTTTAACTTTTCTAGCTTTTCACGTTCTTCAATCTTTTCTTTATCAACAAGCAATATACTTTTTACAATGCTGTTCCATGAAATATTTTCATCAATAAAGTCATGGTTAAAGGTATATATGTTTAGATCAGAATTCGCCACATTGGCTTGCGTGGTAGGCGTGCCGCTGTCTACATTTACCGAGAATTCCGAAGAAGGAAATTTACTAGAAGTGGCTTTATTTTCGATACACCGAAACAAACCAGAAAGCGTAGATTTTCCGCTTCCATTCCATCCATAGAACAAATTGTATTTACCGAAATCTTTGGCATTGCTGTTCGTATGATCTTGGAAGATACCGAATTGCTTTAATTTTTGTATGCTTTTTATTGACATGGCATCCCTTTCCTAAAATTCTCTCCGGACTAGATTTGCGTATGACGCCCGCCACAACGGCGAGCAACGATTAGTTGCGAGTCCAGCCGCGCTGCGGCGTGTTGGTGGCGTTTGTTATGCATTTTTATCTGAAACCGGATAGAAATAGCCTGAATATTTTACGCCTACCTTCTTAGAAAACCACCAATAGAAAGGATAAGCGAGAAAGCCAAGCAACGCCCCATTTATCATACCTACTACCGGACCCATAAAAATCAGCTGCAACAGCGCAATATCAAAACCCATTCCCGTGGCAAATGTGTACATGTAAAATGGAATGGCAACCACGCCTGCGCTAAATCCAATAACGGAGCTTATTTTTATTAGCGATAAAAAGCTAAGCTCTATCTTAAATATTTCTTTCATTTTATCCTTGTGTATAACAGTTTGTTCATAGGACGCGGCGCGTATATTCTTTTGAGAGAATTTGCCCAAAACACACCTAAGTCCTTGTTTTTATTTGGCTCGAATATCAGCGCCTAAGTCACATAAATCCTCTATTGCAGACAACAGATACCTAGCTGGCGCGCTATTTTTTCGAGTGTGTTTTGAAATATACCCCATAAGCCATTAATTCCAATACCTTTTTTACGCTTTAAGGGCGGGCGGCAAAAAGGAGAAATAAGACCCGGCTACTGAAAAACGGATATACACGCAGGCCTTGAGGCGTGAATGTTTCCGGCTGCGCATTACTGCTACTCGCTCTGCCTGCCAACAACCGAAAACAGCTGCTCCATAAATCACGCACCCGACCTCGAAAGCCCTGTCCCCCCGCCAGTTTGCAAGCCACAGGGATGTGGCGCGAGCGACTCAATACATGGATGTATTGCTGGAGCGGCAAAGTGGCGGGGGGACAGGGCGCCTGCACCCAAAACATGCCGCTTTTAACCCACCACTCAACTTAAGCCACAACAACTTCAGTTAATAGCAGTCAGGTCGACCCAAGAGTGTGTGAAACGAATCCAATGCCCATCAATAACCACGTTACTCCCGTTAATATCAGCCACGGTAAAGCTCGCGGGTTGAGTTGGCCGTGGCGGGCGGCTATGACACACTGTGGCCTTTACGGTAAGCGAGAGTCGGGCATGAATCGTCGCAATCTATTAAAGGCATTGGCGCTGGTGCCACTGGCGAGCAGTGGGGCAATGGTGGCTGCGAACCCAGCTACGTCTCGAGAAACGTCCCGAGTAACGTCCTCAGTAAAAAAGCCCCGCTATGCCAAGCGTTTGCAGCCCGGCATGACGGTGGGGCTGGTGGCGCCTGCGGGCAATTCGCCGGAAGATCAGCACATCGACTTTGGCGTAGACATTATTAAGTCGCTGGGGTTTGAGGTGAAACTTGGCTCGCACTTGTATCAGCGCCATCAATATTTGGCGGGCACTGACGCGCAGCGGGCTGCCGATATCAACGCAATGTTTAAAGACCCAGACGTCGATGCCATTATCTGCACGCGCGGCGGCTTCGGTACGCCGCGCCTGCTGCCGTTACTCGATTACGAGGCTATCGCCCGCAACCCCAAAATTTTATTGGGTTACAGCGACATTACCGCGCTGCTCAACGCGATTCACCTGCGCACCGGGCTCATTACCTTTCACGGGCCGATGGCGGGGCAGGCGTATTCAGATTACACCGTGGCGGAATTTGATCGCATTTTGATGGGGGCAGAGGTGCCTACCCCTTTGGGCGCGCCGCCGCCGTTTGCGCAGCGCCGTGGTTCTGCGGAGCGCGCCAATCGCATTACGCGCTTTGTGGGTGGTCGCGCGCGCGGGCCTTTAGTGGGCGGCAACTTAACGCTGCTCTGCACCTTGATGGGCACGCCGTTTATGCCGGAATTTCGTGGCAAGCTGTTGTTTCTTGAAGACATTGGCGAATCGCCCTATCGAGTAGATCGCATGTTGACGCAGCTGTGGTTGGCGGGCGTGTTCGAGCAAGTGGTGGGCGTGGTGTTTGGTAAATTTACCGACGTCGTCATCGACGGCCCCAGCTTTAGCATTGAAGCGGTGATTCGCGATCGCTGTGCAACATTAACCATTCCGGTGGTGCGCGGCTTGATGATTGGTCACGTCGACGATCAAAGTATTATTCCAGTGGGCGGAATGGCTGAGCTGGATGGCGACGCGGGCACGCTGACGTTACTGGAGCCGGTATTGCGCGCTTGAGTGAATTGAACGTCGTGTATTGAGCGTCTTATATAGATACTTGCGACGTTGAATTGCCGCATCGACGATAATGACCCAAGGCAACAGCTAAATAAAAACAACACACATACAACATAAAGACACCGACTATGACTGACCCCACGTGGACTTCACTACTGCCCCCCTTGATGGCCATCGGCCTGGCGCTGCTCACTCGGCAAGTGTATTTGGCGCTGTTCGCCGGCATTTGGTTGGGCTTTTTTCAACTGCTGGATGTCAATGCGCTGTCGGCATTGGGTGCCGCTATTGAGGCCACCATCGCCGTGTTGGCCAGCCCCGGCGATGCGCGGGTGGTGGCGTTCACCTTGGTGATTGGCGCGTTTATTTTAACCTTGGAGCGCAGCGGTGCAGTGACGGGGTTTGTGCAATACCTTGAGCGCTCGCGTTGGGTAAACAATGGCAAGCGCTCGCAGTGGATGGCGTTTGTCATTGGCGTGGTGATTTTTATTGAATCCAATATCACCGTGCTGGTGGCGGGCACCGTGGCGCGCCCGCTGTTTGATCGCTTTAAGGTGGCCCGTGAAAAGCTGGCTTACATTGTGGATTCAACCTCTGCGCCCATTTGTATTTTAATTCCGCTCAATGCCTGGGGTGCGTTTAATTTGGGTTTGCTCGACGGCTTGGGTGTGGAGCAACCGTTAAAAGTTTTACTGGCCAGTATCCCGCTCAATTTGTACGCCATTGTGGCCGTGCTCACCACCGCGGTGGTGATTGCTCGCAATATCAATATTGGGCCGATGGCGGCGGCAGAAGTGCGCACACAGGGTGGCGAGCGCGGCGGCATTGAAGTGGGCGACCCAGTAACCGCTGACGTTAAACCGCAGCTGCACAACATGGTGTGGCCGGTGTTGGCGCTCATTGTCGCCATGCCCTTGGGCTTGTACGCCACCGGCGATGGCGACCTCTTTGCGGGGTCGGGTTCGAAAAGCGTGTTGTGGGCGAGTTTAACGGCGCTCACCTTGGTGTCGGTGTTGGTATTGGCGCAGCGCGTAATGAGCTTGGATAAACTCAGCCACACCTGGCTCGAAGGGGCGGGCCGCATGCTGCCCTTGGCGATTGTATTGGTGCTGGCCTTAGCGCTCGGTTCGGTGGCCAAGGCCTTGGGCACCGGTGTGTTTGTGGCGGGGCTGGTGGGCGATACCGTACCGCTGTGGCTGTTGCCGCTGGTGATTTTTTTAGTGGCGGGGGTGATCGCATTTTCCGTGGGCTCGAGCTGGGGCACGTTCTCGATCATGTTGCCCATCGCGATTCCCATTGCCGCCGCACTGAACATCGACCCTGCGCTGTTTGTTGCCGCCGTGCTATCGGGGGGCATTTTTGGCGATCACGCGTCCCCCATTTCCGATACCACCATTGTCTCCAGTTTGGCGGCGGGCACTGAACACATCGATCACGTGCGCACCCAATTGCCCTATGCGCTGATTGCCGGTGGCATCAGTGGCGTTGGCTTTGTGGTGCTCGGTTTACTGTGGGGCTGAGTGTTGCGACGGGCTTAGCGCAGAATGTTGGCGGCGCCAATGCGCGCGCCGCTACTCGCCGATGTCTTCGTGCCAGAGTGTGGGGTGCTGTTCGATAAAGTGTTGCATGAGTGCAATGCATTCGGCGTTTTGCGCGATCTCTAAGGTGATACCCCGTTGGCGCAGTAAATTTTCATCGCCCATGAATGTGGTGTTCTCACCGATGACCACTTTGGGAATGCCGTATAGCAAAATGGCGCCGGAACACATGGGGCAGGGTGAGAGGGTGGTGTACAACACGCTTTCGCGGTAGACCTGAGCGGGCAGGCGCCCTGCATTTTCTAGGGCGTCCATTTCCCCGTGCAAAATGGCGCTGCCTTGCTGCACGCGGCGATTGTGCCCGCGGCCAATAATTTTCCCGCGATGAACCAATACCGAGCCGATGGGAATACCGCCCTCGGCGAGCCCTGCCCGCGCTTCTTCTATGGCGGCCTGCAGAAATTCGTCGGTCATGGGCTGGGTTTCCTTACTGTGTGATTTACTGTGTGCTGGTTACAGTGTGAAGGTGTGTGTCGCTTATAAATTGGGCGCCGACACGGTGTTGCTTTCGCTGTCGTCGTTGGCAGTGGAGCTTTGTAGCTCGAGCCCGTAGCGCGACCAGAGTTTAGTCAGTGCCCCTTGGGTGCGCATGTCATTGAGTAGTTGCTCCACCTCTTGGGCCGTGGGCTTGGTGCCCTGTCGAACCAGTACGGTGTGCTGGTAGTGCTGGTCAAATTCTTCAGAAATTAACAATTGTTGTTTGAGTTTTGGGTTGCGCTGTAGCTGGCGAAACAAAAAGGATTGGGTCACCACGGCCACATCGGCGCGACCCGACAACACCATGCGAATGCTGCCCGCGTTACTGTCGATGAGATTGATCGTGAAGTGGCGATGCAGGTAGTCGGGGTCGGCATTGAAATTGGCGAAGCGGTAGTGGTAGCCCTTAATGCCCGCCAAGCGCTTGTCGGCCAAGTTATTGAAATAGGACTGATCGCGACCGGGCTCGGCCCGCGCAATGTAGCGCTCGCCGCCGCTTAAATAGGGCGCGGTATTGTCCACGGGCAAATCCTCCCAGCCCCATTGCTTGCTTTCAAACATCACCATGTCGAAGCGATTGGCCTCGAACTCCTTATAGCGCTGGGTGGGCTTGCTGGGTACAAACACAAATTCGTAGTCGTCTTGAAAATCATTGAGGGCGGCGATGAGGTCGAGGGTGAGCCCCGTGGCTTGGCCGTTGGGCGCAATTTCGACGAAGGGCGCAAATTGGTAACCCCCCACGCGTACCAGCTGGGGGTTGGCCTGAGCCAAGCCAGTGACCAGCAGTAACAGGGTGGCGATTAAAACGTTGCGCGGCATGCTTGGGAAACCTGAATATTCATACGGACGGCTTAAAGCATAGCCTGTGCGCGGCATTGGACAAGTGTCTCGCCTGCGCCGCTGAGTGGGCTACACTGGGAAGTGTTTAAGACCGGGGCATTAAGGACGGATATGAAGTTTGAAGACTTAAAATTGCTGCCAGGCACGCGCCTAGAGTTGGACTTTAACCTGCAAGAGGGGCGCCGTGAGGCCAGCCGCTTGGTGGGCTATGTGGAAGGGCAGTGCATTATGGTTACGCCGCCGGTGCTGCCGCCGGATGTGCCGGCATTGCCCACGCGAGGGTTGGTGGAAGTGCATCTGTACTCCGAGCAATTGAATTGCGCCATTTTGTTTTCGGCCCAGATTACCCAGCAGGTGGAGCAACCCATGCCCATGTTGTGCTTGGGCTACCCCGCCTTTATCGCACAGGACGAAAGCCGCAAGGCCACCCGTGTGGCGACCCAGCTCTCGGCCACCATCAAGGGCGGCGCCATGGAGGTGGCCGGCACTATTGTGGATTTGAGTGTGTCGGGCTGTCGCCTTGAGGCCCCGGAAGAGCTGGGCGGCCCCGGCACGCCATTGATATTGGTCACGCGCTTCCCCTTTGAATCGGGTGTGCGTCTGGTGCAGGTGGCGGGCACCGTGCGCGGCGTGCTCGGCAAGCCCGACGCCGACAGTGATCACTTTAGTTACGGCCTGTCTTTCGACTCTCTCAATGATGCCGGCAAAACCTTGCTGGGCGATTTTATTGCCCAGCAGGCCGAGCGCACCCCCGAGCACGTCTAGCGGGGGCGAATGGCCCTGAGTTGCCGCACGCCGTGCACTTTCGTACCAGTTGCGCTGCAATCAAGTGACTATTTGCAGCGATCTTGCCGCTAAAGGCGGTTCAAAGTTCTCTATTGTATTCATCCTGATTAGACTCGCCGAAGACTTGTGGAGGCCGGTGTTGGCATCGCCCTGCGCACTAATATTTGACGGTTGAATGGCGTGAGGGGTAGAGATGACACGAGTAACTATGTCCACCGGTGGCGTGGTGTTTGGCAGCGGCACGGGCTATGACCCAGAGGATAACCATCGCGTCGCCACGGACGACAGTGGCCAGCCCATGCACATGATTTTTATGGGCGATTTCAGTGGTCGCGGTAGCCGGGGCGACATCGACATGGCATCGCTGGCGAACCGACCTCTGCGCGAAATTAATCGCGACAATTTTGACGACGTCTTTGCGGCGCTCAATGTGCGCTTACAATTGCCGACCTGTGCAAGCCCCATCGCCTTCGAAGACCTGGATGACTTGCACCCCGATACCCTGTATCGCCGCGTGCCATTGTTTCATCGGCTGCGAGAACTGACGGCACAATTGAACAATCCCGCGCAGTTTGCTCAGGCCGCGGCCGACATTCAATCGTGGACTGTGACAGAGGCGCCGCAGCAGGTCACCGGCATGGCCATTCCCGAAGGGCTGTTTGATCGGCCAGCGGCCAAGGAGGCAAACCGCCGCGGCGAGGCCCAGGACGTCAACGACTTTATTCGGCAAATCGTCGCGCCCTTTGTGGAGCCAAAATCGGATCCGCGCGCGGCGGAATTGACGGCTACTTTAGAGCGGGTTGCTGCGAATGCGTTGCGCAATTTAATGCATGCCGGCGACTTTCAGCGCCTCGAAGCCAACTGGCGCAGTGTGAATTTATTAGTGCGCCGATTGGAAACGGGAAAGAATCTCAAACTGTTTTTGTTGGATGTCAGCGAAGAGGAGCTGCGCGCGGATTTCTCCGCATCGGATGACATCACGCAGGCCGCGCTCTACCAGCGCTTAATCAGTAGTTTTCAAATGCCGGGCGCCACGCCCTGGTCGGTGTTGGTGAGCGATGTCACGCTCACCGATGAGGTGGCCGATGTGCGCTTGGCCGCGGGGCTGTCGGCGTTGGCGGTGTACGCCGATGCCATTGCCTTGGTGAGCGGTCACGAGCGCATAGCCGGTTGTGCGAGCTTGGCGCAAACGCCCGACGTGGCGGATTGGCAGCACCCCGTGAATGCGCAATTTGCGAAACTTTGGCAGGCCTTGCGCGATGAGCCGCAAAGTGACTCGCTGCTGGTGGCCGCGCCGCGCTTTTTACTGCGTTTGCCCTACGGTGCGCGCACCGCCCCCATTGAGAGTTTCGGCTTTGAGGAGTTGGGGGCAGACGGCGCCCATGGACATTATTTGTGGGGCAATGGCGCCTATGCGGTGGCGCTGTTAATGGGCCAGTCTTTTGAACAAAATTATTGGGACTTTGCCTCTGGCTTAGTGACCAGGCTCTCGGATTTGCCGCTGCACATCTATGCCGACGAGGATGGCGACGCGGTGGCCAAAGCCTGTGCGGAAATCTACATGACCGATACTACCGCCGCAGCGCTGTTGACGGCTGGCTTGTGCCCGCTGCGCTCGGTTAAGGGCGATGGGGCGGTGCTCATGCAGGGGTTTAACGCGCTGGTGGCAGGCGGTCAGTCGGTGTTGGAGGTCATAACGGCCTAGCTCCGCGCGGTGTGGGAGCCGATTTCTGCACACTTTCGGCGGTATCAGACAGAAATCTGCAAGTTTATGATTTAAGTGGATGATTCTTGTCTTTTGGGCTTGGCTGCGGGGGCGATTTAGGCAAAAAGTGCCTCTGTGGCCCCGCTATACTAGCCGACCTGCGCGCGCGACTGCGCCCACTGACCAGGAGGAGTGACTAATGGCAGATTTATTTGACAATCCCATGGGGTTGGACGGCTTTGAATTCATCGAATTCGCCGCCAAAGAAAAAGGCATTCTTGAGCCTGTGTTGGACATTTTGGGTTTCACCCACGTGGCCAATCACCGCTCCAAGGACGTCACCCTGTGGCGCCAAGGCGGCATCAACTTTGTCGTTAACTACGAGAAAAAGCACCCTTCCGCTTACTACGCCGAAGAGCATGGCCCCTCCGCTTGTGGCATGGGCTTTCGCGTAAAAGACGCGCCTAAGGCCTATGCCCGCGCGCTCGAGCTGGGTGCCCAGCCGGTCGATGTGCCCACTGGCCCCATGCAGTTGCGCCTGCCTGCCATCCGCGGCATTGGCGGCGCCATCCTGTATTTGATCGATCGCTATGAAGAAGGCGCGTCTATCTACGACATCGATTTCGAATTCATCGACGGCGTGGATCGCCACCCGGAAGGTTGTGGTTTTGAGATCATCGATCACCTGACGCACAACGTCTACCGCGGCCGCATGGCCTACTGGGCGGACTACTACGAGAAGTTGTTCAACTTCCGTGAAATTCGCTACTTCGACATCAAGGGTGAATACACCGGCTTGACCTCTAAGGCCATGACCGCACCCGATGGCAAGATTCGCATTCCGCTCAACGAAGAGGCGGGCAGCAACGGCCAAATTGAAGAGTTCCTGATGGCCTACAACGGCGAAGGCATTCAGCACATCGCCTTCTCTTGCGACGACCTGCTGGGCTGCTGGGATCGCTTGAAGGCGCGCGGTATGCGTTTCATGACGCCGCCGCCCGAGACCTATTACGAAATGTTGGAAGAGCGTTTGCCCGGCCACGGCGAGCCCGTCGACGAGCTGAAGAAGCGCGGCATTTTGATGGACGGTTCAACTGAAGCCGGCGACCCGCGTTTGTTGTTGCAAATCTTCTCTGAAAACCTGGTGGGCCCGATCTTTTTCGAGTTCATTCAGCGTAAAAAAGATGAAGGCTTTGGTGAGGGCAACTTTAAAGCGTTGTTCGAATCCATGGAGCGCGATCAAATTCGTCGCGGCGTATTGAAGACCGAAGAAGAGGCGTAATTGCCTGCGTGTCTCCCAAGGCGGAGGGCTGAGCCCTCCGCCTTTTTTGTGGGCGCAAAAACCGTTAGGCTGCTAAGCCGAGAGTGCGCCCCTACATTCCGGAACAGCTATTACTGGAGCAACCATGAAGACGTTAATTATCAGCGGCAGCCAACGCGCCGAATCGGAGAGCCTGCGCATTGCCGGCCTATTGAACAGCCGCTACTTTGGCAGCGCGGCCGATCTGTTGGATTTGGCCACCAAGCCGCTGCCCGAGTGGGACGGCACTGGTTTTGACCGCGACGATGTCAAGGCCGTTAAGCAGCGCGTGGCCGATGCCGATGCCTTGGTATTGGTAGTGCCCGAGTGGAACGGCATGGCGCCGTCCTCGATTAAGAATTTTTTCCTGTGGTGCGGCGTGGCGGAATTGGCGCACAAACCCGCGTTGTTGGTGGCGGTTTCAGCCGGTACTGGCGGCGCCTATGTGATCAACGAAATGCGCACCAGCAGCTACAAAAATGCGCGCCTGCTGTATTTGCCTGAACACCTCTTGTATCGGGATGTCGCCAATCTCTGGACTGCCGACGAGCCCACCAAGAGCGACACGTTTTTGGCCGAGCGCACGCAATATGCCCTCGATGTGTTGCAAGCCTATGCCGAGGCCATGGTGCCCGTGCGCAAATTAGCCGTTGAGACTATGGGGCGCTTTGCCAACGGTATGTCATAATCCTTCGCCATTGGGGCGGCAGTTGATGCCGCCCCGACTCGCCAAGGAGAAAATATGAAAGCGCTAGTCCTGTTTAGCATCCTGTGTGCACTAAGTGTTACTGCCATTGCCGATACCCTCGAGCAAGCTCGGCAAATTGCCCAGAAGTATCCCCTTGTGGATGGTCACATCGACGTGCCCTATCGGCTGCAAGAAGCCTGGGCTGACGTCACTCAAGCGACCGTCGATGGCGACTTCGATTACCCTCGCGCCAAGGCCGGCGGCTTAGATGCGCCGTTTATGTCGATTTACATTCCCGCCAAACTTGAGGGCAAGGGCGCCAAGGCATTGGCCGATGTGTTGATCGATCAAGTGGAGGCCATCGCCTATCGAGCACCGGATAAATTTGCCATTGCACGCACGGCTGCCGATATTCGCGCCCACCATCAAGCCGGAAAAATCTCGCTGCCACTGGGCATGGAAAATGGCGCGGCCATCGAAGGCGATTTAAAAAATCTTCAGCACTTTTACGATCGCGGCGTGCGCTACATAACGCTCACCCACTCCAAAGCCAACCACATTTCTGATTCATCCTACGATAAAACGAAGGTGTGGCAGGGTTTAAGTCCGTTTGGCGTGTCGCTGGTCAAAGAAATGAATCGCCTGGGCATTATGGTGGACGTGTCGCACGTTTCCGATGCCGCTTTTTATCAGGCCGTTGAATTGTCCGCCGTACCGGTCATCGCCTCACACTCTTCGCTGCGTCATTTCACGCCAGGGTTAGAGCGCAATGTGAGCGACAAAATGCTCAAGGCTATGGCCAAAAAAGGTGGCGTGATTATGATCAACTTCGGCAGCTATTTTTTGACCAAGGCCGCCGTTGAGTGGTCCACCGCCGAAGACGCCGCCGAAAAAGCCTTTATCGCGCTGCAGGGCGAGCACCTGACCGATCAGGCCAAGGCCAATTTTAAGCGCGAATATAAGCAACGCTTTCCCTACCCGTTTGCCACCATCGACGATGTGGCCGATCATATTGACCGCGTGGTAAAACTCGTGGGTGTGGATCACGTGGGCTTGGGTTCCGACTACGACGGCGTGGGTGATTCACTGCCCGTTGGTTTGAAGGATGCGGCGAGCTACCCCAACCTGATTGCCGAATTGCTTACGCGCGGCTACAAGGAGCGCGACATCGCCAAAATTATGGGTGGCAATGTACTGCGTGTGATGGAAGCGGTAGAGGCCTACGCTGCAAAACAATAAATTAAATCACTAAGTCATTGCACGACAACTCTCGGAGATCAACTCATGAAAGCCTTGATGTTATGTTTTGCCGCGGGCGGTTTGGGCGCACTCGCCAATAGCGTGGCGGTGTGGGCCTTCGGCCATTTTGGTATTAATCAAAGTATGGGCGTGGCGATTGCGCCGGCGTTGACCGCCGCGTGGCTGTATCCGCGCATTGTGTGGGGTGGCTTGTGGGGTTTTCTGTTTGCGCTGCCCCTGTCTAACAGCCGACCGCTAACGAAGGCGGCGCTGCTAAGTCTGTTTCCCACTGCCTTTCAGTTGTTTGTGGTGTTCCCCTACTTTTTGGGCAAGGGCGTGGCCGGTATTGAATTGGGCGAGATGACGCCCGTATTGGTGCTGATATTCAATTGGATTTGGGCGCTAGTGACAATGATGAGTTTGCGATTGGCGCGCTAATTTTCGCGAGTGTTTACCTTCCCCTCTCGCTTCACTCAGCCACTGGGCGCGCACCAGCTCTGCCCAGTGGCATGCCATACTAGGCAGCACACCCAATCAAAGAGATTCGGCCATGAGATCACGCCGCTTCGATGAGGCCGACGCCCAAATCAGTTGGGCCACACTCAAAAGTTTACTGCCGTATTTGCTGGAGCACCGCGTGCGTGTGGCCCTGGCGCTGGGCTGTTTAATTGCCGCCAAAGTCGCGAGCGTGGGCCTGCCATTTGTCTTAAAAGATTTGGTGGATACGCTCTCGGCCGCACAGGGGCCGTTAATCGCCTTGCCCGTGGGGTTGCTGCTTGCCTATGGCGTGGTGCGCTTGGCCACGGTGTTGTTCGCCGAGTTGCGCGATACGGTGTTTGGTCGCGTCACCGAGCGGGCCATGCGTCGCATTGGCCTCAAAGTGTTTGAACACCTACACCAGCTAGACTTGGCCTTTCATTTGGATCGCCGCACCGGTGGCTTGTCGCGCGATATTGAGCGCGGCAACAGTGGCATCAGTTTTTTACTGCGCTTTATGGTGTTCAATATTATTCCAACGCTGCTCGAAGTGGGCATGGTAACGGCGCTGTTGCTCATTAACTACCACGTGGGCTTTGCGTTGATCACGCTGGTGGCGGTGGTGTTTTACGTGGGCTACTCCGTGTGGGCCACCGAGTGGCGCACGGGGTTTGTGCGCCAGGCCAATCAGGCGGAATCGGCCACCAGTGCGCGCTCGGTGGATAGTTTGCTCAATTTTGAAACGGTGAAATATTTTGGCAACGAGCGCTACGAGGCTGAGTGCTACGATGAGGAGTTGGCCGCTTGGGAGCAGGCGCGCCGCAAAAATCGCTTGAGTTTATTTGCACTCAATGGCGGGCAGGCGTTGATCGTGGCCTGCGCCATGACCGCGATGATGATTTTGGCGGCCCAGCAGGTGCGCGTTGGCGTGATGACCATTGGCGATTTTGTGCTCATCAATGCGTTTATGATGCAGATTTTTATGCCGCTCAATTTTCTCGGATTTATCTACCGCGAAATGAAGGGCGCCTTTGCCAGCATTGAAAAAATGTTTGCCTTGTTGGCGCAAGTGCCGGCGGTGCGCGACGACGTTCAGGCGCCGGAGCTGTGCGTCAGCGAGGGCGGCATTGAGTTTGATGGGGTGAGTTTTGCCTACAGCGCCGAGCGACCGATCATTGAGCAATTGAGTTTTCGCGTTGCCCCGCGCCAGCGAGTGGCCATCGTGGGCGCCAGTGGCGCGGGTAAATCCACCTTATTTAAATTGCTGTTTCGATTTTACGATTGTACCGGTGGGCGCATATTAATTGATGGCCAGGATATTCGTCGCGTGACGCAAGCATCACTGCGCCGAGCCATAGGCGTCGTGCCGCAAGATGCGGTGCTTTTTAACGGGTCGATTTTCGACAACATTCGCTACGGCTGTATCACCGCTACAGAGGCCGAGGTGCGCGAGGCCATTCGCCTGTCGCATTTGGAGGAATTTATTGCCCAGTTGCCCAAGGGTTGGGACACCCAAGTGGGCGAGCGAGGGTTGAAGCTGTCGGGCGGTGAGAAACAGCGCGTGGCGATCGCGCGCACCATCCTCAAACGACCGCCCATTTTGGTGTTTGATGAGGCCACATCGTCGCTGGACTCTCACGCCGAGCAATCTATTTTGCGCGCGATGGATGAAGTGTCGGCGCGCCACACGGCGTTGGTGATCGCCCACCGGCTGTCTACAGTGGTCAACGCCGATAGAATTCTCGTGCTCGATCAGGGGCGCTTGGTGGAGCAGGGCAATCACGCTGAATTGCTGGCGCAGAAAGGCCACTATGCGCGCCTGTGGCGGGCGCAACAAGACACGGCCACTCGATAGTTTTTTGAATAGCTATTTTGAATGGCTATTTTGAATAGTTATTTCAAAAATCATTTCGAAATTTACTTGGCCAGTTCGCGCTCGCGATAAGCGCCGGGCGTGAGACCGGTCCAGCGTTTAAAGGCTTTGAAGAATACACTCGCTTCGGAGAATCCCATTTTTTCGGCAATGTCTTGCACGGGCAGGTCATCGCGCACCAGATAGTGAATGGCCAGCGCGCAGCGCACGGCGTCTTTAATTTCCTGAAAGCTATTGCCTTCTTCCTTCAAACGGCGCCGCAGTGTTTGGCTGGTGAGGTGCAGCTGTTCGGCAATTTGTTCCAAACCACACTGTTCGACACCCCCTTCATCACCGTCTACGGCACACTGCAGCAACTGGCGTACCTGCGCCGAGAGACTGGTGTCCCGTTGGTAGTGACTGAGTAGGCTCACGGGTGCTTGCGCTAAAAAATTGGCGAGTGTCTGCGAATTTTGGGCCACGCGTTCATTGAGAAAGCGAGTGGCAAAACAAATGCGATTCTGGGCTTGTGCGAAGTGCGGTGTGCAGCCAAAAATGTGGGCGCGCTCATCGGCCTGCGCGGGTGTCGGTGCGCTAAAGTCGATGCGCGAGACCAACAGTTTTTTATCGATCATCCAGCTCGACCAACGAATCAAGATCAAGGCTAATGTCTCGATAAAAAATAGATCGTCGAGTGCGGCCTTGCCCGTGTGGCTCAGTGTGATGCTGGCCTCGCGCTCGTTTTCTGTGAGCTGTAGCGTCAGATCATCTGACAGCAACTGAAAAAATTTAATGGCGCGCAACAGTGCGCGGCGCAAGTTGGGCGTGTCGATGGTGGCGTGGCACAGCATGGCGAAGGTGCCAGGCTTGAGCGGGCGCGCGCAGTAGCCGGCGGACTCGTCTTGAGTGGCGTGCCACACCGCGTGCATGAGTGCCACATAATCTTCCACCGGCATGCGCCAGTGATCGCTGTTCAGCTCGGCGTGAATGTCAGTGGGGAGCAGGGTGCTGGTGTCGACGCCCTCGGCCTCGGCACCGGCAATCAGGTGGCGCACATAGCAGGCGGCCACCGTTTGTGGGTGTGTGGACATCAATCGCCGATGGGGCGAGGTTTGTGCAGGGTGTCCACGCCGCTGGCGCGACCCAACAATAAAACATCGGCGGCGCGCTGGGCGAACAAGCCATTGGTCACCACGCCGACGATTTGGTTGATGGCCATTTCGGTGGCTTCGGGGTCGTGGATGCGCAGGTTGTGCACATCCAAAATCGCATTGCCATTGTCGGTGACGACGCCTTGGCGGTAGACGGGATCGCCGCCGAGTTTAACCAGCTCGCGGGCCACGTGTGAGCGCGCCATGGGGATGACTTCCACGGGCAGCGGAAAATTGCCCAGGGTCTCCACCCATTTGGATTCATCGGCGATGCAAATGAATTCGTCCGCTACGGCGGCGACGATTTTCTCGCGCGTCAGTGCAGCGCCGCCACCCTTGATGAGGTGCAATTGGGGATTGGCTTCGTCAGCGCCGTCGACGTAGACGCCAATGTGATCGACGGCATTGAGGTCATACACCGGGATGCCGTGCTGGCGCAATCGCTCGGCAGAGGCTTCAGAGCTGGCCACCGCGCCGTCAAAATGACCTTTGTACTCGGCTAAATAATCAATGAAATAGTTGGCGGTGGAGCCGGTGCCCACGCCCACAATGCTGTCAGATTCGAGTTTGGGTTGAATGTAGTCGACGGCCGCACGGGCCACAGCCTGCTTTAGCTGATCCTGATTCATAGAGGGCTCCCAATATTGATGGGGCGATTATACCGATCTTGGGGGGTGATGGGGCGGGAGAAATTGTTTACCATGCGCGATTGTGCCCGCATTTATTGCGTGGCTTTTCAAAAAAATGCCAATTATTTCCGGGAAGCTGTTGTCACCATGCCTGAGACCTATATCAAACGCATATTAAATGCGCGCATTTACGACGTGGCCGTCGAGACGCCGTTGGATAGCGCCCGTGCGTTGAGCGAGCGCTTGGGGCAGCGGGTGCTGCTCAAGCGCGAGGATCTGCAACCGGTATTCAGCTTTAAGATTCGCGGTGCCTACAACAAGTTATTGCAGCTCACTGAGGCCGAACGCGCCGCTGGGGTGGTGGCCGCCTCGGCCGGCAACCACGCGCAGGGGCTTGCACTCGGGGCGCAAAAGCTGGGCTTAAAAGCCACCATCGTGATGCCGCGCACCACGCCGGCCATCAAAGTGGACGCCGTGCGCGCCCGAGGCGCCAAGGTAGTATTGCATGGCGATGCCTTTGACGAGGCGTCGGCGTTTGCCCAAAAGTTGGTGCAGGAAAAGGGTATGACCTACGTGCCGCCCTACGACGATCCCGACGTAATTGCCGGGCAGGGCACCATCGGTTTAGAAATTCTGCGCCAGTGCACGGGGCCTATAGACGCCATCTTCTTGCCCGTGGGGGGCGGTGGTCTGTGTGCGGGTGTGGCTGCCTACATAAAATTTGTGCGCCCGGATATCAAAATCATTGCAGTAGAGCCCGAGGATGCCGCCTGCTTGAAGGCGGCCATGGCAAAAGGCAAGCCGGTGCAGTTGCCACAGGTGGGGCTGTTCGCCGATGGCGTGGCGGTGGCTCAAATTGGCACCGAGACCTTTAGGGTGCTGCATAAAACCGTGGATGCCTGCATGACGGTGAGCACCGATGAAATTTGTGCGGGCATCAAAGACATTTTTGAAGATACCCGCTCCATCGCCGAACCCGCTGGGGCGCTGGCGCTGGCGGGCCTTAAAAAGTACGTCAGCGAGCAGGGTGTGCAGGGGCAAACGCTGGTGGCGGTGGTGAGCGGGGCCAATATCAACTTTGATCGGTTGCGCTATATCTCAGAGCGCACAGAGATCGGCGAAAAGCGCGAGGCCATTCTGGCGGTCACGATTCCCGAGAAGCCCGGTGCCTACAAGCAGTTTTGCAAGGCCATCAATAAGCGCAACATTACCGAGTTCAATTATCGTTACGGCGACGACGCGGCCGCGCGCATTTTTGTGGGGGTGGCGGTGAGTGCCGACCCGCAAGATCGACTCGATCTGGTGGACGAGTTGCACCAACAGGGCTACGCCGTGGCCGATATGACCGACAACGAAATGGCCAAGCTGCATATTCGCCACATGGTGGGTGGCAAGGCACCGCAAGTTGAACATGAACGGGTCCTGCGCTTCGAGTTTCCAGAGCGACCGGGGGCGCTCTATAACTTTCTCACCAAGGTGGCGGGGCGTTGGAATATCACCTTGTTCCACTACCGCAACCACGGTGCCGCCTATGGTCGCGTGTTGGTGGGCATGGCGGTGCCACCGGCGGATTTTCAGGCTATGAAGGGTTTCCTGGACGAACTGGGCTATCCCTATTGGGATGAGACGCAAAATCCGGCATATACCTTTTTCTTGGGTTCTAACGGCTTTTAACAACAAATGAAGTGAGCGTTCGCTTACCTTGTGAGCCTTGTCACAGAATTTTAGTCTAGTGCTTTCGTATGATATTGCACGGGCGTAAGATAAAAATTCACAGATCAGAGGTTAAGGTCTTGGGGTTTTTAGTAGATTGCGGTATAAAGGCGACCGTACTTGTACTACAGGTACTGGAAGTAACTCGCAAAAATCACAATACAAGAAAGGTGATGTCATGAAGGTTGATGTATTGACCATCACTGCATTGGTTTTTGCCCTTGGGGTGTTGGTTACCGGTCTCACAAATAGCGATTTGTTTGAGCAAGAACCAGAGGTGCCTACTGCGTTAATGCAGGGTGTGGCAACTCGATAAGGATAGTCCTCTCCCGGCACAAGCTGGTGTGGTAGATGTAAAACGGAAGTAAAGGTTGTAACAACTAAGGCGTGCCCACGGGTGCGCCTTTGTTGTTTCTGGGTGGTTGTTCTGGGTAGTTGTTGCTGGGTGCCGCTGAGGGATTAACAGCGAAACCCAGACATCACTGACTGCAGATTTTTGGCTAGGGCATCCAATTCGCGGCTGGCCTCGGCGGCCTGGCCGATGCGGCTGGTGGTGTCTTTCGATTGCTGATCAATATCGCCAAGGTTGCCGTTGACTTCGTTGATCACCGCGCTCTGTTTTTCGGCAGAGGTGGCGATTTGCGTGGACATCTGCGCAATTTGGCCCACGGCAGCGGCGATGGCGGTCAGGGCTTCATTGGCCGCATTGGCGGATTCGACGGTCTCCATCGCGTTATTACTCGCACCCTGCATCGCGCTAACGGCATTGCCCACGCCATCTTGTAGCGCGCTCAGCATGGCTTGAATGTGCTGGGTGGAATCCTGCGTTTTGCTGGCGAGGGTGCGCACTTCGTCGGCCACTACCGCAAAGCCGCGGCCCTGCTCGCCTGCGCGTGCCGCTTCAATGGCGGCATTGAGCGCTAATAAATTCGTCTGCTCGGCAATGCCGCGAATGACATCCAGTACCGAGTTGGCTTCACTTGCCTGTTGCTGAACGTTGCTAATGAGCCCAGATGTGGCATCCACTTCCTTGGCCAACTGGGTGATTCGCGCCACGGTGTTACTGACCGTCGTATTGCCCTGTTTTGTGAGCTCGTTGGCCTTGCCCGCCTGATCGGCCGTCATGTTGGTGTTTTCGGCAATCTCGGCCACGGTGTTAGACAGTTCATCGACAGAGGCCACTACCGCCCGAATGGCGCGATTTTGGTTCGACATTCCCTTCAAGTTAACTTCGCCCAACTGCGTCATATCGGCCGCGGCGTTGAGCACTTTTTGGGCGTCGGATTTAGCCGCGCCGATGGCAGTTTGTAGCTTGTCCATAAAGCGATTAAAGCTGCGCGACAAACTGCCAAGCTCGTCTTGCGTATTCAGCAAGGTGCGACTGGTCAAGTCGCCTTCGCCCTCGGCGATGTTGGCCATGGACTGGTTAATCTGGATCAGTGGTTGGGTAAACAGTGGCGGTAAAAATAGCAGTATCAGCACGCCGAGAATGCCGCCGCCAATGAGCAGTAAGTTGGCGCGCAGCGCCGCCGCGGCATTGTCTGCTTCCGCCGCGGCAATAAACCGTGCGGCGCCCGCTTGATGGGCCTCACCGGCCTTGTCGAGCAACACCCGCAATTGTGCAAAATGCGTTTGGTTGGCGCCGAAACTTTGCTGCACTAATTCTGGGTCGTTGGCGTCAGTTAATGCGCGCGCCGCTAATGTTTTTTCCACACCGTCAATCCACTGCCGGTGCAGTTGTCGAATGCGCTCCGGAGATACCACGCCGGCGATTTCGGAAGACAAATTGGCGGCTTTAACCGAGCGCTCCAACGCTTGTTGTTGGTTTTCATCAAAGCTCGGGCGCAGATCGCGGTAGGCGCTGTGGCTTGCATCTAAAAAAATCAATCCACGCGCAGCAGTTTGGGCTTGGTACATATCTCGATCTGCTTGCAGTAGCAGATCCATGGCTTCGAGATAGACCTCACCCAACACTTTGCTGTTGTTGGCCAGCTTTGATTGGATGAGCAATCCATTGAGGCCCGTCAGCAGCAGCAGAACCAGAATAAATCCCACGGGAATGCTGATCTTCCAGCGAAATGACAGGTTGTGAAACCAGCCCATAAGGCGACCCCAAATATCCGTTAGTTGGAATACAGTGCTCGCAAAGTATAGGCAAGGAATTAGCGGACGATGGATTGGGTGCCAGATTCGGTGGCGATGGCGTGCAGAGGAATGTCCCAGCTCGCGCTGGCAAGGCATTCAACGCGCTGGCAACTGTGGGCGAGGCCGAGGCGGCGGCCCATGGGGTGCGGGCGATGGAGACTAGTGGCAAAGGTGCGATCGTAATAGCCGCCGCCCATGCCCAGGCGATTGCCGGCGTTGTCGAAGGCCACTAGCGGTAGCAGTACTAGATCCAAGAGCCAGTGCGGCCGAAAAGGCGCGCCCTGTGCGGGCTCGGCGATGCCGTAGCGATTGGTCACCAGCGCGCTATGGCCGTCTGTGCGGCGAAAGATCAGCTGTTGCTGGGGTGTGATTACCGGTAGATAGCAGGCCTTGCCCAGTGCCAGGCTCAAATTTAGCAGCGGGCGAGGGTCAATTTCCCCATCGTTGGGTAGATAAAAGGCGATGTGTTTGGCCTGGCGAAACCACAGGTGCTGACTTAAGTGGGTGGCCAAAGATTGTGCCGCACGCATTTGTTGCGCCGCGCTAAGTGCTCGCCTGCGGGCGCGCATTTGAGAGCGAAGCTGTTGGCGTTGCGCGACTTCGGACATGGTGACAATAAGCTTAGCGATAGGACCCCGAGAATGCCGTAGCCGGTTTGGCCTTGAACCCGATGGTTCAAGGTGGCGGAATCTGTGGTGAATCAGGCTTTCCGTCGCGCGGACATGCACACCAACACCAGCGAGACGCCGCCGGGTATCAATTTATCGGCTCGAGGACTTACCGGACAAACGAACACCTCAGGGAGGCACACAGTTTAACGCAAAGCGCCGGGGATAAAACAGGGGCTAGTCGATTTGTTCGAGGGTTTTGTCAATTCGATTGAGGAGCGGCGTCAGGTCGGGCATTGCCGCTGCTGCACCTTGGTGCTTGGCCTGGAGCAGTTCGTGGCTGAGGTTGAGGGCGGCCATCACGGCGATGCGCTCCAAGCCAATCACATGGCCGCCGCTGCGAATATCGCGCATGCGTTGGTCGAGCTGCTTGGCGGCATCTTGCAGTGCGTTGCGCTCTTCGGGCGGGCAGGCCACTTGGTATTCGCGGTCTAAAATGCGGACGAGCACGGCGTTGCTGGCGGGTTTACTCATGGTTTAGCCCTCGGATTCCATGCTTTTTAAGCGTTTGATCATGGCTTCGACGCGCGAGCGGGCCAGTTCATTTTTCTCTACCAGTCGCAGCTTTTCCTGCTGCCAGGTGGCCTCCCGGGCTTTTAGTCCGGCGTTTTCCCGATCCAAGCGCTGGCACAGCTCGATCAGCTGGTTGAGCTTGGCTTCTAAAAGGGCTAACTGTGGTTCGGCCATGGGCAACTCGTGCAATTGAGGCAGTGTATGTAGCGGTAACTATATGCATGCCGCTTTAAGGGGTCAATCATTGTTGAAGTTAATTCTAGCTAATGTGCTCTAGGTTGCCGTAATTAAAGCAGTTTTTACTATTTTTGACTAAGGGTGGCCATGGCGCTCAGGCGATTTGACCGGCGTTCGTGGTAGCATGTGCGGCTTCTGAGATTAGGATAGCCCCATGAGCCAAAGTAAGCCCGCCCTGCCCGCCTTCGACGATTTTGCCGACCTGCTGTTGCAGGCCAAGTCCCTGGCCAGCCCCACCGATTTACAGGGCGTGGTGTGCGGGCGCTTGAGTGCGGGCGCCGCGCTCGAGCAAAGTGCATGGCACGCGCTCGCCAAGCAGCTGATGGACGTGGAATCCCTCGATCCCTTGCTCGCGCAGGCGCTGGATGACCTGTTGGCCGCCACCGTTGAAGAGCTGCAGGGCGACGGGTTTAGTCTGGATTTGTTGCTGCCGAGCGACCACATCAGTTTGGATATGCGCGTAGAGTCCTTGGCCGGTTGGTGCAGTAGTTTTTTACACGGCTTTGGCACGGCGGGCTTAAAGGGCGATGCCAAGTTTTCTGCCGAGGCCGCCGAGGCGCTGCGCGATATCGCCTCGCTGGCGCAGGTGGAGGCGGACGACAGCTCCACTGAGCAAGAGGCTGAGGCGAACTATGTGGAGGTGGTGGAATACCTGCGCATGGCGGTGCTGACCTTGTATCTCGAATTTTCCCATAAAGCCAAACTTCACTAAGCGCACCCTATGACGATCGGCAAGGCGGAATTTGCGCGCAGGCGCCAAACCTTGATGGGCATGATGGAGCCCAACAGCATTGCCATTGTGCCCACCGCGAGCGTCAAGCTGCGCTCGCGCGATATCGATTTTCCGTTTCGTCCCGATAGCAACTTTTTTTACTTAAGTGGATTCAACGAGCCCGAGGCGGTGTTGGTGTTGTTGCCCGGTCGCACCCATGGCGAATTTGTCATGTTTTGTCGCGAGCGCAATGCCGATAAAGAAATCTGGGATGGCGTGCGCGCAGGCCCCGACGGTGTGCTCGACAGCCACGGCGCCGACGACGCCTTTCCAGTAGACGATATCGATGACATTTTACCCGGGCTTATTGAAGGCCGCGATCGGGTTTACTACGCCATGGGCAAAGACCCGCTGTTCGATAGGCGCGTGATGAATTGGGTCAATCGCATCCGCGAAAACGTCGGCATTGGCGCCATGCCGCCGGGCGAGTTTTTAGATTTAGATCACCTGTTGCACGACATGCGCCTGTATAAAAGTGCGGCCGAAATTCGTGCGCTGCAAAAGGCCTGTGATATTTCTGCGGCAGGACACCGGCGCGCAATGACCGCCTGCAAGCCGGGCATGATGGAATACGAACTCGAGGCGGAACTGCTGTACGAATTTACTCGACAGGGGGCGCGGCACCTGGCCTACCCAAGTATCGTCGGCGGTGGGCGCAATGCGTGCATTTTGCATTACATCGACAATAGCGCCAGTTTGCGGGCCGGCGATTTAGTGCTCATCGACGCCGGCTGCGAATGGGCCGGTTACGCCGCAGACATCACGCGCACTTTTCCCGTCAGTGGCGTGTTTAGCCCGGCGCAAAAACAATTGTACGAGCTGGTGCTGGATGTGCAGCTCGCTGCCATCGACGCGCTGCGCCCGGGCACCCATTGGAATCACGCGCACGAAGTGTCTGTGCAGGTGATGGTCGATGGGCTAGTGCGCTTGGGAATTTTGTCCGGTAAACCGGAAAAATTAATTGCCAGCGGCGCCTACAAAAATTACTACATGCACCGCATCGGCCACTGGCTGGGCATGGATGTGCACGACGTGGGCGACTATCGCGTGGGCGATCAATGGCGTGTGCTGGAGCCGGGCATGGTGCTCACCGTTGAGCCCGGTTTGTACATCCGTGAAGACGACGAGCGGGTGCCGAAAAAGTGGCGCGGCTTGGCCATCCGTATTGAAGACGATATCGTCATCACCCGCACCGGTTGTCAGGTGTTGAGCAGCGGGGTGCCAAAAACCTGTGCCGACATTGAACAATTAATGGCCGAGGCCCGCGCCCATGGCCCACAGCAACATCTTCTGTGACTCGCTTATGACTACTGCGCACTTTGACGTAGATGTGACCATCATTGGCGCCGGTATGGTGGGCGCCACCGCTGCGCTACTGTTGGCCAAGCAATTGCCCACCGCACGCATTCGCTTGCTGGAGCGCTTCGATTTATCGAGTGAGCGGCCCGCGCAGCCCAGTTTTGATCAGCGCGCCACGGCGGTGGCAGCGGGCAGTTTCGACGCCCTCGCCGCACTCAATTTAGAGCCTGCTTTGAATGATGCGAGCGGTGCCATTACTGAAGTGCAAGTGAGCGATCGCGGCCACTGGGGGCACGCCCACATTTGCGCCGCTGAACATGGCCTGACGCGTCTGGGGCGCGTAGTGCCCAATCAAGCGTTGGGTCGCGCCTTGATGGCGCAATTAAAAACTACGCCGCAGATCGAATTGCGCGCGCCAGAGACAGTGCAACAGGTGTGCGCAATGGCCGGCGGCTATCGCGTGCAGACGGCGTCGGACAGTTTTTTCACGCGCTTGTTAATTCTTGCCGATGGCGCCAGCGATACCTTGAAAAAACAGCTCGGCATCGCCAGTCGGCAAACGGATTATCATCAGCTCGCGGCCATTGCCAATGTGCAGGTCAGTGAGCCTCACGGGGGGCGTGCTTTTGAGCGCTTTACCGTCGACGGTCCCATGGCATTGTTGCCACTGGGCGATCCGCACCAACTCGCGATGGTGTGGACCTTGCCTCAATCAAAAGCGGCAACCGCTGAGTTGGCCGACGCCGATTTTTGTCGCGCAGCTCAGGCGCACTTTGGCGATCGACTCGGCAATTTTGTGGCCGTCGGAAAGCGCGATGTCTATCCCTTGGTGTTACACGAAGCCTGCGAACAGGTGCGCGCGCATTTAGTGTTGCTCGGCAATGCCGCGCATTTTTTACACCCGGTGGCGGGACAGGGCTTTAATTTATCGGTGCGCGATTTGGTGGCTTTGACGGATACGCTCGCGCAAGACGTGGCGGCGCACGGAATTGACCGGTTGGGAAATTTGCCATCGCTACTGCGTTATAGCGAGCTGCGCGCGCGCGATCAGCACCTCACTGTGCAATACAGTCACCAGTTGGTGGCGTGGTTTAGCAGCGACGATTGGTTTCGATATGTGCCAAGGCAAGTGGGGATCATGGCCTTGCAGGCAGTGCCTGCGTTGAAACAGCTGTTGGCGGAGCAATCCATGGGGCGCGGTTTGTGGTCGCGCACAACGGGATAACAAGGAAATGATGAAGACTTCGACAGACGCCGATATTGTCATTGTGGGCGCGGGTTTAGTGGGTGCGCTGCTCGGTTTACAGCTCGCGCGTCAATTGCCGCAATTGTCGCTTGTGGTATTGGAGGCGGCCGACGCGCCTACGCGCTTTGATGCTACCCGGGTTGATCCGCGCGTGGTGGCACTCACGGAAAATTCAGTGGCCATGTTGCGGGCGGTGGGGCTTTGGGATCGCGTCGCGGCCCAGCGCGTCAGCCCCTACACGCACATGACTGTATGGGATGGCGAGGGCACGGGGCGGATCGAATTTGATGGCGCCTTGGTTGATCGACCACAGCTGGGTTTTATCGTTGAAAATTCGCTGTTGGTAAGCGAGCTGCAGCAAGCGCTCAGCTATCAACCCAATGTGCAATTGCTCATGGGCGAGCAGGTGGCAGAGGTTCAGCTGCCGTCTGTGAATGGCGATGATCAGTTTGGCGCGGTGCAGGTGGGGCTCGCCAACGGTCGCCAGATGACGGCGGCGCTGGTGCTCGCCGCCGACGGTGGCAATTCCACGGTGCGAGCGTTGGCCGGCATGGCCGTGCGCGAATGGGATTACCAACAGCAGGGCATCGTGACCACCATCACCACCGAGCGCGCGCACGATCAAGTGGCGCGCCAGCGATTTATGAAAACCGGGCCCTTGGCATTATTGCCACTCACTACCGGCGCAACGCCGGGGCATCAGTGTTCCATCGTTTGGTCGGCGGACTGCGCACGGGCGGAGGCGATTATGGCGCTGGACGATGACGCATTTTGTCGTGCGTTGACCGATGCCGCTGAGGGTTGCCTAGGGCGGGTGACGGCGGCCGATCGACGTTTCAGTTTTCCGCTGTGGCAGCGCCACGCCGTGGATTATTGCGCGCCGGGTTTAGCGCTGGTAGGCGATGCGGCCCATACCATACATCCGCTTGCAGGCCAGGGCGTGAACATCGGGTTAAAGGATGTGGCGGCACTGGTAACGGAAATTGAGCGCGCATTAAGTCGCGATCTGCCATTGGGGTGCATGGCGACCTTGCGACGCTACCAGCGCGCACGCAAGGCGGACAACTTATTAACCATGGCCGGTATGGAAGGTTTTAAGCGGCTTTTCGGTGCGGATTCTCATTGGCTGCGCTGGCTGCGCAATGAAGGTTTGCGACAAGTGGATCGGCAGCCGCTGTTAAAGCGCGCGCTCATTCATCATGCAATGGGGGTGAAGGCGCCGTGAGAAACTGGTGGGTAATGCGTCGTTTTTGGATCATCGCCGCGCTCGCGTGCGCGATGATGGGGTGTGAGATCAACGCCGATATCGACTGCGATGACAACACCGAGTTGTCTCTAGTCTGGGGCGAAAAATTGTTGGCGCAACCGCTGTTTGCCGTGGTGTCTGAGGGTGCGGCAGAGCCCAAGAGCCTAGGTAGCTACAGTGTGCGTATTTACCAGCACAACGTCGATGCGGGTAAGCAGGATGTTTTTATCACCGGCGAAATACTCGCGCGCGACGGTTTTTTAAAATCTGTTGAGCTGGCCGATGTGGATGGCGATTTATTCGAGGAGCTCATTGTTGTATTTGAAAGCGCGGGCACAGGCAGCTACTTAACGGCTCATGCATGGCGCTTTTTGAAGGGTGAATTAAGTGTCGTGGCCCACGCGGAAAATCTGTCGCCCACTGCCGATGTCACGCAAGCGCTCAGCGCGCAAATCAAAACGTTAAATGCCTTGTCTCCAACCAGCGAGATGCCAAACCAATGAATCAATTAGCCGAACTCAGGATTGAGCGGGTGGATTATAGGAATCCACAGCAGGGCGAACACCTGTTGATGTTGCTCGACAACTACGCCCGCGATCCCATGGGCGGCGGTGAGCCGATATCCGATAGAGTGCGCCGCGATTTGTTGCCACTGTTAAAAGTCACGCCACAGGCGGTCAGTTTTATTGCCTACCTTGGTGCAGAGGCTGTGGGCTTACTCAATGCCTTTGAAACGGTATCGACCTTTGCCGCGCGCCCGCTTATTAATATCCACGATTTGGCCGTGCAGCCAAGCGTGCGCGGACAAGGTGTGGGGCGGCGCTTAATCGAAGCCTTGGCCGAGCACGCCAGAAGCCGCAACTGCTGTAAGCTCACTCTTGAAGTGCTAACGGGCAATCATTCGGCCATCGGGCTGTATGAGAATTTGGGCTTTGAAGGCTACGCGCTAGATCCGGCCATGGGCAGCGGCATTTTCATGCAGAAAAAACTTTAACGCGTAACGCGCAATTCAAACATCTCCCTCAATTTTCAGTGTACTTATCATGCAGCGAGTAGCCATAGATCGAGAGCCCGTAGAGCTCTACAAAATACTTAAGTTCGAAGGCTTGTGTGCCAGTGGTGCCGAGGCAAAAAATGCCGTGGCGGATGGGCTGGTGCAGGTCAATGGCGAGCAGGAACTGCGCAAGCGTCGCCAAATAGTGGGCGGGGATGTGATTGAGTTTAATGGTGACGTGTTGAGCATTGTGTTGGAAACCAGCGGTTGAAATTTACGGAGCGGTTTGGCCCTTGTAACAATGGCCATCGCCTCTTGAATGTTATTATCCTGCTTGCCTCAATCGGCGTCACTCGACAGAGGTATGGAGCTTTGGCCGTAGGTGTGGCTGAATTCGCTGGTTTAGAAGCTAATGTTCAATGAGGTTTTTGTTGGGTTGCGGTTAATCATCTGGGTGGAATGTAGCGTGAAAAACTTCACAAAGATTTCACAGGCGTGCCGCTATGGTTCTGAGTGAGTGCGTTAGCGGTGCTATTGAATGCCGTTTGACCTAGAGTGATCAGCAATGACAAAACCTGTGGTTTTATTTGTAGAAGACAATCTCACCTTGCGCCAACAGCTCGCCGAGTATTTCGAGCCGCTGGATTGGCGCTGCGATTTCGCCGATACCGGAGCGCTGGCGTTGCAATTGGGCGCGCGCAATCACTACGATGTGGTGGTGTTGGATTTGGGGTTGCCCGATTGTGACGGTGTGGAAATTTGCCGCGCGCTGAAATCAATGTCGGCCCGTGCCACACCTGTGTTAATGCTCACAGCGCGCGACAGTCTGCAGGACAAGACAGTGGGGTTTCACGCCGGCGCGGATGACTACCTCACCAAACCTTTTCTTCTGCCCGAATTAAAACTGCGCTGTGAAGCGCTGTGCCGCCGTCAAGCGCTGCACCAACAGGGCGAAATTGAAATTGGTGATTTGCTATTAAAAGTTCACGAACGGCGCGCGTATCGCGCTGGCTGTCTGTTAGAGTTGACGCAACTGGGTTTCAACATTTTGCTGACGCTGGCCAAAGCTCACCCGGCGGCAGTGACCCGATCGATCCTGACGCACGCGCTGTGGGGTGATGAGCCGCCGGCCAGTGATGCCCTACGCAGCCACATTTATGCGTTGCGCCAAGTCCTTGATAAACCTTTTGTCACACCCATGTTGACCACGGTAACTCAAGTTGGCTATCGGCTGGAGCGTGTAAACGATGGCTGATCGACCGTTGCACCGGACCATTTTTTTGTCGTTTGCTTCGATAATTACCGGCGTTTGCGTACTCTTCGCCGCACTGTCGTTGTTGCTGGCCTACATAGTGGAGGATGGCATTCTTGATGCCATGTTGACGCAGCAAGCGGCAGCGCTTGCCGGAGCGCCCGTGGTCGATGGCGACGTCTACCCAGTGGCGCTGGCCCCGGGTGTGCGGTGGATTCAAGCGGTCGAGCAAGCGCCCGCCTTGGTGCGCGAGCAGCTAGCCCTCAATCCAAACATTTCCGAAGTGCACACGCCAGATAGCAGTCACTACCACGTGCGGCGACTTGACGGACAGCGCGGCTGGTTGGTGGCGGAAGTCAGTGGGCTTTTAGTAGTCTCGCAGCTTTCCGGCGTGTGGTTTGCGGTGCTGAGTGTGTTTTGGATTTTGGCGTTAGCAGTAGCGCTTTGGCTTGCCTATCTGTCGGCGCGGCGCGCGACGCAACCACTGCGTGATATTCTACATGAGTATCAAACACAGCCCTTGCCAGATGCTCCGGGCGATAGCATTGCGACCGATCTCGCAAGCAATGAGCTGCACCAATTGGCCACCCAGCTATCCGACATCAATAGGGCCTACCGAGATGCGCTGGCCCGTGAGCAGGCGTTTACCCGCGATATAAGCCACGAGTTGCGTACACCTTTGACGGTATTGCAAAACCAGTTGGCACTGCTGGCGCAGTCGATGCAGGTAGGAAACAAACGTGGCGCGCCATTGGATGATTCATGTGGTGGGGGCGGCATCGAAGCGCCGCGCGATACAGTGGCCTGGGCGCGTATGCAAACAGCCGTGGGCGAGGCGGTGCACCTGTTGGATATGTTGCTGGCGCTGGCACGTCAGGAGTCGCTCCCTACACAACCACTTCCGGTATTAGCATTGGTTGAACAGGCCATCGTCGATGCGGCTGAGTATGCCCCGGGACTGTGCATCACTCTGGACTGCGCTAAAAACGCCGAAGCAGTGCGGGTTGATGCACACCAGCGGCCGGTGTTGTTGCTGTTCAAAAACCTTATTCAGAATGCCCAGCTGCACGGCAGCGATCAAGGGCTGCTTATCGAGTTGACGAATGCTGACATCAGCTTCAACAACGCGTGCCGTGCAACGGCTGCTAGCACTGGCAGTGGGATGCAACAGGGGCTGAGTTTATCTGCGCGTTTGGCCGAGGCCATGAATTGGAAGTTGCGCCACGAGGTGGCAGCCGATCGTTTTCTAGTGCGCGTCAACATCCGCTAAGCACAATCGTTCAACTAAATCTGAATTTTTCACTTCCGCTTCACGTTGCCCCGCTCATGCTGTGAGGGTTGATACAGTCTTTCCAACCGTGAAATGGAGCACTATGTAATGTGGAAAAAACTTTTGCTGGCAATCAGTGCGCTGTGTGCCACTTTGTTCGTAGCTGTCTATTGGTTCTTTAGCTTGTTCACCGGTCAGGTAGACGTGCAAGAGCTGCCCAACACGCAACCCGAATCGCTTGCCTATGTGGCCAGTGGTTTGCCGCCAACCCGCGGTAATATTTTGATTGTGGTGACCAGTCAGGCACGTTTCCCTGGTACCGATACTGCAACAGGCTACGAGTTGACAGAATTGTCGCGCGCTTACTACGTGTTTACTGCCAATGGTTTTCAGGTTGACGTGGCAAGTCCGCAGGGCGGTTACGCGCCTATGGTGCTCGACAATGATGATATGGGGCCCTTCGATTACGCATTTCTGAATGACCCCGCCGCTCAAAAAAAATATAAGCACACAATGCCCTTGGCCGACGTCAATCCGGAAAACTATCGGGCCGTTTATTTTGCCGGCGGCAAGGGCACGATGTTCGATTTTCCCAATAATCCACACATCGCCAACCTGTTGGCCGTGCAGTTCGAGCGCGGCGGCGTGGTGGCAGCGGTGTGTCACGGACCGGCAGCTTTGCTAAATGCGCCATCGCTTGCCGGCCGTAATGTCACCGGTTTCACTAATGCCGAGGAGCTATTTCTAATACCCGATGCCCGCACGCGATTTGGCTTTTTATTGGAAGACGCGCTGATTGCTCAGGGGGCAAATTTTAGTCAGGGGCCTTTGTATCTGCACCACGTGGTCGTGGATGGGTCACTCATTACTGGTCAAAATCCTTGGTCGGTGTGGACGGTGGCCGAAGAAATGGTGGCTGCCTTGGGCTATGTGCCGGTGCCTCGGGCGATCACGGCCGAAGAGCGGTCGGTTACGTTGTTACAGCGTTTGGAGCTCGAGGGTGTGGAGGCCGCAATGCAGTCGATGAATCGACAAGCCGTTGCGCCAAAACGTATGCTTCTGGCTATGCACGTTATTGTGTCACTAATGAAGGCCGATTTTGGGCGGGCCGTGGAGCAGTTACGGATATTGAATAAAGCGAAGGAGTTGGCATCCAATTAGCACATGTTTGCAATCCAATATTGAGATATTGTGCGCTCTTAACAAAGCAGACGTCAGCTAGATCTATCAATCAAGCACCGATCACAGATTGATCCTTTTAGACAAAAAGATCCAGCTGGCGTCGATAGTTAACGGCCTCGCAAATCCTTTTCGTTGTGCGCTGTGCCTATAAAGGTTAAATTGTAGCGCTTCTCGAAGGCGTGTTCGTCGACAAAGTTGAGGGCAGGCGAACCTTAGGGCTTTTTTATGCGACTGAGTTGTTCGAGCGAGTATCTATAATAATCTATCAGGGATGAATGATGGAAAAGCATGTGGTAGACCGAAGCGCAGATGGGCGATTTTTCTATATCGACTTTCTGCGGGTTGCGGCAATTGTCATGATGTTCATTTTTCATGTAAACATGATATTCGTGGCCGAATGGGACTGGCATATAAAAAATGTGAGTCAAAGCAACGTATTGATGGAGGTTAATTATTGGATGGCATTCTTTAGAATGCCGCTATTATTCTTCGTTTCCGGCTTTATTTCTTGCATCCTGTTGGAAAAGTGGTCTAGTCGAAAGTTTATCGCCGAGCGGTTCAATCGCCTTATTTTGCCAACAGTTATCTGGACATTTGTGCTTGTGGCACCTCAGATATACTTTGAGCGTAAGCTGCAGGGGGCGGAATATAGTTATATTGAGTTCTACAGTACTTTCTTAGAATTCAAGTGGTGGCCAGAGGGCAATTTTCACTGGTTGCACTTGTGGTTTATCCCCTATTTGTTTGTCTACAATCTGCTATCAATACCTGTGCTCTATGTCATTCAAAGAGTAGGTGTTAAATTTCCAGCAGCCATGTCAAGTAAGTCGGTCTCTTATTTGATTTGTCTTTTTGTGACTGTCGCTGTAATCCCCTACATTTGGCTCAGTGTAAACTACCCTGTAACCTACGACTTGATTCACGACTATGCGCGCCACGCGCAATTTTTCCCCTTTGTTGTTGCGGGATTGCTTGCGTACAAATTTAAGGTCATTGCTGATTTTCTGGAAGAAAAAAGGGCAGTTTTTTTGCGCTTAGCCTTCTTGGCTATAGTGTTGATTAACGTTGTGCGATGGAACGGTTGGGAGCCTAGATACCTATGGGATGACTGGCTGAGTCACCCGGCGTCCTATTTGTTCCTGATCTTACTTAGTGTCAATTCGTGGTTTTGGGTGATGGCTCTCTTGGGATATGGCAAGCGCTATCTGAATAGAGGCTCTAGTGTGCTTTCCTATTGCAATAGGGCTGTATATCCATTCTACATTTTGCATCAAACTGTAATAGTCGTTTTAGGCTACTATGTCGTGCAAACGGCAGACAGTGATGCGTTTAAATACGTATTTTTACTGGTGGCCTGTTTTATCATTAGTGCGGCAATTTATCATTTGTATATACACCCCTTTAAAGTAGTGAGGTTTTTGTTCGGTGCAAAATGACATTGCGGAGGGGTTGAAGTGTCGTCAAATCCGTCGCCGCGATTCTCGGCAACCGTTAAGATCACGTGAAAGACTTCAAGCTAGGTGTGTCGAGTGGTTAATAGCTTGAAAAACTCGTAGACAATGGCCCGCTATAATTACTCGCATTCAGGAGACTAGTATGAGCAACAATGTGCACAGCGAATTGATAGCAACGCTCGTAGGTAAGCAGGTGCGAATTTATACTACGGGCGACTTTTTGACGCAGGATCATCTGCCTGATCGCGTGAATATTGAGTTATCGGAGACGCGACATATCGTGCGTATTTGGCAGGGCTAGGGTAATCGCGTGCGATGAAGATGTTACTAAAAAAATATGCGCCACTGCTGATGTTAGTGTTGGTGATCATTGGTTTTCAGTGGTACAGCAATGCGCGCACGGCACGTTATGAGGCGCTGGCCTACCTCAGTGAAGGGCTGGTTATTGGCGCGCCGGTTAAAATGCAGGTGGCGATGTACTACCAGATGCACGGCGAGTTCCCATCCTCTAACCAAGCTGTGGCGCTGCCGCCACCCAGTAGCTATAAGGGGCAGTCACTAACCCGTCTCGCCATTTCGACGGGGGGAATTATTACCCTGACCTACGATAAAAAATCGGGCGTGCACAATGGCATTATTGAGTTGATTCCCAGTATCGATGCGCGCCAAAGTATTCGTTGGGAATGTTTCACGCCCAGCTACCGGGCGGTGCCTAACTGCCCCTATATTTCTGTTAAAGGTCCCCGCGGCACCGCTTGGTAAAGGCCGCGCTTACTCAGAGCCCCATGGTGCGACGGGCGTCGGCACTGGCTGGCTCAAATCAAAGTCCACGCGAAACTCCCGCCCCTCGCGCACCATTCGATAAGTAAAGACCGTTGGGTAGTGATAGAACTGCCAAGTGTTGCCGTTGGATTGTGGTATCCCCTCTCGCACAAACATCTCTTTGGTTGCGCCATCGGCCGGGAATGACTGCACCTGCGCCCATCCCGTTTCTTGCGTGTGGCCGCCGTACTGAGTGATAGCGTCTTCACTGCCGTCGCGATGGCGGTGGTCGTGTTTGAGCTGGAGGCCGGTGTCGGTTTTAGTGAGCACCCAGGTGCGCGAGGCGTCTTCGCCCACATGAAAGGGAATGCGAATCGCGCGTTCACCGCACTGGCGCACGTGCATGATCAGGGGCTTGTTTGCAAAGTCACCACCGGGGGCATTGTCGACCGTCACTTTGCCCGCAAAGGCTTTGCCACATAGGGGTTTTAGGCTGCTAAAAAAGGCCTCTTGTGCCGGGGCCGGAGCGGCAGTTGCCACTGCGCCGGTGGCGAGTAGTAGGGCGACAGTCATCGTGCGTAACGCGTGCATAAATAGTCCATTCGTTCGTAAGCTGGACTTGCAACTTACCAGTGAAGGGACGGCGCGGCAATGAAGGGGCTCAGGCTAATCGTGGCGCGACGGAAAAAACACGGAGCGCAGCCAATTCCACCAGCCATTGCCCGCCATTACATATTTATCCAGTTGATCCTGATTTCGGTAATAGTGTTCTGGGTTTTGAAACAGCGAGGCACGGGTAAGCATTTTGCGTTTTGGGTTTAGGGTTTTGACCACCTTTGCGGGGTTGCCGGCGACAACGGTATTGGCAGGAACATCTTTGGTTACGACGCTGCCGGCACCCACCACACTGTTGTCACCGATGGTCACGCCCTTGCAGACAATGGCGCTGTCGCCCACCCAAACGTTATTGCCTAGCGTTATGGGGTGGCTGCAGCGAAACGGGCGCGTGCGATTGTAGAGGCCGTGCCAGTCTGAATCTGAAATGTACACGTTGGCGGCTAGCATACTGTTGTCGCCAATGTGGATGCCCACATTTGATGCGATGCGCACGCCCGGAGAAATCAAAACATTGTCGCCTATGTAGATGGCGCCTTGGCTTTGTTTGCCTGACCAGCAAGTCAACTGAACGGGATTGTGGCGCGCGGAAATAATGTGGGCACAGCTGCCCAGATGAATGCCGGCACCAAACACCGAAACCGTCCATGGCGCCACCACTTGCAGCCCGCGACCACAGCGATCAAATTGTGGCCGTAGAAAGCGCCGCGTGTAAAAGCGATTGAATTGATTGCTCAGCCACTTGAGGGCGTAGGGGCGATTATTTTTTCGCATGTGTATTTACGTCATTCCTCTGCGCGGGTCATTTTTGAGTTTGGCGTTGCAATTTTGCGGTACACTGGGTCTTTAATTTTTACCACTGGCAGCGTAGATTTTATGAAATTGCTACACACTGAAAATTTTGATATTTCCACCGTGAAAGGTTTTCTCGCTGAGGACGAAGGCGAGGGCTTGTATCAATTGGCACTCACTGCCAGTGAAATGGGCCCCTGCTTAGAAGTCGGCAGCTATTGTGGTAAATCCACGGTGTTTTTGGGTGCAGCTTGTCAGCAGCACGGTCAAACGTTGTTTGCCGTTGACCACCATCGCGGTTCCGAAGAACATCAGCTGGGCGAGGAGTACCACGACCCAGACTTGTTTGATGGCAGCGTACAAAAAATGGATAGCTTTCGCACCTTTCGCGACACCCTAAGCCGTGCCCGACTCGAAGATACCGTGGTGCCCATCGTGGCGCCATCCACGGTGGCTGCACGCCATTGGGCGACGCCACTGGCCTTGGTTTTCATCGATGGCGGTCACGCCTATGAGACTGCCTTGGGTGATTACCGCAGCTGGGCCGCCCATGTGATGCCGGGCGGCTTGTTGCTGATTCACGACATTTTTCCCAACCCCGCAGATGGCGGCCAAGCGCCTTACGACATCTATAAGCTGGCGCTGGCATCCGGCCTGTTTGAAGCCTTGCCAACAATCAATACCCTCGGTGTACTGCGCCGTCTTTAAACGGTGAGCGTGCGTGACTTGCGCTGTTGCGCGGGTGCCAATAGGTTTACCTGCGTAAACAAGCGCGCCGCCGGCGTGTGCTCGGTGAGCGCATCGGCGGCCAATAAAATTGCACCGCTGGTCCAGGTGGTCTTTTCCTCGGGCCAGACGACCTTGTCGCGAAATTGGTAGCCCATCCAATAGCCGCCATCACTGTCTAAAAATTGGTGTAGCCAGCTGTATAAATTCACGGCGCGCGCGTGGTCGCCAATGGCGAGTAGGGCCATGGTCAGCTCGCAACTCTCCGCAATGGTGACCCAGGGTTCATCGCTGACACAGCGGCAACCGAGATTGTTCTCTACGAAAGTGGACCAGCGGCTGTCGATGCGTTTGCGCGCGTCGTCGCCAGTGATGACGCCGGTGAGCACGGGGTAAAACCAGTCCATGGAATAGCGTGCCTTGCTCTCCCAGGTGCGATCGAAGCGCTCGGGTTTATGTCGCAAGCAATCCACCAAGCGGGTGCGCGCCGTGCGCCAGTGCTGGCAGTCTTCCGCCAAAACTACGGCGATATTAATGGCGCACTCCAAGCTTTTGGCAATGGAACTGTTGGCGGTAATCAGGGCATCGCCAAGACCGCAATCTTGTTCATCGACGGCCCAGTCTATTTCGCCGTGGACGCTTTGGAAACGCAGCACAAAGTTGATGGCCTGACGCACCATTTGCCAATGGTGCTGTAAAAAGCTGCGGTCTTCAGTGATCAAATAGTGGTGCCAAATGCCCGTGGCGACGTAGGCGATAAAATTTGTCTCGCGCTTTTTTTTGCACAGGGCTTGGTTGTTTCGGTAGTGATTCCACCAGCTGCCATCTGCCAGCTGCTGATCGGCGAGCCATTGATAGGCCAGTTCGGCCGCCGCCCACTCGCCCGCGATAGACAGGCCCATGGCCGCCTCGGTGTGATCCCAAGGGTCGGCTTTATCGCCGCGGTACCAGGGAATGCAGCCGTCTTCAAATTGCTGCGCCAAAATGTAATTGACGGTGGGTGCTAGCAGCGCCTTGGGAAATCGGCCTTTTTGTAGCAGAAGTGATGTCACTGTGATTCCTCGGTGCGGTAGTACATCACCACACTTTTCCCCATTAGGGGGTTAAGTAATTTTTCCAGGGTCTGGGTGAGCCAAGGTTTTTGCATTAAGTCCCACACCAATAATTTGTGGTAGGCGCGAATTAATCGCGACTGATCCTGCCGTTGCCAAAGCGCGCATTTTAACCACCAAAACGGTGCGTGCAGTGCGTGCGCCCAATGGCGTTTGTAGCGGCGGAAACCGAGCTGTTCAATTTCGCCATTGAGTTGTCCACTGTCAAAGATGCGGATGTGCCCGCCCTCTACCTGATGGTATTCGGCACTAAAAGCCCAGCAAATTTTTTCTGGCCACGCGCGCGGCACGCTAATGGCGAGCAGGCCGCCGGGTTTCAGTACCCGCTGAATTTCGCGCAGTGCACCGGCGTAATCGGGCAGGTGCTCGAGCACCTCGCTGCAAATAATTTTGTCGAAGCTGTGGTCGGCGAAGGGCAGTTGCAGTGCGTCAGCCTGTTGCAGCAAGAAGTGGCCGCCGACCTTGGCGAAGGGGCGCTGGCGCGCTTGCGCAGTGCGCAAATCCGTTGCACTCAGGTCGACGCCGACGGCGGTAATGTCGGCGGCTATATAGGCGTTGATTACATGTCGGCCTTCGCCGCAGCCGAGGTCTAGTAGCGTGTCGCCGGCCGTCAATGGAAAGTGCGTAAAATCAACGGTGAGCACGGTGGGCTCCAGATTGCGAAGGGGTGTTTACGCGCGCTCGATAGTAGGTGGTGAAGGTTTCGGCAACGCGCGCCCAGCTGAAGTTTTGTTCGATGCGCGCGCGCGCCTTGGCGCTCAGCATGGCGCGCAGGGCGGGCTTGTCGAAAATTTGCGAAATGGCCTGGGCGATGGCGGTGGCATCGCCGGCGGGCACGCTTAGCGCGGCGTCGCCCACAACTTCGGGAATGGCGCCGCCGCTGCTCGCCACGAGTGGCAGCCCGCAGGCCATGGCTTCACCGGCCGGCAATCCAAATCCCTCGTAGAGCGAGGGCACAACGGCGGCCAGCGCACCGTTGTAATGTCGCACCAATGCCTCGGTACTAATGCCGGAGATAAAGGTCACGCAATTGCGCAGGCCCAAGGCATCGAGGCGTCGCTCGGTATCGCCGCCGGCCTGCAACTTGCCGATGACCGTGAGCTGGATGGCCGGGTAGTGCGGTCGCAATTGGTGCATGGCCTCCAGTAAAAAGCGCAACCCCTTGAGGGGCTGGTCGGCACTGGCGGTGGTGATCAGGCTGAAGGGCGTTTTGGCGATGCTCGAGTCGGGTTTAAAGACTTCGGTATCGATGCCATTGGGAATCACATCTATGGACGTCGCGGGGCGATCAAACGCAGTGGCAATGTCGGTGCGCGACTGCTCCGAAACGGTCACTACGTGTGCGAGTTTTTGGGTGACGCGCTTTTGCATGCGTAAAAAAGAATGCCAGCGTTTGATGAGCAGTCGCATGCCCCAGTTGGATTCTTGTTCGAGCTTCAATTCCAGATCGCGGGTGATGGGGTGGTGCACTGTGGCAACTACGGGCAGGCCCCGCCGCTGCAACGTGAGCAGCCCCCATGCCAAGCACTGGTTGTCGTGAATCACGTCGTAACGCTGGCCATATTGCAGCAAGTATTTGGCAGCTCGTCGACCAAAGGTGTAGGGCTCGGCAAACCCTCCGGTGAGCTTACTGCACCATTCAAAGGTGTCGGTGTAGCTAGTGAGGTGGCGCAGGCGCAGCGCGCGCAGCGGATCTTCTACGGCGAATAAGTCGAGACTCGGCATTTTTATGAGCCGCACGCCGTCCACTAAGTCGGGGTAGGGCGGGCCGGAAATCACGTCAACTTGATGGCCCATTGCCAGCAGTGCTTTGCTGAGATAGTGCAGGTAGATCCCTTGGCCGCCCACGTGCGGGTGCGAGCGATAGCCCAACAGGCAAATGCGCAGCGCAGGTTGCCCGTCTGTTGCTAAGCCAGAAATGGCCTGTGCGCTATTGATGTTGGCCTGGGCGAGCGTGCGTGCGTTCATAGGGCGGTTCGATGTGAATGATTGCAGAGGGTATAGCGAATTGGTGGTGAGGCCAAGTGTGACCGATTATAGGGAGTGGGTCAGCGCTCGCCAACTCGAAAGGGCGACTTGGGAGTCAGCCGGCGCCGCCATGGGGCGCCGGCTGCAGTCACTAAAACTGCCAGCGCGCCCCGAGTGCCAGACTGCGCCCGGCGTCGGGTGCATAGGCGCGCAGGATTGAGCTGGCGTTGCGGATTTCCGCGTTGGTGAGGTTAGTGGCGCGTGCGAACAGCAACACGGTTTGCTGGTCGCCGATATCGAGCGCATAGCTGGCCGACAGGTCCACGCGGGTATAGCCATCAACCGCGACTTCCTCCAGCCCCGGGTTGCGCTGAGGCCAAACGTAGCTGGTGCGCAGCTCCGCCTGCCATGGCCCTTGGGAGTGGTCTAGTGTCAATCCGGCTCTGGGTGCGCTAATGCGCGGCAAGTCTTCGCCGGCGTGGGTTTGCGCCCGCACCGTGTCGCCGAAGGCCGAAAGCTGCCAGTGCTCGTGTAGCGCCACGTCAAACTGGACTTCTGCTCCGTAAAAGCGCGCCCCCGTTTGGGTGTATTGGTACAACGGCAGTTCATCTGCTTCGGTGCCTGTGTTGATCTTGTAGATAAAATCGGCAATGCGGTTGTTGAACAGGTTTAGCGTGGCGTGAATTGGCCCCTCGTAGTGGTAGCTCAAATCGATGTTATGGCTGGTTTCGGGGGTGAGTGCGCTGTCGCCGCGGGCATAAAGCTGTTCGGCGAGGTGTGGACCCTCAGCGTAAAGCTCCTCCACGGAGGGGGCTCGCTGTGCGCGCGCGAGGCCAAGGCTGAGGTGGTGCTGTTCATCGATATGCCAGTGCGCCGCGCCCGAGAGACTTAGGCTGGTGAAGTCGCGCCCGCGGTTGTGATCTGGTTTGATCTCGCTGTGCTCAATCCGCCCCCCCAGCTCAAACACCCAGGCGCCCCGAGTGTATTCCTCCAGCGCAAAGATGCCGAGGTTGCCGATATCAGAGCGAGGGATAAACGCTTCCTCTCCCAGAGCCGAGAACTCCCGCTGGCCCCATTGCAGGCCGACAGCGCCGCGTCGGGCATCGCCGTCGAGGTGAATGGCTTCGACGCGCCCCTCCCAGGCTTGATTGATAAAGCGGGTGCCGGGTGCGCCACCTTCTAACTCGGTATGCGAGTAGTCGTTGTAGGCGAGGCGAAAGCTCAGTTGTTCGGCCCAGGGGGCCAGATCGTGCAATTCGCCCTTGAGGTCGTAGCGGGTTTGGTGCATCTCGATGCGCACTTGCTCTTCCTCTTCTCCCTCCGGCTCTTCGGCTTCCTCCTCATGGGCGTGCGCGTGGCCACCCGGAGGAATACCGTAATGATTGTCGAGGGAGCTGATTGAAAAACCGATATAGCCCTGCTCGAACTGGCGGCTGACGCCAAACGCTCCTGCGCTGGCCTCGGCCTGACTGTTGGGTAGGCGACCGTGGTCAGCCTCGGCTTCCGGCTCTTCGTCTGAATGGGTGTCAGCGTCTAGGTGCGCCTCGCCAGGAATGCGCATCAGATCGCTGTCGCGGTGCAGGCCGTCGAGATGCCAGGCCCAGTTGCCACTGCCGCCCTCCAGCAGGCCAATGGCTGCCGATTGTTGATTGACTGAGTGGTAGCGCACTTCGCCCGCACCACGCAGACCATCGATGGCCTCGTCGGGAATGCGGTTGTCGATGACGTTGACCACGCCGCCAATGGCATCGTTGCCATAGCGCAGTGTGGCGGGCCCGCGCAGCACTTCGATGCGTTCAGCGAGCAGGGGTTCAACGCTATTGGCGTGATCGGGACTGGCGCCGGCCACGTCCATACTGCCCAAGTGGTTTTGCATAACTTTGACGCGATTGGCGCTTTGGCCGCGAATGACGGGCGCGCCCACGCCGGGGCCAAAGGACGCTGAGCGCATGCCCAGCTCGTCTTGCAAAGATTCGCCTAGGGTGCTGCTGGCCTTGCGTCGCAGAGCCTCTCCCGACAATTGCGTGGCGGGTTGGGTCAACGCATCACTTTGTTTGGCCAGCGGTGAGGCGGTGACCAGCACCTCTTCTAAGTCGGAATTGGCAGCATTTACAGACAGCGGCGCACAGGCAATGGCCAGCCACAAGGCTGACCGGCCCCATACTGGGGCTGAAAAACGGTGGTACATAGATATTCTCCACGGCCAAGCACAGCGTGCTCGGCAAAAGCATTAGTCAAAAATAGGGTTAGGCAGATGCTTCGCGGGTAGAGGGGGGGTCGCGCTTACCGCGCTTTTGGGTATGGCGATGAATTCGGTGATACGGGGACGTTTCAAGCCACAGGCCAGGCTCCGGGCGTTGCAGCTCGGTTTTATCGTCATCGCAGGCGAGTGTAGGGGCGTGTTGGCACAGGTAGCAGTCGGCGCGCAACTGCTGGTGGTCGTGCTGGGTTTCAAGTGCCTGCGAAAACACCAGACACAATGCCAGCACTGCAAATAGCAGGGCGCGGGGCTTGCGAAGGGCGATGGTTTTGAACATAGTCGGCAACTTGAGTAGTTCAGGCTCAGCCTACTAGTCTACAGTTTATTGGGGCTTTGGCGCTAGTCCATTAGCGACCGAGACCCTCGGAATCGGTCACCGTGAGGAGCGCGCTTGAGCACAGATCATCAACAGGATCGCCTTATTGGCGGGGGTGCCAGCAGTCGTGCGAGCCTAGGCGAACGGCGGACTTTGTGCATTTCAGTCTCGGGCCGCTTTGGCTTGGATGCCCACCAGGCATTTCGCGATGCCTACCAACCCTTCCTGATGCGTGCGCGCCGTTGTGAAATTGATTTGCATGATTGCGAGGGCATCGACAGTGCCGGCTTGGCGCAGCTGTTGATCCTGCGCGATTTGATCGGCTTGGAGCAATCCCAGTTTCTGCTCAAAGGTTGCAGTGCCGATGTGTGCCGATTGCTGGGTTATGCGAATTTTGATCGCTTATTTACCGTAATCCCTCGCTAGCAGCGCTGGGCAGCCTTGGCCCTAGCCTATATAATCCCCGCTCCTCGAAAACCAGCCACTGGAGTCTCTGTGGAGCGCACCGCTAACGTCAGCCGCGATACGCTGGAAACACAAATCACCGTGCAATTAAATTTGGACGGTAAAGGTCATGGGCGCTTTGATACCGGCGTGCCTTTTCTTGAGCACATGATGGACCAGATCGCCCGCCACGGGCTGATCGACTTGGACATCACCTGCAAGGGCGACACGCACATCGACGACCACCATACGGTGGAAGATATCGGCATCACGCTGGGCCAAGCCGTGGCGAAAGCCGTGGGCGACAAAAAAGGTATTTGTCGCTACGGCCACGCCTATGTGCCGCTCGATGAAGCCCTGTCGCGCGTAGTGATCGACTTTTCAGGCCGCCCCGGTCTGATTATGGACATTCCGTTTACCCAAAAACGCATCGGGCAATTTGACACCGAATTGTTTTGGGAGTTTTTTCAGGGCTTTGTCAATCACGCGCAGGTCACGCTCCACATAGATACCCTGCGCGGCTCTAATGCGCACCATCAGATTGAAACCGTGTTCAAAGCTTTCGGTCGGGCCTTGCGCATGGCGCTGACGCCGGACCCTCGCATGGCCGGGCAAATGCCGTCCACGAAAGGCTCGCTATAAATCATGAGCCAAACCATTGCGGTGATCGACTACGGCATGGGTAACCTGCATTCAGTGGCCAGTGCATTGCAACATGTGGCGCCCGATGCGCGCGTACTGGTGACCGCCGACCCGGCTCAGGTGGCGATGGCCGATCGGGTGGTATTCCCCGGTGTGGGTGCCATTCGCGATTGCATGGCCGAAATTCGTCGACTTGGCTTTGATGAGTTAGTGCGCGCACAGGTCGCCAGTGGCAAGCCGGTGCTCGGCGTGTGCGTGGGCATGCAGGCGTTAATGGATAGCAGTGAAGAGAATGGCGGCGTCCCGTGCATGGGTTTACTGCCTGGGCAGGTGCACTTTTTTGGCCACGATTTACATGAGCCCGGTGCTGTCGAGCGCTTGAAAGTACCGCATATGGGCTGGAATCAAGTGACTCAGGTGGCCCACCCCTTGTGGCATGGCATCGAAGACCTAAGCCGATTTTATTTCGTGCACTCATACTACGTGCGGGCAGCGAGTACTGGGCAAGTGGTGGGCCGCTGCCATTATGGCGTCGACTGCGATGTGGCGCTGGCGCAAGACAATTTGTTTGCCGTGCAATTTCATCCCGAAAAAAGCCATGCCCCCGGGCTGCAATTACTGCGCAATTTTGTGGCCTGGAAGGGCCAGCCTTAATTTTTTGATTTAGTCAGGATTTTTCCATGTTAATTATTCCCGCCATCGATTTGAAAGACGGCCAATGCGTGCGCTTGCGCCAAGGTTTAATGGATGATTCCACGGTGTTTTCCGATGATCCGGTGGCCATGGCCGCACAGTGGGTTGAGCAGGGTTGTCGCCGGTTGCACTTGGTGGACTTGAACGGTGCTTTTGAGGGCAAGCCGGTGAACGGCGAAGTGGTTGCCGCCATAGCCAAAGCCTACCCGGAACTGCCGATTCAAATTGGTGGCGGTATTCGCAGTGCCGAAATTATTGAGGCCTATTTAAATGCGGGTGTGAGCTACGTAATTATTGGCACCAAGGCGGTCAAAGAGCCGAGCTTTGTAACGGAGATGTGCAAGGCGTTTCCGGGTCATGTGATCGTCGGTTTGGATGCCAAAGACGGCTTGGTGGCGACCGACGGCTGGGCCGAAGTGTCCGATGTGAAGGCTACGGAGTTGGCCAAGCGGTTTGAGGCCGATGGTGTAGAGTCCATTGTGTACACCGATATCGCCCGCGACGGCATGATGCAAGGCGTTAACGTTGAGCAGACCCTCGCCATGGCGCGGGCATCTTCCATTCCTGTTATCGCCTCGGGCGGCATCACCAACATGGATGATATTCGCGCACTAAAAGCCGTGGCCGACCAGGGGGTTTGCGGTGCCATCACTGGGCGCGCCATCTACGAGGGCACGCTCAAGATGGGCGAAGCCCAGCAGTATTGTGACGCCTAAGACGGAGAGGACAGCACACCATGGCACTCGCTAAACGCATCATCCCCTGCTTGGATGTGGAAAATGGCCGCGTGGTTAAAGGCGTGCAATTTTTGGATATTCGCGATGCCGGAGATCCCGTAGAGATCGCTCGCCGATATAACGAAGCGGGCGCCGACGAAATTACGTTTCTCGATATCACCGCCAGTCACGAAGAGCGAGAGACCACCGTGCACACCGTGGAAGCCATTGCGTCCGATGTGTTCATCCCGCTGACTGTGGGGGGCGGCATTCGCAAGGTGGACGACATTCGGCGCATGCTCAATGCCGGTGCCGACAAAGTGTCGATCAATTCCGCCGCCGTGTTTAACCCCGAGTTCGTCAAGCAGGCCTCCGACCGGTTTGGGGCTCAGTGCATCGTAGTGGCGATCGACGCCAAGCGGGTGTCGGGCGAGGGCGAAACGCCGCGCTGGGAAATATTCACCCACGGGGGGCGCAAGCCCACCGGAATTGATGCGGTCGAGTGGGCCGTGCGCATGGCTGAGTACGGCGCCGGTGAAATTCTGCTCACCAGCATGGATCAAGACGGCATGAAGAGCGGCTTCGATCTTGGTGTCACCCGTGCGATCAGCGAGGCGGTGCCTATACCCGTGATCGCCTCGGGTGGCGTTGGCAATCTGCAACACCTAGCCGATGGCGTGCTTCAGGGCGGTGCGGATGCCGTGCTTGCGGCCAGTATTTTTCACTTTGGAGAATACACGGTGGCGGAGGCGAAGGCCTACATGGCGGCGCAGGGCATCGAGATGCGCCTCTAATTCTAAGCAAACTTCAGCCCTCGGCCTGTCATTCATGTGCGCCGTTCGGTTAGCGATCTACAGCAATGATTCGGTAGGGCGTTCGCCCCTGCAGCCCGGTTGCTGGCGTTGGGTTTCGAATTCCAGAATGGCAGACAGCAGAAAACGGACGCTACCTGCGTAGCATCCGCGTTTTTAAGCGTGTTCCGAGTGCAGTTAGGCGGCGTGGCGTCCGTAGCGCTCGAGCGTTGGGATCAGCGGCGCGCCGGCACCCATAATGAACTCGATAAATTCCGAGGCACCTTCACGGGCTTCGCTCAGGCTATCAAAGGGCCCAATGGCCACACCTTCACGCGTGTTGTAGTACCAGTAGTCTTCTTTTTTGAAGAAACGCTCAATCCGTGTGGGCACGCTTCCTTGTTCACCCAATCGTTGCAGACTCATAATTTTGCCTTTGCTCGTCATGTCAGCTAGCTGACTTAGCGATCTCTTTAGCGTCACCGCAGGCTTATGCGGGTCGTCAACTGCGAGATCATTCCCTCAAACGAGGGGTCCAATTCAGTACTTGGCAGCCAAGAAAAGAGCGCCAAGCCCTATGACCACATTGGTTGACGGATAGGACCGCCAACCTTTTTAAGTTTATCGAACATCGGGGTCAAGTCTTATATTAATTGGATATATATGTATGCCCTGCTTATTACCCTACCGCGCTAATCCTTGCTGCCAAGGGGTTTTTACGCGCCAGTTAACGGGCTGAATGTGACGGCCTTGGGATTGGTTGTGTGATAGCTGTCGCAGTAGTCTGTACAGAGGTACTAATTCAACTGACTTGTCCAGTAGCGCCAGCTCTTGGCGCAGTACGGCGAGCGTTTGGGGGTAGGGGTGGCCAATGGCGATGGCAAACCCTTGGCGCTGAGCCAATGCAATGGCCTTGTGCAGCTGGCGCTTTATGGCGCCGGTAGACGGGTCATTATCGAGAAACACGTCCCGTTCGGCGGTCATCACCCCCTGACTGCGCGCTTTATCGTAGGCCACGCTTTGGGCGCTGGTTTTGCTGTCGACAAAATATTTATCGCGCTCGGCGAGCGTAAGCATCACCGCCTGCATGGGCAGGTCTTGGCTGGTGAGCAGGCTGCCCATGTGGTTGTTCATGCCCTCGGCCTGGGGGAAGGCGTCGAAGTGTTGGTTGAGGCGATGGTGGATTTGGGTGGCGGGCAGTTGCTCATCGATGCCGCCTGGATCGAGGGGGGCGTGATTGATGGTGGCCATGGGGATGTGTAGTAAGACATCGCGACCGCGCAGCCAAGCCCGTTGTGCCAAGGCTTGCGAGTGCGGTGCCACGGGCAGAATCGCAAAACTGATGGGGTAGGGCAGTGCAATCAATGCCTCGGCGGTGGCGCGCTGGTAGCCGATGTCATCGATGATGATGGCGAGCTGGGCAGGCTCTTGGGCGGAAGCCTGTGCCAGGAGTCCGCCGAACCCAAACAATGCCGACGCTAAGCCACGTTTCAGGCGCGCTAGGTAGCTCACGGCGCGCTTCACCTAGGGCGTATCGGAAGCGTGACCATTGGCACTGATAACGGTGGGTTCTTCCTTGGTTCCCGCTGTGGAGGTGGGCCGGCCGAACAGCTTGTATCCCTTCAATAAATTGAGGGCCTCAAACAGTTGGTTGTCCTTCTCGAGCATTTCTCGGTGCTCCTTCTGCGCCGTTGCCCGCTGCTTGGCCCTGCTTTCCTCGCCGCCATTGCCATTGTTGAGATGCCCCGATAAATCCGCTTCGGTGAACTGTGAGCGCGGTCGAATGGCAGTGAGTTTGGCGCGTTCCACGTGAATGTCCGGGGCGATGCCTTGGGCTTGAATTGAGCGCCCGCTGGGCGTGAAATAGAGCGCCGTGGTGAGTTTGATGGCACGCTCTTCGCTGATGGGGATGACCGTTTGTACCGAGCCTTTACCAAAGCTCTCCGTGCCAAGAATAATGGCGCGTTTGTGATCTTGTAGTGCACCGGCAACAATTTCTGAAGCGGAGGCGGAGCCGTCGTTAATCAGCACAACGATAGGGAGGCCGTTGGTGATGTCACCGCGGGTGGCACTGTAGCTGTTGTCGGCATTTTCAATGCGGCCCTCGGTGTAGACAATGAGACCCTGCTCCACAAAGGCGTCGACCACTTCAACGGAGGCTTGCAATACGCCGCCGGGATTGTTGCGCAAATCCAGCACAATGCCTTGCAGCGGACGCTCTTTTTGCAGCTTGTTGATGGCGTCGATCATGTCTTTACCCGTCCCGATTTGGAACTGTGCAATGCGCACGTAACCGTAGTCGTCACCTAGGCGTCTGGCGCGCACGCTTTGCACTTTAATGGCATCGCGCACCAAGGTGATTTCGCGGGGTTTGTCTTCGCCTTCGCGCATCAAGGTGACGTCGATTTTGCTGCCCTTGGGGCCGCGCATGGCTTTTACGGCTTCAGTTAGAGTCATGCCTTTCACGGACTTTTCGCCCAGTTTGATGATCAGGTCGCCGGATTCTATGCCCGCTTTAGAGGCTGGCGTGTCATCCATGGGCGAGATCACTTTGACGAATCCGTCCTCCATGCCCACTTCAATACCCAGTCCGCCAAATTCACCGGTGGTGTTGGTCTGCAAATCGTCAAAGGAGTTGGCGTCGAGATAGGCTGAGTGGGGATCTAGTTCAGCCAGCATGCCTTTGATGGCGTACTCAAGCAGTTCGCGATCACTGATGTCTTTGACATAGCCTTGGCGAATGTGGTCGTACACTTTGGTAAACGTGCGCAGGTCGTCCAGTGGCAGTAAACCGGGGTCTTCAGCGGCGTTCTCCGCGCCGAGGGCGGCACCCGCAAGACACAGTGAAAGGCCGGCAGCGAGCAAAGTGGCTGAGTGGCGAAAGTACTTCATTAAAAAATTGCTCCTGAGTGTGACAGCTGCGACGTCAAGCTTTCATCACAGTGTAATGCATGGTGCAGCCTTATGTTCATACGGTGACAATAAATTGCCTTGCGAGTTCACGCATTTGCGACAAGGCGCGCTATCCGCGGCACCAGTGCGCGGGATCAACCGGCTTGCCGGCGTGGCGAATTTCAAAATATAAGTTTGGATCCTGTTGGCCGCCACTGGCACCGACGCGGGCGATTACATCGCCGCTGGCTACCCAGTCGCCAGTTTCTTTATAGAGCACTTGGTTATGGGCATAGAGGCTTAAGTAATTATCGCCATGGTCAATGATGATTAGCATGCCCTGGCCGCGCATGTATTCGGAAAAGACCACCCGTCCTTGGTGGATGGCTTTAACCTCGCGGCCCTCTGGAGCGCCAATCAAAACGCCCTGCCATCGGAGGCTGTTGCCGGCGCGGTTGCTGCCAAAGCGCGCCTTCAGCGTGCCCTTGGTGGGCCAGCCCATGTCGCCTTTGCGCGCCTTAAACGCTTGGCCGGGTAGCGCCAGCGCGGTGTCGCTCAATTGGCGCGCAATTTCCGACATGATTTTCTCGAGGTGGGCGCGATCGGCTTCAGACTTTTGCAATTTAGCGTCTTTGGATGCAATGGCGGCGTTGAGTTTGGCGAGGGTGCGCGTGCGCTCGACGTTACGCGCTTGTAATTGTTGGTGTCTGGATGTGAGTTGGGATTGGGTGTGCGCGAGTCGTTCAGTTTGTCGCTCAATGGCCGGCGCTATGTTAGCCAGTTCATCGAGCGTGGATTGGTAGCGGGCAATTTTCTGTTGGCGATCGTCGAGTAGGCGCGCGTTATAGTAGGCCATGCGCGAGACGGTTGCAGGCGAATTTTGGCTCAGTAGCAACTGCAGCTGGGACGGGCTGCCGGTTTTATAGGCGGCCACCAGCTGCTCGCTAAACTCGGCCTGCTGTTGTTGTTTGGCGCCGTTAAGCGATTGCTCGCGAGCGCGTAGCTCAGCTAGCTTTTTTTTTGCGCGGCCAGTTCGCTGTTAATGCGCTCGATGTTTTTGAGCAGCTCAGCGATGTCGCTTTCATTGCGCCGCAGTTCGACGTTGAGTTCATCGCGGTTGGATTTGGCGGCGTTCAGCTCGCCCTGCAGTTTTTCAATCGTGGCTTGCAGTTCGGTCAGCTTGGCTTCGTAGCTGGCCTGATCCTGTGCGTGTAATTGGGGCGCCATGCCGAGGCAGAGTGCAAAGAGGGCGGCGTAAATTTTTTTCATAGGGGTGTAACCTGGTCGATTGAAACAAGCGCCTGTGCGAAGGCGAGTTGCGCGCCCAGCATAAAATGCCGAGCGCGCGAACGCCAGCCCGAGCTTACAGGAATTTGACCAGATTCCGTCCGGTCATCTCAGCGGGCTGGGCAATGCCCATGAGCGCCAGCATGGTGGGCGCCACATCGGCCAGCGAGCCGCCATCGGCGAGCGCTAGGCTGCGCTGGCCCGCGTAGACGAAGGGCACGGGCAGGGTGGTGTGCTGGGTGCTGACCTGCCCGGTGTTGTCATCAAACATCTCTTCGACGTTGCCGTGGTCGGCGGTGATCAGGGCCTCGCCCCCCACTTTTTCGACCGCTGCCAGTACTTCGGCAAGTGCGGCGTCAACCGCCTCAACGGCTTGTACTGCGGCATCAAATACGCCTGAGTGGCCCACTTGGTCGCAGTTGGCATAATTGCAGATGATGGTGTCAAAGGTTTGCGATTCGATGGCTGCCACCAATTTTTTGGTCACTTCGGGTGCGCTCATTTCAGGGGCCAAATCGTAGGTGGCCACTTTGGGTGAGGGCACTAATATGCGCTCTTCGCCGTCGTATAAGGCCTCTTGGCCGCCACTGAAAAAGAAGGTGACGTGCGCGTATTTCTCGGTTTCTGCGATGCGCAATTGCATCTTACCCTGCGCGGAGAGGTAGTCGCCCAGGGAGTTGGCCATGGATTCCGGCGGGAAGGCGCAGGGTGCCTTGATATCGGCGGCGTACTCCGTGGTCATGACAAAGTCTGCCAGTTGCGGCACTAGCTCGCGGGTGAAGCCGTCAAACTCGGGTTCGACGAAGGCGCGGGTGATTTCACGGGCGCGGTCGGGGCGAAAGTTCATGAAAATCAGGGCGTCGCCATCGTTGACGGTGGCTACCTCTTCGCCCTCCGCGACAATCACCGTGGCCTTCACGAACTCATCATTTTCGTCGCGCGCGTAGGCGGCTTTTAGCCCGCTAATGGCGTCGTCGGCATCGAACTCGGCGGCGCCGCTGGTCATCAGGTCGTAGGCGGCCTGTACGCGATCCCAGCGATTGTCGCGATCGAGCGCATAAAAGCGCCCAATGATGCTGGCAATGCGACCCACACCGAGGGCCTCAAATTTGGCTTGGGCTTTGGCCAGTGAGGCCTCGGCGCTGCGCGGCGCGGTATCGCGGCCATCGAGCATGGCGTGCAGGTAAATTTCTTTGGCGCCGCGCTGGGCGGCCAAATCGAGCATCGCCAGTAGGTGATCTTCGTGGCTGTGCACACCGCCCGGCGACAGCAGGCCCATGACGTGTACTGCTTTGCCGGCGCTGACCGCTTTGTCGATGGCGGCGCAATAGGTGGGATTGGTGTAAAAGTCGCCGTCGCTAATGGCTTTGTTGATCCGCGTGTAGCTTTGGTACACCACGCGCCCTGCGCCCAGTGTCATGTGGCCCACTTCGCTGTTGCCCATCTGGCCTTCTGGCAGACCCACGGCCATGCCTGAGGTGCCAATCAAGGTTTTGGGTTGTTCGGCCCAGAGGCGGTCCCAAGTGGGGGTCTTGGCCGCGCGAATGGCGTTGTGTTCGGTGCGCTCGGAGTATCCGAATCCATCGAGAATGATCAGAACCAGGGGCTTTTTGGCAGACATGAACGGGAGGCCTTTTACTTGCTACTGAAAATGGGGCGCACATTCTACCGCGTTACCGATGCAGAACTCTATGTTGGCGCTGGGCGCAGGGCAATATTTGTCGGTAAACCCGATGCTTGTTAGTGGCATAGGGTGATCAATGGGTGAATTTTGTGGAAATCTGCTGGCACGTCAGATGTCATGCTTTTTAAGGGGTGAGTCGCTATACTGGCGCGCTCGCGAGACTCGAACAAAGGAACATCCGTGGATTTAATCATTTTTCTTACCGAGCAGTGGCTTTTGGTGTCGCTGTTGTGTTTGTTGGTCTATGTCTACTTTTGGCGTGAAGGCGCCAAGGCGGGCGCCAACCTGTCCATTCATCAAATGACCACCCTCATTAACAAGGGTGATGCGGTGTTGATCGACATTCGCGATGCCGCGGAGTTCAAGGCTGGGCACATCGTCGATGCCATCAATATCCCCCACGCCAAGCTTGAAAAGCAGCTGGCGGAGCTGGAAAAATTTCAGGGAAAAACGCTCGTGTTGGTGGACAAGCTGGGTCAGCACACCGGCCACGCGGGTCGCATGTTGCGCGCCAAGGGCTATGATGTGTCGCGTTTAGGCGGCGGTATGGCCGAGTGGCAAGGGCAAAATTTACCCCTGGTCAAGAAATAGCACTGACCTTTTGGCTGGGGTTGCGCCCGGGCAGGGTCGTCAGCCCCAATGCATAAATTGCAGGAGTTAAGTATGAGTGTTCCGGTGACGGTGTACAGCACCACCATTTGTCCCTATTGCGTGCGGGCCAAGCAATTGTTGAGTCAGAAGGGCGTGGCCTATGAGGATATCAATCTCGACCGCAACCCCGAACTGCGCGACGAGGTAATGCGCCGCAGTGGGCGGCGTACGGTGCCGCAGATTTGGGTGGGCGACACCCACGTAGGTGGCTTCGATGAACTCTGGGCGCTGGATCGCGCCGGTAAGTTAGACCCGCTGCTGGCGGGCTGAATGCAGGGGCTTGAAATCGGGCCCAGCGACCACATGTTATGGGAACCCATAACAACAACTCTAAATAATTAGCGATATCGAAAGGCATTTGTCATGACAGAAGAAAACACCACCGGCGCCGCAGCGGCCACCGAAGAAGCAGCAACCCCGGGCCAACAATTTGCACTGCAGCGCGTCTACCTGAAAGACATGTCTTTCGAAGCGCCCATGGGCGTTAAGGCGTTCATGCAAGAGTGGAAGCCACAAGTCGACCAAGAGCTGAACACCAAAGCCAATAAGGTGGATGACACCAGCTTTGAAGTGACGCTGACCTTGACCGTCACCGTGAAATTGGGCGAAGAGACCGCGTTTTTGGTTGAAGTGCAGCAGGGTGGCTTGTTCCACATTAGCGGCCTGCCCGAGCAGGCTCTGCCGCAGGTGCTCAACACCGCCTGCCCACAGATTTTGTTCCCCTATGCGCGCGAAGCCATCGACAATGTGGTTGTGAAGGGCAGCTTCCCTGCTCTGATGCTCCCGCCCGTCAATTTTGACGCATTGTTTGCGCACGCCGTTCAACAGGCCAAAGCGCAGCAGGAAGCTCAGGGTGCAGCCGAGCCAGCCACCGAGCAGTAAAGCGCACGGCAGGCAATTAAAAAACGGCGCACTGGCGCCGTTTTTTATTTTTGCGCGCAAGCCACTGAGACCCTTGGCAAAGTCCGCAGGCAAAGGGCACACTGCCGCAATGGATGAACCTCACAGGATTAATTAGTCGGCGCATGGATACATCGCTTCGCCAAATTCTTGCTCGCACTTGGGTTGGCACTCTCGCCGCACTGCTAATGAACTGTGCCACGGCCGAGGTGGTTATCGAGGGCGTTGAAGGCGAGTTGGCCGACAACATTAAAGCCCATGTGTCACTCGCTGAAGAGCCCTGTGACGCCCCGCGCTGGCGCTTGGTTCAGCGTCGCAAAGCCGTCCAACAGCAAGTCAATAAAGCCCTCAACGCCTTTGGGTATTATCAGCCCACGCTCAAGCAAGCCTATTCCGAGTCAGACACCTGTTGGCAGTTGCATTTGGCGGTGGACGCCGGTGAGCGCGTAAGGCTGCGCCAGATTCGAGTGGCCATAGGCGACCAGCAGGACGCGCTGGATGCACAGTTGCGAGACTTAGTGGATGCGCCGCCCCTGCGCAAGGGCGCTGCGCTGGTGCACGGCGACTACGATCGCTACAAGGCATTGCTGCTTGAAACCGCACGGACCCAAGGCTACTGGCGCGCCGCGTTTACCGAGGCCGAACTGGCGATCTATCCGCAAGAGCAGGCCGCTGATGTCATGTTGACACTGCAATTGGGGCCGCGCTTTTATTTCGGCGACTATCAATTTACCGACGTGGGGCTGGAACCCCAGTTTTTGCGCCGCCTAGCGGGCGATGTGAAAGGCGAGCCCTATACCAGCGAGGCCGTACAAGGCATTTACAGCCGCCTGCAAAGCAGCGATTACTTTCGGCGCGTACTCTTAAATCCCCATGTGGATGTGCAGACCGACAGTCAGACCGTGCCGGTTGAAGTGGATTTGGGCATGCACAGCCAGACCAGCTTTACCGCGGGTGTTGGCTATTCCAGCGATCAAGGCCCGCGCGTGCGAGCCGATTATCGCAACCGCTATGCCAATAGTCGGGGCCACAAATGGCGCATAGATAGCCTGTGGTCGCGCACCTTTAAAGAACTGGGTGCCACCTACACCATTCCAAGGCACGACCCCGCCCGCGAATGGTATGAAATTAATGCAGGGCTGTTGCAGGAAGACACGGTCAGTTATGAGAGCAAAACCGAAACCACGCAATTGCGCATCGTCGAGGCTCTGCCCCAGGATTGGGTGCTCAATACCGGCGTCAACCTGCGCAACGAAACCTACATCATCGGCAGCGAGCCGGAAGACAGTAAGTTGCTAGTGGTGCCGGGTATCGGTTTGAGCTGGGTCAACGCGCCCAAGGATGTGCGGCAAACCATGGGCATTCGGCTGCAGGCAGATCTCACCGGCAGTAGCCAGTACTGGCTATCGGATGCGGACTTTATGCAGCTGCGGGTCAAGTCAAAGCTCATTGTGCCGCTCGGCGCCAAGGGGCGCCTATTGGCGCGCGGTGAGCTGGCCACCACGCTCAAGGATGACTTCGCGGATCTGCCGCCCTCGGTGCGCTTTTATACCGGTGGCGACAACAGCGTGCGCGGCTATCAGTACAATGCTCTGGGCCCACAGAACGATGAGGGCGAAGTCATTGGCGGCAGCAATTTAGTGGTGGCCAGCGTCGAGTACGATTATTTGTTCCTGCCCGAGTGGTCGGCATCGGTGTTTATGGATGCTGGTAACGCCTTTGATGCGACCCTCGACCTCAAGCGCGGCGTTGGCCTTGGCCTGCGCTGGTATTCGCCGGTGGGGCCATTGCGGCTCGACATCGCGCACCCGCTCGATGCCGACGACCCCAGTGACCGCTACCGGTTCCATTTGTCGGTGGGGGCAGACCTGTAAATGGTGTTGCTCAAACGCATTGGGTTTTATGTAAGTGGCGCCGTATCGGTGCTATTGGCGTTGGCGTTTCTGTGCTTGGGCTGGCTGCTGTTTACCGAGTCGGGCGCGCGTTGGAGCCTACAGCGGCTGCTGCCGCTGGCGCCGGTTTCCATTCAATATTACGACCTGACGGGAACCCTGTGGCGCGGCCTTAGGTTGCGCCAATTGACCGTCAGCGCGAGCGATGATGCGCTGGGTTTTGAGCGCATCACCGCCGCTGAAGTGGCCTATCGCTGGCAGCCGTTGGCTCTCATGTCTGGGCGGCTGGTATTTGAACAGCTGGCCTTGCGCGATGTGGAGGTGCTGCTGAGCGAGGCCCCCGCCGGCGCCGATTCGCCCCCGGCCCTGCCCGCCTTTTCGATGCCTATGCACGTTGATTTACGGCGCCTGCACACGCAAGCCGTGCGCCTTGTGCGCGCCGGCGAAACACAGGAGCTGCCAGATCTACAGTTGCGGTTGGTGGCTCAAGGCGAGGATGTTTTAATCTCGCGCCTGCGCTTTCAATGGGAGTCGGTGGACTATGCCTTGTCGGCCCGCGCGCAATTTGCCGAGATATTAACGCTGCGCGCTGAAGTCACGTCACACGGGATCAACGCCGATGCACAGTGCCGCTCGGCCGCGCCGTGGGACTGCTCAGCGAACTTGCGCTGGGTTGAGTTCAGCCATCCATTGACCGGTGAATTTCTCTCGCCCAGTGGCGAGCTGGCCTTGACACTGCGCGGCGACACCCTCGACGTGGTGGGTGAGGCAGACCTCGCGTGGCCACTGGCGGCCGCCCCGATCGACACGCGCCTGCGGCTGGCAGCAGCGGTGGATTTTGCCAGCAGCGCAATGACGGTGAGTCGATTAGAAGGCGGTTTTGCAGGGGGCCAAGTGCAGGCCAGTGGGCAGTTGCGTTGGGCCCAAGACTTTGACCTTGAGGCGCGCGTGGCGACTCAAGGCCTGTCGTTGGCCCAGTGGTTGCCGCCCGCGCTGTCGGAGTCTAAAGCTCAGTTGACCTCTCAGTTGACCTTGCACAGTGGCGCGCAAGGTGTGAATTTGCTCTGGGCCATTGATCAGATGCAATTAAATTTTGGTGCGCGCCCCATCGCGGGGCGGGCGACGTTTAATTTGCAGCCCACCGGTATGAGCCTGTCCGATGTGTCCCTCACCAGCGCTGGCGGCAGCCTCACAGGTGATTTTTATTACGGCGACGACGAGGCGCTGACGATGGCGGCGGTACTCGATGCCACCGATCTGGCCAGCATCGTGCCGGAGCTGTCGGGCCGATTAAAGGTTGCCGTGGATGCCGACGGCACGTTGAGCGCACCGTCAGTGCGCCTCAAGGCCGAGGGCGCCGGGTTGGCCGTGGCCCAGTGGCAGGCGGCCAGTCTACACATGGAAGCACAGGTGCAGGCGCAGGCCCCAGATACTGCGGACTGGGTGGCGCGCGCAAAAGGTATCCAGCTCGATCAACTAGATCTCAAGGCGCAGGGCTTGGCCTATGCCGGTGACCCGTTGGGTGAGATCAATCTCCGCGCCTCCGGCAATGCCCGCGCGCACAAACTTGCTGTCACAGGCCACTGGCAGCCCGACGCTGTGACGTTGGAGCAGTTGGCGCTGTCAGGCGCGATGGATCTGCCCGCTGACGCCGCCGATGGGGCGGCGCTCCTGGCGGCTTTGCAATGGCGTCCGAAGCTCGAATCGCTGGTGATTCACGACCCCTGGTTGGCCGAGCCATGGCGGTTGGCCGCGCCCGCTCGGGGGCAGGTTGGTGAGAGCTCGCTTACTTGGCAGGCATTGTGTCTCAAGCGCGCGAAGGCCAAGGTCTGCTGGGATGCGCTGGAATTGCAGAATTGGCAGACGTTGACCGCGCGCGGGCGCGTGGCGGGTGTCTACCTAGACCGCGCGCGCAGTTTTGCGCCAGAGCTGCACGATAGCCTGCCGCCCGGATGGGAATTGCGCGGGGAGGCAACGGCCGATTGGCAGTTGGCCCTAAGTGTCCCCCCCGGCGCACCCTTGAGCCTGAATATGGATGCCTCGCTCGCACTTAAGGGGGCGGGCTTGCGTTTGCTTGAGGGCGATGAAACGGCTCTCGACCTACCGGTCGAGGCCTTTCGGCTGCGTATTGCCGGCACTGAAAAATTGTTGGAAGCCAAGGGTAATGCCACCTTGGCTGAGAATCAGCAGCTGCAGTTGAGTGCGCAGGCGAGCGACTGGTTGACGGCGGAACGCGCCGGTAGCGGACGTTTAGTGGGAAATTTACAGCAGCTCACTTACCTCCAGCCGTTTGTGCCCAGCGTGCAGGAGCTCGCGGGCCGGGCCGAAGTGGATTTGTCCTTCAGTCTCGCTGCGGGCGCCAACGAGCCCTTGTATGACGGGCGCATGGTGTTGGCCGATGTGGGCATGTTGGTGCCCGCTGCGGGCACGCGCTTGCAGGACTGGCGGTTGCTGGTGGAGGCAGCCAAAGGCGATTTGCTGGTTTCGGGAGGCGGCCTTTTGGGCGGTGGCGCAGCCACGATTAACGGCGACATCAAGGCCGACCATGGGGGCGCAGGGCCCGTCTTCAATGCGCGACTGCACATCACGGGTGATGATCTGGGCCTCATAGAATTACCCGATGTGCGCTTGCGAGCGAGCCCCGATTTGACCCTTGTTGGCAATGGTCGCCGCTGGCACTTGGCGGGTGATGTGTTGGTTGAAAATTCGTCCGTGGTGTTGCAAGAGCTGCCGGAAGCCGCCGCTGAAGTGTCTGAGGATGCGCGGGTCTATGGCGATGAGGCGGAGACCACGCCGCGCCGCAGTTTGTTGTTGTTTACGAGCGACGTGGGCTTGCAGTTGGGCGAGGCTGTGCGCTTTGAGGGCTTTGGTCTCACGACGTCCGTAGACGGTAGCCTGCGCTTTACCCGCGATGAAAACCGCACCAATCAAATGCAAGGCGTGCTGGGCTTGCCGGAGGGGCGCTTTCGAAGTTACGGGCAAAAGTTAGATATTAAAAATGGCCGGATCATTTTTTCCGGTCCCGTAGACAATCCCGTGCTCGACGTTCGCGCTGCCCGCAAAGTTGAGGATGTGGAAGCGGGAATCTGGCTCACGGGCACCGCCAAATTTCCAAAAACTGAACTCTACTCCACGCCCTCCATGAGTGAGGCCGACATTCTTGCCTATATCGTCAGCGGCAAGCCTATCTCGCAGTCGGGGCAGGGCGATGTGGTGGACATGCAGGCGGCGGCGCTGAGTCTTGGACTGAAGCAAGCACTGCCGTTGTTGCAGCGCATCGGCGGTCAGTTTGGGCTGTCGGATATTTCCATCGAGGAGGCCAGCAATGGCGACAGTTCTATCGCCGCGGGCAAGCGGCTGAGCGATCGACTGTACGTAAAATATGTCTACGGGCTGTTAGGGTCTGCGGGAAATTTCATCTTGCAGTACAAACTATCGGATCAGCTGACCTTGGAAACGTCGTCCGGCACCACGCAAGCCATCGACATCACCTACAACTGGGCGTCAACACCGCCCACGCCGGCCGAGTCTAGCGCAGAGTTGAAAGCAACCGACGACTAGTCTGTCACATAAAATTCACCGCCGCGTCATATCTCATTCATGGTCAGTATCGACACTGAAACCATGATGAAGCAGACAATCTCACGACTCAATCAGGCCGACATCCACGCATTTTTGCTGGTGGCGGGGTTCGCCAATCGCAATCTGGTGCAGCAATTCGCACGTCATCTTTCGCGCTTGGCCGATGGTCCCGCCTATTGCGTTGTTGGACTCTTGTTGGCGCTTCTAGAGCCGCGCCATGGCTCGGCATTTTTGCTCGCAGGTTTGTGCAGCTACGCACTCGAACTCCCGCTCTACGTTTTTCTAAAGCGATTATTTAAACGCGCCCGGCCCTTTCGTCAGCTCAATTGCGGGCACCGCATAGTCCCGGCCGATGAGTTTAGTTTTCCCTCAGGCCACACTGCTGCAGCGGCGGTATTCGCAGGTTTGCTGGGCATTTTTTACGTGGAGAGCGTGCTGCTGCTCTCTGCTTTTGTGGCCGCTGTGGGTGCTGCGCGCGTGGTGCTGGGGGTTCACTTTCCCGGAGACATTTTGGCGGGTGCACTGCTGGGGTTGGCCTGTGTGTTTGTGGTTGCAGTGAGTATGCCCAGCATGGGTGATTTTGCGGTTTTTACCTTTTAGAACTCGGAGGTTTAACAATGCGTATTCTTTACGGTGTACAAGCCACCGGCAATGGCCACATTACCCGTGCGCGGGCACTGGTGCCATGGCTGCGGCGACTGGGTTGTGAGGTGGATGTGTTGTTTAGCGGCAGGCCGCGCGGCGAATTATTTGGCATGGAGGTATTCGGTCACTACCGGGTACGTCAGGGTTTCACATTTGCGCTTGCCGATGGCCGGGTGCGCCCTTTGCACACGCTGCTAAAGGCCGACTTCTCTCGTTTCTGGCGCGATGTGCGCGACCTCAATGTGCAGGACTACGATTTGATCCTGACAGATTTCGAGCCCGTCACCGCGTGGGCGGCGAAGTTGCGCGAACGGGAATGCATTGGCGTAGGCCACCAGTATGCGTTTCGCCACTCGGTACCAAAACAGTCGGGCAACTTCTTTGCGCGCGCGTTGTTGCGTGGGTTCGCGCCCGCGAGCACGGCCTTGGGTTTGCATTGGGATCATTTTAATTGCCCAATATTGCCGCCCATCATCGAAATGGATCAACATTTTTGCGCGCCACAACCGGGCACTTATTTGGTGTATTTACCCTTCGACTCCACGGCGCGAGTCATGGGCTTGCTGCGCCAGTTTAGTCAGGCGAAATTTGTGTTTTACAGCGATGTTAGATCGCCGTTTCGCGAAGCAAATATTCACGTCAAACCCTATTCGCGCACGCATTTTAAGGAAGACTTGGCGCGCGCTGAAGGCGTGATTTGCGGGGCCGGCTTTGAACTGCCCTCAGAGGCGTTGCAATTGGGTAAAAAAATATTGGTGCAGCCCCTGCGTGGTCAGTTTGAACAGGGTTCCAATGCTCGGGCATTGAAGCTGCTGGCGCGTGCGTCGGTGATGCATGATCTCAATCCCGCTGCGTTAACAGAATTTTTGCAAACACCAGCGCCAGCGCCAATAAAATACCCGGATGTGGCACAGGCGATCGCCCGATGGATAGTCGCAGGGCGAACTGAGTCCGTTTGCACGCTGGCCGAGCGATTGTGGCAACAGGTAGATGGTGCTGCACCTGAGGTCGCCGTGAATTTTTCGCGCCATCTGCGCGCGAGCTAGCGACGTCGAGACCGATTTAGGCGCGCAGTGATTGTGCGTTAGTTAGTGTGCGTTAGTAAGTGCTGGTTTTTTTAATAGGTGCAGTTTGGGGAAAAAATCTACGCCCCTATGCCACTGGTTGCAATCGATTGATTTATGGTTATCCAATGTTTCCTAGTCCAATGTTTCTTAGTCCAACGTTTTTAGCCCGATATTTTTTAGTGGTTAAACATCACCAACGGAATCGACGCACACCCTTGCTGATGTTTGTAGGCTCTGGGGTTGGTGATGAATATGAGCCGAGGTGCGCATTTTGGACTACGGATTACCCTTAGGGGGTGAGAGTTTGCTACCATGCTCCATCGCTTTCTTTGCGATTCAATCATTGCCACTCATTTTTTAAGGAATTCACAAGATGAAAATAGGATTAATGGCGGCATTGGCCGCATTGCTGGCTTGGTCGGGCGCTACACTTGCCGGTGACGCTGTTCAAGTAAAAAAGGTCATCGCCTTCGCCGAAACTGCCCAAGTGCGCAAGGCCGTTGTAGATGAATGCGAACTGCAAAACAAAGTGCCCGCGTTCTTAGCAAAATTTGCGCGCAAGTCAGTGAGCTTGGTTGACGGCGACCTGTCGGCCACGGGCCGTCGCTTGGAGATGGAAATTGTCAGCGCCAATGCCTCCGGTGGCGGTGCTTGGTCGGGTGCCAAGTCGATGACTGTCGAAGGTAAGCTGTATGAAGGCGACACCTTGATCGGCGATTTTGTAGCTACTCGCTACTCAACGGGCGGTGTGTTTGCGGGTTTTAAAGGAACCTGTTCTATCGTTGGCCGCTGCGCTAAGTCCATCGCTAAAGACATTTCTGAATGGCTCCAGAATCCCACTAAGGGCGCCTACTTAGGTGATGCGAACTAAGTGTTTTTGCTCGTCTATACCACGAGCCGCTTAGCGGCTCGTGGTGTCTCGTGATACACCGCTTCTGCTCGAATTGATTACGCGTCACCTAACCCCTCGTCACCATCATCGTTCATCCCCAGTTCTTTTAATTTGCGCGTTAGGGTGTTGCGGCCCCAGCCCAAGAGGTTGGCGGCATCGCGCTTGCGACCGGCGGTGTGTTTGAGTGCGGTTTCGATGAGTGCGCGCTCAAAGGCGGGCACGGCCTGACTTAAAATATCTTGTTGGCCGCGGGCTAGGGCTTGATCTGCCCAGGTGCGTAGCGCTTTATCCCAGTCCCCGTTAGGCGTGTCTTTTTCCTGCGCTTCGAGTAACTCAGGTGGCAGATCGGTGACCTGGACTTCGCGCCCTGAGGCCATGACGGTGATCCAGCGGCAGGTGTTTTCCAGCTGGCGCACATTGCCGGGCCAATGCAGCTTGCACAACAGGTTCTCTGCATCTTTTTGTAGGATCTTTGATTCTACGCCCAATTCACGCGCGGCCTTTTGCAAGAAAAATTGCGCTAACTTGGGAATGTCTTCGCGCCGTTCGGCGAGCTTAGGAATATGAATGCGAATGACGTTTAAGCGGTGAAATAAATCTTCGCGAAAGCGGTGTTCGGCCACCAAGTTTTCGAGATTTTGGTGGGTGGCGGCAATGATGCGCACATTCACTTTGACCGGCGTGTGGCCGCCCACGCGATAAAATTCTCCGTCGGCTAACACGCGCAGTAAGCGTGTTTGTGTATCGGCGGGCATGTCACCGATTTCATCTAAAAACAGTGTGCCACCATTGGCTTGCTCAAAGCGACCTTGGCGTTGCCCTCCCGCACCGGTGAAGGCGCCTTTTTCGTGCCCGAATAGCTCAGACTCAATGAGGTCTTTGGGAATGGCGGCCATATTCAATGCAATAAACGGCGACTGCTTGCGGGGGCTGTGGCGATGCAGTGCGCGCGCCACAAGTTCTTTGCCCGTGCCGGACTCGCCGTTAATGAGCACCGTGATATTGGATTGCGACAGCCGGCCAATGGCGCGAAACACTTCCTGCATGGCGGGCGCTTCGCCGATGATCTCAGTGCTTTCGTCACTGTTTTCGGGCGCGGGTGCCTGTGCCTTTTGCTCTTGCGCATGCGCCAGCGCGCGCTTGGTTACGGCAACCGCTTCATCGACATCGAAAGGCTTGGGCAAATATTCAAAGGCGCCCCCTTGGTAGGCCTGCACTGCGCTGTCTAGGTCGGAGTGCGCGGTCATGATGATCACCGGCACGGCGGGGTGGCTGTCGTGAATTTGTTGCAGTAGCGCGAGACCGTCAATGCCGGGCATGCGAATGTCGCTCACGATGGCATCGGGTTGGTCGCGATCTAGATTGGCCAGCACGCCGTCACCCGACTCAAAGCTGCGGGTTTCTAGGCCCGCCTGCTGTAGGGATTTTTCCAGCACCCAGCGAATCGAACGGTCATCGTCGATGATCCAAACGCGGTTAGTCTTTTGCATTGGGCTGTTCCATAGGGATGTATAGGGTAAATTGAGTTTGACCTGGCCAGCTCTCGCACTCGATTAAGCCGTGGTGCTGGTTGATGAGTTGCTGGGAGATGGCCAAGCCTAGGCCCGTGCCCTCTGCACGGCCGGAAATCATGGGATAGAAAATATCTTCGATGAGCTCTTTGGGAATGCCGGGGCCGTTGTCGATAATGTCGATGCGGCACACCAAGCCGTAGTGAAAGCGGCCGATGGTGAACTGGCGTTGAACGCGGGTGCGCAGCGCGATGTGGCCTTCCTCAACGTTATTTTCCTGTAGCGCTTGCATGGCATTGCGCACCACGTTCAGGGTGGCCTGCACCAATTGCTCGGCGTCGCCGCCCAGATCGGGGATGCTCGGGTCGTAGTCGCGGGTAATGGTGACCTGTCCACCGCTCTCAGCATCGACCAGCACGCACACCCGTTCGAGCACCTGATGGATGTTGATGGGCGCAAAGTTGGGCGGCTGGCGTGGGCCCAGCATGCGGTCCACTAAGTTGCGCAGCCGGTCGGCCTCCTCGATGATCACCTGGGTGTATTCCTTGAGGTTGCCGTCGTCCAATTCGCGCGCCAGCAATTGCGCTGCACCGCGAATACCGCCGAGTGGATTTTTAATTTCGTGGGCCATGCCGCGCACCAAATTGCGACTGGTGTCTTGCGCCGATAGCAAGGCCTCTTCGCGGGAAATGCGCAGCAGGCGATCGAGGGGCTGAATTTCGATGAGCAGGCCATGGGGCTGGCTAATGGGCGTTACCGAGTAATCCACGGTGAGGTGAGTGCCATTGCCCAAGGTCCACTCGGCCCGGCGCCGGGTGAATTGATGTTGCTCGTTGATGGCTTCCTGCAGGTCCTGCAGGGCCGCCTCGGACTCGTGTACGAAGTTGACCATCTGCTCGCCCACGACCCGCTCACCGCTCACCGCCAACAGCATTTCCGCGGCAGGGTTGATGTGCTGGATGCGCAGGTTGGCGTCGGCCACCACCACCGCGGTGTTTAGGCTGTCGAGCAGGGTTTTAAAAGATAATTCGGACTTCGTCACTGCAATACCCCTAAGGCGTGTAAGCACTGCACTGCAAAAACCAAACCAACTTGAAATTGGGCGTTTACGGGGCAATAGCCAATGGAATGGTCACCAAAGTGAGGCGTATAGACTAGCCCATAACGGCATCGCGCACCATTATGGTGCGCGATGTGAGGATTGGGGTGTTGTTGGGGCCTAGGCTGGGCGAGCTTTGCTGGGCCGGGCTAATTGGGCTGCTTAACTTTGGCCCGCTGCACGAATACTGTCACTGGCGGGGATTCAGCCAGCACTGCTTGGTTTTGGTCAAACACGATCACGCTGATTTGGTGTTCGCCGCGATGAATCTCATTGACGGTAATGGAGGTTTCCGTACCGCTCCTGCCCAGCGGTTCGCCATTGGACAGGACTTGGTAGCGCAAGCCAGGCTTCAGCGCCCGGCTGGCCTCGAAGCTCACGGTCAGGCTGCGGTCGCCGGGGGTTAAATGGGTATTGGGCGCGGGGCTGGTGATGAACAGTTCATAGGCGGATTGCGCTGCCTTGATGGCTGGGCGCTTGGGCAGTGCGCCGGCATCGCCCTCCGAATGGCCGCTAATGCTGGGCGCTACATTGGTTTCGCGCAACTCGACGGATTCGGCTTTATCGCTCGGGGTATCGGTGAAGATCACCCGACCATTTTCGTCGGTAGTTTTATAAATTTGGGCGTGGGCTGCACTGCACAGCAGTAGGCTCAATACCAAGCTGATTAAGAATTTCATGCGCGCTCCTCGCGTGGTTGGTCGGCCGAGTATAAACCACGGCGGCATGGGATTAGACAAAGAAAACGCCCGCAAGTTTCCCAGCGGGCGTTTCAGTGGCATCAGTCGCCCCGCGAGGGGCGGTGTGCAGTTACACCGAGTAGTAGAGTTCGAATTCTACGGGGTGTGGGGTCATGTTGATCTTCTGAATGTCACCCTTCTTCAGCTCGATATAAGAGTCGATGAAGTCGTCGGAGAATACGCCGCCGCGGGTCAGGAACTCGCGGTCTGCATCCAGTGCGTCCAGCGCCTGCTCAAGGCTTGAACACACGGTTGGGATTTCCGCTTCCTCTTCCGGTGGCAGGTCGTACAGATCCTTAGACGCTGCTTCACCTGGGTGAATCTTGTTCTGGATACCGTCAATACCGGCCATCAGCAGAGCGGCAAAGCACAAGTAGGGGTTGGCAGTCGGGTCTGGGAAGCGGGTTTCAATACGCTTGGCCTTGGCACTCTGTACGAAAGGAATACGGATAGAAGCCGAGCGGTTGCGGGCCGAGTAGGCCAGCATGACCGGTGCTTCGAAGCCGGGAACCAAGCGCTTGTAAGAGTTGGTAGAGGCGTTACAGAAGGCGTTCAGTGCGCGCGCGTGTTTAATGATCCCGCCCACGTAGAAGAGTGCGGTTTCAGACAGGCCCGCATAGCTGTCGCCGGCGAACTGGTTGACGCCGTCTTTTGAGAAGGACTGGTGCACGTGCATGCCGGAACCGTTGTCGCCGATCAGGGGCTTGGGCATGAAGGTGGCGGTTTTGCCGTAGGCGTGCGCCACGTTGTGTACGCAGTACTTCAGGATCTGCACTTCGTCAGCCTTCTTCACCAGGGTGTTGGCGCCAACGCCAATTTCACACTGGCCAGCAGTGGCCACTTCGTGGTGGTGAATTTCAATTTCCAGGCCCATGGCTTCCATGGCGTTACACATGGCGCCGCGAATGTCGTGCAGGCTGTCCAGTGGTGGCACGGGGAAGTAGCCGCCTTTCACGCGTGGACGGTGGCCAGTGTTGGCGCCATCGAAATCGTCGCCCGAAGACCAGGCCGCTTCTTCAGAGTTGATCTTGTAAAAAGAACCGCCCATGCCAGAGTTAAATTGCACGCTGTCGAAGATGAAGAACTCGGGCTCTGGGCCGAACAGGGCCTTGTCGCCCAGACCGGTAGAGGTCAGGAAGTCTTCGGCGCGCTTGGCGATCGAGCGCGGATCGCGGTCGTAGCCTTGCATAGTTGAGGGTTCAACAATGTTGCAGCGCACGATAACGGTGGGCTCTTCAGTGAAGGGGTCCATGACCGAGGCGTCGTCATCGGGCATCAGGATCATGTCGGATTCGTTAATGCCTTTCCAGCCGGAGATGGAGGAGCCATCAAACATGCGACCCTCTTCAAAGAAAGACTCGCTGATAGTGCTGGCTGGGTAAGATACGTGCTGCTCTTTACCTTTGGTGTCGGTAAAACGCAGATCAACCCATTTGGCTTCGTGTTCTTTGATCAGGTCTAAAGTTTTTGACATGGATGCCTCCGAGTAGTCAGACCGGTTAACAATGTGTATTCATTGAGTAAGTTCATTGTGTCCTTCCTGCGTGCGCGGCCATGGGAGCCCATCGAACACGGGACGCCAATGAAGGTTAGTCGAGTAAGGGCAAAATATATGCCAAATCGAAATATCCCAAAAAAGCCGTCAATACACGCTGTGCGCCAGTGGTGTGCGTCGCTGGCGCAATAATGGTGCACCACCATGGTGCTGGTGAGCTTTGCGTGCACCATTATAGGTCAATTCGGGCGTGAGACGCTCACAGAATGAGCATGTATAATGCGCGCCCTTTTACAATCGACGAAAGTCTAGCCACCACCATGCTGGGTGGCGCGGAGCCGAAGTGCTCGAGGAGAAATCAAACATGCATTTTGTCATCAAGTTATTCCCAGAAATCACCATCAAAAGCCCGCCAGTGCGCAAGCGCTTCATCAAACAGCTGCGCGATAATCTGCGCGTGCAATTGGCGCAGGTAGACAAATCCATCGCCGTCGTGCGGGATTGGGAAAAAATTGAAGTGACCTGTGACTCGGGCGATCAGCTGCTGTGGGCCCGAGTGGCCGACGTATTGGCACGCACACCGGGGATCGCCAACTTTGTGCGGGTACAGGCCTACCCCTTGGGTGACATGGATGACATCTTTCAAAAAACCTTGCCCATTTGGGGGCCTAAACTGGCAGGTAAAACCTTTTGCGTGCGGGTAAAGCGCACGGGTAATCACGAATTTTCCTCCATCGACGTGGAAAGGTACGTGGGCGGTGGCTTGAACCAGCACACCGAGGCCAAGGGCGTGAGCTTGAAGCAGCCCGATGTGACCGTGAAGCTCGAGATTCGCGCCGACACCCTCTATGTGGTCGAAGAGCAAACGCCGGGCTTGGGTGGCTTTCCGCTCGGCTCGCAAGAGGGTGTGTTGTCATTGATATCCGGTGGTTTCGACTCCACCGTGGCCAGCTACTTGATGATCAAGCGCGGTATCCGCACCCACTATTGCTTCTTTAACTTGGGTGGCAAGGCGCACGAGCTGGGCGTTAAAGAGGTGGCCTTTTATCTGTGGAATAAGTTTGGCTCGTCGCACCAGGTCAAGTTCGTCACCGTGCCCTTTGAGGGCGTGGTGAGTGAGATTCTGCAGAACGTCGACAACAGCTACATGGGGGTGGTGCTCAAGCGCATGATGTTGCGCGCGGCGAGCCGAGTAGCGGCAGAGTTGGATTTGCAGGCGCTGGTGACGGGCGAGGCGGTGGCGCAGGTGTCGAGCCAAACGCTGCCCAACTTGGCGGCCATCGATGCGGTGACCGACACGCTCGTGTTGCGGCCGCTGGTAGTGATGGACAAGGGCGATATTATCAATATCTCGCGCGCCATCGGCACCGAAGATTTCGCGGCCTCCATGCCGGAATACTGTGGGGTTATCTCCGTGAAACCCACCACCCGCGCAAAAATGGATCGCGTATTGCACGCCGAAAGCAAGTTCAATTTCGATACCTTGGATGCCGCCATTGCCGAGCGGCGCACGCAATTTATTGCGGACGTGGTGGCCGATTTAGAGCAGACAGTGGTGAGTGTCGATCAGGTTTCCGATCCACAGCAGGCGGTGGTGGTGGATATTCGCCACCCCAATGAAGAGGAGCTGCGGCCCCTGCGCCTGGCTAACGTAGAAGTGCAAAAAATCCCCTTCTACAGCTTGAATAACCGCTTTGCCGAGCTCGATGCGAGCCGCCAATATTTGCTGTATTGCGATAAGGGCGTCATGAGCCAGTTGCACGCCGAGCACCTGAAGGACGCGGGTCACGACAATGTTGGCGTTTATCGGCCCGACCCCGCAGCTGCGGGCTGTGAATTGAAAGGCTAGCGTTGGCCCTGCACCAGCCCAAGTTTGCGTTTATTGCGCTTTGGGGGTGGTGCTGCAGGCGGTTGCTAGCTCGCCAGAGCCGGCAGCGCCAGCCAATTCCATCGCCGATAGGGGCAAATGAATCCGACTTTTGCCGTAATTTGTCTGTTTATTGAGCACTGACACCGGTATAATGCGCGCCCTTTATTCTGTCGCTTAAGTGGCAGAGGCTTTATTTTATCGTACCTTTAAGTACCCCTTTTTTTTAAGAGATTCCTGTTGTGATCGAGAAATTACGCAATATTGCCATCATCGCCCACGTTGACCATGGCAAAACAACCCTTGTGGACAAGCTGCTGAGCCAGTCCGGCACCCTCGATCGCAAGAATGTGGGCACCGAGCGCATCATGGACTCCAATGATCAGGAGCGTGAGCGCGGTATTACCATTCTGGCCAAGAACACCGCCATCGAGTGGAACGGCTACCACATCAACATCGTGGATACCCCCGGTCACGCCGACTTCGGCGGTGAAGTAGAGCGCGTACTGTCGATGGTCGACTGCGTGTGCTTGCTGGTTGACGCCGTCGATGGCCCCATGCCGCAAACGCGCTTCGTGACCTCGAAGGCGTTCGAAAAGGGTTTGAACCCCATCGTTGTCATCAACAAGGTTGACCGCCCTGGCGCGCGTCCGGACTGGGTAATGGATCAGGTGTTCGACCTGTTCGACCGCTTGGGTGCCACCGATGAGCAGCTGGATTTCCCCGTCATCTATGCCTCTGCCCTGAACGGCATCGCCGGCATGGAATTGGACGACATGGCAGAAGACATGACGCCCCTGTTCCAATTGATTGTAGATAAGGTGAATCCGCCAGAAGTGGACCGCGACGGCCCCTTCCAAATGCAAATTTCTGCACTCGATTACAACTCCTACGTGGGTGTTATCGGTGTTGGCCGCATCAAGCGCGGCAGCGTAAAGCCCAACCAGCAAGTGGTGGTTGTGGATCACGAAGGTAAATCTCGCAAAGGTAAAGTGCTGCAGGTAATGGGTTACTTGGGCCTTGAGCGCGTTGAAGAAACCGAAGCGTTCGCCGGCGATATCGTGTGCGTCACCGGTATCGAAGGCTTGAACATTTCCGACACCTTGTGCGACCCGCAAAACGTTGAAGCGCTGCCCGCGTTGATGGTTGATGAGCCCACCGTGAGCATGACGTTCCAGGTGAACGATTCACCCTTCGCCGGTAAAGAAGGCAAGTTCGTTACCTCGCGCAATATCAAAGACCGCTTGGACCAAGAGCTGATTCACAACGTGGCACTGCGCGTTCAGCAGGGCGATACCCCAGACAAGTTTATTGTGTCGGGTCGCGGTGAACTGCACTTGTCGGTACTGATCGAAAACATGCGTCGCGAAGGCTTTGAGCTAGGCGTGTCGCGCCCAGAAGTTATTCGCAAAGAAGTTGACGGCGTAATTCACGAGCCCTTCGAGCAAGTGGTGATCGACGTCGAAGAGCAGCACCAGGGTTCCATCATGGAAGAGCTGGGCTTGCGCAAAGCTGAAATGACAAACATGGAGCCCGACGGCAAGGGCCGGGTAAAGCTGGAATTTATCGTGCCTTCGCGCGGTTTGATCGGCTTCCGTGGTTTGTTCCTGACGCTGACCTCGGGCTCCGGCATCATGACCAGCATCTTTGATCACTACGGCCCGGTAAAAGACGGCGAAGTGGCCAAGCGTATTAACGGTGTGTTGATCTCCATGGTTAAGGGCAAGACCTTGGCCTATGGCCTGCACCCCTTACAGGATCGCGGTCGTTTGTTCTTGGGCTCAGCGGTAGAAGTGTATGAAGGCCAGATTATCGGTTTGCACAGCCGCGGTAATGACTTGGTGGTTAACCCCACTAAGGCCAAGCAGCTCACCAACGTGCGCGCCTCCGGTACTGACGATGCGTTGACATTGTCGCCGCCCATCAAGCACACCTTGGAGCAGGCGCTGGAATTTATTGAAGACGACGAGCTGGTGGAAGTTACGCCACAAAGCATTCGTCTGCGCAAAAAATTGCTCACCGAAAACGAGCGTAAGCGCGCCAAGAAGTAATTCTAGGCTGTTTTAAAAAACCGGCTGCGGCCGGTTTTTTTATGTCCGCCTCACCCATAGCCTACACTGAGCGACTGCTCCCTAAGCTGGCCCCAAAAATGAAACAAACTCAAAAAGCCTCCGCCCCAAACTTTTCTGACCCGCGCTTAATCGAGGTGTGGCAAGAGTGGCAAAAAGCGCCCCCAGGCCAAGCCCTCGATAAATGGTTGAAGTATCAGCTGCCGAAATTGCATTTGCGTTTTGAGGATGCCAAAACCGAGCGCGCAAGCCTCGCGCTGGCGATGATTGAAGCCCTGCGCTTTCAGCAATTAGTGGCGGCGTGCGAGTGTGCTTTTGAGCAGGAGGATGACGCCCCCATCGACTGGCACGCATGGGATGCCCAGTGGCAGCCACAGCAGTTAGCGCCCATGGACCCCACGGTTTTTTGGGGTTGGCTGAGCCTGCGCGTTGAGGGTAAGTTGCCCAACGGGCGCGCCTACCATCAGTTTGAATGGCAGGGGCGTCGGCACTGTTTTGGCTCGCTGTCTGGCGCCGTGGTGGCCGGCAGTCCACTACAGCTGCTGTGGCATGGCTTGCGCCCAAGTTGGCGCAGCTTGCTCGACCAGCGCGCCGCCGCCAGTGGTTGGTCCGACCGCGACCGCGCCCATTTCATCACGCGCCAAACCCAAACCCCGCCGCTCTGGCTGCGCCTGTTGCCGAATCAAGATCTGCAGGCGGTGTGCGCACAGCTGCAGGCCGATGACGTCAACGCCAAAATTGTGGGCGAGCACCTGTGCGCCTTGGGCGGTCGCGGCGTGCAGGCCACTTTGCCCTATAAACGTGGCCAGTTGGAAATTCAAGATCTCGCCAGTCAGCAAATTGCTGCCGCAGTAGGCGTTCAACCCGGCCAAAAAGTGTGGGATGCCTGCGCCGGCGCGGGTGGAAAATCACTGGCCATTGCTGCGCGCATGCACAACAAGGGATCTCTCTACGCCACGGATTTACACGAGCACAAATTAACGGAGCTCAAGCGCCGCGCTAAACGCGCTGAAATTTCTAATATTCGCAGTTTCACCTGGGATGCCAAGGCGCCCTTGAAGTTGCCGCAAGAGGTGGCGCGCCAACAGGGTTTTGATTGGGTGCTGGTAGATGCGCCCTGCACGTCGGCCGGTACTTGGCGGCGCAATCCCGATGCGCGCTGGCGCTTCTCTGCTACCGATTCCCGTGAGCTGGTTGCCATTCAGCAACAAATTTTGACGCAGGCGGCACCTGCGGTGCGCGCGGGTGGTCATTTGGTGTACGCCACCTGCTCGTGGGATGTGGCAGAAAACGAGGCGCAAGTGGCGTGGTTTTTAGCGCAGCACAATGGCTTCAGCTTGGTGTCACAGCGTTTGTTAGGTTGTCCGTCTGAAGATGCGGATACGATGTTTGTCGCGGTAATGGTGCGCGCAGAATAGGTGTTGAAATTACAGTGCTAGCCTTGTGGTTATGTGGGCATCGGTGTCAGGTTTGGCAAATTGATACCGAGTAAACTATCAAAATGAACTCACCGCAATCGAGTGAAACGCGCCCCAGATGAGCTGGGGCGCGGGTCTTTTGAATGCTTAATCGAGGTAGATGGCTAGAATCTGCTTGTTCCAGCTCGCTTCTAGCGAGTGCTGACCTTTCCACTTTTCACGTTCTTGCATCAAAAACGCAGTGGATTCCTCCGACTGAATGTCGCCAATTGCCTTCAAAGCAACGGCGCGATCTTGCCATTGGCGACCCGATGCGTAGAGCGACTTAAGTTCTTCCAATACTGCATTTTTACCAATCATGCCCATGCCGGAAATTGCCGCTAAGCGAATGTACTCAGCGCTGTGCTGGCTAAATTCTCTCAGTGCGGGCAGCGCGGCAGGGTTGTTGGAGTAACCCAGTTCATACACATCTTGATAGGCACTATCTTCATCGGTGTTTAAGTTGGTCTTGATGCTTTGCACCAGTGCGGCTACCTGTGCGTCCGGCAATTTATTGTTAAACAACGCCAAATTGATTTTTGCGGCCACCTCTTTAACCAACAATTCCTGTGGTTGGTTGATGGTGGCTTCCACCAACGGCTCTTCGGTGAGTGTCCAGATTGGCACTTTTGCACGCTTGATCATCGCCCCAATGCGATAGCGCTTGTCGTTGGCTGTTAAATCCAATTTTGCGAGCGCGATCATTACAAGCGGTGAAAACCCATTGTTGCGATGCACGATGGTGTCGTATTGCAAGAGCGCCAATTGGCCCGCGCCTTGATCGGCCAGCTCAACGGGCAGTGCGCGCGCGGTAAGTTCGTTGCTGAGCGCTGCTTTAAAAAATTCGGGTGTATCAATGGGTTGTTTGTTTTGCTGATAAATGTAATTCAGTATCGCGCCCTTGGCGTGTACCTTTTGCTCAGGCAACTGATGGCTATAGCCAAGCGCTGTGGCAGTGTCGGTGTCCTCGGACACAAACGCCGCCTTGGATGGCTCAGGGCTATCAATTTCCGTTTGAAAGGGTGCAATAGTACAAGCCTGGGACAGGCCTATAAGCCCCGCAAGGGCAGTAAATTTCAGCGTATTTCCATTGAAGATATGGCTAAACATCTCGATTCCTTGTTGTGATTATTTGTGAGGAAGGCAGATGGTATCAAGTGCAAAGCGGTTGTGCACAAATTATTTTCAGAGTGATATGGGGCTACCAATAAATAGATTATATTTTTCTATAGTGTGGTACCGCGTTGTATCGCTAGTGGTGTGTTTCGGCGCGGGGGTCACCATCTGTCGTCGTCGGGTGACTAAAATCTAGCCAGTAATGCGGAACATCTAAGGGTGTTTTTTCAGGCAGCGCGGGATTTTCCAAACGGAATACCCGGCGGGTGTGGGGTTGGGCGCGCTCGATGGCTTTGCCCGTGGTGGGGTGGCTATTGAACAATTTGTCGAAGCAGCCATCGTCGATCATGGCGTTCAAGCCTGATTCGATGCGCGCCGCCATTGCCGTGTTGCCATTGCGCACAAAAAAGTACATGGGTGCGGGGTAGGACAGCATCAGTGTCGTTTCCACGGCGAGTTGTTTGTGCGGGTGCAGCGCAAGTTCTACCCATGCCTCATTCAGCCCGCGGGGAAAGTAATCGAAGCGGCCATTTTTGAGCATGGTAAATAGCTGTTCGAATTTAGTTGTGCCCATCACCGGAAATCCATTCGCCTGCAGCACGCCGGTGTCGGGCCAGTGTGAGCCCTGGCCCGCCATGAGTTGGCGCAGTTGGTCGGGGTGGTGAATGTTTGAAAACGTGGCTTGGCGATCGGCGCGAATCAGAAAGACGCGATGTCCGAGCAATCCTTTAAGCAGTGGAATCCTGATAGGGAGCATGTTTTGTTCGCGCTCCACAGAGGTCATGGTCCACACCACATCGAGCGAGTTACCCGTGTTCAATTCGCGCAGCATACGCCCCTGTGATAAGTAGCGATCGATTTGTTGTACGCGAATTTCTTCACTGTCTGACTTGCTGTGATTGAGCGCATCTTGTAGCAACGTGTGGAAGTAATTGGATTGCGCTGAGTTGCTGTGCAGTTGTTGCGGGATGGTCACCACAAGCGCGCGAGCGTCATCGGTAGATTCGCCCTGCGCTGCGGTGAACGGCAGAAGTGAAATCAAAATAAGCCGCCAGAATAGGGTGCGTAATTGGGTCATGATGTCCTTGCGCATTGTGGGAGCGATTTCTGTCGGGTAAGTTTAGCAGCAGTCAGCAGTCAGCAGTCTGGCGGGGTGATGTGACCACTACTCTATAACCGTGACAGCGCTATTTCGATTTACCGCGGGGTGTCATTGTGCCCTCTGGTTATAAGCACGTTTGCTATCCTTAATATTCTCCGGCCAGTCAATGGCCAATGTCAGAGGGACTGATTTGAGTCTTCGCATTTTCACCTATTGCTTTTCGGTGCTTGGTATTTCCGCTGCCTTGGCCAGTCCTGTTGCAGTCGGGGCGCCCGAGCGCGCGTTTGTTGTTGGCTTTGAGAATCTGCAATATGCGCCGTTGTTTGGCCATCGCAACGGTGTTATGACAGGCTTTATGGGCGCTTTGTTGGCCGATTTTGAACGCGAGGCCCGCGTGCAATTTGAATATGAGCCATTGCCCATCAACCGGTTGTATCGGTTGCTTTTTGACGAGGCCCGCATCGGCTTTAAATTTCCCGACAATCCAACGTGGGTGGTCAACAGTGCTACAGACCCTGTGATTAGCTACAGTCGTCCGGTGATCGCATATGCCAATGTCCTGTTAAGTCGACGGGGCGAGGACGTCGATCTAGCTAAGGTCAATATGCTGGGTTCGATTCGGGGTATCACTCCTGCGGAGTTGCTTTCAAGTAATCTACTGCTCGTTGAGCAAGTACTCTATTTCAATGGCCCAGACGATATGCTCCGGGCCCTTGTTCAGGGGCGCATCGACGCCGCCTATGTCGAACAGACGGTGGCACGGCAGGTGTCGTTACAATTGCGCATTGAAGAGAAGATCCAATTTAACTGCAGTGCGCCAATTGTTTCTGGCCATTACCATCTGTCGACCATTAAACACCCGGAAATCCTTCAGAAATTTGATGCGTTTTTGGTGAGCAACGGCGCGCGCGTGGATGAGTTAAAAAAACAGCACGGTTTGCACGCGAGCAATTCGCTGCCCTGTAGCGCCGCATTAATGGATTAATTTAACGTGCGCCAATCGTGAGGAAACGTTTTACTCGGCAGCTATCGCCCAACAAACACCGTTCCTTTTACCTGTGCAAACACATTCATCCCCACCGTTAATTGCAAGTGCGCAACGGAGTGGCTAGATAACTGCGCCACCAGTGATTGCTCGCCCATCCGCAAGTGCACCTGTTGCACCCCTTGGATTGATGGATCGATAGCGGTTACGGTAACTGGCAAGATATTGAGAATGCTGGTGTCTTGGGCGCGCGACAGGGTCAGGCTGACGTCGCGCGCGTCGACGGCGATATAGGGCGCGCTGGGCGTGTGATCGGTGGCAATGCGCAATTGCAGCCCACTGCCGATATCGAAATTTTGTAGCCCACAACTGCTCGATGCCGGCGCGGGTTGTGCGCGTAAAATGCTGACCACGTGCCCGCGCTGTTGGGTGATGAGTGGGTGGTTGAGTCGCTCGGTGATGGGGCCACTCACCGATCCGCTGTGATCGACGAGCACCAGGTAATCGGCAAGCGCCAGCAGCTCCTCTAACTCGTGGGTGACGATCACAATGGGTTTTGCTTTGGCGGCAATTTTGAGCGCGGGCATCAGTTGGTGCCGGCGTTTGCGGTCGAGCCCCGTGAAGGGCTCGTCGAGCAGCAGCGCTTGGCTAGGCTTTAAAAGCGCCCGCGCCAACGACACCCGCTGCTGCTCGCCGCCTGAGAGTTGACTGGCGCGCTTTTTTAACAGCGGGGCCAAACCTAAATGGCTCACCCAGTGTTGAAAGTTTTGCTGGTCAATAAGGTGCGGCCCCAGGCGGATATTGTGCTCCGCGCTGAGGTGAGGCAGCAGTCGCGGCTCTTGAAATGCCATGGCCAAGTGGCGTTGCGCCGGTGTCATAAAGCGATCTTCGGCTTGCCAGCATTGATCATTAAAATAAATTTCACCGGGCGATGGCGCCAAGCCGGCGAGGGCGAGTAACAAGCTGGTTTTGCCGCTGCCCGAATGGCCAAATACCACAGTGATACCCTGCGTTGGCAGTGCCAAGCTGTGCTGGCAGCGGGGGCCCGTAAGTTGAATGCGCCAACTCATGGGCGACTCCGGCGCAGATACAGCGGTGCAATGGCGAGCACTGCGATGGCAAGCATCACCAGCGACAGGCGGTGCGCCTCGCCGTAATTCAGGCCTTCAACGGCGTCGAAAATGGCAATAGAGGCCACCTGTGTTTCGCCGGGCAGATTGCCGCCAATCATGAGTACCACGCCAAACTCTCCCAGCGTGTGGGCAAAGCCAAGCACCGCGGCGCCGATAAAGCCGCGCGCACATAGCGGCAAGATGATGTGTTTACCGCGCCCCCAAAGAGAGAGCCCTTGCACGCGCGCCATGTCGAGCAATTTGTGGTCGAGTTGGGCGAAGGCGGTCTGCAATGGCTGCACCACAAAGGGCAGCGAATAGATCATGGAGCCGATCACCAATCCACTAAAACTGAAGGCTAGCGGTTGACCGGTCGCGCTAAGCCATTGGGCGCCAAACCAGTGATTGGGTGAAAAGGCCAGCAAGAGATAGAAGCCAATGACGGTGGGCGGCAACACCAGCGGCAGCGCAACACACACCTCGATAATGCGGGCGCCTAGGCTGCGGGAGTGGTGTAGCCACCATGCCAAGGGCGCGGCGAGCAGCATAAGCAGCAGCGTGGTCACGGCCGCTAGCTGCAGCGTTAGCCCCACGGCTTGCCAGGCGCTAGCGCTGAGCATGTTGCGCCTCTTTTGGTGTGAGGGCCGCATAACCCAACCGTTGTAGTTGGGCCTGAGTCGCGCGGCTTTGCAGAAACTGCACCAGTGCGTCGGCGGCTTCAGCGTGGCGAGTGCGATGCAGCACGGCAAGTTGTTGGATGATGGGGGCGGCGAGTAGGTGGGTCACATCCAGCTGCGGGTAATCGGCATCGACAGGTTGCATAGAGGCGGCGGCAAAGGCGCTGTCCACATGGCCGGCAGCAAACCAATGCTGTACTTGGGCCACGGCGTTGGCCGTCAGAATGCGACCGTTAAAGGCTGACTTTTCACGGGTTGCGCGCGCGATTAACGATTGGGCGGCAGCGCCGTAGGGGGCCAGCTTGGGGTTGGCGATGGCCAAGCGCTGCGTGTTGCCGAGCACGGTGAGCCAGTCCGGATCTGCGTGCCGGCTTATCAGTAGCAGGCGGCCGTGCGCGTAGGTGACGGGGGCCGCGGCCAGGCCTTGGGCGTGCAGTTGTTGTGGGTAAGCGCCATTGGCTGCGAGATAGACATCAAACGGCGCGCCTTGGGTAATCTGGGCGAACAGTTGGCCAGAGGCGCCGGTGCTAACCAGCAGTTCGATGTCGGGGTGCTGGGCATTGAAGTCGGGTATTAGCTCGTTCAGCGCGGGGCTGAAATTGCTGGCTACAGCCACCCGCAGCGGGGTGGCATCGGCCAGTAGCAAGCTGTTCCAAAAGAGCGCCCAAACAAAACAGAGACTGCGCAAGCGGGAGTTCTCCAGCCGGTGATAGAGCCGGCATCTTAGCAAAAATCCACCGCGAGCGATTTACTGCCGTCGTTCGTGGTCATCCATCATAGTGGTGACCGATCGCTCATTGGCGCGCTCAGATTCGGTTTTTAGCAGTTCGCGCAAGCGGCTCTGGTTGTCGATACCGAGGGCGCGGCACTCAATGCCGAGCATGTGGTCGCGCTGGTGCGCGAGCTTGCCCTGCATCTTAATCAGGTTGTCGTCACTGGCTTCGATGGTGAGGATAATCTCCTCGCCGGGAGTCAGGTCGTGCGGCCGCACCAAAGCTGCTAATGCACCGTTAAAGGAGACGTCCACAATGTGCACGTCGAATTTCTTTTTGGTGGTGGTGAGCGTCGCATAGGCCCGGTAATTAACCCGGGGGAAATATCGGCGTTCACGCTCTTCTGAGGGTGTTAGGGTCATACTGCTTTCCTTTCGTACTTCGCCGTCTGGGGATAGCCCTGGCGCTTCCATGATGGGTCGATAAAGACCTTCTTAGTACTATAGTGCTGTTGATGCCGTTCGCCAAGGGTTGTTTAAACGGGCTGACCGAGCCGGTGCAATTCGCGTTCGGCGGCGATGGGGTCGCCGGTATTTAGCTCAATAATGCGCCGCAAGTGCGCCATGCTTTCCACGTCGATTTGCTGACAGGCGACGCCAATCATGTCGCCCTGTCGATGGCAAAGGCCGACGGTCATATCGATGACGATGTCGTCCGTGAGGGTCAGCGTCAGCTGAATGGGTGTTTGGCCATCCAATGAACAGGGCGTTGGCAAACACACCAGCGCGCCCTTGAGCGAGATGTCAGCCACGGTACCCAGCCAAACCTGTTCGCCTTGGCGCAGCGTGACTGCGCCACTGAAGGCGACGCGGGCAAAGTTCCGTCGGTCTTGCGGATCAGTCACAGGGCCTCCCACAAATGGGTCATAGGTCTCTAACCAGTGTAGTCGTTTTCCACGCCGCGTGGGGTGTTCGCGGGCAGTTATGTCCCTATAATGGCGCAACTTTAGGGAGGACACCCATGTTAAATACCACCACGTTTATTTCCCTGTTGCTGGCCGGTCTGCTGTTAACTGCCTGTGGACAGGAGCGCGCGCCCATTGCCCACTCTGTAACCGACGGAAGCGCCGTGGCCCCTGCAGCAAGCGCCGAGCAGCGCGTTGAAGAGGAGGCGCAAGAGGAAGCGCAAGAGCAGTGCGTTGATCCCGCCAAAATTAACCCGAGCCGCATGTGCACCATGGATTACGCCCCCGTGTGTGGCTGCGACGGCAAAACCCACAGCAATGCCTGTAAGGCCGCCAATGCGGGGCTCACTAGCTGGGTGGCCGGTGCGTGCGAAGCCACTACCCACTGATTGCCCTGTGCGCACTTAGCCTGTGGCTGTCGAGCGCACAGGCGGCGCGGCTGGTGTCGGTCAACCTGTGTGTTGATCAGATGCTGCTGCGCTTTGCCGCCCGCGACGACATCGCCAGCGTCACCTACTTTGCCAACAACCCTGCAATGTCGCCCTATGCAGCCGACGCACAGGGCCTGCACCGCAACCACGGTTTAGTGGAAGAGATTATTCCGCTGGCGCCGGATGTGGTGCTGGCCGGTGCTTACGGTGCGCGCCAAGCGACGGCGCTGCTGTCTCAATTGGGTTATCGGGTAGAGCGCGTGCCGCTGCCGGAAAAATTGGCGGATATCGACGCGCATCTACTGCGCATGGCCGAACTATTGGGCGAGCCGGCTGCGCTACAGGCGTACCGGCAAACGTGGCTGGAGCACAAAAAGGCCCGTGAAACCGCCAATGCACAGGTGCCCGACAGTGCGCGCCCGCGCGCGCTCATGCTCGGGCCGAACCACATTGCGCCGGGGGCCGGTACCCTCGAGCACGAATTGCTGGTCTTGGCGGGCTTTCGCAATTGGGCCGCCGATCAACCGGGCTTTGCCACGGTGAATCTTGAGCAGCTGGTGCAGCAACCGCCCGACGTGTTGATTGTGGATGTCGCCGCCGATCATCAATTCTCCTTGGCGCACGAGGTGTTGCAACACCCCGCTCTCAACGCTGCCATTGGGCCCCAGCGCGTAGCGCGCCTACCCAGTAATTTAGCGGTGTGTCCAGCGCCCAATATCAATACATTGTTGTCGGCGCTGGTGGCCATTCAAGCGCGCATCGCTGACCTTGCTACCATTGGCGGAGTCTCGCGATGACCCCATGCATGACCTCGCAAAGGAAATCACATTGAAGTATCTCGGTTTGTCTGTGGTGCTAGTGCTGTTGCTCGCCATCTCGCTGACCTTGGGCGCCGTGGACGTGTCGGTGTGGGCGGCCCTCTCCGATGCCTGGGCGGGCGACGTGTCGGCCAGCCGCAGTATCGTTTTCGATGTGCGCCTGCCGCGCGCGCTGTTGGCCGTAATCGTGGGTGCCGGTCTCGGCATGAGCGGCGCCGCCATGCAGGGCTTGTTGCGCAACCCCTTGGCCGAGCCGGGCGTGTTGGGGGTGAGCGCGGGCGCTGCATTGGGCGCAGTGATTACCCTGTATTTTGGCTTCACCGCATGGGGCTGGTTGGTGTTGCCGGCGGCGGCCATGGTGGGCAGTTTTGTGGCGCTATTTGCCATCTATGCCTTGGCCGGTCGCAGTCAAAGTGTGTTGGTATTAATTCTCGCGGGCGTCGCACTCAACTCGCTGTTTGGTGCACTGGTGGCGGTGGCACTCAATTTTGCCGACAACATGTTTGCGCTGCAGGAGATTATATTTTGGCTTATGGGTTCTCTGGCCAATCGCAGCATGGACCACGTCATGATCGCGCTGCCCACCTGTGTGCTGGGCATGGCGCTTATCTACAGCCGCCACGCCTACCTCGATGCACTGACCCTGGGCGATGACACCGCCAACAGCCTCGGTTTTTCGGCCGGGCGCGAGCGCGCCATGCTCTTGGCGGGTATTGCCTTGGCGGTGGGTGGCGGCGTGGCGGTGGCCGGCAGCATCGGTTTTGTGGGTTTAATTGTGCCGCATTTATTGCGCCCTTGGGCCCAGCATCAGCCGGGCAAGCTGTTGCTGTTGTCGGCCTTGGGTGGCGCCCTGTTAGTGTTGGGTGCCGATCTATTGGTGCGCCACCTCGATGTCGCGCGCGAGCTAAAACTGGGGGTGGTAACGGCGCTGCTAGGTGCGCCCTTTTTTATCTACTTATTAATCACCGGCAAGCGGCGGCTCATATAGATGACAAACACTACACCCTTGTCGTTGCACTGCGAGGCGCTGCACTACCGCGTTGGTGCACGCGCGCTGCTCAAAAATGTTGGCTTTAGTGCCGGCGCGGGACAATTTATCGGGCTCATTGGCCCCAACGGCGCGGGTAAGAGTACGCTGCTAAAAACTTTGGCGGGTTTATGGGCACCCAGCGCCGGCAAAGTGCTACTCAACCAGCAATCGCTACCCGAGTGGCCGCCCAGAGCGCGGGCAAAAACCTTGGCCTTGTTAGCGCAGCAGGAAGCCCCGGCGTGGTCGCTGTCGGTGCGTGCGTTGGTGGCCTTGGGGCGCTTGCCGCACACGGGCAGTTTAGCGGTGGCACTCGCACGCGAGGGCAATTTAATTGATTTGGCCCTGACTGCGGCCGACGTTGCCCACCTCGCGGAGCGCACGGTGGATACCCTCTCGGGCGGTGAATTGCGGCGCGTGCAGTGCGCGCGCCTGTTCGCCACGGTGGCGGATATTTGGCTGGCCGATGAACCGATCGCCGCCTTAGATCCACTGCATCAATTGCACATTATGCAGCTCTTAAAAACCAAAGCAGAAACCGGTTTGGTCATTGCAGCACTGCACGACCTCACGCTCGCCGCGCGCTTTTGCGATCGCATTTTATTGATGAACGACGGCGAATTAATTGCCGACGGCACGCCCACGCAAGTGCTCACCGAAGACAATTTGGCTCGCGTGTATCGCATTCGCGCACAGGTGCAACACAGCGCCGATGGCGTGTCTATTGTGGCGCAGGCGCCGCTCACGCAGAGCGACCTGCCCACAACAACACACGCGCACAACGCAAACCTCAGCGGTCAATGACTAGGCAAGATGTCACGCCAATGTTAAAAGAATTAAATCACTGGTGTCGTAGCCACGATATACACATGGAATTTCTTAGCATTGCACAGCAGGTGCCGGCGCTTGTAGACGTGGGCGATGCGCCGGTGTCTGCCGCCATTAAAGCGCGCGCCTCGCAATTGGCTCAGGGCCTGCGCACCAACGAATGGCACGCCTTGGTGGAACCCGATGGCACCGATGTGGGCAGCCAAATTCACTATCGCGTATTGCGTTTTGCCGAAATGTTGGCGCTGCGCGAAGCGGGCCAATTGCCGCCAGTGATCGCGGCCACCACACTGGTGTGCGACCCATCCGGCATGCAGCTGCTCATGCAAAAACGTTCGGCCAGCAGCCACCTGTTTCCAAATTACCTGAGCGTGTTGGGCGGTGGATTTAATCCCGCCCGCGACGGCGAGCCGCACGACAACGATGACCTTCGAACCACCGCCACTCGCGAAGCCTTCGAAGAGGCGGCCATTCATTTAACCTTGCCCATCGATACCTGGGTCGCCATCACCCGTGAAACCGACACCGGCGCCGTGCAGGCCAACTTCCTGGGCGTGCGCGCCGACATCACCAGCGCGCGCGCAGAAAAAGCCGAAGGCGAACTGCAAACCATGCCTGTGCCGAGCAAAGATCAAGTGGCGCACTTGCCGCACCATACGGATTTAGCAAAGGCGTGTTTGTATGCGTGGCGGGTGTGTTGTGAGGGGTTGTAGCTCAGATCAAGGTGAGGCTCCGGTTTACTTTTCCTATCATTTAATTTTCTGAACTTAGCCTTCGGTAACTATTGCAGTTCTATATCGAACGCCCAGATTTTTTGACTGGGCCGCAAAAGTGTCGCGCAGGCGCCCACTCCCCCCACCACTTCACCGCTCCATCAATGCGTCCCTGCATTGAGTCGCTCGCGCCACATCCCTGTGGCTTGCGAAGTGCTGGGGGGAGTGGGCTTTTGGAGTGTGGTGGGTGGTTGTAGATTTGCCGTTGTAGTGGTGACTGGGAATGTTTTGTTAGGGTGGGTGCCCTTATTGCGGCAGCTTCATATCGAGTGCTCAACTGCTTTGTTTGTATATATCGCAAAAGAACATCGCACAGGCGCCCACTCCCCCCACCACTTCACCGCTCCATCAATGCGTCCCTGCATTGAGTCGCTTGCGCCACATCCCTGTGGCTTGCGAAGTGCTGGAGGGAGTGGGCTTTTGGAATGTGATGGGTGGGTTGTAGATATGCCACTTTAGTGGTTCCTGAAAATGATTTGTTGGGGTGGGTGACTTTAATAACGCTGGGAAAAATGCGTTACTGGGATATATGCCTCGGAGGCGTTTTATTTTACGCCCGCTGAATTTAAATGTGGTAAGTTACTGAAATTAAACGGGAGTTTGGGCTGGCACGAAGGTCCAGCTCTGGATATGTGCCTCGGAGGCGTAATATATTACGCCTCCGAGGCATTGAATAAGGCTGTTACATTCTAAAGCTATGAAAATAGTAATATTGCTAGCAATCACATTTTTGATAACGGCGTGCGCAATTAATCCACATACTGAAATGTGGGCGCCGGAAATTGAAGGTGTGCTTATGGATGGTGCTAAGCCTATGCCAGGCATTACTATCAAAGCTGCGCGTACAAGTTGGCCTAAAACGGCTGAAGGCTGCCCCGACACTTATCATGAGGTGGTCACTGATGAAGAAGGCAAGTTTCTATTGCCAGCTGACGAGCATTTTTCTCTCTTCACCTTTTTAGGTGATAGTGTTTATTCATGGAAAGTATGCGCAATTGTCCATGACTTGTCTGTAACGCTCTGGCAAAGTGAGTCTGTTGGTATTGTCACCGAGAATGACAATACAATTTTAAAATGTGATATTTCGAAAAAACAAGCAAATGCAGACAAGGGAACAGTGCTATGTTCCAGAATGTAACAAGTCAAAGCACGCGGACATGGTAGAGCTGTCACCTTTTTTGTACCAAAAAAGTCGCCAACTTCACCATGCCGGTGTTTGAGGCGTTATGCAATCTAAGGATGGACCTGTGGAAAAACCTACGACGCAGTATGGGACATCGGAATTAGCGCGATGGCAAAAGTATGGAATACTCTTATGCGTGGTAATTCTGAGTGTCCTTCCAATTTATTGTACCTACAAAGCTGCAGCACCTGACGTTGGTATCACGCTTTGGAGTTTGCGGCATGTTGTTAGCATCTGCATAATTCAATTGATAGCTCAAATTTCAATATGTTGGTACATCTTGAAATACAGGGTGCCTAGTTTCGCTGTCTTAGGTTATCTGGTTATGGTGTTATCCTTTCAGGTTGTGTATGGGGTAGCAATAATATTCATGTCAAATGCATAACAAGTGCATCTTGTGCGCCGCTAAAAGGCGCGGCGGGACGGCTACGCTGTCGCTTCGCCGCCCCAAATGCAGGCGTTAAAGTGCTCTGCTTTATGAGTTGGCTGCCAAGATAAATATCGGAAGTAAAAATGAGATATTCGGTATCAGGAAGCGTGCCGCGTCAAAATCGAAGTTTCTCCCCGTGCCAAAATTTGGTCCGTAGGTGCAGCAAGCTTGTAGCATCTTTAGGTTCAAATTTTAGGTTTCGCATTATGGTCACCTTGTGGCATTCTTGCGGTCCAATTAATCAAGGTGTGGCTCCGCTACCGCTTCGCAACGTGCTTCAAAGGGGCTGGTCGTGTCGCACCTTAACAAGGCAAAGCAGCAGGGACGCGCTGAACGCGCGCCCCTGTTTGCGGCGTTATTGAGCCAAGAGTATTTCAGGTGCTAAATTGTAAGGGAGTGAGCCTCACAGTGTGCCATCAACTGGTAAGCCGGCATTAGGGAAGGTGCTGTATTCAAGTAAGCAGTTTCGTTCTTCGTGCCATTAGTTAGCATTATGGTGGCCAACCTTCGTGCCGGCAATGTGGTGTGCCCTAAGTGGGTTTCAATCAGCATCAACTAAGGTATTCTTACCAAAATTAGCAGCCACCGGCTACGCTTACGCTCCGCATCGTGCGCTGTAGTGTGCCTAGGCAGGTGGCGTCAATAACAAGCGGTTGTAGGTTCGCCGCATAAAAAGCATGCGGCTGGGACGGCCTACGCTACGCTCCGGCCGCCCCTAAACCGAGCGTTAAATTCCTATGCAGGTCATCGGTACATTGCTCATATATATCGCGGTAGCATGTTTAGGCTGCTATCAACTGATGCTGTATCTTAAAAGAAAGAAGGGTGTTGGAGTTCTTCAGTTAGGGGTAAATGCAATATTTCATTTGCAAGAACTGATTGAGCAAGAATATGTTTTCAAACTAAAAGTACTGTATGTGATTGGTATGTTAGGGCTATTCGGTGCAATCATCATTCGATGTGTAATTTAGTTACTGAATTTAACAAGGGTGGTCATGTCGCAGCTATCGCTGCTGGACGGCCTCCGCTGCGCTGCGGCCGCCCATGCCACCGGCGTTAGAGTTCTAGGAATAGTGAGCAACGAATATGGAAACTGATAAAAGAACAGAGCCGCTAAGAGAGTGGAACAGACTTGCTAGAGAAAACACGGAAAACGCGATAGTGTCTTCTATGTTTAACGCGACGTTACGCACAACCTTTTCAATCAGTGAATTCAGCAATTGGGTTTTGGTCGCAACGGCGGCTGTAGCATCCTTCCTCCTGGTCAATGCTAACGATTTAATGGATTTTGTAGGTAAGGAAGGCATCATAGCGGGTGGATACATACTAAGCTTATCGTGTATTTTTGGCCTATTTTCAAGAGTGATCGGTCTCCGCTGCAAAATGGCAATAGAATTGCATGACGCAATACGGCACACATTTATTGAACATCTTGAGCGGTACGAAGCGGAAGAAGAAAAGATTCAGGAAGGTGCTAGTTTTTGGGGTATTAATCTGGAGGCCGGTATAAGATTCGATCGAATACTTAAAGAATTTCTCGCCCCATTTCCATGGTTTGTTAAATACTTTGCTACTAAGCACATAGAAAAGAATTCCGAAAACCCTCAAATTGCCTATCTAACCCAGCTTAAGAATTTAAGAACTCAAGCGTATGCGACAATTATACAGGCAGGTCTCTTTATATATTTCTTTGTGCAGGTGTTCTCTTCTGCATCAAAACTCTAACAATCGCAGGCAGGCGACGCAAAATGCGCGCGCCTGCTACGGGCGTTATTGAGCCAAACCTTTTTCAGGGTAAATAGGCTAAGGGATTGAATCCAAGTGCGTGCCATTGATCGGCATGCCGGCATCAGGGAATGTGCTATATCACCAACGCAGTTCCTTTCTTGGTGCCAGTAGTTTGCTCGCAGGGTTGTGCACGGCATGCCTTCATTGTGGTTTGCCCTAAGTGGGTTTCAAAAGGTGTCTGGTAAGGTATTCTTACCACTTAAATCGCCACTGGCTTCGCTACCGCTCCGCTTGCCAGCGTTGTAGCAGGTGCAAACCGTGGCTCCAATAACAAGCGGCTCTTGTACGCCGCTAAATACGCGGCGGGACGGCCTACGCTACGCTCCGGCCGCCCCAAAGCCGGGCGTTATGTTTCCATTAGGTAATGACGATGGATCTAGTTGATCGATATATCGATGAGGAAGCAGACCATATTCCTCTGCTAGTCAGCTACCTGAGAAATGAGAAGGGATTATATGAAGGTGAGTTCTATAGCAACTTATTTAACTTCAAAATAGATTTTTCTAATGGCTCGGTTAAGATCGAGGATGACGCCGGGCTATTTTATAGTGGAGCAGAAGATAGGTTCCAAAATATAGGCGTTTTAGAACTTACCCAAAGGCTATCAGATGCAGCTTATAAAACATAACAAACGCAAGCAAACCGGCCTGTCGGCCTCGACTCACTACGCTCGCGTTTGTTGCGGGCGTTAGTGATCCACACATATGAACAAAGCAATATATTTTAAAACATCAGTCTTTGATCCGACAAAAGAGGAGCTCAATCCTATAAATCCAATTTATGGATCTTCCTTAATAAATTGGATAAAGGATAAGCTCAGTGGTATTTATGATATTGAAGAGGCTATGCCAGAAGACTGGGGCTGGTATAGCTATATAAAATTCAACGGAAGAGACTATCTAATTGGATCGATAGCATATTTCGAAGAAGGCGACATTTTTCAGGGTGAAATAGAGTGGGCGTTTCAGGTTGATAAAATTCGAACCTTTAAAGAGAAGCTTCTGGCAAAAGAGAAAATGCATGATCAAGACGCTTGCTTTGTCTTCTTTCAGGAGCTTTTTAAAAATGAGCCAGAATTCCATTCTGTTGAAATCGTATAAATCACTAACAAGTAAAGGCAAACCGACGCGCCAAAGCGCGCGCGGTTGCTTTAGGCGTTAAGAGGCAACATGTTCTGGAAGAAAAAGGATTCCTTCAAAGATCAA
>NZ_JACHXZ010000001.1:346899-693818 GCF_014192475.1 Simiduia aestuariiviva
AATGGGGTCAGAGTCATTGACCCCGACTCTCCCTAAAAGCCTCTGATTTCCGATCACCGCCGCGCGCTTTAGGTTCTACCCGTCGACCCAAGTGCGATCAATGCGATCAATGGGGTCAGAGTCATTGACCCCGACTCTCCCTAAAAGCCTCTGATTTCCGATCACCGCCGCGCGCTTTAGGTTCTACCCGTCGACCCAAGTGCGCTTCAATCTGAGCTTTAAACCGGTCATTGCCCAACACCCAAGCCGAGTTGATGGCCGTTCGTATGTCGGTCAGATCACGCTCTGCCATGCGCCCGCGAAACAGTGCCCGGTAGGCGCGCTGGCGTGTATCCTCAGTGGCACCCAGCTGCTGATACAGCGCATGGGGCGTGAGCAACTGAACCGGCTTCCCCAACCCATTGCCCTGAAAACTTGACCAGGGGTAATTGGCGGCGTGATCCACCATGGCCGCGCGCACGGGGTTGAGTTCAATGTAGCGATATACCGTTAACAAGTAATGATTGGCGTCTACCAATGTGGATTTATACCGCCCCTCCCACAGGGTGCCCGTGCGCCGGTAGGTAAAGTTGACGTATTGCACATACTTGCGCCCCAAAGACTGCATCATGCGGCTCACGCCTTCGGCATCGGCCGGCGTCACCAGCAAGTGCACATGGTTGGTCATTAACACGAATGCGTGAATCGCCACCGAATACTTCTCAGCAGCTTCTTTCAAAAAGCTCAAGTAGGCTTTGTAGTCTGATTCGTCGAAGAAACACGCGCTGCGATTATTGCCGCGCTGAATCACATGCTGTGCACAACCGGGAAAATACAAGCGGGGTAAGCGGGCCATTCATTTCCTCCTTGAAATTCTGGCTTGGTGATTGGCAAATCTGATTGCTGATACCGACATCCTTGTCGTTAATTGCAGGATGGGTAGAGCCTAACACACCATGGGGAGATCCATCACTCAGGAAAGGCGAGGATCAATGACTCTGACCCCATTGATCTGATTGATCTGCGCGCGCGCAGAAAAAGCCGAAGGCGAACTGCAAACCATGCCCGTGCCGAGCAAAGATCAAGTGGCGCACTTGCCGCACCACACGGATTTAGCGAAGGCGTGTTTGTATGCGTGGCGGGTGTGTTGTGAGGGGTTGTAGCTCAGATCGAGGTGAGGCTTCGGTTTGCTTTTTTATCATTTCATTTTCTGATTAGCACAGAATATTTTTTAAGCGTCATTATTTTTTCTGAACTTAGCCTTCGGTAACTATTGCAGTTCTATATCGAACGCCCAGATTTTTTGACAGGGCCGCAAAAGTGTCGCGCAGGCGCCCACTCCCCCCACCACTTCACCGCTCCATCAATGCGTCCCTGCATTGAGTCGCTCGCGCCACATCCCTGTGGCTTGCGAAGTGCTGGGGGGAGTGGCCTTTTGGAGTGTGGTGGGTGGTTGTAGATTTGCCGTTGTAGTGGTGACTGGGAATGTTTTGTTAGGGTGGGTGACTTTAATAACGCTGGGAAAAATGCGTTACTAGGATATATGCCTCGGAGGCGTATTATTTTACGCCCGCTGAATTTAAATGTGGTAAGTTACTGAAATTAAACGGGAGTTTGGGCTGGCACGAAGGTCCAGCTCTGGATATGTGCCTCGGAGGCGTAATATATTACGCCTCCGAGGCATTGAATAAGGCTGTTATGCGCTCAGAGAGAACAGATGAAACCAATCATCATTAGCTACGATTCCACTGATCATGACCCGATTGATAAGTGGGTACCTGATGATGTTTTTGATGTCGATTTTTGGATGAACTTTACCATCGGTCCAGATAGTGAAGCTGGGGATAATTTTCAAGTTCGTATCGTTACTCCAAATAACCTTCATGGCAAAGATTCTGCGAAGCACGCAATTATTCTAAATGAGTATTCATGGCCAAAAGTGATAGCTGAAGTAGAGTCTATTTTAGAGCAATGCCAGGGCATAAATTGGGCAGGTGTTTCAGGGCAATTATCCCAATTTATGCACTGGGAGTATGAAAACTATCAACCATATAAAGGGGCTTAGGAGTGTCATCGCATAACAAGTCAAAGCACGCGGACTTGGTAAAGCTGTCACCTTTTTTGTTCCAAAAAAGCCGCCAGCTTCACCAAGCCGGTGTTTGAGGCGTTAGTTTTTTATGAAGATATTTTCGATTCTTATTCTGGTCCTTACGCTGGCTTTCAACTGTACGGTCACTGCAAGTGAACCATCCAAATGCAATGGTAGTCCTGATAAGATTGCGGATTCACTTAGATTGATGTTTGATGAATTGGTTGAGTATTACCAGCATTTGGAGAGCCCTAATGCTGAATATAGAGACTATCCAAGGCTACCAGATGCTATTAAAGATGGTGCGATTCTTTACATCAAAGACAGAGGTAACACATTTGGCTTCGGACATGTAAAGGTTCTATCGATTGAATGTGTCATAGAGTTCTTGCCAAATTCATCTTATAGTTCACTAGCATGTGGAATCGCGGCAAAGGATGGTCCTTTTATGTGTAGACAAAGCGGCCTTATACATGTTGATCAAAACTAACAAGGGTGGCCAATTCGCGGCTATCGCCGCGGGACTCGCTTTCGCTCGCCCTTGCCACCGGCGTTATGTGTAAATGAGTATGGAAATTTTGCTAGCAATATCAGGTATCTTTTTGCTTCTCGTAATATACGTGAACATTAAAGTTACCATTGATATTTCACGCTCTTCTGCATCATCAAAGGAGCGTGCTTTATTATATTTAGCTGTTTGGTTCATTCCATTGCTAGGGGTGCTTCTCGTACCAAAACGTATTTTACCAAGGTTTTGGTCTAGTGAAAGCGGCCAAGATTATACTAAAGAATCTGGTGGCGGCATGCCGGGTGGTGGTTAGTGCCAGCACCCACACATAACAAGTTGCTCAACCACCGTTCCGGCCAAAAAGCGGCCTCCACTGGACAGCCTAAAGCGTGCTTCGCACACGGCTGCCGGTTAGCAAGGCGTTATATGTTTAAGGAAGTTCTGTGAATCCTGACATTTCGATATCTATCCCTAGTCACCTGCAGAAAAAATGTGGCCGCAATCTACATTGGGACTTTTATCGGGTAGATGTCAGGTTAAAAAGTGGTAGGGTCATCCGTGGTTTATCGGTACATTCAGCCAAGGCTTTTGTTCCTGCATCGGGAGAGGGTGGCGGTAAGTATGACTTTGAAAGTTCAGATATTGAAAATATTAGACCCGCTACATTTGTTAGTCGGTTAAAAACATTGCTGTGTGGTTGGTAATACAATGCAGCTTTTAAATACACATAACAAGGCGCTGTTGTCGCCACTATCGTGGCTGGGACGGCTTACACTGCGCTCCAGCCGCCCCACAGTTTTGCGTTAAGTACTATTATGGAAATCGTCGGAGTAGCACTCACTCTATTGAGCTTTGCAATAACATTAGTTGTTGGCGTGGTATGCTTTTTTAAAGGTTTATATTTCATGTCTAGGGCTGCATCGAATGCAGCCAGCGAGACAGTAAAAAGAAACAGCTTTGTTTCATTTAATAAAACCAATGTTCTTTGGGTAAGAAATGGACTAAATGAGCAAGGAAGAATGTATAGAAAAAAGGCATTTAAAAACATTGCTGTATTCTTTGCTCTGTTGTTCATCACAGCGCTGCTTTCGGCCCTAACAGGCTTTGATGTTGGCGGTGCTTAGCACGGCGTTAATGTGCTCTACTTTGTAGTGCATTAATAAACGGGTCGGAGTGAATTAACCTAGTTTGCAATTGATATTATTTACTCCGACCCCTTTACCATCTGTGATTCCGTGGACCCATTGATCCATAAGTTTAGAGGCTAGCTACGAAAGCAGCTTATTCAAAAAAGAATTGAATTGGAAGAGTTGAAGCGTAAGCTAGAAGCCAATGAAAAATTTCAAAAGTAAATCGTATTTATTAAAGGTTTCTCTGATCTTCGTCTTCATTCTTGGGTGCGCGAAGAAGTCAAATGAATTTGATCTTCAGGGGGTGCAGGTGAATGTCAGTGATACTATTACTGTTAGACTTGAGAAGCCTGAAAAAACGAGGGGCGTTTTTCGGTCAAGGCTTAAGTCGGTTGGTGTAAATGGAGGTGCGTTTGATGTAAGTGTAACAACATTTACTGAGATTGTTATGCTGGAGGATGTTTCGAAAAGACTAGAGGGTGACCGTTTTGAATGCCCGGTAGGTAAGAAAGTGTCAAGCGGTTTTTCGCACAAGATGGGGTTTGATTCCGTTGTCAATACTTGTTTGGATGAAGGTGGCGATTTGACTTATGAGATATACCAGCGTGTTGTTGAGAACAAATACATCTTGGTTGTGCTTACTTTCGAGTCGAAAAATCAGCGTATTAAAGATCAGGTATATAATTGGGTTGATGTCGATGTGAACCTACCTTTGACCCCGTGATGTTGGCGATGCTTAGCACGGCGTTAATGTGCTCTGCTTTTTAGTGCATCGCTAGAAGTATTGTAAGTGCTTAATAAACGGGTCGGAGTGAATTAATCTAGTTTGCAATTGATATAATTTACTCCGACCCCTTTACCACATGATCCGGTGAAGCGAGGCCCGGATAGTAGGTCAAAATAGTCGAATGTTGGGGCGGGAGTTATTGCACTGACCCAAAACTTCATAGAGATATTTGGACGTTGTATGAGTGAGAAAGTAGAAGTTCAACGATTGGATATGAATGATTGTTACTATGTGTTGTTTAGGCCGTCGCAGAGTTCAAGTGAGCTAATGAACTTTTCCGACATCTGGGTTCATAAGTACTCTAAGGAAGGTAAGTTGCTGTGGAGGTCAGGAGTATCAGATAGAGTTCGATGGCAAGACAGTTCAAATGTTTTCGTTGGTCTGACTAGAGCAAAGGATGGGAGTGTTTTGGCTACGACTTTTAGTGGTGAAGTCTATTTTATAGATGAAGATACAGGCATTGCTAGTTACTTTAAAACAGTAAGGTAAATTTCGAAGTAATCAATCGGGCTAGAGTGAAGTAAAGGAAGTTTGGGGTCAGTGTAAAAACTCCCTAACAGTTTGAAAAAGTCCCACTAGCCGTTATTGTTACTTAATCAAACTAACCAATGATCAAGGACGATCTATGGCTCGCTTACCGCGCCTGTGTTTGCCCGGCATTCCACTACATATCATTCAGCGTGGTACTAACCGCCAAGCGTGTTTCGCCTCGGAGGAAGATTTTACCGCCTACGCTTTTTGGCTAAAGGGTGACCCCTTGATCCTTGATAGTTGCTTATGATGGATGTCTTAGGTGAGTAGGAAAATGTTAAGTAGGGTGTTGTTGGTTGTTTCGGTCTGTTTCTCGCTTTCTTGTCAGAGTGAAGAGCTTAGTGATGATTTAGTCATCGACTTTTATAAAACAAACAAACATGTCTTAAATCTATTAAGCGATAAATCAAAAAACGTTGCCCGTCGTACTTATTTCCGTTGGGTTGTGGATACGTGTCTATATACTGAAGATTCCATATCGGAAAAGGAAATTTGTCCTGAAGGTTTTATTGCTGAAGCTGTAGCTACGCTTAGTTCCCTGGGTGTATATACTGGGAGCTTTGGTGCTGGAGTGTTTAGGATACGCATCGGCGCAAAGGAAGAAGGGTTGCGATGGGTTGAGTATAGTATCCATCGGGGAGTTGAGGGTCTTGGAAGTGTAGAGCAATGTCGTGAATCATTTTCATCTGGTGCCTGCACTATTTCTCTTGGGGACGGCTGGTATGTTATGAGGATAGGCGGAGTATTTTTAAAATAGCTTGAAAAAAGGGTAGGCCCCAAACTTTACGCCACCGCACCCACTCCTACTTTTTAGGTATCCTGGACTCTGCCGAAAACCACAGGTGACCGGCGGGAATTTAGTGGTCGCGGGCGAACTTGAACTGTCCACCATAAAGAGCACTAGCGTATTTTCTTCTTTAGCCTGCATGGGATGCGCCTTGACCTGCGCGTCGATAGGCGTAAACTGCGCGCCATCGCAAATGGTGCCTGTGTGACTCGGTGAGCTATCCGAGTTTGATACGGGATAAATGGGAAGCCGGTATTCCGGCGCTGCCCCCGCAACGGTGATTGACCTGAATTGTCAGCGTCATAAGCCCGATACCAGCCACTTTGCGCTGCCCCGCTCATGCCTTGATGTGGCGGGAACACGACGTAGCGGAGGGCTGCATCGGTGGATGTCTTTTTCGGGCAGGCTTGCGCCGCCGTTTCGCACCCACTCTTCTCCCTCCCTCAACACTTAATTCATGTGATTGGGGAGTTTTTATGACACTGATTAAATCTGGCTTTATTGCCTCGCTGGCATTCGCCGTGCACGCTCACGCCCTGGCCGCCGATGCCGCAGGCGTTGACGCGACGACGGAAATTGAAACCGAAGAGGTGTTGGTGACAGCCACGCGCACCGCGCAGCCGTTGACCGAAACTCTGGCGCCCGTGAGTGTGCTGAGCGCGGATGATATCGCCGCGCTACAGGCGCCCGATTTGCCGGCACTGCTCAGAGGTTTTACTGGGGTGGACATTATTCAGCGCGGTGGGCGCGGTGCAAACAGCAGCGCCTTTGTGCGCGGTACCAACGCGGGGCACTTGTTGGTGCTGGTGGATGGTGTGCGCGTTGGCTCGGCCACCTTGGGTATTGCCGCACTAGAGACGCTCGATCCCGCGGCCATTGAGCGCATCGAGTTGGTGCGCGGCCCGCGCTCCAGTTTGTACGGCGCCGACGCCATTGGCGGCATCCTGCAAATTTTTACCCGCAAGGCATCTGAGCCCGGCCTGACAATGGGCGTGGCGGGCAGCTACGGCTCACACAATGAGCAGCATTTGCGCACAACGCTCGGTTATAAAACGGAACGCAGCCACCTGCGCATGGTGTTCAGCCACAACAGCACCGATGGTTTCGATCGCTCGGTGGACGATAGCGGTCTAAGCGGTGACGACGATGGCTACTCCGCCAATCGCGTGGCCCTGAGTGCCGGGCATCAGTTGGCCGATGCGCTTAGCCTGTCGGCCAATCTTCAGTATCAAGAGGGTGAGGCCGATACCGACAGCGCATTCTGTGTGATCGATTGTCGCCCCTTTGCGCGCTTTGCCAATGGCAGTGCCGACCTAGGCCTGCAGGCACAGCTGACGGACATCTGGAGCAGTCAGCTGCGCCTAGGTTTTGCACAGGATAAAAGTGAGCAAGATGATCACATCCGCGCCGCTGCAATTGCCAATTGGGGCGGTCGCAACCGCATTGAAACGGAGCGCGAAACCGCGAGCTGGCAAAATGACTTCGCTCTGACTGAAGATCAAATGCTCACCTTGGGCGTGGACTATCTGAACGACAAAGTGGATGGGCAGCTTGAAAATCGCATCTACGCGCCCGATTGGAGTTATAGCGTTGAGTTTGTGGGTTATGACGTGGATGATCGCGCCAGCACGGGTGTGTTTGGTCAATACCAGGCACGCGTGGGAGAGCACGATCTGGTGGCCTCTGCGCGCACGGAAGACAACGCGCAATTTGGCACTGCCAATACCGGCAGCTTGGCCTATGGCTATCAGCTCAGCGATAGCTGGACCTTGCTCGCCAGCACCGGCACCGCGTTTAAAGCCCCGACCTTTAACGATTTGTATTGGCCGAACGCGGGCAATCCCGATTTGCAGCCAGAGACATCGACCAACGTGGAAGTGGGCGCGCGTTTTGCGCGCGGCAACGTGCAGCTGGCCGTCAATGTGTTTGAAAATAAGGTGGATGATTTAATTGCGTGGGCGCCCACAATGAGCGGCAATTGGCAGCCAAGCAATGTGGCCAAGGCCACCATCTTGGGTGCAGAGGTGGAGTTCGACGCCGCGCTGGGCGAATGGCAGTTGGCGGCAAATTACACCTGGCTCGATGCCGAAGACGATGCCAGCGGCAAGGCGTTGCCCAATCGCGCCGCGCAGTTATTCAATGCCGATATCAGCCGGCGCCTAGGCGACCTAACTTTGGCCTTGGCTGTGGAGGCGCGTTCAAAGCGCTATGCCGATGCCGCCAACACCCTGTCATTGGCGGGCTATGGTTTGCTCAATGCGCGTTTGGCGTGGAATCTGTCGCGCGAATTGGTGCTGGAAGCCAAGGTGAACAATGTGTTGGATAAGGACTACACCTTGGTGCAGGGCTTCTACCAAGACGGTGTGAATGGATCTGTGGGCGCGCGCTATAGCTTCTAGTGTTGCCTCTTATCTTTTGTTGAAAAGCCGGCTATTCAGCCGGCTTTTTTGTGGCGCTGTGACGCGCTCGGGCAGAGCCCATTGCGGCATTAGGCGGCAGCATCGTCTCATATCTTCACCCCCATAACACAAAGGACGCGCGATGAACCGGTTACTCTCTACCGGCCTGGCCGCCGCCATTGCACTCGCCTTGGGTGCCTGCGGTGAACCTGAAAAGGCCAAGCCCACGCTAGAATTGCCCAATAAAGACCCCTTTCCCTCTACCTATCAAGCCAATGCCGCTGGCACTTTATTAATTAAGGGTGCCAATTTACTCATCGGTAACGGTGAGCAAGCCGAGGCCACCGATCTTGTAGTCAAAGACGGCAAAATTGTAGCCGTGGGTGAAGGGCTGCAAGTGCCCGATGGCGCCACCATTGTGGACGGCAAAGGCAAGTGGGTGACTCCAGGATTGATCGATGTGCACTCGCACATGGGTGTCTACCCCGCACCGGGTACCGCCAACCACGCCGACGGCAATGAAATGACATCGCCGGTGACGGCGCAGGTGTGGGCCGAACACTCGGTCTGGCCGGAAGATCCGCAATTTGAGAAAGCCTTGGCCGGTGGTGTGACCACCGTACAGATTTTGCCGGGCTCGGGTAACTTGATTGGTGGCCGCGGCGTGACCTTGAAAAACGTGCCCGCCACAACCGTGCAGGCCATGAAATTTCCGGGCGCGCCCTACAGCCTGAAAATGGCCTGCGGCGAAAACCCCAAGCGCTTTTACGGCGGCAAGGGCCAGTTGCCCTCCACCCGCATGGGTAACATGGCGGGCTACCGGAGCGCGTGGATTGAAGCCGCGGGTTACAAAAAAAGCTGGGACGACTACATCAAAAAAGTGGAAGCCGGTGAAGAGGCCGATGCGCCCACGCGCGATTTGCGTTTGGAAACTTTGGTCGGTGTGTTGGAAGGCGACATTCGCATTCACAATCACTGCTACAAAGTTGACGAAATGGCGCAGATGATCGACATGGCGAAAGAATTCGGCTACAAAATTGCCGCCTTCCACCACGCCATCGAAGGTTACAAAGCTGCCCCGATGCTGGCCAAAGAAGGCATTTGTGCGGTGATGTGGGCTGACTGGTGGGGCTTTAAGCAAGAGGCCTTCGACATGGTGCGCGAGAATATCGCACTGGTGGATTACGCCAAAGCCTGTGCTGTTATTCACTCCGACGACCCCATTCAAGTGCAGCGGCTGAACCAAGAAGTGGCCAAGGCCATGAGTGCAGGCAACCGTTTAGGCCTGGGGCTCACCGCGGGCGATGCCATCAAATGGGCCACGCTCAACCCCGCTAAATCGCTCGGCTTAGAGGATCAAATAGGATCGCTGGAAGCGGGCAAAAATGCCGACATCGTGCTGTGGGATGCAAACCCCATGAGCGTTTACGCCCACGCAGAGAAAGTGTGGATCGACGGCGTGCTGCGCTTCGACCGCAATGATGCGAGCGTCGCGCCCACCAGCGATTTTAATTTGGGAATTTTGGAAGCCGGGGAGGTGCGCCCATGAACCTATTCAGCAAAACTTTCGTGAAGCCATTCGCTACCGCCCTTGGATTGGTGTTGGCCGCCAGCGTGTCGGCAGAATCGGTATTGATTAAAGGTGCGGATGTTTACACCGCGCAAAAGCTATTGCCGGCAACGGATGTGTTCGTCAATAACGGCCGCATTGAGGCCTTGGGCAGCAACCTGACCTACAAAGCCGATCGCACCATCGATGGCCGCGGCAAGTCCATTACCGCCGGCCTGTTTAACAGCGAGACCCAATTGGGTGTGGTTGAAGTGGCGGCCATTGAGCAAACCGTTGATTCAATGACCACGCGCACCGACATCACCGCGGCATTCAAAGTGGCCGATGCGTTCAATCCCAACTCCACGTTATTGCCGCACAACCGCGCCCACGGATTAACCCATGCGTTGGTGATGCCGCGCGCGGCCACCGGGTTATTTGCCGGACAAGTGGCCCTGGTGCAGCTGGGCAACACCCCCCGTGTGGTGCATGAAAGTGTGGCCGTGGCGGTGGACTTCAGCGAGCACGGCGTCGAGTTGGCGGGCGGGTCGCGGGCCTCGGCACTGGCATTGTTGCGTCAAGCATTTGCCGACGTGCAAGACTACAGCGCGAATAAAGCGGCCGCCCTTGCCGGCGATCGTCGCACCTACAGCATCAGCTTGATGGATGCCGAAGCCTTGGTGCCGGTGTTAAAGGGTGAGCAGCCGTTAATTGTAAAAGTGCAGCGCGCCGCCGACATTCGCGCCATTTTAAAATTGGCCAAGGCCTACAAGCTCAAGTTGATTTTAAGTGGTGTTGAAGAGGGCTGGATGGTGGCGGCAGATATTGCCAGCGCTAAGGTGCCGGTCATCATCGATCCCATCAACAACTTGCCTTCTGGTTATGAGTCACTCGGTTCGCGTTTGGACAATGTGGTGATGTTGCACAAGGCGGGCATTACCTTGATGTTCACGGGCATGAGCTGGCACAACACCCACAGTGCCTATCTGGTGCGCCAATCTGCGGGCAATGCCGTGGCCAATGGCCTCGACAAGCACGTAGCCATTGCCGCCATGACCGCCAACCCCGCGCGCATTTTTAACGCGCCCGTGGCTGGCGATGTCATTCAGGGCGGCCCCGCTGATTTGGTGCTGTGGAGCGGCGATCCGCTGGAAGTCACCAGTGAGCCTGAACTGGTCATGGCCGCCGGTAAAGTGGCGCCCATGGTGACGCGCGCGACCATGCTGCGCGATCGCTACTTCGAGCGATTGTCTGCGAAATAATATTGCGCAAATGTTAAAAGCGGCTTCGGCCGCTTTTTTTATGTGTGAATAAAAGAGCGCGAAACCGCGCTAAATGTACGCGGCCCGATTGTGATGGCGGTGCTGGTCATCAAGTGCAATACAATAGTGAGCTTGAGACCAAGCGATATTTTCCTTGGTAATTCACTCGGGCCATTAGCGGCAGATCTTTATCAGCGAGTAGCGCGCGATGGGTTCTTTCGCCATGGGCGAGCAGTGCAAGGTGACGCTGTGCGAAATAGTAGACGCATCATGCCCCAGTTAATATAGTGGTTTCTTCGCTGCTTGACCTGATAGGACACTGAGGGGGCCTATGCAGATTCAACTTTCAGGTATTTCGCGCCACGCGTTGCTGGGGCTTGTACTATCAACCGCTGCCCTGCTTTCGGTGCCTTTGATTGCCATGCAGTTTACAGAGGAGGTTGACTGGCAAGGGCTGGATTTTCTGGTGATGGGTGGATTATTGCTAGGGCTGGGCAGTCTGCTGTTGTTGGTGCTGAATAATGTGGCTAAACATTACCGCGTGCAGGTTATTGCTGCGTTCGCCATTATCTTTTTAGTGTTATGGGCAGAGTTGGCCGTGGGCGTGTTTACGCAATGGGGCAGCTGACCACTGGGCCGTGAAACGGTGAGCCTTGCAGTGTTCGTTCACACAATATTCAGCTAGGGTCCGCTATGCTGGATATTTACTGCCAGTGATCGGGCCTGTGGTCCGCACACTGACCCGATCGCCATAAATATTTGAATATCTGAAAATCGAGAGCGCGAAAATGAATAAGTACCTTTGTCTGGGTTTGATCCTGCTGATCTCCGGCTGTGCCACCATGAATAAAGAGGAGTGCCAGCTGGCCGATTGGCAGGCAGTGGGCTACAAGCACGGCGCACAGGGGCAGAGTGCCACCAGCTTTAATCAATATCAGGCGGATTGTGCTGATCACAATATCAAAGCGGATTTCGGTGCCTTCAAGCGCGGTCATCAGGCGGGGCTCGACGAGTATTGCAGTTATGAAACGGGCCTGCGGCTGGGCAGCTCGGGCAGTAACTACAATGGCCAGTGCTCAAGCCGACGCTATGAGGACTTTGCCTCCGGTTATCAAGAGGGTGTGAGCCGTTATTGCACTTACGAAAGTGGCTACGACTCGGCAATGCGCGGTCATGGGATGAATCGCAATTGCCCCGAGGCGCGCTATCCAGAATACAGTCAGGGCCACATGAGCGGGCAGGCGCGCTACGCACTTGAGCAGTCGGTTCGAGCACTGGAGTCTGAGCTGGCTGACATCGAGCACAGCATGCTACAGCAGGATGAGTTCATTGCCGATTCTGAAGCTGTCATTGTGAGTGCTGAAAGCAGCGCGGATGATCGAGTGAAGGCGCTGTTGGATATTAAAAATCACCGCGATGAGCGCAAGCGGCTCAAGCGGGAATATCGGCGGGTTGAGGTTGAATTAGAAGCCTTGCATGCGCAACTCAACGATATCTAATCACTGTCATTTATACGTGCATACGCTGTCGAAAGTATGCCCCTTTTTTAGTTGCTGGACTGAATGATGAAGCTAGGTTTTATATTGCCGCTGGCAATCGTACTCAGTGGTTTTGCCACACACGCCTTGGCGTTGGGCGCAAATGGTCACCGCATCGTGGCGCAGTTGGCCGAATACCATTTGACGCCCGAGGCCCGCGCCGCCGTCAACGAAATCACACGGGGCCAGCCTCTTGCGCAGTTATCCACTTGGCCTGATTTTTTATATTCAGATTCCACTTGGACGCGCGCCACGCCTTGGCATTTTGTCACCATCAGAGATGAGTTTACGGTAGATAACTACCCCCGCGAAAAAGCCGGCGATGTGCTGCAAGCACTGCCCAAATTTGAGGCGGTGCTGCGCGATCGATCAGCCAGTGCCGAAGCTAAGTGGCAGGCATTGGCATTCTTTACACATTTTGTTGGCGATGTGCATCAGCCATTGCATGTGGGAAACGGCGATGATCTGGGCGGCAATACAGTAAAGCTCTTGTGGCAGGGTGCGCCCTCTAATCTGCACAAGGTGTGGGATACAGAAATGATTCAGCTGGAGCAGTTGAGTTACACCGAATACACCGTGTTTTTGGATACCATAACGCCGGAACAAATCGGGCGCTGGCAGTCTGCAAGCTATGGTGAGTGGGCCGCAGAATCGAAAGCTCTGCGCGCGCAGGTTTACGATTTTGGCGATCAAAAAGGCGCGGATATCGCCTTGAGTTGGGATTACAATTTTCGCAATAAAGCGACCATCAATTTGCGCATGCAGCAGGCGGGAATTCGCTTGGCGGGCAAGCTAAACGCCATTTTTGCAGCGCGCAAAAACTAGCTGAGACTTAAGCAATAAAAAGGGCCTGCATTGCTGGCCCTTTTTATTGTAGAGCTGAGCTAGTGGTAAGATTTATTGATCCATTTGCCATTCATTGGCAAATAAATGCAGCATCACCGTCCAGGCGGCAATGTTTTGGTTAAACGCCACGGGATCTATTTTGTCCAAGGTGTCGTCGGCGGTGTGGTGATAGTCAAAGTAGTCAGTGCCATCTTGCTTTAACTGGAACAGTTGCACGCCCTTTTCAGCCAGAGGAATAATGTCTGGCCCGCCGCTGGTGGCGTCGTTCCCTAAGTATTCAATACCGAGTGGTTTTAGCAGTGCGGTTGCACGCGCAATGAAGGCTTCGTCGGCATTGTTCAAGCGCGTTTTAAGTGCCCAGATGGGGCCCGCGCCGAAGTCGGATTCAGAGGCCACAATGTGGCGATCCAATTCATTGGCGTGTGCCTTGGCGTAAGCTTTGGCACCCACTAAGCCCTGTTCTTCATTGGAAAATGCGACCACGCGAATAGTGCGCCCGGGACGCAGGCGGTGCTTGATGAATTGGTAGGCTGCGCCGGCGGTAATGGCGACTCCCGCACCGTCATCCAGCGCGCCCGTGCCTAAATCCCAGCTGTCTAAGTGGCCGCCGATGACAATGATTTCGTCGGGTTTTTTGTTGCCGGTAATTTCTGCGATGACGTTGTGGGACGTGTATTCGCCGGTCCAGCCGACGTTGATGTCCAAGCTTAGGTTCACCTTGCCTTTGGCAATCAATCGCTCCAGCTGATCGGCGTCGGGGTTGCTCAGTGCGGCAGCGGGAATCTGCGGGCTGCCGGCACTCATGCTCATCATGCCGGTATGGGCGAAGCGGTGGCTGTCGGTGCCGATAGAGCGAATCAACAACGCCTTTGCGCCTTTCGCTTCCGCTTCGAGGGCGCCTTTGCCACGCGCGATCACAGCTTCGCCATAGCCCGCGCCTTCTTTGTGTTTGCGCATGCGATTTTTAATGAACACAATTTTGTCTTTTACGCGGGCACTGGGCGTTGCGACGAGCGCGGCATAGTCATCCACCATGACCACTTCGCCCTGCAGTTCGCCATCGGTACCCACCGAGCCGCCGAGCGCGGTAATGTGTAGCGGCTGCGGGAACTTACCCAGTACATGGGCGCGCTCGTGCGTGCGCTGCCACTGGGGGAAGGTGACGGGTTCGGTCCACACCTTGTCGAAGCCCATTTGCTCGAAGCGCGCTTTGGTCCAGGCCACGGCACGGGCGTCGGCCTCGGTACCGCCCATGCGGGGGCCGACTTCAGTGGTGAGATCGCGCACAAACGCGTAGCCGGCCTGGTCTTGCAGCGCGTGTTCGCGCAGTGACGTTGCGGCATCTTCGGGCTGCGGTGTTGCGCAGGCCGTGAGTGCGATGGCGATGAGGGCGGGGAACAAAATGCGTAAACTCATGGGGTGCCTCCGGTAAATGAAGGCGGCAGTTTAGGGGCTTAACGCCGCAATGAAAACCTGTCATTGTTCGCCGTTGCGCTGCGTCTCAACGACGCAATCACATGCGCCGTGGATCGGCGCTCGCAATGGATTGGAATAATTGGTGTGTAGCGCGCAGGTTTGCACAATAAAAATTCTTATTGACGAGTGTAGATAAAAACAATGGCCGTAAAGTTTAGAAAAACCGTGTGGAGCATGCACAAGTGGCTGTCTTACTTTGTGTTTTTGCAGATTTTTTTATGGGTGCTGGGCGGAATATTTTTTGCCACGGTGCCGTTTAAGTCACTGGTAAAGGGTGGCGACTTCGTGGCGCCCCCCGCGGCCGCCGAATTGCCTGCCAATTGGCAGCAGGGTGCGCAGGGATTGCCGCCGCTGCACAGCCTCAGTGCGGTGGCCAGTGCCCAGGGTGTGCTCATGCATGCGCAGTACGCTGAGGGCGACAGCTGGATGCAGGCCGATGGTCGGCCCGCACCGCACGCGACCGAGGCTCAGATTGCCGACTTTGCGCGCCAGTTATACATCGGGCCGGATGCCCCAGTGACTGTGCGGTGGTTGGCGGAACCTGAATCGCGCCTGCTGGGGCTAGTGGATGAAACCGGTGGTCGAGCGGGCTTGTGGCTGGCGGAGTTCGATGGCGTGCGCTTGTACTTTGGCCCCATGGGAAATTATCGATTGGTGCGCTCTGATTACTGGGTGTGGTACGACGCGCTCTGGCGCTTGCACATCATGGATTATGGCGAAGGCGAAGATTTCAATAACACACTGCTTCGCGTGTTCGCATGGCTGGCTTTTGTATTTGTCTTGACCGGTCTGGTGTTGAGCTTTTTCGCGTTACGACGCACCTTGGCCAAGGGGTTCTAGTGCCCAGGATGCAAATTGACAAGTGAGCTGCACTGCCGCGGCCATGCTCGCCGGCACCTGATGGTTGCGTGCGTGTGTGGCGTGTTTTGCCAATAAACAGGCAACACCAAATAGTGCGGTAAGTGCCCCTCGTGCTGCGACAAAGATGCTTGTTGGGTAGGGTTGGCTGGGTAAAGATGCTACATTTGTCCGGCGCCGCGATCCGGCGCCAGAATAATCCACAAATGGAGTTTGCCCATGTTCAAAAAACCCTTGGCCGCTGCCTGCATGATGTTTGCTGCGGGTGCCTATGCTGGCCCCCTCACCGATTCCGTCAAAATCCCCTATGAAACCTTTACCCTAGATAACGGCTTGCGCGTGGTGGTACACACCGATCGCAAGGCGCCGGTGGTGGCGGTGAACGTGTGGTATCACGTGGGCTCCAAGGATGAAAAACCGGGTAAAACCGGCTTTGCGCATCTATTTGAACACTTGATGTTTAACGGCAGCGAGAATGCCCCTGGCGAATTTTTTGAGCCCTTCGAAAAGGCCGGTGCCACTGGCATGAATGGCACCACTTGGTTGGATCGCACCAACTACTTTGAAACCGTGCCCACGCCCGCGCTGGATATGGCGCTGTGGATGGAGTCGGATCGCATGGGCCACATGTTGGGTGCCATCGATCAGGCCAAGCTGGATGAGCAGCGCGGTGTAGTGCAAAACGAAAAGCGTCAAGGTGAAAATCAGCCCTATGGCAAATCCTGGGAGATGATTCAGGAGGCGGCCTTTCCCGAAGGGCATCCTTATTCCTGGAGCACCATTGGCTCAATGGAAGATTTGAATGCGGCGTCACTGGAGGACGTAAAAGCCTGGTTCCACGAGTACTATGGTGCTTCGAATGCGGTGGTCGTCTTGGCCGGTGATATCGACGTGGAAACCGCAAAAGCAAAAGCAGAAAAATATTTTGGCTTTGTCTCGCCCGGTGAGCCCCTGGATCGCCCCAAGGCGTGGGTTGCTAAGCGCACCGAGCAAAAGCGCGTACAAACACAAGATCGCGTACCACAAGCGCGCCTCTATAAATCTTGGAACACCGCCGAGCTGGCCAACAGCGACAGCGATGTCATGCAGATCGTGGCCGAGCTGCTGGCCGGTGGAAAAAATTCGCGCCTGTACAAGCGCTTAGTACACGAAGATCAAATCGCCACCAGTGTGAGTGTGGCCTACTGGCCCTTCGAATTGGCGAGCCTCTTTACCCTTGTGGCCGATGCTAAACCCGGCGTTGAGTTGGCACAGGTTGAGCAAGTGATCGACGAAGAAATCGCACGCTTTTTGAAAAAAGGGCCGGACAAAAAAGAGCTGGAGCGCGTGCGCACTAGCCTGTTTGCCAGCTTTGTACGCGGCTCTGAAAAAGTCGGTGGTTGGGGCGGCAAGTCTGACATTTTGGCGTCTAACGCTGTGTACATGGATGATCCGGGCGCCTTTAAGAAGAGCCTGTTAACCATGGAAGAGGCCACCACTAAAGACGTGCAGAAGGTGGCCAAGCGCTGGTTGTCTGAAGGCGATTTGGTGTTGGAAGTGACCCCCTTTCCGAAATTAGCGGCCTCTGGAAAAGATGCAGACCGCTCAAAAATCCCCGATGCCGGTGACGTGCCGCAGTTGAGCTTCCCAGCCATTGAGCGCACGGAATTGGCGAATGGATTAAACGTTGTTTACGCCCGCCGCGATACAGTGCCACAGGTGAACATGTCGCTGATGTTTGACGCCGGTTACGCGGCCGATTTTGGCAGCAAACTGGGTATCACAAAGTTCACCAGTAGCGTCATGTTAGAGGGCACCAAAAAGCGCGATGCGCTGGAAATTGCCGAGCAACTCGAAGCGCTGGGCGCCGTGTGGAGCGTCAATAACAATGTGGATGTGACCAGTTTCAACGTGTCAGCACTGACCGTCAATCTGCGCGACACCCTCGACGTTTATGCCGATATTTTGCAAAACCCTGCGTTCCGCAAAGGCGATGTTGAGCGCAAGCGCGCTTTGACGCTGGCCGGTATCGCACAAGAAAAATCACAGCCGGTGTCTATGGCGCTGCGCACACTGCCGCCGCTGTTGTATGGCGATCAGCACGCCTATGGTATTCCCCTGACCGGTTCAGGCACCGAGGCCAGTGTGAATAGCATTAGCATCGACGACATGAAGCAATTCCACGCGCGCTGGATTCGTCCAGACAACGCCACACTGGTGGCAGTGGGTGCCATGTCTATGGAGGAATTGAAGCCAGAACTGGAGCGCGCCTTTGGTAAATGGAAAGCACCTTCGGCGGACAAGGGTGCCAAGCAAATGCAATCGGTACAGCCGCCCGCCAAGGCGAGCGTCTACTTGATTGACAAGCCCGGTGCTGAGCAGTCGATTATTTTTGCGGGGCAATTGGTGGGCTCGGCTAAGTCAGCTGACAATTTGGCGCTGGACATGGCCAACACCATTTTGGGTGGCGCTTTCACCGCGCGTTTGAACATGAACTTGCGTGAAGACAAGCACTGGGCTTACGGCGCCTATACCTTCATGGTAGACGCCGTGGCGCAGCAGCCGTTGATGGCCTATGCCCCGGTGCAAACCGATAAGACCAAAGAGTCGGTTCAGGAAGTTGCGCGCGAGCTGCAGGAATACCTCGGCAAAAATCCCGCACAAGCAGAGGAATTGCAGCGCTACCAGCTTAATGAAGTGGCGAAGTTGCCCGGCAGCTACGAAACCATGAACGCGGTTTTGGGAGCCATGAGCAGCCAAGTGCGTTTTGATCGTCCGGACGATTATGTGGTGACCTATGCCGATCGCGTCAAAGCGCTCACTGTTGATCAAGTGCGTCAAGTGGCCAAGACCAATATGACTCCCGATAAATTGACCTGGGTAATTGTGGGCGACTTGAGCAAGATTGAAGCGGGCATTAAGTCGCTCAATCTCGGCGACATCAAAGTGCTCGATGTGGATGGCAACGCCGTGCGGTAATTGCGGTAGTTGACTCAGTAAAGGCCGGTACTCTGTACCGGCTTTTTTTTTGGCAGATGAAAAGCTTACTGGCAATCAATTCGCAATCGGGCACATGACAAATGATAAATAGCACCATTAACAACGCGCACCTGTGGCGGAGGACTGCACTAGGGCGTTGATCGCATTCAATTCAATAAATCGCAGACACTCAGCAATTGCTCGCGCAGCCAGTCGTGGGGCACAGATCGCTGGGTGCGCCGGTGTTGTACCAGCACGTAACGCATTAGGGTGTTGAGTGGGGCCGCGTCGGCGCTGGGGATATCGCGGCCCACCAACAGATCGCGCAGGCGCGGACTCACGGCCAGCATAGGCGGGCCGAGCATCACCGCGTCGGTGCGCAGCAGGACTTCCACCGCGGTCATCAAATGGCTGGTTTCCAGCACATAGTGCAGCTGCCGTTCGTAGTCGGCCAGGCGCGCATCCTGCTGCCAAAAATGCAATTGACGAAAGTCGCCCACCGACAGGCGCACCTGCGGGTATTGCGTAAAAGCCTGCCAGCTGACCTGTGCAGGGCGCGCCAGCGGGTGGTCGCGCCGCATCAATAGGCAGGGCTGAATGTTGCCCAAGGGGGTGACTTCAAAGCCGGCGCCGTAATGCTGGCGCTCCAATTGTACGGCGAAGTCCAGCTCGCCCTCAGCCAATTGCTTGAGTGGGTTGGACTCGTGGGCGGCGGCACTCAGGCAGATGCCGGGCGCCTGTGCGGCAAGGCGCGCCACCAATGCCGGCATGACCGCAACGCCCAAATATTCACCCAGTGCCAATTTGAATTGGCCTTGGTAGCTGCGGCTGTCAAACCCTTGGGGCAGTAGTAGCTGGTCGGCATCGCGCAGCCATTGGGCCAGTGCCGGTGCCATAGCCAGCGCCATGGGCGAGGGCGTTAATCCCTGTGGGCCTCGGGTAAACAGCGGGTCGCCAAGTGCCGAGCGCAAGCGCGCCAGCGCTTTGCTAACCGTCGATTGGGTGACATGTAACCGCTCCGCCACACGCGATACCTGCCGCTCCTCTAGCAATAGATGCAGGGTAATTAGCAAGTTGAGGTCGAGGCGAGCGAGCTGGTCGATATTCATGGGTGTGAATAAAATTCATATATGGTGTGAAGATAAGTCAGTAGCAGAATATCACTGTGTGAATTAATCTGCTCGACAATGCATGCCGTAAGGTGTGTTGAGCGCGGGGGATGCTCTCCCCCGACTTGCCGTGAGCGGCACAGTTTACCCCTCTGAACTTGTTCAGATAGCGTCAGATTCACCCCGCTTCGGCGGGGTTTTTTTTTGGGCAATCGAAATTGGAGGGAATTCGACTTGCGCACCGGAGGCGCCGCTTTACATCACTGCGCGCGGCCGATGCTCTGCCCGAGCGAACCTACTGCATGGCTCCAGACGTTTTGCGCACGCGGTCCTTGGCACATGCCTTCGGAGCGTCTAGCCTAGCGACTCTTATTTCCGCGATGAATTTATTGTTCCATGTCCTTCAGCCTTCTACCGGTCAATCTCATTCAGATCGTATCGCTGGCCTGGTGCCTGCTTGGTATTGCCATTGTGTGGCCGCAGCGTCGCCTGCGGGCCATGGGGCTGTTGTTGGGCCTGCAGGCGCTGCTGCACCTATTTAACCTGTCCGAGGAGCTCGCGCTCTGGCGTGGCCCGTTAGTGACTCCGGCGCTAATGCTTGGGTTTGGCCCAGCGCTGTATTTTTTCACGCGCCAAGTGGTGGGTGCATCCACTATGCCGCCCAGGCAATGGGCCCTGCACGGTGCGCCCGTGCTATTGGCGCTGCCCTTTACCGCTTGGCCCCAGTGGGTGTTAGTGGCGGCCAGCCTGAGCCAATTGTTGTATACCCTGTCGGCCCTGAGTCTGTTGAGGCGCTATCATCAGCAGTCGCGCGAGCAGCGATCCGACGCGGATGAGCAGGCCCTCTATTGGTTGCGCAACGTGCTGTGTTTTTGGATTGTGATGGAAGTGCAAGACCACGTTCGACTTCATTTGCAGGGGCAGCTGCCGCTCGGGATATTGTTGCCTTGGTACACGCTCAATAGCGCGCTGTATGCATTCATGACGGGCTATTTGGTGCTTAAAGCCGTCCACCAGCCATCGCTATTTGCGGGTATTTCTTTGGTGCAGGCCCCAGCGGGGAATCCGGATCACCCGCCAGACACCGCAGATGCTGCGCCCATATTTGATGCCATCGATACCCACCTGCGCAGCCATGGCTGTTTTCGCCAGCCGCGCTTGTCGCTGCGCGATGTGGCAGAACAGCTGGGGTTGCAGGAAAAATTGGTGTCGTGGGCAATCAACGCCGGTGCAGGCCAAAGTTTTTGCGATTATATCAACGGACTTAGGGTGCAGGCGGTGTGTGAGCACTTACACGCAGCTCGCGAGCCGGTATCTTCACTGCTCCAGTTGGGATTGGCGCAGGGCTTCAACTCTAAAACCAGTTTTAACACGGCCTTTAAAAAAGTGACGGGTTGTACGCCCAGTCAATACCAGCGCCGGCCCGCAACCGGCGTTCGCAATCCAGATTGCGAACGCCACTGACGTCTTTAGCTGCCAAGCTCACCGCTCCTTAAAAAAGCGGAGATTGTGCGATGAATGTTATGAGATTGACGTGTTGGGTGGGGCGGTTGCTAGCCCTTGTGGGAGTCATTGCCACACCGCTCGGCGCGCAAACCCTCGAACCAGAACAGGTTGTAGCTTGGCGTGAGGACTTGGTGAGTTTTGAGCAGTCGTTGCGCAAGCGCCATATCGATTTATTTCATCAATTGCCCGAGTCGGACTTCAATAATCGCGTGCGGCAGCTCCGCGATCGCCTGCCGAATATAAGCGAGGTGGGTATTTTGCGGGAGCTAATGTGTTTAACGGCGGCTATCGGCGATGGCCATACGCAGGTCAACTACTGGGGCCGTACACACCGCAATTTACCCCTGCGCTGGCGCTGGTTTGAGGATGGCCTGCGCGTGGTAAAGACCAGCTCCGCGTATGGGCATTTGTTGGGCGCGCGACTGCAGCGCATTGGCGGCCTGACGGAAATGGCCCTGTCAGCTGCGCTTACCGGGTGTTTGCCGTCCGTAGAAAATGTTCATTCAGCGCGCGCGGCCTATGCGCGCGCCGCCTCAGTGGCGGAAGTACTCGCGGGCGCGGGAGTAGCAGTGGCAGACGCTGGCGTTGAGGTGGAGGTAGAGCTAGCCTCAGGCAAGCTCGTTTCACTCACATTGCCGTGGCAACAAGCGGGCGAGGATTTAGCGGTGGCGCCCAGCTGGGAAACCTATGGTTTTCAACCCATCTCACCTTCTGTACCGGGGCTATCTACCTATCTTCGCTCGGACACTGCCACCGCCTATCTGCAATTTGATCACTACCCGCCCTATGGCGAAGCGCGAGCATGGGCTGAGGCGCTGAACGCGTCGCTCGCCGAGCACAAGGTTAGGCGAGTGATAATCGATCTGCGCAACAATGGCGGCGGCGACTTCTTTGTGGGTTTGGTACTGGCGCATGGGCTGGTGCTGCTCGATCAACTGGATTGGCGGCAGGGCGTGTATGTGCTGATAGGACGTCACACCTATTCCGCGGCTATGAGCAATGCGGCGCAATATCGACAAATTTTAAATGCTCGGTTGGTGGGTGAGCCCACAGGTGCTAATCCCGTGGGCTACCAAGACGCCGATTCATTTCGCCTGCCCAATGCCGGTTGGCAGGTGATGGTCTCTAAGCGCCGATACCGTTTTACGGACCATGCCACGCCGGGCCTGCAGCCCGATGTGCCGGTGGCGTGGCCAGCAGATGCTTACTTTGCCGGGCGCGATGTGCCTCTTGAGTGGATCTTGAGAGATATTGATGTCTTGGTGCATGCGGCCGCTGAGAACCCGTAATGGGCGATGATTTCGGGTCGGTTTCAGGTTGATTTCGGGTCAATTTCAGGTGTTTTTCAGGTAGACTTCGTGTTGCAACTGTCTGTTTTCACGGAAGATTTACTCACCTCAACACACAAGGCAACACAATGATTTTACGCAAGCTCAGACTGCAGCGCGGATGGTCCCAAGAACAACTGGCCGAAATGACGGGTGTCACTGTGCGCACCATTCAACGGTTGGAGCGGGGCCATCAACCGGGTTTGGAAACGGCAAAATCATTGGCGGCGGTGTTTGAGGTCGAGCATTCAATTTTTCAGGACGGAGCACCGACTATGACAACCGAAACTAACGTAACGCAACAAGAGAACGACGCCGTGGAGTACATCAAGGGCGTCAAAGAATTTTTTAGCCATGCGTTTATGTACGTGATTTTTTGCGTGGCGTTTTTGGTGGTGGGCAAAGAGCTGTCTAGCTTAATGATCTGGGGTTTTGCGGGCTGGGGCGTGGGTGTGCTGGTGCACGGCCTGAGTGCCTTTGAGGTGATCCGCTTTGGCAGCGCCGACTGGGAGCGCAAATTGGTAGAGCGCAAGTTGGGCCGCAAATTGTAGATGTGGAAATGCAGTTGCAGAAATGCAGTTGTGAAGGCAATAAAAAAGGCGCCAAAGGCGCCTTTTTTGTGGGTGACGATATGCTTATTGGGCTGCGCGTCGACGCATGAAACCCAAGCCCAGCAAGCCCAGGCCCAGCAGGGCAAAAGGTGCGGGTTCTGGTACGTATACATCGGCGTGGGCATCTAGGTAGTCGTTGCCGCAGGACATGGTCCAATGGGCGTCTAGACCGAAATCACCGAGCAGGCCAATGGCGCCAATGTTAAAGCTGAACATGTTGTAGTAAGACTTCTTGCCATCTGCACCGGTTGCGAAACCTTCAGTAAAGTTGCTGCTATTGCCCGCAACTTTTAACGTGCCGCTGGCCATGGCGAAGGGGTTGGACACACCGTGGCCGGAATAGACTTCGGTGTTCCAGCTGCTCACCTGATACAAGCCGGCGGCGTCAGTACCTAAGTTGGTGCCGTAGTAACCCTTGGTTAGATTGCCAAAATCGAGGGCGTATTCGTAGCGGCTGGTGCTGCCGTCAAACGACAGGGCCAAGTCGCCGTTGTAATAGGTTTTGCCATCCGTGTGGGTGTAGCCGTTGTTGTCGGCATCGATAATATCGAAGCCCGTTTGCAAGCCCACATGCAGGGTGTTGGTGCTGGCGTCAAATTTGTACATTAAAAATTCAACGTCAAAGGGCTGGCCGCCAACGCCTGGGCCTACAGGGCCGTCGCCATTGCCGGATGTTGGGGTCATTTGTTGCCAGTCGCTATCCCAAACACTCAATAGGCTGGCGGAGGCGGTCATGGGCAGGCTGGCAAGCAGTGTGAGGGCAGTCGCTTTTATAAGCTGGTTCATCGTGGGCTAGCGTCCTTGTAAATGTCAGGATAATGAGGGGCGCTGCTTCAGCGCCACCACGGACACAGTCAATGTGTCGTCTCAATCATTGCTAGCAATACTTGGGCCATTCAGAAAAACCCTTTAAAAACAACCGGTTGCTATGTTATCAAACAGGCAGCTGTAAATAATTCCGACACGTCGAACGCTAAAGCGCCTTGGCAAGGGCTAGGCATTCCCCGTGCGCTGGGCAGCTGACCAGATGATCGTTCACCATGCCGGTGGCCTGCATGTGCGCATAACAAATGGTGGACCCCACAAAATTGAAGCCGGCCTGCTTCAGGGCTTTGCTCAGACGATCAGACAGGGGCGTGCTCGCCGGTATGTCCGCCATCTTTTTGCGGTTGTTTTGGAGCGGGCGGCCATCGACAAAATCCCAGAAAAAGGCCACTGGATCTTGGCCCGACTCTTTTAGGTCGAGCCATGCGCGGGCATTTTTAACGGCGCTGCTGACCTTGAGGCGATTGCGAATAATGCCCGGGTTTTGCAGCAACTTTTCAATTTTTGCGGGGCTATAGCGGGCAATTTTGACGGGGTCAAAGCCGTCGAAGGCCGCTCGATAGTGCTCTCGTTTACGCAGCACCGTGATCCAGCTGAGCCCCGCCTGAGCACCTTCTAACAGCAAAAATTCAAACAGCGATTGTTCATCGAACAGTGGCCGACCCCATTCCTGATCGTGGTATTGCTGGTACAGGGCGTCGCCGTGGCACCAGTGGCAGCGAGGGTCTTGCATGATTTTGGCCTCCATTAATGGCTAGTTTGCCGCCAGTGGGCGAGTGTCGTCTACACTTTGTGGATTCTATTTTGGCTGGGTGAAAACGATGAGGTTAGCGCGGTTACAGAGTTGCTGTCTGCTCCTGTGGTTCACGTGCGGTGGGGCCATGGCGCAATCGCCGGAGGGCTGCGATGTCACGCGCACTGAGCAGGTGGCGTTTACCGGCAAAGACGCGGTGGACACCTTGTCGGTAACGGTGGCGGGAGATCCCTGCCGTGACGCGACGGTGGTGTTGCGCATCGTCAACAAGGATGGCCGCGAAGTGTATCTGTACGAGGGCGTGCTGGTTGAGCACCTTCCTTTCATCGTGCACGAGCCCGAGCTGATACCGCTGGTGTCATTTTTTGCAGAAAAGGTGATTCGCGATGGTTTTATCCGCCGCACCAATGACTTACCGCCCTGGGCCCCGGTAGAGCAATATTACGATTCCACCAATGACATTATCATCGTTTCTGAAGCGGTGTATAACGGCCTGCGCGGCATGAAAAAGCCGATATTTTGGCACGCTGCTGGCGATGCCACCTGGGTGCACGTGGTGTATGACAATCGCAGCCAATACGGCCGCATCATCATGCGCGGTGGAGTCTTTCAATCAGCAGGAGATGATTAGAGCGCCATGCATCAGGCCTTCCCTGATATTCGCCCCTTCGCCCGCAACACCCTTTCGATAAACGGGCATCAACTCTATGTGGAGCAGGCCGGGCAGCCCACGGGCATACCATTGTTGTTTCTGCACGATGGGCCTGGTCTCGGCTGCCACGCGGCCGATCGGCGGCTCTTCGATCCCCAGCGGTTTCACATGATTCTGCCCGATCAGCGAGGCTGTGGTCGCTCGCGCCCGCACCTCGCCTTGGCTGATAATCAACGGGAGGCGCTGTGCGGTGATTTGATGTCACTGCGGCAGGAGTTGGGCATTGAGCAGTGGGTTCTGGTGGGCGTCGGCTGGGGCGGTTTACTGGCGTTGACCCTGGCGTTGCGTGAGCCCGAACGGGTGCAAAGCGTGTTATTGATCGGCACCGGGCTGGGGCGTCAGCAGGAGCTTGCTTGGCTGCTGGAGGAGGGGGCGCCGCAGGTGTTCCCAGAGGCCTATCACCACCTGTGTAAAGCCCTAAAAGTTACCGAGGGCTTGCCGGCGATGGCGCTCCTAGAGCGAACGCAAACGCTCTTACAGGGCAATAACGAAATTGAGCGCATGGCCATTGCGCGCCACTGGGGGCAATGGATGTCTCAGTGTGCGGGCCTCAAGCCCCAGACTGAGCTGCAAAAGGCGTATCTCGAACCGCCCGTGGTGCTGTCGCACGCCAGTTTACAGGTGGCGTACATGAGCCGCCAATGGGATTGCGATCAACCCACCGGCGTCGTGCCGCAGCTGGGTGCATTGCAATCGCTGCCCATTACCTGCGTGCACGGTCGGTTCGACATGATTTCCCCCTTGTCGGGAGTGTTGCATTTGCAGGGTGTGTTGCCCGATATGAAGATTCACATCGTTCGCGAGGCCGGCCACTCACTGCGAGAGGCGGCCATGGTTGACGCGGTGGTTAAGGCCCAAGCGGACATTGCCGACGCCTGCGGCGCCCGCCCACCAGACTGCGGTTAGCTCTGGCTGACTGGGGTACACTGTGCATTTTTGGCAGTGGGGCAGGGGCGAGTGAAAGCATTGATTCAGCGGGTGAGTCAGGCGCGCGTCGACATTGGCGGCGACACCGTAGGCGCAATCAATCAAGGCTTATTGGTGTTGCTGGGCGTTGAGCGGGACGATACGGAAGCCATCGCCAACAAGTTGATTGACAAACTTCTGGCCTATCGCGTTTTCTCGGACGCCAACGGCAAGATGAATCTCAGTGTCCGCGACGTGCAAGGGGGGATTCTGCTGGTATCGCAGTTCACCCTGGCAGCCGATACCCGCAAAGGGCTTCGGCCCGGATTTTCTGGAGCTGCTGCACCTGATGAAGCTGAACGCTTGTACGATTATGTGCGCCAGCAAGTACAGGAGCGACATGAAATTACGGCCTGTGGTATGTTTGGTGCGGATATGCAGGTCAGCCTGACTAACGATGGGCCGGTCACCTTTATGCTAGAGATGCGCGACACCTAAACCGCAGGCCAGCGCGAGGGCGCCGACGCAAGCTCGGCGTTTCTGGGTGTTGAAAAATAAAAAGCGGGTGAGCTACAAACAATGATGAAAGTGCATCAAGGCCGAATACTCATAGTGGATGACAATTCTGTGAACATTGTCATCGTCGAAAAAATCCTGCGCCAAGATGGATTCGTACATATTGATTCCACGACCGATGCCAAAGCGGTGCGCGAAATGTACTTGGAGCATCACTATGATGCGATCCTGCTGGATGTGCACATGCCAGAGATGAACGGCTTCGAAGTCATGGAGCAGTTGCTAGAAGATCACCCCAACGACTATCTGCCGATATTGGTTTTAACGGCCGACCACTCGCCTGAAACGCGCCACCTCGCCTTGAGCTCCGGCGCTAAAGATTTTATTAGCAAGCCATTTGAGCGCGTCGAAGTGTTGTTCCGCGTGCGCAATTTGGTGGAAGTGCGCATGCTGCACAAGTCCTTGTTGGAGTCGCGCGAACACCTTGAGCAAAAAGTACGCGAGCGCACGCGCCAGCTCTACGAGGCACAAATTAAGCTCATCGAGTGCTTGGGAAAGGCCGCAGAATATCGCGACACGGATACCGGGATGCACGTGGTGCGCATGAGTCACGCATCGGCACTCTTGGCGCGTCAAATGGGTTTGAGCGAAGAGGAGTGTGAAATAATTTTGCACGCCAGTCCCATGCACGATATCGGCAAGATCGCGATTCCCGACGATGTTCTGCTCAAGCAGGGCAAGCTCGACAGCAAAGAGTGGCAAACCATGAAAACCCACGCCGAAGTCGGCGCGGAAATTTTGGGTCACTACGACTCACGCTTGATGGAAGTGGCCGCCATTATCGCGAAAACGCACCATGAGCGCTGGGATGGCAAGGGCTATCCGCAGGGTTTGAAGGGTGAAGAAATACCTCTTTACACGCGCATCGTCAGCGTTTGCGATGTCTTCGATGCGCTCACCTCCAATCGGCCCTACAAGGTGGCGTGGCCGGTGGCTAAAGCGCTCGACTACCTAAAGGACAATAGCGGTACTCAGTTTGATCCGCAGGTTGTGCAGGAATTTGTCGCGATCCTAGATCAGGTGTTGGACATCCGCCAGCAATTCCCCGATCAACAGGCAGAGCTGCAACACTAGTGCCGGATCAGAAAATATTATGTAATACAACGGGTATCCGTTTATTAAAAACCACAATAAGAGGATTGAATCATGGAACCCCTTTCCGCAGCGATGTTTGTGTTTGGTTTGATTTTGTTGGGAGTGAGCTGGGTGCTGTTACTTCAGGTGTCATTTGAGGATGACTATACGTGGGGGCTGACCACACTGTTTTTGCCGCCACTCGCCTACCTTTACGGCTGTTTCGCGTGGGATAAGGCGAAGGAGTCGCTCTATTTTGCCGTCGGAGGCTGGCTGCTTCTAATACTTTCGTTTGCCTAAATGACGTAACATTTGGCAATAAAAAAGGGCGCTAGGCGCCCTTTTTTATTGGTGTCACGGCGATTACATCGGGTTGACGTTCTCAGCCTGTGGACCTTTTTGACCTTGGGTAACGGTCATGGTTACTTTTTGGCCGTCGTGCAGAGTTTTACGGCCATTGCCGTTGATGGCGCTGAAATGGACAAATACATCCTTCCCGCCTTCCTGTTCGATAAAGCCAAAACCTTTTTCGTCGTTAAACCACTTTACAGTGCCTTCAACCTGATCAGACATAGTCTTTCCATTTCTTTTGCAATTGCCCCAACGGCGGAGCCTTAAAATCTGTCGGCCATGGCGTGGGCCATTGGCACACCCGTGACTGACACCTTACCTGCGCCGCCGGATCTCAAGAAATCTTGGTTGATCCACTACTACCCAAGCACAGTTAACCTGATTCTACACGGATATTTATTTTTTGTTAGGGGCGGTCAGCACTATTTGGAACTTTCGTCTACCAAAGAATGCCGATGTCCCCACAAATTTTGCGGCTAATTCAGCTTTGTGGCTTGTGGCGCTTTTCCACCATGCGACCTACGAGCACGCCAGATTCAAAGAGTAGCCACATGGGGATGGCGAGCAGCGACTGCGAAATGATGTCGGGGGGCGTCAACAGCATGCCAACCACAAAACAGGACACGACAATGTACGGCCGCTTGCCGGCGAGGCTCGCACTGCTGGTGATGCCCATGGTGATCATGAGCACCGTGGCCACGGGGATTTGAAACGCCAAGCCAAAGGCAAAAAATAGTTTCAAAACAAAATTTAAATACAGGCTAATGTCTGTCATCACTGTGACATTGGCGGGCCCCACGCTGGTGAAAAAACCAAACACTAGGGGGAAGACTACAAAGTAGGCAAATGCCATGCCCGCGTAAAACAAGCTGACACTGGCGCACAGCAGGGGCAGTGCGAAGCGCCGCTCATTGTTATAGAGTGCCGGCGCGACAAAGCCCCAGAGCTGATACAGCAAGTAGGGGATGGCAGCCACCACGCTGGCAAACAAGGTGAGCTTAAAGGGCGCGAAAAAAGGCGAGGTGACATCTGTGGCAATCATGCTGGCATTGGGTGGCAAAAACTTCTCCAGCGGCGCTGCTACGAAGGTGTATATCTCGTTGGCAAAATAAAAGAGACCCAAAAAAATAATCAACACCGCCAATAGCATGCGCAACAGTCGGTCGCGCAATTCGATGAGGTGTTGCACCAGCGGTTGGGGTTGATCGCTCATGCCTTGTCCTGCGGTGGCACTTGGCTTTGGTCGGGTTGGTCGGTGGCAGTGGCTTCGTCTGTGTGCGCGTGATCCGGTAGTTCTTGATGTTCGACATAGCCGTCGCGCAGTACACGCTCAATTTCCTCACGGCTGGCATTGAGTTCGCGCATGATGGATTCGTTGTGCAGCTGTCGCCGAATATCGTCCGTGCCCAGCTGTTGTTCGAGTTCGGCTTTGGTAGAGGAAATGCTGCGCTTGAGGCGCCCGACCCACAAGCTAATGGCGCGAATCGTCTCGGGCAGGCGCTCGGGGCCGATAACCAGTAATCCCACGATGGCCACTACCAGCAATTCAAAAAAGCCTATGTCAAACATGCTGCGTGACCCAGTGGATTACTTGGGTTCTGACTTGACGTCAGATTGATTGGCTTGCGCCTTTTGGTTGGCGTCTTGAGCGAGCGCTGCGGGGTCTTTTTTCGCCGCCTCATCCTTCGCTTTGTCTTCATCGCCAACCGCTTTGCGAAAACCTTTAATGGCATCGCCAATGTCGCTGCCTAAGCCCTTGAGACGTTTGGTGCCAAACAACAAGACAACGATTAATAAAATGATCAGTAACTGCCAAATGCTAATGCCGCCGAGTCCCATAGAATTCTCCTAAGAATGTATTTAGTTGTTGGGGCGATTGGCTTTTTCAATCAGCCCGGATAGATCAAAGCGGCGATCCAGTTCGCGCAGAACATCCTCCGCCGATAGATTTAAGTGCGAGAGCATAACCAAGGTGTGAAACCACAAATCGGCTGTTTCGCTAATGATTTCGTTGGTTTGGCCAGTGGTGGCACAATCTTTGGCTGCAATAATCGTCTCCACCGACTCTTCGCCCACTTTTTCCAAAATTTTGTTCAGGCCTTTGTGGTGCAGCGATGCCACGTAGGAGCTGTCTGGTGCAGCAGTTTTTCGGGCTTCCAATACGGCCGTTAAACGGCTTAGCAAATCGCTCATGAATACATCTCGTTCGGGTCTTTGAGTACGGTATCAGTGGTGTGCCACTGGCCGTCTTTTAATATGCGAAACAGACAGGATTCGCGGCCTGTGTGGCAGGCAATGCCACCGACTTGGTCGACTTGTAGGCAGATCATATCACCATCGCAATCCAAGCGAATCTCTTTCACTTTTTGCGTGTGCCCGGAGCGTTCACCCTTGTGCCACAGCGACTGGCGCGAGCGACTGAAGTAGACCGCCTCGCCCTTGGCGACGGTGGCAGCCAAAGCTTCGCGATTCATCCAAGCCATCATCAGGATGCGGCCGGTGTTGGCGTCTTGGGCGATGGCGGCGACGAGGCCATTGCCGTCGAAATTGACGTGATCGAGGAAATTGTCTGACATGGTCGTGGGCATTAAAAGTCCTAGTGTACCTTAATTTTTGGGTGCTGCGATTAGCGCCTGAGCAGGGTGTAAAGCGCTGCCGCGACGAGCGCCCAGCTGGCCCAAGGGGCAGCGACGAGCACCGCTTGCCACTGCGGTTGCACGAGACTGGCCGCGGCGATAATTAAAGCGCCGCCGAGCACCCAGCGGCGCCGTTGGCTGCCTGCTGGCGGTTGCCGGTCAAGGTGTGTCGTGATGCGCTGCTCGAGCGCTGTTAAGCGCTCGCTAGTGTCTTGCAAGCCCGTCAGCGCGTCGTATAACTTCTGCGGCATGTGCGGCAATTTTTCCAGCCACTCGGGGCCGAAGCGTTGAATTTCTGCCCACAAAGTTTTCGGATGGTAGCGCTGCTTCATCCAGCGCTCCAAAAACGGCTGCGCAGTGCTCCACAGGTCTAGCTGCGGGTACAGCTGGCGCCCGAGCCCTTCGATATTGAGCAGTGTTTTCTGCAGGAGCACGAGTTGCGGTTGCACTTCCATGTCAAAGCGGCGGGCGGTGCGAAATAATTGCAGCAGTACTTGGCCGAAGGAGATTTCCGCCAAGGGTTTTTCAAAAATGGGTTCGCACACGGTGCGTATGGCACTCTCAAATTCGGCGATGCGAGTGTGTGCGGGCACCCAGCCAGAATCCACATGCAGTTGGGCCACCTGCCGATAGTCGCGGCGGAACATGGCCAGCAGGTTGCGGGCTAAATAGTACTGATCCTCGGTGGTAAGGCTGCCCATTATGGCGGTGTCGACGGCGATATAGCAGGGATTTTCTGGCGTTTCGCGGGCCACAAAAATGTTGCCCGGATGCATGTCGGCGTGAAAGAAATTGTGTTCAAACACTTGGGTGAAGAAGATTTCAACGCCCCGTTCAGCCAAACATTTCATGTTGGTTTGCTGGGCTTCAAGTGCGGCGATGTCGCTTACACCGATGCCGTGTATGCGCTCTTGCACCATGACATTTTCACGGCAGTAGTCCCAGTGAATGTCCGGCACGTAGAGCAATTTCGAACCCAGGAAATTGCGTCGCAGCTGCGTGCAGTTGGCGGCCTCTCGCAACAAGTTGAGTTCGTCAGTAATGGTGTGGCGATAGTCATCGACTACTTCAACGGGGCGCAACCGGCGGCCATCACTGCTGACGCGCGCCAGCAATCGCGCCAGCAGTCGCAGCAGAGCAATGTCGCGTTCGATGGTAGGTTGCAGGCCAGGCCGCACCACCTTGACGATAACCGCGCGCCCATCGTGCAGGGTTGCCCCGTGTACTTGGGCGATGGAGGCGCTGGCCAAGGGCGTTGCGTCTACCGACTGAAATAGCGCCGACAGTGGTTGTCCCAAGGCGCGCTCCACCAATTGCACCCAGGTGTCGTTGTCGAAGGGTTTCACTTCATCCTGCAGCTTGCTGAGCTCGGCGATCAGTGGCGCGGGTAACAGGTCCGGCCGGGTTGAGAGCAACTGGCCGAACTTAATAAAAATGGGCCCCAGTCGCTCGAGTGCGAGTCGCAGTCGCTCCGGTGCCGGCTGCTTGGGAGTGGGAAACAGCGCCAGTGGCAACAGCAAAAGCCGCAGCAAAAATGGGCGTCTGGCTGGCAGTAGCTGGTCGAGCCGGTAGCGCAGGACAATGGCAATGATGTGAAGCAGTCGGGTCAGGGCGCGCACAAGTTTCTCAGTGTCGGGTGTTATTAGTTGAGGCGATCAGCGCGTGTAGGCGCGCATCGAGTCGATCGGCGGCAAGGGCCAGCTGATCTACGGCCTCGCCAAAATTTGCCAGCGCAGTGCGCGTCGGCAACAGCTGTAACTCTTCGCTCAGATAGGGCTCTAGCTGTTGCTGCGCGGCGCTCAATTGCGATTTGCCGTAGCGATGCAATCGTTCGGCGGCGGCGCCCAGAGGTTGCGTGAGTTCATCGCCAAGGTATTGCGCCAGCCAGTCACGCCAGTCGATGTCGAGTTCTTCAAGGCAGGTTTTGAGGGCCAGTAATAATTGTGTTTGACCGGCAACCTGTACGCCAGATCCCGCCAAGTTGAGTTGTTCGCCCAGCGCGACCTTGAGGAGATCCACCAGTTTGCCGCTAATTTTACAGTGCGCGGCGTGTTCGCAGTGACTTTGGATGTCGACGCCATCGGCCTTGGGGCACAGGTAGATGTCGAACGCAGGATCTGTGATGTGCAAGTGCAACACTTTGCCTGACAGCGATCTGAGCCGTGCACGGGTGGCCGGATCGTAGCGCAAGGCCTCGTTGATCAAGCTCTCGGCGGCGGCAAGTGCCGCCAGCGTGATGGTGAGCATCAGGGTTTAACGCCTTTGTGCAGTGCGACGATGCCGCCGGTCATGTTGTAGTAGCGGGTTTCAGCAAACCCCGCTTGGGACATCATATCCTTGAGCGTTTCTTGGTCTGGGTGCATGCGGATGCTTTCCGCGAGATACCGATAAGATTCGCTGTCGTTGGCAATGAGTTTGCCCATGAGTGGCAGTAGGCGGAAGGAGTAGGTGTCGTACACCTTTTCCAGCAACCCGTTGGTAGGCTTTGAAAATTCCAGTACCAGCAGTCGACCGCCGGGCTTGAGAATGCGATGCATCGATGCCAGTGCGAGGTCTTTGTCGGTGACATTGCGCAGGCCAAAAGCAATGGTAATGCAGTCGAACGTATTGTCTGGGAAGGGCAGGTATTGGGCGTCTGCTTGGGCGTATTGCAGATTGCCGACGTCGCCCAAGTCAATGAGCTTATCGCGCCCCACGCGCAACATCGATTCGTTGATGTCCGCCAATACCACGAGGCCCTCTGGACCAACTAGGCGCGCAAATTTATGGCTCAAATCTCCGGTGCCGCCGGCGATGTCTAACACCTTGTCGCCGGCTCGGACACCCGATAGTTCGATGGTAAATCGTTTCCATAAACGGTGAATGCCGCCGGACATGACATCGTTCATCATGTCATATTTGGCTGCGACCGAGTGGAATACGCCAGCCACGCGCTGGGCTTTTTCTTCTACGGCGACCTGTTCAAAGCCGAAATGGGTGGTGCGTTTATCGGACATGGGAATTTCACAGTCTGTATTTGGTGACCGGATTCTACCTTGTTGCAGGCCCTTTGTCGGCCTTCGGATGTGAGCGAACTGGTCGGCGTGAGCTTAGATGAACTTCACCACTTGGGTGTCGGGATCGCGGGTGGCTCCTGCCTGATGCAGCGCCTGCAGGTAAGCGCCCCAGTATCGATCTTGGTGTAGGGCCAGATCGTGCAAGTATTGCCAAGTGTAAATGCCGCTGTCGTGACCATCGTTAAAGATCAATTTCAGGGCATAGTTGCCCACGGGCTCAACCTTAACCAGGGCGACATTGCGTTTGCCCGTCTGCAGAATGGCTTGGCCGGGACCGTGACCTTTGACTTCCGCAGAGGGTGAGTGCACTCGCAGAAATTCTGCCGGCAAAAGAAACGCTTGGCCTTGGAACACTAATTCCAACGTCTGCGTGCCTTTATGGAGTTTGATTTTTTCGGGCACCATGGCCATTCAACCGCGTGATATAGGAGTGGCCAAGTATATCAAGGCAGGGGATTCACTCGCCAATGTAGGTGTTACACACAGATTTTATTGAGCTGCTCATTCACCGACTTCGCCAGCTTGCGCTGTGTATCTGTTTGCTGTGAGGTGTTGCTCAAGCGCTCGCTGACAGTGCGGCTGGCGTCGTTGATTTGGTGTATGCGGTCGTCGATGGAATGGGTGTCGCGCTGCTGTCGCTGGGTGCCTTCGGCAATTTGCCCTGTGAGCTTATTCACGTGTTCAGTGGAGTGCTGGGCTTGTTGGATGACCTGCTCCATCGCCATGCTTTGTTCCAGACTGGCTTGGCTCAGCGACAAGCAGTTATCGATGCTCGCGACGGCATGGCTGGCGCTGGTTTGTAGCTGTGCCACAGTCTGTTGAATTTGCACAGTGGATTCTTGGGTGCGGTGGGCCAGTGCCCGCACTTCGTCGGCAACCACTGCGAAACCTCGACCCTGTTCACCGGCGCGGGCCGCTTCAATGGCGGCATTGAGGGCCAATAAATTGGTTTGCTCGGCAATGCTGCCGATCACTTCTAACACGGTGCCAATTTGACCGCTCTGTTGCTTCAGGTGGTCGATGTCCTGGGCGATAGTTTGAATTTGCTGACCGAGTGACTGAACCGATTCTCGGCTGGCGCTGTAGGCGCTGCTGCCCTGTGCCAAGAGTGCCACCGTTTCGCGGGCGGCATCGGTGATGGCCTGTCCACGCTCAGACAGCGCTTGTGATGCTTCGGTAATTTGATGAATCACCGAAGCAATTTGTTCGATATCGCGATTCTGTGTATGCACTTCTTGTGCGGACTGCTTCATATTGCCGGTGAGTTGTTCGGCATTGTCGGCCAGTTGGCGGGAGTGCTCGCGGGCGCCGTCCAGAATGACGCGCAGATGATCCACAAAATTCGCTAACAGTCGGTTTGCTGCGTTGAGTTCGTCGTCGTGTTGGTCGGGCAATGCCTCTGTGGGGGCGCGCTTTGGATCGGCTACCAGCGATAAATATTGATGCATGCGCGCAATGCGGCGTCCGATGCGGCGGGATACAAAGCCCGCCTGCGCGCCGGACTGTAGGCAGAGCACCAGCGCAAACCCCAGCCAGTAACCATTTGGGCTGGCGCTGTCGGGCATGAACATCCAGAGCAGAAGGAGCCCAAGGCCTGCGACTGTAAGGCTAAATATTAGCGATTGCCTTGTCAGGGCGTGGTGGTGGGGCATATCCATGGGCATTTCCGCGTTTGACCGTAGAGTGACAAGTGTAGTCACTGTGGCGCATTCACGGGCGCAGTGGCCCGTGAATGGGGTGGCTTTATAGGTTAACGGCGGGGACGGGTGAGACTTTAGAATCGCGCAGTGCCCCGCCGGCGCTGAGCCGGCGAGGCGTTCGTGGGTGGTGATTTACAGAATAAACCGACTGAGGTCTTCGTCACGGGCCAGCTCGCCGAGTTGTGCATCGACGAATTGGGCGTCAACAGTAAACGACTTCTCGACGGTACCGGCATCGAACGACGCGGTTTCCATTAATTTCTCTATGACAGTGTGCAATCGGCGCGCGCCAATATTTTCGGTGCGCTCGTTCACCTGATGGGCCGTTTCAGCAATGCGGCGAATACCGTCTTCAGTGAAGGTGACGTCTACGCCCTCGGTAGCCATCAGCGCCTTTTGTTGCTCGGTCAGCGACGCGCGTGGCTCGGTGAGTATGCGCTCGAAATCTTCGGGCGTGAGCGCTTTTAATTCGACGCGAATGGGCAGGCGACCCTGCAATTCTGGTATTAAATCTGACGGCTTAGAGAGGTGAAAGGCGCCGCTGGCCACAAATAAAATGTGATCTGTTTTAATCATGCCGTGTTTAGTGGAGACGGTGCAGCCCTCGATGAGCGGCAGTAGGTCGCGCTGTACGCCTTCGCGCGACACGTCAGCTCCGCTGGTGCCGTCGCGTTTGGCGACTTTATCGATTTCGTCAATGAAGACGATGCCGTTTTGCTCGGCGGCGGCGATGGCCTGCGCTTTCACTTCCTCTTCGTTAACCAGCTTGGCGGCCTCTTCTTCACGCAACTGCTTGAAGGCTTGCTTGACGGTGAGTTTGGCTTTTTTGCGCTTCTGCTTGCCCATGGAGGAAAACATGTTTTGCAATTGGCTGGTCATTTCTTCCATGCCGGGCGGAGCCATTATTTCGACGCCCACATTCATCGCGGCCACTTCCAGCTCGATTTCCTTGTCGTCGAGTTGCCCCTCGCGCAATTTCTTGCGAAATAGCTGGCGGGTGCTGGAGTCGGTGGCCTCGGGCTCGCCTTCGGCGCTGCGTGCGGGTGGCAGCAGCACGTCCAGAATGCGCTCCTCGGCCGCTTCTTCGGCGCGGTATTTAACTTTTTCTTGGGCTTGCTCGCGGTGCAATTTGATGGATACGTCCACCAGGTCGCGCACGATGGAGTCTACATCGCGGCCAACATAACCCACCTCAGTAAACTTGGTGGCTTCGACCTTGATGAAGGGGGCGTTGGCGAGCTTGGCAAGGCGACGGGCGATCTCTGTCTTGCCCACACCCGTGGGGCCGATCATAAGAATATTTTTGGGGGTGACTTCGGCGCGCAGTTCATCGTTGAGTTGCATGCGACGCCAGCGGTTGCGCAGGGCAATGGCCACGGCGCGCTTGGCATCCTGCTGGCCCACAATGTGGCGGTCTAGCTCGTGCACAATTTCACTGGGGGTCATATTCGACATAGGCTTAGCTCAATTCTTCGATGGTCAGGTGATTGTTGGTAAACACGCAGATGTTGCCGGCGATGGTGAGACCTTGCTCAACTATATGGCGCGCGTCGAGTTCGGTATTGTCCAGCAGTGCGCGCGCGGCGGCCTGCGCGTAGGGGCCACCAGAGCCAATGGCGATGAGGTCGTCTTCGGGTTGGATGACATCGCCATTGCCGGTGATGATCAGCGACGCATCTTTGTCGGCCACCGCCAATAGCGCTTCCAGCCGGCGCAGGGCGCGGTCGGTGCGCCAGTCTTTGGCAAGCTCGACAGCGGCGCGCACTAGCTGGCCATTGTGCTCTTCTAACTTGGCTTCAAAGCGCTCAAACAGCGTAAAGGCGTCTGCCGTGCCGCCGGCAAAGCCCGCCAACACTTGATCTTTGTACAGGCGGCGCACCTTGCGGGCGTTGCCCTTCATGACGGTGTTGCCCAGAGAAACCTGGCCATCGCCGCCCAAGACGACTTTGCCCTCGCGGCGTACGGATAAAATTGTGGTCACGGGAAGTCCTTCGTTTGGCTCGTGAGAACTTCCAAGGTGGGGGTGAAATGCGATTAATTCAACCGGCTCAGCCGGCTTTGCGTTTCAAAAGTAGGGTGTCGAACTGGTTGGATACCAATGTGCTGCGCGCATTGGCCATGGCGGAGGTGTTGGTAAAGGGGCCCACGATTACCCGGTGCCAGGTCTCGCCGGTCTTGACGGTGACCTTTTCAACTTTGGCATCCATGTTCAATAAAATCAGCTTGGCGCGCACGCTGTCGGCATCTTCGGCTTTGCGAAAGGAGCCCACCTGCAACAGGTATTCCATCTTGTCGGTGGTTTGGGACTGCAATTGCAGCCGCGTCTCTTCAGGCATTTCCACTTTTACTTCATTCTCTTCAAGCAATTTGTAAAAGTCGAAGCGCGGCTTCGGAACGGATTTTTCAGGTGCGGGTGTTTTGGTCGTGCTGGCAACCTTAGGCGCGGCTATTTTGGCGGGCGGCTGCTCGGCTAAGTACACTAGAAACATGACAAAGGCACCTAATACGGCCCCCGTAAACAGCCAGACCCAGCCGGGTACGTCCGACTTTTTCTTGCTGGGCTGCTTGCGGCGTTTGCGATTAGCGAAATCTTGGGTCATGGCTCTGTGTACATCGTGTTTGGGCGGGCATTGTAATAGATTGCAGCGCTGGCGTCAGTGGCGCAGCGCGTTTAGGTGCCATCAATGGGTTTCCTGAGGGTCGACATCCACGGCCCAGCGCACGCGCCGGCTGAGCGCCAGTTGTTCAATTCGCTCGATCCATTGGGGTAAAAACTGTTGCAACTGCGCGCGCGAATGGGCCTGCAACTGCAATAAAAAGCGGAAGCGGTCTTGGCGCTTTTCCATGGCGGCAGGCAGTGGGCCCAGGTATCGAAATTGTGGGTTGGCCGGTATCAACAGCTCTGCCTGCTGACGCGCCTGCTGTAAAAATTGCTGGGCGTTCTCTGGTCGCTTCGATTCGGCGCGCAACAGCACCATAAAGCTGAATGGCGGCAGCTCCGCCAATTGCCGCTCCTGCAATAATTGACGGGCCAGACCGTGGTAGCCCTGGCTAAGCAGCAAGTTGAGGTAGGGGTGTTCGGTGTGGTGGCTCTGCAATAGAACCTGCCCCTGCAAGTCTTCGCGCCCCGCGCGCCCCGCCACTTGGATGATCAGCTGAGCCATTTTTTCTGTGGCGCGAAAGTCCGGCGAAAACAACCCGCCATCGGCGTCCAGAATGATCACCGTTGATACGCGCGGAAAATGGTGGCCCTTGGCCAGCATTTGGGTGCCCACGAGCACGCAGGGCGCGCCCGTTTGAATTTGATCCAGCATGGCGTTGAGGTGCTTTTGCGAGCGGGTAGAGTCGCGATCGATGCGCAATACCGGTACATCGGGCAGTATCTGGTTGAAATATGCCTCGGTGCGCTCGGTGCCTGCCCCAATATGGTGGAGCTCTGAACCTTTGCAGTCTGGGCATTGCTGGGGGACTCTGCGCTGGTGGTCGCAGTGGTGGCAATGCAGGTGATAGGGCTTGTGGTGCAGTGTCATGCGGGCATCACAGCGCGGGCATTTGGCCTGCCAGCCGCAAAAATGGCACATCAGCAGGGGGGCAAATCCGCGTCGATTGATAAACACCAAAACTTGTTCACCGCGCTGAATCGCTGCCTTTAGGGCCTGTAGGCTTTTGTTTGACAAGCCTTCTTGTAGCGGTTGGTTGCGAATGTCCACTGGCTCTAGTCGCGCCACGCGGTGATTGGCCGCTTGCTGGCGCAGGCGCAACCGCTGGTAGCGACCGGCGGCCACATTGGCGAGACTTTCAAGGGAGGGCGTGGCGCTGCCCATCACCAAGGGCACCTGCAGTTGATGGGCCCGGTACACCGCCAGATCGCGCGCCGAGTAGCGAAATCCCTCCTGCTGTTTATAGGAGGTGTCGTGCTCCTCATCCACGATGATAATCCCCGGGTGTTTCAGCGGCGCGAATACTGCCGAGCGAGTGCCGATGATGATGCGGTCCAGGCCCGCTCTGGCGCGCAGCCACGCCTGATTGCGACCCCCGTCGGCCACGCCCGAATGCAGTATGCCCACCGGCACCTTGAAGCGCCGCTGAAAGCGCGCCACCGTTTGAGGCGTCAGGCCAATTTCTGGCACCAGTACCAGCGCCTGCCTGCCGGCCTCCAGCTGGCGTTGAATCGCCTGTAGGTAGACCTCGGTTTTGCCGCTACCGGTGACGCCGTCGAGCAAGCTAACGCAGTAGCCGGTGTCGGGAATGGCCGCCAACGCCTCGGCCTGTTCGGCATTGAGGGGCAGTGGCGCCTCACCCAGTGGGCCGTCAAATGTTTGTGACTCTGCCAGTGACACGGCCTCTACCAAGCCCCTTTCAGTCAAGGCCTTGAGCACGGCTTTGCTGAAGCCCGCGGCGGCAATATCCTCAGCGCTGCGAGTGCCCTTGCGCAGCAAGGTCAATAGCTGCGCCTGCTTGCGCGCGCCCTTGGGGGCGCCTTCGGGTAAACCCAGCCCCTCTATGGTGATTTGCCAGCGCGTCTGACTTGGGAGTTCAGCGGCGTCACCGTTGCGCAGGGGGGCCGGCAGGGCAGCGCTCAAAACCTCGCCCAGCGGGTATTGGTAGTAGCGCGCGGCCCAGCGGCAAAACGCCATTTGCAGAGGGTCGAACAGCGGCGCGGTGTCTAGGCTTGCCAGCGCGGCTTTGAGCTTATCGGGCGCATCCTCTGTGTGCGGCACCTGTTCTACGACGACGCCTACAAGCTGTTGGTGGCCAAAGGGAACGCGCAGGCGTTGCCCCGGCTCTGGCAGCGGGCTGTCGGCGGGCGGCAGATAATCAAATAGCCGCCGTATTGGGCTGGGAACGGCGACGCGGAGCAGGTAGCGGGTTGGCATGGGGGCGGGTGGGCCTGTTGAAAATTTACACAATAAGCGCTTGTCAGGGGAACGAATTCTGGTAGTATGCGCGATCCTTCGAACCGCTAACATTAACCTTTGTGCGGTGCCCGGCACAAGATCGGGTGGCGGCACACAATGGGAAAGCTCAATCATGAAAGCTGATATCCATCCAAAATATACCCCCGTCGTTGCTAGCTGCAGCTGCGGTAACAAAATCGAAACTGCCTCAACTTTGGGTCAGGATTTCCACATCGATATTTGTTCTGAGTGCCACCCCTTCTATACCGGTAAGCAAAAAGTAGCCGATACTGGGGGTCGTATCGATCGCTTCAAGAAGCGTTTCGCTGGCCGTACCACTGCCAAGTAAGTGGTTGCCTAGCTCGCTCAAAAAGCCGCGCATGTCGCGGCTTTTTTTATGCCTGAAATTTCATGTAAACCGTTACGACGTTGAGTTATAGATAGTCTCTATACTGGTTATTCGGTGCCTCGATTCGAAGTCTTCCGTCTTGAGGGGGGTCGGTCAACTCTGTATGCTTCGGCACCTTATATTAAAAAAACAATGAAACGGCGGTTGCATCCATGTCTGAGTCACGCAAACAAGCGGCGCTCGATTATCACGCTTACCCAGTGCCGGGTAAGCTCAGTATCGAACTCTCTAAACCAGCGGACACGCAAGAAGATTTGTCGCTGGCTTATAGTCCTGGCGTAGCTGAGCCTGTGCGGGCCATCGCGCAAGACCCTGAAAATGCATACAAATACACCGGTAAAGGCAATCTCGTTGCAGTCATCTCCAACGGCACGGCAATTTTGGGTTTGGGCAATTTGGGGCCGCTGGCTTCAAAGCCGGTTATGGAAGGCAAGGGGCTGTTGTTCAAGCGATTTGCAGGCATCAACGCGATTGATATCGAAGTGGATGCCCCTTCGCCAGAGGCCTTTATTGAAACGGTGGCCAATATTGCGATCAGCTTTGGCGGTATTAATCTCGAAGACATTAAGGCGCCGGAGTGTTTTGAGATAGAGCGCATATTAAAAGAGCGCTGCGACATTCCTGTATTTCACGATGATCAGCACGGCACGGCCATTGTCACGGTGGCGGGGCTGTTAAATGCCTTAGAAGTGCAGGGTAAAAAGATAGACACGGCCAAGATTGTTTGCCTTGGCGCGGGCGCTGCGGCGAACGCCTGTTGCAATCTTATGGTGGCGGCCGGTGCGGCGCGCGCCAATATCATGATGCTCGACAGCAAAGGTGTGGTGCACACAGAGCGCGACGATTTAAATCAATACAAGCGTCAATTTGCCCTGGCAACGCCGCGTCGCACATTGGATGATGCAATGGATGGCGCCGACGTGTTTTTAGGGGTATCTGGCCCGAATTTGCTCAGTGCAGATCAGTTGGCAAAAATGGCTGCACGGCCGGTCGTGTTTGCCTGCTCTAATCCCGACCCGGAAATTGATCCCGCGCTGGCGCGCAGTGTGCGTTCCGACTTGATAATGGCCACGGGACGATCTGATTATCCCAACCAAGTGAACAATGTATTGTGCTTTCCATTTTTGTTTCGTGGCGCCTTGGATGTGCGCGCCACCATTATTAACCAAGAGATGAAATTGGCGGCGGTAGAGGCCATTCGCAGTTTGGCTAAACAGCCGGTAACGGATGCGGTGCGCAAAGTTTACGGTGGAGGCGATCTTAGCTTCGGTGCTGAGTACATCATCCCGAAGCCCACCGACGATCGATTGCTCGGTGCGGTGGCCGCCGCGGTAGCGCGTGCCGCAGTAGACACCGGTGTAGCCAAGGCGGAATACCCCAAGCATTATCCATTGTCGGGAGTGGCCTCGGTGAAGGTGTAGTGTTCGATCGCGGACAATAAAAAAGGGAGCTAATGCTCCCTTTTTTATTTTCTTGCCGACAGTATTGCCGGCAACATTGGCCGACCCTCAATGGCGCGCGGTGAAGGTTAGAACAACTCCTCCGGCAAGGTTTCATCGTCGTCCGCTGTGCCCTCATCGCCGGCGGTTTGGACTTCAGAGGGCGCGTTTTCCGCTTTGAAAATTTCGAAAATTGCACCGTTACTGCCAGGTTGTGCGCGCTTTCCGGTTTTGGCATCAATGCGAACGGTGATAATGCCCTCGGGTTGACGGCGGTGGCTCTCTGGCACCCCTTGCAGGGCTACCGCCATGTAATCAATCCAAATTGGCAGTGCAGCAGAGCCGCCATATTCATTGCGACCGAGGTCGAAATTTTGGTCGAAGCCAAGCCAGGCGGTGGCCACCAGTGAATGGTTGTAGCCAGAAAACCATGCATCCCTAGGGCCGTTCGTGGTCCCGGTTTTGCCGGCGAGGTCTGTGCGGCCCAGGGCCATGGCTTTGCGACCGGTCCCGCGTTTGACTACGTCACGCAACATGGAGTCGATGAGGAAGGCGTCGCGCTCGTCCAGAATTTGTGGCGCCAGTCGCACTTCAGGGGCGGTTGGCGCCGGTGCTTGTGTGGCAGTGGCTGCCGGTTGGGCCAGCAGTGTCGCCAAATCCTCCGCTTCCTGTACGTCATTTTCTTGGACCGGCGCGGCGTCCTCCAGAGGCGTGCTGGGTTGCCGCTCGGGGCAATCACGGCAGGCCAGCAGAGGATTTTCCTGGTACAGAATGAGGTCGTTGGCGTCCGTTATGCGTTGCACTAAATAGGGTTCAACTCGGTAGCCGCCGTTGGCGAAAACGGCGTAGCCGGTGGCAATTTGTAAAGGGGTCAAGGCATGGCTACCTAAGGCTAGCGATAGATCTTTGGGTAGCTTGCTCGTGTCAAAGCCAAATCGGCCGAGCTTTTCTATGGTGTTGCCAATGCCCATGGTGCGCAGTATGCGAATGGACACCAAGTTGCGCGATTGATAGAGGGCTTGGCGCATCCTGGTGGGCCCTAAGAATTGCCCGCTGTCATTTTCGGGACGCCAAGTGCCTTCTAGGCTTGCATCTTCAAACACAATGGGGGCGTCATTGATGAGCGTGGCAGGGGTGAAGCCACTCTCTAGTGCCGCCGTGTAAATAAATGGCTTAAAGCTTGAGCCGGGCTGTCGCTCAGCCTGAATGGCGCGATTGAAGTGGCTCTGCCTGAAGTCGAAGCCACCCACCAGGGAAACGATGGCACCATCCTCTGGGTTGAGTGCCACAAAGGCGGCTTGCGCATTCGGCACCTGTGCAAGCTGCAATTGGCCTTCGGCGTCTGTGCGCAGGCGAATAAGGTCGCCGGGGGTCACCACTTGGCTGGCCTTTGAAGGTTCTCGCCCGACGCGGTTCTCATTGATAAAGCGCTGTGCAGTGGCTAAGCCCTGCTCCCAGTCGAGGGTGGTTTCAGTGCCGTCGGGTAGCAGTAGGTTTGCGCTCTGCTCGGCAACGGAAAGCACGATGGCGGGCATCAGGCCACCGAGATGAGGTGTGCGTGCAAGCTCTTCTACGTAGCGAAGTCGCAACGATTCAGCGTCTGTATTGTCGCTGGCAAAGTTCTTTTCTGGGCCGCGATAGCCGTGGCGGTTGTCATAGGTTAGCAGCCCATTAACTACGGCCTGTTGGGCGGTGGCCTGTAGGCGAGTGTCGATGGTGGTGTAGACCTTAAGGCCGTCACCGTAAGCATCTTCCCCATAGAATTCCAATACCTGCTGGCGCGCCATTTCCGCAACGTAAGGTGAACTTAGATCAAGCGCCAGAGCGTGGAAGCGCGCTGTCAGCGGCGCATTGATGGCCGCATCGTGTTCAGTTTGGGTGATTTTGCCGAGCTCGAGCATTCGGCCAATAATCCAGTTGCGGCGAATGGTTGCCCGCGGCGGATTGGCGATGGGGTTGAAGCGCGAGGGCGCCTTCGGTAGGCCGGCAATCATTGCCAGCTCTGGCAAGTCAAGTTGGTCTATGCTCTTACCGTAATAAACCTGTGCGGCGGCTTCGATTCCGTAGGCTCGGTTACCGAGATAGATTTTATTGACGTAAAGCTCGAGAATTTCTTGTTTTGTGAGTTCGTTCTCAATCTTTATGGCGAGCAGGATTTCGTTGGCTTTCCGTAAAAAGGTTTGATCGAAGGTTAGAAAAAAGTTGCGCGCAACCTGCATCGTAATGGTGCTGCCGCCGCCTTGAATCTGACCCGTTTGTAAGATTTGTGAAGCTGCTCGCAAAAGTCCTTTAATGGAGACGCCATGATGTTTGTAGAATTGGTCGTCCTCAGCCGCAAGTATGGCATCTATATAGGCTTGAGGTATCTGGTCGTAACGCACAGGGCTTCGGCGCTTCTCGCCAAACTCGCCAATCAGTTTGCCATTTGCGGAGTAGACTCTGAGCGGGGTTTGAAACTTCACTTGTTTCAACGACTCCACTGAGGGCAGTTTTGGGCTGAGATAGAGGTAGAGTCCGCCCATAGATAGGGCGGTGGCGCTGAATCCGGCTAAAACAAACCAGCCCAGCAGCCGGAGTTTTCGGTAGTTCTTGGATATTTTTTCCATAGGAATTAGTAGCTTAGGGTATCCCGTCAATTTGGCGGCCATTATACGGGCTTTTGCGGGCTTTACATATTGTCACTATTGTTGCAGGCTTAAGTTAAAGTGCTATAACATAACTTGCACGTAAGTTACGGAAATTGATAGAAAAATGGGAATTTTGGGATTTCTCGAGAAAAAGACGAAACCGGTGATCGGACTGGATATTAGTTCCACGTCCGTCAAGTTGCTTGAGTTGTCCCGACAGGGCGAGCGCTACCGAGTTGAAAGTTACGCCGTCCGGGCGCTGCCACCGAATGCTGTATCGGAGAAAAACATCGCCGATGTGGAAGTTGTGGCAGACGTGGTGAAAAAGGTGGCGCAACAATCCAAATGCAAAACCCAGCTAGCTGCAGTAGCGGTGGCGGGGTCTGCGGTGATTACCAAGCTCATTGAGATGCCTGCGGGTTTGTCGGATGACGCCATGGAAACCCAGATCTCACTGGAGGCAGACCAGTATATTCCCTACCCCTTGGAAGAGGTCGCCATCGACTTTGAAGTCCAAGGGCCATCGCCGCGCAATCCCGATCAAGTAGAAGTGTTGCTGGCAGCTTGCCGCCGAGAGAACGTGGATCTGCGTTCAGCAGTGCTGGAGCAAGCGGGTTTGATCCCAAAAGTGGTCGATGTCGAGGCCTACACCATGGAGCGCGCTTTCTCGCTAGTGGCGCGCCAGCTGGAAGATGATTCGGATCAGGTCGTGGCGATAGTGGATATTGGCGCCACCATGACCACCTTGAGCGTTCTGTTAGAGGGTAAAACAATTTATACCCGCGAGCAGTTGTTTGGTGGCAAACAATTAACGGAAGAGATTCAGCGTCGCTACGGACTCTCCGCAGAAGAGGCCGGCCTTGCGAAAAAGCAAGGTGGGCTGCCAGATGATTACGAAACTGATGTGTTGGTTCAATTTAAAGAGTCTGTAGTGCAGCAAGTTACTCGCTCCTTGCAGTTCTTCTTTTCATCCAGTCAGTACAATGATGTTGACCATATCGTGTTGGCCGGCGGTGTTGCCGCTATGGAGGGGCTTGCGGAATTGATTGAAGAAAAGCTGGGAACGCAAACCAGCATCGCCAATCCTTTCGCCAGCATGTCAGTGTCGCCAAAGGTGAATGCCGTCGCGCTGGCCTCTGACGCCCCGTCACTGATGATCGCAACTGGCTTGGCAATGAGGAGCTTCGAAGACTGATGTCACGCATTAACTTATTGCCCTGGCGAGACCAATATCGCCAAGAGAAAAAACAAGAATACTTCACCATTCTGGGTGGGGTTTTCATGCTCACTGCAGCGTTAGCGTACTTTTGGGTGTCTAGCGTGCAGGGTGCGATAGAATATCAAAATCAGCGAAACGCATTATTGCAGCGCGAAATTCAGTTGCTAGAAAAGCAAGTTGCTGAAATTCGCGATCTGAAAAAACGTAAAGCAGAATTGCTCGATCGAATGCGAGTAATTCAAGGGTTACAGGGAACTCGACCTGTGATTGTGCGGTACTTCGATGAAATGGCGCGAGCGATTCCCGATGGTGTTTTTTTGCTGGATCTTAAGCGTACCGGGGAGCGAGTGGAGTTTAAAGGCATTGCTGAATCCAATAATCGCGTTTCATCGTTGATGCGCAACTTGGATGAGTCCGAGTGGTTCGATGCTCCGAATCTCACCAGCGTAAAAGCCGCACCCGAGGAAGGCGAATTGGCAAACGAATTTAGCATGTCAGTTAGAACAACTGTGCCGAGCTCGCAGCAAGAGGAAGTCAAATAATGGCGCTTGCAGACACTCTAGAACAGATTCAAAACTTCGATATTAACGAAGTCGATTGGGACAAGATTGGGATTTGGCCCGCGTGGGTAAAGGGAATGCTGGCTATTTTGTTGGCACTGGGCATATTAGCGCTTACTTATTTTTTATTTGTTAAAGACTTGGAAGTGACCAACGCTGCAGTGGTTGCCAAAGAGCAGGAGTTGCGCCGTTCATTTGAGGTGAAAAGCCAGCAGGCTGCAAACCTCGACGCCTATCGGCAGCAAATGGTTGAGCTGGACCAATCTTTGGGCGCCTTGGTAAAACAGTTGCCAAGCGATACAGAAGTGCCTGGCCTGTTGGAAGACATTGACGAAAAGGGTGCGTCAAGTGGTCTGGCGATCGGAAGTATTCAGCTTGAGCCCGAAGTGGCTGCGGAATTTTACATTGAGCTTCCAATTAGGATAGCCGTGAAGGGCAGTTATCATGATTTCGGCGCCTTTGTTTCAGGCATCTCGAGTATGCCACGCATTGTGACGCTGCATGACTATCATATTTTTCCCAGTAAAGAAGGAAATCAGCTGGAAATGAATATCTCTGCGAAAACATATCGCTACAAGTCGCAGGGGGAGTAGACGAATGAAATTTTTGGCGAAGATTTTTATCGTTATTAATATGGCAGCACTAATTTCGGGTTGTAGCTTTCAAGGGGATGATGCGGATCTTCGTGCATACGTTACCGAGGTTAAAGCAAGGCAAGCAGGCCCTATTGAACCTGTGCCCGCTTTTCGCCCATACGAAGCATTCAATTACGGAGCCATGTTGTTAAGGAGTCCGTTTGATCGTCCTGTTGTAGAACTACAGCAGCTGTTAAGAAGTTCCGGTAAAAAAATACAGCCTGATTTAAATCGTGAGAGAGAGCACCTCGAAAACTATTCAGTTAGTGCGCTTGCAATGGTTGGCACCATTAAAAAGGACGGTGTTCTATGGGGCCTGATCGCGGATGATCAAGGCGGTGTGCATAGAGTGAAAGAAGGAAATTTCCTAGGGCGCAATCACGGACAAGTGATAGTAGTTAATCAGGCGCAGGTGGAATTTATTGAAATTGTTTCTGACGGCTTAAACGGTTGGGTTGAGCGGCCAAGAAGTTTACGAATTGAGGATAAGGAATAGCAGCCATGAAAACGCCCAAATACACTTTAATTAATCTTGGCTGCAAAATGGCTGCAATTGCAGTCATGGTTTTTGCAACCTTGGCGGCTCAGGCCAGTACCATTCAGGATATCACTTTTGCAGAGTTGCCTGGGCAGCGTTTTGAGGTGCACTTGCAGTTCAATGAGGCACCTGCTCAGCCAGATGGTTATACGATTGATAAGCCTGCGCGCATCGTGCTGGACTTTCCAGAAACGGAGAGCGGTCTTACACAGAAAAAATACGCCCTATCTTTCGAAAACGCACAGAATGCAGCAGTTGTGTCGGCTGGCGGCCGGACGCGCCTTATTCTTTCGCTGGATGATCTGGCGCCCTACAGCACGCGTGTAGACGGCAATACGTTTATTTTAGAGGTGGGTGGTAATAATGTATCCGACTATTTAGCGAAAAGTGCAGCAAGTAAAACGTCTGCGCTTGCGGCTCAATCGTCGGTGAATAAGTTAGCAAACACCGAGCAGGCCAACAATAGCCGTGTCAAGGTCAATGATGTTGATTTTACACGCAATGTACAGGGGGCCGGTGAGTTGATGTTTACGCTGTCTGATGCCCGCCTTGAAGTTGATGTGGATGAGGTTTCGAGTGGTGTTCGTGTCACGTTTATTAATACTTTCTTGGAGCAAGAGTTACGACGTCGATTAGATGTTACTGACTTTGCGACGCCTGTTACCGAAGTAAATATGGACTTCGATGGTAGAAATACGGTCGTCACTATTGCAGCACCTGGGCAATATGACTACGTCGCTTATCAGGCTGATAACCAGTATGTGATCAGTTTAAAGCCTTTAACGAAGCAAGAGCTTGAAGATAAAAATGCCCGCTTTGCATTTGTGGGTGATAAGTTGAGTTTAAACTTCCAAGATATCGAAGTGCGCTCTGTATTGCAGTTAATTGCCGACTTCACTGAGCTCAATTTGGTGGCGTCAGATACAGTCAGCGGCCGCATTACATTGCGTCTAGATAACGTGCCTTGGGATCAAGCTTTGGATTTGGTGCTCAAAACCAAAGGATTGGATAAGCGCCAGATCGGCAATGTGTTAATGGTGGCGCCAGCTGCAGAAATTGCTGAGCGTGAGCGACAAGAATTAGAAACCCAGCGTCAGTTGCAAGAGTTGGCACCTTTACGCACGGAATATATTCGCGTGCGTTACGCAAATGCTAAGGAGTTATTCGAGCTGTTCAAGGGACAGCGCGATACTGGCGCTAGAGACTTTCGGTCTGGGTCAAGTGGCAGTGGAGATGATAGAAACTCAACGGGCTCACTGCTGTCTGAACGAGGCCGTGCGATAGTAGATGAGAGAACAAACTCTATTATCCTTACGGACACGGAAGAAAAGATCACAGAGTTCAAGAAAGTTATCGCTGAGATTGACATTCCCATTCGACAGGTTCAAATCGAAGCGCGTATCGTGATTGCGAATACGGATTTTAGAGAAGAGCTAGGTGTACGCTGGGGTACTGATGGGGTTCGTATCAATGGCAACTCCAAAAGTGAGTGGACCGGCAATCTAGATGGGTTGATGACTGGCGAAGGTAGCGGCCCTGAAGCTAATTTCATTGATAGTGATGGCGATGGAACTACCGATGATGAGCGTTCAATTCTTGACACGATGCTCGTTGATCTGGGCGTGCAGAACGCGGCGGGAAGTTTCGCAGCCTCTATAATTACTAATGACACTTATCTGGCTATGGAGCTTTCAGCGCTACAAGATTCAGGGCATGCTGAAATTGTTTCCCAGCCTAAAGTGATTACCGGTGATAAGCAGAAGGCTACGATCCTATCGGGTACTGAGATTCCTTATCAAGAAGCAGCTTCCAGTGGTGCAACAGCTATATCATTTAAGCAGGCAGTGTTGAAGCTTGATGTGACGCCCCAGATTACACCTGATAATCGCGTGATCATGGAATTAGAGGTTAGCAAGGATAACGTGGGAGTTGTCACTAATGGAATACCGTCTATAGACGTTACCAAATTGAAAACAAAGGTTTTGGCTGCAGACGGAGAAACTATAGTGCTGGGTGGTATTTTTGAAACCGAGCAAATAAAGGGCGAAACAAAGGTTCCGTTCCTTGGCGATATTCCCTATCTGGGGCGCGCCTTCCGTCGAGATGTTACTTTTGAAAACAAAACTGAACTGTTGATTTTCATCACTCCTCGCATTATGGCGGACAATTTTACTCAATGAGTCAGCCTGTTTTTCTTGTCGGCCCTATGGGGGCCGGCAAGACCACGATTGGAAAGCAACTCGCACAGCAGCTAGGCTACCCCTTCAAAGATTCAGACCGTGAGATCGAAGATCGAACGGGTGCTGACATACCTTGGATATTTGATGTAGAGGGCGAGGCTGGGTTTCGTCAACGAGAGGTCGTTGTGCTTGCCGATTTAGCGACGCAAGGTCAGCTGGTAATTGCCACCGGCGGTGGCATCGTTATGCGGGAAGAAAATAGAGACTGTTTAAAGCAGTCTGGTATTGTTTTCTACTTAACGGCATCGACTGAGCAGCTGCTTGAGCGCACGGCAAAAGATAAACGCCGCCCGCTCTTGCAGGTTGCCGATCCTGAATCTCGCATCCGAGAATTGCTGGCCATTCGCGATCCGCTCTATGCTGAAGTGGCCACTTATATCATCAATACCGAAAAACGTCCGCCTCGTCAGGTGGCGCAAGAAATGGCTGACTTGGTGCGAAACCATAAGTAATTGTTTCGCTGTGGCTGAAGTAGATAGCTAAATCTGCTATTGTTGCCGCTTTAACTACAAGCCAATTGTCCATGCAAACTCTCCATGTTGAACTTGGTGATCGCAGCTATCCCATCCACATTGGCGCGGATCTACTGCAGAACACAAAGTTACTAACCGCCCATATTAAAAGTCGCCAAGTCTGCATAGTAACCAATGATACGGTTGCCCCGCTCTACCTGCCCGCGATTCAAAGCGCGTTAACTGAATATGACGTCTCTGTTGTGATTTTGCCTGATGGCGAAGCTCATAAACACTGGCAGACGCTGAATCGCATTTTTGATCAGCTACTTGCGGACCGGCACAACCGGAACACAACGCTAGTTGCGTTGGGTGGTGGTGTCGTTGGTGATATGACCGGCTTTGCCGCTGCTTCCTATCAGCGGAGCGTGAACTTTATCCAGATTCCCACCACGTTATTGTCACAGGTGGATTCTTCTGTGGGTGGTAAAACGGGTATCAATCACCCCCTGGGTAAAAATATGATTGGTGCCTTCCATCAGCCAAAAGCTGTGCTGATAGATACCCTCATGCTCACCTCACTGCCGGCCCGAGAAGTATCGGCAGGCTTGGCGGAAGTCATCAAGTATGGGCTATTAGGGGACGCCGAGTTTCTCACTTGGTTGACCGATCATATGGATCGTTTAATGGCTTTAGAGCACAGTGATCTGGCGTATGCCATTGCCCGTTCATGCGAAACCAAGGCGCGGATAGTTGCAGCCGATGAGCGCGAAGGTGGGATGCGCGCCTTGCTAAATTTGGGTCATACTTTTGGGCATGCAATTGAGACACAGATGGGTTACGGCACATGGCTGCACGGCGAGGCAGTTGGGGCGGGCATGGCGATTGCCGCTGAACTGTCGCAGGCGATGGGGTGGCTGTCATCCCGTGATGTGACGCAGGTTCGCGATATATTACAGCGAGCTGCACTGCCAGTTGATGCGCCCGACACAATGACCGTGGATCAATTTATAGGGCATATGCAGGTAGATAAGAAAGTGCTCACCGGGCGAATGCGTTTTGTATTGCTGAGGGCGTTAGGTCAGGCGGTTATTACCGAAGATGTGCCCGATGCAATGTTGAGAGAGGTGTTAGCGAACTCCATTGCGCGCGGGGTTGCTGGTCGCCGTTAAAGGCGTTAGCCTGACTCAAAATAATACAGGGACGAAAACATGAGTGGAGTGCCCGAGCGAACAGTAGTCGATGCGAGCGCATCTATAGATGCTGCGCCGCTGCGTAGAGGTACGCCAGATGGCGTCTCCGATTACATGCTTCATTTTGGTTTACAGCGGCCCCCTTTTGATCCTTCGGATGATGCATTTTTTCCTGCGCACGGTAGGCAGGCGCTATTGTCTCAGGTGTTGCACCTCCTTCATTTTGCCGAGGCTCCCACCCTCGTAGCCGGCCCAGCCGGGTCTGGAAAGTCCACTTTCTTGCTCGAAGTAGAGCGCCAGCTGGCAGAGCAAGATTATGTGTTCACCTTCTCTGCACCAGAGTTAAGTAGTGCCGAAGAGCTCCTTTTTCGGATTGCTGACGGCATAGGGTTGGCCGTTGAATCCGATGCTAATGAAGCTTATTTTAAAAGTAGATTGGCCGAGTGGTCAGATTTTAGTGGCGGCAATTTGCAAGTATATCTGCTGCTGGATGATGCCGAGGCACTGACTGCCGATGCGATTGATTGCCTGTTGAGTTTAACTGTTGGTGCGTCCGCTAATTGCTTTCACTTACTCGCTGTTGGGTCAAAGGTACTGCTCGACAAATTTTCGCGGCAGGAATCTGCAAGCGCAGCACAGCAATTTGAAATGCCGGAGGTCACCCCGTCATTTTTATCGGACTATATCAGCTTTCGCATGTCGAACGCGGGGTACGATGGCCCCCCCATCTTTGACGAGTCCGATGATGAGCAAATGTATATGAATACAGCGGGAGACCTACACCGCGTTTCTGATTCGGCCGAAATCTGCCTGCTGGCTAAAATGGCTGCAGCGGAGTCGCCTGCTACGGCGTTGCCCCTCTGGCATTTGGGGGCATTAGTGCTGTTGTTAGTGGTATTGGGCGGCGCATGGCTGGGGCTTGATTCATCGTCTGAGCCTGCGACAAACTCCGTGACTGTGTTGTCACCGGCCGCGGAGGCAACCAGAGTACAGGTGCTCAATGCACCATCGACTGATACGCCCGACTCGATACAGAGTGGCGCAGCGGCAAAACCGGCTTCGCCTGAAAGAGTCAGCAAGCCAGTGAGCCAGCAACTGGCAGAATCTAGGCCAGCTGCAAGTCCCGAAGCCGTTGTGCGCGAAGACCCCTTAATGCACAGTGGCGCGTTGCAAAAGTCCACTGAAGCTGAAGAGGACACCCTAGTGGCTGTGGTTGAAACGCCAAAGTCCGCGCCAATATTCTCCGAAGACGAGCAATTCCTGTTAGCTCGGCCAGCAAATCGATTTACCTTGCAAGTGCTCGCTGCAGCTTCAAAGTCGGGCGTTGATCAATTTGTAATGAATCACAAAGCATTGCCTCTGCGCGTTTATCGCACCCTCCGCAAGGGGGAGCCTTGGTATGTTGTGGTGTTGGGTGATTACGTCTCGAAGGCTGAAGCACGGGCTGCAATTCAAAAATTGCCGAAATCCCTGCAAAAAAGTGGCCCTTGGCCGCGCGATATGGCTTCTGTGCAGCAGCAAATAAAAATTAAATCCTAAAGTAAGCAATATTTTTCTGTGGTGCGCGTTACCCGTGATGGTTTGTTGCGTCGCCGCCCTTGCGTGCCTAGGTCTTAGCGGGTAACATTCTGCGCCCATTTGCCCCAAAAACCGCAGAAACTGCTGCACGCTGGGTGGCAGATGGGGTCTGAGGAACCTGAGAGCGATTCACTGAGGTGGCCAATTGTCTACAGTAGGTTGTTAGCTGTAGTTATTTTAATCGCGCTACCACGGCCATTTTCTGCATCGCCAGCAAACGTCACCATTGCGCGCCACTGTCTAGCGGGTTTACTACTCGCGGTGCCGACTGCGCTCTGATGAAACCGCTAGTGGTTTTCCTACAGAACAAACGCGAGGCCTTAGTGGTCACGGCGCGTAAAATTCTCAACGATTGAAGGACTGTTTATGAGCACTGGCCTATACCGGTTAGACGAGTTCAAAGACAACTGTGGCTTTGGCTTGATTGCACACCTTAATGGCGAGGCTAGCCATCGGCTGCTAAGTACCGCCATTGAGGCGCTGACCTGTATGACCCATCGTGGCGGCATTGCCGCGGATGGCAAAACCGGTGACGGTTGTGGTTTGCTACTGCAAAAACCAGACAATTTTTTACGGGATGTGGCGCAAGCGGAGTGTGGAGCGTCGCTCACAACCGCCTACGGTATTGGCGTATTGATGTTGAGTACAGATCCTGTTCTGGCCCAACAGCAGCGCAACGTGGTAGAGGAAGAGCTAGCCTCTGTTTCTCTTTCCGTCGTCGGTTGGCGATTGATGCCTACCGATAATGCCTGTCTTGGTCCTATTGCATTGGAGTCAGTGCCCGCCTTTTACAATGTGTTTGTTAACACCCAAAGCGACCTGTCTGAAGAACAGCTCAATGCCAAATTGTTTGTGGCGCGCAGGAAGGCTGAAAAGCGATTGGCCGGAGACGAAAGTTTTTACGTTTCGAGTCTAAACAGCAAAGTCATGTCGTTTAAAGGCCTGATGATGCCCGTGGATTTACCGCGCTTTTTTCTCGATCTGGCGGATGCTCGATTAGAGACGGCCATCTGTGTTTTCCATCAGCGGTTTTCTACCAATACCATGCCACGCTGGCCCTTGGCCCAACCATTTCGCATGTTGGCCCATAACGGTGAAATCAATACCATTACCGCGAATCGCAATTGGTCAGTGGCGCGTACGCCAAAGTTTCAATCGCCTTTATTGCCGGATTTAAATGAAATTGCGCCGCTCGTTAATCGCACGGGTTCCGATTCGTCCAGTCTCGATAACATGTTAGAGGTATTGCTCTCGGGCGGTATGGAGCTGCATCGCGCTGTGCGTATGCTGGTGCCGCCAGCATGGCAAAACGTCGAACATATGGACCCTGATTTGCGGGCCTTCTACGAATATAACTCTATGCATATGGAGCCGTGGGATGGCCCCGCAGGCTTGGTAATCACCGATGGCCGCTACGCAGTGTGCACACTTGATCGCAATGGTTTACGACCATCGCGCTATGTCATCACAAAGGACGACTTTATAACGGTAGCCTCTGAAGTCGGTGTGCACGGCTATAAGCCCGAGGACGTAGTGGCAAAAGGCCGCTTGGGTCCGGGCCAAATGTTGTCGATTGATACCCGGGAAGGCAAATTGTATTTCAGTGAAGATATCGACAACATGCTGAAGTCGGCGCAGCCATATAAGCAGTGGCTGTCCAAGCGCGCTACGCGCCTGCGCGCGGATTACAATGGCCCTGCTATCGATAATCAATTCACCATGGATGAGTTTTTACGACATCAAAAACTTTTTCAGGTGAGCTTTGAAGAGCGCGATCAAGTCATTCGTCCGCTGGCTGAGGGCGGTCAAGAGGCTGTGGGGTCAATGGGTGACGACACACCCATGGCCGTGCTGTCTGAAAAAGAGCGCTGCTTGTACGATTTTTTCCGGCAGCAGTTTGCGCAGGTGACCAACCCGCCCATTGATCCGCTGCGTGAAGCCATCGTGATGTCGTTGGAAACCTGTCTCGGGGCTGAAAAAACAGTTTTTGAACATGTGGAAGATCATGCGGACCGGCTTATCCTCACCTCGCCCGTATTGACCTGGGCCAAGTGCGATTACATTTTAAAATTTGATAAGCCCGGTTACCGGGTGCGCAAGTTTTCACTCTATTTCGATCCCGCCCAAAAGGACTTGCGTCAGGCAATCGTTGATTTGTGTGACGAAGTTGAAGCTGCTGTGCGCGAAGGCACCGCGATTGTGGTGCTCTCCGATCGCAACGTAGAGCCAAATTTGTTACCGATTCACGCGCTATTGGCCACGGGCGCCGTGCACGCCCGCTTGGTAAATACCGGGTTGCGGTGCGATTCTAATATCATTGCCGATACCGCCACTGCGCGTGACTCACATCAAATTGCCTGTTTGATTGGGTACGGCGCAACCGCGGTTCACCCCTATCTGAGTTACTCCATCATCAACCACCTGATACAAACCGGTGAAATGTTGGATGACGCCGCCACCGCACAGAAACGTTACGTCACGGCGATTTGTAAGGGTCTGTTAAAAATCTTGTCGAAGATGGGTATATCTACCATCGCGTCCTATCGTGGTGCCTACCTTTTCGAAATTATTGGTTTGAACCGCGATGTGGTGGAGTTGTGTTTCCCTGAAACGCCGTCGCGTATTGCCGGTGCGGGTTTTGATGACCTGCAGGCTGATCAGTCGAAGTTATTGGCTTACGCCAATAAGGCGCGTAAACCCATTCAGCCGGGTGGTTTGTTGAAGTATATGCATGGTCAGGAATACCACGCCTTCAATCCCGATGTGGTGCAAACCTTGCAGCGTGCTGTCCAGACGGGCGACTATGCCGTGTGGCGCGATTACGCGGGTTTAGTTAACGAGCGCCCAACCGCTACTTTGCGCGATTTGTTAAAGGTAAAAGTTGCCGCCAAGCCAATACCACTTGAAGAGGTGGAGTCCGTCGCAGATATTGTGCGCCGGTTCGATTCGGCGGCAATGTCTTTAGGTGCGCTGTCGCCAGAAGCGCACGAAGCGCTGGCAGAGGCCATGAATACCCTTGGCGGTCGTTCCAATAGTGGTGAGGGCGGTGAAGATCCCGCGCGCCATGGCACCATTAAAACGTCGAAAATCAAACAGGTTGCGTCTGGACGTTTTGGTGTCACGCCCGAGTATTTAGTCAACGGGGAAGTGCTTCAAATTAAAGTTGCTCAGGGCGCCAAGCCCGGCGAGGGCGGTCAGTTGCCCGGTGGCAAAGTAAATGCTCTGATTGCGCGTCTGCGCTACTCCGTTCCCGGTGTTACATTGATTTCACCACCGCCTCATCACGATATCTATTCCATCGAAGACTTGGCGCAGTTGATTTACGACCTAAAGCAGGTCAACCCCGATGCATTGGTTTCAGTGAAGCTGGTGTCACGGCCTGGAGTCGGCACTATTGCCGCTGGCGTGGCCAAGGCCTATGCCGATTTAATTACCATTTCTGGCTACGACGGTGGTACCGCCGCAAGCCCGATTACGTCAATTCGTTATGCGGGCTCCCCGTGGGAGTTGGGACTTTCGGAAACTCACCAAATGCTGCGCGCAAATAATTTGCGCGGCAAAGTGCGGGTACAGACAGATGGCGGATTAAAGTCAGGTTTGGATGTCGTAAAAGCGGCTATGTTGGGGGCTGAAAGTTTTGGCTTTGGCACGGCGCCGATGGTGGCATTGGGTTGTAAATATTTGCGCATATGCCATTTAAATAACTGCGCCACCGGTGTTGCCACCCAAAACGCGAAACTGCGCAGAGATCACTACATCGGCACAGTCGATATGGCCATGAACTTTTTTAAGTTTATGGCTGAAGAAACCCGCGAATGGATGGCGCGACTCGGTGTGCGCACGCTCGATGAACTGGTGGGGCGTGTGGATTTGTTAGAGCGAATTGATGGTCGCACTAAGCGACAGTCGCAGCTCGATCTGAGTGCAATTACTCACACCGATGCGTTTTTAGCGTCTAAACCACAAACCTGCCAGGAACCCCGCAATAAACCCTTTGATGAAGGCCGGCTTGCGGAAACCATGGTGCAAACTCTGTTGCCGGCCATTGAGGCCAAAGCAGGTGGTGAATTTGCATTTACTGTAACCAATTGCGACCGTTCAATTGGCGCCCGTATCAGCGGTGAGATTGCCAAGCGTTATGGCAATTTAGGCATGAGCGATGCGCCCATTACATTGCGCCTTACCGGTGTGGCCGGCCAGAGCTTCGGCGTTTGGAATGCGGGCGGCCTTGAGATGTATCTCGAAGGCGATGCCAATGATTATGTGGGTAAAGGCATGGCGGGTGGCAAGTTGGTGGTCCGCCCGCCGGCGGGCTCTAGCTTTAAGTCGCAGGATACGGCCATTATCGGCAACACTTGCTTGTACGGCGCGACAGGCGGAAAGCTGTTTGCTGCGGGTCAGGCGGGCGAGCGATTTGGCGTGCGCAATTCAGGCGCCCAAGCGGTGGTGGAGGGGGCTGGCGACCACTGCTGTGAATACATGACCGGAGGTGTGGTAGCGGTGCTCGGTAAAGTCGGCGTTAACTTTGGCGCGGGCATGACCGGCGGTTTCGCTTATGTGTTGGATATCGAGCGCACTTTCTCCGATCGCTATAACCGTGAACTGGTGGAAATTACACGGATTAACAATGAAGAGTTAGAGCCTCATCAAACACACCTGCAACAAATCATCGAAGAATTTGTGGCGGAGACGGACAGCGAATGGGGTAAGTATTTGTTGGAAAATTTCTTCGATTTGATTGGTAAATTCTGGTTGGTTAAGCCCAAGGCTGCAAACCTCGAAGGGTTGTTGAAGCAAACCGTGGCAAGTCCACAGTAACCGCACAGAATTGAAGAGGACGTATTATGTCAGCTCGTTTAAATAATCATTTTCAATTCGTGGATGTGGGTCGTCAGGATCCCGCCAAGAAAGCATTGAAAACGCGTAAAACGCAGTTTGTAGAAATCTATCAACCATTCACTGAAGAACAGGTGCAGGGGCAAGCACATCGGTGTTTGGAGTGCGGTAATCCCTACTGCGAATGGAAATGCCCTGTGCACAATTTCATCCCCAACTGGCTGAAATTGATTAGCGAAGGCAATATTTTTGAAGCGGCCGAATTAAGCCATCAAACGAACTCGCTGCCGGAGGTTTGTGGCAGGGTGTGTCCGCAGGACCGCTTGTGCGAGGGTGCCTGCACACTCAACGATGGCTTCGGTGCTGTGACCATTGGCAATGCAGAGAAGTACATAACCGACACCGCGTTTGCAATGGGTTGGAAGCCCGATATGTCAAAAGTGGTGTGGACCGACAAAAAAGTTGCGGTCATAGGTGCGGGCCCGGCTGGTATCGGCTGCGCCGATGTTTTGGTGCGCAATGGCGTGAAGCCGGTGGTGTTTGATCGCTACCCGGAGATTGGCGGTCTTCTGACTTTTGGTATTCCCGAGTTTAAGTTAGAAAAATCTGTGTTAACGCGTCGCCGGGAAATTTTTACCGAGATGGGTATTGAGTTTCGATTGAATACCGAAGTGGGTAAAGATATCACCATGGAAGAATTGTTGCGCGATTACGATGCAGTGTTTATGGGAATGGGCACCTACAAGTACATGAAGGGCGGTTTCCCGGGAGAAAACCTCGCGGGCGTGTACGATGCTTTGCCGTTTTTGGTGGCCAACGTCAATCGCAATATGGGGTTTGAAAAAGACCCGGCTGACTACATTAGTGTCGAAGGCAAGCGCGTAGTGGTACTTGGTGGTGGTGATACCGCCATGGACTGCAACCGCACATCAATCCGCCAGCAGGCAGCGTCGGTGACCTGTGCCTACCGACGCGACGAGGCCAACATGCCGGGCTCCAAGCGAGAGGTGGTGAATGCCAAGCAGGAAGGCGTTAAATTTCTTTTCAACCGACAGCCCGTAGAAATTGTTGGCGATGGCAAGGTGGAAGGGGTAAAGGTGGTCACTACCAAACTGGGTGAACCCGACGTCAATGGTCGCCGCCGCCCAGAAGTGATACCCGGTTCCGAAGAAATTGTGCCGGCTGATGTGGTGCTGGTGGCATTTGGTTTCCAGCCCGACCCAGCCCCTTGGTTTGCCGACCACGACATCAGTGTCAATGATTGGGGCGGTGTTGAAGCGAAAGAAGCTCAGACCTATAAATTTCAGACCACTAATCCCAAGGTGTTCGCCGGTGGCGATATGGTGCGCGGATCTGACCTGGTGGTAACGGCCATTTGGGAGGGGCGCGAGGCTGCTGAGGGGATCTTGGACTACCTCGATCTCTAGGCATATTGGCGCGTTAGCGAGCCACACAAAGGGCCCCAAATTGGGGCCCTTTGTGTTTCTGGCGGGCGCTAGCCTGTACGCTGCCGAGGCCACGCCGTACAATGCGCGCAATTGAAGTGAAGTGAATGCCATGACTGAATTGAAAAACGACCGCTTTTTGCGCGCGCTAATGCGCGAACCCGTAGATGTGACCCCTGTTTGGATGATGCGTCAAGCGGGACGCTACCTGCCAGAGTACCGAGCCAGCCGCGCTAAAGCCGGTGATTTTATGGGGCTGTGCACCAACCCGGAGGCCGCCTGCGAGGTGACCTTGCAGCCACTGGAGCGGTATCCGCTAGATGCTGCCATATTGTTCTCCGATATTCTCACGATCCCCGATGCCATGGGCTTGGGGCTCTACTTTGAAACCGGTGAAGGCCCACGCTTCAAAAAACCCGTGCGCACCGAGGCAGATATTCGCGCCTTAAAGGTTGTAGATCCCCACAAAGACCTACCCTATGTGGTGGATGCAGTGTCTACCATTCGGCGCGAGTTGAATGGCCGCGTACCGCTGATTGGCTTCTCTGGCAGTCCTTGGACGCTGGCCACCTACATGGTTGAAGGCGGTTCCAGTAAAGATTTCCGCCGTGCCAAGACCATGGCGTTTAACCAGCCGGAGGTCATGCACCAACTGTTGACGGTGTTGGCAGATTCCGTGATTGCCTACCTCAATGCACAAATTGAAGCGGGTGCTCAGGCAGTACAAATATTTGATACCTGGGGCGGAGCGCTATCGCACGCTGCCTATCAAGAGTTCTCGTTGGCTTACATGCAGCGCATAGTGTCTGGCCTGATACGTGAACGGGAGGGGCGCCGGGTACCGGTCATTCTGTTCACCAAGGGCGGGGGCCAGTGGTTGGAGCTGTTGGCAGACACCGGAGCGGACGCGCTGGGCCTTGATTGGACCACGGACATTGGCCAAGCGCGCAGTCGCGTAGGTAAGCGCGTGGCGCTACAGGGCAATATGGACCCCACCATGTTGTACGCCAGCCCAGATCGCATTCGCAGTGAGGTGGGGCAGATTTTGGCATCCTATGGCTCGGGCAGCGGGCATGTATTCAATCTCGGACACGGCATTACACCGGAGGTGGATCCGGCCCATGCGGGGGCGTTTATTGACGCCGTCCATCAGCTTTCAGCCACCTACCATCAGTAAATGCCAAGAGTGTGACTGCGATCTAGCGCCTAATTCGCCAAATCCGGTAGAAAGGCGCTAAAATCATCTATTAAGTCAAACGGTTAGCGTTAATTGCTCTCCTATGACATGAGATTGCCTCTGGCAGCGAATTGATGCTGCCACGGCAACTAGGGTAGAACACGCCGCAATTGCGGTGAAAGAGCGAAGCTCGCGTACAGCGACGAGGAAGTTGCCTTGGCGATAAAGCAGTTAAAAGTGGATGTTAATGAACTGACCCCCGGCATGTTTGTATCGGGGTTGGATCGGCCGTGGTCGCAGACACCATTTCCCCTACAGGGCTTTTATATTCGCGAACTGGATGAAATCAAAGAGCTCAAGGCCCACTGTCGCCACGTGTACATTGATGTGGCCAAAGGCAAGGGACCGGTTGCCAGCAAATTAAAAACCCTCAAACCCGGTGGCGCGCCCGCCAGTGCGCGTGGTGCAAAAACGGCGAGTGCCAACATCCCGGTGGCCCCTCTCAAAATCAAGCGCAACGTATACCAGAAAAAGGCGCTTCTGAAAAAAGAAGTGACGGTGGCCAAAGAGTTGCACCAACAAGTGCACACCGCTATGGGGCAAGTACTGGGCCAGCTGGAAAAAGGGCGTGCTATTTCGGTAAAAGATACCAAGCGCGCAGCCAGTGAAATGGTGGATTCGGTTATTCGCAATCCCGATGCCTTCTCTTGGCTGGCGCGCGTGCGCGAAATTGATGAGCATACCTACACCCACGCCATGCGCTCCTCCGTCTGGGGCATCCTATTTGGGCGCCACATTGGCCTAGGTAAAGCAGACTTAGATACGCTGGCGCTCGGCATTTTGTTCAAGGATTTGGGCAAGGTCAAAATAGACAAACAGTTGATTGCCAAAAAGCAACGCACACCCGCCGAAGAAATTGAGTACGAAAAATTTGTGTTGCACGGCTGCGATATTTTGCGACAGATGCCGGGTATCGAACCCCGCGTTATCGCCGTGGTGAAAACCCATTGTGAGCGCTTAAACGGCAGCGGCTTTCCCCAGCATTTACGCGGCGACAAAATTCCCATGCTCGGCAAAATTGCCGGCATTGTGACCTTCTACGATGACACCACCAATCCGCGTGGAGAAGCATACCCGCTGGCGCCGTCCAAGGCGGTGGCAAAGTTGTATGAGCTGCGCGACGTGCAATTTCAGGAAGAGCTGGTGGTGGAATTTATTCGCGCCATCGGTCTGTACCCCACGGGCACCTTGGTTGAGTTGTCGACGGGCGAAGTCGGTGTGGTGGTTGAGCAGAACTTTGAACGTCGATTAAAGCCCAAAGTAATGCTGGTGCTAGATGCCTGTAAGCATCAGTTGCGCAAACCTATCTTGTTGGATTTGGCCGAGGACGATCGCCAAAAGCAGGCGCTGATAGATTCGGGTAAAAAGCGCCTGTCGGAAGTGGAAAAAATTGAAATTGCTCAAGATTTAGAGCCCGGAAGCTATGACATAGATATCGCCACAATTCGTGATGAGTACCTATTCAAGCCAGAGAAAAAAGGCTGGCTGTCTGGGCTGTTCGGAAAATAGTGAGTAGCGTGAACAAAAAAACGCCTGCATATTGCAGGCGTTTTTTTTGGTTTTATACTTTGCGAATAATCTCGCCTAATTTTGTGCCCATCACCGTTGGCGTGCCAGCGCGATAGTCCTCGGACCAGTTCATGACGCCGGGGCCAAAGACCACAATGGCCGTGCTGCCCAATTTGAAACGCCCCATTTCTTCGCCTTTTTTGAGCGCAACGGTTTGCTGCGTGTCGTACCGTGTACGTCGAATGGCGCGGCGGTAGGGCGTGACTTGACCAGCCCACACCGTTTCTATGGCAGCCACAATCATTGCGCCCACCAAAACCAGTGCCATGGGTCCCGCGTCGGTTTCAAAAAAGCACACCAGCCGTTCATTGCGTGCAAATAAACGGGGCACTTCATCTGCTGTGGCTTCATTCACTGAAAAAAGGTCGCCTGGCACATACACCATTTCGATGAGCTTGCCTGCCAATGGCATGTGTACGCGGTGGTAATCTTTTGGTGAGAGATAAACTGTTGCAAATTTTCCACCCATGAATGGCTGGGCCGCTTCTGGATCGCCGCCCAACAATTCGGTAAGGCTGTAGTCTTGGCCTTTGGCTTGAAAAACCCGCCCTAATTCGACATCGCCCAACTGTGAAATGGCGCCGTCGGCGGGGCTCACAATGCTGTCGCTATCGGTGTCGATTGGGCGCATGCCGGGCTTGAGCGCGCGCGTGAAAAAATCGTTAAAGCAGGCGTATCGGGTGGGATCCTCTTCGAGCGCCTCGCTCATATTTACGTCGTAGCGGTCAACGAACCAGCGGGTGAAAGGGTCTTTAATCCAAGGAATGGGGGTTTCGGCCAGCCAGCCAGCGGCCCGCGATAGGGCGTGCTGGGGGATTAAGTACTGCAGGCTGGCAAAAAGTTTAGGGCTCATGTGGGTATCCGTAGCGGGTTATTGTTCGATCGGTGTCGATGGGTGGTTGCCCCATTCGCTCCACGAACCATCGTAGGCGCGAATGGAAAAGCCCAAGCTTTTGCCTACTAAGTAGGTAAAGCCGGAGCGGTGATGTGTTTGGCAGTGCGTAATGATGTCTTTGCCGCGCACTATACCAAGGTTTGCCAGTATGGCTTTGGCGTCGGAGCGAATGCGCAGTTGGCGCTGCTGGTCCATGAGTTGAGTCCACTCACAATTGGTGGCGCCGGGAATGTGGCCGCCCCGCTGGGCAAAGACTTTTTCGCCTCTAAATTCTGCGGGGCTGCGGGCATCCCAAATCACCAATGACTCGTCTCCGAGGCGAGACACAATGTCATCGAGTGACATGGTGAAAGGTTTGGGGTGCAGGTGCAGTGTATGAGGTACCGGCGCAATGTGGGGCACCTCGGTTGTGAGTGGTAAGCCCTCCGCTTTCCAGGCGATCAGCCCGCCATTGAGGTAGGAATAGTTTTGATGGCCAATGACATCAAGCAGCCAAATAAATCGCCCCGCCCAGCCGCCGCCTTCATCGTCATACACCACAACGTGCGTGTCTGGCGTCAAGCCGAGTCGCTCAAACAGTGCATTTAGGTGGGCGGCATCGGGCAGCTTGCCCACCGCCGGCGGGGTATTGGCCATAATGGATTGGGGCGTAACGCTCACAGCCCCGGGGAGATGGCCTTGAGCATAGGATTGCTCGTTACACAAATCGACAATGCGCAATGCGGGGTTGGCAAGCTCGGTGTGTAGATCAGCAGGTTCAATGATGAGTGGCAGCATCATGGGGCTCCCTGAATTAGAAAGACGTCATTGTAATGGAATGTGCTCAGTGCACCAGTGCGAACTCAGCTTAACTTGCAGCGCGACGCTGGACCTTGCGCGCCAATCGCGCGATGGCTTTTTGCGCCGCCTGTGCCAAACGCTTGCATGCCTGAACTCGTGGCGGTGATAGATCAGCTTCGGCGGCCAGCAAAATGGCGATGGGCTTCTGCCCGAGAAACAGCGAGATCAATATCGCGTCTCGCTCAGCGAGCGCTTCGCTGAGTGGCGTGGGCATTTGTGCCAGTAGCGCAGATCGATTGTCGGTGTTGATCAATACGGCCGCGGGCTTGGCGCTTAGGCGTTCAAGCAGCGTGCTCTGCGCTAGTTTGTCGGGCAGCAACGCGTGCTGATCGAAAGGGCATTTGAATTGCCAGCTTTCCGCCTGAGTATTTACTAGCAGGCCACCTTGCTCCATGCCCATGCCATGTTGCAGCGTGTTAGTAGTGGCCTGAAAAATGGTGTTCAACGAGGAGAGTGCCGCCGAGCCCTCCGCCAAAGCCTTGAGGCCCGCACGAACTAAATCGGGGTCAATGAAACGGTTGTCTAGCAGGCGTGAAGGCGCGCCGGTAGCCTGCGCGGCCTCGGCTTGATTCGCGGGCGCTTTCGATTCCGCCGATGTTTGTGGTCGCGGCAGCGAATAGATGGGCAGATCCGCAAATCGTGGCCAGTGGCACAGCAGTCGCCGCGCTGGGTGCTCGTTGACTAGCGCTGGGTGAATACTGGGCAGTTGGGCGGCACAGCTATGCAGCAGCGCGCCAACGGTGTGGGAGTCACAGTGAAGTAAGTGCGCTAGCCAATCTTGAACGCGCCGGGTGCGCGTATCGCTGGGGGCCGCGTAAAAGCGGCTGACCAATTGCTGAATCAGCAATAATGTCAGCGATTGTCGTTGGCTTAACGCCGCGGGGAGGTGTCGACGAGCATTGCGCGCCAGTGGCAACAGCGCCTGTTGGAACTGCTGTGCAGACAGCCCGAGCGCCTCTCGCAAGCTGTGCGGTAGGGGTTGTTGCTTCAGTGCGCTGGTGAGCCAAGGTGTGAGTTGGGTACCAAAAACCAACGCCTCGGCTTTGCGTGGTCCAATGTGAGGGTTTAAGGCGAGGCCATTGCAGAGCGATTGCTCTTTTGCCGCATAGTGCCAGCGCAGCCACTGGGGAAGATCGCTGAACAGTGCCGCGAAATAGACATTGGCAGATGCCAAGCCTGCGCTCGCGAGCGGCAGTCGCTGTGCCAATTGCCCTCGCAATAAGCTCTGTTGTAATTGTCGCCAATAGGCGGGCAAGGGCTCGTCAGCGACGGGCAGCTTGTGCAAAATTTGGCTGACCTGTGGAAACCCCAATAAGCTGATCAGATGGCTTAAGCCATGCACTTCATTGCCGGCTGGGGTGAGTAAGCGGTTGGCCCGCAGGAAAAAGTGCAGGCAGGCGGCTGGATCTTGGGCGAGGGCGCGCGCCACCTGATCGGCGCTGCTATTGGGTGCGCGCAGCGCAGTGTGTATGCGGTCAAAACTGCCCGGCAACAACGTCAGTCCCGCCAGAGACAGGCGCTGATGCCAGTGATCGGCCCCTTTCGGGGCGCTCAACTTGATGGGTTCTGGGGCGCGTCGCTTCATTCCCCAAGCATAGTCGACGGCCGTTAACCGTGTGGGTGTTCTAAGCTCGCGAGAATCATTTCGCAACTGTCAAAGCGCGAGCGAGTGATTTGACCGTCGGCGACGGCGGCGTGCAGCGCACAGCCCGGTTCCTGTTGGTGTTTGCAATCGCGAAATTTACAGTGGCCCAGAAATTCGCGAAATTCGCGAAACCCGTGCAGCACGTCCTCCGGCTCCATGTGCCACAGGCCAAATTCCCGTATGCCTGGCGAGTCGATCAAATGGCCGCCCGACGGAAAGTGATAGAGGTGCGCGGTGGTGGTGGTGTGGGTGCCCTTCTGCGTGGCCTCAGACAGGCCGCCAACGCGAATATCGTAACCGGGTAGCAGACTGTTAATGAGCGATGACTTGCCTACGCCCGACTGGCCCACGAACACACTTGTGTAATTGGCCAGATAGCGCGTCAGCTGGTCGATATTTTCACCCGTCTCGGTGGACACGCACAGGCAGTCGTAATCTAAATCCGTGTAGCGCGCCTCTAGCCAAGCCATTTTCTCGCGGTTGCTATCGTCTATGCGGTCAGACTTGTTAAAAAGAACCAGCGGCGTCAGTTCAAGCGCTTCGGTGGCTACGAGGTAGCGGTCGATGAGGTTGGCGTGGGGTTCGGGGTAGGGCGCGGCGACAATGATGATGCGGTCGATATTGGCGGCGATGGTTTTCAAGTCGCCATAGGGATCGGGCCGCTGCAACTGTGAGTGCCGCGGCTGCACGGCCACAATGACACCGGCATCTTTGCCGCGCCGCCAAACTACCTTGTCGCCGGTGACCAGTGAGCCGAGATTGGCGCGAAAGTGACAGCTCACCACCTCGCCCTCGGCAGACCCCTGATCGGCCTCTGCGCCGATGGATTCAACTTCTACCCGCTTGCCGTAGTGAGCCACCACCAAACCAAATTCCTCTGGCCCTAGACTGTCGTCGAGTAGCTGTTGATCCGCCTTGGCGTCGCGCTTGCTGGCGCGCTCGCTGCGCTCTTTTTGGATTTTTTCGATGCGCCACGCTTGGCGGCGGTTGAGCTTGCGTTTACTCATGGTGCAGGGTCATCGTGCGGGCGCCTCGGGCATTGCCTTGCTAAACTGTGGGGCACATTGTAAAACGTGCGCCTTTAAAAAAATACGAGCATCTACCTATGAGCCAAATTGCCGACGATAACCTGATCTGGATTGACCTTGAAATGACCGGCCTTGAGCCCGATACGGATGTAATCATCGAAATTGCTACCATCGTGACTGACTCTCAACTCAACGTCCTGGCGGAGGGGCCGGTATTTGCCGTACATCAAAGCGATGCGGCGCTGGCGGCAATGGACGAGTGGAATACCAACCAGCACGGTAAATCCGGCCTGACTCAGCGGGTAAAAGATAGTAAAACATCTGCGGCCGAGGCCGAGGCAGCCACCATCGCTTTTTTGGAGCAGTGGGTACCCAAGGGCAAGTCGCCCATGTGCGGCAATTCCATCTGCCAAGATCGCCGATTTTTAGTGCGTGGTATGCCTGCACTGGAGCGCTATTTCCACTATCGCAATTTAGATGTGAGCACACTGAAAGAGCTGGCGCGTCGCTGGGCGCCGGAAGTGTTGGCGGGCGTCAAAAAATCCAGTAGCCATCTGGCTATGGACGACATCAAAGACTCCATTGCCGAGCTGCAGCACTATCGCAAAGAATTTATTAAGTTCTAATCGCGGCCAATGATTCTTGCAGCACCTCAATAAGGTGCATTCAGCACCTTATTGCTGCTGCTCATTTCGAGATTTGGCCATCAAATTCCTAATTAATATTGCCGGCGCGAGTGCGATCTTCACCGCTGCGTCGGCGACGGGGGAAAGTGATGTATTCGCTGCAACATCAAGCAATGAGCCGCACAATGGGTTGGTGAAGCAAGGGAAGGCTCAAGATGCCAATGCAGAGCGAACACTGTTAAACTGAGGCTCTATTTCGATGAGTGGTTGCCAACACCGATGCCTCACCTTCTCTTGGTTATAGTGTTACTGCTGCCTATTTCGCTCTCTGCCGCTGAATCTACCTCGGTACCCGCCAAGCCACCGCTTATATTTGTCTACGATAGTTATCTCATTGAGCCCTACGTCTTTATACACAACGGGCATATCACCGGCGGTATTTATTGGGAACTAGCCCAGCTTATTGGTGCGCAATTACAGCAACCCATTCAGTTTCAGCGCTCGCCACGACGACGCATGGAGCAATTTCTAGCCGAGGGGCGGGCTCATGTTCTACTGCTTACTAACCCCGCCTGGATGACGGCGCCCGAGGCATTGTCCTGGACAGTGCGAGTCAGTAGAGAGAAAGATGTCATCGTGCAAGCGCAAGGCCGGCGTTTTGACATGCATTCGCTCGACAATTTGTTGGGCAAGCGATTGGGGACGGTGCAGGGTTATCAGTATCAAGGCTTCGCTGAGGAGCCCTACCTCAGTCTAATAATTCGCGACGACGCCAAAAGCATACCCACTAATTTTACCCGGCTGTTGCGCGCCAGATTGGACGCCTTGATCGCGCCCGATATCGTCGTGGGTTATCTCTTTAAAGAACAATATGACCCTAACGCATTTCATGTGGTGCAAACGTGGAGCATGGAACACGACATTTTTAGTGCAGTGTCCCCTAAGTCTCCCGTTAGCGCTGAGCAGCTTTCAGACGTGTATCGAAAGTTGCACCAGGAACGCAAATTAGAGGAAGTTTTTAAGAAGTATCGCTAGCTAAATGAGTGGCTTTGGAGAAGTTGCGCCTATTATTACACGCTTGAAATCACCACTCTCGCTCACTGTTTTTGATTTTTCTTTTGCGTTTTCTATCTACGTTGCGTTGCTGCATTAGGGCCCAGTCGATGTGCTCGCGCACCATGTCAGTGGCGTGCTCTCGGGCGCGCTGTAAATGTTCAATGATTTCTGCGCTGTGCGGCGCATTGCCGAGGCCAATGGCAAGGTTGCGCTGCCAGCTTTCATAGCCGGTGCGGCGCAGCGGTGAGCCGGCGGTGCGGTCTAAAAACTCTTGTTCGGTCCATTGAAATAATTCCACGAGCTTGGTGCTGTCTAGTTTGTGACGCGGCAGAAAATCGATTTCCTGCGTTAGGCTGGCGTATTTATTCCAGGGGCAAATGGCTTGGCAGTCGTCACAGCCGAACACGCGATTGCCCATGGGTTCGCGAAACTCTTCCGGAATTGGGCCTTTATTTTCGATGGTTAAGTAGGAGATGCAACGCCGAGCGTCTAGTTCGTAAGGGCGCGGAAAGGCATCGGTGGGGCAGACTTTTAAGCAGGCGGTGCACTCCCCGCACTCGTCTGCCTGCGGGTTGCTGTCGAGCGGAAGCGGTAGGCAGGTGAGCACCTCTCCCAAGAAAAACCAGCTGCCGGCTGCTCGATTGATGATCAGCGTGTGTTTGCCCTGCCAGCCTAAGCCCGCTTTTGCTGCCAGTGGTTTTTCGCTCACTGGCGCGCTGTCGACGAAAGCGCGGTGTTGAAAGCCCTGAGGCAGCGGGATGCCCAAGGCTTCTGCGCGCAGTTCGATGAACGCGGCCAATTGGCTGAGACGCTTGCGGATCAGTTTGTGGTAGTCGCGACCGAGGGCGTAGCGCGATATGTAGGCAGTTTCACCATCTTTCAGCGCAGCGATTAACTGGGTGTCACCGGGCAAATAGTCCATGCGCAGGCTGATGGCACGAGTGGTGCCCGGCAGCAGTTGATCGGGGCGGGTGCGCATATCGCCATGATCGGCCATCCACGCCATGTTGCCGTGATAGCCTTTGTCGAGCCAATCGTGTAATCGTTGGTGCGCCTCGGTGAGGTCGATGTCGGCAATGCCAATCTGCTGGAAGCCCAAGCGCAGTCCCTCTGCTTTGAGTTCGCTGGCCAGTTGCGCCAGTGCGGTGGTTTGCTGGGAGTCTGCCATTGTTCGTGTGCTGCCTATGCCTTTTACGTATAATTCTGACAGATTTTTCACCTGCACGAGATAACGCATGTCCGTTGCCCTGCCCCACGAACTTTACAGCGCCGCCGCCGTGCGCGCATTGGATCAATTTCTCATTGAGCAGCAAGGGCTCAGTGCCGAGCGCTTAATGAAGCGCGCCGGCCGCTTTGCCTTCGACCAAATACAGCAATGCTGGCCCAGTGCGCGCAGCCTCGTTGTGCTTTGTGGCGCTGGCAACAATGGCGGCGACGGCTACGTCGTGGCCGCCCTGGCCCAAGCGCGACAGTGGACAGTGGAGGTGCGTTGGCTGGCGGATCCCGCCGCGCTGACCGGCGCCGCACGGGCAGCTTGGCAGTTTGCCTCGCAGGAGGGGGTGCCCATGGCCCCCTTCGATCCCGCGGAGTCATTGGAAGCTGATGTGTGTGTCGACGGCCTGCTGGGGACCGGCTTGAACAAGCCCGTCAGTGGTGCCTATGCCGACGCCATCGGTTGGCTCAATCGCCAGGCCTCGCCGGTATTGGCATTGGACCTTCCCTCCGGGCTGTCTGCCGACACGGGCGCGGCACTTGGGGCGGCCGTGCGCGCCGATGCGACGGCGACATTTGTGGGCTTAAAATTTGGCTTATTTACCGGCAGCGGTCGGGCCTGTGCAGGGCGGGTCCTGTTTTCGGATCTCGGTGGCGACACACACGACGCCCAAATACCGGTAAAGGCATATCGAGCAGATTACGGACAACTGGTGGCGCAGTTTGCGCCCCGCGACGCCGATAGCCATAAGGGCAGTTTCGGGCATTTGGCCGTGGTGGGTGGCGATCTCGGCATGAGCGGCGCGGCGCTAATCGCCGCGGAGGCCGGTCTGCGCGCGGGCAGTGGCATGGTGAGTTTGGTGAGCCGGCCCTTAACGGCCCAAATCGCCTTAACGCGACAGCCCGAATTGATGGCCTTGGGGGTCGATGCTGGCATCGACGCGCAAGTGAAATTGGCGACTGCCTCAGCGCTCGTCGTGGGGCCAGGTTTGGGGCAGCAGGCGTGGGGTGAACAACTGCTGGCGCAGAGTTTGGCGGCGGAACTGCCCTGCTGTTTGGATGCCGATGCGCTCAATTTACTGGCAAAGCGGGGACAATTTACCTTGCCGCCGCAAACGGTGTTGACGCCCCATCCCGCCGAGGCGGCGCGGTTGTTGAAGATTTCGACGGCGCAAGTGCAGGCCGATCGTGCGGCGGCGGCTGTGGCCCTGGTGCAAGCGACCGGCGCCGCGGTGGTGCTCAAGGGCGCGGGCACACTGGTGGCATTTAGGGCGGGTGGCGATACGCGCCTGGTACTCATTGATGCAGGCAATCCAGGCATGGCCAGCGGTGGTATGGGCGACTGCTTGGCCGGCATTATTGGCGCGCTGCTGGCGCAGGGCATGCTGGCGCCAGTCGCCGCACAGTTGGGTGCTCTGGTACACGCCATGGCGGGCGATCAGCAAGCTGAAGCCGATGGCCAGCGCGGTTTATTAGCCACTGATTTACTGCCCGCTGTGCGTTGGTTATTGAACGGATTGTAGCGATGGATGTCTTGCACTTATCGGCCTTTGGCGAGCCCGCAATGGTGGCACTGGGTGAGCGATTGGGCGCGGCGATGCCCGAGGGTGTCATTTTTCTAGAGGGTGATTTAGGGGCGGGTAAAACGACCTTAACCCGTGGCTTGCTGCGTGCTTTCGGCCATTCAGGTGCGGTTAAGAGTCCCACCTATACCTTGGTTGAACCTTACCAATTGGGAGCTGCCCGCGTGTTTCACTTTGATCTCTATCGCTTGGGTGAACCAGAAGAACTGGAGTACATGGGGATTCGCGATTACTTTGACGACCAATGCCTGTGTATCGTGGAGTGGCCGGCCCGTGGCGAGGGTTTTTTGCCTATGCCCGATTGGCAGGTTAAAGTCGGCATCTTAAGGGAGCCTGGTCGCGCACCGGGTCGATCGCTCACCCTAGCTGCGCACACAGATCGGGGTCGACAGGCTCTGCACATGCTACAAACTACCGGGAGTTAAGGCCGCTGATGCTGCGACCTATCGCAATATTTCTGGGCTTGTGCCTAAGCCTGTGGGCACAGACGCTGGCTGCAACCACCATCGATGGTGCACGCCTGTGGCGCGCGCCAGATCACACTCGATTGGTGTTTGACTTGAGTGGTCCGGTGGAACACAGCATTTTTACACTGAGCGGGCCAGATCGACTGGTGGTGGATATCAAGTCCGTTAAGCTCAAAGCCAATTTGGCGCAGCTGCCGTTATCTGATACACCCATTCATTCGGTGCGCACTGCGCCGCGTGACGGCGACGATCTGCGCATCGTGTTGGATCTCAGTGCCGCAGTAAATCCCCGCAGTTTGGTCTTGAAAAAATTTGGCGATAAATCCGATCGCTTAGTGATTGATTTGTACGACACTGATATCAAAGTGGAAAAAACGGTAGTGTCCTCGGTGCCTACCGCCAAGCGCGACATTGTTATCGCCATTGATGCGGGCCATGGCGGCGAAGATCCGGGCGCCATTGGACCCAACCGTCTGCGTGAAAAGGACGTGGTGTTAGCCATTGCAAAGGAGTTGCAAAAACGGGTGGATGCCGAGCCCGGTTATCGCGCCTTTATGATTCGCAAAGGCGATTATTATCTGCTGCACGCCAAGCGGCGCAACTTGGCGCGCGCTGAGCGTGCCGACCTATTTGTGTCTATTCACGCCGATGCATTCACCAATCCTAAAGCGCGCGGCGCCTCGGTGTTTGCGCTGTCGCAGCGCGGCGCCACCAGTGAAATGGCACGCTTTTTAGCGCAGCGCGAAAACGAAGCGGATTTATTTGGTGGTGAGGGTACCATTCTCGAGGGACGCGATGAAATGTTGGCATCGGTGCTGGTAGACCTATCGATGACGTCAACCTTGAGCCAGAGTTTGCAGGTGGGCGATAAAGTTATTCGCTCCATGAAAAAAATGGCGCACATGCACAAGCACCACGTGGAGCAGGCAAACTTTTTGGTGTTAAAAGCGCCTGATGTGCCGTCAATTTTGGTGGAGACAGGATTTATATCCAATCCGCAAGAAGCCAAAAACTTGGCCTCTAGCCACTACCGCAGCAAAATGGCCGGGGCAATTTTTGGTGGCATCAAAGACTATTTTTATGAATCGCCGCCCTCGGATTCTTACATTGCGTGGCGCAAAAAAGGTGGCCAAAATTCGGCCGATGATGCCGGTGCAAAAGAGTACGTTATTGCTCGCGGCGACACCTTGTCGGCCATTGCACGCCGCCACAAAGTGTCGGTAGAGGAAATTCGCCGCGCCAATAACCTCAATGGCTCCACCATCATGATTGGCCAAAAAATTCAAATTCCCACTTCCTAACCCTGCGTTGACTTAATGACCTCCATTATTAAATTACTTTCCCCTCGTCTCGCCAACCAAATTGCCGCGGGGGAGGTGGTCGAGCGGCCGGCCTCGGTTATCAAAGAGTTACTTGAAAACAGCATCGATGCCGGCGCCACGCGCCTGGATGTCGAGGCCGACGAGGGCGGTGTTAAATTGATGCGCGTGCGCGACAATGGCAAGGGCATCAGCCGCGATGACCTGCCCTTGGCATTGAGCCGGCACGCCACCAGTAAGATTTACGAACTCGACGATTTGGAAGCCGTGGCGACCTTGGGTTTTCGCGGCGAAGCGCTCGCCTCGATCAGTTCGGTGTCGCGCTTGTTGATCACCGCCAATCCCACCGACGATGTCTCTCAAGGCTGGAGTGCCCGCTCTGAAGGGCGCGACATGGAAACTGAATTGATGCCGGCGCCCCACCCGCGTGGCACAAGCGTCGAAGTGCGCGATCTGTTTTTTAACACCCCTGCGCGTCGAAAATTTTTGCGCACCGAAAAAACGGAATTCAATCGGCTGGAAGATGTGGTTAAACGCTTGGCACTGTCACATTTCGACGTGGCTTTTAGCTTGACCCACAATGGCCGTGCACTGCATCAGTGGCGCGCAGCCAGCACGCGCGTCGAATGTGAGCGCCGCGTGGGGCAAATTTGCGGCGCAGCTTTTATGGAAAATGCGTTGTATGTTGAAGTTGAACGCGCGGGATTAAAGCTGTGGGGCTGGGTAGCGCTGCCTGCGTTTTCTCGCTCGCAGGCGGATTTACAACATTTTTATGTGAACGGGCGCGCCATTAAAGATAAATTGGTAACCCACGCCGTGCGCCAAGCATATCAAGATGTGCTGTTTCATGGGCGACACCCTGCCTATGTGCTCTATCTTGAGTTGGATCCCGCCACTGTCGATGTCAATGTGCACCCCACCAAACACGAAGTGCGTTTTCGCGATTCGCGCCTTGTTCACGATTTTCTTTTTAGAACTTTGCATCACGCATTGGCCGACGTGCGACCCCAAGATCAATTGGAAAAAACCGCAATAGAGCCTGCTACTTCCGGTGCCACTGCGGGCGAGTTTGGGCCGCAATCGAGTTTGGGGTTGGCGGTGCCCAGCAGTCGCATGCAGGCGAGTCAGCCCTTCGCTCCCGGTATGTCGAACCCGGGCCAAGTGGGCGAACAACTGCAACACTATGGCGCCTTGCACCAGGGCGTAGGTCCCGCATCTATGGCGTCCATGGCGCCAGAGTCAGACGATGAAATGCCGCCTTTAGGGTTTGCCATTGCGCAGTTGAAGGGCGTGTATATTTTGGCGGAAAACGCGCAAGGACTGGTGGTGGTAGATGCCCACGCAGCCCACGAGCGCATCACCTATGAGCGCATGAAGGCGGCCTTTGAGGGCGAGGGCTTAAAAGCCCAGCCACTGTTGGTGCCGGAGTCCATCCCCGTCAGTGAAAAAGAGGCGGGCTTGGCGGAATCCCATGCCGAGTTGTTTGCGTCGTTAGGGTTTGGCGTCGAGCGCGCGGGCCCCGAAACTTTGTTGATCCGCCAAATTCCCGTGATTTTGGGGCAGGCTAAAGTTGAACAGTTGGTGCGGGATGTGTTGTCCGACCTCGCCGAGCACGGCACCAGCGATCGCATTCGCACCCACATCAACGAATTGCTCTCCACCATGGCGTGCCATGGCTCGGTGCGCGCCAACCGAAAGCTGACCATTCCCGAAATGAATGCCCTGCTGCGCGATATGGAGGCCACCGAGCGCTCGGGGCAGTGTAATCATGGTCGCCCCACTTGGTTTCTACAAAGCATGGATGCCCTCGACAAAATGTTTTTGCGGGGTCAGTGATGCGGCCTCAGGTGATTTTTCTCATGGGGCCGACGGCGTCCGGTAAAACCGACCTCGCCATCGCGCTGCGTGAGCACCTGCCAATAGACCTGGTGAGCGTGGATTCCGCGCTAGTCTATCGCGGTCTGGATATTGGTTCGGCCAAGCCGAGCGCACAAGAGCAGGCGCAGGCGCCACACCAATTGATCGACGTGTGCGATCCGGCCGAACCCTACAATGCCGGTCAGTTCGTGCGCGACGCCGAGGCTGCCATTGCGGAAATTCATCGCCGTGGCCGCATCCCGCTGTTGGTGGGCGGCACTATGCTTTACTTCAAAGCCTTGCTCGACGGGCTGGCAGACATGCCCAGCACTGACCCCGCCGTGCGTGCCGAAGTCGAGCGGGAGGCGGCCGAAAAGGGCTGGGCCGCGCTGCACGCCGAATTGGCGAAGGTGGACCCAGAGACCGCTGCACAGCTCCATCCCAACCATTCTCAGCGCATATCGCGCGCCCTTGAGGTGTATCGCAGTTGCGGCAAAACCATGGCGCAGTTGCGCGCAGAGCAGCAAGCGACGGCGGGCCCGGCCTTTGACGAGCGGTTCGCATTGACCCAGTTGGCCATTGCGCCACGGGATCGCAAGGTTCTACACGAGCGCATTGCAATGCGATTTGAGAAAATGCTGGCGGCCGGTTTTAAAGAGGAAGTGGTGGCTTTGCGCCAGCGCGCCGACTTGCACGCCGAGCTGCCCGCCATTCGCGCCGTGGGCTATCGGCAGATGTGGGAGCACCTAGACGGCGCCTATGACGAGGCCGAAATGCTGGCGCGCGGAGTGGCAGCCAGTCGTCAGCTAGCCAAAAGACAGCTTACTTGGCTGCGAGGCTGGCCAAATCTCAATTGGGTCTATACTGACGATCAGGCTGGAAATGCACTGCCACATGAAGAAATTGTGCGTCAGGCCTTGAACTGTCTGGGGGTTGCAACCATATAATGGGCAGTAGTGTGTCCAGTATGGCGCACCTGTCAGTTATTTCGCTTGCTGTTGCGCCCGTCACAATATGTGTGCTCGGGGTATTCGCAACTTTTATTTCTTGATTATAAGGAGAATAAACATGTCAAAAGGGCATAGCTTACAAGACCCTTATTTGAATGTTTTGCGCAAAGAACGTATTCCCGTATCGATCTATTTGGTTAACGGAATTAAGTTGCAAGGCCAAGTAGAGTCGTTTGACCAATTTGTTGTGTTGTTGAAAAACACCGTAAGCCAGATGGTTTACAAGCACGCCATTTCCACAGTTGTACCCTCTCGCGCTGTCCGCGTACCCATGCTGAACCCAGCAGAAGGTGAGCAGGAAGAAGGCGCAGAGGATTAAACGGGCCTAAAGCTCAGGAGCTATCTTGTTCTTTGAACGTCCCGATTCCGGTGAACTGGCGGTGCTGGTTCACCTGGAATTCAATCTCAAACTCGATGTAAACGATCCCCGCGAATTTGAAGAGTTGGTGCTGTCTGCCGGCGGCGACCCTGTGGCCTTGCTCACGGGCAAGCGCGCTGCGCCCGATGCTCGGACCTTCATGGGCAGCGGCAAGCTGGAGGAGCTGAAGGATTTGGTGGCGCTGCACGAAGCGCAGCTGGTGATTTTTAATCACAACCTTTCGCCCAGTCAGGAGCGCAATCTCGAAAGCGAACTCAATTGTCGCGTGCTCGATCGCACTGGCCTTATTCTCGATATCTTCGCGCAGCGCGCGCGCACGCACGAAGGTAAGTTGCAGGTGGAGTTGGCGCAGTTGCGACACATGTCCACCCGCTTGGTGCGCGGCTGGACCCACTTGGAGCGACAGAAGGGTGGGATCGGCTTGCGCGGCCCAGGTGAAACGCAGTTGGAAACTGACCGGCGGTTACTGCGCGCACGCATCAGCTTTATTGAGTCGCGCCTAGACGCGGTGCGTCGCCAGCGCAACCAAGCGCGGCGGTCGCGCACGCGGGCAGACATTCCAACGGTGTCTCTGGTGGGTTATACCAACGCCGGAAAGTCCACCTTATTTAACCGGATGACCGATGCCGAGGTGTACGCCAAGGATCAATTGTTCGCCACCCTAGATCCCACCATGCGCCGGGTTGAATTGCGTGATGTGGGGGCCGCGGTGTTGGCGGACACGGTGGGTTTTATCAGCCATTTGCCACACAAATTGGTGGAGGCCTTCCGCGCCACCTTGGAAGAGGCGGCCAACGCCACCCTGTTATTGCATGTGATCGATGCGCCGAGCGATGAGCGCAAACGCAATATCGAGGAAGTGGAGTTTGTGCTGGAGGAGATTGACGCCCACGAATTGCCGCAACTCAAGGTCTACAACAAAATTGATTTGTTAGACGATTTTGCGCCGCGAATCGACCGCAATGACCAAGGTGAGCCGGTGGCAGTATGGTTATCGGCGCAAACGGGTGAGGGCGTGGAGCTGTTGCTGCAGGCCATCGCCGAGCGCTTGGGTGAGGAAATTGTGCACCAAAAGGTCACTTTGCCCGTACACTGGTCAAGGCTGCGCGCGCGGCTCTATCAGCACAATGCGGTGCTGGCGGAGGCCAGTGCCGAGGATGGCTCCTTCGAATTGGATGTGCGCATCGGTCGAGTGGATTTGATGCGCTTGCTCAGCGCCGAACAGATTGCGCTGGCCGAATCGCCTTGGCGCAATCTGACGCTGGCTGAATTCTGAATCGCCAGCGAGAACACTTGTCGCGTCGATCGCTCGGCGCTGACGTTGAAAGCTTGATACACTGCCGCCCCATAGCATTGACACCCTGTCCGTGATGGGCGGCAACAATTTTTAATCTGATGGAGACTGACTATGGCTTGGAATGAGCCCGGTGGTAACAATCAGGACCCTTGGGGCGGTCGCAAAGGCGGCAAGAACGAAGGTCCACCTGATTTAGACGAAGCGCTGCGCAAGTTTCAAGAGAAACTTGGCGGTTTGTTTGGCGGTGGCGGCAGCGGCGGCAATAGCGCTGGGCCCGGTTTGACGGCCGGCTTTTTTGGCGTGCTCATTTTGATCGCCGCCACTGTGTACGGTCTGTTCGGCATTTATAAAATCGATGAACAGGAAAAGGCGGTGGTTTTGCGCTTTGGTCTGTTTCATGAAGAAAAGGGTTCAGGCCTGCGTTGGAACCCGCCGCTGGTGGATCACGTGGCCAAGGTCAACGTCACCCGCGTGCGTTTGCACAGTGCCAAGACCACCATGCTGACCGAGGATTTAAACATCGTAGATGTGAATCTGTCCGTGCAGTACTCGATCCTCAATGCAAAAGATTTCGTCATCAACGTGCGCAATCCTGAAAACAGTTTGCGCGAAGCCACTGACTCGGCCTTGCGCCATGTAATTGGTTCCACGGTAATGCACGAAGTGCTCACCGAGGGTCGCACGCAAATTGCCGTGGACGTCAAAGACCGCTTGCAGCAATACCTCAATGCATACGGCACGGGTATTCATGTTGAAACCGTCAACATGGAAGACGCACTGCCGCCGCAACAGGTCAAAGCCGCGTTTAACGATGTGAACAAGGCGCGTGAAGACGAAGAGCGCTTTAAGAACGAAGCGCAAGCCTATTTGAATGGCGTGGTACCAGAGGCGCGCGGTAAAGCGCAGCGTATTATCGAAGAAGCGAATGCCTATAAATCGCGCGTTATCGCCGAGTCTACCGGTGAGGCGTCACGCTTTGAGCAGCTGTTGGTGGAATACAAAAAGGCGCCAAGAGTTACGCGCGATCGCTTGTATTTGGATGCTATTGAATCGGTTATGACCAGCAGTTCCAAAATCATGGTGGATGTGGAAGGCGGCAATAACATGTTGTATCTACCGCTGGATCAAATTGCCAAGCAGCGCTCAAGTGGGCTAGAAAATACAGACATATCGCCTGAAGTGATTCGCGAAGTCAGTAATCGCGTGCTGGATCAACTGCGCCGTGAAGCGGCGTCAAGTCGTCGGGAGGTTCGCTAATGAACGGTAAGTCATTGTTTGCGCTGGCAGTATTAGCGGTCGGCATTTTAGTGGCCAACAGCACACTGTATGTGGTCAAGGAAACCGAGCGCGCCGTACTGCTTGAGTTCGGTAAAATGTCGCCTGACGAAATCACCCCCGGCCTGCACTTTAAGTGGCCGATAAAAGATGAAGTTCGCATTTTTGATGGCCGCGTCCTGACCTTAGATACCCACCCTCAGAATTTTATGACGGTGGAGAAGAAAGGCATGATTGTCGACTACTTCGCTAAGTGGCAGATCAAGGACGTACACAAGTTTTACACCGCCACCGGTGGTGATGAAGCGACGGCAGATCGACTGTTGGCACAGCGCATTAACGAGGGCCTGCGCAACCAGTTCGCGCAGCGCTCGCTGTTAGAAGTGGTGAGCGGTCAGCGCGATGAGTTGATGATTCAGCTGACGGATTCTCTGGATGAATTCAGCCGTACGTCTCTGGGTATCGAGGTTATCGATGTGCGCGTTAAGCAGATTGAATTGCCGCCTGAGGTGAGTGGTTCGGTATACAACCGGATGACGTCTGAGCGTGAGCGCGAAGCGCGTGAGCACCGCTCTAAGGGTAAAGAACAGGCGGAATTCATCCAGGCCGATGCCGATCGCCAAGTGGTGGTGGTTGAGTCTGAAGCCTACCGAGATGCCGAGCGCATCCGCGGTGAAGGGGATGCCATAGCGGCCGCTACCTACGCGGCGGCGTACAACAAAGATCCTGAGTTCTATACTTTTGTGCGCAGCCTCAACGCCTACAAGAAAGCGTTTAAAGACAAGCAGGACTTGATGCTGGTTGATCCCGACAGCGAGTTCTTCCGCTACTTGAAAGACGCACAGGGCAAGGTGAAGTAAGCGGGACTTTCAGTCTCGCCTTTTTGTTCAACATTCACCCACAAAGGGTGGTAGAATGCGCCCCTTTCGGTGATCTGCCACTCAAGCCAGATGAAATCACCGGGCCCAGTGCCCGGTTTTTTTGTGGAAAAAAAGTCCGTATGTGCCAAAAGTGGCACAAAAATCCCGTTTATTGGGGTTAAAAGTTACGACTTGCGGCATGTGTGGCACAAACAGCTAGCGGGCTTATGTGGGAAGAATTGGCAAAGGCGTTTTGTCTGATGTTGGTGCTCGAGGGCATCATCCCTTTTCTGAACCCGGGCCGCTGGCGTGGACTGGTGGCGACTATGGCAACGGTCAGTGATCGCCAACTGCGAATAATGGGGCTGGCCAGTATGCTGGTTGGCGCCGGACTCCTGTATTTCATTAAGTAATAGATAAGGCCCCACGCGTCATGACCAATGCTGATCGATGGTTGCTGCCCGATGGAATCGCCGAGATTCTGCCCGCGCAGGCTGAAGATATCGAACAACTGCGACGGGATTTACTCAACCTCTATCACCGTTGGGGCTACGATCTCGTCATTCCCCCGGTGTTGGAATTTACCGATTCGCTGCTCACGGGTTTGGGGCAAGATTTGGATCTGTTGACCTTTAAGGTCACGGATCAGTTATCGGGTCGATCCATGGGGATCCGGGCCGATATCACGCCCCAAACGGCGCGGATGGATGCGCACTCCTTTAAGCGTGAAGGCGTCAATCGCCTGTGTTATGCCGGGCATGTGGTGCATACGCGCCCGAAGAGCCCGCTCGCCACGCGCACGCCGATTCAAGCCGGGGTGGAACTCTACGGTGAACCCGGTCTCAGCGCCGATATCGAAGTGGTGTCTCTGCTGTTGGAATCGCTGCAGACCGCCGGTGTGACCGCCCTCAATATCGATTTGGGGCACGTGGGTATCTACCGAGCGCTCGCGCGCGCTACGGGCTTGAACGAATCACAAGAGCTGGCGCTGTTTGCACTATTGCAGCAAAAAGCTGTGAGCGATATTGATCAATGGGTCGCCACAGAAATTGCGCAGCCGGGTATGGCGCAGCTGATACGCCAATTGCCGACATTGTGCGGTGGTATCGAGGTGCTGTCGGAAGCGCGTTCGCTCTTCTCGCGCTTTGTTCCCGATGCGCTCCAGGCCATAGACGAATTGAATCAATTGGCTGAGGTCATTGGGCAACGCTACCCCGCCGCCAATTTATATTTTGATATCAGCGAGCTGCGCGGCTATCACTACCATACCGGCGTTGTGTTTGCGGCCTTTGCGCCGGGCTTTGGCGACGCCATTGCCAATGGTGGCCGCTATGATCACATTGGTGAAGTCTTTGGTCGGGCCAGACCCGCCACCGGCTTTGCGGTGGATCTCGGCGCGCTCAATGCGCTGGGTGACACGGTCGGGCAATTGGAGCCCGCAATATTGGCGCCAGAGCCCACTACCGCAGAGGCGTGGGCCGCCATTCAATCGTTGCGCCAGCAAGGCGAGCGGGTAGTGTGCGGATTGAGCGAGGCATCGCTGGTGCGTGAAGAATTAAATTGTGACCGCGAGCTGGTGCTCGAAGACGGTCAATACCAAGTTAAACCACTTAGTCAGTAAAGGTTATTTCGTCATGGGCAAAAACGTCGTTGTATTGGGCACTCAGTGGGGTGACGAGGGGAAGGGCAAGATCGTCGATCTGCTCACTGATCAGGTCTCCATCGTGGCTCGCTTTCAGGGCGGCCACAACGCCGGCCACACACTGGTGATCGGCGGCAAGAAAACCGTACTGCACCTGATTCCCTCTGGCATTTTACGCGAGGGTGTTTCGTGCTTGATCGGCAATGGCGTAGTGCTTTCACCCGAGGCCTTGATGACCGAAATGAAAGGTCTGGAAGACAGCGGAGTGCCCGTGCGCGAGCGCCTGCGTTTGTCGCCTGCTTGCCCGTTAATTTTGCCCTACCACGTGGCCTTGGATCAGGCCCGTGAAGTGGCTAAAGGCGACGCCAAAATCGGCACTACCGGGCGCGGCATTGGTCCGGCCTACGAAGATAAAGTGGCGCGTCGCAGTCTGCGCTTAGGTGATTTGTTTGCGCCAGCGCGCTTTGAAGCCAAGCTGCGTGAAGTGATGGCGTTGCACAATTTCACGCTGACCCAGTACTACAAAGTGCCCGCCGTGGATGTGGAAGAGGTGTTGGCGCTGGCCAAGGTGTGGGCTGAAGAGCTAAAGCCCATGGTCGCCGATGTGACCGATATTTTGCACAGTGCGCGTGAGCGCGGCGAAGGGATTTTGTTCGAAGGCGCACAGGGTTCGCTGCTGGATATCGATCACGGCACCTACCCCTATGTGACATCGTCCAACACCACCGCCGGTGGCACGGCGACCGGCTCCGGCTTTGGTCCGCTGTATTTGGATTATGTGTTGGGCATTACCAAGGCCTACACCACGCGCGTGGGCTCGGGCCCATTCCCCACCGAGCTGGATTGTGAAGTGGGTCAGCATCTCGGTGTTAAAGGCCACGAGTTTGGCGCCACTACCGGTCGCAAGCGTCGCACAGGTTGGTTTGATGCTGTCGCCGTGCGCCACGCGATCCGCATCAACTCCATGTCGGGTATGTGTTTGACGAAGTTGGATGTGCTCGACGGTCTGGAAACTGTAAAAGTGTGTGTGGGTTATAAAAATGCCCAGGGCGATTCCATCGGCGTGCCTTGCGATGCTGAAGGTTGGGCTGAAATCGTGCCGGTGTATGAAGAGCTGCCCGGTTGGACCGACAGCACCGTGGGTGTGACCACGCTGGAGGGGCTGCCTGCAAATGCACGCAATTACATTAAGCGACTGGAGGAGTTGACCGGCGCCCCTATTGATATCGTTTCAACCGGTCCCGACCGCGTGGAAACCATCGTGTTGCGCCATCCTTTCGCTTAAGCGCTAACAGGCGACGACAAAAAGCCCGGGATAACCGGGCTTTTTGGTTTTTGAACTGCAGTTATGTGCGCCCAACTCCAATAGCTGATGGGCCCAATAGCTGATGGGCCCAATAGCTGATGGGCCCAGGTGCTGATGGTGTACTGCCCCCGACGATACAGGCATAAAAAAACCGGCATCAGCCGGTTTTTTTATGCCTGCAAAGGGATGATCAACCCTTTGCGCGACCTTTGAACTCACCGGTGCGGGTGTCAATTTCGATGGCTTCGCCAATCTCAATAAATGCCGCAACTTGCAGTTCGTATCCGTTATCAAGCTTGGCCACTTTCATGACCTTGCCTGAGGTGTCGCCGCGAGCGGCTGGCTCGGTGTAGGCGACGGTGCGAACGATGGTAGTAGGCAGTTCAATGGAGATGGCCTTGCCTTCGTAGAAAACGGCTTCACAGGTTTCCTGCATGCCATCAACGATGAAGTTGGCGGTCTCGCCCAGGTTCTCTTTTTCCACGTCAATCTGATTGTACTCTTCGTCCATAAAAACGTAGAGCGGATCGGCGAAGTAAGAGTAGGTGACTTCTTTGCGCTCAAGAATGATAGGCTCGAGCTTGTCGTCAGCTTTGAACACGGGCTCCTGAGAGGCGCCAGTGATCAGGTTTTTCAATTTCATTTTGCACACAGCAGCGTTGCGACCGGATTTATTGAACTCCGATTTCAGCACGACCCATGCCTGACCATCGAGGTTCATAACCTGGCCGGCGCGGAACTCTTGAGCAGTTTTCATAGCATATTCACCAAAAAATAAAGGCGTTAAAAACGCGCAGTACTATACCTGATTGGTGCAAAAATGCACGATATTTGAGGCTAGATCCCCGTGCATTTGGAGCTTTTCGCGCCAGCTGAGCGCGTGCCTTCGCCAACTGGGCAACTGCTCCAGCAGCGTTTGCCACGGCAGGCTTTGCGTGTGTTGAGGTTGATTCCATTGCTGGTGAGCGGTGTGCAGACTCGCGGCCAAGGGGCTGGGCATATCCCGTGTATAGAGACTTAGAAAAGCGTCTAGTTTGGCGAGGTGGGCGCTCTCCTCTTGGGGGTAGATATGCCAGACAAAGGGGCGTCCCAACATTTGGGTGCGCACGAAGGAGTCTTCACCGCGCACAAAATTGAGGTCGCACAGCGCGAGCAGCTGGTCGTACTCGGGCTGTTGCAGAAATGGCAGCCCCACGAGTGTTAACCCATTGCGCTGGTAGCGGTCGCCCGCGGCTAAGTCATGGCCGAGCCAGTGCGCTACCCCCGCCCCCATTCGCCCTTGGGGTACCGCCAGCGTGCACGGCGAGGCGTGCTCGGCAAGGGCTTGCAGTAGGTCGGGCAGTGCCGCGTTCTCGTAGGCAAACAGGCTCACGGTAAGACCCGGCGATTCGGGCAGGCCTAATTGCTGACGCCACGCGTTTCGCGCAGCGTCGTCGGCGTGGGCCAATTCCTGTAACTGCGGCTCCCACAACAAGCCGCCGGTGCCGGCTTCAAAGCCGGGAAAGAAAAACGTTTTGCGCAGGCCATGCACTGGCGATTGGTTCAGGTGATAGTCTTTCACCCATGCCTCGGCGCTCAAATATTCGAGGTTGATCCACAGCGGCCGGTGGCGCGTCATGCGGCGAATGTAGTCTTCGGGCAGGTGGCAGCCAAAGGCTTCGATGACGACATCGGCGGGCTCACAGTGGGGCAGAGGGTCCTGCCAGTGGCGCACTTGCACGGCGTCGATGCATTGGTGGGCTCGTGTTGGATCGACGGCCTCACACAGTGCTTGAAAGCTGTGTAGATCGTCTACCCACAAGGTGACGCTGCGTCGAAATTGGTGGGCCAGCTGGCGCGACAGTCGCCAGCAGACACCGATATCGCCAAAGTTGTCGATGACGCGGCAGAAGATGTGCCAATTTTGCGGTATGTTCATGGAGCTCCCTTCGGTGGAGGGGCATTATATCTGAGTTGGTTGCGGTGCACCGTTTGCGCGCGAATCACTGTATATTTTTTGGAATGTTTTTTTGGAATGTCTTTTGGGAGTTGAAGTGATGGGATTTAACAAGGTGGGTGTCATTGCCATAAGTGCTTGGCTATTGATTGCATGCGGTGCAGTGCAACAAGATATGCCCGAGACTGCAGCGGCGCCAACCGACTTGGCGCAGGTCGCTCACCACCGGTGGGTGCTCAAGCAAATCAATGGTGACGCGGTGCGCGGCAACGCACTGGGCGCTTATGGCAAGGGGCTGGTGCCCGAGTTGGATTTTGGTGAGCAGCCCCATATCGCCGGTTTTGCGGGGTGTAATCGCTACAAGGGGCAGGCGGTGTTAATGGTCGACGGTCGCTTTAAGGTCGACCAGTTGGCCACCACCATGATGATGTGCCCAGATGCTGCCATGGCACTTGAGCGGCGCTACACCAGCCTCTTGGAAAACTGGAGCCAATTACAGTTAAATGGGGCGCAACTGACGCTGACACAGGGCGGTGATGTGTGGGAATTTGCACTAGCGGATTGGGTGCAGTAGTTGCTCAATTTTGCGATCTAGATGTGCAACGGCAAATTGATAGAGTGCCAGCCCCGTCGCGATGCCCGCGCCGTTGGCGAGCAAGTCGCGCACATCAAAACTGCGCTCTGGGACAAAGTATTGGCCGACCTCTATGGCCAGCGAATAGCTGAACAGCGCTAGAAATCGTAGCCAAGGTGCGCTGTTGGGCCGCGCCAGGCTGACGGAGATTCCGGCGGCCACATAGCCACAAAAATGCAGTGCGAGATCATTGGCGCTGGCAAACCCCGCGCCGGGGTTGGGTGCGAGTCCCAGCAGCGTGAACAAGCCGATTAGCAGCCAAAACTGTAGGTTTTTGAGTATTCGGTAAGCCCTGAGCATGGGTGCCAATGTTTCCTTGCATTAAAACAACACGTGCTTGGTGCGCCGATGTCGAGCCGCTTTTGCCGAGCGGCTAGAGTGGGTTGGCAAGTTCTAGATTGCGTCTGAACCACCCGGCGATGGAGTAGCGATCGACCTTGGCCGGCAACACCTCGTGCGGAAAATCTTCACTCCAAAACAGCAGCAGATCACCGCCTTTCGGGGCAATTTGCGCGAGTTGGGTGGTGTCGGCGTCGTTATAGAGTAGCAGTTCGCCACCGTCGCCTGGCTGCCATTGCGGGTTGAGGTAACACACGCTGGTAAGGATGCGCGCGCCTCTGCCGCGCAGCGCGTCGCGATGCTTGCGGTAAAAGGCGCCCTCGGGGTAGTGGGCGAAGTGCGATTCATATTCGAACAAGCCCGCGAAAAAAATTTCGTTCACCCGCAGCCGGATAGCTTCCATCTGCTGGAAATATTCGCGCTGAGGTTCGCTGTCGCCCTTCATCCAGATGGTGTGATCGCGTCGAATTTTGGTCTGCCTTTGGCCCTCTAGTCCAACGCCCGCTTGCTGCCAGTCGGCACTTTGCATTGCCTCCCAGCGCAATCCCGCCACCAACTCTGCCGATAAAAATCCGGGCAGCAGCGCCCAACCATGCTCGGAGAGCAGGTTGATATAGTCGCTGTCTCGGCCCCCTGGGCCGGTGGTGTTTAGGGCTGTGCTCATATTCGTTGTCACGAGGTATCAGGTCACGAGGTCAATGATATCGAGGTAGATGGCCTCGAGGTCGGCGCGCGATTGTAGGGCTGAACTGGCGAGGGGTACAGCATTTTATCGGTAAAAAAAGTCGCCTAGCGCGGGTCAGGATACCACCAGGTGTGGCAGGTGAAGACTTTCCGCCGAAAAACTCCACCAGCTAGGCGACTCAAACCCTCTGTTGAACATTGTCGTTGGTGAGGGTGGATAGAAAGCGGGGGAATGGTACGCCTTGCGATCGACTTTGCGCACCGAAAAACCATCTGTGTGGTGCATTGCCGGTGGGAAATTTGAACCGGATCATAAATTGTTGCCTCTAGGGCGTCGGCAGGCGCTGAACTTGGCACGCCTGTGTCGGTGCGTATTATTTACGCTTACCGATGACCCGCCAGCCCGCATTGAAGATTGGCTTGTCGGTGCTGAGCATCTGTTCCACTTGAAATTGTTTTTTGATGTCGGATGTTGTGTAGAACGCTTTTGGATCGAGTTCGGCAATGAGTTTACACAGCGCCGGTACGCGTTTCCGGCTCTCGGAAATCAATAGTATTTCCACGTTTTTTTCGTCGTCGAAACGCGCGGCCAATTCAATCACCGAATAGTTGTGCGCGCGCAGTGCGCGCGCCAAGCAGGTCTCTGGATTGTCGGTGACCACGCGCACCAGCTCGCGCCCCATGGCCAATTTGGCCTCGAGCGTAATGCCCACGTAGTTGCCGGCGGCAAAGCCCGCGGCGTAGGCTACGGCGAGATACCATTGATCGAGATGGGTGATAACTTGGCTGGCTGCAAGAATCCACAGCAGCACTTCAAAAAAGCCCACCAATGCTGACAGCGCTCGATAGCCGCGAAACACCATCAAGGTGCGCAGTGTGCCTAAGCTGACGTCGGTGAGTCGCGCACAAAAAATGGCGGCGCACAAAAGCACTGGGTGCAAGTGTAAAAAGGCCAGCAAGTCCGCCATCAATTAAACATTTCCATCAAACGGCGCCCGGGCTCTTCGTCGCGCATGAACGCTTCGCCCACTAAAAAGGTATTGACGTTGTGGCCGCGCATTATTTTAACGTCGTCGATGCTGTGTATGCCCGATTCGCTGACCACAATGCGTTCACTGTCAATGTGCGGCAGCAAGGTAAAGGTTGTGTCCAGACTGGTTTCAAAGGTGTGCAGGTTGCGATTGTTGATGCCAATTAATTTGTTGGGTAGGTCTAGCGCTAGATCCAATTCAGCGCGATCGTGAACTTCCACTAAAACATCCATGCCCAGCTCGAGCGCAATGTTATTTAGGCTCACTAATTGCTGTTTATCCAGTGCCGCCACTATCAACAAAATACAATCGGCACCTATGGCCCGCGCCTCCACCAGCTGGTAGTCGTCGATGATGAAATCTTTGCGAATGACGGGCAGGGTGCTGGCCGTGCGGGCTTGTTTTAAATAGGTTTCCGAGCCTTGGAAAAAATCGGCATCGGTTAAGACCGACAGGCAAGCCGCTCCGCCTTTTTCGTAGCTTTTAGCAATTTCCGTGGGGTCGAAGTGCTCGCGAATCACGCCTTTTGAAGGCGATGCTTTTTTCACTTCGGCAATAACGGCTGCCTGCTGTTGGGCGAGTTTGCGCTCGATGGATGCTACGAATCCACGCACGGGCGTCTGCACTTTTATTTCATTGAGCAGATGCTGGATGCTGGCCGTGCGGCTGCGCTCGGCGATTTCTTCTTTTTTGCGCTCCAAAATATTGCGCAATACGGTGGGTGTCGAAGACATAACTAAACCTTTTTAGCTGGCCGCTTACAGAGTGCGAAGGCACTCAGTGAAGGCGGCGAGTTCTTGAATTTTTTCGCGGGCGAGTCCCGAGCCTATGGCGTCTTGTGCCATGGCAACGCCCTGCGCGAGCGAATCGGCCACACCACTGACATAAATGGCGGCGCCAGCGTTAAGGGCAATGATATCGGATGCCTTTTGGGCCGCGTCGGAATTCCGTTTGCCAAGCGCATTGCGAATAAGCGCTAGCGACTCTTCGGCGCTGCCAACACTCAGGCCTTCGAGGGATTGCGCCGCAATATCAAAATCGCTTGGGTGAATGGTGTATTCATTGACGGTGCCTGCTGACAATTCCGCCACATGGGTGGCACCGGCCAACGAAATTTCATCGAGGCCATCCTCGGCGTGGACCACCATCACATGTTCGGAGCCCAGGCGACCCAGCACCTCCGCAAGGGTGCGGCATAGATCGCGGTGGAAAACGCCGATCACTTGGCGGCGCACCAAAGCGGGATTGGTCATGGGCCCAAGTAAATTAAAAATTGTGCGCATGCCCAAGTCGCGTCGCGGGCCAATGGCGTGTTTCATGGCGCTGTGATGGGCCGGCGCAAACATAAAGCCTACACCTAACGCATCGATGCACTTTTTTACCTGTTCTGGGGTCAATTCCAGATGTACTCCAGCGGCCTCGAGCACATCGGCACTGCCGGTAGATGAAGACACCGAGCGATTGCCGTGTTTGGCAACGCGCACGCCGCAGGCTGCTGCTACGAAGGCACTGGCGGTAGAAACATTAAATAAGTTGGCGCCATCGCCACCGGTGCCGCAGGTGTCCACTAGGTGCGTCTGGTCGATGTCGACGCGCGCGGCCAGTTCGCGCATGACACTGGCGGCGCCGGTAATTTCCTCAACCGTTACGCCTTTCATTCGCAACCCCATAAGCAGTGCGCCGATTTGCGCAGGGCTGGCGGCGCCAGTCATCACCGTGCGCATGACTTCGGTCATTTGGGGCTGGCTGAGTGACTGGCCATTGGCGATGTGTTGCAGCGCAGTTTTTATATCCACGGCTCAACCTCCTTGTGATTGCAAAAAGTTATCGAGCAGTTCATGGCCCTGTTCCGACAAGATGGATTCGGGGTGAAATTGCACGCCCTCCACATTGAGCGTTTTATGGCGCACGCCCATGATTTCATCGAGGCTGCCATCGTCGTGTTGTGTCCATGCAGTTATTTCAAGACACTCGGGCAGGCTGCCTTTGTCGATCACCAATGAATGGTAGCGAGTGCACACCAGCGGGTTTTTTAAGCCCCGGAAGACACCGCTATTGTTGTGATAAATGGGGGATGTTTTGCCGTGCATCACTTGGCGTGCGCGCACGACCTTGCCACCGAAAACGTGGCCGATGGATTGGTGGCCTAGGCAGATCCCGAGTATGGGTAACTTGCCGGCATAGGTGCGAATAGTCTCCACCGAAATGCCGGCCTCGTTGGGTGTGCAGGGGCCGGGTGAAATGACAATGCGCTCGGGCGCGAGTTCGGCGATATCGGCCACGGCAATTTCATCGTTGCGCAACACCTTTACGTCGGCCTTTAACTCGGCGAGGTATTGCACCACGTTGTAGGTAAAGGAGTCGTAGTTGTCGATCATTAACAGCATATTTTTAGCTCCCTCACAGAACCATATCGACGGCGCGGAACATGGCGCGCGCCTTGTTCATGGTTTCTTTCCATTCGAGCGATGGCACTGAGTCGGCCACCACACCGGCGCCGGCTTGTATGTACAGAGTGCCGTTTTTGATGACGGCCGTGCGAATGGCGATGGCGGTGTCCATGGCGCCGTTCCACGCGAGGTAGCCAATGGCACCGCCGTAGATGCCGCGCTTTTCATTTTCTAACTCGTCGATGATTTCCATGGCGCGAATTTTGGGCGCGCCCGACAGGGTGCCGGCGGGCAGTGCTGCGCGCAGTACATCCATGGCCGTCAGATTTGGTTTGACGCGACCGGTGACGTTGCTGGTGATATGCATCACGTGGCTGTAACGTTCCACCACCATTTTATCGGTGAGTGTGACGGTGCCGGTTTCGCTCACTCGGCCGACATCGTTGCGACCTAAATCGATGAGCATCAAGTGCTCGGCAATTTCTTTTGGATCGTTAATCAGATCTTGTTCCAGCGCCCGGTCTTCGGCATCGGTGTGCCCGCGGCGGCGGGTGCCAGCGATGGGCCGCACGGTGACTTCGCCGTGCTCAAAGCGCGCGAGAATTTCTGGGCTAGAGCCCACCACTTGATGATCGCCTAAATCGAGAAAGTACATGTATGGCGATGGATTTAAACAGCGCAGGGCGCGATAGAGATTGAGTGGCTCGGCGTCAAAAGGAATGGACAAGCGCTGCGACACAACCACCTGCATGGTGTCGCCGGCGAGTACGTAATTTTTGATTTTCTCCACGGCGTCGTGGAAGTTTTGCTCACCAAAACTGGAGCTGAATTCGGCCTCGCGCGCGGCTTCGCCCTGTAGCCGCATGGGCGCGGTGGCTGGCGCCGCTTCGGCAAGTTTTTGTTCCAGTTGATCGAGCCGGGCCTGTGCGCGTTGATAGGCATCGGGCTCTGCGCCATCGGCGTGCACGATCAATATTAATTTGCCCGCGAGATTGTCGAACACCAACAACTCATCGGACACCATCAAGAGAATGTCGGGTGTGCCGATGACGTCTTTCGGCAGGCTGGCTTTTAAGCGCGGCTCCACATAGCGCACGCAGTCGTAGCCGAAATAGCCGACTAGCCCCCCATTAAAGCGCGGCAGTCCATCGAGTTCAGGCGCTTTAAAGCGGCGTTTAAATTCGTCTACAAATGCCAGGGGGTCGGCCGATTGGTGCTGTTCGACCACACGGCCATCAATTTCTACCTGGATCTGTTCGCCCTGCACACGCAAGAGCTGGCGTGCGGGCAGGCCGATGATGGAATAGCGCCCCCATTTTTCGCCGCCCTGAACGGATTCCAGCAAATAGGAGTAGGGGCCTTTGGCGAATTTCAGGTAGCTCGACAGGGGCGTGTCTAAATCTGCCAGCAATTCACGGGTTAGGGGGATGCGGTTAAAGCCTTGCAGGCAGAGTTGTGCGAAGAGTTCCGGAGTCATTGGTAATCCTAACGAGCAATCAATGGCGCAGGTGTGCACGGGCACACCTCAGTGAACTGAAGTGGGGATCAGCGACGCCATCGCAGGCTGCACGCCCGGCGGGAATGTTCCAATAACTTGTCCAACGGCACTGGGTGCTCCGGATTCGAGTTTGGTGATTTTGTGGGGCGCTAGTGTACTGAAAAGCAATGTCCTTGCCTACCATCGCCGGTTTTGTGACCGGTTGGCCATACCAATGTAGCGGGCTTTGGCTGATAATTGGCACCCTTTGTCTAACCGGCCGGGATGTTAGGGCTATGTCGCTTTCAAGCAAAATTGTGGTGGGGTTGTTGCTGGGGTTGGTCGCGGGCCTCTGTTTTGGCGCCCGTATGACCGCGCTGGATACCCTAGGTGAAATCTTCCTGGGGTTGCTGCAAATGACGGTGCTGCCCTATATCTTGGTCTCCTTGGTGTCCGCCGTGGGGGCGCTCAAGCGCAATCAGGCGCAGGCACTGGCTCGCTACGGGGCGCTGGTGCTGGCGCTGCTCTGGGGCGTGACCTTGGTGTTGATCGCCATTGCCAGTCTGTCCTTTCCCGAGTGGGAGTCGGCCTCCTATTTCAGTCCGTCGCTGTTAGAGCCGGCCCAGCGATTTGATTTCATTGGCAGTTTTTTGCCCTCCAATATCTTTCACGCACTGGGCGCGGGTTCAATACCCGCAGTGGTGGTGTTTGCGCTGCTGTTGGGGGTGGCGCTGCTGCGCTTGGGGCAGAAGGATGAATTTCTAAAGGTGGTGAACGCATTGCAAGAGGCCATTGGCGAGATGGCCTCACTGGTGATGAAGACCGCTCCCATTGGCGTCTTTTCTATCGCCGCGAGTGCTGCGGGCACTCTGGATTTAGAGGCGCTTAAGGGGTTGTACGTGTACTTGGTTACGCTCACCCTGCTGTGTTTGGTGTTGACCTTTTGGGTCTTCCCCATGTTGGTCAAAACACTGACAAAGTACCGCTATAGCGAGGTGTTAGATGTCAGCAAAGATGCGCTAATCACCGCCTTTGCCACCGGCAATCTATTTATTGTATTGCCCATTATTGCGGAAAATACCCGCAAAATGTTTTTGCGATCCTACGAAACCCACTCGCCGCAATCGAACCTGGTGGAAGTGGTTGTGCCCGCCTCATTTTCAATTCCCGTGGCCGGCAAGTTAATGGCGCTGTTATTTGTGTTGTTTGCCGGTTGGTTTAGCGGAGAGCCCATTGCGTTGGTGGATTACCCTGAGCTGTTGCTTACGGGGGTGGTGAATCTGTTTGGTTCAAGCTTGGCGGCCGTGCCCTCGTTGTTGCATGCCCATAAAATTCCCGGTGAAGTATTCGAACTGTTTTTAATTACTGAAAATATTATTTCTAATCGCCTAGGCGCCATGACGTCGGTCATGTTTGTGGTGGTGATGGCAATTCTGGTGGCCACCGGCGCCAATCGCAAATGGCGTTGGAACACCTTTGCGGTTGTTCGTTTTGCCATTGTCGGTTTGGTGCTGATCACCGCCATGTCCTATTCATTGCGCTATTTATACAAGGCGGTAGGTAATGAATACACGGCCTATGACGAATTTATTGCCCGCGACCTATTGCTGCCAGCGGCGGCTTCGCGCAGCTTGCTCGAGGTGCCCGCCTTAAGACCCCAAGAGCCGAGCGGCAATACCTTGGAGCGCATTGCCGCGCGTGGAAAATTGCGTGTGGGCTACTACCGCGATTGGTTGCCTTACGCATTCCATAACAAGCAGGGGCAGCTGGTGGGGCTGGATATTGAACTGTGGCACCAGCTGGGGCGAGATCTGGGCGTGCGGGTTGAGTTTGTGCGGGTCTATCGACGCGAGGTGAAGCAGTTGCTGGACAGCCGCTATCTGGATATGGCCGCCGGGGTGGCGATGACGCCGGCGGCTATTGCCAGCTACACCCTCGCCGCGCCACATTTCAATGAAAATTTGGCGCTGCTGGTGCGCAAAGACAAGCGCGCACAATTGCGTGAGTGGCAGGAGATCGGCAGTAGCGAGCGTTGGCATCTGGGGGTGCCCAACGCCTATTACCTCACCAGTTCGCTGCGCACCGCGCTGCCAAATTGGCAGGTGCAAGAGGTGGCTTCGCCACGCAGTTTTGTGCGTGGTGACAAGCCCGAATTGGACGCGATTATATTTGGCGCAGCCGGTGCGTCGGCGTGGACATTGCTCTATCCGGAATATGGGGTAGTGGTGCCCCAGCCCGCGCTGCCGCCGGTGCCCATGGCGATGCCCGTGGCCACCAATGATCTGGATTTTGTGTTGTTTATGCGCCAGTGGTTGGAGATCCGGCGCACCGACGGCACGATCAATAAGCTGACCAATTATTGGATTCGCGGGCAGCGACCCGAGGGCAGTAAGCACCGCTGGAACTTTTGGGATGACTGGGTTATGCGGTCGACGCCACCCGTGGACGAGTAAGCTTAGCGATCAAAGAGTTCGGTTAAGTTATCTACTGTCAGGTCTGGCGATAGACTGGCCACCGGCGCGCCATTGTCATAGCCGTAGGTCACGGCGGCGACGGCCACGCCAGCAGCTTTGGCCGCATTAATATCGGCGGCAGAATCGCCCACCATCAACGTATGTTGGGCGGTCACATTGGCGTCTTGCATCGCTTCTATCAGCATGTCCGGCGCCGGTTTTTTTTGCTCGACACACTCGCCGCCCAGCACAATTCGAAAATATTGAGCAATGCCCAGGTGGTCCAAGATGGGCTGCGCAAACTGCACGGGTTTATTGGTCACCAGTGCCATGGCTACATCGGCCGCTTGTAGCTGTTGCAGGCACTCCCGTGCGCCAGGGTAAAGTCGCGTTTCGCGCGTGCAGCACAGGGTGTAGGCGGCGCGCCACAGCGTCATGGCCTGTTCCTGTGTTTGTGCTGGCAGTCCCGCATGCGCCAGCGCCCTCGCCACGAGGGTGGCTGCACCATTGCCCACCCAGCTGCGCACCAGCGGCTCGCCTGCGGCCGCTTGGCCGAGCGCCTTGAGCATGGTGTCGGTGGCGATGGCGATATCGGGCACTGAGTCGATCAGGGTGCCGTCGAGGTCAAATAGCACCAGCGCCGGCAGTTGGCCGCCAAAGTGTCGTTGAAGCTTGTTCATCTACGCGTCCCTGTCGCTGACCGAAAAGTACCCGTTAATCAGAGGTCAGCCAGTGCGGCACGCATGGCGTCGATGGCCGATTTATAGGACTCGGCACCAAAGATGGCCGAGCCCGCCACAAAGGTGTCGGCGCCCGCACGGGCGATATCGGCAATGTTGGCCGGGGTCACGCCGCCGTCGATTTCCAAGCGAGTGGCGCGGCCGGAGGCGTCAATCAGGGTGCGCGCTTCGCGCAGTTTGTCGAGGGTTTGTGGAATAAATTTTTGACCGCCAAAGCCCGGGTTCACCGACATCAAAAGCAGCATGTCGAGCTTGTGCAGTACCGGCTTAACCACATCCACAGGCGTGGCGGGATTGAGCACTAAACCGGCCTTGCAGCCCTTGTCGAGAATCAGCTGCAGTGAGCGATCCACGTGCTTTGAGGCCTCGGGGTGAAAGGTGATGTAAGTGGCGCCGGCGTCGGCAAACTGGACGATCAAATCGTCCACGGGCTCCACCATCAAGTGCACGTCGATGGGCGCGGTGATGCCGTAGTTGCGCAGCGCCTTGCACACCATGGGGCCGAAGGTCAGATTCGGCACATAGTGATTGTCCATAACGTCAAAGTGCACCACGTCGGCGCCGTCGGCCAGCACTTGCGCTACATCATCGCCCAGGCGGGCTAGGTCTGCGGACAAAATCGAGGGGGCAATTAAAAAGTCAGTCATGGTGTTGCTCGCTGGGTTGTGAGGCCGACATTGTACGCACTCAGCCGCGCAGGCCCAAGTGTGCAGGCTAGACTTAGGGCTGGGTTAATTGGTGCGAGGGGCAAATGTTGAAGCGAGCGTGGCAAGTGGGGATGGCCGTTTGGCTGTTGGCGTCTATCGAGGTGTGGGGTCAGGCTGAGCCCTCCGAGGCCGAGCAAGCCAGCGACGAACAAGCCGCGGGTGCCGCAGTAGACGGCGCCGCAGTGGCTGCGCCAGCTCCCGAGCCTGCAGAACCGCCGCTGTACGCCAATCGTGAGACCCGCGACATGGCGTTGCTGGCGCAAGCCGTGCCGTCGGATCAGGTGGTGTGGCTCGATGTTGGCGGCGAGCGGGTGCTGGCCCTTTATCAACCAGCCATCAGTGCCAGCCCTTCGGGCGCAGTGTTGCTCGTGCAAGATCAAGATCGCAACCCCACCTGGCCCGAACGCATACAAGCGCTGCGCCTACATTTACCGGAGCAGGGCTGGACCACGATGGTGGTGATGCTACCGCCAGCAGATCCGGTGTCGATTCCGCCCCGTGAACCCCTCGCGCCTACTGCCGAGGCCGCCGCTCAGAGCGCAACGCAGCCACCTTCAAATGCGCCCGCTGACGCAGAAGCTCGCCCGGAAACGGAAGAGGTATTCAACGATGCTACGGGTGAAGTGGCATCGGTGGAGGCCATGGAACAATCGGAGCCGCCTGAGCCAGCGGCCGCCGCCAGCCCCGTGGCGCCGGCTGAATCCCGGACCGACCTGCGATTAGCGCAGGCCATCGAACACTTGCGAGGGCAGGGGCAGTTCAACTTGGCGCTGCTCGCCGAGGGCGGCGGCGCGGTGCGCGCGGCGCGCCTGTTCAAGTCTTTGGGTCCCGAGGGCTTTCGCGCATTGGTATTGGTGGATGCGCGCCATGCGCTGGGCGCGGAGGCCGGGGACGTACTTGCAATGGCTGGGGCCGATCTGCCCGTACTCGATATCATTGCCGTCGACCAGCCTGCACTCTTGGCGGCCGCGCAGGCGCGCAGCACAGCGGCCCGGCGCGCAGGCCGCGCGCTGTACCAACAATTAAGTTTGCCGCGCTACGAACCGGAGTTGCTTCGACTTAGTAAGCGGGTGCGCGGTTTCTTGGATCGGCATGCCAAGGGCGTGAAGGTGGATGATGCGCAGGTCGTCGAGCCGTCGAACTAAGCAGAGGGTGCCGATTGAATGGCCGCCAGTCGCTCAGGCGTGCCCACATCGCACCACTGACCTCGATGTAGCAGGCCGCCGACTTTGGCTTGCACCAGCCAAAAATGTAGGGCTTCGCGCAGCGGGAATCGCTCGCGTCGCTCGGGAAATTCGGCAATGAACTGGGCGGTGGCTGTGCCGATGCCCGTGTAGGTGTGGCGAGGGGTCGCTTGAAGCGTGAGGCAACCAGCTCGTAAACCAAAGTCGCCCTGGGGGTGGTGCGACGGGTTGTGAGTTAGCACTAACTCTGCCTGCAGACCTCTTTGAGCCAAGGTTTCGACGCTTCTGGCCAATATTTCATAATCTAGATCCGCAACGACGTCAGCGGAGATCATGGCGAAAGACTCGCCATCAAACCAAGGTAAACAGTGTGCCAAGGCACCGCCGGTTTCCAGCGGCTCCGGCCCCTCTTCCGAATAATCAATGCTGAGGCCGTATCGGTGGCCGTTGCCGCAGTGGGCACGAATTTGATCACCCAAGTAGGACAAGTTGATCATCACTTCAGTAAAACCGGCCGCAGCTAATTTTTCGAGGTGATAGTCGATTAAGGGCTTGCCATCCACGGTGAGCAGCGGCTTGGGTGTGTGGTCCGTCAGCGGCCGCATGCGCGTGCCTTTGCCGGCGGCAAAGACGAAGGCTTTCATGGGTTGCCGGCGGTGCGGTAGTCGCGGTACCACGCTTGTTGCTTGGCCAGTGGCAGCAGTCGCTCGCGAAACCAATCGGCGAAGGGCAGCAGCTCGGAATAGGCTTCAGCCACTTCTAAGGTGTAGCGAATGACCAGGGGTAAATCATTCAGGTAGCTGTCTTTGCCGTCGCGCAAGTGCAGCCTTGCAAATATGCCGAGTACTTTAAGGTGGCGCTGCAAACCCATCCAATTGAACCAGCGCAGGAAGGTTTCCTGTGTGACCGGGCGCATTAAGCCCACCTCTACGGCCATGTTGCCGTAGGCCAGTGCCCAGCGCTCTACTTGATCAACCGGCCAGCGGACGTAGCAGTCGCGCAATAGCGATACGAGGTCGTAGGTAATGGGGCCGATGACGCCGTCTTGAAAATCGACAATACCGGGGGCCAGCCCGTCGCGAATGAGCAGATTGCGCGAATGGAAATCGCGATGCACTAAGACCTGAGGCTGTTCGGCTGCGAGGCTTTCGAGCTTCTGAAAAACGCCGTGCAGCATGCTGCGCTCTTCGGTGGTCAGGGTGTAACCCAGCAATTGAGGGATGAACCAGTCTTCAAAAAGCCCCATTTCTTGGCGCAATAGGGGCTGGTCGTAATCGGCTAAATCGAGATTTTTGGTGGGCACCTGTTGAATACGCAGTAAGTCAGTAATCACTTCGCCGTATAGGCAGTGTGCGGTGTCTGGTTCAAGGCAGTCGAGCAATAATTTACCGCCCAAATCTTCTAGCAACAAATAGCCGCGGTCGTAGTCTACGGCGAACACCTCGGGCGCGTGAATGCCCTGCTGGCGCAGCAGGTTGGCGAGGTATACAAAGGTTTCGTTCTTTTCTGTGGTGGGCGGCGCTTCAACGGCAATTAAATGGGCTTCCGTATTTAGGCGATAATAGCGGCGAAAGCCCGCATCGCCTTGGAGTGGCGTGAGCAGTAGCGGGCCACTCGGCAGCCAGCCCTTGTCTGACAGGGTGGTGTGCACCCATTGTTGTAATTCTGTGACAGCTGTCAAAGGGAGATCCCCAACGCGAAAAAGGCCACATGATTCCAGATTCGAGGCGGCTGTTAAAGCCCTTCTTGCATTGAAGATCAGAGGAGGTACGGCTTTTCTTTCCCTTTGCCCCTACCTTTGCAGTAGAATCCGTCGCTTGGTTTGTCGCGCCAACCGGGTGTTGGGGCGACCGAGGCAGTATATCGAGAAAGGCTAAATCTTGACGTTTCCATCTTCACCACATCCGATAAGTGCGGCGATTCGCCATGGGCTTTGTGCGGCGTTGCTGGCCCCACTCCCACTGTGGGCACAAACTGTGCCCTACGAAGCCGGTGCTGACGGCGACATGTTTGCCTCCAGTCTGCTCGCGCACAGCCAAGGCCGAGAGCGCTTGGACTGGGTGCCCAAAGCTGAACTCACCGAGGCCCAGCAGGCGGCTTGCCGGGTGGGCTGTGACGGGGCATATATAGCGCCCACACGCACCGATTCTGAAGCTCATATCAAACCCGAAAATGCGCCCGTGCGGGCCAGTGCCGATAACAGTCGTTGGCTGCAGGATTCCAAGGCGGAATTGTCGGGCAACGTCGCCATTATTCAGGGCTCTAGATCGATGACCGCCGACAAGGCTATCTACGATCAAGTCAATATGGCTGCTGAAATTGATGGCCATGTGGTGGTGCGTGAACCCGGGGTGGCGATCTTTGCCGACCGGCTCATATTGGATGAAACGCAGGGGCACGCCGAGTTGGACAATACCCAATTCGTCTTGCATGACGCGCATATGCGCGGCGCGGCGAACACCTTATCTAAGCGGCAGGGTGACCGCGAGGGCGAGGACACCTACACCCTCGTGGAGGGCAGCTTCACAAACTGCTCGCCCGATGACAATACCTGGATGGTACGCGGTGAGCACATTGAAATAGATACGGCCTCCGGTCAGGGTAGCGCGCGTCACATGCGCCTAGAGTTGCTCGATGTGCCCGTGTTCTATGCGCCTTATTTTCGATTTCCCGCTACAGACAAGCGGATGACGGGGTTGTTGTTTCCGACCATCGCCTCCGACAACCGCAATGGCTTTGAATACGCACAACCCATCTATTTAAATTTAGCGCCCAACTACGATTTGACGGTTACCCCGCGCTACATGCAGCACCGGGGGCTGGGCATTGAAGCCGAGGCGCGCCACCTGTCATCGCTGTTCAGTACCGAAGTTGCGGGTGCCTACCTCGCCGATGATGAGGGCGGCGTCAATGAAGCGCTGCAGAATCGAGCCGATGCGGGCGAAATTAGCCAGGCGGAAGTAACGCCCTATAAGGGCGAAGACCGTTGGTTGGCGCGGGTGCAGCAAGTTGGGGGCATGGGGCAGGCGTGGAATAGCCGCATTAACTACACAGAAGTGAGCGACGTAGATTATCTACGCGATATGGATTCGGGATCAATTGAAGGGAGTTCTCGCACCCATCTGCGACAAGCGGGCAGTGTAGGCTACGATTTGCCAAATTGGACATTAGGGGTGAAGGTTGAGGCGTATCAGAGTGTCTCCAGCAGATCTGAGCCCTACCGGCAATTGCCTAGAATTGACATGAATGGTAGCTACCGGTGGGATGATTTTGATCTGTCACTACAGCATCAGTACACGCACTTTACTCACATAGACACGTTTTACGATAAGAACGCAGCATCGCCCGATGATTTGCGCATTGTGGGCGATAGAATGCGAGCTGACTATCGTCTAGGTTGGCGAGCGGAGGCGTTGTGGGGCTTTTTTCGGCCGGCGATTTTGGTAAAGCACCTGCAATATCAGCTGGATGCCGACACGCTGAAAGCAGAGGCAAATTCAACGCCTAGTGTCACTGGCGCCCAAGCGGTGTTAGATGGCGGTTTGTTTTTTGAGCGTGAAGGCATTGTGTTAGATCGTGGATATGTACAAACATTCGAGCCGCGCTTGTTCTATTTTAACAGCCCGAAGCAAGATCATAGCGACCTCTACAAAGTGACAGAAAAAAACCGGTCGGTGAGATTTGATACATCATCGACAGCGTTTAGTTATGATCAATTATTTCGAGTGTCGCGGTTTAATGGAGGTGACAGAATCGATGACGCCGATCAATTGTCGCTGGGTCTAACGAGTCGCTTTGTTGAGGCTGAATCGGGCGTCGAACGCCTGCGTTTAAGTTTGGGACAAATATTTTATTTTAAAGATCGGGAAATTACGCTTTCCGGTACACCGCAGCAGGCGCCTAGGTCTGCAATTGCCGGTCAGGTGGCTGCTCAGATTGGTGATCATTGGCGCTATAGCTTAGATGTCATCTATTCAGAGCAAATCAATAACCCAACGCAGGGTTCCACCAGCCTAAGGTACGCCAGCCCAGATGGTTATTTAGCCAACGTAGGTTATCGCTATAAGCGTCGGGGAGATTCAATTGACTCTGAAACCGGTGAACTTTTTGACCGCAGCATCAATCAAACAGATGTCGGCCTCGTCTATCCGTTGTCAGAGCAGTGGAATTTGATGGCGCGCTCCTTCTACGATCACTCCTTGGAGCGTGAAATCGATACCTTTGCGGGCGTCGAATACAACAGTTGTTGTTATCGCGTGCGGATTCTAGGCCGGCGCTGGACAGACAGTCGTGATATCCGAACACTGGGCCCCTCGGGACTGGAGTTGGATCGCGGCATCTTTATTGAATTCCAGCTCAAGGGGCTGGGCAGCTTGGGACAGCGTCTCGACCAAATACTGACAGAGGGTATTGTCGGGTTTGATCAGCGTCCACAATACGAACCATAACGGTAAGCAAATGAAGTCTTTGAATAAAAAATGTATGACGGTTGTGCTGGCTCTGTCGGTCCTGACCGGTTGGGTGCACGCTGAGGTAGAGCCGCTGGATCGCGTTGTTGCGGTAGTGGACGAAGGCGTCGTGATGGAGAGCGAGCTGAAAGCTAAGATGCGCGGCATCGTCGCTAAGTTGCGCGCCTCCGATACCGAGTTGCCGCCAGAGGACGTGCTCCAAGCGCAGGTGTTGGATCACCTGGTCAATGAGCAAATACAGCTGCAGATGGCCAAGCGGGCCGGCGCCAATGTGTCGGCCACAGAGTTGGATCAAATGATCGAGCGCATCCGAGCTTCAAATAATCTGTCGCAGGCGGAATTTCTTCAAGGGTTGGCTGCTGAAGGTTTGAGCATTGCCGAATTGCGCGAAGATCTGCGTCGCGAGATGCTGGTGCGCCAAGTGCAGCAGGGCAGTGTGAATCGCCGCATTCAGGTGACAGAATCTGAAATCAATAATTTCCTCAATTCCACAGAGGGCAAGTTTTGGACCTCGCCAGACTACCACCTTGGCCACATTCTGGTGGCGGTGCCGTCCGGCAGCAGTGAGGCAGAAATCGCGAAGCTAGAGGCCAAGGCCAATGCGCTGCGTGAGGAAGCCTTAGCCGGCGCCGACTTCCGTCGCTTAGCGGTTGCAAATTCGGCCGGTCAGAATGCCTTGGAGGGAGGTGACTTGGGTTGGCGCAAGCTGGCGCAGTTGCCCACGCTGTTTGCCGACCATGTCGATGGATTGAAAACCGGCGATGTCACCAAACCGTTTCGGAGCGGTGCTGGCTTTCATTTGATCAAGCTGCACGAACAGCGCGGTGGTGGAGAAGTGTTGATCGAGCAAACCAAAGCGCGTCACATTCTGATTAAAACCAGCGAAGTGATCAATGATACCGAGGCCTTTGATCGGCTCACGGCATTGCGCACACAAATTATTGAAGGCGCAGATTTCGCTGAGCTGGCCAAGGCCAACTCAGAAGATTTGGGCTCGGCGCTTCAGGGCGGTGATTTAGGGTGGGCCAATCCAGGTCAATTTGTGCCCGCCTTCGAGGAAACCATGCAACAAATGGCGCCCGGTGAAATTAGCCAACCCTTCCGCAGCCAGTTTGGTTGGCATATTCTGCAGGTGCTAGAGCGCCGCAAGCAGGACATGAGTGACAACATGATGAAAAACCAAGCGGCCAATTTATTGCGCAGTCGCCGCTTTGAAGAAGAGCTGCAGGTTTGGCTGCAAGAAATTCGCGACGAAGCCTATGTGGAGCTGAAACTGTAAGGTGACTGCCACCTTTGCCATTACGCCGGGCGAGCCTGCCGGCATCGGTCCCGATATTGTTATTCAGGCGGCCCAGCAAGCGCGCACTGCGCACTGGGTCGCTGTAGCTGATCCTAGGCTACTCGCCAATCGCGCTGCCCAGCTTAATTTGCCATTGGTTATTCACCGCTATGACTCCGCGACTGCTCCCGTATTGGCGGCAGGGCATCTTACAGTGGAACCCATTGCGCTGAGCGAACCCAGCACGGCCGGCCAGCTCAATAGCGCCAATGGTGGCTACGTGCTTGCCACGCTGGATCGCGCTATCGCGTTGTGTCAGGCCAAGGAATGCCAGGGCTTGATCACTGGGCCAGTCCAAAAAAGTGTGATTAACGACGCCGGCTTTGCCTTTACCGGGCACACGGAATACCTAGCGCAGCAGGCTGGGTGTCCGGTGGTCATGATGCTCGCCACCGAGGGCTTGCGGGTAGCCTTGGCCACCACTCATCTACCGCTGCGGGCTGTGCCCGATGCAATAACGCCAGAGTTATTGCACCGCGTGTTATCAATTCTGGTGCACGATTTACAACATCAATTCGGCATCGCGGATCCAAGAGTGCTGGTCTGTGGATTAAATCCACATGCGGGCGAAAGTGGGCATTTAGGGCGCGAGGAGTTGGATGTTATTGGCCCCGTGCTTGAGCATTGGCGAACACAGGGTTATCTCATTGACGGGCCGCTACCCGCCGATACTTTGTTTCAACCGAAGTATTTAGATCGAGCCGACGCTGTGTTGGCTATGTACCATGATCAGGGTTTGCCCGTTCTCAAGTTTAAGGGCTTTGGCGAGGCTGTTAATATCACCTTGGGGCTCCCCTATATTCGCACGTCGGTCGATCACGGCACCGCTTTAGATCTAGCTGGCACCGGCCTGGCAAACCCAGGCAGTTTATATACGGCAATCGACTATGCTACGCGTATGGCCGAGCGCGCCGACAAAAAATAGGACAAGTAAGTGACCGATTTCTACCATAAGGCGCGCAAGCGCTTTGGCCAAAATTTTCTCATAGATGATGGAATTATTGGCCGCATCGCCCGGGCGGTGTCAGCGAGTGAACATGAACAGGTCGTGGAAATTGGGCCGGGCAAGGGCGCTATTACGGAGCTGCTACTTGCGGGCTGTCCACACCTAAAGGTGGTGGAGCTCGATCGCGATTTAATTCCTTGGTTAAAAGTTAAATTTGAGCAATTTCCCAATTTTGAAGTTATTGCTGCCGATGCCTTGAAGGTGGATTTTGCTGCGCTTGCAAATGGCAGACCGCTGCGCATAGTGGGGAATTTACCCTACAACATCTCGACCCCATTGATCTTTCACCTTTTGAGTTTTGTGGGCCAAGTGCAGGACATGCACTTTATGCTGCAAAAGGAAGTGGTACAGCGCATGGGCGCGCAGCCTGGCAATAAGGTCTACGGCCGGCTGTCGATCATGGTGCAGTATTGGTGCAAGGTCGAATACCTGTTCGATGTGCCCCCCCATTGCTTTTCACCCGCCCCGAAAGTGGATTCGGCCATTGTGCGCCTCACGCCCCGCGCCGCGCCCGAAGTCATTGCAGATGATCATGCAGTACTGCAGGAGTTGGTCACAGCGGCATTTTCACAGCGCCGTAAAACCTTGCGCAATACCCTCAAATTACTCATGGACGTGGCTGATATAGATGCGTTGGATTTCGATACCAGTCGCAGGCCGGAAACGCTCTCTGTTGCAGAGTTTGTGGGTCTCGCGAATCGGTTGGTAGCCCTGCGCGCCGGTGGGGCCGACTAGTGGCAAAGCACGATATTCGCATTCGAGTAAAGAGCATGTATTTGCCCGCCCAGTCCGACCCAAAAGCCGGCCGGTACGTATTTGCCTATACCATCACCATAAAGAATGCAGGCCACGAGCCGGCTAAGTTGATATCGCGCCACTGGAAAATCCTCGATGGTCGAAACCAGTTGGAAGAGGTGCGCGGCGAGGGCGTCATTGGTGAGCAACCAAGACTGCTGCCTGGCGGTGAATTCACCTACAGTTCGGGTGCTGTGCTTAAAACGCCCACGGGCACCATGGAAGGCAGCTACCAATTCCGCACGGATGAGGGGCGCCTGTTTGATGCTCCAATCCCCTTGTTTGCACTTGCGGTACCGAGCGCGTTGCACTGATGGCCACCTATGCGGTTGGAGATATTCAAGGCTGTTACGACCCCTTGCAGCGATTGCTCAAGGACGTTTCGTTTGATCCAGCGCGCGACCGCTTGTGGGTCGCGGGTGATCTCATCAATCGCGGGCCCCAATCGCTAGAGGTGTTGCGCTATTTGCGGGGTTTGGGTGACGCGTTGGTCGTAGTGTTAGGTAATCACGATCTGCACTTTTTAGCGGTGGCAGAGGGCGTCCGTAAGCCCTCTAAAAGCGATACGCTGGAGGCCGTTTTAGCGGCCCCCGACCTGCCCGATATCGTGCAGTGGTTGCGCCGGCAGCCGCTTTTGCATTGCGATAAGGTGCTGGGCTACGCGCTAGTGCACGCGGGTATTCCGCCCCAGTGGAGCCTTAAAAAAGCCCTTAAACGCGCGGCTGAAGTTGAGCAGGTGCTACAAAGTGGAGACTACCGGCGCTTTCTAAAAGCGATGTACGGCAACGAACCTGCCGGTTGGCGCAAGGGGCTACGGGGCATGAAGCGTTTGCGAGTCATTACTAACTACCTGACGCGCATGCGTTTTTGCGATCCCGCTGGCCAGCTCGACTTGACCAACAAATCCGCACCTCACGCGGTTAATCTCGGTTACGCGCCTTGGTTCGCACTGGAAAATCGCAAAACCCGAGGTGAGCGCATCATCTTTGGCCACTGGGCGGCGTTGGAAGGTCAGGTGAGTGAAGCCGATGTATTCGCACTAGATACCGGATGTGTGTGGGGTGGCTGTCTAACGCTCATGCGCCTGGAGGATCAGGCGCGCTTTCAGGTTCAGTGTAAGGGCTGATTAGCTCCCACCATAGCCCTCGGGATTTTGTTGGGTCCAGCGCCAGCTGTCGGCGATCATGGTCGCTAGGTCGTATTCAGCGCGCCAATGAATGCATTCTGCCGCTCGGCTGGGGTTGGCGTAACAGATCGCCAAGTCGCCCGCCCGGCGCGGTTTGATGACAACAGGAATGGGGGCTCCGCTCACATTTCGGTAGGCTTCTACTACCTCCAATACACTATAGCCCCGCCCGGTACCCAAATTCACCGCTTGGCAGCCCTGCGGCATGTTTTCCATGGCTTTTAAATGCCCGCGCGCCAAATCGACCACGTGGATATAGTCACGTACTCCGGTACCGTCAACGGTGGGGTAGTCGTCTCCGAAAACAGGTAATTCCGGTAGCTGACCAATGGCCACTTTGGCCACGTAGGGCAGCAAGTTATTGGGTATGCCGTTTGGATCTTCACCGATCAGACCACTGGCGTGGGCTCCAATAGGGTTGAAGTAGCGCAACAGCCAAATGCGCCAGCGGTCGTCGCTAGCGGCGAGGTCAGTAAGTACCTGCTCCAGCATCAGTTTAGTGCGCCCGTAGGGGTTGATCGCGGCCAGTGGCGAAGCCTCTGTAAGCGGTACCTCTGCGTTGGGAGAGTAAACGGTGGCGGAGGAACTAAACACCAAATCAAAGACCTGATGCTGCGCCATAACCTCCAGTAATGTCAGCGTTGCCGCAACATTATTCTGGTAATAGCTGAGTGGAATCTGCGATGACTCCCCCACGGCCTTCAAGCCGGCGAAATGGATCACTTGCTTGACAGGGTGGTCGCTAAAAATGCGTTCAAGTTGAGCGCGATCCCGTATATCTGCTTGATAAAACGCCACTTTTTTACCTGTTATCCGTTCGACGCGCGCCACTGCTTCTGGCTGGCTATTGCACAAATTATCGACAACCACCACGTCGTGCTTGGCCTGCAGTAATTCGACGAGGGTGTGGCTGCCGATGAATCCGGCGCCACCAGTGACCAAAACGGACATATTAGAGCTCTTCCTTGGCGGGACAAATGAGCCATTGTACCCGCAAACGCCCGTTGCGCGACACGCCAATGCGCTGAGCTCGGGCGCCTTCATGCTTGAGGTAGTGACGGCAGGTATTTACGGAGCAGAATACTGCTGTGAATTGAGTCGTGGCACTAAAATATTTAACAAATGGAGCCGCTTGATGTCTAAATTAGCGACTATGCTTAATACAAAGTGGCGAATATTTCTCTGGGTGTTAAAGCAACCCCAGCACTATTAAAGGAATTAAAAACGAATTTAAAACGCACATTTTAAAAGCATTCCGGCTTTCAGGGTAAAGGAGCGATGTAATGAGTATTTTCAGCCATTACCAAGACCGTTACGAGGCAATCCAGCAAGAAGAAATGAGCATCCAAGAGTACTTGGAGCTGTGCAAAAAAGATCCCAGAGCCTATGCCACCGCGGCTGAGCGCATGTTGGCCGCCATCGGCGAACCCGAACTGGTGGACACTTCCCGCGACTCGCGCTTGAGCCGAATTTTTTCCAACAAAATTATTAAACGATACCCCGTCTTTGGCGACTTCTATGGGATGGAAGAGGCCATTGAACAGATTGTTTCCTTCTTTAAACACGCGGCTCAGGGGTTGGAGGAGCGCAAGCAAATTCTTTATCTGTTGGGGCCGGTGGGTGGTGGTAAGTCCTCACTTGCCGAAAAGCTTAAGTCGCTCATGCAGCATGAGCCCATCTATTGCATCAAAGGATCGCCGGTTTTTGAATCCCCGCTCGGTTTATTTAACCCAGATGAAGATAGCGCCATTTTAGAGGAGGACTATGGTATTCCTCGGCGTTATATCAAGACCATTATGTCACCTTGGGCATCCAAACGTCTGCAAGAATATAAAGGTGATATCAGTCAATTTAGGGTCGTAAAAATTTACCCTTCGATACTCAATCAAATTGCCATTACCAAAACAGAGCCCGGTGATGAAAACAATCAAGACATCTCCTCGCTGGTGGGTAAGGTAGACATTCGAAAGCTTGAGGAGTTTCCGCAAAACGACCCCGACGCCTATAGCTTTTCGGGGGGCTTGTGCCGTGCAAACCAGGGCTTGATGGAATTTGTTGAAATGTTCAAGGCCCCAATTAAAGTGTTGCACCCTCTACTGACGGCGACGCAAGAAGGCAACTTCAACTCCACCGAGGGCCTTGGGGCAATTCCTTTTGAAGGCGTGGTGCTCGCGCACTCCAACGAATCTGAATGGCAAACCTTTAAAAACAACAAAAATAATGAAGCCTTTATCGATCGTGTTTACATCGTAAAAGTGCCCTATTGCTTGCGCGTGTCGGAAGAAGTCAGAATTTATGAAAAATTACTGCAGAACAGCTCGTTAAACGGCTATCCGTGCGCGCCAGACACCTTGGGTATGCTTGCAAAATTTACCGTTCTATCGCGTTTGAAGGAGCCTGAGAATTCGAATCTATATTCGAAGATGCGCATCTATGACGGCGAAAATTTAAAAGATACCGATCCCAAGGCTAAATCCATCCAGGAGTATCGCGATAGCGCGGGCGTCGATGAGGGCATGAATGGCTTGTCGACGCGCTTCGCATTCAAGATCCTGTCAAAGGTGTTTAACTTTGACCCGACTGAAGTGGCAGCTAACCCAGTGCATTTGCTCTATGTGCTTGAGCAGCGCATCGAGCAAGAGCAGTTCCAGCCAGAAATACGTGAGCGCTATCTCTCTTTCATTAAGGAATACCTCGCGCCTCGCTATGTGTCGTTCATTGGCAAAGAGATTCAGACGGCGTATTTGGAATCCTATACGGAGTATGGCCAAAATATTTTTGATCGCTATGTACTGTACGCCGATTTTTGGATTCAGGACCAGGAATATCGGGATCCGGAAACGGGCGAAATTTTAAACCGTGCATCGCTCAATGAAGAGCTGGAGAAAATTGAAAAGCCGGCGGGCATTAGTAATCCAAAAGATTTCCGTAATGAGGTGGTTAATTTTGTATTGAGGGCGCGCGCAAATAATCAGGGTAAGAATCCACTGTGGAACAGCTATGAGAAGCTGAGGTCAGTTATTGAGAAAAAAATGTTCTCAAATACAGAGGATCTACTGCCAGTCATTTCCTTTAATGCTAAGGCGTCAGCGGATGACAAGAAAAAGCATCAGGATTTCGTCGCTCGCATGACCGAGCGGGGCTACACGGAGAAGCAAGTCCGGCTCTTGTCTGACTGGTATCTGCGGGTGCGCAAGTCGCAATAATTCAGGCGTAACCGAGGTAACCGGATGAGCTATGTCGTCGATCGCCGCCTAAACGGAAAGAACAAGAGTACAGTTAACCGACAGCGTTTTCTGCGTCGCTATCGCGATCACATTAAAAAAGCGGTGTCTGATGCAGTAAATAACCGTTCAATTACCGATGTGGATCGGGGCGAAAAAATCAGCATTCCCTCTAGGGATATCAACGAGCCGATATTCCATCACGGCAAGGGTGGGCGCAATGAACAAGTGCACCCAGGCAATAAGGAATTTTCAGCGGGAGATCGCATTCCAAGGCCGCAAGGCGGTGCTGGGGGCGGTGGCTCAGGCGAGGGCGCCAGCGATCAAGGCGAAGGCATGGATGAATTCGTCTTTCAAATTACTCAGGAAGAGTTTCTAGATTTCATGTTTGATGACTTGGAACTGCCCAACCTTGTGAAGCGGCAGTTGTCGGGTTCTGAGGAGTTCAAATTTCATCGTACAGGAGTGGCCAACGAAGGCAATCCTGGCCGTGTCAATATCGTTAGAAGCCTGCGCGCCGCCAATGCCCGTCGCATTGCGCTGGGCGGCCAGAAGCGACGGCGCATTCGCGAGTGCGAAGCACTGTTGGCAGAGCTTATGGCAGCGGATGAAGCACTTAGGGATCATGACGCCATCAGTGCGCTTGAAGAAGAAATCGCTAGCTTGCAATCACGCTTGAAAAAAGTGCCATGGCTAGATGATTTTGATCTCAAATATAACCTGCTGGTAAAGCATCCTATCCCGAAATCAAAAGCGGTAATGTTTTGCTTGATGGATGTGTCTGGGTCGATGACGCAAGAAACAAAAGATATGGCGAAGCGATTTTTTATTTTGCTGTATTTGTTTTTGCAGCGAAACTATGAGCGAACAGAGGTCGTATTCATACGGCATCACACCAGTGCAAAGGAGGTTGATGAGCAGGATTTTTTTTACAGCCGGGAAACCGGTGGCACCATAGTCTCCAGTGCACTCAAGTTAATGGATGAAGTGGTTGCCGATCGGTATTCACCAGAGGAGTGGAATATCTATGGCGCGCAAGCGAGCGACGGTGATAATTGGAATGATGATTCCAGTGTGTGTCGTGAATTGATGCTGCAGAAAATACTGCCAAAAAGTCAGTACTTCGCCTACATCGAAATTACCCCTAGGCAACATCAGGCGCTGTGGGAAGAGTACAGTAAAATTGCCAATACCAACGCCGAAGCGTTTGCCATGCAGCAGATCAAAACAAAATCAGATATCTACCCTGTATTTCGCGAACTATTTCAGAAAAAATCCCATGACGCATAGACCGATCTCAACCAGTTCTGAGTGGACCTTCGAGCTCATAGAAGAGTACGACCACGCTATTGCGGAGATAGCGAAGGAATTTGGCTTGGATACTTACCCAAATCAAATTGAAGTGATCAGTTCGGAACAGATGATGGATGCCTACGCCTCAATTGGCATGCCCATCGGTTACAACCATTGGTCCTATGGCAAGCAGTTTTTAAACGTTGAAAATTCGTACAAGCGTGGACAAATGGGGTTGGCTTACGAAATCGTGATTAACTCCAACCCCTGTATCGCCTATCTCATGGAAGAGAACACCATGACCATGCAAGCATTGGTGATCGCCCATGCGTGCTATGGACACAATTCTTTCTTTAAGGGGAATTACCTATTTCGGACGTGGACGGATGCTGACTCAATCATTGATTATTTGGTGTTTGCCAAAAATTACATAGCAGAATGTGAGTCGCGCCACGGCATCGATGATGTCGAACGTATCCTGGATTCCTGTCACGCCTTAATGAATCACGGCGTTGACCGCTACAAGCGACCCTACCCCATATCGGCCGTCGAAGAGATTCAGCGTCAGGAGGAGAGGGCGCGCCATCTGCAACAGCAAGTCAATGACCTGTGGCGCACAATTCCCGTGGTTGAATCAGAAAAGTCGGCTGTCAATTTGCAGCGATTTCCTGAGGAGCCACAGGAAAATATCCTGTATTTTATTGAAAAGCACGCACCACTATTGGAGCCGTGGCAGCGCGAATTAGTGCGGATTGTTAGAAAGATGGGCCAATATTTTTATCCGCAGCGGCAAACCCAGGTTATGAATGAAGGTTGGGCGACCTTCTGGCATTACACGTTATTAAATACTTTGTATGACCGAGGCCAAGTTACCGACGGCTTTATGATGGAGTTTTTGCAAAGTCATACGAGCGTGATTTTCCAGCCGCCCTTTGATAGCCCCTACTATTCGGGTATTAATCCGTATACCTTGGGTTTTAATATGATGGTGGATATCCGCCGCATCTGTGAGAATCCAACCGAAGAAGATCGCAAGTGGTTTCCAGATCTCGTGGATAAGCCGTGGCTAGAGACGCTGGATTTTGCGATGCGCAATTTTAAAGACGAAAGCTTTATATTGCAGTACTTGTCGCCCAAGCTAATTCGCGATTTGAAATTATTTTCGATTGTTGATGATGACATCGACCGGGAGATAGTCGTAGACGCGATCCACGATGAGCAAGGTTATATGGCTGTGCGCGAAGCATTGGCCGGGAACTACAACCTCGGCAATAGGGAGCCCAATATTCAGGTGTTTAATGTGGATGTGCGTGGTGATCGCTCGCTCACATTGCGTCACTTCCAACACAACCGTAAACCCATGGGCAGCGCCACAGAAGAAGTGCTCAAACACGTACATCGACTATGGGGCTTTGATGTGATTTTAGAGTCGGTGTGCGGCGATGAGGTCACGCAGAGTTTTCGTTGTCCTCCGGCACAGGAGGAGGGGGAAGACTAGGGCCAAGTGCAAGGCTAGGCGCAGGCTCAATGATGTACCCGTTACCCCTGAGCTAGCCAGCGCAGGGCCATCAGTAGAAATAACCCATAGGCCACCATGGTGGCTGGAAAGGCTTTGCTACCCAGCAGCGTGCCGGCTTGGCGTTGCTTGACCGCAAAAATCATTGCCGCAGCAACCACGCCTTGAAGGATTAAGGTAAACCCCATGCCGTGACCATTGTAGGGTAGCCAGTGGGGCTGCCAGATCCACAGGCACGCGGCGCTCGCGGCTACGGCAAGGTTTAGCCAGCCAAAATAGAGAATCAAAAACAGGCGGTTGTCGTTCACACAAGCTGATCCTGAGCGGAGACCGGCTGACCGTCGCCGATCAACTGACTAACCTTGGCCAGCAGTTCACTGTTGTCGAAGGGCTTGGGTAAGATGTCGTCTGCGCCGGAGGTTTTGGCGCGTGCCAGGCCCTCCCGCGTTTCCGCGGACACCACCAGCACCTTCACTTGGCTGTGATCTTCTTGCTCTCTAATAAAATTGAGCACTTGATAGCCATCCATACCCGGCATCTTTAAGTCCAGCGTCACCAGTGCGGGGTTGTGTCGCATCAACATTGTCCCAGCGATGAAGCCATCTTTGGCCACCTCTACGTCATACCCCGCACGTTTTAGCGTACGCCGAATAGCGGCGGCCATTTCGGGCTGGTCTTCAATGACGAGGACGCGGTTGTTGGTGCCAACGAGCTCGGGGGGGACTGGCATGTTGTTGTCGCGCAGAAAGGCCACGAAATCCTGCGTTTGAATGCGGTGATCCCCGCGGCCCGGCAATTTATAGGCTTTCAGGCGTCCACGCTCTATCCATCGAATTACGGTGCGAAAGTTCACGCCGCAGTATTTGGCGGCTTCGCCGGTTGTAAGCACCTGAATTTCGCTCATACAAATGTCTGCCCGAATGGAGTCATGTCAGTAAGAATAGCTAATATTTCGCATGACTTAAATGACTAATGTATGTTTTGTAGCCGCTTACCATAACGAAATGATATAATGTCATGATTGACAGGTTAGATACAAAATGTACAATGGATACATGTTCAAGCAAAAGAGTGTTGTTGCCCAAAGCCTCTTAGGTCCACGGGTAGAAGTCTCTGGCAGTAAGCTGAATGTGATGACCCTTAGTAGTAGCTAGTTGGTTAAATCCGGTTTTGCCGTAGTCGTTGTTAAGAAGGTGAAACCGGGCTCTATTTAAGGGAGGTTCGCAGTAACACAGTAGTAGCGTGTTGAACCTCCCGATTTTTCCACCGCCGGCGTTAACGCCCGCAGATTGAACGGTAAGACCCAGTGGGCACAGCCAATCGGTGTAACAGGCAGTGATGAACCGAACACCCTAAGACCTCGCCCTCAATCTTTGAGGGCTTTTTTTTGCCTGACATTTGGTGTGGCGTGAGAAGCCCTGAACGACTGTGCACGCCAAAATACCGTCGATAAGGAGTGGCCCTTGCAGAAGGGCGGTGAACTGCGCTTAACTGCAAAGCAAACAGGCAGCAAGGAGTGCACCCAATGTCGCAGGCGATATTGTTGGTGGATGACAATGATATTAACCGCAGGCTCGTACGCCACATTCTGGCGGATGAATTTCCTGAGGTATATGAAGCGGTTAATGGCTTAGAGTGTTTGTCGCAGTTGACCAAATACGCCGTCGACTTGGTGTTGCTGGATTTGAATATGCCAGAAAAATCTGGCTTTGAAGTGCTTGAAGAGCTGCCTACGCTAAGTCTGACTCGCACCCCAACGGTTATCGTGCTCAGTGCCGATAACGATCCGGAAACCATTAGTCGCGCCTTTCATCTGGGCGCCGCCGACTATGTCTCTACGCCTTTTAACCGCGATGAATTGCTGGCGCGCGTGCGCACGCACTTAGCGATGCACAACCGCGAGCAATATTTAGAACAGCGGGTCGACGAGCGCACCCGAGAGTTGCAGGCCATGAATGCCCGATTACAAGAGGCTACGGCGCAGCTCATTCAGGCGGAAAAAATGGTCAGCCTTGGGCAATTGGCGGCAGGGGTAGCCCACGAAATTAACAACCCCGTAGGGTATATCAACTCCAACCTCGATACCCTGCACGCCTATTTAGGTGACCTATGGCGGCTGGTAGAAAGTTATGAAGCGCTCGAGTCAGAGTTGCCAGACTCTGAGTTGCTGCGCGATCTTAGGTTGCTGAAACAGCGGCTCGATCTCCCCTATTTGCGTGAGGACTGCAGTCACATCATCGATGAGTCGCGGCAAGGGGTCGCACATGTTAAGCAAATTGTCAGCGATCTGAAGGGCTTTGCGCATCCTGAGCAAAAGGCATGGCAGGAAGTTGATTTACATCAGTTGTTGCGCTCGAGCTTAAATATTGTGAGCAATGAGCTCAAATATAAGTGTGAAGTTGTACTTAATTTGGGCGAGCTAGTGCCCATACAGTGTATCGGCCCTCAGATCAGTCAGGTGTTGCTTAATTTGTTGGTCAATGCGGGCCAATCCATGGCCGACTTTGGCCGTATTGAGGTGCGGTCTGGCGTGGAAGACGCGGGCGATTATGTGTGGCTCAGTATTGAAGACAATGGCAAGGGTATGGCTCTGGATGTGCAGCGCAAAATTTTTGACCCGTTTTTCACCACCAAACCCGTGGGTGAGGGCACTGGCCTTGGGCTGAGTGTGTCCTATGGCATTATTCAAATGCATCGCGGGGAGATTCAAGTGCAGTCCACGCCTGGCTGCGGCAGCTGTTTTACGCTTCGCCTGCCAGTGATCCAGCCTAACCTGCCATCGGCCAGCCCGCTGAATTAGGCGGCTTCGGCCCAGGGGCTCACCAGTGGTTCGGCGCTGCAGTGTCGCTGCGGCTGGCCCACCAGCGTCAAAACAGCCTCATCGCCTTTGGTCCAAAAGTCCGCTGCTTCCGATTGGTAATGCGTACCCGAAGCGCTGGCAATGCGGGTTAATAAATAAGTGTGCTCGGCCAGTGATAGGGTCGCCTGCTCGCCGTCGATTCGCAGCCGCAGTCCTTCGTCGTCACATTTGAAAAATAGGGTGATCGGCGTTTGTGGTGCGACCGCATTGAGGGTCAGGGTGACGGATGCATTTTCCGGTGTAAGCGGCTGCGCCTGTGCGGAGCGCCAAAGTAAGCGGCCGCCACGGGTTTCGATGTGAGCGCGCAGCTGATAGCTGGCAAAGGCCGTGGGGTTGAGGTGCAGGTTTTGCAGTAAGAAATGCATAGGTAACTGCGCCTGCTGTCGCAATTCTGCCAAGCGTGCGGGCGCCTTATGCGCCTCGCTTCGCTCCTCTAGCAAAACCACAAGCTGAGTATCCGCTTGCAGTGTTGCCTCGTCGGGTAGCTGAACCTGGCCGCTGACTTGGTGCCAGACTTCAGTGGCTTGTGGCGTGCAACCAGATAACCACAGCCACGCCGCCAGCAGTGCACATGCAATACGCAAAAAATTCATGGATTTAGCGGGTACCAAAAACCACCATGGTCTTGCCCTTAACGGACACCAGTCCTTGCTCTTCAAGGGTTTTAAGTACGCGGCCTACCATTTCGCGGGAACAGCCGACGATGCGGCCAATCTCTTGGCGGGTAATCTTGATCTGCATGCCATCGGGATGCGTCATGGCGTCGGGCTCTTTGCACAGATCTAACAGCGTGCGCGCCACGCGACCGGTGACGTCCAAGAATGCCAGGTCGCCCACTTTGCGGGTGGTGTTGCGCAGGCGTTTGGCCATCTGCGTGCCGAGTGCAAACAGGAACTCGGGGTGGTTGCCGCTTAATTCTTGGAATTTGCTGTAGCTGATTTCAGCCACTTCGCATTCCGTTTTGGCGCGAACCCAAGCGCTGCGCGATTCGCCATCGCTTTCAAACAGTCCCATTTCGCCAAAAAAATCGCCATCGTTCAGGTAGGCCACAATCATTTCGTGACCATCATCGTCCTCGATCAATACCGTGACCGAACCCTTAACGATGTAGTAGAGAGAGTCGCTCTTATCACCGGCGTAAATAATGGTGGTTTTAGCCGGATAGCGGCGGCGGTGACAATGTTCCAGAAACTTGTCCACGTTTTTGATATGTGGTGTCAGAGATACTGCGACCAAAATGTAACCCCTTGCGCATGTTGCCAAAAGCTGTGTGAGTGGCCTCGTGGGCCGGCCCCGATTATGGCGTTTATCGGGTTTGTGTACCAGCGAGCATGTGACCGATGGTTCGCCAGCGGTCTTAAAAGCCGCCCATAGTGTGAACTGGTCGGCGTTTGCTCTCAGTCAGAGGTATGATGTTGGCCTTAACTTCCGCAAACGTCCAGTGGCTGCCGCACTTTATGGCGTGTAAATCTAGGTTCACGTGGAATTGTGCTAATCTGCGCGCCTTTCACCAAGCAATACCAAGGGGGCATTCATGCAAGCGACGGTCAAGTGGGTAGATGGCGTTATGTTTTTGGGCGAATCCGGCAGCGGACACGCCGTTGTGATGGATGGCGCAGCGGATCACGGCGGTCGCAATATGGGCGTGCGCCCCATGGAAATGATTTTGTTGGGGCTTGGCGGTTGTGCCTCATTCGATGTGATTGGCATCTTAAAGAAGGCCCGCCAGCCGGTAGCCGATTGTCGAGTGGAGCTGGAGGCCGAGCGCGCCGAGGGCGTGCCGTCGCCGTTTACCCGCATTCATATGCGCTTTGTGGTGACCGGCAACGGCTTAAAAGACGTGCAAGTGAAGCGGGCAGTGGAGTTGTCGGCAACCAAATACTGCTCCGCCTCAATAATGCTCGAAGCCGCGGGCGTGGCACTCACCCACTCCTATGAGGTGGTGGACGCCGCCCAGTAGCGCTCGCTATTGAAACGCTGGCGCCAGCAGAGCTAAAAGCGCTTGCAGGCCCTGTTCATCGACCTCCGTGAATGCGGCTGGGTCGTTGGAATCCAGATCGAGCACCGCGCGCACGGCGCCGTGTTGATCCAGCACCGGCAGCACTATCTCTGACAGGGTGCTGCTCGAGCAGGCGATGTGGTAGGGCAGGCTGTTGACGTCGTCGACCCGCTGCACGGTTTTATCGGTGGCGGCCTTGCCACACACGCCGCGATCAAAGGCAATTTGCAGGCAGCCGTGGCCGCCTTGATAGGGACCTACTTTGAGTAGTTGGGGTTCAGTGACGCGGTAAAAACCGGTCCAATGGCTGTAGGGCAGGGCTTGATGGATTTCACACACCAGCGTCGCCATCAGCGCAATTTCATCCGTTTCACCCTCGGTCAGCGCTCGGCAATTGGTGAGCAGCTGTGCGTAGATTGCGCTTTTTTCTGAGTCGTTCATGTTAAATCCGGTAACTGGTTTTGGTCATGAGCTTGGCTGACAAACTCATGAGTTGTTTGATGGGGTTTGGAAATTGGGCACCGCCGGCGGCGAGCGCGGCCTCGGCGTGTTTGGCTTCATCGGTGCGCATCTGTTCAACCACTGCGCGGCTCTTGCGGTCGGCATCGGGCAGCGAGTGCAAATGACTGTCCAGGTGTTTGCACACCTGATCTTCAGTGGCGGCCACAAAGCCCAGGCTGACCTTATCGCTGATCAAGCCCGCGCCCGCACCAATCGCGAACGACATCCCGTACCACAAGGGGTTGAGTAGGCTGGGCCGGCTGTCGAGTTCGCGCAAGCGCTGTTCGCACCACGCCAAGTGATCGATTTCTTCCTGTGCTGCGCTGGCCATTTCCTGACGCACTTCGGGCAGTTTGGCCGTCAAAGCCTGACCTTGATAGAGCGCCTGGGCGCAGACTTCGCCCGTGTGATTGACGCGCATCAAGCCCGCTGCGTGGCGCCGCTCTTCAGGGGCTAGGGTCGCATCGGGTTCAGCTTGTGCGGGCGACGGGCGATTGGGCGACAAGGGGCCGGGGGCCAGGGTGCGCAGGGCTTTGTCCGCCTCGATGAGGCACTGGTCGAGAAAACTGAGCTGTCGCATTGAGTATTCCACCGCAAATTTGATTGGGCTAGTTTACGGGGTTTGGTGATTTTTTTCCCGTCGGATAACGGTAACATGGGCCACGGCCGGGGGGCTTCCGGCTACTATGGCATAAATGAATCCTCACAAAAGGAGTTCGGGGTGACAGATATTCGCGACCTGGGGTTGCTGTTAAATTCAAAAACGCCGCTGCTGGTGTTGGAAACCTTTGATGAAGTACGCGCCCTCGAAATGGTGCAGCGTGCGGTGAACGAGGCCAGTATGAGCGAGCGCGGACGCCTGCGCAGTCGCCCGATCTACCGCTGGACCATTACCGATGGGTTGGTGCGGCAAGGGTTTGGTGGCGAGTTGTCGCTGCAAGGGGAGCCCATGCCCAACCAAGAACCCGAGGAGGTCCTACGCCATCTCAAGAATGTCGAAAAACCGGCAGTGGTGGTGTTGTGCGATTTTCACCCCTACTTGGAGGGCAACCCAAAAACGGTGCGGCTATTAAAAGATATCGCCCTGGGCCACACGCAAAATGGCCACACGCTGGTGTTGGTGAGTCATGCGTTCCGGTTACCTAAAGAGCTATCGCGCTTGGCGGCGCGCTTTAGTTTGTCGGCACCGTCAGATGAAGAAATCATGACCATCGTGCGCGAAGAGGCCAAGGCGTGGTCTGCCCGCGGTCAACGGGTGCGCGCGGATCAGGCCACGGTGGCGCGCATGGTGAGCAACTTAAGGGGGCTCAGCTTTGCCGATGTGCGGACCCTGGTGCGCTCGGCTATCGTCGACGACGGCGCCATTACCGAATCGGATTTGCCCGCGATCAACAAGGCCAAGTTTGAGCTGCTCAATCTCGACGGCGTGGTGTCTTTTGAGTTTGATACCGCATCCTTCGCCGATGTAGGCGGTTTGGAAAAATTGAAGCAGTGGTTGGCCAGTCGACAAAACGCGTTTGTCGATAGCGATTTAAGTGATAAACCCAAAGGCTTGATGCTGTTAGGTGTGCAGGGCAGCGGGAAAAGTTTGGCGGCCAAAGCGGTGGCGGGCCTGTGGGGCTTGCCGTTACTGCGCATGGACTTTGGCGCGCTCTATAACAAATACCACGGCGAGTCGGAGCGCAATTTGCGCGAGGCATTGGCGCTCGCCGATCGCATGGCGCCCTGTGTGCTGTGGATGGACGAAGTGGAAAAGGGCTTGTCCACCGACGGCAGCGACAGCGGCACCAGCAAGCGTTTGCTGGGTTCGCTACTCACGTGGCAGGCCGAGCGCAAGACGCCGGTGTTTGTGGTGGCCACCGCCAACGACATTTCGTCACTGCCGCCGGAATTGATGCGCAAGGGCCGCGTGGATGAAATATTTTTTGTGGACCTCCCGAAAAGCGACGTGCGCGAAGCCATTTTTTCGATCCACTTGAAGCGCCGTGGCTTGGAGCGATTGACTATTCAATTGCCCATATTGGCAGCGGCCGCCGAGGGCTTTTCAGGTGCGGAAATAGAGCAGGCCATCGTCTCGGCCATCTATTCAGCGCGCGCGCAAGGTGAAGAGTGCGGGGTGCAGCAAATTTTGCAGGAGCTGGCCAATACCAATCCGCTGTCGGTGGTCATGGCCGAGCAGGTTGCGCAGTTGCGTCTGTGGGCGCAGGAGCGCTGCGTACTGGCGGATTAACGGCAGCCCAGATTAATCGTGGGCACAAAAAAGCCGCGCAGTGCGCGGCTTTTTTGTGAGAGGCTTGCTAGCTGTTTTGCTCGCGGGCAATGGCGCGGTAGCCGATGTCTGATCGACAAAAACTGCCGCTCCAGCTAACACCTTTCGCCAGTGCATAGGCGCGCGCTTGGGCGGCGCTCACGGTGTCGCCCAGTGCCGTTGCGCAGAGTACGCGCCCACCGTTGGTGAGCACGCGGCCCTGCACCAATTGCGTCCCCGCGTGAAAAATCTTTTCGCCTTCAGTTTCAGATTCGGGCAAGCCGCTGATTTCATCGCCTTTGTTGTAGCTCGCTGGGTAGCCGCCGGCTGCCAAAACGATGCCAATGGCGGCGCGTGAATCCCATTGGGTTTCTTGCTGATCGAGTGTGCCGTCGAGAGCGGCGTTGCACAGCGCCACCAAATCCGATTGAAGGCGCAGCATAATGGGTTGCGTTTCTGGGTCGCCAAAGCGGCAATTGTATTCAATGACCTTGGGGTTGCCCTCAGCATCGATCATTAAACCGGCATACAAAAAGCCGGTGTAGTCGTTGCCTTCTGCAGCCATGCCACTCACGGTGGGCATGATCACTTGGTCCATCACGCGTTGGTGCACTTCGGGCGTCACCACGGGCGCGGGAGAGTAGGCACCCATGCCGCCGGTATTGGGGCCGGTGTCGCCGTCGCCCACGCGCTTGTGATCTTGGCTGGTGGCCATGGGCAAAACATTTTTACCGTCCACCAACACGATGAAGCTGGCCTCTTCGCCAGTGAGAAATTCTTCAATGACCACGCGACAACCGGCATCGCCAAAGGCATTGCCAGACAGCATGTCGCGCACGGCGTCTTCGGCCTGCGCTAAGGTCTCAGCCACGATCACGCCTTTGCCCGCGGCTAAGCCGTCAGCCTTCACTACGATGGGAGCACCCTGCTTGCGCAAATACGCCAGAGCGGGCTCTACCTCAGTAAAATTCTGGTACTCGGCGGTGGGAATCTTGTGGCGCGCTAAGAAATCTTTGGTAAAAGCTTTCGAGCCTTCGAGTTGCGCCGCACCTTTGCTCGGGCCGAAGCAGCGCATACCGCGCGCACTGAAAAAATCCACCACGCCTTCAACCAGCGGAGCCTCGGGCCCGACGATGGTGAGCTGCACATCATTGGCCTTGGCAAAGGTGGCCAGTTTCTCAAACTCCATCACCTCGATAGCGACGTTTTCAAGTTTGGCTTCCAGCTCTGTGCCGGCATTGCCAGGCGCCACAAATACCTTTTGTACGTCAGGATTCTGCGCCGCTTTCCACGCCAACGCGTGCTCGCGCCCACCCGAACCAATAATCAAAATATTCATTTTCTAATCCCGTAGGTTAAAGGGAAAACTGCTAAAACGATTTTGGCGCTGCAGATTTGCGGTGGGGGCTAGGAGGCACTGCGCACAGGGAGGGAGTGTACATAGAGTACATGACCGACCGAGCACAGCGCCGACGACGCTCCCGTCGCAAAGCTGCGAGTCAAAACGTTTTAGTGGCGGAAGTGTCGAGTGCTGGTAAACACCATCGCCAAACCATGTTCATCCGCCGCCGCAATAACTTCCTCATCGCGCATGGAGCCGCCGGGTTGAATCACCGCGGCAATGCCCGCCGCCGCCGCATTGTCGATGCCATCGCGGAAGGGGAAGAAAGCGTCGGAGGCCATCACGCTGCCGGGTACGGCTAAGCCCGCATGCTCCGCTTTAATGCCGGCGATGCGCGCGGAATTGACGCGGCTCATTTGGCCTGCGCCCACGCCGACGGTGGCGTTGTCTTTGCCGTAAACAATGGCGTTAGATTTCACCATCATGGTGACTTTCCAAGTAAACAGTAGGTCGCGCATTTGATCTTCGGTTGGCACTTTTTTAGTTACCACTTTTAGATCGGCGGCGGTAATGGTGTCGCGGTCGCGGTCTTGTACCAAGAGGCCGCCGGAGACGCGCTTAAAGTCCAGTGCGGCCAGGCCCGTCGCGCTCTGTGAATCCCACGCGCCGCACGCCAGTAGGCGTACATTCTTCTTGCTGCTAACCGCAGCAACCGCGTCGGCAGCGATGCTCGGCGCAATGATCACTTCCACAAATTGTTTTTCAACAATGGCGCTAGCGGTGGCGGCGTCCAGTTCGCGGTTAAACGCAATGATGCCGCCAAAGGCAGATTCTGGATCGGTGGCAAAGGCGCGCTCATAGGCTGCCAGCAAGTTGTCGCCACTGGCCACGCCGCAGGGGTTGGCGTGTTTAACGATCACACACGTGGGCGCGTCAAACAACTTGACGGTTTCCAGCGCGGCATCGGTGTCGGCAATGTTGTTGTAGGACAATTCCTTGCCCTGCAATTGCGTCGCCGTAGCGATGGTGCCAGCCGCAGGATTTTTTTCTGTGTAAAAGGCGCTTTTTTGGTGGCTGTTTTCACCGTAGCGCAATTCCTGCACTTTATTAAATTGGGTGTTAAAGGTGCGTGCAAAGTGTTCGCTACCACCGGCTACCTTGCGGCCAAAATAATTGGCGATGGCGCCGTCGTAGGCCGCTGTGTGCTCGTAGGCCTTAATGGCCAGGTCGAAGCGGGTTTTTAGGCAGGTAGCGCCATTGTTGGCCTGCATTTCTGCGAGGATGTTCGCGTAGTCAGAGGCGTTCACCACAATGTTCACATGGGCGTGATTTTTGGCGGCAGCGCGCACCATGGTGGGGCCGCCAATGTCGATATTCTCAACAGCGTCGGCCAGGCTGCAATCGGCTTTGGCAACGGTTTGTTCGAAGGGGTAGAGGTTTACCACCACCATGTCGATGGCATTGATACCGTGCTCGGCCATGACGGCTTCATCGGTACCACGGCGACCTAAAATGCCGCCGTGCACTTTCGGGTGCAGGGTTTTTACACGGCCATCCATCATTTCTGGGAAGCCGGTGTAATCGGAAACTTCGATGGCGGGGATGCCACTGTCTTTGAGCAGTTTAAAAGTGCCGCCGGTAGAAAGAATTTCTACCTTGTGCGCGTGTAGCGCTTGGGCAAATTCGACGATACCGGTTTTATCTGAAACGCTGATGAGCGCACGTTTTACCTGAACTAAATCAGAGCTCATAAAGGGTGTCCTAACGTCTGTGGGGCGGAAAAACGAAAGGGGTGAAACACCCCTTTTAATTTGAAACCGTGTGAGCCTTACAGCAAACCGTACTGCTTCAGCTTTTTGCGCAGCGTACCGCGGTTCAGGCCCAACACCTGCGCGGCTTTTGTTTGGTTGTGGCGGGTGTATTTCAATACCACTTCCAACATGGGCGCTTCCACTTCAGCCATTACCATGTCGTACACATTGGTAACGGGCTGGCCATCTAAATTGCGGAAATAATTTTCCATGGCTTGGTCTACACAATCGCGCAGCGATTGGTTAGCACTGATACCGGAGAAATTGTCGACTACAGTTTCTTTGGCGGGTGCCTCTGCCATAAAAGGTTCCAGTGTATTCATGCTGCTTTATCCTCATTCAATCTCAGCATCTCAAAATAATTTTGGATGCTGGCATGTTGCTGTTTTGCACACTCAAGTTTGTTAAACGTTTTTCTAAACGCTTCCGCACCCGGTAGCGTTTTTAAATACCAACCCACGTGTTTACGAGCAATGCGCGGCCCCATAACCTCACCGTAAAATGCCTGCAGTGCGGCTATGTGTTCACACAGCAATTGCTCGATATGCCCCAGTGTGGGTGCGGGCAGTGATTTTCCCGTGCGTAGGAAATGATTAATTTCCTGAAAAATCCAGGGTCGCCCCTGTGCTGCACGCCCGATCATTACGGCCTGCGCGCCCGTGTAATCCAGTACTGCTTGGGCGCGCTCGGCGCTATCGATATCGCCGTTGGCCAGTACCGGTATCGACACCGCCTGCACAATTTCGGCAATGGTGTCGTACTCCGCGTTGCCCCGGAAGGCACACGCGCGAGTGCGCCCGTGTACTGCCAGCGCCTGAATGCCCGCCTGCTCCGCCATGCGCGCAATACGCACGCCGTTGCGACAGTCGGTAGCCGTGCCCGTGCGAATTTTTAATGTCACGGGTACTTCTACTGCGGCCACCACTGACGACAATATTTCTGCCACCAGTGTTTCATTGGCAAGCAGCGCAGAACCCGCCGCCTTTTTACACACCTTTTTTGCGGGGCAACCCATGTTGATGTCGATGATTTCAGCGCCATTGGCCACGTTGAGCTGCGCCGCTTGCACCATCATCTCTGGATCGCCGCCGGCAATTTGCACGGCGCGAGGACTGGCCTCGTCGTCATGGGCCAAACGCAGGCTGGACTTGCGGCTATTCCACAAGCGCACGTCACTGGTGACCATTTCGGATGCTGCAAGGCCGGCGCCAAAGCGCAGGCACAATTTTCGAAACGGTAGGTCCGTCACACCGGCCATGGGTGCAAGCACCGCGTGGCTATCGATGATGTGAGGGCCGATGTTGAACACGTGAACACCCTGTTCTGGCAATGATTTAGACGACAACACAGCCCTGTGGGGCCGCGCGAAAAGGGCAGCTATGATACCCGCACCGAGGGCGCGGATAAAAGCAGAAAATACACAAAATGGTGAAATTTTAATCTGGTTTTTGCCAGCCAAATATGCTTGGCCGGCCCCAGATTAGCTAGTGTGCGATGCGGGCTGTGTAATTTACCGCCTCGGGACCCGGATCGAGGATTTCCAGGGCGATGTGCACAGGTTGATTGCTCGGCATCTGGGTTTGGCCCGCCAGTTCGCCACCCAGATACTCCTTGGGTGTGAATTTTCGCGCGGCAACCAATTTGCCCTGCAGGTCTGAGAATTGAATTTCCAGCAGCGGGAAGGGCTGATCGAAGCGGGCCTTATTGAGCAGCACGGCGTCTATCTGGAGCGCGTCGGCCATGCGCGGGTGGCTGCGCACCACCAGGTTGGAGGCCTGTACTTGGCTTGGGTCTGACAGGCTGGGCAGGTTGCAGCCAAGCAGAGGGCACAGTTGTTGGTAGTAGGCGCGCGTGGCTTGGGCGCGGCCCCATTGGTCGATGTTGATCATGGCCAGCTGCACGATAAACGCCAGCAATGCGCACGCGGTCAAGCCGCCCCACATCAAGCGCTTAGGCAAATCAGACTTTTCGACCTGAAAGCCAAACTCCAGCGGTTCGGGTTCGATGGCACGCAGTGCGGCGCGTCGCTCGGGGTCGTAGGCGCGCATGCCAGGCTCATCGTCCACCTCTTCCATTTCGGTGAATAAAGGCTCCTGCCGCTCGTCGCCCTCGGCCAGTTTAAATACCGGGCCCTTCTTGGACTCTGGCTCTGGCTCGTGATCGTAGGGCGCACTATCAAAGCCCTCTTCATCGTACGCCGGTTGTTCGCCGGTAATATTGAAGTTGTCGCCGATGGCCGCTTCCAGATCGGCATCGGACAGCGCGGTGAAAGTGCCGGTGGTCGCGCGCGAGTACTGCTCTTTATCGGCTGCGGCGGGCGCTTTTTTGGCCTCTTCGCGGGTTTCGTCTTCCACTTCTTCGAGGATGCTCAGGGCCCAAGATTCGTCTGGGCGCTCGGTGTCCTCGTCATCGTCGTGTATGGGTTTGATTTCACGATCGAAAATGGATTTTTCGGGCTGGCTAGCTTTGCGCGGCTCGTAGATGTCAAAAAAACTGTCAGACAGCTCGCCGGTGCGATCTTTTTCCTCTTCGTCGAACAGGTCGTCGTGAATGAGTTGGTCGTCATCCCAATCCGCTTCTTCGTCGATGGCCTGCTGATTGAATTTGAGGCCTTGGCCGCCCTCTTTTTTAGGCTGGTTGGCTGGCGCCGCCGCTTGTGCCGGCTTAGGCGTGCTGGGCTTAACGCTCTGGGCGGCGGGCTTGGGCGCGGCTTTTGCCTTTGCGGTGGATTTTGCGGCTGCTGCGGGTTTTGGTGCGGTCGCCTTGGCGGCCGCTTTGGCCGTGGGCTGGGCTGCAGGCTTGGCCGCGCTGCTAGCGCCCGGTTTCGCCGGTGCATTCACCAAGTGGTCGGCGGCGCGAAAAATTTGCAGGCAGGAGCCACAGCGTACGGCACCCTTGGCGCGGTCCATTTGCGCCTGAGTGATGCGAAATGACGTGCTGCACTTGGGGCAGCGGGTCACAAATTGGGTCATGAGCAGCGTAATCCTTACGGCTTCTTGGCCTGTATTAGCAGGCAGTTACGGTTTCTCGCACAGCGCTGGAATCGACGACCCGCGCCGAGGTGGCGCAGCGCATTCCTTATTACGCGTTGGCGTAACAGGCTGGGTGCGTGCAGAGTTTAGTCTTTGTCGGGAATAAGGTAAATCGCGCCATGGGCGCCAATCGCGGCGCCCAGTGTGACGGCGGTGGTATTTTACCGAACTTTGGTGGCTGTCAGCCTGACCCATTCCTCTTTTTGCGCCACCGGATCGAACGCGAAAGCGGGGTAGGCGGCCATGACGGTCTCGGCTTGGGTTGCCAAGATACCCGACAGGCACAGCTTGCCGCCGGCCACTACCTGCGCGCTCAGCACCTCGGCCAATTCCACGAGCGGCCCCGCCAATATGTTGGCCAACACTATGTCAGCCTGTGGGGTGGGGGCATCGGCGGGCAGGTACACGGGCATGGCATCGGTGGGCAAACCGTTGCGTGTGGCATTGTCGCGCGTGGCCAGCAGTGCTTGCGGGTCTATGTCGACGCCGATGACTTGGCGCGCGCCCAGCAGCAGTGCGGCGATGCCGAGAATGCCGGACCCGCAGCCAAAATCCACCAGGTGTTTTTGTTCCAGGGCCTGCTGGTCGAGCCACTGCAGGCATAAAAAGGTGGTGGGGTGGGTGCCGGTGCCAAAGGCGAGGCCGGGGTCGAGCATTAAATTGACGGCATCGGCTTGCGGTGGTGCCTGCCAGCTGGGGCAAATCCACAGGCGCTCGCCGCAGCAAATGGGCTTAAAGCTCGCCATCCACTCGCGCTCCCAGTCCTTGTCCTCCAATTGCTCCCACTTCAGGTCTGTTGGGGGTTCGGGCAATTGCGCCAGCAGTTCAAGGCTCACCGCGGCGGTGTCGATGTCGGCGTCGAACAGGCCGGTAATACGCGTGGCGTCCCAAAGCGGGGTTTCGCCCAGCGCGGGTTCTAAAATCGGTTGGTCGGCATCATCTTGCAGGGTGACCGACACGGCGCCCACTTCAAGCAGGGCGTCATCGATGGCGTCTGCATGGCGGCGATCGGTGTGAATAATAAGTTGGAGCCAGGGCATCGTTTCTCTCGCTGGACAGTCACTGGGTAAGTGGAAGTTAACTGGGTCGGCATTATAGCTCGGCCCTTGGCAGAAGGGGCCGCTTTCTATAACCTGCAGGAAAGTCGCACAGACGGCTCGCACAGCGGTATTTCTGAGTATTGAATGCTCAGGCGCAGCTGGGCGACCTCCATAACAAAAATTAGCGAGCAAACATAAGCGATGAAAGACAGCAGGCCTACCTCACTGGACATTGCCTATCGTGCGGGCGTGTCGCAGTCCACTGTGTCGCGCGCACTGCGCGACAGCCCACTGGTCAGTTTAGAAACGCGCGAAAAAATCAAAGCCATTGCGCGTGAATTAAATTACAAAGTTGATAAAGCGGCCAGCAATTTGCGGGCGAAATCCAGCCGCACCTTGGCGCTGTTGATTCGCGAAGACCCCACCACTGACGAGTCGCACATCAATCCGTTTTTTCTATCCATGCTCGGTTCCATTACCCGCGCCACGGCCGCCAAAGGTTATGATTTATTGGTGAGCTTTCAGCAGCAAAGTGAAGATTGGCATCGCGACTTCGAAGACTCCCATCGCGCCGACGGTCTCATTCTTTTGGGGTATGGTGCCTATGACAGTTACGTGGAGCGCTTGCGTCATTTGCTCGATGCCGGTGCTCACTTTATTTGTTGGGGCGCCGTGCATTCAGATCAGCCCGGCTGCTCTATCGGTTGCGACAACGAAGAGGGCGGCTACCTCGCCGGTCGTCACTTGGTGGATGCGGGCCGCACGCGCATTGCGTTCTTGGGCGATACCTCAGATAACAGTCCGGAATTTAGCGCTCGCTACCGCGGCTTTTGTCGCGCGCTCGAAGAGGCGGGCATCACCCACAGCCCCGAACTATTAGTCGCCGCAGAGACCATCGAGACCTTAGGCTATGAAGCCGTGCAAAATTTACTGGCGCGCGGCGTGGAGTTCGACGCCGTTTTCGCTGCCAGCGATTTGATCGCCATCGGTGCGCTGCGCGCACTGCAAAAAGCCGGCAAGCGCGTGGGTCAAGATGTTGCCGTGGTGGGCTTCGACGACATCCAATCCGCAGCCTACATCACCCCCTCACTCACCACCATCCGACAAGACACCAATCTAGCCGGCACCATGCTAGTGGACAACCTACTGCGCATCGTCGCCGGTGAGCCAGTTGAGTCCACCTTAATGCCGCCTAAGTTAATTGTGCGGGAATCCTGTGGGGCGGGTGGGGAGTAAGTTTGTTGGTGGCTGACTAACAATGTTAGCGCGACAGGGTGTCGCATATCTTGGCGCGTCATTTATTTTCTTGTGTTAAGTTTTTGATTGTTAAGAAGTTTATTTGGCCGGCGTTTATTGCCCGTTATTGGATATGCGACACCGTGTCCAAAAGTAAACGCGACAATGTGTCGCATAATAATGCTGTTAAGCGATTGCAAATGAAGTGCTACGAATGTAACTCTGAGATAAACGAATCTACCTTAATAGGCGACGATAGGTATTTTGTTTGTGGTGAGTGCGGCTTTTTAATTGTGGAGTCGGAATCAGAACGAAATTTGGCACTAAATAGCCGCCTAGAGCTACCAAGTGAAATCCAGCCTTTGGAGGCCATAGTTAAGGATTTGTATTATGTCTTTAGCTGCTATCCGCGACCATTAAACTTCACAGACTACAAGCATTGCCCAGAGTGTGAAGATCATAATGAAACAATGAAAAGCGCTACCTTAGCCACCTTAGAATCTAAACATCTTGGCTGTGTCGGCTATTCTCCATGGTGCTTTCTTACAGAAGAAGGCTTTGCTCACTACATACCAAGAATTTTGGAGCTAGCAATTACAGGTAAAGGTAATGCGCATGGGGAGCTATTTTTAGATGATATTCTATACGTATTGGCTCCTAAACCAGAACATGACAGGTTTCAACGATATACAAAACATCAGTGTATGGCGGTATTTCAAGCGCTGCTGTATGCAAATAAGAACTTTCGAGAGCAGTTGGTTGAATGCTTTTCTCATGATGATATGGACAGCGCGCTTGAGTATTGGTCTCAGAGAGTCGCTTAACAAGCGCATCTTGTTCGCCGCCCCAAATGCGGGCGTTAGGAGTTTGCCATGCGCTTAGCATTGACTTTAGCTTATGTAGTCTTCCTTGCAGGTTGTGATCTTGTGGTTGGGGTAGGTGATCTAAACAAGCAGCTTGCCAATAAGTTCGAACTCGGTAGGAATGAGGTTGCAATTTCTTACCAGAGTTCATCTGGCAAGAAATCAAATAAAGTGGATTTAACAATATCATTTTTAAACACAAGATTTTCCGATGTGAATGAATCCGCTAGATTTGATATTGCTAATGAGAGTGCGGAATTGGCTGCGGAATCAATTGGGTTGGCATCTGATTCACGTATCGTTGTTCTGTTCATAGATATCGAGAAAATACTGGGGCTTATACCCAAAGGTATGAATGTAGTCAGTGAGCACAAATATGTGGTGAATGATGGCGGCTTTGTAAAAAATACTCCTAACAAACGCTTGCAGCCGACTGGCGGCTGAGGCGGGCGTTAGGCAATTTTGCTCAGCGAAAAAATTTATAGGGATATTTCGACAATGTTTAAGATTTTATTCACCAAGAGTACAAAGTTTGACGGCATTAGGCCGATAAACATTTATTTCATGCGGCTGATTTATGTCTTAATGTTTTTTGTACTAGGTAAGGACGTCTGGGGCTATATACTGTCTTATTCTGGCGTCTGGGACGAGAACGAGGCTGTGGCATGGAGTGTGTGGGCTGCATTTTCGGCCTTGGCGCTGATGGGGATATTCAGAACAGTTGAAATGATACCCATTCTTTTGCTTGAAATCTTCTATAAAGTGCTATGGCTAATTTTGGTAGTGTATCCTCTCTGGCAATCCAATGAGCTTGTAGGTTCAGGTATTGAAGAAACTGCTTTTGCATTTGCACTGGTTGTTTTGCCCATTTTAGCAATGCCTTGGGGCTATGTTTTTAAACGATATATCCTCGGTAAGAAAAATTCCTAGTTAGTTACTCAGTTTCGTTCCGGCCACAAACAGCGTGGCCTCCACCGGGCTGTCTACGCTACGGCAGCCTATTAGCAAAGCTTTATGTACCCCTCGAGAATTAAGCAATGAATGAAGCCCCAAAATTTGAAGAATATTCCTATGAGACCTTATTAGAGGTTTATGAGGGAATCGACGAGATGAAATTCCCTGATCGGAAGGCTCGTGTAGCCGAGCTGTTAGAAGAGCGTAAGGGCTCTGGCGAGGCCAAGGTTTTATTTGAGCGTAATAAATACTCAACTTTTGGTCCAAGATTTGTCGCTGCAATCATTGATGGAATATGCTTGTTAGTAATTGGCTTTTTCTTTGGCATTGTTGTAGGTATCATTCCTGCTTGGCTTGTAGATATCACCTACTACATTACCTCCTTTGGCATAATCATCTATTCAGTGCTGCTGCACGGGTTATATGGCCAGACCATCGGTAAAGCATTAATGTCAGTAAAAGTGGTAAATCACTCGGACGAAGGTGATATAACGTTCAAACAGGCATTTATTCGAGACTGTATTCCTATAGCAATTTGGGCGGCAACTATTCTTGCTGTAATGGTGGCACCCGTCGATACCGATGGACATTTGCCAGTCATAGTTCAGTATATGTTGGTCTTTTCAGGTGTATTCAACATTATTTGGTTTTTATTAGAGATTGTTACAACGCTTTTAAATGAAAAGCGCCGAGCATTTCACGACTATATAGCGGACACAGTAGTAATCAACATATAACCAAAAGGCAAAGTGATGCATAAATGCGCCTGCTTTTGGCGTTAATTTGAGTCGTTGAATGAGGATTTTTCGTGAAAAAACTATTTGTCTATTTGGCAGGTTTAACTTTATTAAGCGCTAATGCTTTTGCAGATGATTTTGACTACGATGCGTTTGTGAAAGCTTACTTTGATGCTCAGGTCAGGACGCAACAACCAAATGCGACGCAAAATGACCTGGAATACTATTTGTCCTTTCTTGCCGATGACGTTGGTAGCCAACATTTTCCAAACGCTCCGGATGATTCTCGTGAGCCAGACGGCAAGGCGATGATGCGGAAGGGTATGGGGCGTTACCTCGGTGTTCATACAGAATATAAAGCGGAACTTATCGACTATCAGTATGGTTTTAATGCTGTTTCTATCAAGCACAAGTTCTCCGCCAAAGGTAAGCGGTCGGATGGGTCAGAGTTTAGCTACAGCAAAATTGCTCTGGATGTGCTTGAACTTGAAAATGGAAAAATCTCTGTTATCCGTCGTTACAGTGAATGATTAACATAACAATCGCTTGCAGCCGACCGGCGGCTAAAGCGGGCGTTAATGTTTTATGCTTTTTAGTCCATCGCTAGAAATATTGTACGTACTTGGCTACGAAGTTCCGATCTTGGGGCCCCTTGCGAAGCGGTGAGCAGAAGTCGGGTTCTAGGGGGCAATTGGGCATGGACGCCCATTTGTTCGATGATCAGGCAGGAGCCTGTTTTCGCGACCCCTAAAATCCGACTGGAGCGACAACAACCCGATAGGGCGCGTAGCCGGGGTAGGTTGCTATGACGCAAAGTACGCGTGGTCTCCGTTACACTACGGCTCGTATAAATAGAAAATGATCAATAACTAGCTCGGCTTCCTGTCCACGTGCCTTGGGTACGAATTTTTAAAAAATAAAGGAGTGTTATATGCCACCCTACATCGACGGTTTCCTACTCTCCATTCCGCGTGCCCAGCTAGCTACCTACCGCGCCGTCGTTGAGCAAGTGGCAGAAATTTGGAAGGAGCATGGTGCGCTGGAATACGTAGAGAATGTTGATGACGATGCCGGCCTGGAAGGCACGCGTCCCTTCGCAGATTTCGCTAACGCCAAAGCCGATGAGGTCGTTATTTTTGGATGGGTTGCATTCGAATCGCGCGCCGCCCGCGATCTCGTCAATAAACGCGTTGCTGCCGACCCGCGGATGGAGGCATTGGTTAGCCCGCTGACAAATGGCGAGCGGCCGATTTTTGATGCTAGGCGAATGGTGTATGGCGGGTTTAAGCCACTCGTTTGATTGCTGTAAAAAATTAGGGCTAGTGATCACATACGGTCTTTAAGCCAGCCGTAAGTCTGATATTGCGCAGTGATTTTAAATTAATTCGGTGCGCGCATTTCCTTGTGCATTCCTGCATACGTATGCACGGATACATACGTATGCAGGCCATTGCGACCTGAATCACCCAGCTTCTACTATCGACTGTTCTAATGGCGGCGCCTGCGCGTGGCCCACATAACAATAAACAGTCTAGGGAAGCGATCATGAGTGGATACCCTCGAACAACCGGTTTTATGGCATTGGCAGTCTTGCTGTTGTGCGCATTGCCGCTGGGCAACAGCTACGCGCAGTCGGCATTTTCCGGGCCTGACCCGGAATATTTTCCGGCCGATGATGAGGCGGTCATTTACTTTAATCGCCAGCACATGGATCAGTCTTACAGCGACTGGGTATTGCATTTGTGGAATGAAGGCTGCGCGGGCGGCTGGGCCGCACAGGTGACTGACGATGCGACGGCGCCCACCAATTGGCCCGAGGGGCCCGGCATTAACGGTGCGGGTGTCGATCCCATCTACGGTGCCTACTGGGTGTTGCGCGTGCAGCCCGAATCATCGTGCGGCAATTGGATTATTCACAATCGCGCCGCCGACAATCAATCCAACGATCAGCGCATTGACCTTGCGGCCCAGGGTAAGTTTGCGCGCATGGCGTTTGTGATTGCCAATGCCAATATGCGCAGCGCTCGGGTCAGCGAAGGCGCGCCCATTTGCGTGAACGATGTGTGCGAGCCAGCGGCACCCGCAGCGCGCGTGATTCGCGATGCAGCCGCGCACTGGGTCGATGCCGAAACCCTAGTGTGGAATGTGGCGAGTGGCGATGCATTGTTCGCAGCACCGCAGGGTGGCATGGCCGTTGACGACGCCGGTGATATTCAAGGCGCCGCGCTCAGTGCGTCGTTGCAGCCCACTACCTTGACGGTCGAGCAAGCTGCGCGCATACCACACTTGGCAAACTGGGCGGCTTTCTCGGTGTCGGGTTTAACCCGCGAGCAAATTCGCACGGCCACGCAAGGGCAGTTGTGGGTGACCGGCACAGATGCGCAGGGCAATTTGGTGGGCACCGCCGTGCAAACGGCGCGGCTTCTGGATGCGTTGTATACCGCACAAGAAAATGATGCCGACGAGGCCGCGCTGGGCATTACCTATGACCGCAAAACCATTGCCGTGTCGGTGTGGGCACCCACGGCGCACAATGTCACTTTAGAGGTGTTTAAGCGCAACCATAAACTGTGGCAAACGGTGCCCATGGACTTTGATAGTGCCACGGGTATTTGGACGGCGCGCGGTAAAAAAGCCCATTGGAACAATCGCTACTATCGCTTTGTGGTCGATATTTACGATGCGGCCAACGATCTGGTGCGCGCCGTTGAAACGACCGATCCCTATTCGGTAAACGTATCGGCCAATGGCACCTTGTCGCACTTTGTGGATCTCGACGATCGACGCACCCAGCCCGCCGGTTGGGGCAGCGTAGCCGCGCCCGCACTGGTGGCACCTGAACAGGCGGTGATTTACGAAGGCCATGTGCGCGATTTCAGTATTCGCGATGAAAGTACGCGCAAACCCCTGCGCGGCAAATACCTCGCCTTTGCCGATCGCAATTCATACCCGGTGCGCCACTTGCGCGAGTTGCAGGCTGCCGGCCTGACGCATTTTCACGCGCTGCCCACGGCAGACTTTGCCACCACCAATGAACTGGCGCGCGCGCGCGTTGAATTAAACGATACGGTCAAAAAGCTTTGTTACGCGGAGCCCAGTGCCCCAGTGTGTGGTGTGGAATCCGATAGCGCTACGCTCTTGGCGGTGCTTGAAAGTTACGATCCCACCACCGACGCGGGCAGAGATTTAGTGAATGCGATGCGCCAGCTCGATGGTTTCAACTGGGGCTACGATCCGTTTCACTACAATGTGCCAGAGGGCTCTTATGCGAGCCGCGCCACGGGTGTGCACCGCATCAAAGAACTGCGAGCGATGAATCAAGCGCTGCACGGCATGGGCCTGCGGGTGGTGATGGATGTGGTCTACAACCACACCAGCAGTTCCGGTTTTGACGCCGCCAGTTCCACCTTTGACAAATTGGTACCCGGTTATTATTTCCGCCGCGATCCCATTACCGGCAACACCGAAAACGCCTCCGGTGCGGGCAGTGACACCGCCGGTGAGAATCGCATGTTCGGCAAATTTATCAAAGACAGCGTGGTGCACTGGGCCAAACACTACGGCTACGATGATTTCCGTTTCGACTTAATGACATTTATTCCGAAGTCGGTGATCGAAGAAACCCGCGCCGCCGTGCAGGCGTTCAAGCCCGACAGCTATTTCTATGGCGAGGGCTGGAACATGCCCGGCAGCTCCGCCAACGATGCAATTTTTGAGCGCGCCGAGCAATTCAATATGGCGGGATCAGGCGTCGGTACTTACAACGACCGCATGCGCGACCCCATGCGCTACCTGGCGTTGGTCAAGGGTGAAAACGTCGACCGCATTCGCGCGGGGCTGGCGGGCAATCTCGCCGACTTCAGTTTTTACAACAGCGCCAGTGAGCGCGTGACCGCAGACACAGTGGGTGCCTATGGCAAAGACCCGCAAGACACGGTCAATTACGTTTCGAAGCACGACAACGAAACCCTGTGGGACATGATTCAAAAAGAGGGCGCCGTTGATGTTGCCATGAGTGCCGCCGATCGCGCGCGCATTCAGAACTTGACGCTGGCCATGCCATTGTTGGCGCAGGGTGTGCCGTTCTTGCACATGGGCTCGGACTTGTTGCGCTCCAAATCAATGGATCGCAATACCTACGATGCGGGCGACTGGTACAACTATGTGGACTTTACCCAGCGCACTAACAACTGGGCAGTGGCCATGCCCATTGATCGCGGCGATGCCAGTGAAGACTGGATTCGCGCGCAATTCAATAACCCAAATACCTACGCAGACAGCGCTGACATCCAATTGTCGGCGGCGGTGTTCAAGGAATTTTTGCGCATTGCGCAAGCGTCACCGCTATTCAGCTTGACGGATCTCGCCAGCGTGCAAGCGCGGGTGGGTTTTCACAACACCGGTCGCACGCAAGTGCCGGGCATGATTGCCATGAGCATTGACGATGGCCTGGGCGTACCCGATCTCGATCCCAATCTGGATGCGGTGATGGTGGTATTTAACGGCAACGCCAGCACGGCCTCTGTGCGCGTGCGCACAGCAGAAGGTTTTGAATTGCACGCGCTGCAGGCGGCCTCCAGTGACACCGCCGTGCGGGCGGCAAACTTTGCTAACGAGTGGGTGCTGGAGGATGTTGACGGTGTGGCCACCGAGGTAAGTTACGGCACCTTTACGGTGCCCGCCTATAGCGCGGCTGTTTTCGTCAAAGTGCAGCGGGGCGCGCAGGGCCCCGGTATGGATGCCAACGCCACCATCGCCGGTGGCGGCCCAGTGGATAAGCCTTACGGTGCAACGCCTTTGTTGCGTGGCGACATGAACGGTTGGGGAACCAGTCTGCCGTTTATGTACAACGGCGATGGCAGTTACACGGCGTTTGTGACACTTGACGCCGGTGTTGGCTACAACTTTAAAGTCGCCTCTAGCGATTGGAGTACCGTTAACTTTGGTGCCACCAGTGATGCCGAACGCGCGGTGGTGTTGGGTGAAGTCGAGCCGATGGCCGGCACTAACGACAATTTATTTTTCACCGCACCGAGCACGGGCGAGTACCGCTTTACGGTGGACGCCAGCAATGCCAGTGCTCCATTGTTAACGGTAACCTTGGCGGCGCCCTATGCGAACACGGTGTACTTAAAAGGCTCCATGAACGGTTGGTCTGACGTGCTGGCCGTGCCCTATGTGGGTCAGGGTATTTACCAAGTGCCCATGTACCTTGCCGCGGGCAGCTACCAATTCAAGTTGGCCGATGCCAGTTGGAGCGCGCCCAACCTGGGTTTGCAAACCGGTGGCGACGTGATTGGCGTCAACGGCTCAGTGACCTTGGCGGACGGCAGCAATGACAATATTAATGTGACGTTGGCGAACAGCGGTGACTATGTATTTACGCTGGATACGCGCGATGCGGTAAACCCGCAATTGCATTTGGTGCAGGCCAATCGTTTGCCGTCGCCCATGTACTTAAAAGGCTCTATGAATGGCTGGAGCAATGTGGATGCGTTGACCGAACTCGGCGACAATCGCTACCAGATAGCCGTGCCTTTGAGTGCCGGCGGCTACGAATTTAAAATTGCCAATGACAACTGGAGTGTGGAATTTACCGCCGACGGGTCAGTGCAACTGTTGCAGCCGCGGGCGCTCGTGCCCGGCGCCGGAAAGGGCAACTCCACCTTGCAGTTGCAGGGTGGTGGTACAGTGATGTTTACGCTGGATGCCAATTTTGCCGAGCCCCTGCTCACAGTACGCGTGCAGGATTGATCGGTGGTTTGATGAGGCGCCCGTGCGGGCGCCTCATCGACTCTTTGAAAATAACAATCACGTAGCGCAGCAAAAACGTTCTGATATACGCAGTTAGCTGTTTGATCCCGTCAGAAAGAACTCTCCCCATAATCACCCCATGTATCACTCAGCTACTTACTGCGTAGCGCTTTGCCGTACGCACTTTTTCCTAGCCCATTGCGTTGTTGCTTAGGTTTTTATTTTAGTTGTAGCCGAGTTTGCATTTGTGGCGATGACGTAACGCAGGCGTGCTAGTGGCGGGCGCTATCAAAGGCGCGCAGTCGATAATGGCGAGTGCAGCGCGCGTTGGCTATTTAGTGATTGGGAAAAAATAAAGGGGCGTGTAGGGGAAGAGGGAAGTTGAAATTGCGCACGCCGGTGGCGTGCGCAATTGAGTCGCTACACCGCCGGTGCGGCGTCGTCTTCTTTGACGAAAATAACCGACGCTGCACCCAATACCATGGCCACACCGGCCAACATGATGATGTAGATGGCTTGGTTGTCGAACACGCTGTTGAGAATCCAGCCGGCGAATAAGCCCGACACGATTTGCGGCGCGGCAATGGTGAAATTGAAAATCCCCATGTACACGCCCATTTTGTCGGCGGGCAATGAGTCCGACAGAATCGCGTAGGGCATGGCAAGAATGGCCGCCCAGGCTATACCGACACCGACCATGGGCAGTACAAGGCCCAGCGCACCGGCGGGCACTGTCACTTGGGTAATGCCCAAATTAACCAGTGTGGGTTCACCCGCTTGGAACAACAAGAAACTTAAATAGCCAATACCGCCCGCCAATAGCGACAGTGCGTACACGGGTTTGCGGCCCATTTTTCTGGCGATCTTGGTTAGCAACACAGAGAAAATTGCGGCGAACAGCGAATAGCCCGCGAAGAGAATCCCCACCCAGTCACCCGCGGCACCTTTGGCGGCAGCAATCTCGGCGGGGATTTCATCCAGTGTGTGTAAAAACACGGGATCAAACCATTTAGCGTCCACTCCCCACACGTATTGTGTGATCGCCGGCGTGGTGTACACCCACATGATAAACAGTGCGAACCAACTAAAGAATTGCACGATGGCCAATTGGCGCATGGTCTTCGGCATGTTGATAAACAACTGCCAAAATTCAGCCAGCTTGGCCGTTAGTGGGCGCGGGCGATTTGCGTGCGCGAGGGCGTCGGCATCCAAGCCCTTGTAAGCGTTGTATTGCTCAGGTGGATATTCTTTAGTGCGAATGACGGTCCACAATACCGTACCGAACAACACCGTGGCGCCTAAATAAAATGCCCAAGTGACTGACGGTGCCACTTCGCCCACCGAGGCCGTGTTTTCCAAACCAATGATATTGGTGAGCAGGAACGGCAGGATCGAACCAAATACCGCGCCAATGTTAATGAGCAGCGATTGAATGGAGTAGCCCAGCGTGCGCTGTTCGCTGGGTACCATGTCGGCAACCAGCGCGCGGAAGGGCTGCATGGTGACATTAAAGGCGCCGTCCATCAGCGCGAGCATCATGCCGCCGAAAATCATGGGTGCCATGAACGCGACAAATAATGGCGCGTTGGGCATCAGTAGCATGCCGATCGCCGCGGCGAAGGCGCCGCCTAAAATGTAGGGCCGGCGGCGGCCAAAGCGGTTCCAGGTGCGATCGGAGGCTGCGCCCACAATGGGCTGAACCAAGAGCCCCATAACAGGCGCCGCCAACCAAAATAACGATAGCGAGTGCAGGTCGGCACCCAAATCAGACAGTACGCGACTGACGTTGGCGTTTTGCATGGCGAAGCCGAATTGCACGCCGAGAAAGCCGAAGCTGACGTTCCAAACTTGCCAGAACGGCAGCGTGGGTTGTTTGACGGGAGTGTGGCTCATAGGGTCTACCTGATTGTTTTTATCATTGAAATTGCGTTGTCGTTTGTGACGCCCAGTGTCGGCGCAGCACACCGAGAAAAAAGGGGGCCACGGTGGGCCCCAAGCGGTGCATCACAAAACTAGTGATTCAGTTTTTCTAACAGGGCCGCGTTGTTCACGGGGCCATCAAACAAAAATACGGCTACGTCGTGGGGGGCCACGGTGGTTGTTAGCGATTGGCTCACGGCGTGCGATTGGTCTGAAAATGCGGCGCGCCATTGGCCTTGATTTAATAACTCGTCAATGGTGAATTGCGCCGGCAAGTCGCCTTTATTTAACAGCACTAAGGCCGTTTGTTGTAGCGCTGGGGTTTGGTAAACCCGCAAAAACGTAGCGGTGTTATCAGTGAAATCGAGATTCACTTGCACGCCCCGCTGCAATGCGGGTGTTGTTTTGCGCAAGTTTGCAATGCGGGTAAGCTGCTTATAGATGGCGTGCTGTTGCGCTTTGGCGATATTGGCTTCGCCGTAGTAGTTGCGCGAGCCTTGGTGTTCTTTCATGCCGCGCTCGAAGCCCATTTCTGAACCGTAGTAAACCTGCGGAATACCGCGCACCGTAAACAAAAAGTTGTTGGCGTCGATAAATCCGGCGTCGTTGGCATCTAGGCGCTGCACGTCGTGGTTGTCGTAAAAGGTCACGAGTTCATAGACGTTGTGGTAAATGCCATCGTTTAAATGCAGGGCATCCAACGCTTGCGTGTAGGGCGCTTGCGCTTTGCCAAACATGGCGAACATGGCCTGCTGCAGGGGGAAGTCCAAGACGCTTACGCCGCCGTTTTCCGGTTGCGTGTGCTCGGCAATAAAGGCCGCGTCATAATTCCAGGATTCACCAAACATAAAAAAGTCTGGGTGCACGGCGCGAATGCGATCACTCACGGTTTTCCAGAAATGGTGAGGCACGTGTTTGATGGTGTCGATACGAATGGCGTCGGCGCCCTGTTCGATCCACTGCAAATAAGAACCCACTAAATAGTCCACTACCGCGGGATTGGTTTCGTTAAAGTCAGACAGCTGCGCCACATCGGGTTTGCGATTGAAAAAATCGTGCAGTGGGTTGGCGTCGTCCAGTTGCTCTGGGTGCAGGTTTTGATGATCGGCGACCAATTGACCGCCTTGGTCGAACAGCTTGCCAAAATTGCTGATTTGCTCGGGCGCGGTGTAGGACGGCGAGCCGTGGTTGCCCACAATGTCGAGCACGGTTTTGAGGTTGTATTGATTTTCGAGCGTGGCGTTGAGTTGGCGATAATCTAAATCGGCGGAGGGCAAATGCTCGTCCAGCTGATAGAAGTTGACGCCCCAGTAGCCGTGAAAACCGGTTTTGCCCCCGTCGCCCCATTGGTCGTAGCCGACCGGGTCGCCGCCGTTAAACGCGGCGTCGGGGTTGTCGATGATGGGCGTCATCCAAATGGCGGTAAAACCCATGTCTTTAATAAATTGTGCGTGGTTCAGGAGGCCTTTGAAATCGCCGCCCATGTAGCCGACGTTGGCACTGCGACCCTCGGGGCCATCGAAGTGGCGGTTGAAGCTGTGCCAGCGGCCATCGCCAAACTCGCGCCCTTGATCTTCAAAATTGTTGGCGGGGTCGCCATCCACAAATCGGTCGGTCAAGACAAAGTAAATGGCTTCGCTGGCCCAGGCTTCATCGGTACCGACGATGGTGGCTACAGTGGCCGGCGCTGCTGCAGCGGGGGCTTCTGGCGCTTTATCGGCCTGACAGGCGAGTAGCAGTGTGGCGGTGGCGAGCGTTGCATAACGGCTTATATTCATTCTGGCTCCAACAAATCGGCGGCCCACAGTCGTTCTGCCGCTAAGGATGCTTGCCCTTGCAGGCGGGCGCAAGGGTGAAAAAGCACATAATTTCAATGGCCTATAGGTTATCCAAAAGCCTCTGAAGGGCCTATGCTGCAAGCCCAAATACATACGTATTCATGGCGCAAAAACCCCTCGGTTGCCGGTTCGGCGCCATGCATACGTATGTAGTCCCTTGCTGTGTTGAAGCCGCCTCCAGTATGTTTGGTCTATTGAAAACAATAACGCATTGTTCGGAATTCGATCTGCTGTCTCAGCAGGTCACACGTGTGGTTGACGGGTCGCCAGCGCACCGAGCAAGACCGTAGGAAATTTAGAGGTTTTATATGTCTTCTGCTATTGAGGTGACCGATACCCAGAGCCCGTGGTGGCGCGGTGCGGTAATCTATCAGGTCTATCCTCGCAGCCTCATGGATGCCAATGGCGATGGCGTGGGTGATATCCGCGGCATTATCAACAAGTTGGACTACATCGCCAGTCTCGGTGTGGATGCCATTTGGGTGTCGCCTTTCTTTAAGTCACCCATGAAAGACTTTGGCTACGACATCAGCGATTACCGCGATGTGGATCCGCTGTTCGGTTCGCTGGCCGATCTGGATGAGCTGATTGCCGAGGCGCACGATCGCAACGTCAAGGTGATGATCGACCAAGTGTTAAGTCACACCAGTGATCAGCACGCTTGGTTCGAAGAGAGTCGTGCCAGCCGCGACAACCCCAAGGCCGATTGGTATGTGTGGGCCGACGCCAAGCCCGATGGCACGGCCCCCAACAATTGGATTTCCATTTTTGGCGGCTGTGGTTGGGAGTGGGAACCGCGGCGCGGTCAGTACTATTTGCACAACTTTTTGAAGAGCCAGCCAGATCTCAATTTTCACAATCCCGATGTGCAAACCCAGATTTTGGCCGAGGTGGAATTTTGGTTGCAGCGCGGTGTCGATGGCTTGCGCTTAGACGCTATTAACTTTTGTTTTCACGACAAACAGTTGCGCGACAACCCCGCCAAGCCCGTGGCCGAGCGACAAGGTCGCGGGTTCAGCGAAGACAATCCCTACGCGTTTCAATATCACTATTACAACAACACCCAACCCGAGAACCTGGCGTTTCTCGAGCGCTTGCGCGCGTTGATCGATCGCTACCCGGGGGTGGTGACATTGGGTGAAATTTCATCCGAAGACAGCTTGGCTACCATGGCTGAATACACGGCGAACAATAAACGCCTGCACATGGCCTACAGCTTTGAATTATTGGTGCCGGAGCTGTGTGCGCAACACATTCGCAGCACCGTGGAAAATTTAGAGGCGAGCTTGGGTGAGGGTTGGCCTTGCTGGTCGCTGTCGAATCACGATGTGGTGCGCGTCATGTCGCGCTGGGGTGGTGGTTACAACCCAACGCTTGGCAAAACCTTGCATGCGCTGGTGGCGTCGCTGCGCGGCAGTGTCTGTTACTACCAGGGCGAAGAACTGGGGCTAACCGAAGCCGACATCGCCTTTGAAGATTTACAGGACCCCTACGGCATCACCTTTTGGCCTAACTTCAAAGGCCGCGATGGTTGTCGCACACCCATGCCGTGGCAATCTAATGGCGAGCATGGCGGCTTTAGTGCGGTCAAACCCTGGTTGCCGGTGCCCGATGCACATTGTGAGTTAGCGGTAGACCTGCAAGAGCAGGATGCGCATTCCATGCTGAATTTTTATCGCCGTTTTATGCAGTGGCGTAAATCGCAGCCTGCGCTAACCGGTGGCGATATTCGATTTGCCGATGCACCCGAAGGCTGCTTGTTGTTCGAGCGTGCCGCGCACGCGGGCGGTGAGTGCTTGTGGGTTGCGTTTAATTTGACGGATGGCCCCGTGGATGTCGTGCTGCCTATGCCACTGTCTTTAGTGGAAGGCCATGGCTTACAAGGCGCTGAAGTGCAGGGTGAATGCCTGCGCTTGCCCGCCTTTGGTGGTGCTTTTTTACGTTAGTGTTTGTTGTCCTCGTTTTGTCTCTTGTACCGCGAAACCACTGAATTTGATTTGGTATTTCATACGTACTCTCGTCTTGAGCCCGGGTTTTCCCGGGCTTTTTTTATGTTCGCAACGTCATAGGTATGCCTAGCAAAAGGCGAGTTGCCTGTGGGGTTGTGGCAAGTGCCGTTGGAGTTAGTGTCGCGGAAAAGTAACATTTAATCTCGCGATGGACGCAAAAACTAGAGCGCTGCCGCGCCAAAAAATGCGCCGTTGTAGGCCATGTGTAATGCGATAGGGCTGGCCAGTTGGTGGTGGCGTTCGCGAAAATAGCCGAACACTAGGGAGGGGAAAAATACCCCTAGGGTGAACAGGTGCGGGCCTTTGGTGGCCACGTGGGCGAGGGTAAATAGGCCGCTAGTGAGCAAGTTCGCAGCACTTAGGGCGCGCCAGCGGCGCGGCCAATGGCGCTGTATCAGCGGCTGTAACATGCCGCGAAATACGTATTCTTCTAAGGGTGGGAAGACCGCAATCCAAAGCAACAGGGCGCTGGGTGCCATGTTGCTCAGGTTGCTGAAATAGCCCAGTAGCGCCGCCGTCGCCGTGCCACCTAGGGTGGCCCAGCGCCATTGGCGATCGCGCCAAAGACTACTGAATGCGAGCAAAGCGTCGGCGCAATAGGCCGAGCAATGCCAGCCCCAAGAGCACGGGCAGCGTGGGGTCGTTGACATCGCCATTGCCGATTGTACAGCCACCGCCACCGCCGCTCTTGCTAATGCGCTGGATGGGGGTTTCCGGGTTGCCGCCCCCGGTGCTAGCGCTACTGCCCACGCCCACCGCGTGCCACGCCATTTGAACTTGAGTCACGGCGTCGGCGCTGTAATTGGCCGCCGCAGACTCCATGCCGGCGCGCGCGCCCTCAAAGGTTTCGTTGGCGGTCCAGTAGTTGTGCAGTGCATCGGTGGCGATTTGAATGGCGGTATCAATGCCGATACCGGTTACGGTCACGCCATTGTGAGTGCCGCCCACCGCGAGCAGGTGGAACATTTTGTTGGGTACGCCACTGTTGGTGTGTACACCGCAGTAATCGTTAAAACAAACATCGGGCTCGGGGCAGCTGACGTTGTCGGTGGCCTCCCAGTAGAGCCCCTCGTAGGTGTCGGGTTGCCCAAACGCTTTGGGGTCTTGCAAGTCGCGAATTACATCTACGCCTTCGCCCAAGGTCCAGTTGGTTTCGCCATTGGCAAATTCCACGGCTACACCCATCCAATCGGAATAGGCTTCGTTGAGCGCGCCGGATTCGCGTTGGTAGGCCAAATTGACCGCGCGATCGGAAATGGCATGGCCCCATTCGTGGGCGGTGACATCCAGCGCTGCTGCCAAACTGTGCTCGTAATAGTTGTCGCCAATGTCGGTGAAATTGCGCGGGGTAAAGACAATTTCATAGCCATCCCAGAACGCGTTATAGAGCGAACCTGCTGGGTAGGTGTTGCCGCAGAATTGTGCGGGCTCTGGCGGGTAGGGCGCGTTGGTTTGCGCATACATGGCCGCGCCGGCGTTGTCGAAGCTGTTGAAATTCAATACCGACAACCAATAGTCGTACACCTTGCCAGAGTTGATCAGCGCATCGACCATTTCTGCTTGAGCCAAGGTATCCCAGTTGTTGTCGGCGTCTTTGGCGTTGTCGGTAAGGAACAGATTAAATCCCTGCCAATAGCCAAAAGTGCGGCCCACGGCGATTTCACTCCACCCGGGCATGGTGCCCGCATTGGGGTTGCCGTCAGTCGTTGCCTGATTGGCTCGGCGGCTAATGTCGCGCAGCATGTAGCCGTCGTCGATGGCAATTTGGGTGGTGGGCACGTCGTCGTAGCTGTCGCCCAATTGCCCTGTGCCGATACCGAACTGCAGGGTTGCGTTAGTGGCGCGCTCCGCAAGTATGCTCGGCGGATTGAATTCACAGGCCTCAATGGCGTAGACCGCCGCATTGACGGTGCCATCTTCGACGGCGTCAACCACTAGGCTAGCCACATCGGTGCTGGGGGCCGCGGCGAATTTTTCAAAACCGCTATCGCTGGGTTCTGTGCCATTGGTGTTGGCCAGCAGTACGCAGCAGGTCACGCTTAAGTCATCGGCGCAGGTATTGGTGGCGTTAAAGGCAATTTCATAGCTCACGCCAGCAGTGACGGGAAAGCTGTATTGGCTGATCTGGCCCTTGGCCAAACTGTCAGCGTGACCGCTCGCGGCCAGCACTAAGCTGACGGCACCGGCCACAAAGGTAAACATCGACTTCATGGAGTGTCTCCGGTTAGCGGTTCAAAGGAATGGGGTGGCGCAAGGTGTTTTGCACGTCAATCAAGGCGCCGGTTTGCGCGTCTAGCCAATAGCTAAAACGACCTACACCGCGCGATGGATTGACGTCCAAGTGCCAGCGAATATGCGGGGCTTCATTGGCTAATAGCATCTCTGCATTGAGCAGACGCACGCCAGAAATATCGGTGCCACGCTGATTGGCAACCCGTTGCAGCGCTTCCAATTTGGTCAGTGTTGGTGTTGTGTTGTCGGTCATATGGCTAAGCAGTGCCTTAGAGGGGCGCACGATGTGGCCGTTGACGCCGGTAATGTCGCCCTCTGCGTTCAGGTGTACGAGTACTTCCATATCCGCTACCGGAATGCCATTCAGCACGCGCTGAAAGCGCAGATGTTGGTTGCCAAAGCGATCGGTGGTGCGCTTATGCAGGCGCATGTCACCGGCACCGGCGGCGAAAAAAGCTGGGCTTTCATCAAAAAACTGCTCGGCTTTTGCCAGTGCTGGGTCTCGGGTTTGATTGGCACCGGCGTGGCTCGCACCGCGCGCGGCATCTATTTGAATATTGCCGCGCAGGTAGAAGAGGCCCTCTGGCTGGGCGTCGGCATCAGTGCCGACCGTTAGCGTGGTGCCAGGGTAGCGCGTTTTCATCTCGTCGATGGGGCTTGCGTGCAGGCTCACGGCCAGTAGGCACGCGAGCACACCGGTGATTGGGTGTTTGATCATTTTTTGTCCTCGGGCCTTGCCCCGTATGCATTTGTCTGGGTGCAACAACCCACAACATCCTTTTTATATTAGCCCGTGCTGCGCAGCCTTAGATAGTACAAACAGTGACCAAGTCGTCATTGCGTACGGCTGGAGCAGTGGGTGAACTACAACGAACTAGGTGCCAAATGACGCAAGATTTGTGTGGCGGGAGGGGTGAAAAACGCTACCCCAAATGGTGTAGTTAAGCGCTAAGTTGTTGATTTTTCAGGGGACAGCAGCTCGCCAATGGCCTGTCGTAAGCTCGCGAGATTGACGGGTTTATGAATTAGGTTTAGGTACGTTCGTTCCAGTTTCGACAGCACGTCGGGTGCCGTCTCGCCACTCACTAACAGCGCGGGTAGGTCTGGAAAGCGCTGGCGCACGGCATGTACGACGTCGACGCCGTCTTCAGTGCCTTTAAGGCGCACATCCGACAGTATTAGGTCGGGCTGCTGATTGGCACTGACGGCCAGTGCGCTCTCGGCGTTGTCGGCGCTGAGCACGGTGCAGCCCAATTCCTGCAGTAGCGCCCCCATAGCGAGTCGCACGGAGGCGTCGTCGTCGACAACCAGTACGGTCAGCGCTTGCCACGGCACGGAAAATTCTTGCTCGGGCGTTGCCGCTGTCTCTGCGGTGTGTTCCTGGCGGGCCAGTGATAGGGTAAAGCGCGTGCCTTGTCCCGGTGTGGAGCTCAGTGCCATTTCGATGTTTAGCAGCTGGGCCAGCCGGCTGACTATCGCTAGCCCCAGGCCCAAACCCTTGGAGCGATCGCGCTCCGGATTGTCCAATTGGTAAAACTCTTCAAAAATGCGCTTTTGCTCCTGTTCGGGAATGCCGCGACCGCTGTCAACAACACTGATGCAAACGGTGTTGGCGTCGCTCTGCATTTCGATATCGACGCCACCTTGGTCGGTGTATTTAATGGCATTGCCGATGAGATTGCGCAATATGCGATCCAGTAATACCGGATCTAAATTGAGGGTGACATCCTGCAGGGCCGATATGCCCAGATGCAGGTGTTTTTGCCGAGCATTGTGCAGGTGCTCTTCATACAGGCGCTCAAGCAGGTTGCGCAAGTTGGTGGGCTTGGGTTTCACGGTCACGATACCCGCGTCGAGCTTGGAGATGTCGAGCAGCGCATCCAGCTGAGCCGCCAGCGCGTCAATGGCGCCCTCCATATGGTGGGCGATCTGTTGACTCTTGGCGTCGAGGGCGCGGCGCGAAAGGGCCGCTGAAAACAAGCTCAGGGTGTGGATGGGCTGGCGCAAATCGTGGCTGGCGCTCGCCAAAAAACGGGTTTTAGCATGGCTGGCAGCTTCCGCCTGAGAGAGCGCTTGTTGCAATTGCACGTTGGTGCTCGCCTGTTCGCTCCGAATGCGGAAGGATTCGCGATACAGCCGGGCCACATCGCGCGCCAGTGACACCATCATCAGTAAGAAAAAAGCAATCAGCATGCCGATGGTGGGGCCGATCCAGGGGCTGTCTTCAGTGCCACCGACAATGCTCCACATCACCACTAAAGGCGTCATGACCGGAATTGCATAGCCGAGAAATAAACCTAAGTGGCCGGCAGTGGTAGCGATAGCACCCGTGGTAATGCCCAGCATTATCAGGGTATGCATGGCCCGCTCCACTTCGGGAAGTTCCGGGAATAGCAGCACAGAAGCGCCCATGCCGACGCCGTTCAGTGCACTGAGTAACACGCCCAGTCGCAGGCCATCCTGCGGGCGCGATTGAAAGCGTTCGTGGATATTGTGGAGCTGCCAGCCTCGCAGCAACATGATGCCGGTCATGCAGGCGGCCCAGGCGAGTAAGACCTCGTGGGCGGTGTAGCGCCAAGCCAGCGCGACAATCAGTAGCACCGAGGGAACCTTGGCTAGGGGAACGCGCAGGCTCTGTTTTGCCAGTAGGTGCAAAATTTCACGTTGCTCGGGTGCACTCAATGGCGCCGATTTATCGTGTTGCGCGTTGGCTAGTTCCATAAAGTCTCAATTGAGCAGGATCGACATTATCGGGATCTACATGACATAGAGGTAGATGGCCAGAAAGTGGCAAGTGCTGCCGCCCAGCACAAACATGTGCCATATGGCGTGGTTGTATGGGATGCGTTCCCACGCATAGAACACGGCGCCAAAGGTATAAACTAATCCGCCTGCCAGCAGCAACCACAGGGCGCCCGAGGGCACCTTGGCAATCATTTCAGACATGGCGACGATAATCAGCCAGCCCATCAATATATAGGTGAACAGCGACAGCCGGGGAAACTTGTGTTGGAAAAAAATCTTAAAAAATACGCCAAATAGCGCCAAGCTCCAGATCACGGCGAACAGTGTCCAGCCCCAAGCGCCGCGCAAATTGATGAGCAAAAACGGCGTGTAGGTGCCGGCAATCAACAGGTAGATGGCGCAGTGATCTAAGAGGCGCAGCAGTTGCTTGGCGCGGGTATTGGCTACGGAGTGATACAGCGTTGACGCGAGAAAGAGCAATACCAAGGACGTACCGTAGACGATGGCGCTGGCCAGCTTCCAGCCATCCTCGGCGGCTAAGGACACTGCCACCATTAACGTTAGCGCGGCCACACTCAGGGCTGCGCCTAAACCATGGCTAATGCTATTGGCGAGCTCTTCGGCCAAGGAGTAGGGGGATTCGTGCGATGGTTTCATATCGGACTCTGGCGCTGATACTGCGAATGGGCGATGACTGCGGCAAGTGCGAAATTGGACCGCGTATGTACTGCAGTATAACCGTAAATGGCGAACATAAAAAAAGGGAAGCGCGCTTCCCTTTTTTACTATGGTGTCTCGCTACCGCAGCCCGACCGCTGACTCAGCAGTCAGGCGTTGGAATTCGCAGCTGTTGCTAGCGGTTACCAAATTTTAACGCGCTGCTCGGGCGCCAAGTAGAGGCCATCCTCAGGCTTGACGTCAAAGGCGTTGTAGAACTCTGGCATGTTGCGCACGATGCCGTTCACGCGAAACTCGCTGGGAGAATGCGGGTCGGTGATCAAGCGCTGGGACAGCTCTTCATCGCGATACTTGCGCGCCCAAACTTGACCCCAGCCCATGAAGAACCGCTGGTCGCCCGTTAGCCCGTCAATGATCGGTGCAGGTTTGCCGTTGAGTGACAATTGGTAAGCTTTGTGCGCAATGGTCATGCCGCCCAAGTCGCCGATGTTTTCACCCAGGGTGAACTTGCCGTTGATGAATTGACCGGGCAGTGGTTCGAAGGCGTTAAATTGTTCAACAAGTACCGCGGTGCGGCGCTCAAATTCTTCGCGATCGGTGTCGGTCCACCAGTTGCGCAGGTTGCCGTCGCCGTCATATTGGGAGCCTGAATCGTCAAAGCCGTGGCCAATTTCGTGGCCGATTACCGCGCCAATGCCGCCGTAGTTAACCGCGTCGTCAGCGGCCATGTTGAAGAACGGAGGCTGTAATATGGCCGCGGGAAATACAATTTCGTTGGCCACGGGGTTGTAGTAGGCGTTGACCGTTTGCGGCGTCATGCCCCACTCAGTTTTATCGATGGGTTGACCCAGCTTGGCCAGTTCGCGCTCGTACTCGTACACCGCAGCGCGCTTGGCGTTGCCGATCAGGTCATCAGCTTTGATTTCCAGGGAGCTGTAATCGCGCCACTTGTCGGGGTAGCCAATTTTGTAGGTAAACTTCGACAGTTTTTCGCGGGCGGCCACCTTGGTGTCGGGGGTCATCCACTCGAGGCCGTCGATACCGTGACCGAAGGCAACCAGCAGGTTTTGCACCAGCTTCTCCATGCGCGCCTTGGCTTCTTTGGGGAAGTGTTTTTCCACATAGATTTTGCCCACCGCTTCACCGATGACGTTATCGGTAAACTGTACAGCGCGCTTCCAGCGTTCCTGCTGTGCTTCAACACCGCGCAGGGTCTTGCTGTAAAAATTGAAGTTGGCTTCGTCAAAGTCCTTGCTCAGCAAGGGCGCCGCGCCAGACAGTACCTTCCACTTGGCGTAGGCCTTCCAGTCTGCCAGTGATTGGGCCGCCAGAGCGTCGCCAAAGGCGGTCATGTAGGAGGGTTGATAGACAATGATGTCGGCTTCGCTATCGATACCCAGGGCCTTGGTCCAATTGGCCCAATTGACGGCCGCAGACAGTTTGCTCAGCTCCGCCATGGGCATTTTGTTGTAGGTTTTTACGGGGTCGCGATTGTCGACGCGTGCCCACTGGCCCTTGGCCAGCGCGGCTTCGATGGCAAAAATGGCCTCAACTGAGGCGTCCAGCTTGGCCAATTCGAGCATGGTGGCGATGTGCGCCTTATAGGCTTCGCGCAGGCTTTGGCTCTTTTCGTCATCTTTTAAGTAGTAGTCGCGGTCTGGCAAACCTAGGCCCGACTGATAGGTGTACACAGCGTAGCGGGTTGCGTCGCGCTTATCTTGGTTGATAAAGGCGGCCACGGGCGTGCGCATGCCAGAGCGGCTGGCTTGACCAAACCACGTCATCAGGGCGTCTTTATCGGCAATGGCATCGATTTCGTTAAAAATGGGCGCAATGGGCGACATGCCCAGCTGCTCGAGCTTGGCGGTATCCATATAGCTCTTGAAGAAGTCGCCTACCTTTTGTGCTTCGGTGCCCGGCTCGGAAGGCGCAGCGGCAGCTTCCTCGATGATGGCGCGCAATTGCGCTTCTGCGGCGTCCGCCAAAATACCAAAGGAGCCGTAGTTGGACTTGTCGGCGGGAATTTCCGTGTTGGCGAGCCACTGGCCATTCACATGGCGGTAGAAATCGTCTTGGGCGCGCACGCTTGAATCGCCATTGGCGCGTTCAATGCCGGCATTCAGCGCTTGTTTTTTGGCGCTGTCCTCAGTAGTGGGCGCGGTGTCGCCACTGCACGCCAGCAGGCCTGACAGGGCCGCTGCGGCCAGTGCTGGCGCAAATAGGGGTTTAAGGTTGAAAGCAGTCATCGGGGTTCCTTTGGTGTTTCACTTGTTATTCTGAGCGCGCGGATGGCGCGGCTGTGGGTAAGACGAGCCAGTGCTGAAAAAGCGCAACTCTAGCCCGTCGCGAGGGCGGTTTGCAGTTTGCGCAAGCCCTTATCAAGGGGACCCCGAATGAGTTTACCCAGGAGCCAGCCGGTGCCAGGCAGTTTGGGGGCGAACTCGATGCGATACACCAGCCGGGTACCGTCGTCGGTTGCGTGAAATAGCAGCTCACCGCGGTGATTTTTAATGGGGCTGCCACGACTGACGCGGTACACCATGCGGCGCGGGGCTTCATAGTCGACGACGGTTTCATCAAAACTGATCCCCGGTGCCAGATGAATACGGCGCACCGAGCCCACGCCATTGGGGGTGCTCTCGGGTCCATCTTGTATGCGCTTAATGCTTTGGCCAATCAGCTTGCCGAATTGCTCGTGGTCGGTTAAGCGCTCGAACAAGACCTCAGGCGAACAGGGAAAGTGATAATCCATCACGAGACATTGGAGGGGCATGGCAATCTCCTGCTAAGGTGCAATGACAATAGCGTAGGAGTATGACGATGGGCCAAGCATCAAAACAAGATCGAATTGTGTGGGCGGACATTCCCGTGAGCGATTTAACGCGGGCCTCAAAATTCTATAGCCGCGTGCTCGCCATCGAGGTGACTCAAGAATCATTTGAAGGTAGCGCATTTGCCGTGCTGGCCCATGGTGCAGGCAGCGGCGCTTGCTTGATCATCAAGCCTGAGGATGTCACGGAACATGGCCCGTTAATCTACTGGCAAGTGGAGGGCCGGCTGGCTGACGCCGTGCAGCAAGCGTGCCTCACGGGCGGGCAACTGCTGGAGCCAGCGCACCCCATTGGCCCCCATGGGTGGCGCGCTATTGTGCGCGACAGTGAGGGCAATCGATTGGCGCTGCACAGCGAGGCGGCGCCCTGATCCATTTTTCATACTGCTAGTCCATCTTTCATTTTCATATAAGAGACGACTAAGCTACAACGGAGAGACGTCATGCAGCATACAGTGATTCGATTGGTGGCTAGGCCCACTAAAGGTTTGAGCCCCGATTTATATTCTGTCGGCCAACCCGGCACCCGGCCCCAACTGGATCCGCATGATCAAAAAGCGTTTAACCGTTCAGGGTTTTGCCATGCCCGATCACTTACACGAAGCCGGTCAGCTCATCGCTAAACTCAGCCCCTATGTCAGCGCCGGAAAAATTCAATACCGCGCCCATGTGCTCAAAGGTTTAACGTCGGCGATAGACGGTTTGCCGCTATTTTTCAGTGGGAAAAATGAAGGTAAGTTGATGGTTGAATTATAAAGCGAGTTAGTTTTATAGCCGCTTTTTTAATGCGGCGTCACGTTGCGGCGTCGTCAAATTTTTCACCGCAAAAAAATGCCATTGGCCGCACATTTTGGCGCGTAAGCCGTTCGCTTTAGCGGCGGCTAGGCGCCGATCGGTATAAATCCGCCACCTGCCGAATACGTCTGTTTTTCTCTCGTAAACTCTAGATACTGGTTACAACTCGCAGCGCTAGGACGCGAGCAAAACCAGCAGGGAAATCCCTACAAAGAGAAGAGTCACAGGAGTTTTATCATGAACACAATCAGTTCAAAAACAGCAAGTTTTCGGTTGGCCGCGACGCTATTCGCGGGCGTTGTTCTGAGTGCCGGTGCTATGTTTGCCAGTGCCGATACCCGCATAGAGCGCGATGGGAAAGTGTATGTCGTTGTAGACAATGACGCTAGCAGCGTGTGCAAAGCCATTGTGCGAGATCAGCCAAACCAATTGCGCAACGCGCTCTATCAAGGTGTCGCCCCCATTGACCGCCGACGTGCTCACACCTTCTATGCGTGTAATGATCAGAACTTGATTACTTTTGCTGAAGAGGTAGAAGCCAAAAAAGTGGTGGGCTACCTAACGCCCAAATTCTATGGCAATCAGCGTATTACCACTGAAGAAGTCGCTAGTCGTTAACGCTGTATCTCAATATTCACCCCTAACCCTAGGCACGCTAAACGGCGTGCCTTTTTTTATCCCTGCGGGGTATATGGGTATTGGGAATTGCCCACTTTTCCTTGTCGCTTGCCAACCGTGTGCTAGCCTGAAAGACATTGTTGTGTCTTTGTTATGAGGGAGCTATGACGTCTCTATTTTTGCGGATGCGCTTGGTGCACTGGGTGGGCATCGCGTTGCTGTCGATCAACGCGTTCTTCTTTACTGATAATACCCCCAGTTTGATCATCCAGGGGCTGCTGGTAGTGGTGCTGATCATTCACGATATCGATGAAAAGCGCTGGGGGGTCGATGCTCTGCAGCAGGTAGGCACCTACTTTCAGCACTTTGCCAGCAAAGACCTGTCGGTGAGCTGTGATGTGAACACTTCGCTCAATTCTGAGATGGGTGAAATCGTCGCCACAATTGATACGTTTCGCGGACAAATACAGAGCGCCATGAGCGATATCAAACGGGTGGCGGGTGCCAACGAAGAGGCCGCGAAGCATTTGTCCACAACGGGACAAAATATGGGGCAACGCATCCGCAGTGAGGTGGCCATCGTGGGCCGTGCGCGCACGCATATGCAAGAGATGCATGAGCTGACCAAGAGTATCAGCCAGCGGGCAGAGCAGACCAACACGCAGGTAACGGGCGCCAACGAGCAGCTTCAGGCCTCGCGCTCCAACATTGGTGCCATGGCCGAAATGGTGGATGAACACGTTAAAGCCAGTAACGAAATTACCGAGAACTTCGCCACACTCTCCGCTAACGCATTGAAAATTAAAGATGTATTGGCGGTGATTAACGGCATTGCCGATCAAACTAACCTGTTAGCCTTGAACGCCGCCATCGAGGCTGCACGCGCCGGTGAACACGGCCGAGGTTTCTCTGTGGTGGCTGACGAAGTGCGAGGCTTGTCGCAATCGACGCAAAACAGCTTGACGGAAATTAACGAAATCATCTCGGCCATTACCAGCGCCATCGATGCGGCAGGTAAAAAAGTGGATCAACAAAAGAGCTCCCTCGAAGCGCTCAGCATCACATCGCGCGAGGCCAGCGATGTGATCGTGGGGGCCTGCGATGTAATGCAGGAGGTGGCTCAGCTGACGGGCCAAAGTAGCGACCACGGGCACTCCACGATTCACTCGGTTAGTGTGAAGGTCGATGAAGTGCTTGGGGAGGTAGAGCAATTGGCGACTGCAGCTAACATGTCAGAACAGGATATCGGCGAATTGGCAGACATCGCCAATGAGCTGTCGCAGGCGGTGCAGGATCTGCGCACCAAGGTGGATGCGTTTAAAACCTAGGATCCCTGTGGTTGGTTTGGCATTGTATAAAAGGCGCGATGAGGCTTCTCATCGCGCCTTTTTTATTCGGGGCTACAAGGTTGCCCATTCAGGGCGCAGGTTGTTGCTGAGTAATGCAGTGGATGTTGCCACCGCCCAGCAAAATTTCCCGGCCCGGCACCATCACCACCGTGCGCTCGGGGAAGCAGCCCTGCAAGATGGCCTTGGCCTCGGCGTCTTTTGGATCGTCAAAACAGGGCGCAATAATGGCGTCATTGATAATCAAAAAGTTCACGTAGGAACCCGCTAGACGGATGGCGGGGTCGCGCGGCTGGGTGCCCGCCACTTGATCGATACCTTCACACTCCTCGGCGGTGGCAAAGATCGGCCCGGGAATGGGCATCTTCGTCACCTTGAGACGGCGACCCTGGGCATCCGTGTGTTGACTAAGCGCGTCCATGGCGGCTCTAACGCGGTCGTAGTTGGGGTCCTGTGGGTCGTCGGTCCAGCACAGCAACACTTCGCCGGGACGGGTAAAGCAGCAGAAGTTGTCAACGTGGCCATCTGTTTCGTCGTTGTAGAGCCCATCGGGCAGCCAAATTACTTTGCTGATCCCCAAGTGGTCCGCTAGCAATGCTTCGATCTGTTCACGATTGAGGTGCGGGTTGCGATTGGCGTTGAGCAGGCACTCTTCGGTGGTGATCAGGGTGCCTTCGCCATCCACGTGGATGGAGCCGCCCTCGAGTACAAAGTCATCCGTGCGATAGCGCTGTACCTGCTCTAGCTGGCAAATTTTGCGGGCCACCTGGTCGTCGCGATGCCACGGAAAGTAGAGGCCACCGTCGAAGCCGCCCCAGGCGTTAAAGCGCCAATCCACACCGCGCACGCCACCCTTGCCATCAATCACGAAGGTGGGGCCGGTGTCGCGCACCCAGGCGTCGTCGCTGGAGATTTCAACCACCCGAATGTTGGCGCAATCTGCCAATTGTTCGCTGGCGTTTTCAAATTGGCTTTGTGAAACGCCCACGGTGAGTGGTTGAAATTGTGCAATGGCGCGCATCACGGCCGCAAACGCGGCCTGGGCGGGCTTGGCGCCCAGGCGCCAATTGTCGGTGCGCTCGGGCCAGAGCATCCACGCCTGCTTTTGTGGCGCCCACTCGGCGGGCATGAAAAAACCGTCAGTTTTGGGCGTACTCATGCGGGCAGCTCGCCGTCCAGAGTGGCCACGGGGCCGTACAGGTTCGGGCGGCGATCGCGGAACACGCCCCAGGCCGTGCGAATTTTTTCGAGCTTATCGAGGTCGAAGCTTTGTACCAACACGGCTTCGCTGGTTTCGTCGGCCTCGCACACTTTTTCACCAAACTGATTGGCAATGAAGGACGAGCCGTAGAAGGTGATGTGATAGTCCTCCTGGTCTTCGCGACCGATGCGATTGGAGGCGATCAGCGGCATTAGGTTGGCGCCGGCGTGACCCTGTTGTACGCGCTGCCAGTGGTCGCGCGAGGAAATGGTTGGGTCGTGCGGCTCGGTGCCAATGGCGGTGGGGTAAAACAACAGCTCGGCGCCCATCAATGCCATGGATCGCGCGCACTCTGGGAACCACTGATCCCAGCAGATGCCAATGCCGATCTTGGCATAGCGCGTCTGCCAAACCTTGAAGCCCGTATCGCCGGGGTTGAAGTAGTATTTTTCGTGGTAGCCAGGGCCGTCGGGGATGTGGCTCTTGCGATAGTTGCCGAGAATTTCGCCATCGGCGTCGATCACCACAATGGAGTTATAGCGAGCGCGCCCAGCGCGTTCGAAGTAGCTGATGGGCAATACCACTGCCAGCTCTTTTGCCACCTGTTGAAAGTGTTGGATGGCGGGATTGTGCGCCAGCTCGGTGGCCAGTTGGGCGTAATCGGCGTTGGGCTTTTGGCAGAAATAGGGTGTTTCGAACAATTCCTGCAGCAGAATAATCTGAGCGCCCTGTGCGTGGGCTTCGCGTACCAGCCTTTCGCCGTTGGCGATATTGGCATCGCGATCCCAAGAACAAGCCATTTGAGTGGCGGCAACAGTAACCTTGCGGGACATGCATCATCTCCTAATTAGTGGGCTTATTGGTGCCAGCCCAAAAGCGACCTCTGTGGTAGAACGAATCTGGCCAGAAAAGAGGCCAGCAGCAAAGCTAGACGGAAAACTCGACTGAAGGCACAGTGTAGCGCCCTTTTTTCTTTTGAATAAATGGCCTGCTCAGGGTAGATGCCGCTCCAGCCATTTGGCAATGGCGGGTAAACTGCGCAGAAGGGCGATAGTGTAATGAAGATGGGATTGGTGAGTGACGCAAGTACAAGTAATCACAGGCTTTTTGGGGGCGGGTAAAACCACCCTGCTGCAACATTGGTTGTCACGCAAACCGGTGGCAGAGCACTGGGCCGTATTGGTCAACGAATTTGGTGAGCTGGGCCTAGATGGCGCTTTGCTGGGCGCTGCAGGGGCAGATGACATCACCATTAAAGAAGTGCCGGGCGGGTGTCTGTGCTGCGCTAACGGTCTGCCGTTTGCCTTGGCGCTGCAGCATCTGCTGGGGCGGTTGAAACCGCATCGGTTGTTTATTGAGCCCTCTGGGTTGGGGCACCCACGGGAAATATTGGCGGTGCTGCAATCGCCCCAATTCGAAAATTTTGTCAGCTTGGCCCCCACGGTGACCCTGGTGGACCCACGCAAGCTGGATGATGCGCGATATACCGACCACGCCATTTTCAATCAACAGATTGCCGTCGCCGATGTGCTGGTGGCGGCCAAGTCCGATCTTTATCCCGCTGACACCATCGCGCGCATAGCGGAATACTTGGCCGCCTGCGGTTGGCCCGCGCGGCCGGTGTTGGACGTGGTCGCAGCGCAGGCTTTACCGCCACAGACGTCAGCCATTCGACGGGCGTCACAGGACTTGCTCCCCGATGCTGCACCGCTGCTGACGTTGGCGCCGCGCTACAACGCCGAAGGCGTTTTTTATACCAGCCGCAGCGCCGAGGGTTTCTGCGCGCAGGGTTGGGCATTTCACCCCGCGTTGGTGTTCGACGCGAGCGCCCTGGAGCTGGCCTTCGCGGCGCTACCCTGCGAGCGGTTAAAGGCGGTGATGCGAACGCCAGAGGGCGCCATTGCCTTCAATTTTGTCGATGGCGTGATGTCACAGCGGTCGCTCGCCGAGACGCCGGATTCCCGGTTGGAGCTATTGACGCACACACCGTTAGACGCAGCGGTTGTTACCGATACCTTGCTCGCCCTCGCTAGCGACGACAGGCGTGCTCCAGACACCAGCGCTTAATTTTGGCTTTGTCCGCCGGTCGCTGGCAGCGAAATTCCGCCGCGGCCAACCTACCGTCTGCCATTAAGCGCTGTAAGGCGCCCGCCTCAATTTCAACGATCAGTTTTGCCGATTGCTTTTGGTTCATTGCTGCCTCCGTGTCGGAATGTTTAATCAAAAAGCCTTGCCATTTGTTATATCGCAAATGATAATCATTATCAATAAGTGGATTGTTGGTAGGTGAGAGGACGAGGCGATGAAAAAAATAACGGGATTGTGTAGTTATCATCAGGCACAGGTGGCGCGCTCACCCGCGCACGCGGCCGTATATTGGCAGCGGGCCATGGTGTTGGCCGCGGACGCGTGGCAGCAACAGCAATGGCCGCAAGCGCATCAGGCTTTTACCTGTGCATTTGATATTGCGTCGCTCTGGGTGACCGATGTGGGGCGCGGAAGCCGCTCGAGCTTTGGCGAGCGAGAGCTGGTCACCGCTACGCAGCAGTGGATGAGCATGGCGCAGCGCAATAACCAAGCGCACGCTGCAAAGACGGCTCTGTGGTTTACCTATCGATACCTATGTCGGCAATTGTGCACGCCGAACACCTTGGCGAGGCGCGCCGCACTGAAACAGTACCTGCAATGTGTCGATGAATTTTCCGAACACTTGGGACAAATCGCGGATGTGACGCTGCCCTTGCAGTAGCGATGTTGTTGCGCGGGCACAATGTTTATTCCGTCAATATGAAAAGCCGGCGTTCAATTGCAGAGCCCAGTATGCGCTCTGCAATTGATGCGCCGTTCTGTCAAAAGGTGACAGCAGGAGAGCAATGAAACAACGTAAGCCCGATGAATCGCTGCACGCCTGCAGCGCGGGCAAATGCTTAGCGAGTGCTCGCTTTGAATTCCTGCAGGGCTGCATTGTATTCAGCCGCGACCGCGTACACTTGATCCACTAGCGCATTGTGGGCGCGCGTCGAGTGTACACATTTCAAATATTCGCGCGTGGCGGTCACGTAACTTTTTACATTTTCTTGTGTTGACAGCATGGCAGCAGTGCTACGTTCGGTGGGCGCAGGAATGCTCGGTGCCGCCGGTTGCGTCACACTGTCGCAATTGCTGGCAAGTGCGGCGCTGCCCATTAGCGATAGCGCAGTGGTTGCGAGAGTGATTGAAACGGCCTTTGTAATAGGTGCTGTAAAACGCATGGCAATTACCTCGTTGGTGAATCCCTAAAAAAATAAATCGAATCGGCGATCTGCCTAACTACGACTCTGTTATTGCATTGGTCGTGCCAATTTTTAAAAGCACAATAAAAAATAAAGTTTGCGCAATAAATGTAAATAAATTGGCGATATTCTTGGTGATAAATGTTGGGTTTCTTTAGGCGCAGATCAAAGGCGATGAAAGCTTGGTAAGTATTGGTGCATTAGAAATGGTTAAAAAGCTGAGATGCACAGATCTGGAGCATGGCGGGATATTGGGGGTGGAGAGGATCGGCGCTGGTGGCACTGAGGGTGTTGTGGGCGTCGATGACTTAACTTTGAAGTAACGCATTCTCGGCGCAGCACGCACAAATGCATTGTTCGGAAGATACCACCGCGCGCAGTGTCTCGGGGAATTGCTGCGCGCGGCACCAGCAATCGGTGGCGCCGGGATTTGCGGCGATTGCACATTGATTGTCGGCGCCACAAACGGCGCACTGGCGGGCATCAGTCGGTATCGCGCTCCCAGTTATTTGCGGTGCATGGGTCATGCTGGATGCGTCCCATGGAAGTTGAGCTGCCAGGACACGCCAAAGCGGTCGGTAATCCACGTAAAGGCTTCGCTAAAACCATAATTGTCGAGCGGCATTAACACGTGGCCACCCTCGGCCAATTGCGCCAACAAATCGCATTGCTGTTCGGCTGATACGCACTCAACAAAAAATGAATGGGCGGGCGTGAAATCAAAGTCGTGCCCAGTGGGACTATCGATGGCCATAAAGGCCTGCTCTGCCAAGGTAAAACGCGCCAGCTTAATGGTGCCCGGTTGGCCCGGGCCCTCTGGGCCGTAGGTTTCTAATTGCGTGACTTCCGCGTCGGGAAAGCATTCACAATAAAGTGCCAGTGCCTCTTTGGCGCGACCGTTGAACATAAGGTATGGCGTAATCTGTGGCATGACTGAGCCTATTGAACTGCGGAGCTTTTACCAGTTTAGCGCGCCAGTGGGCTTCGTGAGATAGCGCTCGCTCAGTGGATAATACGTTTTGGCGATAACCAGCGCGCGATTAAGTACTGCATTTCAATTCACGCGTCATTGCGTACGGGCCAAGCCGCCTCAGCGTTGGGCTTTTAACCCTTTGCCAACCACATATACTTCGCGCGATCGGGGTCGAGAGGCGTCGGGTTTACGAATGACAACTTTTTCGAACACCGCGCGCACATCTTTGATGTATTGGTCATAGCCCTCGCCGTGAAAAACCTTGGCTAAAAAATTGCCTTTGGGTTTGAGGGTTTGTTGGGCCATGTCCAGCGCCAGCTCCACCAAATACATGGAGGCAGCTTGATCCGCGGCATCGACGCCACTGATGTTGGGCGCCATGTCGGATATCACCAGATCCGCTTGAGCGCCACCCAATGCGGCCATAATTTCGTCAAATACGGATTCTTCTGTAAAGTCACCCTGAATAAATTCCACTTGATCCAAGGGGTCCATGGGCAGAATGTCAGAGGCGATCACACGGCCTTTCAAACCCACTAAATGGCCCGCGACCTGTGACCAGCCGCCAGGTGCCGAGCCGAGGTCGAGCACCAGCATACCTGGTCGGATTAGCTTGTCTTTGTCGTTGATCTCTAACAGCTTATAGCTGGCGCGGGAGCGATAGCCGTCTACCTGCGCCTTTTTCACATAGGGGTCGTTAACGTGCTCTTCGAGCCAGCGGTTGCTACTTTTTGATCGAGCCATAGGGTTTCCATCGCGCTGGGCTTGCAGCCCTCAAACTTTAGGGCGCCATTGTACGCGTCCGCTGATGTGGCCGCAAAAGCAACAGTGGCGGGCTGCTATTGGCCGGCCACAGCGGTACAATTGCCGCCTTGTCTACACTATAGCCTTTCAACCTTTGCCGGAGACACCGGCCAGGACTGACCATGATCCGCATTACCGAACTGTCATTGCCCCTTGATCATCCGCCCGAGGCGTTGCGCCACGAAGTCGTGGGTCGGCTTGCTATCGCCGATGATGCGCTGCTGTCGATGACAGTGTTCAAGCGCAGCTACGATGCGCGCAAAAAAAACAGCGAAATTAAATTTGTATATATCGTGGATGTGGAGGTGCGCGACGAGGCGTCAGTGCTGAGCCGCTTTAATGCCGATCCCCATGTAAAGCCCGCCCCCGATACCCATTACTATCCGGTCGCTAGCGCGCCCACTGAGTTAACGGATCGGCCGGTAATTATCGGCTTCGGCCCCTGTGGTCTATTTGCCGCGCTGACGCTCGCACAGATGGGGTTCAAGCCCATTGTGTTAGAGCGAGGTAAAGAGGTGCGCGCGCGCACTAAGGATACCTGGGCGCTGTGGCGCAAGCACACGCTGACTCCCGAATCCAACGTGCAATTTGGCGAGGGCGGCGCGGGCTTGTTTTCCGATGGCAAACTCTACAGCCAAATCAAAGACCCAAAATTCTACGGCCGCAAAGTGATGCACGAATTTGTGCGCGCCGGTGCGCCCGATGAAATTTTGTACGTGAGCAAACCCCACATCGGCACCTTTCGCCTGACTGGCGTGGTGGCTGCCATGCGCGAAGAAATTAAAGCCCTGGGGGGTGAGGTGCGCTTTCAATCTAAGGTGACCAACCTGCTCGTTGATCAGGGGCAGGTGCAGGGCGTTGCCTTGGCCGATGGCACCGAAATTCAAAGTCGTCATGTGGTGCTCGCCCTGGGTCACAGTGCGCGCGACACTTTTCGCATGTTGCATGAGCGGGGCGTATTTGTTGAAGCCAAACCCTTCGCCATAGGCTTTCGCGTCGAGCATCCGCAGTCGTTGATCGACAGGGCGCGGCTGGGAAAATATGCCGGACATCCCGAGCTGGGCGCGGCCGATTACAAACTGGTGTATCACGCGAACAATGGTCGCGCGGTGTACAGCTTTTGCATGTGCCCGGGTGGCACAGTAGTGGCGGCAACCTCCGAACCTGAGCGCGTGGTGACCAATGGCATGAGCCAATATTCGCGCAATGAGCGCAACGCCAACGCCGGCATTGTGGTGGGTATTAATCCGGAGCAAGATTTCCCGGGTGGCCCGTTGGCCGGTGTGGCGCTGCAAGAACAATTGGAAAGTCAGGCGTTTGTGCTCGGTGGCCGCGATTATTGCGCACCGGGGCAACTGGTGGGCGACTTTATTGTGGGGCGGCCTTCCACGGCGTGGGGCGAGGTCGAACCGTCCTATAAGCCGGGGGTGAACCTTGGCGATTTGGCACCCAGCTTACCTGGCTATGCCATTGAGGCCATTCGCGAGGCGCTGCCCGCCTTTGGCAAACAGATTCGCGGTTTTGATCGCGACGATGCCGTGTTGACCGGTGTGGAAACGCGCACCTCATCGCCGGTGCGCATCACCCGCGATCGCGATTCGTTGCAGAGCCTAAACACCCGTGGCCTCTACCCCGCGGGTGAAGGCGCGGGCTATGCCGGCGGTATTCTGTCGGCCGGTGTGGATGGCATCAAAGTGGCAGAGGCCGTTGCCTTGTCTATCTTGGCTGATCACGTGAGTGTGCGATGAAATTTGATGATTTAAAAAAACTGCACCAAAAAAAATACCGGCAACAGTTCGGTCACTTTTTGGTTGAGGGTGAACATTTAGTTTTAGAGTTGCAGCGCGCATTAACGCGCGGGACGTTGGCGAGTGGGTCCGTGACCCTTTACGTGAGCGAACGCTACGCAAATTTTGCGTCGCCATTCGAAAAAGTATTGCTCAATGATCGACAAATGTCGCAGCTCTCTGACACTAAATCGCCACAGGGCATAGTTGCCTTGGTGCCACTGCCGGAAGCGCCCACAACAATTCAGCCCGCGGGCAAGGCCATCTATTTGTGGCAGGTGCAAGACCCCGGTAACCTGGGCACAATTTTGCGCACGCTGGCGTGGTTTGGCGGCTTTCGATGTTTGCTGAGCCCCGGCAGCGTAGATCCGTACAACCCAAAAGTCGTGCGCGCCAGTATGGGCGCGATTTTTCATGTGCCTTTGGAGTTGGATGTGCCCTTGGCCGCCTTGCCCGATCGCTTTGCTCGCATTGGTTGCTTGGATTTGCACGGCGAAAGTGTGGTTGCTGACAACTTTGTGGCGCAAGATTGTTTTGTATTTGGCAATGAGGCACAGGGTGTGCCGCGCGAAGCACTGTCGGCAATGGGCGCAAGCGCGTTTACCATCGCCGGCCAAGGCGCCATCGAATCGTTAAATTTAGCATCGGCAGTCAATATCTGCGCCTATGAAATACAGCGGGCCCAGGGCTAACCGAGGTGGGTTGCTGAAGCGAGGGCAGTGGGGCGTCGCAATGGCTGAAACAGCTGGCGCCGAAAAATACGCAGCAAAATACCCTCAGTAGAACCAGCAGTTAGTGCAGTTGCGCAAAGCTACACAACAATGCGGTTGGCGGCCAGTGTGGCGCTCATCGAGCAGGGGCTTGGCCCGCACGACAAACGCCGCTATGGCTATTCAGTAATTTCGGAATAGTAGTGCTTGCGACACACGGACACATAGCGCGAGCTATCGCCGATTTCGATTTGCTCGCCCTCTTTAACGGGGCGGCCTTCGCCATCTACCCGCAACACCATGGTCGCCTTGCGCCCGCAGTGGCACACGGTTTTGATTTCAGACAACTTGTCGGCCCAGGTTAGCAGGTACATGCTGCCTTCGAAGGGGTTGCCCAAAAAGTCTGAACGCAAGCCATAGCAGAGTACGGGAATGTTCAGCTCGTCGGCAATTTTTGCCAATTGACGCACTTGGGCTTTGTTTAGGAATTGCACTTCATCCATCAAAATGCAACTGATGGTTTTCTTTCGCAGTTGTTCGTTAATCTCCAGCCAAAAATCGGTGTTGCTATCAAACAAATTGGCATCGGTGTCGAGCCCGATGCGGGAGCTGATTTTGCCAACGCCAAAGCGATCGTCGATGGCTGCGGTGTACAAGCTCACTTCCATGCCGCGCTCGCGGTAGTTATAGGCGGACTGCAGCAGGGTGGTGGATTTACCGGCGTTCATCGTGGAATAGTAGAAGTAAAGCTGTGCCATGGGGCGAACCGTTCTCAGTTGTGGGACTGGCGCACTCTATCACAGGCTGGCCGTGGCGCTGTAGTGCGGTTGCGCGCTAGCGCTGCTTGGGCGCGTAGGGCAGTGGCTGGCAGTTGGCCCTTTGATACAGCGGGTGCCCGGGCGCGCCGGAGCCGTTAATTTTTAGGCAATGGAGGTTGGCGATGCGTTGGCACACCTGCGTCGCGCGCTGGCGATAATCGCCGTCGTTGCCCCAAGCCGCCACCACCAGCGCCGATTGCTGGGCCAGTTTACGCAGCCAGCGATTATTTTGGGGGCCAACCGGGTCTTCGGCTTGTTTCATGTGGGCGGGGTCGGTGGCGCGGAATGCGAATAAATTGGCCATGATGACCCCACCATAGCCCCAGCTTTTGGCAAAATTTATGCAGCGTCTGAGCGTGGGGTCGTCCTGCTGCTCGTCCGCCGTGGAGGGGTTTAAGCCGATGAACATCACCGGTGGCAGGTTGTCGTCCCACGTGCGCCAAAGGGCGTAGCGGTAGGTCCTGCAGGGCGAAAGGTGGGCGGTGTTTTTCATACAGCAGCTAGTGGTCTATTGCTAAGCGCACGGCTTCGCGTACGTGAATGTCGGTGGTGTCATACAGGGGTATGTGAACATGCCGGGGCTCCACGAGCATGGCGATTTCGGTACAGCCTTCGACGATTGCGGTGGCGCCTTGATCGTGAAGGTTGCCCATGATGCGCACAAAAGCCTGCCGCGATGCATCCTCAATGGTGCCAAGGCACAATTCGTCATAGATGACGCGATGCACCAAGGCCCGGTCCTGTGCATTGGGCAGCAGCACCTTTAAATTGAATTGCTCGCGCAATCGCCCCACGTAAAAATCGTCTTCCATTGAAAATTGAGTACCCAGAAAGCCCACAGTCCTATGACCATCGTTGACCAGTGCGCGCGCGGTGGCATCGGCGAGGTGAACGAGAGGAATGTCGACCGCCGCAGCGACTTCCGCTGCGACCTTGTGCATGGTGTTCGTGCAGATCAATACCATGTCGGCGCCACCGCGTTGCAAATTTTTAGCACTCGCTGCCAATGTCTCAGCACATGCTTGCCAATTGCCGTTGAACTGCCAGTCTTTTATCGGTTGGAAATCCAAGCTGTCCAGCAGAATTCGCGCCGAATGGTGCTGTCCTAATTGCGCTTTCACCGCCGTGTTCAAAGCCCGGTAATAGCGCTCGGTTGATTCCCAGCTCATGCCGCCAATAAGGCCAATTTTTTTCATGGATGCCGTTTCCTTGCGCCGTGTTTAAGTCCCAGGTGGCTTGGGAGGTACCAGTGTACTTGATTTGCGGTCTACCATGTGCCCGAGTGACGCCAGACTACGCTTGGTATCTACCTTATGTTGTTGTCGCTGGTATAGTTCGCTTTTTCAGGGAGGACCATTGATGTTTATACCCAAGCATTTTATCGGGCAAGGTGATGCCTACGCTTTCATAGCCGCCAACAGCTTTGGTCAGTTAATTGGTGCAGTTGATGGCGTGCTAAGTTGTACCCATCTACCTCTATTGCCAAGTGCCGAATTGCCACATACCGAGGGTGGTTGTTTGATTGGCCATGTGGCGCGCGCCAATCCGCAGGCGCAATGGCCCGATGGCCAGCCGGTAATGTGCGTGTTTGCGGGACCGCATGGTTATGTGTCGCCCAGTTGGTACGAACAGTCGGGCGTGCCCACGTGGAATTACGAGGCGGCACACGTGCAAGGGCACCTGCGGTGGGAAGATGACGCCGAGGTGGCCCAGTCAATTCTGTCCCAGTTGACCGCCTTTTATGAGGCGGCCGAGGCTAGCCCATGGCTGCCGGACTATCCGGTGTCGATGTTGCGCGGCATTCGCGCTTTCCGCATAGAGATCACCGGCGTCGAATTCAAACAGAAATTAAGTCAAAATCGATCCCGCACTGATCGAGAAGCTGTAATTGACGCTGTGCGAGTGCGTGGCAATGCAGCGCTTGCCGATGCAATGAGCCAATGCCTGCCCGACGCCTAGTTGGATAGCGCTGGGTTGTCGGAACTAATAATTAATAGAGGAAAGACGAATGCGAACAGTACATGCTATTTGGCTGGCTATTTTTGGCGCCGTTTTTATTTGGTCAGCCATTGAACCGAAGGATACCTTCACGTGGTTTTTAGAGGTGCTGCCCGCGTTGATTGGGTTGGTGTTGATTGTGACCACGCGCAATCGTTTTCCGCTGACACCGATGCTGTCCGTATTGATTCTGGTGCATTGCGTGATCCTGATGGTGGGGGGGCACTACACCTACGCGGAAGTCCCACTCTTTGACAGTATGAAAGAATGGTTTGGATTCGAGCGCAATAACTATGACAAAGTGGGTCACTTTGCCCAAGGCTTTATACCGGCCATCCTCGCGCGTGAAATTTTGATTCGCAAACAAGCGGTAAAAATCGGCGCTTGGCTCAATCTTTTTGTCGTTAGCATTTGTCTTGCCTTTAGCGCATTTTATGAGCTGATTGAATGGTGGGTTGCTGCCGCAACCGGCGAAAATGCAGAGGCGTTTTTAGGGACGCAGGGCTACGCGTGGGATACCCAGTCGGACATGATGTATGCGCTAATTGGCGCAATATGTGCGCTGGTGTTCTTGGCGTCTTGGCACAATCGTCAGTTAGCACGGCTGGATTTACACAAGCGTCAGTAATTTTCTGATGTTCGCGGCGCTTTGTTTTATGGCGTGGTGCGATTGAATGATCGCATTTGCCGCTTACTGGATCGGTGGCAGTGAAAGCGGAATGAGATCGAGATCTGATTTAGGAAATAGCTTAGGGTTAGTTCGCCTAAGTTGATCCAATGTGTCTTGAAATTCTGCCACTAAAGCGTCGTCCACATCAGCACTGAACGCATAGTAAAGCGTCGATGCTTTTAGGTAAGCCACTACCTCATAGTCGCCTGGTTTGAGGTCTATTTTTTCCAATATGGCCCATGCGGTCGCCGGCGCTACGGGCCAAACGTCAATGCGGTTGGCTTGTAGCATGCGTGCAATACTCGTCACGTTATTGCCGAGCGCCAACTGACTGGAATTTAGCTTTAATGGCGCCAAAAATTCGTTAGTCACATCATCGCGCACTACGCCAAATCGCAATGGCCGTAACTGTTCCACCGAGGTAACTTGTAAATGGCGACTTTTTTTCGCCACTAAAGCCACATGCTCCTCCACGATGGGGCCCGCCCATTTGAACAGCGACTCGCGCTCTGGCGTACGGCTGGTAGAGAACAAAACACGTCGGTTGCCATTGAGTGTTTCATGCATGCCCCGGGCCCAGGGTTTAAATTGAATATCCGTTTTATTGACGGGGCTGTTCATGCTGACGCTGGCGGCCACCAATAGCTCTACGGCCCAACCGCTTGCTGTGCCATCTTCTAGGTGGTTGTAGGGCGGGTAGTCCTCCGATATAAAAACCAGTTGATTGAGCTGCGCGACGGGCGGAGCGGTTCCCCCTGCTTCCGCTGCCGAGCTGCCAAAGATCGAACTGGCGATTAACGTGAAAAGGAGAAGTGAGAATTTTAAAATGTGAGTTGCGCCGCTATGTGGAGCTTTAAGTCGCATAAACATATATGAAGTGCGTATTAAAGCGTTACGGAGAGTCTGGCTGTAGATAAAGCTGACTTTTCTGGGGTTTGAATTCCGATGTTGGATGGAGACCTCTAATGGTGTCGATGGAATCTTGCAGCTGCTTAACCAGCGCATCGTCCACATCGGCGCTGAATGCATAGTAGAGCTCCATGGACTGTAATACGTAGACCACCTCGTAGTCGGATACTTTGGCGCCGATTTGCTTGAGCAGCTTTAGCGCGCTCGACTCGCCGTAGGCCCAAAGATCTACGCGGCCACTTTGCAACATCTTCGCTATGCTTTCTGGCTGCACGCCAAGTGTGATTATGGTTTTTTCCAATCGCAAGTCGCGCAAAAACAATTCGCCCACATCGTCGCGCACTGCGCCCACGCGAAAGTGGTCTAAATCCTGTAGCGAGTCCAGCTTGATATTGCGCGACTTTTTGCCAATCAACACAATATGATTGTTGCCAATGGGGCCGGCCCACTTGAATAACGCCTCGCGCTCTGGCGTGCGTGTGGTGGAAAATAACACGCGATTGGGACCTTCAAGCGCATTGTGAAACGCTCTCGCCCACGGCTGCAGTGAAATGTCACGTGCATTCACGGGGCTACCTGCCAATGCGGTAGCAGCAATGAGCAGCTCAACAGCCTCGCCCTTGAGTACGCCTTGTTCTTCGTAATTAAATGGGGGATAGTTTTCGGTTATATATTGCAAGTCACTCAGTGTCTGCGACTTTGCCAGTGGCGAGACCAAGCTTACTGTGAGCAGGAGTGTTAAGCTCAGGCTTTTAAAAATAATCATTCTCATTGCAATGGTTCCCAAACTGCTAAAAAAGGTACCCGTACCTTGCAGTATAGGGGAGCATTTTAAGGCTGCAGTAGAGTTCTAATACCTTATGGTTATATCTAAAGATTTCATCGTCAGATCAGCGATATTAGCGGATGTACCTGAGCTGGTGCCGCTGTTTGCAGCCTATCGCACCTTTTATCAATTGACGTCAGATGCCGCGCAGCTAAAAGCGTATTTGTCGGCGCGATTGAGCGCCGAGGATTCGCAGATATTTGTGGTTCAGGTGGGTGAGCAGTTGGTTGGCTTTACCCAGTTGTATCCTGCATGGTGCAGTCTTGCATTGGAGCGCTACTACACCTTGTATGATCTCTATGTGACCGAAAGCTACCGACGCCGGGGGTTGGCGGCGCGGTTGATGGCGGCAGCAACTGACTGGGCAGGGCAACAGGGCGCGGATCGCTTAGAGCTGGCCACCGGCGTGGATAATCGAGACGCCCAAGCGCTCTACCGTGCGATGGGTTGGCAGCGGGATTGCGCGTTTCTACACTTTTCGTTGCCGCTAAATTCGTAAGCCGCGCGACGCTAAATTAGCGGGATTGCACCGACACAAAGATCGAAAGTGGTTGAGGTTTGCAATAGAAGTAACCTTGAGCGCGATGAATATTGAGTGCAGTGCACAGCTGCGCTTGAGCCTCGGTTTCTATGCCTTCCATCACTACGTCTAAATCCAGGGCAAAAATGAGTTCGCTCAATCCCCTGAGCATTTTTTCCCGCTTGTCTTGCGGCTCAGTCAGGAGCAGGGAGCGGTCGATCTTAACCGTGCTAATGGGCAGGTCGCGCAGATGGGATAGCGATGAGAAGCCGGTGCCAAAGTCATCGAGTGCCAAGTGGTAACCGTGGGCAACAAACTCTGCTAGCAATGTATGAATGGATTCAGACGTGTCGAGGATGGCGGTTTCTGTTATTTCGAATTCAATTTGGTTTGGTTTGATGTGGTAGTGCGCGGCCTGCTCATCGATGAAGTGCAGTAGCTCAGGATCTTTAAGCTGCAAGGGTGAAAGATTGATCGACAGATAACAGTTGTCGTTGCGAAACGGCGGGTGATTGGCAAACACGTCCTGAATCACCCAGCGCCCAATGTCCATGATTAAGTGCGATTCTTGCGCGACTGGAATAAATTTGTCAGGTGAAACAACTGCGTTGTTGTGCGTCCAGCGGATCAGGGCTTCATAGCCGTTAACTGCGTTGTTCACGGGGTCTACGATGGGTTGGTAAAACATCACAAACTCTTGTTTTTCCAGTGCATGTCGCAAGCCTTCCTCTATGTGTACGCGCGCGATAAATTCCTGCTGCATGGATTCCTGGAAGTAGCAAATCTGTGCCTTGCCGAGTCCCTTTGCTTTGTGCATGGCTATGTCTGCCTGAGACATCAGCTGATCCTGATCCACAGAGTCGCGGCTTTGAATGGTGATGCCAATGCTAAGCGATGCGTAAAAATTGAAGCCGTCAAAGCTAAATGGACTTTGCATGACTTGCAAAATTCGCAGGGCTGCCTGATTGGCTTCGGCAGGGGATTTAACGTTGTCTATCAGGACGGCGAATTCATCGCCACCAATGCGCGCCAATAATTCTCCGCCCCTTAGGCAGCTGGCGATGCGGGTGGCGATTCGTTGCAATAATTGATCGCCGTAGGTATGGCCCCAAGTGTCATTAATTTTTTTAAAGTTATCAACGTCTATGAAAAATAGTGTAATAGGGCAAGGCCGTTTACGTTGCTTTAACGCAAGCGCGACACTTTCTTCAAATATGAACCGGTTTGCCAATCCCGTTAGGTTGTCTCGCTCGGCCAGCTCTTTCACTTGATTGAAGCTGGTTTTGAGTGCCGATTCCAACTCGTTTCGCATGACCGACTTGGCGATAGCCATTTTCAACATGATGGGATTGATGCCGGACTTTAATATGAAGTCCTGTGCGCCTGCGCGTAGGCATTCTATGGCCAGATTTTCATCGTCCATGTTGGATATCATGACGATGGCGGTGTTTTTATTCTCAATTAATTGTTTGATTTCTAGAATGAACTCAACGCCGTTGATGCCTGGCAGTAGATAGTCGAGCAAAATGACATCGTAGTCTTGAGCCGAAATTTTTTCACGTGCTGAGCTGGCGCTTTCTGCTGCGTCGATATAATAGTTTTCCTGAGTCGCCTTTAGCGAGCGTGTGATGCTCATGCGGTCGACGATGTCGTCGTCAATTAGCAGTATGCGCATGGTTATTCACCTGGCTCTGGCATTTTGACAATGCGCCAAAACCCGTCGAGCATGCCAATCAGTTTCATGAATTGTTCGCCGCTTTCGCTTTTGACAAAGTAGCCAGCGATGAATTTTTCGTAAGCTTTTAGCATGTCTTGCTCATCGGATGAAGTGGTCAGGACAAACACTACAGCGTCTTTATTTGCAGGGTCTTTTCGCAAGGTGTCTAAAAACTCATGGCCGGATATTTTGGGTAGGTTGAGGTCCAGCAAAATAATGAAGGGTTTGGGTACTAGGTTGTTGGCAATTAGTTCCAGCGCTGCCTCACCGTCATCTGCGCGCACAATCTTGTTGCCGATGCGCTGCTTTCTAAAGCTGCGCTCAATGGTCATAGCATCAACATCGTCGTCTTCAATGAGCAAAAGTGTGATATCAGTATTACTCATCTTATTCTCCTTTTTTAGTGGGAAGCCAGATTGTCACCAGTAAACCGCCCTGCTCGGCTTTTCCAAGTGTTACTGTGCCGTCTAGGCTATCGACCACTTTAGCGATGATTGCAAGCCCCATGCCACTGCCCTCGGTTTTATCTTTGGGGGTTAAGGTCGTAAACGGGCGCAGCACTTTGTCAAAATAAGTTTCGGGGATCCCGCAGCCATCGTCGCCAAAGTATAGTACAAGGCCAGCATCGTCTTGCGTTGCTTCGATATAGATATTTCCCTTCTTATGTGTGTGGTGCTTGATGCTGTTGTTGACTAAATTTCGCAATAGCGTTTCTATCGGCACGCGCGGTGCAAACACGGTGATGTCGGGGCAGTGCAGGGTAAATGTTTGCTGGATGTCGTACATGCTTACGATATCGCCAGCGAGTTCATGCAGCGCAATGTCTTCTACGTCTTTGTTGAGTCGGCCCGCTCTAGAGTAGTGCAATAGGTCGTCTAGCAGCACCATCATGCGCTTACAGCGCGCGCGAATGAGCGCAATTTGATTGCGACCTTCCTCGGGCAGCAGCGCGCTGAAATCTTCTTCCAGCCAATCGCTAATATTTTTAATGCCCACGAGTGGCGATTTGAGGTCATGGCTAGCCACAAAAGCAAATTGGTCTAGTTCTTCATTGCTTTTCGCCAGTTGGGTGATGGTTTTGTTCAATTGTTCAACCAGTGCTTTTTGTGAGTCGATACAAGTGCAACTTACAGTAATGAGTATCGATTTACTTTCTGAGGAAAAGCGGGACGCGGCGCGGGCTTGCATCCAGGACGGCCGCGCAGAGCGAGTCAGTACAATGTCATAATCGTTGGTGATGCCACGCTGGTTCGTTATTGTGGTTATTTCATTGATGAAATTCCGGGCGTTTTGGCCGCTGATCAATTGGTCGAATTTTTTGCCATGAATGGTCTCTTGCGTCATTTGCAGCCAGTCGTAAGCGGTTTGGTTGGCTTGCAAAACCCGGAGCTGGCCATCGAGCACGAAAATGCCGTTGGTGCTGGCATCAAAGGCACTGTTGATTAACGCCTGCTGGTGTTCGATCGCTTTCAGCTGGCCCACGGATTCGTAAAGATCGGCGATGAGAACCACAAACTCGCGGGTGTTGGGAATAGGGGCAATGTGGACCGCAATGGGAGAGTCCTTCCGGTCGGTGGTCCTTGCGGTGAACTCTGCTTCACTTGGCGCGTTGATGTAATCTAGTGCATCTATCGCCGTGTGCGCGGCTAATAAATCGGCAAGGAGGCCAGCATCGGGATCGTGTAGGCGCTTGTTTTTGTCTTTGATTTTGCCCGTGTGGTCAATGATGGCGAAACCTTCGGAAAAGGTGTCGATGGCCTGCTTAAAGCTGACATAGAGGTGTGCAGCTTTCGCTTCTGCCTGCGTCCGGCGATAGATACTGCGAAACAAAAAAAACATCCCAGCCAGCACCAGTAGGCTCAGTGCTAGCACAAACGTTCGCGTACCGTTATAGAGTGGATTGCCGGTGAGCGACACGTGGGGCATGCGCAGTTGCAGTTCCCCGTTTGCGAGCGGCAGTCGTGCAGTTTTTGTGTGCGCGCCGTCGGTCGCGTGGCGCGTGTCGGCGAGCATTGTGCCTGCAGGGTTCAGGAGTGCACAGCGATAGCCTTGATCTTCACAGAGCGCCTCAATCATGGGCGCAAGGCGTGACACGCTTAACGACCGGCGTTGGCTGTTGCTCAACACATCCTGCCCGTCGTTTGTGCGAAGTAGTTGCAGTGTGCGCAGCGCGGCGTCCGGATCTTGGTGTGCGCCTTGGGGCAGCAGTTCGTGTGATTCCAAAAAGAGTGCTATGCGTTGCTTGAGGCGTTGCACATCTTGCGCGGATTGTTGCGCTAACCAGATTTCGCCATTGCGTATGGGTACCAATTGAATGGCTAAAAATACCACGGCGATCAGCGGCAAGCCGCAGGCAATTTGCCAGTGCAGTGGGCCCGACGGCAGCGTTTGACTCTCTCGATAGCGGTGTAACAGCAGCCCCCCGCTTATGACGCTGACGGCCAGTGCTGTGTGAACAGCCATGGCGGTGAAGCGCCCCCAGCCGTAGGCAGGTGTGAGTTGTGTGATGTAGCCCACGATTGCCAAAAGTCCGAGTCCTAGCGCGAGCGCGGCGCTTGCCGTGGCCAAGGCGGGCCAGCGCCATTGCAAAGGACTGGCGGCGAAGGCGATCAACATAAATGACAGGGCAGTATTGGGTGCCATGCGACCAGGGTGGGAGGTGCCCACGAGAATGTCGTGGCGAGCGAACAATTGATCGATACCAAAATCTGTTTGCAGCAGGTACTGCAGCAGTGTGGCGCAGGGCAGTAGAAACAGGGCCGCACTGAGGAGCGAGTTTGGCAATGCGCTAGTTGTTTGTCGCAATAGCAATCCCGCAGCGAATAAGAGGCACAGTGCGGTGTTGTATTGCATGGGCACCCAATTGGGCGAGATTTGTACAATGGTGCTGTTATGGGTGTGCCAGCCGAGCATCACCAGCAACCCCAACAGGGCAGCGCAAGAGGCGGGAACTAAAAGAGGCCATTGGCGACGCATGGTCTCGATCATCATGAGCTAGAACTCACCGAGTGTGTGCACTCTAGTGTAGTAGAGATCGCTACTGGCAAGGCCGGCAATTGCGCCCAAGCGCCGGGCAATGGGCGCTTGGGTTGGGGCTGGTTATTTCACGTTAAACGTTGCGCCGCGCAAAGTCTGCGCGGCAGTAGTTTCTACTTAAGTGAGGTTGACCACTTGAATTTCGCCGAGGTGTTTGTCGCGTACGCGTTTGACAATCAGGCTGTAAAACAGGGCTAGCACAGCGCTGGACAGCACAAACCATAGGCTGGCGAAGAGGGGTTGTTCGAACAGGTGGCTGAGCTGCCACAGGTTGGAGGCGATCCAGTAAGACAGCATCAGACTCCAGGCCAAAGAGAAGCGTAGCCAGCCCGAGCCCGCTTCCCGCTGCATGGCGCCCAAGGTGGCAACGCAGGGCGCATACAGCAGCACGAAGGCCAAGAAGCAAAAGGCCGCCCACGCCGATGGGAACAGGTTGGCGATGGGGCTGTTGGCGATGAGATTCAGTTCCGCGTCGGGTTCGGCCTCTGGCTCTATGCCAAACAGGGCCTTGCCATTGTCCGCGACGCTGCCAAAGGCGAGGCCCAAATCGCCCATAAAGTCGGGCATTTCGGTGCTGGTCAGGTCGCCGCTTTCGTCTTCATTGGTGTACAGGGTTTGAATGGTGCCGACCATCACTTCTTTGGCAAAGAGGCCTGAAAATAAGCCGAGCGTGGCTTGCCAGTTGTCTTCACCAATGCCGATGGGTGTCAGCACGGGGGTCAATTTCTTGCCGATCCAGGCGAGTGCCGAATCGGGGCTGCCAGGTGCGCCCCAGCTGCCGTCAGTTTTTACCGCGCCCAAGCACGAGAGCACGATGACAACCAGCATAATGCGCTTGCCAGCGCGCATCATGAAGCTGTGTAGCCGGTGGCCCGCTTGGGTGAACACGTTGCGCCAAACGGGGCGTCGGTAGGAGGGCATCTCTAGAATCGAGGGCTCGTGAAATCGACCAAACAGGGTTTTGCGCAACAACCAGGCAGAGCCCACCGCCACGATAATGCCGAGCAGGTAGAGGCTGAAGATGGCAAGGCCGGCGTGCTCGGGGAAAAACGCACTGCCCACAAACACATACACCGACAGACGCGCGCTGCAGGACATAAACGGTGCGATAAAAATGGTGGTCAGGCGCGCGGAGATGGAGTTGAGCGAACGCGCCGCCATGACAGAGGGCACATTGCAGCCAAAGCCCACAATGAGTGGGATGAACGCTTGCCCTGGCAGCCCGATGCGACTCATAACGCCGTCGATAACAAAGGCGGCGCGGGCCAGATAGCCCGAATCTTCTAGCCAACTCATACATAGATAGAGTGCGCCAATGACGGGGATGAAGGTGGCGATGAGTTGAACGCCCGCGCCAATGCCGTCGGCCACAAAGGCGATAAGCCAAGCTGGGGCCTGCAGGGAGGAGAGCACCCAGCGCAGACCCTCCACAACCCAGCTACCGAGCCAAATGTCAAAAAAGTCGATGAAAATGGCGCCAAATTGCACCGAAATCATAAACAGCAGGTACATCACCAACAAAAAGCTGGGGATGGCCAGTGCCGGGTGCAGCAACCAGCGGTCAATCCGTTCGGTCAGTGTGGGTTCGCCGGTAAAGGTGGTGGCGCGGTCGATGGCCGCCAATAAGCCACTGTGAGATAGCGGTTCGTGGGGCAGGGGGTTGCAGCTGCAATCCACCGCGCCGGCATCATCTTGTGGCAGCGGCTGGCTCGCCAGCGCGTTGCCAAGGGCTTTATTGAGGGCCGCAATGCCGGTGCCCTTGGCCGCCGAAATTTCAATCAAGCGGTCGCCCAGCAACGCTTTGAGCTCGGTGGTGTTGAGCTCTAAGCCGTGGTCAGCCAGGGCGTCCATCATGTTCAGGGCGATGACCACGGGCTGGCCAGTGGCCATAATTTGGGGAATCAGCTCCGCCTGTCGACGCAGTTGGGTGGCGTCTAGCACCAATAAAATGGCATCCGGTTCGGAGGACTTCAGGTAGTCATTGGTGATTTTGGCGTCGATGGACAGCGGGCAATCGGTGAGCATGTGCACACCGGGCAGGTCGATCAGCTCTACAGCTTGGCCGTCGAGCTTGAATTCGCCAATTTTTTGCTCCACCGTAACGCCGGCCCAGTTGCCCGTGCGCTGATTGGATTTTGTGAGTACGTTAAATAGGGTGGTTTTGCCACAATTGGGGCTGCCCACCAGGGCAATTTGTTTCACAGAGAGGCCTTCAAGGGTTAAACGGTGACTTCAATGGCCGCTGCGTCTTCCTGGCGAATTGCATACAGGGCACCCTGTATCTTGGCTTGCATAGGGCCGCGGCCCACAGCGCGATGCAGCACCTCGATGGGGGCGCCGGGGGCGATACCCAGCTGAGCACAGTGGCTACGCAGCACGTTGCTGTCGCTGTTGACGGCGACAACGCGGGCTGATTGGCGAAGATTGAGCTGATCTAATGTCACAAATCCGTCCTGTACTGGCTGGGTGATATTGTCATCTCGTCAGTGCCGTGGCACGGTAACAAAGATGAGAACCATTATCTTTCGTAATTATGTTCTTCTCTTTGTCTAACATCAAGGTCTAGTTATCGCTTGGGGCTGGCCGTGCCCAATTATCAGCGGCCAGCCAGCTATTGTTGGGGCACGCTATTTAGGAGTAAGCGCGTTGAGTTCCACCCGTTTTATGATTGTGATCGCCGCTATGGTGGCCTTGTCGCCACTGGCGATGGACAGCTATTTGCCGGCCATGCCCTTGCTTGCCGAACACTTGGGTGTCACCACCGCCGCCGTGAGTTGGACGGTGAGTAATTTTTTGCTGGGGCTGGCGGCGGGGCAGCTGCTTGGCGGCGCCATCTCCGACCAAAAGGGGCGCCGGCCGGTGGCGTTGATTGGCTTGCTGGTGTTTACCGCGAGTTCACTGCTGCTGGTGTGGTCGAGCAATCTCTGGTGGGCCAATGGTTGGCGATTACTGCAGGGCTTTGGCGGTGGGCTGATCATGGTGGCTGCCTCCGCCATCGTGAAAGATGTGACCCCGCCCGAGAAGCTGGCCGCTCAGATTGCCCAAATCGTTTTCGTGGTGATGCTGACGCCTATCCTCGCACCTATCGTGGGCTCGGCCATGCTGCCCCTCGGTTGGCAGAGTATTTTCTTATTGTCGTTTGGGGCGGCGGTGGTGATGCTGTTGGTGGTGGCGATGGCGGTGCCCGAAACCAACCTGCACAAAACCGGTCAGCTATCCCTGTCCGCCGGCTTGGCCCAATATCGCTATGTGTGGCAGTTTCGCAAGTCGGATATGTATCTGGCGCGCTGGCAAGCGCTAAGCTTGAGCTTTAGTGGCTTGTTGGGCTTGGTGTTTGTGACCGTATCTAGCCCGCTGCTCATGGAGAGCTATGGTCTGTCGGGCGCCGAATTCCCCTACGCCTTTGGTGCCTTTGCGGTGTCGATATTGTTGGGCAACCGGCTCGGTAAATGGTTGGTGGTGCGCCATGCCCCGGCCCGCATATTCCGCACGGGGGTTTGGGTGCAGCTAGCGGCGGTCAGTGTGTTGGTGGCCGCCGCGCTGGCGTGGCAACCGCCGCTGTGGTTGATGTTGGCGACCATCATGGTGGCCATTGGCACGGGTGCAGCGATCGGCCCCTCAGGCTCGGCCATGTTTCTCAACGTCTTAGACCGCTACTTTGGCAGCGCCACTGCCTTTGAAACCACCGTGCGCTTTAGTCTGGGTGGGTTGCTGGGCAGCGTGGCGACGGTGTTGCCGATGAAATTGCCGCTCGCCATGGCACTGATCATGCTCATCAGTATTTTGGTGAGTATCATGCTCACCTACGTCACCCGCCGAGCATGGCAGCCATGACCCAAAGTCTGCGCAGCCTGAGGTAAGTGGTTGTCCGCCCGCGCATATCCTATCTATTGCCTATACTGGTGCTAAATAAGTACGGACAGTTAAGGACCACCGCCCCATGAAGAGTGCACCGGAACACCCCAGAGAAAGTGAACGCTTGGCCCTGCTGGATCAATTCCAAATTATGGATACAGAGGCAGAGCAAACTTTTGATGAATTGACGGAGCTGGCAAGCACCATCTGCGGCACGCCCATTTCGTTAATCAGTTTGGTGGATCACGAGCGCCAGTGGTTTAAATCGCGGGTGGGGCTGACGGCCTCAGAAACACCCAAGTCCATTGCCTTTTGCTCCCATGCGATCCTGCAAGATGAGGTGTTTACCGTCAATAATGCCCTCAAAGATGATCGCTTTGCGGATAATCCACTGGTGACCGGCGCGCCCGATATCCGCTTTTACGCCGGCGCGCCGCTGGTCTCGCACGATGGGTTGCCCCTCGGCACCCTGTGTGTCATTGACCAGACCGCCAAATCCTTGACTGGTGAGCAAACGCGCGCGTTAAAAATTTTGGCGAAGCAAGTGGTGTCGCAATTGGAGTTGCGCATTAAAAACCGCAGCTTGCAGAAAATGAACGAGAATCGCGAAAAGGTTTTCTCGGTAATCGCCCACGATTTGCGCGGCCCGTTTAACAGTATTTTAGGATTTTCTCGCCGCTTAACGGGCAAGTCTGATGTCATGCGGCCAGAGCGCATTACGGAAATGGCCGATTCAATTTTGAATGCCTCGATGACCGTGTACCAACTGCTGGACGAGCTGTTGCAGTGGTCCTTGCAGCGCATGGGCGCCTACAATCTGAATATGCGCCGGCAACTGCTATCCCACATGGTGGATGCCGATCAAAAGCTGTTGCAAGACTCCCTGGATGTGAAAAACCAAACCCTTCGAAAAAATTTCTCGGATGCGTTAGAGGTGCGCGCAGACGCCACGCTGGCGAGTGTGGTGCTCCGAAACCTCATATCAAACGCCATAAAATTTTCGCCGCCCGGTAGCGCCATCGAAGTGCAGGCGGCGGAGGTGGGCACCATGGTCGAGATTAGCGTGCTCGATCGCGGCCCCGGGATTTCTCCGGTGTTAGCAGAGCAGCTTTTCAAAGGGCCGGTAGAGAGCCACTTAGGCACCTATGGCGAATACGGCCACGGCATTGGCTTAGGCTTGTGTTACGACTTTGTAAAAATGCAGGGCGGTGAAATTTGGTTGGATCGGGTGGGCTCTAGTGGCTCCAAAATCACTTTTTCGTTGCCGCGAGCCAATTGACGATCGTTGTCTTGTTGGGCCGCCACGGCTATGATGCGCCGCAGGATGACTAACCCCAAAGGCAAGGCAATGCGGGACCAAGGACTGTTGCGATACGGGGCGCGAAGCCTCTTACTTACACCTGTGCGTTCTCGTGGATGCTGCCACGGTGGCCTGCATGGATGATCTCACTGCCAGTGTCAGTGCGCTGCTGGCGCAAGCGCGCCGCCCAGCGCACCTCACTCAAAAAACCTTGGACGAACATTTCGAGCTGTTTTGCCTAGTGATGGAGCGCGGCTTTGCTATCCATACCGGTTCCAGCAACCGATTGGTGGTGGAATACAAACTAGAAGATACCGATAGCGGGCGCCAATTGCCGCGCATTCATCCGCAGAGTGGCACACATTTTCAATTGCCCGAATCCTGGTTGATCCCCAGCGACCATTTTCTTTTCTACGACCCCAGCGATGACACCGACTTTCCGCAGCTGGCTACCTTTGACGCCAGTAGTAATCAATTTGTTCAGGCTAGCTGGGAAGATTTGGTGGACCTCAATAAGCTTCACAATCAGCAGGTTTTACCGCTGGCAAAGCTGCGCAGCTTACGCGGTTTACACTACATTAAAGACATCGCCTGTTTGCAGTTGTTCGAACTGAATTTTGACCGGCTATTTGATCGGGATGCGTTATTGGCGGAACAGTTGCGCGGCTTGCTAGCCGATAAAATGGCGCGCCATGTGGAGGCGTCGCGCCACTGGTTGAAGGCATCGCGCAGTGAGCAAATCGCGCTAAAATATTTAGCGCGCAAGAAAACCTAAGGGTTTAGCTAGCGGGTATTTATCTTGCTCGGTGAGCCGGTGGCAGTCTTGGGCAGCTTTAATAACTCGGCCGTTTTCGCCACGGATTCCGGTTTTCCAAACAAGTAGCCTTGCATTTCATCGCAGTACTTGTCGCTTAAAAAGCGTCGCTGTTCAAAAGTTTCTACCCCTTCAGCCACAATCTTTAATCGCAGGTGATGGGCCATGGCAATAATCGTGGTGGCAATGGCGACGTCATCAACATCATCGGGTATGCCATCCACGAAAGACTTGTCGATTTTTAACACATCCACGGGCAGGTGCTTGAGGCGGCTGAGGTTCGAATAGCCGGTGCCAAAATCGTCGATGGCCAAGTTGACCCCCACGCTTTTTAGCTCGTGCAAAATGGCGATGATGTTGGGCCCTTCATCCATCACCATGCTCTCGGTGATTTCCAATTCCAAGTGGCTGGGGGGTAGGTTAGCCGCACTGAGCGCGTGCTTAACCTTACCGATCAACTCCGCGTCGTGAAACTGTCGGGGCGATAGGTTGACCGAAACGGAAATGGGGTTGCAGCCCTGCGCTAACCATTCGCTCAATTGCCGACAGGCTTGCTGCAAAACCCAATCGCCCAGCGCCACGATCAACCCGGATTGTTCCGCCACCGGAATAAAAACATTGGGCGGCAGGAAACCGCGCGATGGATGCTGCCAGCGCACTAAGGCTTCTAGGCCGATGAGTGTATTGGTGGCGTTGTTGATGCGCGGCTGATAATAGAGTTCGAATTCATTGTTATCGATGCCTAATCGAATCTCTTGTTCTAGCGTAATGCGTTCAACGGCTGACCGATTCATGTCCTCGGTATAGTATTTAACCGTGTTGCGACCGGCCTCTTTGGCTTTGTACATGGCGGCATCGGCATTGCGCAGCAAGGTGCTGGCATCTTGACCGTCGGCTGGAAACAGCGCGACGCCCATAGAGCAGGATAGGTGCAGTGTTTGGTTGTCAATTTGAAATTGATCGCTCATGGCTTGCAAAACTTTGTCAGTCACCACTTCGGCTATTTTTTCCGATGTGCCGTTGATGATGACAAAGAATTCATCGCCGCCCAGTCGCGCGACGGTATCGTTTTCGCGCACGCAATCGTTGAGCCGCAGGCCGGCCTGTTGAAGTAACTTGTCGCCCACGTGGTGGCCCAGGCTGTCGTTAATATTTTTAAAGCCGTCGAGGTCGATAAAAATAACCGCCAGTCGTTCGGAGCGGCGATGGGCGTCGGCGATAGCGCGTGACAATCGGTCCAAGCCGAGTGCACGATTGGGTAGGCTAGTGAGTGAATCAAAAAATGCCAGCTGACGAATTTGCGTTTCGCGTCGATCGTGGCTGAATACCAGCGACGCCACGTGGGTGGCCATGTTGATGATGCGTTGATGTAATCGGGTGGGTCGACGCACGGTATCGAAGTACATGGCAAAGGTGCCGAGCAATTCGTTTTTGGCGAAAATGGGTGTGGACCAACAGGCGCGCAAGTTGTGGGCCAGCGCCAAATCTCTATAGTCTTTCCACAGTGGATCGTTGGCAATGTCTTCTACAATAATTTGCTTGCGGAAAAAAGCTGCGGTGCCGCAAGAACCCACCTTTGGACCAATTTCGATGCCATTAATCGCCGCGTTATATTCCACGGGCAGTGATGGTGCTGCGCCATGCAGCAGGCGCGTGCCGGCTTTGTCGGCCACTAAAATGGATGCGCGAATGTCGGGTGCCAGCGCTTCGATGTCTTTGGCGAGCGCTTCCAGCGTAATTGGCATCTCTGTGTTGCGGGCGATTAGTCGCAGTATATGATCTTGAGATTCGAGTAGTTTTTCATTGTGAAAGCGTTCGGTAATATCCCGAATCATGCCGAGAAAATAGCGTTTCCCGGCGTGAATGTTTTCGGCCACGCGCAATTCAATTTTAAACAGGCTGCCGTCTTTGTGGCGGCCTTCGAGTTGACGGGCGGTACCGATAACATTTTTCTTGCCCGTTTCCTGGTAGCGCGCCAGGTAATTATCATGTTCGCTGCGGTGTGGCTCGGGCATGAGGATGTTGACGTTTTGACCCAACATTTCTGATTCGCTGTAACCGAACAACGCCTTGGCTGAGGCGTTGACGCTGGTTATAGTGCCGCGCCCATCGATGGTGATCAGGGCGTCCACCACACTGTCGATGATAGCCTGCGTGTTGTGGGCGTTGGCTTGGCTTTCCAGTTGCACCTGTTTGTGATCACTGATGTCGGTGTTGGTGCCGTACCAAATCATGCCATTGCCCTTCGGGTCGGCAATGGATGAAGCGCGTGTTATGTGCCAGAAATACTGGCCGTCGGCGCGTCGCAATCGACATTCGGCTTCGAAGTGGGTGCCGTTTTTTATGCTCTCGAGCCAAGCTATTTGCACGCTAGGGAGATCTTCCGGATGAACAATATCCGGCCAGTGTTCCATTTGCAGTAATTCCAGTTCGCGCCCGAAGTAGCGAGCCATGCGCGAGCTCACAAATGTGAGCCCGTGCTTTTGGTCAGCGATCCAAACGTGTTGTGGCATGGCGTTGGCAAGACTGCGAAACATGGCTTCGCTGGCGAGTATTTTTTCCTCTATGGCTTTGCGGTGGCTGATATCGTCGAGGGTGGCGACGATATAGCGTTGGTCGGCCAGTGCGAGGGTTGAAAAGCCCACCGCCGCGGGAAATTGGCTGCCGTCTGCACGCTTTGCCATCATTTCGAAATTGACGCCCTTGGCGGCCAGGCTGGGGTTGGGGCGGCTGTGGTCGAGCAGGTTTTGGCCGCTGTCGTCCTTGCCCATGATCACATTAAATGATTGCCCCTCTAGGGCTTCACGGGTAAATCCTGTGAGCAAACAGAGTTGGTGGTTGAGGGCAACAAAGCGGTAGTCCTGATCGATAAACATCATGCCGCACGGGGCGGCATCAATCAGTTTCGCCAAGAGTTCCTGTTGATTTTGTATGCGCTCGGTGCGCTCGCGCCGACGCGCATAGAGTGACGCCAATAGCACCGTAAGACTGGCGCCAAGCAGCGCTGACATCAAGCCCGCGTAGAGCGATGACCGTTGATTGAGTTGGCTAAAAAACGCCGGCTTGGGTGCGGCTTGAAGTTGCCATGCGCGCCCAAGGATTGCGACATTATGGCGGGCCTTGAGGGGGGCGGATTGCCACAGGCTTTTAGCTTGGCTACTGCTGGCCTCGGGCGCAATGGGCTGGCCCGATGCGTGGGTGTGCGCAGAGGCACTGCTGAAATAGGTGTCGCCGTCTTGCAGGTAAAAGTTGACTAAATCTGTCCCTGGAAGTTGTGCCCATAGGTCGTTGATGAACACCGGCGCGGCGACCCAACCAAATAATTCGTCATTTGGGGGCAGTAACACCGGCAGGACAAGGAGGTAGTCTGGACTGGCGGGCAGGTTTGTGCCGGCGCGGTGCAAGGGCGGCGTCAGCTGGGCGATGCCCAAGCGCTGCGCTCGTTCAAGTGTGCGCCGGCGCATGGGTTCCGATGCCATATCTAAGCCGTTCACATTGCCGAGGCGCTCAGCCGGCTCAAGGAAGGTCAGCAGGTAACGAGTGCCTTCATAGGGGGCATACTGCCTAAATTTGAAGTTGGGGTCATCCCGCTGCGCATTGGCTTCGAAGGCAGCAGTGTCTTCGGGGGCCACCGGTTGGATAAGGCAAAAGCCACGCAGTGTGGGGAAGTCTTGCAGCGGCGAGTGGCGCGTTAGATAGCTGCGCAGGAGTGCGTGATCGAAGTTGTGTCCGGCGCCAACCACCAGACCTTGCAGCCCCTGCAGCCTTAGATCAACCTGAATTATTTGCTTGTTGAGCTCATTGACGGCCTGTTGGGTCAGCTGCTGCAGCTCACGCTGTGCCTGCTGCTGGTTGAAGATACTGGTATAGGTGCCAGCCAGTACGCCTATCAACAGCGAAGCGAGTATGCCAAGGGTCAAGGGCGTGCGAATCTTCATGGGCGCGTATATAACATAGAGTGCTTACAGCCTAGCTCAGGATTGCCGGCTTGCCCGCGAGTTCACAGCATTTATCGGGCAATTGTTCTAGGCTCGGGCTCCGGATTAATGGTTAACGTTGGGAGTATTCCATGCGATTTGCATCCTTGTGTTTGTTGACGCTAATGCTTTGCCCCGTCTCGGGTTTGGCCGATGAATTTGCAGATACGGTGGCCACCTTTAAAAAGTCGCCCGTGGCGCAAAAGTTTTTTGCCAGTGCCTATGCCTATGCCGTGTTTCCCACCATCGCCAAGGGCGGTCTTGGCGTCGGTGCGGCCCATGGCACAGGTCGGGTTTATCGCGCGGGTCAGCTGGTGGGCACGACCCGCATGACGCAGCTCTCCATTGGTGTGCAGCTGGGCGGTCAGGCCTATAGCCAAGTGGTGTTTTTGAAAGATCGACGCGCCTACGACGACTTTACCTCGGGCAACTTTGAATTCGCCGCCGGCGCCAGTGCCGTGGCTATCACTGCCAGCGCGCAGGCGTCGGCCAGTACCACGGGCGTCACAGCGAGCACCGGCTCCAACGCCGAGCGCACGCGTCAGGTGGATGCCAGCTACAGTAAGGGCATACTCGTACTCACCGTGGCCAAGGGAGGGCTCATGTATGAAGCGTCAATTGCCGGTCAAAAATACGATTTCTCGCCTATTTAAGCTCGGCTGGTTCTGGGGCTTGTTGGCGCCGAGCGCCGTATTAGGGGCACCCTGTCAATCGGAGGCGCACCGCCAGTTCGACTTTTGGTTGGGACAGTGGGAGGTGCGCACCGCCGACGGCAATTTGGCGGGCCACAATAATATTCAGCTGGTCGAACAGGGCTGTGTACTGCGCGAGCAATACCGAACACCAAAAGGCTACACGGGCCAGAGCTATACCCTGTATGACGCCAGTCGCCAGCAGTGGCACCAAACCTGGGTCGACAACCAAGGCACTTTGCTGTTGTTGTCGGGCGGCTTCAGCGATGGGCAGATGGTGCTCAGCGGCACCACCTTGGCGCCCGAGGGCGAGCAAGATAATCGCATCACCTGGTCGCAAGAGCCGGATGGGCGGGTGCGCCAGCACTGGCAAGTGCGCAAGGGCGAGCAATGGCAGTCGCTGTTTGACGGCTTCTATGAGCGCGTCACACCTGCTGCCGAGTAGCGATTGCCTGCCCAGTGCACGCCACCGTTATGACGCTACCAAGCGAGCGTCAGGGGTTCGGTGGTCGCGCCCTCTCGGTCAAATTCACAGGCTAATTCCCAACCTTGCCCCTGCTGCTGCAGCGACAGCAGCGCGAAGCCGTCGCCGGGAAAATAGTCGGTGTGTATTTCGCAGGGCACAAGTCCGCTTTGCGTGTGGAGCTGAATGACCTCATCGCCCGCCAACTCTTCCGGCCGCGTGTTCACAAAGGGCAGCGGTGCATTGAGGCCCGAGCTGTGAATGGAGAAGCAGCGCTGCACGGCGTCTGGGTGTCGGAAGGTCAGGGTTACGCAACTGGATAAATGCTCATCGCCCGACACAAACACCAGATTCTGAATGCGCTGTTCGGCAATGTAGGTCAGCAATTCGATCAATTGACCCGGATAGCCATCCCAGGCGTCGGACTGACAGGCGGCGCCCACCCCCGTTGCCGAGCGCAATCGCCGCGGCAGCAACATCGCGGCGCTGGCCACCAGCTTGGGCTGGCTCGCCGGCGTTTTGGCGAGCCAGTCTTTGAGCTCCTTGAACTGCGCGGCGCACATCATGGGCCGGTGGGCATCGGTGGGGGTGCGGCCATCGCGCTCGGTGCGACTGTCGGCCAGAAACAGGGCCAGTTGCTGAAATTCGCGCTGCTGCCAGAGTGGCAACTTACGCGCTTCGGTTTGGGGCGATGGCAGTGGGTGGCAGCGCGCCGGCTCGGCTGGCATCACGTTCAATTGGCGCTGAAACAGCAGGTAGCTGCTGCGCGCTGGCGTAAATTGCCCGTAGTGTTGGCTGCGCCCCTGCTGGTTGTCCCAATCGTTCGCGATCTCGTGGTCGTCCGGCATCATGTAGCTCGGCAATCGACGCAGCACCGATTGCACCGGCGGTTGTTTGAGCCATTCGTGGTAGGGCTCCACATAGCGCTCGAAATAGGTTTGGGCATCGGCCATGCCGGCGGTGGGGTCCACATACACTTGGTCGCCAATGAGCAGTAACAGATTGGGCGCTGTGGGTTGATCCAAGCGCGCGGCTAAACGGGCGTAAGAGCGATAGGCGCAGGCGTGATCAAACAACATGGCCGGATATTGGCAGGCCGCCACTGCGAGCCGAATGCGGTTGTCCTTGGGCAGTGTCCAGTGCAGTTCCCGCTGCGGGCGCAGGGGGTGTGCTAGCTGTTCGGCTATCGGTTCAACGCAGGCGGGTAGCAAGCCACGCAGTATTTTAAGGCACTCGGCCACTAGCACGGGATCGCAGCCAGTGGGCGGCGGCGCGTGCAGCAAATCCAGTAAGTTGTCGGGCAGCCTTGCGTGCAGTGTCAGTTGCGACAGGGGCTTGCTGTCGTCGTGAATGAGCAGGGGCAGCCAGCGCTGGGCGCAGTGTTCAGCCTCGTGCTCGACCAGTAAAAATTTAAGCCATTGGTGTTTGGCGGGATGGGCGAAATGCAGTTGGTAATTGTGTGATAGCGAAGGGTTTTGCATATCCAATGGCGCGCAGGGCTCACCCTGCGCATTGAGGCGCACAAACAACACGTATTCCGGCGCCCGTCCGGCGGGGTCGACGCCCAGCATCACGGGTAAACGGCCCTCGGCCGCCGGCCCAATAACGGGTCCAAGTGCGGGTAATTCGGCCCGCTGTTTGGGGGTGTTGCGCACCGCGGCCTTGGTCTCTAGCGGCTGTTTATAGCGCTCCGGGTCGTTGAAAAACGCTTCGATTGCGCGGAATACTTTATGGCTGCCGCGCCCAATCAGTAAATCTTGATGGCCAAACCCCTTAAAGATGTGGTGCCGCGCAGTGTATTCGCCTTCGTTGAGTTCGGCCGCGATATCGGCCATGGCACTGGCCATGAGCGTGGCGGTGCCCACGTCGGCCAAGCCGCTGTCTTCAGCGTGCAGCGTAAGGGTGTTAAAGCGCCAGCGTTGGGCCAGGTTCTCGCGCGTGGCGTAGCAGTTTTCGCCTTGAAAATTGGTGATCTGTTCCTGCAGCGCGAAGTGAATAGTTTGCGCCAGCGTGCCCAAAGACAGGGGGCCAAATATGTCATCGATATGGGTGAGCAAGCGATCGGACATGTTGTGCAGGGCAAACGCCCGGCCAAACAGCGCGTCGATGCGCCGCCGCGTGGACGACCAGCGCACGCGCCGGCCCGGCAGTATGGGATTTTCGCGACAGAATTCTGCGCGCGGATAAGGCAGCGCTTGCAGCAGCCGATCCAGCACCGATTCGGCCATCTTGGGCGCTTCGCTGGGCCGGAATTGATAGGGCAGGTTGCCCAACAGGTGGCGCACATTTTTTAACAGGTAGCCGCGGGTCATGTTGTCGGGGCAAAAGGACACCTTGGGGCCCACTTGGCTGAGCACCACGTGCCGGAGTCGGGCCGGCAGTCGATCGCGCATCTGGTAGTAGGGTGCGCCGGCCGGTGGGGCTTGGAGTATCGCCATGCTGAGCATGGCGGCGCCCATGCAGTGGGCAATAACGTCGCACTGCTCGGCGCCCGTGGCCTCCAGCACGGTGGCGAAGGCGAGCGGTATGTCCTTGAAGGCCACGTCTTCAAAGTGCCACGGCAACATGGCCGACAGCAAACCACAGGAGGTGCGCAAATCCACCAGCCACACGTCGCGGCCCGCGCGGTAAAAGTACTCGGCGGCGCTGGTGTCGATGGCGGGGTGAGCAAAGGTGGTGCTGGAGGCTGTGTAGCCGTGCAACATCACCAGCGGTGTCTCGCAGTTTTCGGGCCGGCCATAGCGGGTTAGCCGGATTGAAATGGGTAAACCGTTGTCCAGCCGGTCCACCTCTAGCTCGCGAATTTCGGGTTCCGGCAGGCCCGCCAGTGGACCCGCCAAGCGCTTGGGTTGACGCGGCTCGGGTGCGTCGGGCTTGCGAAAGGTCCACACGTGGGTGTGGATCAACAGGCGCACGAAAAAGCAGTGAAAGGAGATGAGGTCAGCAAACCCTCGTACCAAATTGGCCTGTTGAACAATGCGCAGGAGCGGCTTATCGCGCCGGGCCAGGTAGCGGTTGTCAAAGGCCAGTACCGTAGGCTTGGCAAGCCCAGGAAAGTGTGTGAGCGCTAACTCTGTCAATTGTTGAATGGGATTGGCGGCACGGGCATAGGTGATGTGCTTCTCGCCGTATATGCGGTGCTCTTGGGCCGAGTGCAAATGCGATAGCGCCGCGGGCCAACCGTCGAGGGGTCGGTGAATGGCGAGTTCGTATTCAAACAGCCGCACCTGACCCGAGTGGCTGGCAAGGTTGCGCAAATCGCGCAATTTGCGCAGCAGTTTGACCCTTGGCGCCTGCGCCAGGCCAAACCAGGAGCGTACCCGCAGCGCCATGGCATCGGCAAAATCGCGCAATCCACGGTTGAGGATATAGGCCCAGGCCGCGCGCCATATGCGCTGCCGCGCGCTGCTTTGAGCGCGGTGCATGATCTCCAGCGAACCGCTGATCGGCGCAATGAGCAGTGCTTTTGCCGCCATCTCCGCTTCGCTCGCCTTGCTCTTGGTGAGCGCGTCCCAGTCTTCGGGTTCGAACAAGCGCAGCTCGCTGCAATTTTCGCCGTCTCTTGATTTGAGGATTTGTGCGGTGCGGCGCTGACGATCCTGCTCGCCAGTGGTCCAAAAATAGTCGGCGGCGGCTTTAGGGGCAAAGCACAGCGTCAATTCGGCCATCAGCGTGCGCCGACCGTTTGCCGTGTCTATTTGCACCGCGCCGTTTAAGCGTTCATTGACCTCAATTTGAGTGTCGCAGCTGGTGTCCGGGTGATCGGTATCTCGCCAAACGGGTCGCTGACGCCAGCCTTCAGTACCGGCGGCGTGCGCTTGCCAGTGCCATAGGTCGCGCAGCTGCTCGGCGGCGCGCAGTGCCACGGCGGCGATGGTCAGGGCCGGGTTAATGCCCAGAGCGGAGGGCATAATCGCGCCGTCCAATACCACCAGCCCTTCGTGCAAGCCGCCTTCGGGGGCGGCGTTAAAGACCCGGCCGAGGTGATCCACAACGCCGTGTTTGCACTCGTCTGCCATGGCGCAACCGCCCAGGGGATGCACGGTCAACAGTGGGCCCTTCTCGCTATCGAAGAGATCGGCCAATTTGTCGGGCAGTGGGCTCCAGGCGGGATTGCTGAGAATCCGGCCGCCGACGCTGCCACCCGTGAGATTGCGCAGTTGGTCTATTTGTGTGTCAAACAGGTCTTTGTTGCGTGCGCCCGGCCAGCGCACCTGCAAGCCGCCCTCCGGCAGCGCTTTGGCATCTTGTCTTGCGCTCGGCTCCGCGGGCCATTCCAATTGCCCGTCGGCGTCGTCGTTACCCATGATCGCGTAGAGCGCGGTGTGGCCGAGCTGGCGGCGGTTGAGGGAGAGCGGGTCGTCGGTGGGTTGGCCGCGCGGGTGCGGTGTGAGATCCGGTTCGCTCAAATTGTGCAGGCTGTTTGTGGTGGTGTAGAGCTCGGCAAAAATGCGCGCCAAGGGCGCGGGTACCGCCATTTCTTCGATAATTAACCCCACGGATTTGCGCAGGTCGACAATGCCGGTGATGGTGGGCCCCACGGTGCGATCACTCGGGCGCGTGTCGCCCCAGGCGATGGCATTGACCGCGTTATCTTGCTGAAAGCCCACCGCAATGGCGTCGCCGTTGCCGGAAAAATGTTGGCCCAGCGCGCGCGAAAATTGCAATTCTTCGCTGGTCGAGCGCATTAAAATTTCAGTGGACCCCAAACTGCCGGCGGCGATGATGACGCGCTGGGCGTGAATTTCGATGGGCGCCTGCTGCCCCGCGCGCAACTTGTCGTGGGTGTAGTAACAGGCCAAGCACCAGCTGCCATCCGATTGCTTGCGCAGCCGCGACACGCTGACACCGGCATAAATTTCTGCGCCTTGGCGCTTGGCCTGCACCAGTAGATTGACGTCCAAGGAGTTTTTCGCGCCGTGATTGCAGCCAGTGGCGCAGTCCCCGCACTGCTTGCAGGCCGACATTGCCACCCCGGCTTGGTTGTCGCCGTCGGTCATGGCGACCGTGATGGCGGCCTGCTGAGTGGCATCGGGTTTTAAGGCCTGAAGTTGGGTATATTTTTTGGGTAAGCTGCCGGAGCGGGCGATGATATTGGGGTCGCCCTGGGCGTCGAGTGCGCCTAACAATTGACCGGTGCGCTCGAAGTCCAAGCCGGCGCCCTGTTTCAATTCACTGGGCCAGCGGCCGTCAAACACCTCTGGCAGCGGTTGGGCCATGACCCCCGCGTTGATCAGTGAACCGCCACCCAAGCCGTTTGCCGTGAGCACGGCCATGTCGCCATTGGCGCGAATATCAAACAGGCCCTGGCGCTCGCCGAGCGCACTGCTGTTCACTGAGCCGCGCACCTGCTTGGGTAATTCGTCGAGATTTTTTGGAAACATGCCGGCGAGAAATTCATCGCCGCGCTCCAGCACCGCCACGCGCAGGGGTTTGCCGTCTTGCGTGCTGCCGGCCAGTGTCGCGGCGGCCACTGCACCGCCATAGCCGCTGCCCACGATGACCAGATCAAATTCGATTTGTTGTTGATTGGTGGTCGCTTGGTGAACTAAATTTTCGAAGCGTTCAGAGAGCCATTGGCTGGCGCGTTCCATGTGCGCGGTCCTTGTGTGTGGGCCGGGTCATACCTCGTCCGGCGCGGTGTTGGCTTAGTTTTCCATCACTTGCAGGTTGCACGCTTCGGCGATGGCATCTTCTAAAATCGGGGCTGCTACGGGCTTGTGAAGCAATTTAATGCCGGCTTCGTTGGCCTCGCGCAAGCGGTCGGGGGCCGTGTCGCCGCTGATCAAAATGGCCGGCAACTTAGGGTAGACCGCGCGCAGATTGCGAATGGTTTCCAAGCCGTTGTCTTCACCGCGCAGGCGAAAGTCGGCCAATAAAATATCGGGTCGATTGGCGAGGCCCAATTCCAGCGCCGACGCTGTTGAATCCGCCACATCGACGGTGGCGCCGAAGGTTTCCAGCAGCGCCTGCATGCCCAAGCCCACTTCCATTTCGTCGTCTACCACTAACAGCCGCAAGGTTTCCCACGACGCCATGGCCTTCGGCTGATCCGGGGCAGTTTGGGGGCATTCGTGGCTAATGGGCAGGGTCAGTGAGATGCGCGTGCCGTCGCTCGGCACCGAATAGAGCGAAAATTTAAGATCTAATAATTTCACCAATCGCTTGACGATGGCGAGCCCTAAACCGAGCCCCTTGCGGCGGTCGCGCTCGGGATTTTCAAGTTGGTAGAACTCTTCAAAAACCCGTTGTTGTTCGGCCTTGGGAATGCCGCGCCCGGAGTCCACCACCGACACAGTCACCAAATCTTCTTCGGCGTTGATCGACAACATAATCTTGCCGCTATCGGTGTACTTGATGGCGTTCGACAACAGATTGCGCAAAATGCGCTCGAACAACAGTTCATCGGTATCGACAAACACGTCCACGTAGCAGTCGAGCCAAATGGACAAGCCCTTTTCTTCGGCGGCGGGCCCAAACTCCACCTGCAGGCGCTCGGCCATATCAAGCAGGTTAAAGGTCTGGCGATTGATGTTCACTACCCCGGCATCGAGCTTGGAAATATCCAACAGTGAATCCAATTGAGAGGCCAGCGCCTTGAGCGCGGTTTCCATGTGCATGACAATATCGCGCGACTCGTCGTCCAGCGGCCGCTTGCTGAGCGCCGAACCAAACAGCGACAAGGCGTGAATAGGCTGGCGCAAATCGTGTGAGGCCGAGGCCAAAAATCGGGTCTTTGCCGACGATGCCGATTCCGCTTGTTCTAGAATATTTTGCAGCTGGGTATTCACCGCCGATTGCACCAAGCGCTCGCGGTAGGAGCTTTCGAAAATGCGAAAACCATTGCCCGCTAAACTAATCAGTAGCGGCAGATACAGCACGATCAAGACCGCCACCGATAGGGAGGTCCAATCGGGTCGTGCAGCCCAGCCGTGCAGGCCCCAAATGACTGCCGCCATCCCGAGCGTGGGCAGAGTGTAGGCCACGGCAATGGGGCGGTAGCCTGCGGTGGTCGATACATTGATGGAGCTGGTGCCCATTAAAATCATGGTGATCACCGCGCGCTCCAGCTCGGTAAAAGCGCTGAAATACAGCAGTGGGACGCCGTGCATAACGCCGTTGAAAAATGTGATCACTAGGGTGAGCGTGAGCTGTTGGCGCTGCGTGAATTGCGTCATCTCAGGCAGGCGCGCCAAAAACTGGGCGCGAAAGATCAGCAGCATGGCCGCGATGGAAAACCAGCCAGCCCACAGCCAGCGGGGCAGGGAATCGGCGGCAAAAAACGCGATGACCGCAAGGGCCGCAAGCATGGGCGCCGGTGTGATGCGGCTTTGTTGCGCCAACATGCGGATTAATTCCGCGGTGATATTCTCATTATTTTGTCGCGCTGCAGAATCCATGCGTGTCTGTGGGCCTCTGTGTCCATGACCGCAACCGGCGATGACCGGTCAATTTTTCGAGCTTAACCGAAAGTACCAAGCCTTTAAAGTCACGGGGTTAGCTAGTTCGCGCTCGCTATCAAGGTGTACACACCGTAGACCCCAAACAGCACCCAAGACCCCGCCAATAGCCACCACGGCAGTGCATTGGAAGCTCCCTGCGCGGCGGGGGTGGCTTGCGCGGGCGTGGACGAGTGCGAGGGCTTGGCCTTTTTTAAGGCCTTATCGCGTTCGCGCGCTTTGGCTTTTTGCTGCTTTTTATATTGCTCAATGCCCTTTTGGATGCCTTGGGCGATGAGTTTGGTTTGTTCTTTGGTTTGGTTGGGCCGCTGCAGGGCCTTGGCCATGGCTTGGGCGTCTTGCTGCGTTTCCGCAGAGGGCTTGGTCTTGCGCATGCTGGGGCTACCTAAAAGGTGGCTAGTATAACGCCGGTGGCAGTCCTGCGCCCAGCGTCCGGGCGGCGCATTGCCGAGAGCCGTCTACACTAAAGCGATAACAAGACAGCAATAACTATACCTAGGCAGTAAAGGGAGGTTTGGGTGGGCACAACCGACAAGGTCTATCAGCCGGCAATAAAATGGGTGATCGCGGTATTTGTGGTGGGCGTTGGGGTATCTATCACGCTTGCGGCAAATTTGTTGGCCGAACGTCGCAGTTCGATTGCCGAGCAATTGGCTATGGACGCCGCGGCAACCATGGCGCGTATTGAGGAGCGGCTGCGATTATACGAGTACGGCCTGCGTGGCATGCGCGGATCGATATTGGTGGCCGATGGCCATGATGACTTTTACCCGCGTTTAGCCTTATACAGCAATAGTCGCGATGTAGTAGAGGAATTTCCCGGGGCGTTGGGGTTTGGATTCATCCGTCGACTGGCGGTGCCGCAGGTGGATGACTTTTTAGCGCGCGTAAGGGCAGCGGGGCGACCCGATTTTGCCATTAAAGAATTAACGCCCCATACGGGCGAGCGCTTTGTCATCGAAGCCATCTTTCCCGAGGCGCGTAATCGCGCCGCAATCGGGCTCGATATTGCGAGCGAAGGCAACCGCCGCGCTGCAGCTTATGAGGCTATGCGCAGTGGCGAGGTGCAATTTACAGCGCCTATCACGCTGGTCCAGAAAACCGGCGCTGTGGTGCAAGCCGGGCTGTTGTTAATGCCCGTCTATAAATCGGGGGCAACGCCCGACACCGAGGCCCAGCGCTTAGCGGAGTGTATCGGTTGGAGTTACGCGCCGCTGGTGTTGCCCGATGTGCTGGCATCGCTCGAACTCAATACGGTGGGCACGCAATTACTACTCAGGGACGTTCACTCTGAATCGCCGCTGTACGGTAAAAAAGTACCTGCTGATCTCGATAAAACGCAGCTCTCCCATGAACTCACGCGCGCGGTTTACGGCCGTCAGTGGCAGCTGACACTTCAGTTCGAAAACGACTACTTCCTCGCACAGCGGGGCCTGTCCGCTGTGTACGTCTATGGGCTGGGCCTCGTGTTATCCGCCTTGGCTGCCTTGGTTACTTATTTGCAGCTCGCCAATCTGGCTCGCAAACGCCACCTACTTGATCAACAAAAATCAATGGCCGCGCTAATGAACGATGCGCCCGATGCCATTGTGGGGTTAGACCCCACGGGGCGGGTATCATCGTGGAATACCCGCGCACAGCAAATGTTTGGCTATCGCACCGAAGAAATTTTGGGGCGACGATTGATCGACCTGCTGGTGCCAGAGGCAGAGCGCGGAAGTGAATACGCGAAATTGGAAGCATTGGCCAAAGGCGAAGCCATTGCCAGTTTCGAAGCCCGGCGCCGGCGCAGCGATGGCAACTGGTTAGACGTTCAAGTGGCGATGGCCCCGGTCTACGATGACCAGCGACGGGTGGTGGGCATTTCCGAAACCCTGCGCGACATCGGCGCTGAAAAGCGCGCCATGGAACAAATCGAACGGCTCAATGCAAAGTTAGAGGGGCAGGTACAGGCGCGCACGGCGGACCTCAATGTAACTCAGCGGCAATTGCAAACCGTGTTAGATGCCGTGCCAGCGCAAGTGAGCTTTTGGGATACGCAGTTGCGCAATCAAGTGGCCAACAAGGCGTTTCTGGATGTTACCCATGTTTCGCGCGAATCTCTGCATGGGCGATTGTTGGGCGAAGTAGACAGCAGCAACCTGTTGCAAACACACCGGGCCAAATTTAAGGCCGCGATGGACGGCATTACCCAGCAATTTGAACGACAGGTTCAAATGCCCGATGGCAGTCGGCGGTTCTTTTTGACTCACTTAGTACCAGATTCCAATGATGAGCACGCCGCGGGTTTGTTCATCATGGATCACGACATTACAGAAATAACTGAAAACCGACTCCAGCTTGCCGAAGCACTGCACGAAAACGAAGTGTTGCTTAGCACCATCGATGCGCAACTGCAGCTGTCTATTACCGATCTCGATGGCACTATTTTGGAAGCCAACGACAATTTCTGTAGGGCGACGGGTTATCAAGAAAATGAGCTCATCGGGCAAGACCATAAAAAATTAAACAGTGGCGTGCACAATGCAGATTTTTTTGCGGAGATGTGGCAAACCATCAACGCCGGCAAGCCGTGGCGCGGCGAGATGTGCAATCGCAAAAAAGATGGCAGCTTGTATTGGGTAGACACAGTGATCAGCCCGTTCGTAGGCACCTCGGGCTCCGTCGATCGCTTCATTTCTTTGCGCAGCGATATCACCGATCGCATGCTGGCGGACATGGAGCTGCGGCGGGTCAACACCTTGTTGCGCAACGTGTTGGAAGCGGCGAAAAGCATGGCCATTATCGCCACCGATGTGAACGGCAAAGTCAGTCTGTTTAACCGTGGCGCCGAAAATTTGTTGGGCTATGATTCCGACGAGGTGGTGGGCCAGCCGCTGTCGGAGTCGATTCTCGATCCGCTCGATATGGTGGCGTGTGAGCGCATTAGCTCAGAGGCCTCGGGGCAAACGCTCACTGGTTTTGATGCCTTGGTGTACAACGCTAAAGCAAATGGGCTGGAGGAGCGAGAGGTTCGGTTGGTTAATAAGGCCGGTGCTGCCTTCGATGCCCATTTAATACTGTCTGCGATTAAAGACGACAAGGGCAGCGTAACGGGCTATCTAGGTTTGGCCACCGATATAACCAGTCGGCGCGAGCACGAGCGCGCCATTACCAGCGCGCGCGATCAGTTGAACACCGCTGCCAAGGTGGCGGACTTGGGTGTTTGGACCTGGACCTTGGCAGACAATGCCCTGCACTGGAACGACCGCATGTTGCAGATGTATGGTTACCCTGCGGATTTAACGGATCTGCAATACGAGCATTGGTACAACCGCGTGCACCCAGAGGACGTAGAGGCGGCGAACGCATTGCTTCAGCAGGCGGTGGCCGGTGAGGCGGAGTTCAACCCCATCTTTCGCATTGTGTTGCCCAGCGGAGAAATCAGGTTTATTCAAGCGGCAGCCCATGTGGAGCGCACACAATCAGGCGACGCCGTGAAGGTAACCGGGATCAACTTTGATATCACCCAGCGGCATGATTTTGAAGAATCCTTACACACGGCAATGGCGCAGGCGGAGGCGGCCAACGAGGCGAAGTCAGCGTTCATTTCCAATATGAGCCACGAAATTCGAACGCCCATGAACGCAGTGCTGGGTATGTTGCAGCTCATGCAGCAAACGGCGCTGAATGAGCGACAGCAAGACTATGTGGTTAAGGCCCAGCGGGCGGCGAAATCTCTACTGCATTTGCTCAACGATGTGCTCGATTTCTCCAAACTCGACGCAAAGAAAATGTCACTGGATCTTCACCCCTTTGAGCTGGAAGGTTTTCTGCGTGATTTGGCGGGCGTACTCACCGGCTCCACAGCAAAATACGATGTGGAATTAATTTTCGATATCGACCACCGGTTGCCCAGTGTGCTCATTGGCGACAGCATGCGGTTGCAACAAATACTCGTTAATCTCGCGGGCAATGCCTTGAAGTTCACCCCGCACGGGCAGGTGATAGTGCGGGTGCAGCGTTTGGACCTAGGTGAAGGCGATGGCGATGGCAACGGGCCGGCCACGCTCCGCTTTGCGGTGGAAGATACGGGTATAGGCATCAGCAGCGAACAGAAAAGCAAAATATTCTCGAGTTTTGAGCAGGCTGAGTCATCCACCTCACGGCGGTATGGCGGTACCGGCTTGGGCCTGTTTATCTGTCGCGAATTGGTGACACTGATGGACGGTGAAATACACCTCGAGAGTGAAGAGGGCAAGGGCAGCCACTTTTGGTTTGACTTGAAGCTAGCGGTGGAAAAAGAAACCCCGTTGATCGAAGCGGTTTCACCGGAATTCAAAAATAAACGCGTGTTGATTGTCGAAGACAATAAGTTGACCTCCGATATTTTGGCGCACAGTTTGGCGACCACCGGTTGGACCATCGATCAAGTCTACGACGGTCAAGCGGCAGTTAATCAGGTGTACCGCATGATGCAGGAGGGTATTAACTACGACGTGGTACTCATGGATTGGCGCATGCCGCAAATGAGCGGCACCGAGGCCGCAAAAGCCATTCGAGAAATGCACCACGCCCCACCCATGGTGGTTATGGTGACGGCCTTCGGACAAGAAAGCACCGCCCATGGCGAAGAGGTGGAATTGTTTAACAACTTTCTATTAAAGCCCGTGACCCCACGGCAGGTGATCGACAGTGTGATTCGCGCGCTGTCCGACGAGCCGGTGGTGCCTCAGCTGGTGAAATCCAAAGAGCTACGTTTGGCCGGTGTGCGATTGCTGCTGGTGGAAGACAACGCACTCAATCGGCAAGTGGCGCAGGAAATGCTGCAGCAGGCGGGTGCGCAAATCAATATCGCCACCGACGGCCAAGAGGCCGTCAATATGATTTTACGCATCGGCAATCAATTTGATTTGGTGTTGATGGATGTGCAGATGCCGCGCATGGATGGTTACGCGGCCACCCGTGCCATTCGGGCCGACAGCCGTTTTGCGTCACTGCCCATTCTGGCCATGACCGCCAATGCCTCAGCGCAAGACAGACAAAAGTGTTTGGACTCGGGCATGACGGATCACATCGCCAAACCCATCGACCGCAATGCGTTGGTGGCGCGCATTCTGGCGTTGCTCGGTAAAAAAGCCAAACCGGATGACAGTGGGGCTTCAACCAAAGATGCGCTTGCAGCAGTGTTGGAGCGCTTTAACGGCGACGCGTCGCTCTATGGTCGAATGTTGGGCCGCTACTCAGAGGAAGCCGCTAAACAACTGGATCTATTTACCACGGCGGCGAAAACCGATGATATGAGTGGGGCCGTGCGCGCCATCCATTCGCTGAAGGGGATCAGTGGGACCTTGGGTGCCGACAGTGTTGCGCAACTTTGTGGAGATTGCGAAGCGGCGCTGGAGTCTGGCCAATTATCCTTGGCCGACGCCCTGAATAACGGCTTGGTGGAAAACGTGAGTCGGGAGGTCAATGCCACCCATGCGCACCTGGTGGTATTGCTCAATAAGCACACCTGTAGCGCAAACGTGAACCCAGAGGGCGAGCAATGGCAAGCCTCTGAATGGCAAACGCGGTGCGACATGCTGCTGGAGTTTCTCAATAACAACGATCTCAAGGCGATCCCATTGGCGGTAGATGTCGCCAAGCATGCGCCAGACAATATTCAGGCAGCGGCGACAGAGTTGGTGGCCTTGGTGGAAGATATGGACTTTGAGGTGGCGGTGCAGCAATTGAAATCCTTGCAGCAGGAGGCCGCGTGGAAACAAGCGTAACGGATTGGCTGCCGCGCCAGGGCGGGCAGCCAAAAATGTTGGTGGTGGACGATCAGGCCGTCAATATTCGGTTGATCTACGATTTGTTTAAAGATGATTGCGATCTTTTTATGGCGCGCGATGGGGCCAAGGCGCTCGAACAGGCGCGCGCCATTATTCCGGACCTCATTTTGCTCGATGTCATGTTGCCCGATATCAATGGTTACGAAATTTGCGAAATATTAAAACGCGATCCCGCCACCGAGCACGTCCCCATTATTTTTATCACGGCAAATGTTACTGAGGAGGATGAGGCCACCGGATTTAATATGGGCGCGGTGGATTTTATTCGAAAACCGATCAATCCAGTGATCACTCGCGCCCGTGTACGCACCCATTTACTGTTGAAAAAACAGGCGCAAGCCCTAGAGCGCGTCGCCCTGACCGACGCCCTCACAGGGCTAGCCAATCGCCGTGCCTTTGAGCAGGAATATGAACAGGCATGGCGCCAGTGTGCGCGGGAAAATTGGAGCATCGGAATGGTGCTGATCGATATCGATTTTTTCAAGCGCTATAACGATCGCTATGGCCATCAGGGTGGCGACGACTGCTTGCGGTTGGTTGCCAAAGCGATGGCGCAAGTGCTGCAGCGCCCCGGTGATGTGCTGGCGCGCTACGGCGGTGAAGAATTTGCGTGTGTGCTGTCGAATACCGATCTACAGGGCGCCTGCCACATAGGTGAGCTCTTTAGGCAGGCCGTTGAGAGCTTGGGGTTGCCTCATCTGGATTCTACGGTGGCGAAATACGTCACCTTGAGTGTGGGCATTGCCAGCATCGTGCCTAGCTCAGATACTGATGAGGAAGGTCGGCAACTATTGATTAGCGCAGCCGATAAGCGCCTCTACCAAGCGAAAGAGCGGGGCCGCAATCAAGTGTGCAGTTAGCGCTTGCGTGGGCCAGGTTCGAGAAATCGCGCGGGTTGCTCGGTGAGCAGTGGAAACACTTTTGTGTCTCGGTAGGGCAGTTTCATGAAGCCCGAAACGCCGAGCCCTTGAATGTGATGGATGTTGGCCAAAATAGTGGTTAAGCATTGGCGGAATTCAGCCTCGCGGCTGGGGTCGCGCAGGCGCAAGTAATTGTGAATTTTTAAATCTTTTTCCAAACTTTCAAAAATAATACAACCCGAGTGATGAATTTTGTTCATCTGTCGAATGGGCGCCATAATCTCTGGTGGCAGCTCCAGCATTTCGTCGGGGTCATCGCCATCTTCGAAATAGGAGTGCGAGCGCGACGACTGATCTTGGCCGCTGTGCGGGGTCAGGATGTCGAATTCAATACGCTGCTGCGGTTGAATCCGAAACGGTTCATTGCTGCTGTTGCGCGCCACGTGCAGGGTTTTTCGGGCATCAAAAATACAACTCTTAAATACCCCTTGCTTGTTGATGGCGCGCCCCAAGTACACCATGTTGTTGACCGCCGTGGTAAAGGCGGGCAGTAGGGATTCGTCGTATAGATTAAGACTGGAGTCGATGTGAATGCCGGCGTCGTCCCAGTGAATGGCGAGGCCACCCACGAGCGGATAGCGCCCCAAATGACTGACGGCCGTAACAAATGCCTTCTCGGTATCGCCCATGCCGCTCAGGAAGTTTTTGTAGTATTTGTCCAGTTCCGTTGGGTCGATAGCGGCAAAGGTGACGTCGTCCATTTCGCGCTGTAAAAAAGATTTGCGCGAGCTGTAAACCACGGTGTCCACCTCGCGGGTTTTTGGGTAGCTGGTAATGGGCAGCAGTGCTTTTGCGTCGTTATTGTCGAGCTGTTCTGGCGGGGTAGTGACGATGCGCTTCATGTAGCGCATATTGTTGAGCCAATAATCGCCGGCAGTGTCGCGCTGTTGCTTCTCGCTACTCATCAGGTGGGTCAGCGTTTGTGCGAATTCTTTAGGTAACCCCAGTGAGTTGGGCGTGATGACATTTCGCCCAAAGCGGCTCGATTGGCCCGAGGCCAGCGCGTAAAGCGTACCCGCCGCCCCCTGCTCGTCAAAGCGCGGAGATGACAGGCCGCCATTGAGTTGCTCTTCGCCAATAAAATAGATATCTCCCAACTTGGCATTGGTTTGCGCGGCGTCCACCGTGAGTGCGCTCAAGCCGCTGTTGGTGGCGTATTGACCACGGCTATCGAGTTGTGCAAAAACCGCAGCCCCCCAATCGATCAGGCGCAATTGTTCGGTGTGTTCATCCCACATGAGATTGGAGGGTTTAATATCGCCATGCACGATGGGTGCCCGGTGTTGCGCATCGGCCTGGCTGCGCAGGCCGAGCAGAATGTCGGCCAATTGTGCGGCAATTTTTAAAATCAGGCGCGGTGCTAGGCGCCCCACGCGGCGGGCGTATTCATCTAGGTTGACCCCCGGCGCGCGCTCCATAACCAGAATAGACTGCCCGTGTACCCGCTGAAATTCCACAAACGGCGGCACGCCGGGGAGTTGCACCTGCGACAACATATAACCCTCATCTTCCAGCCGGTCTTGCACGTGTTGGGGCAGGGTGATGCGAGAAAATTTAAATACGTAGTCGTGGTTGCTGGTGTCTTTCGCGGAAAACACAAAGCCGTAAGCGCCCTTGCCGATCATTTGAACGCCGGTGTAGCCCAATCGTTTTAGCTGCGCTTCGCACAGGCTCAACCAAGATTTTAATTTCTTGGCGTCGCGGTGGCTCAATAGATAAATGGATTGCTCTTCGTTGATGTAGAAGTGCTGAAGCGTACGTTGTTCCATGGTCGCTAGATGCCAATTCGGTAGTGGTGCAGCCTAACAGGTTTGAGCGGGTTGGGTAAAAGGTGGATTACCCTTGGCGCTGCTTTAAAAATGCCAGCAGACTGGCTTCGTCAACAGGCCGACTGAACAGATAGCCTTGGCCAAGGTGGCAATCCAACTGCTTTAAACATTGGTGCTCGTCTTTGGTTTCTACGCCCTCGGCCACTATCTGTAATCCTAAATTTTTTCCAACGCTGATGATACTTTTTACGATGGCTTGCTTACGCGGATTATTGTGCAGTTCGGTTATGAAGCTGCGATCAATTTTTAGGCTGTGGATTCGCATTTCCTGTAAATAGTTAAACGAAGAATAGCCGGTGCCAAAATCGTCGATGGCCACTTCTACGCCGTAGAGTAACAGCTGGCTGATGGCTTTGTTTGCTTGCTCGTGATTGTCCAGCAGTGTGGATTCTGTCAGCTCAAACTCTAACTTACCGTGCGGCAGCGGTGTTGCGCGAAGCGCGCTGATCACGGTGGGCAAAAACACCGGGTCGGCGAAGTCCTGGGCCGATACGTTGATGGATAAATGTAAATTCGCCATGGGTGTGTCAGCCCAACTGTGTAGCTTTTGCAGCGCGGCGTTAAATACCCAGCGGGTGATGGCATGAATCAAACCAGTGCTCTCGGCGACGGGAATAAATTGATCGGGGTAGATTAATTTGCCATCTGCTGCTTGCCAGCGCAACAGCGCTTCTAGCCCTACGATTTCGCCCGTGGCCAGATTCACTTTGGGTTGATAGTGCAGCACTAGCTCGTTGTTCTCGATCGCATTGCGCAGTTTTTGTTCCGTTGCAACGCGGTGCAGTGCGATGCGCTCTAGGTGGGGGTCAAAGAAATGGAATTTATTCTTGCCGCTCTGCTTGGCCTGATACATTGCCAAATCGGCTTTGCGAATCAGTTCTTCGGGGCGCTGGCCGTCTTGTGGCGCAAGGCTTATACCAATACTGGCGGTCACCACATAGCTGGTCTCGTGAATATTAAAGGGCGTGGTAAATAAGTGCAGTATACGATCCAATAGGGCGATAATTTCCTGTTGGTGCTGCACGTTTTCCATGATCAATATAAATTCATCGCCGCCCAGCCTGCCCAAGGTGTCGCAGCTGCGCAAACAGCCGGCTAAGCGAGCGCTGGTCGAGACCAAAAAGTTGTCGCCCTGACCGTGGCCGGCGGTGTCGTTAATTTTCTTAAAGTCGTCGAGGTCGATAAAAATAACGGCGGTTTTACATTGCTGGCGCTCATTCTTGTAGAGCGCATGCTGAAGTTTTTCGAGCAACAGCAGGCGATTCGGCAGGCCCGTCAGGGTGTCGTAGAAGGCGTGGCGCTCAAGTTGGGCTTGTTGTTTTTGAATTTCGGTAATGTCGCGAAAGCACCAGACGCGGCCCAAGTACTCGCTGCCATTTAAGATGGCGACGCTGTGGTATTCGTAGTGGCGGCCGTCGTTGGTGTCCATGGCGTTGTGGAGCACTTGTGAGGGGTTGGCGCGAATGCGTTCGATATCGCCAAGGAAGGCTTCGGTATTGCGGATGATGTTGAGTATGGCGTTAAGATTGTCTTCGCCACTGTTGTTTTTAAGTTCATCCCATTCCTTGTTAATAAATTGGCAGCCCGCGCGATTGATTTGTGTGAGGCGGCCGCCCGGTGAAAAACTAAAAATGGCTTCGGGGCTGGCATCCAGCAGCGCCCGTTGCTGAGACAAGGACTCGCGATGTTGGCGCAGTACTTGATCATTTTCCTCTAGCTGGGCCCGCAGTTTTTTGTTTTGCTCATTCAACTCTTCAGAGGTGAGCATGAGCGAGCGCTCTAACATTACGCGGTCTGAGTCTTGTTGGGCCAATACCTCCGACAGGGCCGCCAGCAGGGGAGTATCTTCAGGCAGGTCTTGCGGGTGTTTGCGGAGCAGGCGGCGCAGCAGTTTATGCATGGCGTTCTTGCAAGGTGGTGATGGTCATGGTTTGGTTGTGCAACGCACAGCTGCCGCTGCCTACCATGGGCGATATTTCGCCGTAGGAGTAGAAACCCGTGAATTGCCAGCCGTCGCCCAAGACATCTTCCACGGCCTCCAGTTCTTCTTCGATGCGCTGGTTGAGTACCAGCCGCCGGCCCACGCAGCTAATGAGCAGTGCCAAACCGCTATTTTTCTGAGACGCTATGCGACTGAGCGCGGCGCTCGCAGCCGATTCTGCGCCATCGATGAGTCGATCAAAATTGGCCCGCATCAATTGGGCCTTGGCGCCTTCGGGCATGTCGCCGGCAAAGGTCATGGATTCATCGGCGCTGTTGACGTCGAGGATGGTGCGAATCACCGCATCGTCTTCGCCATCGCGTTTGATCAATAGCGGAAACAGCAGCGCCGAGGCCGGCAGCGCTTCGGCGTGGTCACCGAGATAGCGCTTGTAAAGTGCCAGCGCGGGTTGATCGTCCAAGGTGTACAGCACATTGCTGTCAGCGCGGGTGATCAGTCGCTCGGGGCCAAAGGGGTCCCAGCCGCCCATGCTGCCGTGACCGATGACAATGTCCGGACCGTAAAAACCACACAATAAAATATTGCCTTCGCCACCCTGACCGTTGTGCCACACCTCGGTGCTCTGAAAACGGGTGCCATCGCCCGCCAAGCCGCCGGTGACCAACACGTCGGTGGGCAGGCTGGCGGTGAGTTTGTCCACCAGCGCAGTGCCGTTAACCTGGTGGCCATCGGACAGCACCAGCACGTATTTCAGGCCCGGTTGCGCCAGATTTTCGGCCAGCGTAGCCACCGCAGTTTCTAGCGTTTGGTCGGCTAGGCTCGCGAGGCACACGCGGGTTTCGGTGGTGGCGAAGTGGATGGCGGTGAGGCACAGGCTTTGATCGTGCAGCTCGGTGCCCAGGATCTCACCGGAAGTGCTGCAGCCAATGATGTCGGCTTTGGGAAAGCGGGTTTTGAGGTCGGCATTGATGGCGGGGTCTTGGGCCAAGGCGCGATCGCCAAACAAGAGGATGAGCTGGGCGTCGGACTGGGCCGGCAGAGGCGCGCGCCAATGGCTGTCGCGGTAGAGGTTCTGATAGGTTTCCATGAACGGGCTCAATCTAAGGACTGATGTTGAGTCTAGCAAAGGAAAAGCCCGCCAGAGGGCGGGCCGGAATTTTATATGGCCGATGGCGCGCGCCTATCGGCCTAGACGGTGACAGCGTTTACGGACAGAGCTGCACACTGTTGGCGCTGTCGAAGCTCAAACTTGGGTGGCTGACAGAGCGCACGCAAAAATTCACGCTCACGCCGCCCGACGCACTTTGACTGGTTTGCAGCTGGGCGCTACCGGTTGCATCTGACACGGCAGAGGCATTGGTCTCACTCAGGGTGCCGGAAAAATCACCGGTTACCGTAGCGCCGCTCACGGGGTTGCCGAGCTCGTCCACCAGCGTGACGGTGGCCGTGCCGTACTTCTTGCCCTTGCCCGCGCCTGCGGTGCCGGTAGTTACCGACTGTACCTGAACGCTGGTGCCCTGCGCCGGTGGCTGGCTGCCGGCGGCGTAGGTGTCCAGATTGTCGAGGAAGTAGGTGTCACCGGTGTTGCTGTTGGGATCGATCAACACGACCAGGGTGTCCACTTGGGTGTCACCTGTGGCGCCGTCGATGCGGTCTTCCAAGACAAATTTCAATCGCTGCCACGCGTTGGTTGACGTGGTGTGCGCGATGTATTTGGAGTGGCGACCGGTGGGGTAGTTCGAGGCGGTGGCGGTGGCCGAGTTTTCCAGCTGCAGCAACAGCTCGGTGCCCACCGGGGCGCTGGTGTACACATCCAGATAGAAGGCTTTTTGCCCCGTGAGGTAATCCGCCACATTTGCGAGATCACCGGTGCTGGCGGCGATAACGTCGTACAGCGAGCCGCTGTCACGGGTGTACTGCGCCACTGTAGCAGAGCCGTTCACAGCGTTTGGCGCGGGGTTGGATACCGATTGATTAAAGGTGCCGGTCCAGCTGGTGTAGGCCAGGTTGCGCTGGGTGTCGAAATTGTCGTGCACCAGACTTTGGCTTAGCGCTGGCGCCACATGCACATTGAGCGCGAGATCGCGACTGCCGCAGCTGTTGCTGACCGCCACGGACAAGTCGCCGCCGTTGCTGCCCCATTGAACGGTGACGGTGGCGCCGTTGCCGCCCGACACCAAGGTTGCGCCAGCGGGCAGGGTCCAGTTGTAGCTGCTGCCCGTACCGGCTTCGTCGATGACGCTGTAGCTGTGGGTGCTGCCGGGCTCTACGATGTGCTCACCGGTGAGCGACGGCTGGCCGAAGTCATACACGCGCACATAGTCCACCTGCAGGGTTTGCGGCAGCATGCTGTCGTCAACCGTACCGCCAATGTTGCCACCGACGGCCAAGTTCAATAGGAAGTGGTATTGGAAATTCTCGAAGGTCCAGTAGGCGGGATTGCCTAAATCTTCTGGGCGCTTAACGGAGTAGAGCAGGTCATCTACGTACCAACGCATTTCGTTGGTGTCCCACTCCACGGCGTAGGTGTGAAAGCCGTCGGACCACGCATCGGGCTGCTTGAGTAGGCGATTGCTGGTCCACTCGTTGTTGGGGTAGGGCTGGCCATAGTGCAAGGTGCCGAACACGAACATGTCGGCTTGGCCGGTGGCTTCCATGATGTCGATCTCGCCGCTTTCGGGCCAACCCACAGCGGGATCGGTGGGCAGCATCCAAAAGGCTGGCCACATGCCAGTGCCGTTGGGCAATTTCATACGCGCTTCGAAGCGTCCATTGGTCCACTGGCCGCCGTTGGGCATGTTGGCGGTGCGCAGCCGTGCAGAGGTGTATTTTTTGGCTTGCACGCGCTCTTTTTTCGCGGTGATGGTCAGTACGCCGTTGGCCACTGTGGCATTGTCTGCTTTGTAGTATTGCAGTTCGTTGTTGCCCCATCCGCAGATGCCGTAACTGCATCCGTCGCCAACCATGGCTTCCCATTTGGTGGTGTCTAATCCTGCACCATTGAATTCATCGGCCCAGACGGGCGTTGTTGATTGGCACTGTTGGGCTTGTGCTAAGCCTGCGCCGGCGGAAAGGGCGAGCCCTAGCAGCGCGTGGTTGACGAGTTTCATTGCTTTCATTTCGGATACCTTTGTTTACGTTTTTATTTGAGGTACAGCGCGAAGTTGGTAGGTTTTTTCTGGTGAGACTCCTTTTGTAATTGTGGTTTTTTGTTGTGTTTTTTAGATTCTTTGTTGTTTTTTTACGTTCTATAGCCACTGCAAAAATAGCGTCTTGCCGGCTTTTATCGCTCTCCTCGTAAAAAAAGTGGGCAGTTCCATTGCCCTAACGAGAGAACGCTAATCGCGTGCAGTTTGCCCAGCCAATGGCGAGCGAATTTTTACGTATTTGGTATTGAATGACGCCGGTAGTTTGCTCGCGCCATTGAATTTAACGGCAACAATTACGGTGCTGGACAACCGTGTTCACCTTTTTCCCAGTGAATGTTGTACAGGCGAATTTCGGCGGCGTTTTCACTTATGATTTCGAATGCGCCGTTGACTTGGCCGAGGTCGTCGCCTAAACATTTGAGCGGCACCCGCACCTGCTGCCATTGCGTGCGATCGAGTCGGGCAAAATCACCGAGTTTGCGCGCCGAACATTGGCTCTGCTCGTGGCATTGCAGTTGTAATGAAAGGTCGCCTGCCTGGGCCACTTGCAGATCAAAAATCAAGGTGCCGCCGGCAAAGCCTTGCAAGTTTTGTGGCGTTTTGGCGTAGAAGCCCGCGCGCCCAGCTTGATTCCAGTTCAATTGCAGAGTGTCTTCCTGCATGAAGCGATCGCGCATTTGCAACTGCATGCCGGGCACTTTCAAACTGGCGCCGTTGACATCGGTGGGGCTGGCATCGGTGCCAGTGAGCTGCAGCGTCCAGGGTGAAAAGGTGCGGCGCTGGAAGATAGACTTGATGCGCGTATCGGCCACTGCTACATCGGCGGGGTTGACGGCCAGCGGATACTTGTGCGGTGCAGATTCGCCATTGGTTAAACCAAAACCTTGTGCAAACAGCGGCGCATAGGCCTTGTCACCTGCGTTCAAGGGCGTCTGCTGCCCGTGTGTTGGCCACGAAAAGCTCAATTTGCCGGTGAATGGAAAATTGATTGAGCCGTCGGCTTTTTTGATCAGTACATCGGCAACACCGGCACCCTCTGTGCCCGGTTGCCAAATCACGGCAAAGGCATCGCTGGCGTTTAAGAAGGGGTTCACTGCCAGTGGACGGCCGGTAATAAACAGTGCCACCACTGGAATTTTCGCGTCGCGAAATTTTTGCAGCAACGCGAGGTCTTTGGCTGAACGGTAGGCGATATCTTGTACGTCGCCCTGCATTTCGGCGTAGGGGTTTTCACCGAACACCACCACGGCTACGTCGGGCGTTTCGGTGTAGTTGCCGTCTTCGCTGTAAGTGGCCTGACCCCCACCGACTTGAACGGCTTGGGCTATGCCATCAAAAACCGTGGTGGCGCCGGGGAAGTCTTCATTCATGTTGCCGGTGCCCTGCCAGCTGATGGTCCAGCCACCGGTTTGCTTGCCGAGATTATGACCGCCGTCGCCCGCAACTAACACGCGACTGTTGGCGGCCAGCGGCAGAAGTTGTTGCTGGTTTTTTAGTAGTACGACTGATTCACGCACGGCGCGGCGGGCCACGGCGCGGTGTTCGGCGGCGCCGATCAGTTCCGATTTTGCCGCCAAGGGGTAGCTTGAGGGTTTGCCCTTGTCGAACAATCCGGCGCGCAATTTGACGCGCAAAATGCGGCGCACTGCGTCGTCTATACGCGCTTGGCTGATGCGGCCTTCCTGCACGTCGGCCAGCGTGTTGGCGTAGAGTTCGCGCCAATTGCCATCGGGCGCCATGAACATGTCGAGGCCTGCATTGATGGCGGCGGGGCAGTGGGTGTCGGTGCAACCGGGCACAAATGCATGGCCGGCCCAGTCACCCACGACAAAACCGTCAAAGCCCAGTTTTTCCTTCAAAACATCCGTTAACAAATATTTGTGGCCGTGAAGTTTTTCGCCGTTCCAGCTGCTGAACGAGGCCATGATCACCTGCACGCCAGCTTTGATGGCGGAAAAATAACCGGGCGCGTGCAACGCCACCAGTTCAGCTTCCGTCAGTTGGGTATCACCGCGATCGATACCGCCGGCGGTGCCGCCATCGGCAATAAAGTGCTTGGCCGTAGAGATCACTTTACCGTCGCCCAAAAACGCGTCGGAGGTTTGTTCACCCTGCAAACCTTCCACCATGGCAGTGGCGTATTGCGCCACCAATTCCGGTGTCTCGCTGTAGGATTCGTAGGTGCGTCCCCAGCGGTCGTCGCGCGCCACGGCGAGGGTGGGCGCAAAGCTCCAGGTGATACCGGTGGCCGCCATTTCGCGCGCGGTGACCGCGCCGATGTCGCGCATGAGCGCAGGGTTGTGCGTGGCGCCAAGGGCGATGTTGTGCGGGAATAAAGTTGCGCCAATCACATTGTTGTGACCGTGTACGGCATCAGTGCCCCAGAGCGCGGGAATTTTAACCTCGGCGTCAACGGCCATGGAGCCTTCGTAAAAGCCATCGGCGAGGCTCAGCCAATCGTTGAGGGACGCGTATTTGTTTTGCTGCGGAAAGGAGCCGCCACCGTTGAGTACTGAACCTAGAAAGTAATCGCGCACATCGTCGGGCGTCACGTGACGAATTTCTGGCTGAATGATTTGCCCCACTTTTTGCTCAGGGGTCATGGCTGCCAACAGGCCATCGATCTGCTGTTCCAGTGCCGCATCCTGTACCGGGCGCTCAAGGGTCGGCCAAGGTGAATCGGCAGCGCTGGATGCAGGGTTACGTTGATCGTTGTCGGCGCTGCAGCCCGACAGGGCAATACCGCACAACAGGGCCACGAGAGGAGTCTTCATAGGGCTGTCTCAATTCGTTGTCGATGTTAATGGAGGCGGCCAGCTCTGTGTTGGCCGCGCCACTTCGCCGTTCGGGTTGACGCACTGAACAGCCAAGTCATTGAAATGGCAAAATTTATTCTGGGCAGCGATTTAGTCCTGCCGTTTATTGCCGGCATTTCCCCGCTTCGGCTTGCTCGCTCTGACCTCACCAGAATCTCAGTGGCGGCGGCCTTTGGCTGCGTCAGCAAGCGTTTGAGAGAAAATGTAAGCGCTTACATAAGGTATAGAAAATGATCAGATAAGTCAATAAAACAGGTGTTGTTTGGTTCTGAATTTTGCCAGTGGCCCAGCTTAGCTGTGTGCAAATAGGCTCAATATCGGGCCCGGTGCAGTAGATTGAAGCCCATCAATAATGCCGTGCAGATCTGGCAATTGCGGCTAAACCTATGGGTTCGATACGTGGTGCGGTGACTTTAAGTTAAAGGCACTAATAGCAAAATTAAAGGCGCTAATAGCTAAGTAAAATTAAAGGCACTTGTAGCACAGATTTCAGGTTGTTTTCTGCGTGCGATTGCCAAAGAAATCCGCCAGCGCTTTGCCGCTGTCTTTGATCGTGCGCACTTGGGTGTCGTAGTCCACGTGTACAATGCCAAAGCGCTTTTCGTAACCCAGTGCCCACTCAAAGTTGTCCATTAAGCTCCAGGCAAAATACCCCTGTACATCGACGCCCTGCTCGACGGCGTTGTGTACGGCTTGCAGGTGGGTTTGAAAATAGTCGACGCGGCTGTCATCGTGCACCTGTCCGTCCGTCAAGGTATCCGCCATGGCGGCGCCATTTTCGGTGATGAAAACGGGAGGTAGCTGATAGCGCGAATTCAGGCCCACCAATAAATCCGTTAGCCCCTGCGGGTAGACTTCCCAGCCCATCTCGGTGATGGGCGCGCCCTCGGGCACCGTTTCGCCAAAGCCCGTATCTGGGTCTGCGTGGTAGATGCCGCGGGTGTAGTAATTGAGACCTAAAAAGTCTATTGGCTGCGCGATAATTTCCATGTCGCCCGGTTGCACGGGCGGGTGTGCAGAATCAGGAATGTGGGCCAGCGCGCGCGCCGGATAGCGACCGTTAAACAGTGGCTCGGCATACCAGTGAAACAAAAAATCTTCCGCTAAAGCGGCCGCTTCTTGATCTGCCCTACTGTCGGTGCGCCCATAGCCAGGGCTCATGTTGAGTACGATGCCGTTGAGACTGTTGGGGCTGTTTTTGCGCAGCACGTCCATGGCCAAACCGTGCGCCAGTAGCAAGTGGTGCGCAGCGGCGCGGCCCGCCTTTTGATCGGCGATGCCGGGCGCGTGTATGCCCACTTCATAGCCTAGGTAGGCGCTGCAAAAAGGTTCGTTAAGGGTGGCGTAGGAGTAAACGCGATCGCCAAAGGTTCGGCTGACTAAATCGGCATACTGTTGAAATTGATAGGCCGTTGCACGATTTTGCCAGCCGCCGGCGTCTTCCAAATGCTGGGGCAAATCCCAGTGATAAAGGGTCACGAAGGCCTTGATGTTTTTCTCTGCTAATCGATCCAGCAGCGCCACATAAAACGCTAAACCCTCTGGGTTGGGGCTGCCGTCGGCGTGCATCACGCGCGGCCAAGACACGGAAAAACGGTAGGCGTCTACGTTCAGGTGTTCTATGAGGTCGAGGTCTTCCTGCCAGCGGTTGATGTGGTCACAGGCCACCTGACCGTCGGAGCCGTCGCTGATAGTGCCGGGTTTGGCACAAAAGGTATCCCAAATACACGGCAGGCGAGTGTCTGCGGCGCCCTCGATCTGGAATGCCGCCGTGGCAGCGCCATAGATGAAGCTGTCATCGGTAAGTGGAGAGCTGGCCGGCAGGGAAATTTTCATGGTCACAAAAATCAACTCATTGGCGGTTGTGGCGATGGCTTGCCATACATCGGTATTGTTAGTGTTATCGCTCTTGCGGCCACTGAAAGGCCTGTCAGCGTCGTACACCCTATTATTGATCTTTCTGGTGAAAGCGCTTACATTTAGGTTAGGGCTTTGCCTGTAAAAGGTCAACCCCGAAAGGCATATCCGCAGATTTCTGAGCCAAAAGTAGAGTCTCGCGGCGCACAAGACACTGGGCAGAATCTGACTTAGGATAGGCCCCCATATAATAATGAACCGGTCAAAGGGCAGGGCAGTTATGCTGACGATCCGTGAAAAAGTCGCCTACGGGTTGGGCGATACGGCGAGCAATATTATCTTTCAGACGGTCATGTTGTTTTTGACCTTCTTCTATACCGATATCTTCGGCATTTCCCCCGCCGTGGTGGGCACCATGTTTTTAGTGGTGCGCATTTTTGATGCGGTGACTGACCCTTTGATGGGCGGACTCGCCGATCGCACCGTGACGCGCTGGGGTAAGTTTCGGCCCTACTTGCTGTGGCTGGCGCTGCCCTTTGGGGTGATCAGTGTGCTGGCATTTACCACGCCCGACCTGTCGCCCCAGGGCAAGGTGATTTATGCCTATGTCACCTATGGCCTGCTCATGCTCGCCTATACCGCCATCAATATTCCCTATTCCGCACTCGGTGGCGTATTGACGGATAAGCCCCATGAGCGGGTGTCAGTACAATCCTATCGCTTTGTGTTCGGCATGCTCGGTGGTTTGTTGGTCACCGCCTGTACCCTGCCATTGGTGGCCTATTTTGGTGACGGTGATCAAGCGTTAGGTTATCAGCTCACCATCGGCGCCATGAGTATTTTGGGCGTGGTGTTATTTTTGTTGTGCTTTGCCGGTACTCGCGAGCGGGTTGCTCCGCCGGTTGAGCAGCGCACCACGATTCGGGCAGATCTCAAGTCACTTTGGCAAAACGATCAATGGCGCGTGCTGTGTGTGGCGGCGATTATTTTGTTAACGGGCATGGTGCTGCGCAGTACCTTGGCCATTTATTACGTCAAATACTTTTTGGGGCGGGCAGATTTGGTCACCGCCTTCGTCACGCTCGGGATGATTGGCAATATTATCGGCTGCGCCTGCGCCCAGCCTTTGGCCAAGCGCGTGTGTAAAGTGAAGGCGTATATCGCGCTGCAATTGATGGCCGCCGTGTTTTGTGTGGCTGGTTTTTTTGTGGCGCCCGATCAGTTGTATCTGGCCTTCGCCATCTATTTTTTGTGGTGTTTGTTCCTGCAAATGGCGACGCCGCTGCTGTGGGCAAAAATGGCTGATGTGGTGGATTACGGCCATTGGAAGACCGGTATTCGCATTACCGGCATGGTATATTCCTCCGTCGTCTTTTTTATCAAGCTGGGGCTGGCGGTTGGCGGGGCCTTGGCGGGCTGGCTGTTAGCCTTTTACGACTACGAGGCGAATGCCGAGCTGTCTGAGCGCACACTGCAAGGGATTTTGTTGTCCTTTACCCTGGTGCCGGCCTTGACATCCATCATGGTGGCTTGGGTCATGCGTTGGTACACCCTCGATACCCAGCGGGTGCTGGACGTGCAGGCGCAATTGCCGCAACAGCCGGCGTAAATCGGCGATGGCATTGGTGTAAATAAGGAATCTAGAGCCCCATGGTCACAATTTACGATGTTTCTGAGCGCGCGGGCGTGTCGCTGGCGACCGTCTCGCGGGTAATGAATAACAACGCCCGGGTCAGCGACAAAACCAAGGCAAAGGTGTTGCAGGCCATGGCGGATTTGGGCTATCGGCCCAACGCCATCGCCAAGGGCTTGGCTTCCAGTCGATCCAACAGCGTGGGCGTGTTGATCTCCGAGCTGCATGGTCCGTTCTACGGCATGATGATGAGCGCCATTGAAACCGAATTGCGCAAGCACGATATCCATTCTATTTTTGCCGCCGGCCACAGTGATGCGGCCAAAGAAGAAGACGCCGTTAATTTTCTACTCAGCCGTCGCTGTGATGCCCTGATCTTGTATGTTGAAGCGGTCAGCGATGAGTTTTTGGTTGAGCTCAATAAGCGCGGCACGCCCATCGTGGTATTGGGACGGGATATTAAAAATTTACAACCGCAGTGCATTAATTTAGACAATGAACAGGGCGGCTACTTGGCCGCGAAATATCTACTGGACGCCGGTCATCGTGACATCGCGTATATATCCGGCCCGCTGTGGAAAGTGGATACTCAAGATCGCCTTGCGGGCCACAGGCGCGCACTGGCTGAGCACCAATTGACCTTTGATGAGTCCCTTTTAATTGAGGGCGACTTTCAGGAAGAGGGGGGCGTCGATGGGCTCAATAAACTGTTGAGCAGTGGTCGGCCCTTTACCGCAGTGGCTTGCGGTAACGACGAAATGGCCGCCGGTGCAATGGCCGCAGCGCGCGATGCCGGCATGACCCTGCCCGATGACCTTTCAATTGTGGGTTTCGATAACGTGGCCTACTCACGCTTTGTCTACCCGAAGTTGTGTACCGTGAATTATCCCGTGCGGGAGATGGCGGAAATGGCCACCCACTGGGTGCTGCGGCAGGTGTACGACCACACACGTTTCGAGATAGAAAACACCTTTACGCCAGTGATGGTGGAGCGCAACTCTGTGCTACGGGTGCAGAAATAGTGCGCTTGGCCCTCAATCTGGCCACCGCCCTGCCGTTGGGCTTCCTGCGTATTTAAATTATTTTGTTATTACTCTGTATTTCCATATAGCTGTTGGGCTGAAGGCCTTGTAGTGGCCGTCTATCGATGGCGGCGCGCGGTGATTTCGCTGTCTATTGGTTGTCTATAAAAAGCCTTTTAATTCAAAGGTTTAGACCTGCTTGGGAATTAAGGTAACGCCGAGCTGTGCTTCGGCGCTGAGTGCTTGACAGGCTGGCGCCAATCATTTAATTTTGTAAGCGCTTACATTTCTCTAAAACCCCAGAAGGTTTTTTTTGAAAAATATTGTAAGCGCTTACATATGGGTTAGACTAAGTGAACAAATAAGAAAATAACTCGCTGGACAATAATCAAATAACTCGGGTCAGAGATATGGAATACAAGAGCTTTAAAAAGACACAACTGGCGGCCACCATCTCCATGGTGTTGGGCGCGGTAGCCATGACCCCAGCGCACGGTCAGAGCAATGATCAGGAAGGGCTGGATCAACTAGAAGAAATCGTCGTTACCGGTATTCGCGGCAGCTTGCAGCGCTCCATGGATATCAAGCGCGATGCGCAGGGTGTGGTGGATGCCATTTCCGCGGAAGATATCGGCAAAATGCCCGATACCAACTTGGCTGAATCGCTCCAGCGCATCACCGGTGTGTCCATTGATCGCTCGCGCGGTGAAGGTAGCAAAGTGACTGTGCGTGGCTTTGGCCCCGATTACAACTTGGTGACCTTAAACGGTCGCCAACTGCCAACGGCCAGTGGCACCAGTCGTTCTTTTGACTTCGCCAACTTGGCCGCCGAGGGCGTTGCCGGTGTTGAAGTTTTCAAGAGTGGCAAAGCCAATATGCCCACCGGTGGCATCGGTTCAACTATCAATATTAAAACTACCCGTCCGCTGGAATCGCCTGGCATGGTTGCCACTGTGGGCGTTAAAGGTGTTCATGATACCTCTACGCGCGACGGCGATGCGCTGACCCCAGAAATTTCCGGCTTATTTTCTAATACGTTTGCAGACGATACCGTGGGTATTGCGTTGAGTGCGAGCCGCCAGGAGCGCGACAGTGGCGCAGCCACGGCCAGCGTTGGTGGCTGGCGTACTTTCCCCGGTGAAGTGGACAACTGCTGGTGTACCGCCAACCCCTCTGAATGGGGTGGTATTCCACCCGAAGGCGATCCAAACCAAGTTAACCGCCCTGGTGCCGGTGACATTTATTCCGTGCCGCAAACTATTGGCTACGAGCTGGCAGAATACAACCGCGTGCGCACCAACGGCCAATTGACCGTGCAGTGGCAGCCCGTTGATTCCGTGCGCGCCACTTTGGATTACACCTACAGCGAAGTGGAAGTTGAACGCACCTACAACAACATGTCTGCGTGGTTTAACTTTGGCGCGCAGGAAACCGTGTGGACCGACGGTCCTATCGCGTCGCCCTTGGTGTATACCGAAAATCTAGGCGGCAGTGACTTCTCAATGGGCGCCGGTAAAGACGCCACCCGTACCGAGAACAACTCTGTGGGCTTTAACGTCGAATGGAATGCCACCGAGAGCTTGACGCTGGCCTTCGATCACCATGATTCGACGGCAGAATCGTCACCTAACAGCCCCTATGGCGACAGCGCGCTACTTTCCATTGCCGCTTTCACGCGCGATAAAACCACAGGCTACTTCGATTCTGACTTGCCTATTTTGGAATTGGGTCTCGCTAATCCATTGTCGCCCGATGACATGCAGATAACAGGCAGTGTGTTTACCCACAACGTCTCAAAAATGGATATTCAACAGTCAAAGTTTTCTGGCAACTTTGAGTTTGTCGATAACAGTCTGTTGGAGAGTATTGATTTTGGTATCGAATTTACCGAAGTGAATAATCGTTCTGCTGGCGCCGTTGTTCAGCGCGATGCATGGAGCAATACCAACACGGCAGTTGGCGCTATTGCTGACTTAATGCAACCCTTGTCAATTGCCGGTGAGTTCGACTCAGTAAGCGGTGGCGGCAATCTGGCGCAAACCGATTTTTACGGCTTTGATATGGTGCAGGTCATCAATCGCTTCAATGAGTTGGTTGCGGCCGGCGATGGCAGCTATGGGCCAATGAACGGTTTGGGTGATTGCGGTACGCCACTGTGCGCATCTACAACATTTACCTCTGATCGTCGCACCACAGAAGAATCTCAGGCGGCTTACGTTCAGCTGAATATGGCTACTGAAATTGCCGATATGCCAGCGCGTATTAATGTGGGCTTGCGTCATGAGCAAACCGACGTTACGTCATCTGCACTGGTGCCATCTTACAGCTACGTAACGTGGGGTGGCGGCAACGAACTTACCGCAGTTGCGGGTGCGGAGTCGGAGTTCACTACGCTAACTGGTGACTACGGCATGTTGTTGCCCAATATCGATTTCAGCCTGTCTGTCACAGAGGACATCGTAACTCGCGCCTCTTGGAGCAAGACCATTGGTCGTCCAAACTATGCAGACATTCAAGGTGGCGTGACGATCAATAACCCACTGCGTTCAGATGGCGGCACGGGTTCACGTGGCAATCCAGCATTGGATCCACTAGAGTCCGAAAATACCGATTTGTCGGTCGAGTGGTATTACGCAGAGGGCAGCTATGCCTCGGTGGGCTATTTCCACAAAAATGTGAAGAACTTTATTGGTACTGACTCGGTGACTGAACAGGTGTTTAGTTTACCCAGCCCCGCCAACAGCCCAATGTACGCAGAAGCGATCGCCGCAGGTAACACGCAGCCCGGTGAAATTTTCCAGTACATCGTAGATAACTACCCCAACGCTGAAGGTGTCGATGTGGCTGGCGGTAATATCGTTGGTGTGGCCGGCCGTGACGGCTTCACCGATTTCACCCTGTCGGTACCCGCTAACTTGGAAAAAGCCGTTGTCGATGGTTGGGAGCTCAACGTTCAGCACGCGTTTGGTGAATCTGGATTTGGTGTTATTGCCAATGCCACCTTGGTGGATGCCGATGTAGGTTACGATGACTTCAGCTTGGAATCTCAATTTGTTGTTACTGGCCTAAGCGACTCCGCTAACCTGATCGGTTACTACGACAAAGATGGCATTCAGGTGCGTATTGCCTACAACTGGCGCGATGATTTCCTAGCGGGAACTGGACAGGCTAATGTCGGTGTAGGTCCAACGTATGTCGCTGCTTATGGTCAATGGGACATGAACGCCAGCTATGAAATCAACGAGAACGCCACGGTGTTCGTTGAGGCACTGAATGTCACCGACGAGACGACTCATGTCTATGGTCGCGACAAGATGCAAACACTGTTTGCGGCTCAGATTGGTCCACGTTTCGCCATTGGTGCTCGCTACAAGTTTTAATCGCGTTAAAACGCAGTAGCTAGTGATAGGGAGAATCACCGCTGGGTGGTTCTCCCTTTTGTGTTTATATAGGGTACATTGTTGGTTCAGATTGGCAGTGGTTGATAAAGATAATGTCAGGCCAAATTAAGAATATCGTGATTGTGGGTGGGGGTTCGGCCGGTTGGCTGACCGCTGGCCTAATCGCATCGGAACAGGGCAGCGCGGTCACCATTGCACTGGTGGAGTCGCCCGACATTCCCGCCATTGGCGTGGGCGAGGGCACGTGGCCCTCCATGCGCATGACCTTGCAGCGCATTGGAATATCCGAAACAACATTTATTCGCGAATGTGATGCTTCTTTTAAGCAAGGCACGCGCTTTGTGGATTGGCAGGGCGGCAATGGGCCGCAGCAGTATACCCATCCCTTTAGTTTGCCACTGGAGTACGCATCGCTGAATCTTGCGAGCCATTGGTTGCGGCACAAGGCGCAAGCCAGTGACGCTGCGCCCAGCTTCGCTGAATTCGTCACACCCCAGGCCGCCGTAGCGGCCCAAGGATTGGCGCCGAAACAAGCGGCAACGCCCGAATATGCGTTTAACCTCAACTACGGCTATCACTTAGATGCCACCCGCTTTGCCGACCTGTTGCGCAAACACGTGGTCGAAACTTTGGGGGTTAAACACATCCAGGCGCATGTTGTAGACATCGAATCCGCGTCGAACGGCGATGTTGCCGCGCTCCGATTAGACAATGATCAGCATCTCGCGGGGGATTTATTTATCGATTGCAGTGGCGCCCAGTCGCTGCTGATCGGCAAGCACTTTGAAACGCCATTTACGTCTCTGAAAAATACACTGTTTAACGATCGCGCCTTGGCCGTGCAGGTGCCCTATCCGTCGCAGGATGCGCCAATTGCCTCTACCACTGTGTCAACCGCGCTGCCAGATGGCTGGGTGTGGGACATCGCATTGCAGAGTCGGCGAGGTGTCGGCTACGTGTATTCCAGCGCTCATGCCGATGAAGACAAAGCGCGCTCGAGCTTGGCGAATTACTTGCGCAACGCGGCACCTGAAGCGGGCTTGTCTGAGTCGGATTTTCGTGCGCTGCGCTTTTCGCCAGGGCACTATCAGCAGCTGTGGGTGAACAACTGTGTGGCCATCGGAATGGCGGGTGGATTCATCGAGCCCTTGGAAGCCTCGGCGCTGGCGATGGTAGAGCAGGGCGCCGCACTCTTGGCCGATCAGCTACCGGCCAATCGCGCGGTGATGGATGTGGTAGCCCAGCGCTTTAATGAAAAAATGGCTTATCACTGGCGCGCCATTGTGGATTTTTTAAAATTGCACTACCTGCTGAGTGAGCGCGATGACAGTCAATATTGGCGCGATAGCCGCAGCATAGAATATTGTTCAGAATCTCTGCGCGCGCGACTTGCACTATGGCACCAGCAGTCGCCATGGCACGACGATGCGCCACGCATTGATGAGTTGTTTCCCTCAGCCAGTTATCAGTACGTGCTGTACGGCATGGGATTTCAGCCGGCTAACATGAATTACAGCACGCGGCGTTTTGCGCAATCCATAGCGCGCGCCAACCGCATCGTCCAAGATAATCGCCAGCGCGTGGGGAGTATGCTCACCGCATTGCCAACAAACAGAGAATTAATCAATCACATCATCGCGACAGGCATGCCGCGCTAAAAACAATAAGGTTTTACTATGTCGAATTTTGCATTGTTGAATAACGTTGAACACAAAGACGTCAAGGTGAAAACGGATTTCTCTCCGGCCTACGGTGACGCCGTCATGTATGCCATGACGTTTCCCTTCGAGTTTCGCTCGGTACAAGGCGAGTACCCCATTTTATTGCACAAAGACTTAAGCAAAAACCTTACCTATCCGGTGGCCTTGTTTGGCTTTCAAGATAATGAAAATTTATTTCTAGATGAGCAGGGGTGGCACGCCGCCTATAAGCCGATGATGATTCGTCGCCAGCCATTCCTTATAGGCTTTCAAGGCGAGCAAGCACCCGACAGTGGCGAGCGACAGCGCGTTGTATCGATCGACATGGACAATCCCCGCATCAGCCGAAGCGAAGGCGAGTCATTGTTCGATGAGTTTGGCGCGAACACCCCCTATCTGGAAAACGCGGCTAATCTGTTGGAGGCGATTCACGATGGCCATGAGCATGGGAAAAAATTCATCGCAGCATTGGAGGAGTACGATCTTATTGAGTCGCTAACCATCGATGTGACACTTAACGACGGCTCAAAAAATCAATTGCTGGGGTTTTATTTCATTAACGAAGAAAAATTGCAGGCGCTACCCGGCAATGTACTGGAGTCTTTTAGTCAGCAAGGATTTCTAATGCCAATTTTTATGATGTTGGCGTCAATGAACAACATAGCGACGCTGGTGAGTAAAAAGAACGCACTGGAAGGGCTGGTTTAAGCTATGACCGAATTGCCTGCGCCCAAGGCGATTCGCGCAGTGGAAGGCTGCAGCGCAAGCGCCATTCCCGATCACGTGTTGCAATCGCGCGAGCCCCTCGTGCTGAAAGGCCTGGTGAAGACTTGGCCGGCCACTGCCTTGTGCAGCGAATCGATCAGCAGTGCGGCAACCTATTTGGCCAAATTCTGGACGCAACTACCCGTGACGGCCTATGTGTCTGAGCCAGGTTCTGAAACCCGGCTATTTTACAATGAAGACTGCACTGGCTTTAACTTTCGCCGCGGCACTGCACCACTACATCAGGTGTTGCAAAAACTTTCTGAGCATAGCAGTGATGCTGAGCCCCCAGTTATTTACGTGGGTTCGACGATGGTGGATAAATTTCTACCCGGATTTAGAGCCGACAATGATCTTGCCCTTGGTGACTTGCAGCCGTTGATGAGTATGTGGATTGGCAATAAGAGCCGAATTTCCGCGCACTATGATTTTCCAGACAATATTGCGTGTGTGGTAGCTGGGCGGCGCAGGTTTACGCTGTTCCCTCCGGATCAGCTAAGCAATCTCTATATTGGTCCGGTCGATCGAACCCCGGCAGGACAGGCCATTAGTTTAGTGGATTTTTCCGCTCCCGATTTGACGCACTTTCCGCGCTTTGCGGAAGCTATGAAGCACGCGCAGGCTGCCGAGCTAGAGCCGGGCGATGCGGTTTTTATTCCCAGTATGTGGTGGCACCATGTGGAGTCGTTGTCGAACTTTAATATTCTGGTGAATTATTGGTGGACTAGCAGTCCCGATTATTTGGGTGCGCCATCGGCGGCATTGATGCATGCGATGTTGGCGCTGCGTGATTTGCCCGCGCATCAGAAGGCGATCTGGGCGCAGCTATTTGATCACTATGTGTTTAATTCGGATCAGCAGTCGCTCGATCACATCCCTGAAGCAGGGCGGGGCGTATTGTCAAACATTTCCAAAGAAATGGCGGCGTGGATGCGCAGCGATTTAATCAATAAATTGAAATAATAAGCTGAGATTAGCGCTCGGAGGTTGCAGTGAATAATCGAAAAATCAAGAAGGTCGTTATTGCCGGTGGCGGCACCGCGGGCTGGATGGCGGCGGCATCGTTGGCCAAGTTGCTGGGCAAGACGCTGGATATCACGTTGATTGAGTCCGATGACATCCCCACGGTCGGTGTGGGCGAAGCCACTATCCCAACATTAATTACTTTGCACCAGCTGTTGAAAATTAACGAGAAAGAATTTTTAGCGGCGGTGCAAGGCACGTTTAAGTTAGGGATTTCCTTCGAAAATTGGCGCGACGTGAATCAAGACTACATTCACTCCTTCGGCTGGACCGGCAAAGATTGTTGGGCCGCGGGCTTTCAGCACTTTTGGAAAAAAGGTTTGGACCTTGGCATTAGCGAAGAGTTTGGCAAGTACTGCCCAGAATGGGCGGCGGCCAAGGCCAATAAATTTGCGGTGCTCAGCCGCGAGGGCCTCAACTATGCGTACCATATCGATGCGGGGCTATACGCGAAGTTTTTACGAAAAATGGCGGAAGAGCACGGCGCGCAACGCCAAGAGGGTAAAATCAAGCGGGTCAATTTGAATGCGGACGACGGCTACATCGAATCGCTACTGCTAGAAAGCGGCCAAGTGATTGACGGCGACCTGTTTATTGATTGCACCGGCTTTCGCGGGCTGCTCATCGAGCAAGCTCTGCATGTGGGTTACGACGATTGGAGTCACTGGCTGCCCTGCGATGGCGCTATTGCCGTGCAAACCGAATCGCTTGGCGAGCCCATCCCCTATACCCGTTCCATAGCCCATGGTGCGGGCTGGCAATGGCGCATTCCCTTGCAAGAGCGCGTGGGCAACGGGCTCGTATTCTCCAGCAAATTTTGGAGTGATGATCAAGCCATCGATTGCCTGACAAAAAATATTGAAGGTAAACCGCTAAATGATCCGCGCGTCATTAAGTTCAAAACTGGTCAACGTCGCAAGCACTGGCATAAAAACTGTGTGGCTATGGGACTTTCCAGCGGTTTTATCGAGCCGCTGGAATCCACCAGTATCCATTTGATTCAGCGCGCTATCGTACGCTTGATGCAAATGTTCCCCTACGACGGTATTCGCCAGCCCGACGTGGAAGAATTCAATGCGCAGATGAAATTTGAATCAGATAATATTCGCGATTTTATTATTCTGCACTACCATGTGACCGACCGATCCGATACCGAATTTTGGCGGCATTGCCGCAACATGGAGGTGCCAGAGTCACTCACGCACCGCATTGAGTTGTTCAAGCAAACGGGTCGGGTATTCAAAGTGCCCACGGAATTGTTTGGAGAAAATTCATGGATACAAGTGATGCTCGGTCAGGGACTTATGCCGGAGCAATATCACCCCATCGTCAATATGATGAGCGATGCAGAGCTGAAAGACTTTTTGGTTGGTATCCGCAGTCAGGTGGATCGCACCGTGGCTCAGCTGCCAAGTCACGCAGATTTCATCCGACATTTTGCGCCAACCATGGCGCGCGATTAACGCCCCCGTGGCATTTAGTGCACTTAAAGTGGTGCACTAAAAGCGCGTGCAACCTATGCAGCGCCATGTGCGCTCAGCGACGCTGGCAAAGTGGATTAATGGCACCCTATTGCGGGGCAGTTTGCCTTGCTCAGCATTGCTTACCGTTCGCTCAAGATCGCGCCCCAACGCAGTGACCGAATCACGCAATGTGACACCGCACCCACGCTTATCGACGGCTATACGCTAAACTCAATCTCGCCATGGCAATGTCGCTGCGCATCGGTATCAACCGATATGCCTGTTTTGGGTGTGTGTTGTTGTGTAGATGTGTATTCTCGTTGGGTCGACGTCTGGGCGTGAGTAGATCAACGATGCCCGGCAATCGTGTTGAGTAGAGCCTTTAAAGGGGACGGGGTGCGCTGGATTCTCGGATTATTGCTTTGCTTGCAGTGCACTGTCAGCTGTTTTGCCGCTGAGCGGCTGGTGCTGGCTGCCGATGTTTGGTGCCCATACAATTGTCAGGCCAATCATCGAGAGCGACCCGGCTATATGATTGAATTAGCCCAGCGTGTATTCAGTGAACACGGCATTGAAGTGCAGTATGTCAATTTGCCCTGGTCACGTGCCAAGGCCAGCGTCAGCGAAGGGCTCGCCCAGGGTTTAGTGGGTGCGACCCTCGATGATCCCGACACCCGCCATCTCGTTTTTCCAGATCACGCCCAAGGGCAAATGCACAATGTTTTCGTGGGTCGGAAAGGGGAGAACTGGCGTTATCAAGGGCTATCAAGCTTGCGTACTGTTCGTATAGGCGCCATCCAAGATTACGAATATGGACCGACGCTAGATAACTACATGGCCATCCCTAATGTGCCCGTGCACACAGTGTCAGGGGATAGGCCGCTGACGCGATTGATTCGGATGTTACAAAGTCGCCGCATTGACGTCATCGTTGAAGATCATTCGGTGTTTCGCTACACGGCGTCTAGCCTAGAATTTACCGACTTTGAATTACTGGGTGATATTCCCGGGCCCACCGCCCTTACCAATCTGTACATTGCGTTTACCCCTGACCCGCAGGGGCGGCGCTATGCAGAACTCTTGTCGAACGGGGTCGCCGCATTGCGCGCCCGTGGCGAGCTAGCGGAGATCATGGCAAAGTACGAGCTGATTGATTGGATGCAACCCCTAACTAAATCTAGTAATTCTCATGATTGAATTTGTTGATAGCCCCACTGAATTGACCACAGCCGCCACTGATTTAATACTGTCGTTAATCGCATTTTGGTGCTGCCGCGCCGTGCCCAAGCAGGGTGAAAGGTTTTACTGGCGGCTCTGGCAGTCGATTTTTGGCCTGCTGAGTCTGGCGGCGCTGCTCGGCGCGTTAGTACACGGTTTACAGCTAGATGATCGGGTATATCAAGCCTTGTGGGCGGTGATCTATTTGGCGCTGGCATTGTTGATTACCGCGTTTTTAGTGATCAGTGTTTGGGACGTGTTTGGCCCCGATCGCGCGCGGCAAATAAAGGGGCTGGCGATGTTGCTTGGCGGTGGGTTTTTCACCTACACACTTTTATTTCCCAGCTCATTTTTGCCCTTTATCATTTATCAAGTGTGCGTGATGGTAATGGCCCTACTGGGCTATCTTTGGCTATGTGCAGCGCGCGGCGCGCCAGGCTGCAATTGGTTGGCGGCCGGGATAGCGATTACCATAGCGGCCTCTGCAATTCAGGCCACTCAAGCGCTGTCATTTACCTTCATTTGGCCTTTCGATCACAATGGCGTTTATCACTTCGTGCAAATGGGCGCGCTTTGGGTGCTCCTGCGCGGCGTACGATTGAGACTTTCCGACGCGCGCTAATAGCGCGGCTTTGCTGTGTAACACAATATTTTAAAGAGGACGAGCATATGAATTACATTGATGCATTTGTTGTCGCCGTGCCCACCGATAAACAAGCAGAGTACATGGCACATGCGCGCAGTATGGTAGAGGTGTTTAAAGCCTATGGTGCAATTAAACTGGTTGAGTGCTGGGGCGATGATGTGCCCGAGGGCAAGCTCACTTCCTTTCCCTTGGCGGTAAAGTGCGAGCCCCATGAAACCGTGGTTTTTTCATGGATTGAATGGCCATCAAAGGCAATTCGCGATGAAGCCATGCCCAAGCTTATGGCAGACCCGCGCATGAATATTGAAGACAACCCAATGCCCTTCGACGGCAAACGCATGATCTTCGGTGGCTTTCAGCAAGTGCTAGTGAGCTAATAGTGTTTGCTTGCTTTAACAATCCATGTGTCCGGTATCTGAATAGCCATGAATGAACATTCGCCGAGTGCTTTTGACATTGAGCAGGCTGCAACGCGCATAGCTGAGCATATTCACCAAACCCCAGTGCAGACCAGTCAATTGATTAATTCGGCACTGGGCTGCCAGCTGTTTTTTAAATGTGAAAATTTACAAAAGGTGGGCGCGTTTAAAGCGCGCGGCGCGCTAAACGCCGTGGCCCAGCTGTCCAGTAGTGGCGCAGTGGCCACCCATTCTTCGGGCAATCACGGCGCCGCCTTGGCCTATGCGGCACGCATTTATGGCCGCCAGGCCTATGTGGTTATGCCGTCAACGGCGCCGGCGGTAAAAAAGGCTGCGGTTGCGGCCTATGGCGCGACCATTATTGAGTGCGAGCCGACATTGGTTGCCCGCGAAGCGACGCTGGCGCAGCTGGTGTCGGAAACGGGCGCGCATTTTATTCCGCCCTACGACCACCCGCACATTATTGCGGGGCAGGGCACCGCTGCACTGGAGTTGATGGCTCAAGTTACGCCTGCGTTAGATTGCGTTTTAACGCCGGTTGGTGGCGGTGGTTTATTGGCGGGTACCGCCATCGCAGTAAAGGGCTGTGCGCCTGGTGTACAGGTAATCGGAGCAGAGCCTCTAGGTGCCTGTGACGCCACCGATGGATTTCGCTCGGGGCAACGGGTGACAGAACAAACGCCCAATACCCTCGCCGATGGACTGCGCACAACATTAGGCGAACTCAATTTTGCCATTATGCGCGCGCACGTTGACAACATGCTCACCGTATCTGAAGCGGATATCGTGGCGGCCATGGCGCTATTGTGGACGCGCCTAAAGCTGGTGGTGGAGCCCTCATCTGCCGTGCCGCTGGCTGCGGTCATGGCCAATCCCGACCGCTTTGCAGGTAAGCGAGTGGGAATTATTTTATCGGGCGGCAATGTGGATTTGGCGCAGCTGCCGTTTTGATCGCAGTGCTCACACCTTGAAAATATGCGATGAAGACCCATATTTTGGGTAGAGGCGCTTCAATCGGGCGCCAAAATGCAAAGGAATTCACAGTGCCAATAGGGAAAACATTTCAACGCGCCTCTGCGGTTGCGAGCAGTTATATTTTGGAGCCCAAAAAGCGACGTATATTACTGCTCTGGTTGCTGTTGCTTTGCATTGCACCGTTTGCAATCGAGATTGTATTTCTAGCTGATCTCATTGGCATTGAGCTGGCAATGAGTTTTTTGTTTTATTATGCCAAGTCGCTTTATTTTTCAGTTTATCAGCGCTGGTTAGATTTTCGAGGGTTGTGCTCGGAGTCACTGAAAGCTATTGCTAACCACAGCGTCAGTGAGCCAAAAATTTTCTGCGTAAATGCGTGCTATTCAGCCATACTGTTTCTAGTGACAGGATCTTCTGTGTGGGCACTGCTGGCATGGTATCCAGTGGTTGTTTTCGGTTTTCAGTCATCGCCTTTGGGTTGATTTATGCACATTTGGGTAGACGCCGATGCGTGTCCAGTGGTCGTTAAAGAGATCATTTTTCGCGCGGCAGAGCGAAAGCAAATTGCCACTACCTTAGTGGCTAATCAATTTATTAAAGTGCCGCCTTCAAAATATATTAATAGCGTGCAGGTCTCTGCGGGCTTTGATGTGGCCGACAATGAAATCGTACAGCGCTTGCAGCCGGGTGATCTGGTGGTGACGCAAGACATTCCCTTGGCCGATGAGGTGTTGACCTTGGGTGCCCACGCCATCAATCCGCGCGGTGAGCTCTATACTAAGGCCAATATTAAGGCGCGCTTGAATATGCGCGATTTTATGGAAACGCTGCGTTCCAGTGGCGTACACACAGGTGGCCCTCCACCGTTGAATCACAGCGATCGCAAAAATTTTGCCGACCAGCTAGATCGTCTACTTGCTAAATTGTTAAGGAGTCGAAAATGAGCACCCATGGTTTCAGTGTAGGCATGGAGCGTGGCGCAGATAACTTGCATATTAAATTGCGCGCATATGGCAAGCTCACCCACGAAGACTATGAAGTGATCACCCCGCTGTTGGATGCGGCGCTGTCAAACGTGCCTGAAGAATCCGTTGACGTGCTAATGGATATCACGGAATTTGAAGGCTGGGAGTTGCGCGCAGCATGGGATGACGTGCAGTTAGCGCTCGCGCACGGGCGCCATTTTCGAAAGATTGCAATCCTAGGGGTTGACGGTTGGCAGTCGCTCACAGCGGCAGTGGCGCGTTGGTTTGTATCGGGTGAGGTGGCATTTTTTACGGAGCGAAGCGCCGCTTTGATCTGGTTAAAAGCTCAATAGCCACAGCCAACTTCCTGTGGGGGCGCTGGGTGTCTAACCTAGTGGACTTACTCAAAACTGAAATAATCTTCAATAGTATCAGCATCAAGTAACGGCATTAAGTATCAGTACCAGTATCACTGAGCCATTGGTTGTAACAAATGCCGCCTCAAAGACTCTGATCCTTTTCGTAAATGCATTAGCCGGTGGACAACGCGATGACTGATAAACCCCTTCCCCTTTCGTTATTCTTGATGCGATGGTCAGTGTTTCTGGTCATGTTTATGTGGACCTTGGATAAATTTGTGAATCCGGGCCACGCCACCCGAATCTTCGAGCACTTTTATTTTATTCCCGGTGTAGAGTCCACGATTATTTATGGTCTGGCGGTAGCCGAAATGGGGTTATTGGCACTGTTTATACTTGGGCTCTATAAGCGCTTCAGTTACGGCCTAGTGTTGTTGTTTCATTCAGTGTCGACATTCTCGTCGTTTCGACAATATCTTGATCCCTTTGAAGGGGCGCATTTGTTGTTTTTTGCGGCATGGCCCATGTGGGCGGCGTGCGTTGCATTGTATTTATTGCGCGATCAGGATCAGCTTTTGACGTTGCCCGCGCGCGCTGAGCTGCGCGCGAGTTAGAGCGGGAGTCGCGCTTTGTGGTGGTGTAAATGCCCCAGTGCTTCGCGCAACCAACTGACCGCCGCTTTCCCGTCGCTGCACATCACCACGCCCCATGCGGCGGTAAAGACCCAGTAGCAATAGGTGGCATCGGCGAAGTCCAGTGCTTGTTGCTGGGGGCTGCCCGTCAAATGCAAACGTTGAAGTTGTCGCGTCTGGGTGCTTGTGAGTTTGTGGCAGGCGAGCAGCGCGGCCAGATCAAATCGTGGGTCACTGGCGCAGGCATATTCAAAGTCGATACAAAGCAGTTTTCCGTCGCGCAACAACAGGTTAGTGGGGTTGAGATCCCGATGGCAATAGCGCTGCGTTTGCGTGCGGGCTAACCGCGCAATACTGGCTTGCATCCAACTGTCTTCTGCCAAGATGTCATCGGCCACGTCGCGCAGCGATGCATCGAGTTTTGCGTAGCGATTGCGAATGACTACCTGATAGTGGGCCCACTGGTCCGCGGTGGTGACCTGGTGTTTGGGTAACGGCAGTTGTGCCAGCGCCTTAAGCAGCCTATCCAGTAGCGTTACAGCGGTTCCTTGAACGTGAAAACTTGTATCCCAAGGGTGCGCTTGCGCGACGAAATGGCTCACATACAGTTGATAGTCTTCGGACACAAACGCCAGTGGCGGCGCTAACCCTGCATCTGCGGCCTGTCGCCAACAGGCCACTTCATTGGCTCGTGGACAGAGGGCTTCGGTGAGCGGGTTGTTTATGCGCAACACCCATTCTTCGCCACGTGCGCGCACGCGAAAATTTTGATTGCTGGTGCCGGCACACAGCTTTTCTACAACTTCAATGTTTTTGAAGCCAGCGTTGGCAAGTGAGTCGGTCTGGTCGGTTGTCAGTAATTTAGCAAGCATGGGATTTAGGTGCGTTGATTCTCAAGCGGCATCGTATCCTGCCAGCGCAGATAGCCCACCACCGACAAAATGATATAGAGTAAAAATAGCGCTGAGGTTAGCATCAGCCCTTTATGCAAATACAAGTAGATGGACGCCGCATTAATCACCAGCCAATAAAGCCAGTTTTCAAGTACTTTCTGGGCAACTAACCAGGTGGTGACAATGGCAAATACGGTGGTGGCGGCGTCGAGCCACGGGAAGTGAGCGGGGGTGTAATTGGCCATGAAGTAGCCCACCATTAGCGACGCCAGCGTGCACAACGCAATGATCCAAAGGTGGGCTCTCAGCGGCCAACTAACCACGGGTTTAGTATCGTGTTCAGCATCGCTGTTTGATTTCCAGTGCCAAAAACCGTAGACCGCCATAAGCATATAAAAGGCGTTCAGTACAGATTCCATCAGTAGCGATACTTCCCAAAACAGCCAGGTGTAGATGGCGGTGCTGAAAAAAGCTGACGGCCAACACCAGAGGCTTTCACGTATCGCGAGTACGATATAGGCAATTGCCAACAGCACGGCAATAAATTCCGCCAGCCCAAGGCTGGTCAATTGCTCAAATGCTGCCGTTAAAAACTCGATGAAAGCGTCCATAAGTTATTGGCGGTGTGACAGGTCGAGTGACCCGCCGATAAATTTGCACACAAATACTGCCTTGCCCCATTTATCAAAGCTGGCCTGCATTTCTCGAGAAAGCATTGCCATCACCTCTTGGAAGTCACCGGTTACTTGGGTGGCCATGGCATTGGTCACGCGGTCGATGTTGGGGTAGTGATCGAGCCGCTCGATAAACCATTTAATGGGTTCAATGTAGCCTTCGCGAAAGGGGTACATGGAAATTTCAGCGGTGAGTTTCATGGCGGCTCCGGCAGGCCCCGCCTTGGCGGGGCAATGTGTCTCGTTATTATGGGCAGTTCAGAGGCTATTGGAACTTGAGGTTGAAGGTTACACCCAGTTGGCGTGGATCACCAAAGCGAATGTACTGTTTTTCCGCCCAATCTTGATCGGGCTCGTTGCCAAAATAAAACCCGCGCACACCATAATGCGCATCGGTGAGGTTGCGCCCCCAGGCGTACAGAGCCCACTGGTCGGCCTCGTAGCCAAATTTAGCGTTCAGCAGGGTAAATGTGCTGGACTGCGAAGCGTTGCTGTCAGAATAGTAGAAATCGCTTTTGCCATTGGCATTCAGGTTGGCAAACCAGCCGTTGGCGGGGCGCACGGTAACCCCTGCGCTGTAGGTATAGCGCGGTGCGTGAGCGAGGTCGCGGCCCGACAAATCGACGGTGCTACCGTATTTGTCCTGATAGCTGTAGCTGCCATATTGCGCCTGTAAATAGCCGATGCTGCCGTACACTTCCAGCCAGGCATTGGCGGCCCATTGGCCTTCCAGCTCAACGCCGTAGTTGTCCGATGTGCCGGCATTTTCAGTGAACAAGACAAAGCGTTGCGGGTCGTCAGGATCTTGTTGCGAGGCGGCGATTTGTTGGTCTTCGCGGGTCATGTAAAACACGGTGGCACTGGTGCTGGCACGGCCTGCGAGCCACTGCGATTTCAGCCCCAACTCATAGTTCCACAGGGTTTCGGTCTCAAATTCCTTTTTTGTGGCAAGTTCTGCGGGCAGTGTCATGTTGAAACCGCCGGCCTTGTAGCCCCGTGCCAGCCGAGCATAGCCCGTGTGATCGTCGTTAAATGATTGCGTCAATGCGATATGGCCGCCCCACATAGATTCAGAGGGTGAAAACGCATCGCCATTGGAATCGCGATAATCTGCTACACGCGATTCGGACCGCACGCCAACTGAGAGGGATAAACTGGCGGAAAGCTCAGTATCGGTTTGCGCAAATACGGCGGTATTGGTGGCCTCGTAGTGCGATTGCAATACTTCGTCGGGCCAGGTGTTGTATTCGGAGTAGAGGTCGTTGTCTTCTTCCAATTGATGGCGGTAGATACCCAACAACCAGTTGGTGGAGTTGTTAAATAGTCGGCTGCGCTCGGTAGAGGCGAAGCGAAACTCTTGGCTCAGGGTTTGGCGGCTGGCTTGCTTGTCCCATGTGTAGTCGTATACGCAGGGAATCTGATCGGCAAAGTCACCGTTATTGTTTTCGTCATAGTAGTCGGTGCAGGATTTACTGGCCCAATAATTGGGATTGGCCCAGTCGCCATCATAGGCGTGGCGGTGGTCGGTATCTGTACCTGCGGTGATGGCGGTCACGCTGACCTGTTCGCCAAACCACTGAATTTTCAAGCTGCCCGCTTGCGTTTCTTGATTGTCCACGCCGGGTTGATCAGTGAGCGTATCAAAACCGTTGTTGTCTAGCGTCCACGCATCGTAGCCGTTGTCGAGGTTCGCATAGAGGTAATTCACATCGATTTGCCAGAGTGCGCTGGGAGCCCAGCGCAATTTTGCACGGGTCGTCAATTCATCGCGGCCGTTGGTGTCGGTGCGCCCTAAAAATCCATTGTCGCGGTAGCCGTCTTGCTGCTGACTTTCTACGGCAACGCGATAGCTAAGGGTGTCGCTCATGGGGCCAGACACGGCTAGGCCCATGCCCTGCTGATTATCTTCACCCAGTGTCGCCTGGCCGTTGAATTCAAAATCTTGGCTGGGGTCATTGGTTTTTAAGTAGATCATGCCTGCCATGGCATTGGCGCCAAAGCGGGTGCCCTGCGGACCGCGCAACACTTCTACTTGCTGCACATCAAATGTACTCGCCGCCATGCCAAGGCCCGATAAATCGATGTCGTCTACCATGAAGCCCACAGAACTGTTGGGCGCGCCTTGGTAATCTTCCTGTTCGCCCACGCCCCGAATTTGAAAATAGCGCGGCCGGCTAGTGGCGCCCGACCAATTAAAGTTGGCAATGCTATTGAGCACATCTTCAAAGTGGCGCGCGCTTTCATCTTGCAGGGTTTGTTGATCAATCACCGTAATGCTGCTGGGCAACTGGTCGATGGCCAAATCGCGAAAATCGGCGGTAACAGTCACTTCCTCAAGTGTATTGGCATGGGCGTTTAGGCCGGCCAAAGCGATACAGGCAGCCAAAACGCAGCGGGAAGTGATGTGTGGATACAGTTTCATAGGACCTCAATTCAAGCAGTAAAATTGAGATCCGGCAAAGACGTGGTGTGCGGGAAAATTATTATGCGGTGACCACCGCTTTTGTGCCCATTCCTACGCCGGTACTAGCCGGATCAGGTTCCAGGGTTCGTCGCTGACATCTCAGTCTGGTAACCCAGACACCCCTTGGCGGGCGCGATTGTACCACTTTTAGCGGACATTGGTGTGGACTAATAGTGGCTTATCAGAGCGGAAACAGGTCCGCGAAGATCCCGCAATTTCCATAGAAAACAAGGGTTTAAGGCAGCATGTCACTTTCGAGTTTGGGCGTTGGGCGCGCGGTGCTTGGTGCGGGCTGTTGAATAGGAGGCCGTGGATGATCAAGGTGGGAGTTGGGCCGAGTGAGAAATGATCGCTAAATTCGGCGCTACAGAGGCCTAGATGGATGCATAAAAATTTGTTGTCCTAATGGTCAGGATTTGATAGTTTCGAGCATCACACAGTGTAAAACCCTTGGGCGTGCGCGAACGGATGACTCGCGATCAAGCCTGTCAGAGGTAAACCCTGTGTTCATAATTCAAATAAAAAATACAACGTAGCGCGTTCCATTTAGCTCATAAGGAAACGGCACCATGGTCGAAAAGCCCGTCTACCCCAAGAATGGTCGGACACTGAGCGCAGCAGAAATTGACTGCAATTTCGAAGACCTGCACAGGCCTCTGAGCGCTGCTCAAGCCATGGGCGCAGCCGACAGCTGCATTTATTGCTACAACGCACCCTGCGTGACAGCTTGCCCAACGTCCATTGATATCCCCACCTTTATTCACCAAATCAAAACCGGCAACGTCAACGGCGCGGCCGAAACCATTTTGTCGGAAAATATTTTGGGCGGCACCTGCGCCCGCGCTTGCCCCACAGAAATTTTGTGCGAGCAGGCCTGCGTCAGGAATTTAAATGACGAACCACCGGTGCAAATCGGTTCGTTGCAGCGCTTTGCCGTAGACCATTTAATGGACCAGCAGGGCGCACACCCCTTTCAGCGCGCGCAAAGCAGCGGTCGCACAATTGCGGTGTTGGGCGCCGGCCCCGCCGGCTTGGCCTGTGCCCACCGTGCGTCCATGTTGGGCCACGACGTCACCATCTTTGAGGCCAAACCAAAATCGGGCGGTTTAAATGAATACGGCTTAGCGGCCTATAAAATGGTGGATGATTTTGCCCAGCGCGAAGTGGAGTTCTTAATGGGCATTGGCGGCATTAGCGTGCGCCATGGTCAGCAGTTGGGCGGCAATCTAGCGCTATCTGATCTCACCGATAATTTTGACGCTGTATTTCTGGGCGTAGGATTTACCAAGGCCAACCCATTGCCTTTACCTGGCTGCGATTTACAGGGTGTTGAAAACGCCATTGATTTTATCGCGAGCCTGCGTCAAGCCGAAAAAAAATCCAGCGTTGCCGTTGGCAATAATGTTGTGGTCATTGGCGGTGGCAACACGGCCATTGACGCCGCCATTCAAGCTAAGCGCCTAGGCGGAAACAGCGTCACTTTAGTTTATCGCCGGGGCGAGGCCAATATGTCGGCCACTGCTTGGGAAATTGAATTGGCGCGCACTAACGGTGTGGTCATTCGCCTGTGGGCCGCCCCGGTGGCCATCGAAGGCAGTGCTCGCGCTGAGCAGATGACCTTTAACACTATGAGCGATGCCGGCGGCACCTATCAGCCCACCGGTGAGTCATTTACATTGCCAGCCGATCATGTGTTGCTGGCCATTGGTCAAAGCATGAATAAAAGCGGGCTTGAAAACCTCACCATTGACGGCGGAAAAATCGCCGTCGATGCAACGGGAATGACCTCCATGCCGGGTGTATTCGCCGGCGGCGACTGCGTTAAATCCGGCGATGATTTAACCGTGCAAGCGGTGGAAGATGGCAAGCAAGCGGCGATAGCCATTGATCAATTCCTGCGTAATAAAAAGGGCTAACTTATGACTGATTTACGTTGCACTATCGCGGGTATTAATAGCATCAATCCGTTTTGGCTGGCCTCGGCGCCTCCCACCGATAAGCAAACCAACGTAGAGCGCGCCTTTGCCGCCGGTTGGGGCGGTGTGGTGTGGAAAACGCTGGGTGAAAACCCGCCCGTGGTGAATGTGTCTAGCCGCTATGGCGTTCACAAAGACCGCAAGAACGGCATCATCGGCATCAACAATATCGAGTTAATTTCCGACCGCCCGCTGGAAGTGAACTTGCGCGAAATCGAGCAGGTCCGAAAAAATTGGCCAGACCGCGTCATTATCGGCTCCATGATGGCACCCATCGACGAGCGGGCCTGGAAAGAACTTGCCATTAAAATAGCCAACTCCGGCGTGCACGGCATCGAGTTAAATTTGGGGTGCCCACACGGCATGTGCGAGCGCGGCATGGGCTCGGCCATTGGTCAGGTGCCCGATCTGGTGGAGCAAACCACGCGCTGGGTGCGCGAGGTGGTGGACATTCCCGTGTTCACGAAACTCACACCCAACATCACCAATATTCTAGTGCCGGCAGAAGCCGCATTGCGCGGCGGCGCCCACGCGGTATCGCTGATTAACACCGTCAACTCCGTCATTTCCGTCGATCTCGACGCCATGGCGCCCACGCCGATTGTGGATGGTAAGGGAACCCATGGCGGCTATTGTGGCGCGGCGGTAAAACCCATTGCGTTGAACATGGTGGCGGAAATTGCGCGCGCGCAAGAAACTCGGGGTTTAGAGATTTCCGCCATCGGCGGCATTGAAACTTGGCGCGACGCGGCGGAATTCATTGCGCTCGGCGCCTCCGCATTGCAGGTGTGCACCGCGGCCATGTTGTACGGCTTTCGCATTGTCGAAGACATGAATGCGGGGCTGCTGCAATTTATGAAACAAAAGGGTTATCGTTCCATCGAAGATTTTCGGGGCTTGGCCGTGCCCAACACCGTGGATTGGAACCAGCTCAACATGAATTTCGATACCAAGGCCTTTATTAAAAAGGACGACTGTATCGAGTGCGGGCGCTGTTACATCGCCTGCGAAGACACCTCGCATCAGGCCATTAGCATTACCGAGTTGGGCAATGGTCGACGGGAATTTACGGTAAAGAACGACGACTGTGTGGGCTGTAATCTTTGCGCCCATGTTTGTCCTGTACCAGACTGTATTGACATGCGCCCCGTGGATAATGGATTGCCACCGTTAACTTGGCCGGAGCATCCTGCCAATACCATGGGCGTCAAGAATTCATAGGGCGCACCACTAATAATAAAAGGGTTCTCGTATGACCGATTTTCAAAGCAGTAACCAGCACGAAAATGAACTTTGGAACGAGGACCTAGCGCCAACGCGCAGCGACCAGCGCACCTGGGATTGGAAGTCCTTTGCCGCTCTGTGGGTGGCCATGGTGGTGTGCGTACCCACCTATATGCTGGCTGCCGGTTTGGTGGCCGAAGGATTTAACTGGTGGCAGGCGGTGCTCACCGTCTTTTTAGGTAATTTAATTGTGGTGGTGCCGATGATGCTTATCGGCCATGCCGGCGCTAAGCACGGCATTCCCTTTCCGGTGTTGTTGCGCTCGTCCTTCGGCACGCAGGGCGCAAAGTTACCGGCGGTGGCGCGTGGATTGGTGGCCTGCGGTTGGTTTGGCATCAATACCTGGGTGGGTGGCTCGGCCATTTACATCATCATCAATGCCATCTCAGACAACGCCTTTCAGGGTGCAGCGTTGCCCTTCCTGGGCATTGATCTTGCGCAAACACTTTGCTTCCTCGCCTTTTGGGCGTTGCATTTATATTTTATTCGCGCCGGCACTGAATCCATTCGTTGGCTTGAAACACTGGCGGCACCGTTATTGTTATTGACCGGTTTGGCTTTGTTGGCTTGGGCCTATGTGACTGCCGGTGGCTTTGGTGAAATGTTATCGACACCCTCGCAATTTATTGAGGGCGGGAAAAAAGAGGGGCAATTTTTTGCAACCTTCTTTGGCGGCCTCACGGCGATGGTGGGTTTTTGGGCCACCATGGCGCTCAACATTCCAGACTTTACCCGCTTTGCCCGCAGCCAGCGCGATCAGGCAATTGGCCAGCTGGTGGGCTTGCCACTGCCCATGGCACTGTTTGCATTTATCAGTGTGGCGGTCACTTCTGCGACGGTTGTGATTTATGGCGAAGCCATTTGGGACCCGGTAAAGCTGGCGGGTCGCATGGGCGGTTGGGGCGTGATCTTCGCGTTGGCAGCCTTGAGCGTGGCCACATTAACTACCAACTTAGCGGCCAATGTGGTGGCACCTGCCTACGGCTTTTCTAGCTTGAACCCGCGCAAAATTTCCTTCCGCATGGGCGGCTACATCACCGCGGGCATCGGAATTGCGATGTTTCCGTGGAAGGTGATGGAATCAACCGGCGGCTACATTTTTACCTGGTTGATCGGCTACTCAGCGCTGCTCGGCCCCATCGCCGGTATTTTGATTGCCGACTATTTCATTTTGCGCAAGTGCGAATTGGACGTGGCGGACCTGTTCAACAATGAGGGCCAATACAGTGCCAATGGCGGTTGGAATAGGGCCGGCATTATTGCCTTGATTATTGGCATCTTGCCGAATCTGCCGGGCTTTTTGCAGGTGGCGGGTTTTGTCACGGGTGTACCCGATCTGTTTTTAAGTATCTATAACTACGCGTGGTTTGTGGGGCTGTTTGTGGCCGCCGTGATCTATCTAATTATCGCTAAAAAATAATGTATTAAGGGGTGACAGTATGAGATTACTGATCCGGGGCGGCACCATTGTCAATGCCGATCAAAGCTTTCGCGGCGATGTGCTGTGCGAAAACGGGAAAATTGTGGCCATTGGTGAAAATCTATCGGCACCGTCGGGTGCTGAAATTGTCGATGCCGGTGGCTGCATGGTAATGCCCGGCGGCATCGACCCGCACACTCACATGCAACTGCCGTTCATGGGCACTGTTGCATCTGAAGATTTCTACACCGGCACGGCGGCGGGCTTGGCCGGTGGCACCACCATGATTATCGATTTCGTGATCCCCAGCCCCCAGCAAGATATTTTGGAAGCCTTTCACCAATGGCGCGAGTGGGCGGAAAAGTCTGCCGCCGATTACAGTTTTCACGTGGCGATTACCTGGTGGGACGACAGCGTGCGCGAGGCTATGAAAACCCTCGCTGAAGAATATGGCATCAACAGTTTTAAACATTTTATGGCGTACAAAGGCGCCATCATGGCCGACGATGAAATTTTGGTGAATTCGTTTCGGCGCGCGCGTGAATTGGGTGCTATCTGCACCGTGCATGCGGAAAACGGCGAGCTGGTGTTTCAGCTGCAACAAGAAGTGCTGGCACAGGGTATCACCGGCCCTGAAGGGCATCCAATGTCCCGACCACCCATCGTAGAAGGCGAAGCGGCCAATCGCGCCATACAAATTGCCAACGTCATGGATGTACCGCTCTATCTGGTGCACACCTCGTGCGACGAAGCGCTCAGTGCCATTACCCGCGCGCGCCAAACGGGCCAGCGCGTATTTGGCGAGGTGCTGGCAGGGCACTTGGTAATTGACGATTCGGTGTACCGCAATTCCGACTGGGCCACGGCGGCGGCACATGTTATGAGCCCTCCCTTTCGCCCGAAAGGTCATCAAGAAAAATTGTGGCAGGGCTTGCAGTCGGGCATGTTGCAAACCACGGCCACCGATCACTGCTGCTTTTGCGAGCCGCAAAAATCCATGGGCCGCGATGATTTCACCAAAATTCCCAACGGTACCGCAGGCGTTGAAGACCGCATGCACGTGCTGTGGGATCAGGGTGTCAATACCGGCCGCTTAACACCCAATGAATTTGTTGCGGTGACATCCACCAACGCCGCCAAGATTTTTAATATCTATCCGCGCAAAGGTTGTGTGCAAGTGGGCGCCGATGCCGATTTAGTGGTGTGGGACCCAACCGCAACGCGCACCATTAGCAAAGATACCCACCATCAAAATATTGATTTCAATATCTTTGAAGGCATGAAAGTCACCGGCATCAACATTGCCACTATCAGTAACGGAAATTTAGTGTACAGCAAGGGCGAATTGCGCGCGGTAAAGGGCGCCGGCAATTACATTGAACGCCCTTGTTTCCCCAACTATGTGCAGGCCATGGGCAAACACACCCAAGCCACCAAGCCAACCGCTGTTAAGAGGTGATCGAATGTACTCGGATTTAAGAATAAACAAGCAACGCCTTTGGGATAGCCTGATGGAGATGGCTAAAATTGGCGCCACAGAAAAGGGCGGCTGTAACCGCCTAGCCGCTACTGCGCTAGATGGCCAAGCCCGCGATTTATTTGTGTCTTGGTGTCGCGCTGCGGGTTGTTCTATTACCGTCGATAAAATGGGTAACATCTTTGCGCGCCGCGAAGGTAAAAATCCCGATCTACCGGCGGTCGCAACGGGCAGCCATCTGGACACTCAACCAACGGGTGGAAAGTTTGATGGTGTGTTCGGCGTGTTAGCCGGCGTTGAGGTCTTGCGCACGCTGCATGAAAACAATATCGAAACCAATGCGCCGTTCGAATTCGCGGTATGGACAAACGAAGAGGGTTCGCGATTTTCTCCCGCCATGCAGGGTTCGGGAGTTTATGTGGGCCGTTTTGATCTGGAAGCGGAGCTGAATAAGACCGATATCAACGGGCTGGTGCTGCGCGACGAGCTGAAAAAAATTGGCTACCTCGGCGATGCCGAACCGGGCTCACGCAATATCGGCGCGTTTTTTGAAACGCACATTGAGCAGGGCCCTATACTGGAAGACGAAGACAAAGAAATCGGTGTGGTGCGCTTAGGGCAGGGTATCCGCTGGTACAACATCGTTGTTACCGGGCGCGAATCTCACGCAGGTACCACGCCCATGCATTTGCGCGCCGATGCCATGAGCGCAGCAGCGCTTATTGTCACTGAAATTGAAACGATTGCCTTGGCCTATGCCAACGGCGTGGGCACAGTGGGCTTCATGGATGTCTATCCAAATTCCCGCAATACAATTCCCGGCACCGTTAAATTCAGTGGCGACCTGCGCAATCCTGATCCAAAAGTGTTAGAAGAAATGGATGCGCGCTTGAAGGCATTTTGTGCGAATATTGAAAAGTCGCGCGGCGTCACTGTGGAGGTCGATCCCTTTTGGTATTTCGCGCCGGTCAAATTCAGCGCTTCTGATAATGTAAAAATTGCCGCTGAGAAGCTGGGCTATAGCCACATGGATATCTACGCAGGCGCCGGCCACGATGCCTGCTATATGGCAGATCTTGTGCCCTCTGGCATGGTGTTCACACCCTGTAAAGACGGCATTAGCCACAACGAAATCGAAAGCACCACCTCTGAGCAGTGTGAAGCGGGGTGCAATGTATTGTTGCATGCGATGTTGGAAGCATCTGAATCGATGCAATAACGGCGATGCGCTAGGCGGCACCTGCTGCCTAGCGTCAAATTCAACGCTCACTGGCATGGCAGCAACAGAAAATAGCGCTCTTGCTTAGTTGCTTAGTTGCTTAGGTTTTTTTAGGTGTTTAGGCGCTTAGGTAATTATCCATGTCAAATCGCGGCGAGCAGATCGCCAAGAACACCAAATCCACCGTTCCGGTATTGGTAATGCGCTGGCGCTCCATGGGCGCAATTAATACCACATCACCAATCGTCACTGCACGCGGTGCGTCATTTCCCACTTCCACACGGCCTTCTCCAGACGTAATAAGGTAGCGCTCAGTGGTGTCTTTCAGCTTGTGCCACGCCGTGGTTACACCGGGCGCCACACGTGCCTGTGCAATAGACACCTCAGGATCGGCGGCTGTGTTCGAAAGCTCGGTAATGTAACACCCTTCGGTACCAAAAAAGTATTCTGTGGGTTGATCGCTATTGGGGGTAGTCATGAGTTGTGGTTCCTGCGGGTTAATTGTTTTTGTAGGTACGGAAAAGTGTAGTAAATCACTGCGCCCACAACGCCCCCAAAGAGGCAAAGTGTGTGTAGCAGGTCAATGGAAATCATGCCTAACACACTATTCTTTAGTGAGACGGGGTAGAACGGCTGCAAATCTGAATGCATGATGCTGTCGAAGAATACATGACTATAGGCGCCTATAAATGCGCTTAAATACGCGACCCTCCAGCGAATGTCCTGCGCCGCCGGCGTGATGCGCAGTAACAGCAAACCCAATTGAGAAAGCGGCTTACCTGTAAGCGCCGACAAGACCGCCAGCAAGGTTGCGCCAATGTAGGTGTGCGTAACGCCATGCAAATGGCCTTCCCCCGTTAACATCACGATCAAGGGTTGGATATCCATTACAATTTGCGTCCAGCCAAATACCATCAAGCTAAAGCCGCCTTGTAACAATCCCTTGATGAGTATTCCCGGGCCCATGTGAATCGGAGTGAAGGGCATCAGTGCATCCTCTATGATTTGAGTCGCTGATGAACGTCTGACTTATATGCTATGAATATTTGGCAAGCCTGTTCGTCCACTTGCCATTATGATGCTTTGCGCAGTCTTCCTCAGAATCAAACGCAATCCTTGCCCGATCGATATCAATACCGACTTCAAACAGACGAGTCTGAATTACCTTAGTGATCTCATGATGGCCATCGGTAGCGATGAGCTCGTTGAGACTGGCGTTGGTATCAAACACACAAATGACGCTTAAGCTTTTAGGGAAACTCGAATAGTTGACGACATGTGTTAGCCATTGAAACCCTGAGAAGGACTTTAACGTCGTTTCGCACACGTCTGTTAGTACGTGAGTGATAAGGTTGTCCAGTTTTTTATCTGTTTTACGCATATTTTGTTGTACGTGTTATATGAGTCTAATGTTGCCTACCGCCTGAACGCCTCGTAACCAGTGCGTGCGTGAACCAGTTAAAGGGTGCGGCATTTACGCTTGGGTGCTATATAGGCCCAGATGAGTCAAATAGCCTGAAGCACCATGGTATGAAATATTTGCTAATATGACCCGATACAAAAGTCCATTGGATAAACATATACCATGAACGCTCAAAGTTCATTAGATAACCCACACCTATCTACCGCTCAATTTGCATCTGTACCTACTCGCTACCGAGTGAACTTGTTGCCAATACTCGGTTTGCTTCTGTCTTTGGTGTGCTCTTCTTCATCGGTAGCTTCGGATCTGACACCAGTCCGAGTACAGTTAAAGTGGTTCCACCAGTTTCAATTTGCGGGATTTTATGCCGCCCAGTCTCAGGGATATTTTGAGCAGGCTGGCCTCGCTGTGGAGCTGGTAGAAGGGGGGCCTAGCCTCGATCCTGTTGAGCAAGTCTTGGCAGGCGTTGCCGATTTTGGTGTGGGAAACTCTTCATTGGTACTGGACTATCAAGAGGGCAAGCCCGTAGTTTTTGTGGCGGCTATATTTCAGCATTCGCCCTTTGTCATCTTGGCACGAGATGAGGCTGGCATAAACTCCGTGTTGGATCTTGAGGGCAGAACCCTTATGGGTGAAACCCATGCGGCCGAACTTTTAGTGTATTTGATATCGTCGGGGGTAGATATGTCAAAGGTCAATCTCATCCCCCATACGGGCGACATGCGCAGCCTTAAAGTGGGCCGCCTGCCGGCGATTCATGCCTCTACAGCCTACATTTCTACGGAACCATTTCAGGCTATAAAAGCCAGTATTCCCTACAAAATCTTTTCACCTCGCGACGCGGGCATAGATTTTTACGGTGACTCACTATTTACGACACGCGCCTACGCTGATGCAAACCCCGATGTTGTAAAAGCGATGCGCGATGCCTTGCTCGATGGCTGGCGTTACGCTCGTCAACATCCCGAAGTTGTCGTCAGTGACATCCTGGCCAACTATCCGACGCGCAAAGACCGACTGGCACTCACTTTCGAAGCCCATGCTATCAATGGGTTGTTAAACGATGAGTTGGTTGAGATAGGCTACGTCAGTACAAGCCGTCTGAAGAAAATATCCTCGCTATTTGTTAAAGCAGGATTAACTTCCGGCAAGCTTGATTTGAATGGGTTGCTGTTTCAGCCTAGCAAGCGGACGCCTGTGTGGGTGCTCAATAGCATTGGAGGGCTCATTGCCGTCTGTCTGCTTTCTATGGTTGTGGCCGTGCGCTTTCAACGTCTGAATAAACAGCGGCTGACGGAGATAGAACATCGAAAGCGTTTGGAAGAAAAACTCATTGAACAAGCCAGTACCGATCCGCTGACTGGGCTGGCAAATCGGCGACGATTTCAAGAAGTTAGCGAGCGGGAATTTGTGCAGGCTAGGCGTCATAAGCGGCCATTGGGTGTCGTGGTTATAGATCTGGATAGTTTCAAATCAATCAATGATCGCTATGGCCACCATTTTGGCGATGTGTGCTTACAGTCTTTGGCGCGCGCTTGCCATGACAGTATACGTTCAGGCGACCTCGCTGCTCGAATGGGTGGCGACGAGTTTACCTTGTTACTGCCTGACGCTTGCGAGAATGCGGCGGATACAATCAAGCAGCGTTTATATGAGTGGTTGAAAACTCATCCAGTATGCGAAGGGAATTTGGGCCCTGTATATTTGAGTATCAGTGTTGGTGTTGGTTGGTGGGATGAAAACGATGAGGGCATCAATGACGTGTTACGACGTGCAGATAAAAATATGTATGATGAAAAGCGGCCAGAATGATTGTACTGCTGCGCTCAGCCAGTCCAGAATTGACATTCCACTTAGTTTCAAATCAATGGGGTGATATACAGAGAGGTGTTTGAAGGGGGCGATAGGTAAAGCCAATCTGCACGCATAATTTTTCTGCAGTAGGCCTTATGTCTCAAGTGTCAGCTTCTCTAGGCCTCCTTATCTCCCATCATTTTCTTTAAATTGGCAAAGGGGTTGTGTGTGGCAGGCGCTAGCTCTTTTGGTTTGGTGGAGCCGTAGAGTACATGCTCATGGAATTTCGCATGCTCCATGTCGTGGCAATAGATGCACAGCAGTTCCCAGTTACTGCCGTCTGGAGGATTGTTGTCATGGTTGTGATCGCGGTGGTGAACGGTGAGTTCGCGCAAATTGGAGTAGGTGAATTCTCGGGTGCATCGGCCACACACCCAAGGGTACATTTTTAGTGCGCGATCTCGGTAGCCTTTCTCTTGTTTTAGGTAGCTCGTTGACGGGTTATTATCTTGTGCCATAGTGCGGTGCTCATGCAGATTGGTGATCGTGCGATTTTATCTATTGTAGCTGCCCGATAGGCGCAGGCCAAAGCGTATAAGCTTGGCCGCAACCATGGTTCTAGCCTCGCTTGATACGAACCACCTTCATGATCTCAAAGTCCATGCCCGCCACCGTTTCCTGCGTGGGGTAGTAGGTGATATTCACTCTAGCCCCCTTCAGACTCTGGTACTTGCCTTTGCGCCTAAATTTAAAGGGCACTTCACAGCCCTCTGTCATCACTGTGTGCATGACCCAATCGCCGTCATCGCGCTGAACATGTGAAACAACTTTAAGAAGTTCAGAGTGAATGAGATTTTGGTTCTTGTCGACGAGCTTTTTGGGGTCTGACTGCTTGTTCATGGTAATTCAGCGCTGGGGCTCATGGTCTGGTGGTTAACCACTATATACCTGTTTGCGTTCGGCGCCAAAATAATGGACCCGACCTGTTCGCAATCACAGCCAATACAGTGGGGCCCATGTAGACGTTTAGCTAATGGATATCGCTGTTTTTCTTGATGATCAGCTGAAGTGATTGGTTAATAATTGAATACTATTTTCCAACGTTTCTTTATAGCTGTCTCCAATCCAAGCTTGCTCGATGTATAAATGGTCACATTGTATTGCGCGAATTTCATTGCAGATGCTGTCGAAATCTAATATCCCTCGACCCAGTGGCGCAGCGGGGTTCGGCTTTGCCATAAATGTTGTAAGTGAATTGTAGCTGTTTTTAAAATTAGGACGTCTATCGGATAAATGTAGAGATCGACACCTTGTACCCAGCGCTTTAATGAGATTAGCGGGATCTACACCCGCCATGCTGGTCCAGAATGTATCCACTTCAAAGCCCAGTGAAGTTGGCTCTGTATTGTCAGTCAGTAATTGAAAAGGTGTGGTTAACAGGAGCTTCCCGAAATCGACACTGTGAGGATGAAACAAAATTTCAATATCGCCGATATCCTTATTTGTATGAATTTGATTGATAGATTGGGCGAGTCTCTTGTAGAAATCGGCCCGCTCTATCGCCGCAGACTCGTCTTTGGGGGCGTCAAAATACGTAAAGGGCGATGAAAATACGACTTGTTTGATGCCTAAACGATCCAATTTGCTAAACGGTTCGTGATAGCTTTTCAGCAAGTTGCCTTTTGGGTCGAAGATCGTTGCTGGATCGGTGTGGGAAGAGGTGAATGTCAGTCCGACATGATTAGCCATGTCGTGGAGATCGACCGCTTCGTCAACGCTACTGCTTTGGAGCGTTGAATAGCCAATTTCAGCAATTGTTTGCAAAAGCCCAGTTTTATCACTCTTTAACTGATCTCGAACGGTAAAAAGCTGAAGTCCAATGTTTGGTTTCCAGTTGCTCGCAAATAGGTGTTGGCATTTTGCAGTGAACGTTAACGCCCCTAAGGTGGCAATAAATTCTCTTCTATTCATTGATGCTCCATTCGGTGGCTATTTAAACTGCTTTTTATAGCTGTCTCAATCGTATGTATTTACAAAACCTTATGTGTCCATCTAATAAAGCCAAATTTTAAGCGCCGATAAAATCTATATTGGTAAATTAGTGGGTTATTTCTCATGGGATATCAGTTTTCCATGGGTACGATAGGATCGTACAAAGGAACTAGCATAACTTTAATCTTGGTCGATCGGTTTATTATCTGGCTCTGAAGTTATAATCTTTAGCATGCTGACTACTTTTTCTCGGTCAAAAGCATGACCCACTTCGGGAAGTACTTCAATATTTGCATTGGCATCAAGATATGTCAGCTCCTCTTTTAGCAGGCGAACAGGATTTTCAAGAAATATTTGGTCTTTTTCTCCCCCATACACGTTTAGCTTTCCGTTGAGCTTATCTTTAAGATTTTCCCAGTGTTTATTTAGGTAGAGCCTTATATCATAGGACTTCCAATGTTCAATTACAGTTCTGTCAATTTTACCCGTTTCACGATCGAAAAATGGTACTGGCAAGCCATCTTTGCCGCGCGGACTAAATACATATTCAAAAGATCGAATTTGCCCACCTTCTCCTATGGCTTGTTCCATTTGTATGAAATCTCTTGACTTGATTAACGGTTTGCCGCTTAGGGAACGTACAAGCACTCGATCGTAACCCAAATTATCAGTGTAAAAGTTTTGGTCTTTTGCATAGAGGTTAATGCGATGAAAATCTCTGAAATCTATTGAGTCAGGTGCAAAACTCCATGTTGACGCAAACTCATCTGGATATTTCACTTGAAGCCATAAGCTTGACCAGCCACCAGATGAGATGCCCGTTAAGTAGCGTTTTGAAGCGCCCGCGCCTCTGAACCGGCCGTCTATCTTAGGGACGATCTCTTCCACCAACATGGTGCCCCACGGGCCTGTATTGGCTGAGTCAGCAAAGACGCTATGTCCGCCGTAGTTCATGGCGTTTACTGACACTGTAATAAATTTGTCGAAGTACTCCTGATGCCGTTTGATAATACGTAATACTTCTAGTTCGCTCCCGCCCATCCCGGAAATATAGTAGAGCACAGGCCACTTCTTATTCGTGCTGTGTTGCCAATCCTTTGGAAGATGAACGGCGACGTCGACTGAATAGGGTTGTTTGTGGAATTTGCTTAAAAGCGAGCTGTGATGACTGAATAATTTAAGCTGAGAACTTTCGGCAGGTTTTTCAGGGTATAAAGGTGAATGTTGGTCAATCGATTTATTGACTAGAACGAATAAGTTGAGATTTTCATGGCTATCGGAATCGAGCAGAATAGGGTCACTGTACAAATTACCGATACTTGTAAATGGGTCAGCGTCCCGCCTGTTGACTCTTGCAAGAACCTGAAGTTCATAGGCCGTAGGCAATTTAGTTGCTGCCTTATTATAACGAATATCATTGCGATCGATAATAAGTTCGGACTGGCCATCCCATTGGTAAACGTCTTTTGAAATTATTTCTATGGGTTTAAACCAGTAGTTTGTTTTCAGCGGCATGGTGTCTTTCGTTTGTGGCGATATGACGACATAGATTTTTCCTGAGAATGGGGTTTCAAGTAAGCCGTCTTCGATTTTTATTGAAACGCCGGAACTTGCCTCTAGCGCAGTGCAGGCGAGTAGAATTGCTATCACTATTTGCGTTTTTATCCTGCGAAGATCTGAAGTTAAGGGTGTTAGCGTCATGTCAAAATCATCCTTTGGTTGCTGCTTTATCTAGAAAACGCACTCTGCTTCAACAAAGAACAGTATCTACCTGGGTTGTTGTTAATTAAACAGCTTTACGACCCTATTAACATGCAAAAGTAGGTTCTACTGGTTACTGTTTACCAATTATTAACAGCCAGTACGTTTAATGATTGTTTATGAGCAATAAATCATTATTTTCTAGGTTGTCATGTATTCCAGAATGTGGAAGTTTATGCGCGTAAATTTACATTGGCTAAATTGTCGATTGTTATCAAGGTGTATCTTTTCATTAGATAAATTGAGCATCTGTTGGTTGAATAAGTCAGCGTATTGCTTGCAATGACGAGCAGTTTTCCCTGTAGAGCGATAATGGCTGGTTTCTGCGTGGGCAAAGCTTAGGGTCGAAGCTGCTAACATTATCAATACAATTCATTTAAATATGATGATGTCCATTGTTATTAAATTGTTTTTCCGCTGAACGCGTTCAAACCTAAAATGGTTATGTTTCCGTTAAGTGTACTACTACTCTTAGTGCTTATGCTCTTGTGATGATTATTTAGAATTCGATGGCAGTCGATATCGCTATCGAGGTGGCAGTATTGTCAATGCACGTTTAAGGCCGCTATTCTGGCTAATAGTATGTTTTAAATGGGTTTTTATGGTCGCGCTATTTTGCTAATTACTGTGTTGATTTTTTGAATTGTCGAGTTGAATCATTTCTTCATATTGAGCGTGTGCAACTATTTCAAATTGATATTAGATTCAGCATTAGTTTTCGCGACTTATAGTTCAAGGTTAGTCAGGCACAGAATGACTAAATGGGGTGGCAGGCTATAACCGATAATCTCGGGGGCTATATTTTAATGATATAGCTTATCAATATATTTTTAACCGAAGGGTGGCCTAGAAGGATAGCCTAAATGATTTATCTGAAATATATGATCGTAATGGTTGTGTTTTATGCCGGTGCTGGCGTTGCTATTTCATCCGAGCAATCGACCTATTACAAAGGTCCCGTTATTGACGCCCACCTTCATGCCTATAGCCAAGGCAATCCCATTTTGGGTGCTACTCATGCCGATCCCTCAACGGGCCGGGTGTTTGTAGGTGCAAAGGATGAGCGTGAGCTTAAAGAAGAGACCTTTAAGCGGTTAAAAAAATACAATATTGTCAAGGCGATGATGTCAACAAACGAACAGTGGAAAGTCGATAATCCTAAGTTGTTTATTCATGGTTATGGTGGCAGCTATACCGTTGAAGAGATGAGAGAAAAGCATAAGCTTGGGTTGCTGGAAGTTATAGGTGAAATGGCGCCTAATTATCACGGTTTAATGCCAAATGACGATCAAATTCTTCCATATTTTGATTTGGCTGAGGAACTCGATGTCCCTATTGCCTTTCATATGTATCCTGGTGGGCCTCAAGGTGGTGCCTATAGTATGTTTCCCAAGACTCGAGCGAGTCACGTAAAACCCCTTGCGTTGGAGGAAATTCTATTGAAACGGCCAACCATGCGAATCTACATAATGCATGGTGGTTGGCCCTATTTAGAAGATATAAAAGCTTTGATGTACGCACATCCTCAGGTTTATGTGGATATCGGTGTGCTGTCATTCACCTTACCGCGTTCAGAAGTGCATAATTTTCTGAAATCACTAGTGGTTGCCGGTTTCGGTAAGAGGATTATGTTCGGTTCAGATCAAATGGTTTGGCCAGAAATCATAGATATGGCAATAGAAGATGTACAAACTGCCAGTTTTCTATCGCCAGAACAAAAAGCCGATATATTCTATTTTAACGCAGCACGTTTTTTCAGATTGGGCGAGGCAGAAATAGCCAGGCATCACGCTGTTGTTAATAATTAAATTTAATGGAGAGGGTATGTATTGCTTAAGGTTTATATTCGTCTTTACGTGGATGCTGCTATCAATTGATAGCGTCCACGCTAGTGCTGAAAGTACGTACCTTGAAGATCCGGAAGGGTGTGCCGGAGTTATACAAAGCATCGAGGATTGGAACGTCGCATTCAAATCTGGCGATCTTGAGGTGCTGGGAAGTTTATATGACGGTGGCGCACAGCTTTTTCCTCCTAATCAAAATGTCGTTGATGGTAGGTTAGCTATCATGGAATTTCTAGCCGGCGCAGTGTCTGCAGGTGTCTATGTCCAGCAGAATACTACCGAGATTAGGTGTATGAATGAATTTTCTTACGAAATCGGTGTGGCTAAATCATTTGTGAAAGATGGCGAGACAAGCGCTACTGTTAGGCAAGTGGATTCAAGTAGATATCTCGTAATCTGGAGGAAAATTGATGGTAGTTGGCTGATCTATCGCGATATTTGGAACGTGATTTAAGTTGATGCAGTAGAATGTAGGTCTCCCATTGGCGGTGCACTCTTCTTGATTGGCGATTAAGTATCTTATCTACTTTTTTACTATTGAAAGTGCAGCGCATACTCCTCGATCTGATGCTGATGGCGCATCAGATCGGAATATGCGTAATAAATTTCTAGTAATTTATTACGCTAGACGCACCTTGATATTATTGGTGCGCCCTGCCCAGTGGTTGCGCAGCCGCCACTGTAGACTTGCGTGACATGTGTCCGGGATTTGCCATCTGTTGCGGCTCTTGAGCAATGAGTGTATCGCCTGCTTGCTGCTGTGCTAACTGTTTTCGTTTGTGCGCGGCGCGTTGTTTTCGTCGTTTGCACCACAGGGTGATGCCCGTTAGCGCCAGTATCAGCGGCGATGCTCCCAGTAGCGCCCATATTACTTTGGAAAAAATCCCGGCAAAATCGCCAAAGTGCAGTCGTCGGTAGCTGTCAACGATGTGTGCGCCGAGGCTTGCGGTGCGAATATCGTAGCTAGCGATGTATTCGCCTGTCTGTGCAGAAAATGTGACGGTGCTGGCGTATTCGCTGGTGAGTATGTTGCCCGTCGGCACGTCCCCCCAGAATGTGATATTAGCGCCGGGCTCCCAGGGCAGAGAGAGGTAGGTGGTTGTAAATCCTTCGATGTGACTTTCCGCACGCGTGCGCAGCGCATCCAAGGAAATACGGTTGCTGTACAAGCGCGATTGCATGGTGTGGTGTTCAAACCCGTCGGCGTGTTCTTCGTATTCATGTAACAGGCTTGCAATATTCCACCAGGCACCGGTGAAGGCGAGAATTAATAGCAAGGGTGCGCTAACGATGCCCACCATTTTGTGTAAGTCGGAAAAGTAAACCACGAGGCGGCTGTTCCACCGAAGGGTGAAGAAGTTGCGCCAAAACTTGCGGTGCAGGTAGATGCCTGTGCTGCCCAGGAGTAGCAGGGCAATGGCAAATACGCTGGCTACCGCCATACCCGCATCTTCCAGTAGCAAGGTGTAGTGCAATTCCAGCAGCCAATCGGTGAAGTAATGATCATGGGGTTTCGGGGGCGTCAGCAGTTGCCCGGTGTAGGGATTGAGGTGTAGATAGGACCATTCGCTGGTGCCTTTTTCGATCACATAGGTGACATCCGCACGTCCCGCATCTTGATAGAGCACCCAGCCAACGGCCTCGTAATTGGGGTGCGCGCGGTTGATGCTCGCGAGCAGCGAATCCAAGGGAAGGCGCGCGCCGCCCACCGGCACGCGAACCTTGTCTTGCATTAACACACTGTCTATTTCGTGTTTGAAAACGAGAATGCTGCCGGTCACGCAGATGACCAGTAACGGGATAAATGTGAACAGCGCCGCCCAGCTATGAATTTTGAACAGAGATTTGTTCAGTTTTTTGCCCAACCTTTGTGTCACCTGCTACCTCAATTTTTCATTGTCTATTGGTGGTGCTAGTTAAACGGTTAAAGGGAGCGGGGCTCCCTTGTGTGTGGCGTTTAATTTGGAGTTAGAGCTGCCAGCGAGCGCTCAGCGCGACAGTGCGAGGCGCGGCATACCAGGCCTGCTCGTATTTCACGGAGTTGAAATATTTTTCATTGGTGAGATTGTCTAGGTTCAGTGCCAGAGTGAGGTCTTCTATCACCTGATAGGCGCCATAGAGTCCGAGCACCGCGTAGCTGCCTTGTTTAATGCGGCCGTAGCCCGAGTCAAAATAAATGTCGTCCTGCCAGCGAAGTGACGCACCGGCCGTTAAACTGTCCAGTTGGGTGGGTTGCCAGCTCAGCAGCATTTTTGCGGTATTGCGAGGAATAAAGCTGCGCGCGTCTTCACCTTGCTGGTCTTTCAGGCTTAAGTGGGTCGCACCGGCCTGCAGGGTTAAGGTGTCGGTAAGTGCGCCGGTATACTCAATCTCTATGCCTTCAGATTCCACATCCACACCGCGATAGATCGCGTAGTTGAAGTCGTCGCTATAGTCGGTGTCGTCGACGCCGTCACCGTCACCATAGGCTTTGAATTCTTGAAGATTGGATTGCTCGGTGCGAAACACTGCCAACGACAGCAAGCTGGTAGCAAATGATTTTTTCACGCCGATTTCGTAACTCCGGCCCTCGGCGGAGCCCAGCGATTGAAGGTCTTCACCTAGCACGTACTGCGGTTGGTAGATGTCACTGAAGCTGGCGTAGGCATTAACACCGTCTAATAATTCCCACGTAACGCCCACGTAGGGGCTGGAACCGTCTTCATTGCTGTCGGTGGCAACGCCATAGCTGTCGCCTTCGTTGGTGTAGTCCACCGCATTAACGCCAAGGATCAAGTTGAAACTGTGGGTGAGTGCGAGTCGAACCGAGCCATACACGCGGTTGAGGTCGATGTCTTGATGTGCCGCCAAGGCGGGCGCGGCAAAAGTAGGGCGGGCCACTTCGTCGCCGGTCCAACCGGGGAACGCGGGCATGGCCTGGAAGCCGGTGAGCGCAGCATGGGAGAAAGATTTTGCATCGCTGCGGGCGGCAGTGGCGCCCATATTGATGGCGTGTTCCTGGCCCCAAGCGTCAAAACTGCCTTGTAGGTTGGCATCCAGTACGCGGCTTGTGCGCTGGTCGTCGTACTTACCGGGGTAGCTCAATAAGCCTAGGCCGGTTTCCGAATTCAGCCCGGTATTGGCGTAGATGTAAAAGAGCTCGGAGTTTTCGCTGTAGTCGGTGTGTGTGCCCGTGGCGGTCAGGCGCCAAGCATCGTTGATTTGCCAACCCAATTCTAAAAAGCTTTCCTCTCTGAGGGTGTTCCAATGCGTCCAGTCCATGGTGGTGCTGGTGTCGATGGCGTAGTCCGCTTGGCGTCCGTCATTGTAAATAACCGGCAGCGCCCCCCAGAGCACGCCGTCACTCTTGTTATCTTGGTGGGCGTAGCCGGCCGTGACTGTGAGGTTGGATGTGAGTTGCCCATCCACAATGATCGAGCCCACAAGGCGGTCGTTGCGGTAGTGATCCAGCCAGCTGTCAGCTTCGCTGTACACGCCGACCACCCGGGTGGCCCAGCTACCGGAGTCCGTTAGCGGCTTCGACACATCCAGTTCCGCGCGGTGCTGGCCATAATTTCCGACCGATACATTGGCGCTGCCAGCCAAAGTGTTGGTGGGTCGCTTGCGCACGTAATTTACGGTGCCAGAGGGATTGCCAAGGCCGGTGATTAGCCCATTTGAGCCCTTGATGACTTCCACCTTGTCATACAAAAAGGTGTCCAGATCGCCCACTATCAAAGTGCCAAACGGCAGGCCAATGCCATCGGTGTGCATGCTGGTTATGTCGAAGCCGCGGGCGTTGTAGTAGGTGCGATCCGTCTCGGCCGCATCCACATTAACCCCGGGCGTCATGTGGAGCAGGGTATTCACATCATTAAGGCCAAAGGCCTCAATGGTCTCGGCGCCGATGATCGACAGCGATTGCGGCGTATCAAAGGCATCCATGTCCAACCCAGTGGCGCCGCGGCTCTTGCGATCGGCACGAATGGCAGTGATGGTAATTTCTTCGCTAAAGCCGGCGCTGGCGCCGGCTGAGGTTTCGGCCGACGCCGGTGTGGTGATGCCTGCCAACAGGGCATTCGCGGCGATAACCGCTAGGGTAAGGGCGTTCTTCATAGGTTTCCCCCAAGGAGTGGTATTGAGTCAGGGGCGGCATACTAGCATTTAATAAACGTAATGAGAACGGTTATCGTTTGTGTTTGTGGTGAGGGTGGCAAGTGAGGTAAGGGTGGATGGGTTGGCAGTTGGTGTGGATTGATACGAGGTGTGTAGGGTTGGGGCTGGTGCCCAAACAGGCGTTGGGCTGGTAGGGGCTGCACACGCTGATTAGTTTGGTTTTAGCTGTGTGTATTTGCAGCGCTAACCTTTCCCAGTATGGCCGATTGCATTCAGCGTTCTAGATTTTGCTTGGGATACCCACGATTTCTTATGCGGCGAGTATCATTTTTGCGTTACGGTGGGTGTCCCGTTATGCTGTTAATATTATCTGAGTCATTTAGCGCTTAATTGACATCCGCAATCCGTGCCTCGCTGCCACTAGCACGGATGTGCTTTTTGATGGTTCAGGAGTGCTTTCCAAATTCGTTCCAAGTGATAATATCATTACTAATAAATTTGGTATCGTAATCCTTTTTATAAAATGCTGCCCAAGATTGCCGAGGATGAAACCAGTCTAGTAACTTAAAGTTAAATCCGTGCTTTAAAGCCAGCTTTGACACTGTTTCTGGTATAAATTTTACACAGCCTGGATATATCCAACCTTGATCGCTACTGTCTTTTTCGTCAATTAGAAATGTGGCGAGTAAAATTCCATCATCTTTTAGATGGTATGATGCATCCGAAAGCCATTTGTCCAGCAAGTCTAAGCCAGTATGACTAAATATTGATTGTGCAAAGGCGTAATCGATATTTAGTGGCAGGTTAAATTCTTTCATTGAGTCACAATATGAAAAAGTTGGTTTTTTAAGTTTTACCAAGTCTCTACCAATTTCATTTTTGATCCCATCCTCAACTAGCCATTTGTTCGGCTCAATACCAATATAATTGTTCTTGTTTAAGTAGGGAATTAAGAGTCTGCCATTTCTTAAGGAACCACAACCAATATCTAATACTCTATGGTCTTGGCGAAGTCCGATGCATGTCAGAAGATTAAAAACCATCGCTGATATAAGATCGTAATCTTTCGGGGGTCCAACATATGCACGATAATGGTTGTCACCAGGTTTCAAGTTTAGCCCTAAATTTTCTTCACGATTATTTTTAAATATTTTACTAAACATTTATTATTCCTAGATTGTTCGATGTTGCTGCCAAAGAATAAAAGATCATTATGCAGCCTTGGCTACCAAATTTTTAAGCTTGATTGATTTTATGTTGTCGTTTACGGAATGTCTTCTCTCGCGCTCATATAAATTACAAGGTGTACAGGATACTGGATATCGTTGATTCAATCGAGTAGTAGTCCTTGGCGTGTGTCAGTAGTAATTGAGGTGTGCACTCGTTTCAAACTGACCATCGCTTCGTCAGATGCATCGTGGATACCCATCTTGAGCCCGCTAATTTGGATGTCCCCATAGGCTGACGGGTTAGGATTTCTTTAGCGTGGATGCTCTCTTAGGGTAACGGGTTTCGCCAGATGGCCTAATGCTTATGGTGTGGGCTGGCTCTTAGACTATTTTCCGGGACTCGTATCTTAAACGTGACCTCCGAATAGCATTATTCCGCTCTCGACCACACCAGCCCTGCGGCAATGGCAGACAGTAGTAGTACCTGACAGGAGACCAGTGTTAGAAATTTTCCAATTGGGTGCCCAGGTACGCCTTTGGCGAGTAAAAATGCTAAGTAGATGGCGCATGCAGCGTTGAAGCTCAGTGACGCGTACATCGCCCGTGAGCGACCACGCCACAGGCCGATGGTCAGTGTTAAATTGGCAATACAACCACACGCCAAAACCAGCCCCGGAAACAGTAGCGACCAAACGTGTGCCGATATTTCGCCCGATTCCAGGGGCAGTGTTGGCCATACCGCTATCAGGTGTCCCGATGCGCCGGCCAATAAAAACGAGCCCAGCAACAAGCCGGTAACGGCCGCAAGCCGGTACAGATCGTTGTCGATGGCGTTTTGTTCAGTAGCCGACATGGCGATCTCCAATTTTTACCAGTCCACATTCGTAGGCAAATACCACCGCTTGGGCGCGATCACGCAACCCTAACTTGGAAAGTAGGCTGGAGACGTGGCTCTTTACGGTGGCTGCGCCAATATGTAACTGGTTTGCAATTTCGGCATTGTTTTTACCATCTGCCAGTGCTGTAAGCACATCTTGCTCGCGCGCAGTCAGACGTTCAAGCCGAGTGGCGAGCGTTGTGTTTACGCTGCTGGGTTCACTGAACTGTTGGATTAAGCGCTGTGTAATAGCGGGCGATAACATGGCGCCGCCGTCGGCGACCGTGCGCACGGCTTCAACCAATTGCTCCGGCGGAATGTCTTTCAGCACAAACCCACTGGCGCCCGCCCGCAATGCGCGGTAAACGTATTCGTCTGGATCAAAGGTGGTGAGAATAATCACGCGCGCAGTGCAATCTTCTTCGGCAAGAATTTTTGCAGTGGCTTCAAGGCCGTCCATCTCGGGCATGCGAATATCCATGAGAATAACGTCCGGAGAAAACGTGCCGGCGGCCGCAATTGCCTCCAGTCCGTTACCGGCTTCGGCCACCACGTCGATGTCGGGTTCGTGCCCCAGCACCATGGCAAAGCCTCGGCGCACCAGTGCCTGATCATCCACCACCATGACTTTAAGCATTGTTGTCTCCTGACGTTCTGGGCAATGTGGCGCTCACCTCAAAGCCACCCGTTTCAGTTGCGGTGGCAACAAACGTACCGCCCAATAATTCCACGCGCTCGCGCATGCCGATTAATCCATGACCGGATGTACTACTGCGCGAGGGGCCTTGGCCGTTATCGCGCACGGTCACGCGCAGGCTGTTTTTATGGCTTTCAATAGCAACGCTCACTTGTACGTTTTGCCCCGCGTGTTTTACCACGTTAGTTAGCGCTTCTTGCACCAGTCGATAGAGGGTGAGATCTAGCCGCGCGGGCAACTCGGCAAGCGAATCGTCACAGCGAAACGTCACCTGCGGGCCGACATTATTCACCTGTTCAATCAACGCCGGTAGGTCGTGCACGCCCGGTTGTGGTACAAGTTCAACGCTTGCGTGTTGCGGTCGCAACACGCTCAATAGTTGGCGCATTTCTGTCAAGGCGCGACGGCCAGCTTCTTCCACCGCTGCCATGGCTTGCATGGCCGCTTGTGGATCAGTGCGGGCAATGGTTCTGGCGGCTCCTGCCTGTACTGTCATTAAACTGAGTTGATGGGCCACCACGTCGTGCATTTCACGCGCAATACGGCTGCGTTCTGCCACTACAGCGCGCTCGGCTTCTGCATGCTGTTCGCGCTCTAGATGGTGTGCTCGCTCTTCGAGTAGGCGCAGATATTCCGCGCGAAATCGTAGGCGCCGGCCAACATACCAGATGCACGCGGCCAGCACCGCGGTCATGGTGCCGCCCGCGGTAAGCGGATTGATGACCGCGCGATCGAGCAAAATGAACAGCACTGCCGCAAGCACGCCCAACAAGCTCGCCGTTCGCCGAGCTTCATAGCGCCCCAAACTGTAGAGCGAAACAGCTAACGCCACGACCCCATGCACTGGCGTGGCGAAGTAAATGGTCACCGTGGCTAGCATCGCCAACGCGTGCACTTGCCACGGGTGGCTGCGACGCCACAGCAAAGCAACGCTCGCCGAAAAAACCAATAACACGGCGGCCACATCGGTGAAGTGCTCCAGCCTAAGCAATTCGCGCCCGGACCGGCTAGACCACATGATGAGTGTCATCAGCAGTGACAGTACTGCCAGCGTGAGGTCGGTGAGTTGGGGCCAGCGTTGAAATGGCCCACGCAGGGGTCGCCACACAGCACCTAAATTCACGGGCGTGGTTAGAGGCGCGGAAGATGCGGTGGTTGGATTAGGTTTGGCAGGCTCACTCATCCACCCATGCTAAACCAGACGCCGCATGGGTGTCATGCAACTCTTGGGGGAGTGGTGGTGGTAGGCCGTCATCCTTTTGGCGGAGATTAAAATCCAGCTGACGGGCGATGTTCCCAATGCGCGGCTAGGCGACCATAGGTCATCAGTAACTAGCTTGGACAGGAATCCGCAGATGTCAGATATCGCTTTGCAACAACAAATCATGCCGCGCATACAGCTAGACCGAATAGTTCCCATGGCGGTAACCACCTGGTTTTCAATTGCAGCCGTTGGTCACTGGATTTTTTGTGTTTACATAGTGGCTGCTTTTTTCCCGCCCATCGCTGAAAACGGCATGCAGGGATTGAAGGGCATGCACTTACCTTCGGGGTTTAATGAGGGCGATTTTATCGGAAATATAGCAGCCATCAGCCACGTTTTGCTCGCATCAATAATTATTGGCGGCGGGCCCTTGCAGTTAATTCCCGCTGTGCGCAATCGCTTTCCGCGTTTCCACAGGGTGCTCGGCCGCTGCTATTTAGTGGCAGCCGTAACTTCGGCTTTGGTTGGGCTGTATATGACGTGGACGCGCAGTGCCATTGGCGATGTCATTTCTCACATTGGTATCTCTGGCGATGCAGTGCTCATTCTAGTGTGCGCTTTAATGGCCGTTCGCCACGCCATGGCCCGTCGTTTTGTAGAGCATCGCCGTTGGGCGCTGCGCTTGTTTTTAGTCGCCAGCGCCGTGTGGTTTTCTCGTGTCGGTTTGATGGGGTGGGTGATGCTTACGGGCGGCGTCGGCGTTGATTTCAAAACCTTTACCGGACCGTTTTTGTACTTTCTTGGCTTTGCCAATTACCTGCTGCCGCTGGGCATGCTGCAGTGGTACTTTCACTGCCAGCAAGGCGCTGCGCCTTGGGTGAAATCAGCGTTCGTCGTGTCGCTTGGGTTGCTCACGATCTATATGGCGGTTGGCATCTTTGCGGCAACGATGGGGCTGTGGTTGCCTCGGATGTAGGGATTTCGATGAAGGGGCATGAAATTCGCCCACTTGCTCTCTATAAGAGGGTAGTTGGACTATGTAGGTTACTAATAGACTGGCGCCCCAGCAGCGTGCGCCATATCCAGTTCTGCAACCTTCTGTTGTAATTCTTCAACTGTCAAATCTCGTCCGCCGTGGGGTTGAGACTGTATCCACTTAAATAACATCTTGCGAATATGGCCAGTTTGCTCAATACATAATTGTGGTTCTCGAACCCAGACCGGCGGGCTGAAATTAGCAGGAGGTGTGTACCAATAACAATAGGAATAGTTTCTAGATTCAAGATAGTTGTCGATCAGGTAACCCATTGGCAGGCGAATAACTAGAGCCGCAACTGACATAGCAATAGCCCCATTTACGGTAAACTGGAAGCTTTTGCCCTTTTCTTTGTCCAGTAACCTAAGCAGCAATCCCCAAGCCATAAAAATGAAAACGAATGCAGCTAGAACTAGCGGGATCGCCCAGGGAGATAATGCGACAACAGACGCTCTGCTATTTATCAAGCCTATATTTCTAATAAATTCCGGCAAGCCGATAAATACAATTCTATAGGCGATAGCAAGACTAATTAGAATAAAAAATACACACTTAGCACGATAGAAAAGGTTTTTATCTTCTGGCAACGAATCATTTTCAGACGTCATTGAAACCTTCCAAAATACGGAACACCGAATAACTTATGCATAAATCCAACTGGGTCTTCGTTAGCATGATTAAGTCCACGCTTAATTTCTCGATCTAATCTATTAAATTCACTAGCAAGCCTGCTCTCGGCGACAATAAGCCTTACCGCCATTCTTTCTGCTACCTGATACTGACTCGCTAGATCGTTTAGATACCACGTAGCAGCAGCTCCCGCAATCACAACTAAGAGAATAGGCCCAACTGCCGCCATCGCTGCGCCGCCAATAAACATGGATGTAACGCCCCATGCTATCGCCCCGCCAGTTACAGCAGATACAACATCAACTGTGACGCCAGCCAAAAAAGTGTGCCAAGTGGCGCTATCATTTAGCATCTGATCTAGAGAATGAAAGGCAACAGAAAAAATTACCGATAGCAAAAATCCACTTCTTATGGTGTCGGCCGCTCCTAGTTTACCAATCCCCATGCTGACCACTTTTGGATTGTTGGCTAAATAGTGGCTTGCAGTGAGGTGTTGCCTTAACCCTGCGTATCCGGCAATAACAACATACGCTTTGCCTCCATGGTAATTAACTCGGTATTTGGAGTACGCCCCGCCGCCTTTATGTAAGTCAGAGGCGAGCTTTGTCAGTTTCCGTGCATCTGAGAAAACAGGTAGATATGAACCAATCTCTTTACCCGTGCCTTTATTTTGATCCCAAGAGTGTTTGATTGCTGCTGGGTTTGCTGTGGGTAACCCCGCAATGCCGTCAATCCAAGACAACGCATCATTGCGACTCATGCCCTGACTTTCTTTAATCGCTAGGGCATAGTCTAGAAATTCGTCAGAGGTCATAGCCACTAGCGTCGTGTCATTCTTCCGCAACGACATGGCTAGAGCTTGTTCCTGTTGACGTTGTTGTAGGGCGTTTGGCGCGATATGAGTGTAGGGGATGGGGTTTGCCATAATACAGTCCTTTGCATTGAGATCGGTAAATATCTAGCAGTGCGCTAGCTTAGCAGGCAAAAGGCATGTTAATAGTAGAGCCGAGCGGAAACAATGGATGCTGGCGACAAACTGCGACACTATCGTACCAATAGTGATGAAATTCACATTGCCCGCTGTAATCTAGAGGTCGCATGCTCATAGGCTTTGGATATTTTATGTGGTTGGCGGAATGAGTGCGTTATTGTTTCTGTAAATTTTATTTGTTAGATGTTTCTTACTCAGTGGTTATAACAACATTGCCCTTCTTGTGCCCAGTATCCACATGCCTATGTGCCTCCGCTATTTTCTCCAGTGGGTAGGTCTTATCGATGACAGGCATTAATTGTTTAGATTCGTATAGGCGCAAAATTTCATGTAGTCGCTCCTTGCTTTCTACTGCGACTCCACAAATAACCTGTCTATTAAAAAGTGAGCTTATTATAGTGCCGAGGCCGGCATTGATAAGAATGAGTATTCCAGATTTTGATAGCGATTTTTTGCAACCTGCATATGACAAATTACCGACAGCGTCTAGAATCACATCATAAACAACAACATCATTAGCAAATTCATTTTTGGTGTAATCAATCACCTTGTCTGCCCCAAGTGATAACACTAGGTCTCTATTTCCGCCAGAACATATGCCTGTTATTTCGGCCCCGAAACTTTTTGCTAGTTGAACGGCTGCGCTGCCTACAGAACCAGAGGCACCATTTATTAATACCTTACTGCCTTGTTTAATTCTTCCCGTTAAAAAATGCAGTGCCGTTATTCCGCCGAAAATCAAAGCGACAGCATCTGTATGAGAAATTGAGTTTGGTATATTTATAATCGATTTGTTTTCGGCAATGCACGTATACTCAGCGTTGGTGCCTAGCGCCATACCCGTGCTACCAAATACCCGATCGCCTGTTTTAAATAAACTGACGCCTTTACCCACGGCAACGACTTCTCCAGAAAAATCCATTCCAGTTATAGTCTTCCTAGGCTTAAACAAACCAAACGCTAGGCGAGAGGGAAGCCAAAACCCACTGGGGACGTCACATCTTCTCATCCGACTGTCACCCGCAGTCACTGTCGATGCGGCAATTCTAATCAGGACTTCATTATCTTTTGGTATCGGTTTATCAACTTCCTGAACTTGCAGGACATCCGGGGTGCCGTACGCTGTCCATATTGCAGCTTTCATGAGTCACCTTCGCAGTTTGAGCCGTGGTGGAGCACACAAGTATCTTACGCTTATAGCATGTGGATCATGGGGTTCGGTAGCTGGAAAGTAGTAAATAAGTGGGATTATGGTGTTTGGTCCTTTTATCTTAATCGTCAATCATTTATTCCGATACAGGCAAGTGCCCAGCCAAATAAACCAAGGAATCTGGCCTAGGCCAAAAATGAGCGTCATCAATTCAAATGCTGAGTTGCCTTTGAATATCGAGAAAAACGCCAACAGCGTCAGCGTGCCCGCCACGCCCACGGCAAGGCCTAAGTAGTTCAACCAACGGCTGAATATGTGATGCTTGATGCCAATGACGCTGATGATCGCTGTCCACACCGCTCCCACCAATTCAATATCGCCACCCAAACCGCCAGAAACAACACTCACCGATCTCTGCAAAACCAGTGCTGCGTCTGGGTCGGTCGCGTAAAGCCCTGTTAGCGCGTTAATGCTCACCACTTCAATCATGGATGAGGTCAGCACAATGGCCGCCCAAAAGTAACCTGTCGCCGTAGCAAAGGTGGTGAGGTTGGGGGCAACCGAAACCAGCCGTTGATGCATGGCCTGTACTAACACCACCAACGCAAAACTGAATAAAAAACCGGATACAAGCAGGCCCAAGATGTAGCGGTCGCTGTTTTCCGTCATGAACTGCAGGCGGCCCATGGCGCCTTCATAATCCGACGGGTCGAGTACGATCAGAAACAACACGATACCGAAGATGTAGGTCAGGCCTTCTATGATGGCGGCGATACCACCGGATTGTTGTAATGTCATTGCGACCCCTATTTGCGCTGAAGTTGTAGTTGCGGATGTTGGCAGTTTACAGGCTGGCAGATGGATTGCGATTGGATTGCGAGCAAGAGTGCTTGGCGTGGGGTGAAGTGTAGGGTGATGTTATTTGAAGGTATTACGGGGGCGTTCATTTTAAGCGCGTTAGGGTGGGTGTCCCGTTAAGCTGAGGTTGCAGGTGGGTTGGTTTTATGTGGGGTTGTTCATTTTCTTTGTGTGGCCAAAGAGTCGAAGCAACGCGGAGACCATGAGCGTTAGCGAAAGCGACGTTAGGAGCGTTCATACGAACCAGCCGTAGTGCTGCGAAGGCCATGCGTATTTTGCGTCAAAGAAAGGCTACCCTCCGCTCACCGCTGCGCAAGGGGCCCGAGGCGTGGTGCTTTGTAGGAGATTTGGTGAGTTTCCTGTTGTTGCCTTGGAACCTCGGAGAATCTTATAAAGCCCAATGCACCAGCTCTTCACAAGCCACAAGGACGTGGCGCGAGCGACTCATTGCAGGACGGCAATGCTGGAGCGGTGAAGGGGTGGGGGATTGGGCTTCGGCGTGCCCAGTTAGGAGCGGCACAAAACCCGCGGACGTCTGGTGAATTGCTGGTGAAGAATGTCTTGAGTAGGGAGGGTGTCACTTTAAGCTACCTTGTTCATTTTCTTTGTGTGGCCAAAGAGTCGAAGCAACGCGTAGACCATGAGCGTTAGCGAAAGCTACGTTAGGAGCGTTCATACGAACCAGCCGTAGCGTAGCGAAGACAACGCGTATTTTGCGTTATAGAAAGACCACCCTATGTAAGCCGCGGCGCAAGGGGGCCCGAGGCTTGGAGCTTCGTAGTTAGTTTGGTTGTTCGCGCATCTTTGCCGCGGAACCCTGCACGATCTTATAAAGCCCAAACCCCCAACCCTTCACAAGCCACAAGGACGTGGCGTGAGCGACTCATTGCAGGACGGCAATGCTGGAGCGGTGAAGGGGTGGGGGGATTGGGCTGCCGCGTGCCCAATTGGGAGCGGCACAATACCCGCGGACTTATTAGTGCGCGTTAAGGTGCGCGTTAAGGTGGTTGTCCCGTAAAGCAGCGGCGCAAGCGCTAGGGTGGGTATTCTATTCGGTTGTACCCGCAAGTGCCGCGATCAATTTGGGGTTCGGTGGGCCTACGACTATAATTCAGCCCACTATGATTACTTTAAAATTACCTAGCTGGCACCTTCTCGCTTTAATCTTCCTTATTTCTTGGGGCGGGTGGGCATTTGCCGATGACGTAAAGCCCGTACTCGATGCCAGTGGACAATTAGACGTCGCCCATTATAAAAAACTCAGTATGAGTCAGCCTCAGCAGCTTCTTGCAGAGCTAGGTGCTCTGATAGAGCAGCCATCAACTGAAGCTAATGTCGAAATGCAGCTGCATGCTCGGTACCTTATGGCGAGCACCCACTATTATCTTTCCCAGCGCAACGAGATTAAGCCGCTTGCCCAAGCGGGGCTAGCGCTCGCTGAAGCGCATGCAGCGCCTCAATTTAAGGCGCGCTATTTGGGTATTTTGGCGATCGCGGAATTGAATGATCAAAATGAAGCGCTTGCAACCCAATACACGGCGCGATCTCTGGCTATTGTAGAAGGTATTGCGCCAAACTCGGAGCTTCATGGCGATATGCTGATGCTTGCCGCGCAGGTCTATTACGAGTCAGGTGCGTTGCAAAATGCACTCAAAGTGATGGTTAAAGCCAGCGGGATTTTTTCTGACTTAGGCGATGCAAAAAACCGTTCTGAGGTTTTAGGCAGTATTGCGTTAATTTATGATGAGCTCGGCCAGCCGGATAAGGCCATTGAATACCATCTACGATCTCTAGAGCTCATTGACCCCGCCGAAAACTTAGTTGAAGCCTCCATAACTTACTACAATATTGCGTTGACCTATCGGCACATGGGCAAAAACGAACAGGCTGCCAGTTATGCCCAGCTTTCGTTAGAAAGTGCAAATAAGGCCGGAGACAAAATAGGTGCAGCCTATGCGATCTATGAGCTGGCGTCGGTAGAGGAAGAGCTGGGAAATTATGAGCCATCACTCGCCAAAATCAACAGCATACTGCCCATCTTTGAAGACAACAGTATTACGGGTATGACAATCCTTTCACACCTGCTTCGTGCGCGGCTTAGAGCCAAGCTGAATCTTCCAGGCTGGGATGAAGATTTGGCGATTGCTGAACCGCTGGTTGAAAAAATGACCACACTAAAACGGCGTATTGCCCTAGTGCGTTCTAAGGCAATGATTTACGAATTGCAGGGTCAATATGCATTGGCACTTGACAATTATAAGGCGTGGGTGGCACTCAATGACGAGCAGCTTAAAGAATCTCAGGAGCAGTCAACGCGACGCTACCAATCCATGTTTGAACTAAAGGAGGTTGAGGCTGAAAACCAGCTTTTGTACACGGAGAAGAAATTAGCTGAAACGGAGTTGGCCGCAAAAGAGTTTAGACAGTTATTGTTGATTCTGCTTTCTGTAGTCTTATTGATCATTTTGTTTGCTGCGGTCGCGTTTTTAGTGATTCAAATAAAAACCAAGCAACGGTTTAAAACCTTGGCGATGGTGGATGATCTAACGCAAACGCGAAACCGTCGCAGTATCAGTACTTTTGCTCAAAATATCATATCTGCTTCAAAAGCAAGCAGCGCACCCGTTTGTTTTGCCTTAGTTGATATTGATCATTTTAAGTCTTTTAACGATCGCTTTGGACATGACGTTGGCGATGAAGTGTTAAAGAAAGTAGCAAAAGCCATTGCCAGCGAGCTTCGGGCTGACGATGCCCTTGGGCGCTGGGGCGGCGAAGAGTGGCTGTTGGTGTTGCCCAATAACCAGTGCCATCAAATTGAAAATGTTTTCGCGCGCATACAGAAAAAGCTTAAACACTTAGATCTACAAATAGACGGTGCGCCAGTCGTCACTATCAGCATGGGTTGCACGGATCTTAATGATGGAGATGGTTCTGTAGAGCAGGTTGTTAAGCGTGCTGATGAAGCACTATACAAGGCGAAAGAAAATGGACGGAATCGATTTGAGGTGGCAGTTGACTAATAAGAATAGAATTACTTTTTGGTAAATCCAAGTTTTTCACCGTAGTGCATTATTTCGCTGTTTTTATGGTTAGTCATAAATAGTTTTTCTTAGTAGCAGAGTATTCTTGTAAGCTATTGCGTGGACACCCATCTGAAGAACGATTAGGTGGGTGTCCCCTTTAGCTTTTTAGCTCCCTTTGCCGGTTTTCCCGTTGAACCAGAATTTAGGAAGCAGGACGTTCGCGCAAACCCTTTGATTACAGTAGGGCGATACGCCTGTCGACTTTGTTTCGGGGGCTAATTGCTTGACCTAAGTTCCTCAATAATCTTTGCATCAACCCAATAGATATCGACATTTTCATAATTATCATCGATGGCTCTATTAAAAAGTATGTACTTGCCATCTGGCGTGACGGTGGCATAGGCATCCCAACTCGACGAATTAACACGGTCTCCCATGTTAATGGCTGGCCCCCAAGAGCCGTCTTGTTGTCGGAAACTAATATATAGATCGGAATTGCCATAGCCTCCGTCACGCTTGCTATCCCAAATTAGATAGCTTTCGTCTGGTGCAATGAATGGGTGCGCTGTGGCTTTACCTGAGTTGATTTCTGGCCCCATCATTACGGGCGCTTGGTGTTTATCCCCTTTTAAAGAAGACATACGGATTACACCGTTACTTTTGTAGTCATCGAAAACATAGGTCCCCTTGGCGGATGCTGAAAGACGCATAATGCCAAAGTCTTCGCGATCAAATAGTGGGCCCAAGCTTTGCCGATCTGACCAACCGGTTTTGGTCCGGTCCTTGTATCCTTCAGCCATGTGCATGCGTTTGCCGTCGGGCGAGAATGTAATTTCTCCCGCACGTGGGAATTCGATATATTTTTTCCAATTGTTATTTTCTTGCCTGAAGCCAATAACGGTAGGGCGAAAACTTTCAGCGCCTGTCGCTGACGGATTGCCGCGATTGAGCGTGAAATAAAATTCCTTCATGCCTGGCGCAAACACGCCTTCAAGCTCCCAGCCTTGCTTGGATATAATCCCCGGTGCAAACGGCTCTGCCACCATGCCAGGAGGCGTCTGACCCATATAGGGGCCTGTTAGTGGAGGAAATTCATCTTCGCTAATGCTTTGGTTACTCATTCCAATAGTAGAGATGAGTAGAACTGAAACTAGGCTAATGTGTTTCAAATTAGATTCCTTTCATTAATTGGAATTGAGCGAGTTAAGCTGCCAGTCCTGCCGCAATTGATTGGCCACGCAACTGTTTTAGTGACTTGCCTAGGTCGCGTCAATCCGGTGCCGAGCTGGCGATACGTATTTGCGTTGGACAGAGTGAAAATTAAGGTTAGTGAGTTGCGAAAGCCGATTCGATGTTGTTTGGAGATCCATCTTGGCTGTGGGTTAGATTTTCATATAGCGTGGATGTTCTCTTAGGTTTGCTCTTAGGTTTCTGTTGTTTGTTTACACCTATTGTTTGTCAACACCTGCCAGCGAATGGAGATCCTTTGATCCGGTTTTGAGGCAAATACCTAGGTATTTGCCTCAAAAGCCCCTGTTAATCGGAAACCAGATCCGGATTGCCAATTTCGCCGTTAATGGTGCCGTCGCCCGAAAATTCATTTTTCATGACGCTGTTCTAGATGTCGATGGTGGTATCTTCTAGGAATTACGTGACAGCCATCTTAAGCACGTTAGGGTAGGCATCCTCTTAATGCGCTCTTAATTCGTCCGCTCTTAATCCGTATTGCAAACGCGATGATCGCGGTAGTCATACTTTACGATGGTGTATTCGTTAATGATTAAAAGGAATAATAAGTTTCAATTTATAAGCCAGTAGTGATGATGGCCGGCGTGTTGACTGGTTCACCTTGTTGGGTCAAAACGTCTTGATTTAGGTGGCCATTGATCTGGTTTGAATAGCTTCGAATTGTAGATCGGACAGTGTGGCTTTATACTTGAGCCCCTTGCTCGCCAATATTACGTTTCACATTACGCTAAAGTAAATTTACGTCCCGCTGACCGTATTTCGCTGTTATGTGTCGCAGTTTCACATAGTGGAGAAATTCCCATGTCTACACGTAACCTATTGCTTTTCCTATTTTCAATGCCACTTTTTCTATTCGCGTGCGGCGGGAGTGATAGTTCGCCGGCAATTGAAGTACCGATCACTGCTGCGGAACCGCCGCGCATATCGTTCGAACTAGATGTTGAATCGAGCGTGCTTAGCGGTATGTATATGTTTAATGGCCAGCTTGCATGGCAATCGGCCTATCGTCGGGGTGAGGTCTTTATTTATGCAAATGAAAGGGAAGTGCCAACGTACATTGGTAGCACGTCAGCTTTGGAATACAGTGCTCGATTAGTTCACGGGGAATACGATGCCCGATATGACTACGTGCAAGGTGAATTTATTCCTGTAAACGAAGATGCTTTGGTAAATGAGGGCATAGATTTTAATGCTGACACTTACGTAGATATTGATATTCCGGTCGTTAATGTCCGCCCGGTAATCACGCTTAACGGTGGCGGATTCCCTAATTCTGTTTACGAAAGTGGAGAAATATTTTTGCAATCCGTAAGTTCTGGCGAGTTGATATCCATTGGTGTGACTTCCAATATGCCAGATTCAATTTGGGTTGTTCCTGGTGAATATCACGTTGTCTATCAGCTGTATAACGGTGGGGATCTAGTTCCGATTAACAGCAATGCAAGAATAGCAAGCAATATTGCGCTTATAGAAGATGGCGAGTTAATTGTTGATGTTCAATCGAGTTTGCTTACTGCGACGTTTACCCATAATGGGGCTGATTTTGTTAGTTCACCCTATGCTTATGCGAATTTCTTTTTGGTTAATTCCGAAACGCAAGACGAGGCATACCTTGGCCGAAGCTACCATCGTCCCGATGGGCTTAATGTGATCAATGGTAGTTATCATCTAGAGTATAGACATGTGGCCGGAGATTTTTATCCAATCAACGCAGCAAAAATTGTTCAGAAAAATATTGAGCATTTTAGTGATGCAGTCTATCGATTTCCCGTTTCCAGCCATTCTTGGCAGGTGAGTTTAAGCCTCAATGGTGATGCTTTTCCCGCTAGCGTTTACCATCGCGGCGAAATACATTTGGTGGACGAGGAGACCGGCAGTTATAGCTTGCTTGGGGCATCTAACAGTGCATTGGAACCCGCACTGATCTTGGCAGGTACTTATTCGTTGGCGTATACCCATGTTCAAGGAAATTTGGTACCGCAAAATACTCGGGCGGTGGTTGCCAGTGCAGTTTCGATCTTAGAGGCTGGTACTCTCGAGTTAGATATTGAAGCCGCTATCGTTGCTACAGACGTGACCCTTAATGGCGCCGCATTCCCGTCTGATGGGGCTGAGATAGCCAGTCTGCTACTGGAGGGCTCGCTCACTGAGGCGCCGGTTGTCGTGGCGACTACCGACTCACAGGCCGAGAGCACCACGCTCGTTATATTGGGCGATTATGACTTCCGTTACCGATGTGAACAGTGTGTCAGTATCCCTTGGAATAGCCATACCGATATCTCCAGCAATGTCGCAATAGCTGGAAATACAACATTGAGCCACGACTTGACCTCTGTGCGGGTGGATTTAAGTGTCACGCACAATGGCGAGCCATTTCCAGCGTCGGCATATGAATCGGGTCATATTTGGGGGGGGACACAGGAAAGTGAAGCGTTCTTTTTTGGGCGCACACATCAGTTTAACGAAGACATTATTTTGATCGAGGGGGACTACACCCTTTACTACAAATATAGTAATGGTGGTGAATTGGTGCCCATCAATGAATGGATCGATATCGGTCAGCGATCATTGCTAAAGAGCGACGAAAATTAGCGCATTGTGCGTCTTTATCGATGCCTTATGTTGAATTGTTATTGTAGGGACGATGGATGCAGCGAGAGTCCATAATCCTTCGTCGTTTTGAAGAGCGGTTGTCGAAATTTCGCGGAACTCTGCACAATCTGCGAGAGACCAATCCCCAACCCTTCACAAGCCACAAGGACGTGGCGCGAGCGACTCATTGCAGGACGGCAATGCTGGAGCGGTGAAGGGGTGGGGGATTGGAATTCGGCGTGCCCGGTTAGGAGCGGCACAATACCCGCGGACTTATGGTGTATTGCTGGTGAGGATGTCTTGAGTTGGGAGGGTGTCACTTTAAGCTACCTTGTTCATTTTCTTTGTGTGGCCAAAGAGCCGAAGCAACGCGTAGACCATGAGCGTTAGCGCAAGCGACGTTAAGCGCGTGCATACGAACCACCCGCAGCGTAGCGAAGGCCACGCGTATATTGCGTCATAGAAAGGCCACCCTCCGTAAGCCGCTGCGCATGGGGCCTCACGTTGTGGTGCTTCGTAGTTTGGTTGTTCGCGCATCTTTGCCGCGGAACCCTGCACAATCTTATAAAGCCCAATTCCCCAGCCCTTCACAAGCCACAAGGACGTGGCGCGAGCGACTCATTGCAGGACGGCAATGCTGGAGCGGTGAAGGCGCGGGGGATTGGGCTGCGGCGTGCCCAGTTAGAAGCGGCACAAAACTCGCGGGGTTGAAGTCTCTTGTCAGCCAGAAATGTAGCGTCGTTTTACAAAACTATTGTGCACAAAAAAGGCAGGTCGGTTACCCGACCTGCCTTTTGTTGTTAACGGCTGTGCGCTTAGCGCATGGCCATTAACATGCTTGAAGGATCTTCTAAGAATTCCTTCCAGCGGTTGTTGAAGCGCGCGATGGTGCCGCCGTCGATGACGCGGTGGTCGCCGGACCAGCTGACGGTCATGATCTTGCGGGCTTCGACTTCGCCTTTGTCGTTAAAGCGCGGCAAGGTTTGCATCTTGCCCAGAGCGACGATGGCGACTTCGGGTTTGTTGATGATGGGCGTAGCCGCGGTGCCGCCGATGGCGCCGACGTTTGAAATGGTGATGGTGCCACCTTTCAAGGTTTCTGGGCTGACGCGGCCGGAGCGGGCGCTGTCGGTCAGGGCAGAAATTTCACCGGCCAATTCCAAAATGCTGAGCGACTGAACATTTTTAATGTTCGGCACCAACAAGCCCACTTTTGAATCTACCGCCATGCCGATGTTGTGCGCGCCGAGATAAGTGACCTCGGTGCAGTCGGCGTTGACGCGGCTGTTGAGTGCGGGGAATTCTGTCAGTGCCAGTGACAGTGCCTTCATAAACAGCGGCATCATGGTGATTTTGATGTCGGGGTATTTGGCTTTTAACTGCAAGCGCAACGCCACTAGATCGGTGATGTCGATTTCATCCACGTAGGTGAAGTGGGGAATGGTCGAAACCGATTCTTGCATGGCGCGCGCCATAACCGCTTTGACGCCTTTGATGGGCTCGGTGCGATCAGTTGGTGCGGCGTGAGCGCTGCTGGTGGCGGCAGTGCTGTCGGATTTTGGTTGGCTGTTGCCGGCCAAAAAGTTCAGCATGTCTTCCTTAAGAATACGGCCTTTCTTGCCAGTGGCGGGCACGGTGCTTAAATCTACATCGTTTTCGCGCGCAATGCGGCGCACTGCCGGTGTGGTCAGCGCGCGTGAGGTGTTGCGCTCGAAGGCCACGTCGGCGCTGTCGTCTACCGCGGCTGTTTGCGCTGCGGCGGCGGGCTTGTCGACGGCTTTTTCAGCAGGCTTGTCTGCGGCTTTTTCCGCCGGTGCATCGGCACCGCCTTCGTTAATTTCGATGGCGAACAGTGGCTCGTGTACTTTGGCGATCTCGCCTTCTTTGTAGTAGAGCTTAACCACTTTGCCGTCGTACATTGACGGAATTTGCACCAGCGCTTTGTCGGTGGAGACATCGGCCACGGCTTGGTCTTCGGTGATGGTGTCACCTTCTTTTACCAGCCATTCAACCAGTTCACACTCCACAATACCTTCGCCGATATCGGGCAGAATAAAATCTTTAATCATGGTTCTATCCTAAAAGTAATGGCTTAGTAGTGAATGCTGTTTTTAATGGCTTCGAAAATTTTGTACTGGTCGGGCATGTATTCCTTCTCGTGTACGAGGGGGAAGGGGGTGTCCAAACCGCACACGCGCGCGATGGGCGATTCCAGGTACAAGAAACAGTGATCTTGAATGGTGGCGGCAATTTCACCGGCAAAGCCACCCGTGATGGGTGCTTCGTGGGTGATCAGCAGGCGACCAGTTTTCTTCACGGATTTTGCCACAGTTTCAACGTCCCACGGCAGCAGGGTGCGCAGGTCGATCACTTCACAGGAGATGCCTTCGGCTTCGGCCATGCCGGCCGCCGCTTGCAGGTGTTCCATTTGTGCTCCCCACGCCAATAGCGTGATATCTGAACCTTCTTTGACCACTTCGGCGACGCCCAGTGGCAATTCGAAATCGTCCTCTGGCACTTCGCCCACGGCGGCGCGATAAAGGCGCTTGGGTTCGAAGAAGATAACGGGGTTGGGATCGCGAATGGCCGCTAGCAACAACCCTTTGGCTTGGTAAGGTGTAGAAGGTACAACCACTTTCAAGCCGGGTGTTTGAGTGAAATAGGCCTCGGGAGATTGCGAGTGGTACAGGCCACCGGCGATGCCGCCGCCGTAGGGCGTGCGAATGGTGAGGCCGGCCACATTAAATTGGTTGCCCGAGCGGTAGCGGAACTTGGCCGCTTCGTTCACGATTTGGTCGAAGGCGGGGAAGATGTAATCGGCAAACTGCATTTCAGCTACGGGCACGTGTCCCTGCGCCGCCATGCCGATGGCAAAGCCGGCAATGCCCTGTTCGGTGAGCGGCGTGTTGAAGCAGCGCGCGCGGCCATACTTGTCTTGCAGGTTGCTGGTGGCGCGGAATACGCCGCCAAATTTGCCGATGTCTTCGCCGAAACACACTACGCGCTTGTCGTTGGCCATGGCCAAGTCGAGTGCGTTGTTAACGGCTTGCAATAAATTCATTTTCGCCATGATCAGTGCTCCTCACCGTTAACGCTTGCCGCAGTCTTGGGGTATTTTTCTGGGTACTTGGCGATGTGTTCGCGCAGGCTCGCCAGTTGATTTTCCAGATTGGCATCGGGTTTGTCGTAGACGTCGGTGATCAGCTCACCCAGTGCGGGCGCTGGTACTTTTTCGGTGGCCTTCAGGGTATCCAGCACTTCTTTGCGATAGTTTTCCATGGCCGTTTTTTCTTCGGCTTCGGTCCACCACTTTTTGGCGATCATCCAGTTTTTCATGCGCAGCACTGGATCAACGGCCCGCCACTTGTCTTCTTCTTCGCGCGAGCGGTAGCCCGATGGATCGTCAGAGGTGGAGTGGGCACCCAAGCGGTAGCTCATGGCTTCGACTAATACAGGCTCGTGATTTTCAACGGCGATCTTGCGCGCTTCCACGCAGGCTGCGTACACGGCCAGCACATCGTTGCCATCCACGCGGATGGTTTTCATGCCGTAGCCGACACCGCGCGCGGCAATGCCGTCACCGGCGTATTGTTCTTCGCTGGGGGTAGAGATGGCGTAGCCGTTGTTGCGGCAGAAAAACACGGTGGGGCACTTTAGCACGGCGGCCATGTTCATGCCGGCGTGGAAGTCGCCCTCACTGGCGGCGCCTTCGCCGAAATACACCAGGGTGCAGGCGTTGTTGCCTTCCAGTTTTTGCGCGTAGGCGTAACCGGCGGCTTGGGGAATCTGGGTGGCCAGCGGTGAAGAGATGGTCATGTAGTTGAGTTCGTTGCTGCCGTAGTGAATCGGCATTTGGCGACCCTTGCCCAGATCTTTGCTGTTTGACAGCATCTGGTGCATGAACTGCTGGGTGGTGAAACCGCGGTAGCGCAGGGCGCCGTGTTCGCGGTATTGGCCCATGATCATGTCTTTGTCTTCGAAGGCGGCGGCCGAGCCAATCACTGCGGCCTCTTCGCCGGTGCAGGTCATGTAAAAGCTCAGGCGGCCTTGGCGCTGGGCGCCGACCATGCGTTCATCCAGTACGCGAATGAAGAGCATGGTGTCGTAAATGCGCAGTGCCGTTTCCTTGCTGAGCTTGGGGGCTTTTGCGCCCTTGTGCAGGCTACCGTCGGCCTTGAGTAGGCTCAGCGTGGAAATGGGCATTTCAAAGCCGGACATCAGTCGCAGCTCGTGGGTGATTTTATCGCTCATCTATTACCTCTTACCCGTGGGGTGGTGTGGATTGAGACTTTTTATAAGCATCTGCCTGCCGAAGACGGTCAAAATGCAGCTCTTGCCGGTGGCTCTTTCCGGCCCAGCCAGGGTCTCTGAGTGTAGTCGCCCAAGTCCCAGCCAATAGCCGGAAAAATTAGCATGGCAAGCTCTGGTGAGTCCTACTTATCTTGAGGTGCGCCGACCATATCTTGGGATATTAGTTGCTTTCAAAGGCTAAAAATTAGTGACTTATACCAAGAATATAAGAAATGATAGTTGATATGGCCCGTTCTACCACTGTTACGTCTATGCTGTTTACCTAGGAATGCTCCCTTTATGGGGTCGGAATGGCGTAAAATGCCACCTTTAAGCGCCTAGCTACCCATTTACTCATAGAGGAACTCCCACCATGCCCGTATCAGGCCAACCTTGTGACATTGGATTCGTCGGCGCCGGCGTGATGGGGAAAAACCTCATCATGAATTTGGTGGATAACGGCTTTCGCGTGATTGCCTTTGATTTGGATCAGTCCAAGTTAGACGCGCTGCGGGCTCAAGATGACGCCGAGCGCGGCGACAATCCGCCCCGCGTGCTGACCTGCAACTCCTACACGGATCTATTGGCGAGCCTGAGTGCGCCCCATTTGATCGTGGTGTCTGTGCCCGCCGGCGGGCCGGTTGATGATGTGTGTCACAAGTTAATTGACGCCGGTTTACAGGCCGATGATATCGTTGTCGATACCGGTAACAGCCTGTGGACCGATACCCAGCGCCGCGAAAAAGAATACGAAGGTAAGTTCATACTGTTCTCAACGGCGGTGTCTGGCGGCGAAGTGGGTGCTCGCTTCGGACCATCGTTGATGCCCAGCGGTGACCCCTATGCGTGGACCCGCATCAAGCCCATGTGGGAGGCCATTGCCGCTAAAGTGGACCCGCAAACCGGCAAGCCCATCGAGCGCAAGGCGCCCGGTGAAGTAGTGGCCAAGGGTGAACCCTGTGCGGCCTACATAGGCCCCAGTGGCTCTGGGCACTATGTGAAAATGGTGCACAACGGCATTGAATACGCCGACATGCAGCTCATTTGTGAGGCTTATCAGGTCATGCGCGACGCCTTGTGCATGAGCGATACCGACATCGCCGCGGTGTTCCGTCGCTGGAATGACGGCATCCTAAACAGCTACTTAATTGAAATCTCCGCCGAGGTGCTGGATACCCAAGACAGTGACACCGGCGCACCTTTGGTGAGCATGATTTTGGACAAGGCGGGCCAAAAGGGCACCGGCCTGTGGACGGCGGTGAGCAGTTTGCAGTTGGGTTGCCCCGCACCCACCATTTCCGAGGCGGTATTTGCGCGCTCCATCTCAACGCTAAAAGACCAGCGCGTAAAGGCCGCGGGCATGCTGGCCGGCCCCGACCAGGCGCTTCCATCGGCGGCAGAGCGCGACGCCATTATCGATCAGCTGCACGACGCACTCTACTGCGCCAAGATCTGCGCCTATGCGCAGGGCTTTGATTTGATGAAAACCGCTGCGAATGAGCAGGGCTGGACGCTTAACTTCGGCGAAATTGCGAAAATATGGCGGGCCGGTTGTATTATCCGTGCGGTGTTTTTGCAGTCCATTGCCGATGCCTACGAGCGCAATGAAGAGCTGGAAAACCTGTTGCTAGATGAGTATTTCGCCGAACAGATTTCCACCTACCAGCGCAATTGGCGCAAAGCGGTGGCTAATGCCAGCTTGTGGGGGATACCCGTGGCGGCACTGAGCTCAGCTTTGAGCTACTATGATGCCTACCGTACGGCGGTATTGCCGGCCAATCTCTTGCAAGGGCAGCGCGACTACTTTGGTGCCCACACCTTTGAGCGCACCGATAAACCGCGCGGTAAAAAGTACCACGTAGAGTGGAGCGACCCTAGCCGTCCCGTGGTGAAAATGAAGTAGGCAGTGTGCGCGAGCGCTGAGGGTGAGTCAGTTGTTCGCGCAGCTGAGCACGCCAATTACCAGACACGCCAATCACCAGACACGGCAATCACTAGATACGACAAGCCACTAGACGCAACAAACATAGGAGCGACCTATCTCTATTTCTTTCGCACAAGTCATACCGTTGCCACTTTCCCGTTTACTGGTGTTGGCAACAGTTTTACTGAGTGCGCCGTTGATGGCCGCTGATACTGAAGAATCTCAAGCGGCTAAAATCATTCCCTTCTATGCCTATCACGATAAGCCGCCCTATATGATTGATAAGGTGCAGGCACAGGGTGAGTACTATGATTTGGTGCGCTATCTCAACGAGGTGGGGCAGGAATTCCAATTTGAATTGCGCTACCTGCCGCGCAATCGCGTTGAGCGATTGCTAGAGCAAAATCAATTAGATGGCCCTGTGCTTGGGGTCAATCCATTGTGGTTTAACGATCCCAATGAAGAAGTCTATTTGTGGACCTCTCCCGTATTTTTTGATCAAGATGTTTTTGTCTCTCGCGCCGTTGCGCCCTTTGATTTTGCCGGTGTCGATTCGCTGCACGGCAAGCAGGCCTGCCTTGTATTGGGCAATTACTATTTGGGTGTCACGGAATCTATTCAGCGCGGCGTTTTGCGCAAGGTGGCGACGGCCAGAGAAAGCGTTATTTTAGAAATGCTGGATTTGGGCCGCTGCGATTTTGGCATCATCAGTTTATCGTTGTTGCGCTATTTTCAGGAGCAACATCAGTGGCAGGGGCGCTATCATGTGGCGCAAACCCCACACGATACATTTGCGCGTCGTATTTTGGTGCCTCGCACGCAATCTGCACTCCACCACTATTTGCTGCAGCATCTTACCCAGTGGCCCAACCATCGCGCAAATTGAGTTGCGCGTTTTTTTTCCCTCGTTTGTCAACCATATCTATGCTGCGCCGTTGTACCCAGTGTTCAATTAAATATCTGGGAGTTCACAATGAAAAATCTATTTATCTCGGCGCCCGTTTGGACGCGGTTGGTGGGTGCGCTTTTGTGCAGCAGTTTAATGGCGTGTGGAGGGTCGGGTGGGGCGAGTAGTGAGGCGCCACCGCCAACGCCACCAGCTGCGGCCATTGAAACCACCAGTCTGACCATAGGGGTTACCGATGCAGAGGGCGATTTTTTACAATACGAAGTGGCGCTTGAAAGTTTAGAGTTAGTGAACGCCGCTGGCGATCAAATTAGCGTATTGCCCGCCAGCGCGCGCATTGATTTTGCGCAGTATACCGATGTAACTGAAATTCTTTCGGTGGCCAGTGTGCCGGTGGGGGTGTACACCCACGCACTCGCCAATTTAGATTTTAGCGCCGCCAATATTGTGACCCAAGATGCCGAAGGCAATGTGTTGCCCGCCGTTGCAATCGATACACAAGGCGATCCCTTAACGCAGGTCAGTGTTGAGATCAGTCTGTCGACCTTTGGCGAAGACCAAGGTTTCCGGCTACGGCCCGGAACGCCTGCGCGCTTTACCTTGGATTTTGATTTGGATGCGTCCAATACCGTGACCATCGACGATGCGGGCACTCCCGGCGATATCTCCGATGACAGTGCCACCACAGAGGTGTCGGCGGTTTGGGTAGCTGAACCGCTATTAGATACGGAGCGTGAACACCGCATTCGCGGATTGTTGCAAAGTGTGGATAGCGACGCGCCGAGTGTCACTTTGGCCATTCGGCCCTTTCATTTGCGCGCGGGTGCCTTTGGCGAAATTGCGCTGAGGTTATCGGCAGATGCCGTTTACGAAATCGATCAGCAAAGTTATACCGCCACTGAAGGCGTTGCCGCACTCGCCGCGCTGGACGTCGATACACCGGTGGTAACGAGTGGGCATTTTGTCGAATCCGATGAGCGCTTTGTGGTGGACACGGTCTTTGCGGGCTCGAGTGTGCCGTGGGCCGGCGGTGAATTTATTAAAGGCGTGGTTACTGCCCGCGATGGCAATCAAGTGACTGTGCAGGGCGTGCGTTTTACGCCGGAGGACGCAGGTATTGAGGTGAGCCCGCAACTGCAATTTTCGCTGTCGGCTGACACGCACATTTCTTACGCAGGTCAACCCAATGCGCTGAGTGATACGTCAGTGAGCATTGGTCAGCGCGTGCGCGTTTATGATGCCGAAGCCGGTGGCGATGTCGACGCAGATCACGTGAGTCTGTTGAAAAACCAATTGCGGTCTCGCGTTGTGTCGGTGGCCTCCGGCGTCATTGTCAGCGAACTTTCCCTATTCAATGGGCGTCGTCCCGCTGCCTATGAATGGACGCAAGCCGGCGCTGACCCTATGGCCTATCGCGTGTTCGACAACGCGTTGCCACACACCCTTGAAGCCGGTGACTATCTCAAGGCGCGCGGCTGGGTAAGCGCCTATGACTTTAGTGTTGGCGCCGCCATTAATCCGTGGGATTTTTCCGCGACCACATTGATCGACTTGAATATGGCTGTGCGTGCAGCGGGCTTGCACTTGCGCTGGGATGCAACGCCAACGGTGCCTGTGAGTGTGGACAGTCAATCAATTGTGATGAATTTGGTGGATGTTGATCGCGCACTGCTGAGCGTGGCCGGTTTTCGAGACAACCTCAGCGAATTCGAGCAGGTTACCATTGCGCCAACCTCAGACGGAAAAACCGTTTATACGTTAGCGGTAAAAGGCGAGACGGGTATCCACATCTTTTTCAACTTTGCAAACCTAGCGGCCGAACTGACCGAACAGCTTGACGCCGGGTACGCCATCGTTGGCGTGAGCGGTGGTGGTCATTGGCAGGCGGATGCGGCGACCTTTAACAGTCATCGCTTGGTGATTGTCGTGGAGGAAGTCGCGCTCTAGTGCATGACCCAGTGGCTGTATTTAGCAACAAAAAGGCCGCCCGAGGGCGGCCTTGTTTTTGCACCGATTATTTACTGTAAACCGAGCACGTCTTTGCCTTGGATAAAGACGATATCTACCGGAATGCCGGCGGCGGTCAGCTTATCGAGTTCGGCTTGTAGGTCTGCACCCATCTGGCCCTTCTCTTCTATCAGTTGTACCACGCCATCGTAGTCGCCATTGCCCTGTAGGGTGAGCAGCAAATTCGACAAGTCGTTAACGGCTTTGGTCATGGCATCGAATTCGACGCGGAAGCGGCCGTCTTTATCGACGCTGAAGGCGCCGGCATCGCGGAAGAAATTAAAGCGAACCATGTTGGCTTTGCCGTGCGCGGAGGTGGCACCAAAACGCACGGAGCGGAAAATGCCGGCCAAGAAGGTCACGTAGTTGTCCATCAGCTGGCCTTCGGAAATCTGATCGCGTTTGTACAATTCAGAGATCATGTAAAGTCCCAAGATGTCGGCTTTGCCCTCTTCGATAGACGAAGCCGTTTCTTTTAACGCGGTGCGCACCAAGCCTTTGCCGTTGACAGTGTTTTTAATGCCGAGGCCATGGGCTACTTCGTGGAACATGGTGTTGGCAAAAAAGGCGTCAAAGGTGATGAAGTGTTGTTGATCTTTGGCAATTAACTGCTGCGCAATAGGCTTCAAAATCTTGTCGAACTTGGCGCGCATGGCATTTTTCAACTGCAGGCGGCGGGTGCCTTTCTCCAGTTGTACTTGCTCGTCGTTGGGCAGGTTGATGGCGATGGTTTTTGAGCCGGCGTTGGAGTGACCCGCGTAATAGACCACGTCGTAGGCGTTGAGGTCGGCATCGGTGCCGGGCATTTCAGTTTTATAGGCTTTATCAACTGGCAGGTTGGCTTGTAATTCGGGCAGGAAAGCGGCGTAGTGGGCCAGCTTCTCACTCCACGCTTGATCTTTGATCAGGACGTAAGACTCATAGGCCGTGCGGTAGCCAAAGAGCAAATCTTCGTAGGTTTCGATGGCGCCGATAACCAGTTCGACGGGATTGGTTTTCATGTCCATCCACGCCATGTCCGACGGCTGATAGTCGTCGGTTTCAAGCGCGTAAGCACGCATGTTTAGGTAGTTTTTAAATTCCGCATTGTCGGCCAGCTGTGCCGCTTGACGCAGCAGTTCGGCGGCGCGCTTGAGTTGGCTTGCGAATTTTTTGCTGTAGGGTACCGCTATCAGTTGACCGTTGGATGCGCGCTCCATGACTGAATACTGTTCTAGGTCGCGGGTGGTGCTGAGCATCACGTCGTTCTCGGCGCGCCAGGTTTCGTATTCGGCCTTGGTCATGTCGGCTGGGTAAAATTGCGCGCCTTTGGGTTTTTCGCCAATCTGCGCGATAAAGGAGGAGTCTTCTGCCAAGCGATCCCAGGGGCCGTAGTTGATGTCGGCAAAGCGGCGCGTAGTCGGGTCGGCAATGCGCGATAGCAGTGCTTGCTTGTCACCATAGGCCTGTAGCCAAAATAGCTCGTCCATGATTTTGCTGGCGTCGATTAACAGGCTAATCATTTTGCGTTGGTTGTCAGACAGGTGAGATAAGTCTGCGCTGAGGGTGTAGTCCGCGTAGATGTCAAATCGGTCTGACTGTTTGGCGGTGAGCGCTTCACTCGGTGGCGTGGCGCTGGCTTGCTTAGGTGTTTCGGTTTTTTGGCCGCAACCGGCCAATAGAAGTGTTGCGCAAAGTGCGCCCACAAGTGATTGGATACGCATATAAGCCTCGTTCTGGGTGTTTGTTATGGATTATCGTGGGTTTAAGACGGTTGGGGAGCGTGAATCCGGAAGCGCGGCTGGGTGGCCTGCGCCATCCAGTCGCGATCAGTCTAGACGTCAGTCGGGCGCGCCTTGGTAGTCTCTAGCGTCTTTTCTCGCTTTGTTAGCAATGGCTTGTTCAAAGTCAATACCGGTGCGATTGGCTAGCGCCAGCAGGTAAAAAAACGTTTCGCTGATTTCAGCTTCAATGCGCTCGCGGCTCTGGGGAATTCGGCCCAAAGTGATAGATTCCTCTTCCGTGATCCATTGGTAGTGCTGCAAAATTTTACTGGCGCTCACAGCGACGGCAGAGGCGAGGTTTTTTGGGGTGTGAAAAACCTGCCAGTCGTTGTCTTCGCAGAGGGTGTTGTATTCTTTGATGATGTGCTTTAAGTCCATTGTCAGCGCCTTAACAGTAACGTTTAAGTGGCTTTAGCCTAGCACTTTTACATTGCGCTGTAACGGCTATCGCGTGACCTTGGTGCATCACTGTAGAGCTGTTGCATAGACATTCGTGAAAATACTGGCATCATAGGCGGGACAACTAATTTAGGGACCTGAATATGTTTAAATCTTTATTGGCCGTGGGCGTGATCGCGGCAACCACGATGGCGTCGCAGGCTCAGGCCGAGCACCGCGTCAATTTGGATGTGAGTTATTTGGGCGGTATATCATCGGACTATTCGGAAGTCGGTTTGTCCTATGACTCTGAATTGCGGATGCAAGGCATAAAAGGTGCCTTCTACGTACCTATGGGCCCGTATGCGTTTTGGCAAGGCAGTTATGATTACAGCGCCGATACTGTATTTGATGACAAAACAGAAATCACCATGGGCAAGGTGTATGCGGGCGGGCGCTTGCCGCTCGGTGACCTATTTGCGCTGAAGGCCTATGTTGGTTATGCCAGCGATGAAATAACAGACGAAGATGGGGTAATTGAGGATTCCGGTACGCTGTATGGCGTCGCGGCCGACCTTTCAGTGGCCGAAAGGTTTACGTTAGAGGCCCACTATGAGCAGGCAGATTTGGGCGACTTTACGTTTAACGAGTACGGTGTTAACGGCTACTGGTATTTTACGCCCACCATCGCAGTAGGTGGCGGGTATAAATACCGCGATTTTGAATTGGATACCGCTGCTGACAGCTTTAGTTTGGATTTTGGTTATGTGGAAGCGGGCTTGCGCATTTCCTTTTAAGGTTTGGCTGTAACTGAAAAACCGCGCAATTGCGCGGTTTTTTGGTATTCGGCGGTATAAAGTTACGCCTTAGTCATGCGCTCTTTATAAGTGCGCACGGCGGCGTTAAAGGTGTCGGCTACCTTTTCCATTTCATCAACCATGGCGTTGTGGCGGCTGGCGCTACCCTTGACGCAATCAATGTAGCCGTTGGCGGCATCTAGGTAAGCTTTGACGTCATTTTTCGCTTTGATCATTTGAGCAGTCACGGCGCTGGCTGGGTCTGGCAGTTCGGGCGCGTTCGGCTTAACGCAAGCTTGTGCAGCGGTAGATAGCAAGGCGGTAGCAAATAAAACAGCAAGTACTTTGTTCAAGGTAACTCTCCGAAAATGTGTAACGATTCGTAACTGACGGAGAGGACTATAGCGATGGCTCGTTACTTCGGCCAATACCGTTTTCGCATGTATTTTTGAATTTCTATGCTCGGTTTCTTAGTGCTATAGCGAAAATCTAGGAGTTTTTGAATTTTTATTGTATTGAGATGTTCAAACGGCTCCTCTATCCTTCGCGTAAATCAGGGAGGTGGTATGTATAGACAAATATTGACGTGTTTGATTTTTATGGTGATTCATCCCTCGACAGCGGCGGATTGTGCAGGCACAGAGCAAGTGGGTGAAAAGGTAGCCTGTTTCGATAAAGCCCTCGAGTGCACAAAAGTGACCGCGGCCATGGCCCGATTAGTGTGTTACGACACTGTATTGTCGAACCCGCAAGCAGCCCCCCAAGAGGCAGCCATTGAACAAGCCTTCCCTTCACCGGAGGCTCAACAGGCAGAAGCACAATCTCCAGTACTGCGCTCTACTATTACCCAAGTGGCTGAGGACGCTAGAAAATACCGCTATCTGACCTTGGCCAATGGCCATATTTGGCGGGAGAAAGAGGCTTCGCGCTTTCGCTATAAGGTGGGCGACCAAGTTCGCATTGAAAAAGGTGCACTGAGCTCCAATCAACTTTTTCTGGAAGGCCGCCGCGGTATGGTGCGCGTAGAACGGGTGAAATAGATTTTTACGCGAGTGGTAAACACGCACTTGTCTGGTAAAATCGCGGCCTTTCTGCCAGCCCCGCAAAGCCGTCTGGCCGCAGCCAGCATAGGATGATCCAATGAGTCTAGCCCGTCAGGTATTAGCCGTTAACGACGACCTCCCGATCCGCACCAACACGCCAGTTCACAGTGGCAAGGTGCGCTCAGTCTATTGGTTGACCCCGGAGGACAGTCAGCGGCTCATCGCGCAAAAGGGTTATGACGTGGCCCCCGATGCACCCTTGGCGATCATGGTCATTAGCGATCGGATTTCAGCATTTGACTGCATTTGGCATGCCGAGGGCGATATGCAGGGCGTGCCCGGCAAAGGCGCGGCACTGAATGCTATTTCTAACTATTGGTTCCGCCTGTTCAAATCCAAGGGACTGGCCGATAGCCATATCTTAGATATCCCTCACCCTTTGGTGTGGATTGTGCAAAAGGCCCGGCCAGTAATGGTGGAAGCCATTTGCCGCCAATACATTACCGGATCTATGTGGCGCGCCTACAGCAAGGGAGAACGGAATTTTTGCGGTATTCAATTGCCAGAAGGCCTAGCGAAAGACCAAGCCTTGCCGGAATTGCTCATTACCCCGTCTACTAAAGGCATTTTGAAAGGCATTCCGGGCGTGCCAGAGGCTGATGACGTCAATATCACTCGCCAGGATCTTGAGCACAATTTTAAGGCCTTCGGCTTTTCTGCCAAGTCCGACATCGCGGCCTATGAAACCCTGCTTAAACAAGGGTTTGGCGTGATTAGCGACGCACTAAAGCGCAATGATCAGATTTTTGTGGATACCAAGTTTGAATTTGGCTATGTCACAGACAGTAATGGTCAGGAAAAGCTCATCTATATGGATGAGGTGGGCACGCCTGACTCATCGCGTATTTGGGATGCCAAAGCCTACGGTGAAGGCAAAATTGTGGAAAATTCTAAAGAGGGTTTTCGGCAGTTTCTACTCAATCACTTCCCAGACCCCGACATACTGCTCAACAAAGATCGCATGCCTGAGCGTGAGGCTTTGGCGCGTGACAATGCATTACCGCTCGACGCCTTGATGGATATTTCGCGCACCTATACCGGTATTGCGGAAAAAATCACCGGTCAGCCGGTGGCCCTGTCAGATAACCCTAAGGCGGAAATCGTCCAAGTGCTGCAGGACCAGTTTGGGTTGATCGATTAACGGCTGATGTCCTACTGCGGCGTTTATTGCCAATGCGCCCACTCAGCGACGCCTAGGTGAGTGACTATACTCCCAGAGGCAAAGGCCTTCCGAGGCGAGGCTTTGAGGAGAGTGTGGTGGATGCGCAGTGGCTCAAATGGACGCAGCACAACTTGGCGCGCGGTTGCGATCCCAGCGAATTAGCTCGCATTTTGGCCGGTCACGGTTTTAGCTTAGATCAGGTCGCCTGTGCTCTAGCGGGTGCAGGTAATGCCCCCACCATGGCGGGCATCGACTATCAGGCGCTGGCAAACCCGCCGCTACTGCGCAACTTAGACGCACTGGGCGGGCGCGCAGTGACCGACGATCGATTGCAACTGTATGAAATTCCCGACTTCTTAGATGCCGAAACTTGCGCCGATATTGTAGAGCTCATGGATGTCTGGCTGCGTCCGTCCACGGTGACCACGGGCAACCTGCACTATGGTTTTCGCACCAGCCAGACCTGCGATCTCGGTCAATTGCAGGATGCGCGAGTCGCAGCGTTGGATGCCGAAATAGGGCATGCCCTCGGGTTGAATCTAGCGTGGGCCGAGGCCACCCAAGGCCAAAAGTACGAAGTGGGCCAAGAATTTAAAGCGCATACCGATTATTTTCAGCCCAACACGCCGGAATACGCGCAATTTGCCGGCGCCCGGGGCCAGCGCAGCTGGACCTTCATGATCTACCTGAACGCCACCGACGCCGGTGGCGCCACCCATTTTACCCATCTGAATCGGTCCTTTTTCCCCAGGCCGGGAACGGCGTTGGTGTGGAATAATTTGCAAGCTGATGGCTCGCCCAACCCAGTCACTCAGCACCAGGGCATGCCGGTGGAGGCGGGTACCAAGTTCATTGTTACGAAATGGTTTCGCGACCGCGGGCCCAGTCCTATGTTTGTACCCCCCGCTAGTGATAGAAGGGGGTAGCGCTGTTTGCCTGATGCTAGTAAGTCCGGCTATGATGGCCGCTCGTCTAACGATTGATACTTGAACCTATGCCACGTTGGTTGCGCCAAGTTGTAATGTTTGCCCTGTTGCTGGCCTATGGCTCGCAGCTTATGGCGGCTGTGCAGCCCTGCGCCATGGGCGAGGGTCAATCTCACGGTGGTGAGCCTGTAATGCAGGGAATGGCGGCTGCCGCCATGACTGATGCACATGCCCACCACGCGATGCCAGACGCGGCCCAAGAGGATGTAACATCGACCAGCACCTGTTGCGATAACAGTTTAGGGTGCGATATGAGTCAATGTGGGATCCCCTTTGGCTTGGTGCAACAGGTGCCAATCACTTTTCCGCTTACTCAGGTTCACGCTGACTTTGCATGGCTCGAACTGCTGCCCGCACACGTGGGTGACAACCTCTACCACCCACCCCGCCTCACCTAACACACTCTAAGTCCGTCTGAAATTTGGCCACTGGCCCGAATAATGTGTGTGATTGCAATGGCAATCGATTAGAGGCAAACCATGAAAACGTTTTTTACCCTCGCGCTGGGCATTGCTCTGGGCGCTGTCGTCGTCGGCTTGTGGTCTTCGCAGCAGGTTGACACCTCCGCCGCAAACGCAGAAAAGCAACCGCTCTACTGGGTGGCGCCTATGGATGCAAATTACCGCCGCGATGGCCCGGGCAAGTCGCCCATGGGAATGGATTTGATACCCGTGTACGACGAAGCTGCCACAGAGGATGCGCCTGGCACTGTGCGTATCAGTCCTGAGGTGGAAAATAATTTGGGCGTGCGTACTGCGACGGCCGAAGCGCGGGTATTGAGTGCTCGCATTACCACGGTGGGCTATGTGGGGTACGACGAAGACAAGTTGGTGCATATGCACCCCCGGGTGGAGGGCTGGATTGAAAAGTTGTATGTCAAAGCCGAAGGCGATCCCGTACAAAAAGGTCAACCCCTGTACGATCTGTATTCGCCAGAGTTGGTCAACGCCCAAGAAGATTTGTTGTTGGCGTTGCAGCGCGGTGAGGAGCGCTTAATCACCGGAGCCAAAAATCGTTTGCGCGCACTGAAGGTGGCGGAAACACACATTGAAGATTTGGTGGCGCGCCGCAAGGTGACCCACACCATTACCTACTTTGCCCCGCAAAGTGGAGTGGTGGAGGCGCTGTCTATCCGCGAAGGTTTCTTCGTGCAGCCGGGCAGTACCCTGTTTAGCATTGGTGCGGTAGATACGGTGTGGATTGCCGCCGATGTGTTTGCTCGCCAAGTCAATTTTTTGCGCGCCGGTCAGAAAGTTCATATCACAGTGCCGCATCTACCCGGCAAACAATTCAGTGGCGAGTTGGCCTACATCTACCCCACGCTCAATGCCGACACCCGCACGCTGCCGGTACGGATTCGCTTTAACAACAAGGCCGGTTTGTTAAAACCAAATATGTTTGCCGAGTTGGTTATTGAGGGCGATGCCGGTAAGGCCGCGTTAACTGTGCCACGCGAAGCGGTGATTCGCACCGGCGACCAAAATCGCGTAGTACTGGATTTGGGCGAGGGTCGCTTTAAATCCATTGCCGTGCAGTTGGGACGCGTCGACACGCAATTTATCGAAATCAAAGACGGTTTAGCGGCCGGCGATCGGGTGGTGACCTCTGCGCAATTTTTACTGGACTCCGAATCGTCGAAAAGCTCTGACTTTTTGCGCATGAGCCCCGTGGCGGGTGTTGCCTCTGTGTGGGTGGGCGGTGAAATAGTTGCCGTTGATAGTCAAAGTCGCACGGTGACAGCGAGCCACGATCCGGTGAAGGAGTGGGATTGGCCGGCCATGACCATGGATTTTTCGGTGGCAGATTCCGTTGATATCAAACCGCTACAGGCGGGTACCCGCCTGCACATGGAAATTAGTAAGTCTGGCGATGGTTTCGAAATTACCGGCACGCACATTATGGGCGGTGCCAATGCCATGATGAAAGAAAACACCGCGCACCGATCAGCAGATCAACATATTGCCGAGGTCGACGGCGTGATCAATCAACTGGATCGTAAAAACCGCACTGCCAATATCAGTCGTGGCCCCGTGGCCAAATGGAATCGCCCAGCGGCTACTTTAGATTTCTTGTTGGCGCAGGAGGTTGATTTATCTGTGCTTAAAGTGGGCCAAAAAATTCGGTTTCGTTTTCGCGTGGTCGAGGGTGAGTTCACCCTAGTGGAAATTTTGTCGACCACTCGCCAAGACGCCGCGCCCATGGATCACAGTCAGCATGGAGGTAGCCTATGATTGCCGCCATTATTCGATGGTCTGTGGGCAACCGATTTTTAGTGTTGTTGGCCACGGTGATGCTGGTGGGTGCAGGGCTATACGCGGTCAAACACACACCGGTAGACGCAATCCCGGATTTGTCGGACGTGCAGGTCATTGTAAAGACGTCCTACCCCGGTCAATCGCCACAGGTGGTTCAAGATCAAGTGACTTACCCGTTGACCACGGCGTTGTTGTCGGTGCCGGGTGCGGAAACCGTGCGCGGTTTTTCATTCTTTGGCGACAGTTATGTGTATGTCATCTTCAATGAAAAAACCGATCTCTACTGGGCGCGCTCGCGGGTATTGGAATATTTAAGCCAGGTGGCACCGCGCTTGCCTGAAGGTGCAACGCCACAACTGGGACCGGATGCCACGGGTGTGGGCTGGGTCTTTATTTACGCGTTGGTTGACCGCACCGGTCAGCACGATTTAAGTCAGCTGCGCAGCCTGCAAGATTGGTTTTTAAAGTTCGAATTGCAATCGCTGCCGGGCGTGTCGGAAGTGGCGAGTGTCGGCGGCATGGTGCGCCAATATCAGGTGCAAGTTGATCCACAAAAGCTGCGCGCCTTTGGGATTCCATTGGCTATGGTGCAAGCGGCCATAGAGCGCGGCAATCAAGAAATTGGCGCCAGTGTGGTCGAAATGGCGGAAGCGGAGTACATGCTACGCGCCACGGGCTATATCAAAAACATTGCCGACCTAGAAACCATCCCCCTTACCGTCAACAGCAAGGGCACGCCGGTATTGCTGCGCGATGTCGCCGAGATACAACTGGGGCCCGACATGCGCCGCGGCGTGGCGGAACTCGATGGTGAAGGCGAAGTGGTGGGTGGCATCGTCGCCATGCGCTTTGGCGAAAACGCACAAACGACCATCGATACCGTGAAGGCGCGCTTGGCGATGCTCACGCCGAGTTTGCCGGACGGCGTAGAAATCGTGACGGTGTACGATCGCTCTGCGCTGATTGAGCGCGCGGTGGAAAACCTTTGGCACAAGTTAGCCGAAGAGTTGGCCATGGTGGCGCTGGTGTGCGTGTTGTTTTTGTTCCATGTGCGTTCATCATTGGTGGCGGTGATCAGTTTGCCGGTGGGTATTCTGGTGGCGTTCATCATCATGCACTGGCAGGGCTTGAACGCCAATATCATGTCGCTCGGCGGCATAGCCATTGCTATTGGCGCCATGATTGACGGCGCCATCGTGATGATTGAAAACATGCACAAACACATGGAACGCACGCCCATCACCAAAGACAATCGCTGGCAACTGGTGACCCAAAGTGCGGTGGAAGTGGGGCCCGCATTGTTTTTTAGTTTGTTGATTATTACCGTCAGTTTTATTCCGGTATTTACATTGGAGGCCCAAGAAGGGCGCATGTTCGCGCCCTTGGCCTTCACCAAGACCTATGCCATGGCTGCCAGCGCCGCACTCGCCATCACTTTGGTGCCAGTGTTAATGGGTTACTTCATTCGCGGGCGCGTGCGCACCGAATCGGAAAACCCCATCAACCGAGGCTTCAGTGCCGTCTATCTGCCAGCGTTGACGGCGGTATTGAAATTCCCAAAACTCACCTTGATAGCCGCTTTGTTGTTGGTGGTGTCGAGTCTATGGCCCTTGCAACACATGGGCAGTGAATTTATGCCGGAATTGGATGAGGGCGATTTAATGTATATGCCCACCACCTACGAAGGCATTTCTATCGGCAAGGCGCGCGAATTATTGCAGCAAACCGATAAGCTCATTAAAACCCTGCCCGAAGTGGAAACGGTATTCGGCAAAGTGGGTCGCGCCGATACCGCCACTGATCCCGCGCCGCTCACCATGATCGAAACGTTTATTCAGCTAAAACCCCGCGATCAGTGGCGGCCCGGCTTGACGCTCGACGGTCTTAAGCAGGAACTCAATAGCTTGGTGAGTTTTCCGGGCGTCACCAACGCCTGGGTGATGCCCATTAAAACCCGCATCGACATGTTGGCCACCGGCATCAAAACGCCGGTGGGCATTAAAGTGGCGGGGCCCGACCTTGCAGTGATTCAAGGCATAGGTACGCAATTGGAAATGTTGTTGGCCGAGGTGCCGGGCACGGCGTCGGTGTACGCAGAGCGCGTGGCCAATGGGCGCTACATTAAAATTGACATCGATCGCGAAAAGGCCGCGCGCTTTGGTTTAAATATTGGCGATGTGCAGCAGGTGATCGGTACCGCCGTAGGAGGCCGGAACGTAACAGAGACCGTGGAGGGGCAAGAGCGCTACCCCGTAAATATTCGCTACCCGCAACACTACCGCGATTCGCCAGAGCAGCTGGCATTGCTGCCGATAGTGACGCCGGCCGGGCAGCACATAGCGCTGGGTGACGTTGCCGAAATCTTAGTGGAAGAGGGCGCAGGTGGTATTAAAAGTGAGAATGCGCGCTTAAACGGCTGGGTGTTTATCGATACCGCCGGTGTTGATGTGGGCACTTATGTCGCTGATGCAAAAAAATTGATCGGTCAACAACTGTCATTGCCGCCGGGTTATTCACTGAGCTGGGCAGGCCAGTTCCAATACTTGGAGCGAGCCAAAGCCCGGTTGCAGTACTTAGTACCCTTTACCTTGTTGATCATCGTGATTCTGTTGTATCTGTGTTTCAAAAACGCCGCGCAGGTGGCGATGATCATGGGCACCTTGCCACTCGCCTTAGTGGGCAGTGTATGGTTCATGCACGTGTTGGGCTTTCACTTTTCGGTGGCCGTGGGGGTGGGCATGATTGCGCTCGCGGGCGTGGCGGTGGAAACCGGCGTGATTATGTTGGTGTATTTAGATCACGCGTGGTTACAAATGCGCGCAGAGCATAAGCAACCCAATCTGGCCAATTTGCGAGACGCGGTGATCGCCGGTGCGGTGTTGCGCTTGCGACCAAAGTTGATGACCGCTGTGGCCACCATCGCGGGTCTTGTGCCGATTATGTATGGCGCGGGCACCGGCTCGGAAATTATGAGCCGTCTGGCGGCGCCCATGGTGGGCGGTATGGTCAGCTCGGTGCTATTGACGTTATTTGTGCTGCCCGTGGTGTATTTGTTGTGGCGTTCGCAGCAACTTAAATTCCTATCCTCTGGAGATTAGTGATGTTTAATTTTTTACGTAATTCTGCTCAGCAGTTTTTAATAGTGGGCACTGTGTTGCTGTTGGCATCAACCGGCGCAAGCGCGCATACGGGTTTGAAAGAGAGTGTGCCAGCGGCAAAGTCTACTCACGCGACGCTACCTGAAGCCATTGTGTTGCACTTTAGTGGCCCTGTGCGTTTAGTGGGCTTGACATTGAGTGACGCCAACGGCGATCGCGCAGCGATGTCGGTGACGCCCGCATCAGCCGCTGAGGCGCGATATGAATTGCCGATGCCTTCATTGACTTGCGGCGATTGGACTCTACGCTGGATCGCCATGGGCGCCGATGGCCATAAAATGAGCGGCAATATTCCATTTTTCTATCTGTGTGAATCGGCAGCCGAATAATGGACAGTTGGTTAATTGCCGCAGCGCTCAATAAATTTTTGTTGTTGCTGGGCACAGCCTCAGTATTGGGCGCATGGTTGCTGCATCAATTGCGTGGCCATTGGTCGCGCGCGCTATTGCTATGGCTTCGCGTGTGCAGCGGTGTACTGCTTTTGGCCTGTGTATTGATCCTGCCTATTCAAGCCGGAGCGCTGGCGGAAGCGGGTTGGTCCGGCATGTTTGATAGGTTGATGTTATCTATTGTCTGGCAAACCCATTGGGGCGATAGCACGGCCTTGCGGTTGGCGGGAAGTCTATTGGCTGTTTACGCCGTGTGGTTCACAACATCTCGAGCGCTGTTGTTAGCCATCGCCAGTGTGCTGCTGGTGGCGGCATTTGCGCTCGGCGGTCATTTAGTTGAACAGCCAATTTGGTTGCGCACACTGTTGCTAGTTCATGTGGCGATTGGTTTGGCGTGGCTGGGGTGCCTATTTCCGTTTTATTTATTGGTGCGCGAACAGCCGTCGGTCAAACAAGCTCGCTTGCTGAAACGCTTTGGTGAGCTGGCCACCGTGCCGCTCGTACTTCTGCTAATTGTCGGTGTCATTTTGGTGTTAGCGGTTATCGCCACGCCTGAGGCAATGATTAGCACCGGCTATGGTCAACTGCTCTCAACCAAGCTCACGCTAACGCTAGTGCTCCTTGCGCTGGGGGCGTGGCATAAGTTTGTTGCCGTGCCGCGTTTAGCCGGCGAAGCAATGGCCATTGATCTCAAGGCGATTCGGGTAACTGTTGCTATAGAGACATTGGCCGGCTGGATTTTGTTGGCTGTGTTGGCGTTAATGACCACTGTGGTGGGACCGGCCCATCACGGTTAAAAAATATTCTTAGCAGTTGGCATTTGAGCTACATAAGTTAATAACTGAGGAAGAATTATGAAAGCATTGTGTGTAATTTTTGTGGCGTTGATTACAGCCACTTGGCTCCTGCCAGTGTATGGTCACGGAGACAAATCCACGGTCGATACCGCATTGTTTGTGGGAGTCGATAGCGCACCCGCTAAAACGGTGACGCGATTTCATGCTGCCTTGGTAGCGGGCGATGTTGCGACGGCACGGGCACTGCTGGCCGATGACGTTTTAATCTTTGAGGGTGGCGTTGAGCGCTCCGCCGACCAATATGCCTCCCATCATATGCTGTCAGATATGAAATTCTTGAAGCAAATGAAGCAGAAAATATTGGAGCACAAGGTAGATATCTACGGTGACACTGCAGTGTCTAGTAGGCGCACACATACCACTGGCACCTATAAAGAAAAAGCGATTGACTCATTGGGGTTTGAGACGCTTCACTTGGTGAAGACAACATCGGGCTGGAAGATTTCGCATATCCACTGGTCTCGAAAGTAACCCCAGTGGGGGTGGTTTGAACAAAGCATAAAGCTAAGGATACAAACGTGGGTAAAATGGATCCGTATGGAGCACACGTCAGCGCACGCAATGTCACTGTAGATATTGCTCGCACCCTAGCGATTGTGTTGATGGTGATATTTCATTTTATTTACGACCTGAAATATTTTGACTATCTATCATGGGATATTCCTAACGGGCCGGGTTGGCGCGAATTCCGCTACCTCATTCTCACGCTATTTTTTATCTGCGTAGGGATCGGTCTGGTATATGCTCATGTAAGGGCTATTCGCTGGCAGAAGTTTTGGCGCCGTGAAGCAAAGGTTTTTGTGGGTGCACTGCTCGTCACCACAATGTCACTGCTGTTATTTCCCAATAATTGGATCTACTTTGGTGTTTTGCACTTTATCCTAGTTGCCAGTCTGCTCGCGCTGCCTTTAATGCGCATGCCCAGAATTGCGCTGTTGGCCGGACTCATTATGCTGTTAGGGCACGGGTTGGATTGGTGGCCCAGTTATTGGCCGTTTCACTATGCCCATAACGCCTGGCCAAACGTAATGCCAATCAACTCAAATGACTGGGTGCCGCTCATTCCGTGGCTGGGCGTGGTGTGGATTGGAATCTTTATCGCGCATAGCCGTTGGTTGACCTCAGACCCTCTATCCTATGTTGGCATTCCTCGCTGGTGTGTTTGGCCGGGCAAGCACAGCCTGGTTATATATTTGATCCATCAGCCAATTTTGGTGGGCAGTATTTATTGGATAGGGTCTTTGTGACAGTATTGAATGCCATTGGGCTGTTGAGCTAACCACCCATAATCCCGTGTAATTAACTAACCTATTAAGGCATTGGCGTGCAGATTCCGAACTCACTTCGTCTCAGTTATTCACTCATGGGTGTACATGATGCCGAACTGCTGTTTGAGTTGGATCAAGACCCGGAAGTCATGAAATATATCAATGGTGGCTCGCCAACGTCGCGGCAGGATATAGACAACGTAATGATTCCACGCATGATGCGATATCGCAATCCGGAAAAGGGTTGGGGAATTTGGAAGGTGCTGCTGTCCGAAGATCAACAATTCATCGGCTGGATCTTGGTGAGGCCCATGGGTTTCTTTTCCGAAACACCGGATTGGGAAAATTTAGAGTTGGGTTGGCGCTTTAAGCGTGAAACTTGGGGTAAGGGTTACGCCACTGAAGCCGCAGCCGCAATCGCGGCTGCGTTTAGTACTAAGGCCGACGTTGCCACGCTATCGGCCATTGCTGTGCCCGAAAATACTGCATCAATTGCAGTAATGGAAAAGTTGGGTATGCGCTATTTAAAAACAGATTTGCATCGCGATCCCTTGGGGGATGCAGAAGTGGTTTACTACGCTAAACCCGTTTAATGGTGTTCGGTATAGGCGTGCAAGAGTGACGCTATTAATGGTGTTCGATATAGGCGTGCAAGAGTGACACTATTAGTGATGTCTTTGTTAATGGTGTCACTATTAATGGTTTTTCCTTAAGCGGTGTCACTCTTGCACATCTTCTAAAGATTATTCAGCGCGCTATGGAGCCGGTGCCCCGCGCGCAAAGAATGGTATAGGCGCATTTTCTACCTAATGCCAGGCACCAATAATCGCGCCCATCAGAGTAAAGATGACGGTGTTAAAGCCGGCATTGATGGCAAACAATTTAAATGAGCGCTGTTCAAATAAATCGTTGATGGCCAGCGACATGGCAACCCAGCCAAACCCCGCCAAAAACCCATAAAACAGGCCTGTGTGCAGGGTGCTTTCTGCGCCTAAAAACATCGCCAGATTAAACGCAATGACCAGATTGGCTAAAAACGCCAAGCCGAAGGTCTTGGCCATGTTTTGCTTCTTGGCATCTTCTTCAGTAAGCCCAGTTTCCACCATCCAGCTTTTTCCGAAGAGTAGCGGTGAATACCAGATACCACCGAGCGCGAAACTTGAAACCGCGGCGACCAAAATGGCGTATATGTTGAGTGCTGATAGGTCCATGAGTGATTCCTTTGTTATTAGTAGATCATGGGTTGAAGCGCGTGCGCGACAGGCGCGTGCCAAGGTGAAAATGATACCTATGGTGCCAAAGGTATCACAGGCGGTACCTGCTAATTGCATTGCGTTTATATATCTATTTTGAATAAATGGATGGCTGGTTAGACTTTGATTGTCGTGCAAATTCACATCGTGGCGCTTATCAGCGTATGATTGGACGTTAAAACAATAAACTGGGGCACAGCTATGCAGGGGGCCAAGTTGTTAAAGCGATTTATGATCGGCTGTCTTGCCTATGCCGTGAGCCTGCCGCTCTGTGCGCAGCAGTTCAATGAATTGGTATTTATTACCGAAAGTGATGCCTCGTTAAATTATATACAGCAGGGCCGACTTCAGGGCCCAGCGGTGGAACTGTTGTTGTCTGCGAGTGAGCGCTTGGGCAGCCCTGTACTGAGAAAGGATATTCGCGTGCAACCTTGGGCGCGGGGATTTAGGCGGGCATTGGCAGGGCCAAATGCCGTGTTATTTAGCACGATTCGCACGCCAGAACGTGAAGCCAAATTTCAATGGGTGGGCCCCATAGCCTCCGAACACGACGTGTTGATAGGCCCTAAAGATCGGGCCTTCTCCTTATCGCATGTTGATCAGCTGCGAGATTTAAAAATTGGTGCTGTCAAAGATGATGTCGGTCATGAAATTTTACTGGAGCTCGGTTTAGATCCCGAAAATATTGTGGTAGCTCACCAGGTAGAGAGCTTAAGCAAAATGCTTCTGGCCGGACGAATCGATACATGGGTGTTCGGTGAGCAGGGGTGGCATAGAGGCCTAATAGCGTCGGGTATTGATCCAGACAGTCTCGAAGTCATTTACCGCTTTCCCGCGCGGCAATACTACTTTGCCTTTAGCCTGGATGTCCCGCCAACATTAGTGAATGAATTTCAAGGGGCGTTGAATCGGCTGCTGAACGAAAAGAGCGCCCAATTAGATATTGTAAAATAGTCCAATATTTTGCGCAGGTTTTGTTAGATTCGGGCGAAAGTACTATTGATAAATCGCAATTATTACCGCTAAATGCGAAATAAATTTCATGCAGTTGGCGATCACTATTTTTACTGGTCAGCTTTAGTTCGGTGGTCTACAATCGCCGGATTCCAATAACTATAAACTGGCCATGTATAATGTTTTTTTGGCGCCTCCCCGACTATTTTCACCTCTTCGCTGTATGCGATAGTCTCAGTTTATCTTTGGTGCTTGACGGATAAGTATGCAATCTGTGCAGGTGGCTATTCGATTCTTTCTTGGGCTAATGGTTATAGTGGCTACCACTTCGGTGTGTGCCGAGCAGCCGCAGCCATCGACGCTCAGCTCGCTACGCTATATCACGGAACACAGTCCACCCTATAACTACCTGGAGGACGGTGTCCTCAAGGGCCCCGCGGTGGACTTGTTATTGGCGGCCACCGCACGGGCTGGCAGCCCAATAACGCGAGATGCCATTCTCGTTCAGCCGTGGGCGCGCGCTTACCGCAATGCACTCGAGGGGCCCACCACTGTATTGTTCAATACGATTCGTACCGAGGAGAGGGAAACGCTATTTAAGTGGGCGGGACCTACCGGAACAGAGAAATATGTTTTGGTGGCGAGAAGGGCGCAATCCATTCAAATCACCAAGCCCGCTGATATTTTTCAACACCGCGTTGGGGCCGTGCGCGATGACGTGGGTGAAGCCTATTTGCGGGAGCTGGGTGTGCCAGCGCGCGCCATCACATTGACCTCTAGCGTGGACAATTTAGGCAAGATGTTAAAAGCCGGCCGGATCGACCTCTGGGCATTTGGAGAAGACGGTTGGCGTCAAAGTCTAACCGATTCGGGCATAGATGTAGATGACTACGAAGCTGTATATCTGCTCAAGAAAAACGATTACTTTTTTGCCTTTAGTCTTGACGTAGACGATGCGTTAGTTCAGCGCATGCAGTGGGCCATTGACGCAATACTGCTTGAGCGTGCTGAGGGCATGGCTACTGAGGGGATGGGTACTGAGGGCAAGGGTACTGAGGGCAAGGCTACTGAGGGTATGGGTACGCCATAACGCCGTCAGCGGCTCCATTCATGCGCCATATGCAGTGGGTTGCCACTGTTCGGCTTGATCTCCTTTTGTGCGAACTCGGCTACACTCACAACTCCGTGCCATATCATGCTGAACTCACTTATGTGGATGTTAGCGATCTCAGCGCGCTAGGGTTAGTGAATAACATTGATGACATTGGAGATGATCAATGCATTGGGCAGACATCGCGCCAGCGGCGGTTACGCTATTTCTAATTATGGACCCACTCGGCAATGTGCCGATATTCAATGCCGTATTGTCTCGGTTAGATGTAAAACGCCGAACGCCGGTGTTAGCGCGCGAATTGATCATCGCACTCATCATTTTGGTGCTGTTTTTATTTGCGGGTAATGCCATTCTCGCATTTCTTGGTTTGACTCAGCCGTCGTTGAATATTGCGGGCGGTATTTTGTTGTTTATCATTTCGTTGCGTATGATTTTTCCCGTGACCCACGATAGCGGGGAAAGCACGGAATCTGACGAGCCATTTATCGTGCCGCTCGCCGTGCCTATGATCGCGGGCCCCTCAACCATAGCCGTGCTGTTGTTACTCAGTTCAAACCAACCTGAAAAAATCGCTGAGTGGAGTGTTGCACTGTTGTTGGCCTGGCTGGGTTCCTCGGCGTTGTTATTGGCTTCGCCATTGATTATGAAAGTCATTGGCACCAAGGGCTCACGCGCACTTGAGCGATTGATGGGAATGATATTGGTGATATTGGCCACCCAAATGTTGCTCAATGGTATTAGAGAATTCGTGCTCAGCCTCACAACACCTTAGCGCTAGCTGTCATCCACAAGGATCGCGAGTACGTACTTAAACCCAGTGCGAGATACGTCGTTCATGCGGTTTGGTCGGCGGTTGCCACAAGGTGCGAATTCAATGCCTCACAGGATAAACCCCAGAAAGTTGCTGCTCAGTAAATGGACGGCATTAAAACCCACTAATAAAGAGCGCCATTTTTTAGTGGTCAAGATGAACTATGATGAAGATGAAGTCGTTACAGAATGCGTAATTGAGGCAGTCATTAGCGGCCGACAGATATCCATGCATTGGCATGAACTTAAAGACGATACAGTGTGGGCGCAGGGCTGGCGGTGATGTGGCTAGGGCGCAAGCGGCCGCCATGATGCATCACAAAACTTCTTACGCAGTTAAATTCCGACGAGCTGTTGGCGCTATTACTCTGCGCACTAATCACTGTTGTTTGTCACATACTCTGGCGCAAGTGTCACACCGCGCTTGCCCAGTTAGCCAGTAGGATATCCTATAGCGATGCTTGGCAAAAACGCGGTAGGTGGCGTCGGCCACAGGTTTTATCAGCGGCCAACGCAGCACCTTGAACAATGGGTTTCCAACTAACGCCCAAGCTCTGGCAGTTACATCTAGCCCTAGCAGCAAAGTGCCGTCTGGCGTTTGTGCGTGAAGTATTTTGTTTGCTTCAGCAACATCTATGTTCGGAAAGCGCGCGGTAAAGTCCTCTTGATGTATGTCTTCAAAGTCCAATACCCCCTGGCCTCGCTGTTGTAAACAGCGCATTTCGCGCACACACAAAGGACACAGGCTGTCGTAAAAGATGGTCAGTTTGCTCATAGCTGAAGTACCAGATAGATAGCCAGCGCGTGCAACAGTAAAACACTTGTTGTTAGCCGGCCACGCATGCGCACGTAGGCTGGGGAGCGTCCGGCAAAGCGCTCGGCAAAAAACGTGCTGTAAACGCAGATCGCTAGCAAAATAAGCCCAAGCACTGGCCGTGTGAGACTTAAAAATAGCGCCCCAACCGCTAGTACCACCAGCAGGGTCGAGGTGATGGATAGGGCAGGGTTTGAATTCTGAGGCTGCCAGAGGCTGCCGGCAAGAAAGGTGGTAAGGGCCGTACTGTAGCTGCAAAAGACCAATAAGCCGGGCTGAGCATCTTCGCTAATGGCGAGCACGGTTAGCCCGCCCATAAAGGGAATTAGCCCCAAGTAGGCCACAATATAGGTCGTAAACAGCGATGCTGCTTGGGTATTGGCGCGAGATGAGTAAGTGTGATTCATGCCTTGTATTACGGAACGAACACACACTTGGATGGCTTTGCTTGCGTGATTTAATGGACCCCGGCTGACGCAGCGAGTTCAGCCGAGGTACATCGCTCTACTTTTGCGCTTCTATCCAGCGCAACATTTTATTTTCTAGCATGCTTAAGGGAAGGGCGCCGTCACTTAAGAGTGCATCATGGAAGGCGCGAATATCGAAGGATTTACCCAGTCGCCGTTCGGCCTGCGCGCGCAATTCGCGAATCTTTATCTCGCCCATCTTGTACGACAACGCCTGTCCGGGCCAGGAGATGTAGCGGTCAACTTCGGCGCGCACGTTGTCTTTGGAGAGCGATGTGTTATCGGCTAAAAAGTCCAGCGCACGCTGGCGGCTCCAGCCTTGGGAGTGGATGCCGGTATCGATAACCAAGCGACAGGCGCGCCACATCTCGTAGCTCAGGCGGCCAAAATTCTCGTAGGGCGTTTGGTACATATCCATTTCGATACCGAGGCGCTCAGCATAGAGACCCCAACCTTCGCCGAATGCACTCAGGTAAAGATTGCGTCGGAAGTTGGGCACATTCTCTAGCTCCTGCGATAGCGCGCCTTGTAGATGATGGCCGGGCACTGCTTCGTGCAGCGTTAGTGCAGACAGCTCGTACAAGGGGCGCTGGTCTAGGTTGTGGGTGTTGAGCCAATAGGCGCCGCCGCGCACGCCGCCGATGGCTGCGGGGTTGTATGAGGCGGTGGTGTAATTGGGTGCAATTTCTTCGGGCACGGGTACGATGCCATAGGGCATGCGCGGTAAGCGGTTGAAAAATGCGGGCAGCTTATAGTCGGCACGCTTGGCGATGTAGGCGGCTTCTTTCAGCAGCGCCTCGGGCGTTTCTGCGTAAAACTGAGGGTCGGTGCGCAGGAAGTGTGTGAAGGCATTAAAGTCACCAGTGAAACCGGACTCTTTAATCAGCGCCTGCATTTCGGCTTTAATGCGCTTAACCTCTGCCAGACCAATTTGATGTATTTTCTCGGGCGCCATGTCCAAGGTGACGTAGGTGCGAATGGCGTGGCGGTAGTAGTCTTTGCCACCCGGTAATTGCTCTGCACCTAGACTGTCGGTGGCCGCAGCCAGATAGTCGCCCTCCATGAATTCAGCCACTCGCGCAAAGGCCGGCATGGCCACGTCGGCGATGGCTTGCGCGCCTTCAGCTTGTAGTTTTTGTTGGGTGGCTGCACTTAAACTGCTGGGCAATTCGGTGAAGGGTTTGTACAGGCTGCTGTTTTTTGGATCGGCATAGACTTGTGCGCGCACCGTTGGCGCAATACCTTGGACGACGATTTTTGGCAACACAAAACCACTGGCTATGCCCGCGCGCATATTGGCGAGGTGTTCATCAAAATAGCGACCAAAGTCGCGAATGCGGGCAATGTAGTCGCGGTAGTCTTGCTCGGTGCGCATGGCCAAACCGCTGCTGGCCTCGAGCGCTTCTGCGTAAAAGCTGTAAAAAGTATTGAGTGGAATGCGATCTAAAAATAATTCATTGGCCTCAATACTGTTTTGCAGTACCCAGCTCAGTAATTGACGATTGACGGCGGCCTGTTTAGAGAGTGATTTTTCGTCAAGCGCTGTTAAACGCGATAATAATTTTCGTTCGGATTTCAATCGGCGCTCGCGATCCGACGCGGTGACACCCGGTAGTCGATCGTTGTAACCCGCGATCCCCATGCGGCCCGCCATAATCGGGTTTTCAGTGAGACTGTATTGCCAGTGATCCTCAATGATTATTGCTAGCGCTTCGTCGCCCGATGTGCTGGCCTGCGTCGCGCTGAATGAGAGCAGAAAGCTGAGTAACAGACCGATCGACAAAGTACGGCGATGAAATAACGTGTGCATGGGTGGACTCCAAAATATGCCAAGCCGGCACCATAGCACGGCGTGCGAGCAAGTTGAATCCAGTGAACGCGCTCGCGCTATAGCATGGCTTTAAGCAGCAACAAACCGCCTGAAGCTACGAGTAATACACGGCAAAACCTCATGAACGCAGCGTCATTGATGCGCAAAGCAATGCGTTTGCCAATCCAAATACCCAGCATCGCCATGGGCAGCATGGCCAGCGACAAGGTTAGGGTTTCTAAATGCCATTGACCGAGCCAAGCGTAGGGAATCACTTTTATGGCGTTGAGTACCGCAAAGAAAATGCTGGCGGTTGCCAACCACTGCAATTTGGGCAGTGCGCGCCCCAGCAAATAAATATTCAGGGGTGGCCCGCCGGCGTGAATGAGCGTGGAGCTTGTGCCTGCTATTGCCCCCCAAAGCCACGCCGCGCCTTTTAGGCGCGCAAACCACTGCGCGAGTGGTGCCCACAAGCCAAAGAGTATGCACAGTGCGGCCAATATCAGTTGTAAAGTGGCATCCGACAATTTGCCCATGCCCAAGGATCCCAGCGCAATGCCCACGGCCGCTGCGGGCAGTAGCGCGCGCACGCTTTGCCAATGGGTTTCGCGATAGTAGTAGTGAATGGCTTTGGCATCCATGACTAACAGCACGGGCAGCATCAGTGCGGCAGCTTGCGGCAATGGCATGATCAAGGCGAGCAACGGTACCGCCACGACGCCCGCACCACCGGCAAAGCCCGATTTAGAAATGCCCGTTAGAATGACGCCCACGCTGCCGAGTAGCCAAAATACTGGATCGTAAATCACGTAAACCTCGCACCGAGTGATGGGGCGACTAGAGTGCTGGAAAGGGCGGGGTGCTGCAAATCTACTTGCCTTGTTTTAAACAAAGGGTGCTTCAATCAGCGCTGGCTGTGACCCTTCTGGTCGATAAAAGTGGCGTCGGCCGCGCCCATGAGGTCTGCCACATCCTGGTAAGTTTCTGGGTTATAGCTGAGTCGGTAAACGCTAAAGCGGATATCGTAACCCCGGAGTTCTTGCGCGTTGTATTGGGTCAGGGCTTTCTTGAAGCGATCGAGGCCAATGGCGGCGCCGGCATCATTGGCGTCGGTCAAGAGCACGCCAAATTTGTCGCCACCGAAGCGCGCAAAAATATCCGATTCGCGAAATACTTCTCGCATTAGCGTGGCGAAGGCGACCAGTGCATGATCACCCTCAGCGTGGCCAAAATTGCTGTTGATGGGATTGACGCCATTGAGGTCAAACAGCAGCAAGGTGGCGGGATTATCTTTGCGTTTGCATTGGCTCAACACGTGTGCGGCCAGTGCTGTGAAGCCGCGTCGATTTGAGATTTGAGTCAACGCATCCACGGTATTGGTTGCGCAGGATTCTAGCTCTTGCGCTGCCATGGCTGCCAAATCGCGCAACAGCGTTAGATCGTCATCGCTAAAATTGCGCGGGCGCTGATCCATGACACACAGGGTTCCCAGACCGCTGCTGCCCTGAATGTTGAGTGGGCAGCCAGCGTAGAATTGGATGGCACTGGCGCCGGTTACGAGGGGGTTATCGTGAAAACGTTCATCTTCGCAGGCGTTGGGGATGAGCAGAATGTCGTCGCCCATAATGGCGTGGCCACAAAACGAAATGTCGCGCGGGGTTTCACGAAGATCCCAGCCCTGCCTGGATTTGAACCATTGTCGGTCGCAATCCACCAGACTGACCAGCGCGGTGGGCACATTAAACAGGCGCTTAGCCATGCGCGTGAGCCGGTCAAAGCGCTCCTCGGGGGCGGTATCGAGTAGATTGAGACCGCGCAGGCTCGCCAATCGTTCGGATTCGTCTGGGGGCGTGCCGGGCGCGATCATGCTGGGTTCCTATGCCGGTTGAACGGGGCGCTGAGTGTTCTCTAAGTCAGCCATAGGAATTGAGCATAGCCAAGATGGCGGCGGCTGCTCGGCCCTAAAACAGCGAATGGCTCCCGCTCAGCACGAGTTGGGCAAACCCCAAATAGATAATGACACCGGTGGCATCCACGATGGTGGTCACCAAGGGGCCCGACGCGGTGGCCGGATCCAACTTGATCTTGGATAAAACAAAGGGCAGACACAGGCCAATCAGCGAGCCAGTGAGTACCACGCAGACCATGGCCGCGGCGACGATGACGGCCACCTCTGGCCCACCGCGCAACCAGCCGAGTGCCGATACCGCCAGCGCCAGGGTCAGCCCCAGCGCGCCTGCCACGATGATCTCCCGGCCCAGTAATCCCAGCCAGTCGCGCATCTGCACTTCACCGGTGGCGAGCGCGCGAATCATCAAGGCCGCCGCCTGCGAGCCGGCGTTGCCGCCACTGCCAACCAGCAAGGGCAGAAAAAAGACCAAGGCCACTTGCTGGGCAATGATGTCTTCAAAAAAGGCGATGCCGGCGCCGGAAAACAGCGCGCCAAACACCAGCATTAGCAACCAGCCAATGCGCTTGAGGTAAAGCTGCCCCAAGCCGATGTTTTTAAAGGATGAACCCAATGCCGCCACCGACGCACTCTTTTGCGCATCCTCCGTGGCTTCTTCCACAAAGGCATCCATGGCGTCATCGTAGGTAATGATGCCCACCAGCTTTTGCTCGGCGTCTAACACCGGTACTGCGAGCAAGTCGTAGTGGCGCACAATTTCCGCCACTTTCTCTTGGTCTTCGTCCACCGCCACGCTCACGACATCGGTGAGCATGAGCTCGGCGATGGTGGCGTCCGGGCGCGCGAGAATCAGTTGTTTCAGTGACAGGGTGCCGCGCAGCGTGCGGTCTTTGTCCACCACATACACCTGGTAGATGGTCTCTTTGTCGGGTGCCTCTAAGCGAATGCGCAGCAGCGCTTTTTTGACGGTCCAGTGGGCGCGCAGGGTGGCGTAATCCGAGGTCATCAGGGCGCCGGCGGTCTTTTCCGGGTAGCTGGCAAGCCGGCGCACATCCTCGCGTTCGGCTTGCGCCAGGCCCGGTAGAACGGCGTGGCGCTGCTCCTCGGTCAGGCGGTTGAACAAATCCGCGCGCTCGTCAGACTCCATTTGGGAAAAGAGTGCCGCTAAATCATTGCGAGGCATCACCGCCGCAATCATCGCTTGGCGCTCTTCCGACATATAGGAAAACGCCTCGGCGTGGTCGTGCAGGGTCAGTAAGTCCAGCAGCACAGCTGCCTCTTTGGGGCTGAAATCCATCATGGCATCGGACAAATCCGCGATATGGCGATGTGCCAGCAGAGCCCGCAATTGGTGCTTGTCGGGCTCTGCCACTAGGTTGACAAGGTGCGTGCGAAGTTCGGCCTGATCCATGGGGTTTCCTGCTCGGGTGGTGGCGAGATTGTAGGAACACTGGCCATGAGTTACAACGACCGGCCGAAATTCAGTCACCGGCTATACTGGATTGATCACAATCGATCCAATTGCTCGGAGTTCGCTTTGCGTCTGGCCCGACTCACATCTTCAGCACTGCCATTAATGTGGGTGCTCATTCTAGTGCTGGGGCTGGGGCTGGGGCTGAGCGCGGGCGCCATCTATTTAGACCGGCTTAACAGCGAGCGCTACTTGCAAGAGCAGCGCGCATTGGTGTTGCTGCAAGCCTCCACCTTGCGCGCCCAGATCGAGGGTAATATCAATAGCAATATTCAATCGGTGTTGGGCTTGGCCGCGGTCATTGCGGCGGAGCCAGACATAAACCAAGAAAAGTTTGCCCGTTACGCCGCCAAAATATTCGCCGGCCGCAATCAATTGCGCAATTTGGGCGGCGCGCCCGATATGGTGATGCAGCTGATGTATCCCATGGCCGGAAATGAAGGTGCTATTGGCCTTAACCTCGCCGCCAATGCTGCACAAAAGCAAGCCGCGCTGCGCGCGCGCGAAACCGGAGCCATTGTGGTGGCAGGACCGGTCAACCTAGTGCAGGGCGGTCAGGCATTTATTGGGCGCATTCCCGTATTTGTGGGTGATGACAATGCGTTCTGGGGCGCGATTTCTGCGGTGATCGATCTGGATCGCTTTTATCAAGCAAGCGGCGTTTACGATGCGCCGTTGCGCATCGCGCTCAGGGGTAAAGACGGTTTGGGTGCCGAGGGCGAGCTGTTTTATGGCGATCAAGCAACCTTTGAGAGCGCCCCTATTCTGTTAGATATTGGCCTTGCCACGGGCAGCTGGCAGCTAGCCGCAATGCCCATTGGTGGTTGGTCTGGATACGCGCCTAATCGCCATTGGTTGCGCGGGGCGTTGGTGTTACTGATCGCGCTGATTCTGGCGCCGCTCGGTTATTCGGTGCTTTTACTGCGGCGGCGAATTGCAGAGCAGGCGCGGTTGCAGGGTTTATTCAGTCACTCGCCGGTGGGGTTAGCCCTGTGCGATGCCCGTGTTGGTAGGGTGATTGAACACAACGGCACCCTGCGAGCGCTCTTGGGTGAGGATGTGCGCGGACAACCTATTGAAGCCGTGTTGCAACCAAATCGCGAGTCGGCGAGCGCTTGGACGGACATTTTGGCAGGCGAATTGTCTGCCGTAGAAATGCGCGCGACCCTAGCGGATCAATCCGCCCAGCCACAATCATTGGTGGTGAAAGCGGTGCGGGTGTCGGGCGCGGGGTCGCAGCCCTATATCTGGGTCATGGTCGAGGATGTCACCGAGCGTGAGCGCACCTCAAGAGAACTTGAAGATACCAACCGCCAACTGAGTTTAGTTGTCGACAGCACTGGTGTGGGCTTTTGGGATTGGCATATTTTTGCCAAAAAAATCATCGTCAATGACCGCTGGCAGCAGTTGCTGGGTTTGCAATTAAACGAAGACCACACCGTTAACGCGGAAGATTGGCAGCAATGGCTGCACCCGCAAGATAAACAACGAATCGAAGAGTTCCTCGCCAAAGCCGCGGTGCTAACCGCAGAAAACCTGACCCTAGATTTGCGCATGCGCCACGTTGATGGCCATTGGGTGTGGTTGCACTTTAGCGGTCGCGTGGTGCGTTGGATGGGCGCGAAAGCGACCCGCATGGTTGGCACGGCCTTGGATATTACTGCAAGCAAACGTGCAGCTCAAAAGTTGATCGAATCGCAGGAGCAGTTAAACAGCTTTTTCTCACTTTCTCCCGTGTTTATGGGAATTTCAAATGCCGAGGGTTATTTTGAAGTCGTAAATAATCACTTTGTCACCAAGTTGGGCTACGATCAGGACGCCCTCAATAAAATGCGCATTTTGGAGCTTATCCACCCAGAGGATTTAGAGGCAACCAAAGCGGCCATGCGGCGTTTAGGTGCCGGTAAAGAATCGGTTGAATTTACGTCGCGACTAAGAGCTGCAAATGGTGAGTATTTGTCTTTGGTGTGGAGTACCCGTGCAGATCCCCTGCGCAATAAATTTTATTCCACCGCCGTGGATATGTCTGAAACTTTGCGCGTCCAGCGGGCCGTCGAAAGGCAGCAGGATATGTTGGAGGCCATGAGCGAACAGGGGCGTATTGGCGCCTGGGAATACGACATTCCCAGTAAAAAATCTACCTGGTCGTTGATGGCCAAAGAGATCCACGGCGTGCCGCCGGATTTTGATCCAGTGGTAGAGGAGACCATTAAGTTTTATCAAGCGGCGGGCAGCGCAGAACAAATGACTCAATGCTTGATGCAGGGTTTGAAGGAAGCCAAGCCTTGGCGTATTGAGTTGCCCATCGTAACCGCCGATGGTAAACATCGTTGGGTGGCAAGCACCGGCCGAACGCAAATGAAAAATGGCCGTAATGTTCGAATGTACGGATCCTTTCAAGATATTACCGAGCGAAAGAATGCAGAACAGCAATTGCTTGCAGCAAAAGAAGAAGCTGAGCGAGCGGTTAAAGTAAAAGGCGAATTCTTGGCCATGATGAGCCATGAAATTCGAACGCCCCTGAATGGCGTTATGGGTATGCTCAATTTATTGAAGCGCACGCCCTTAAATGCCAATCAGTCGCACCATGTGGACATCGCGCAACGCAGTGCCATTACACTATTGAGCACCATCAACGACATTTTAGATTTTTCTAAAGTGGATGCCGGCAAGTTGGAGTTGGCGCCGCGTCTTTTTGATCTGCGACAGTTGCTTGACGATGTGGTGCAAATACTCGCACTCTCCGCGCACGAAAAAGGTATTTATCTGGTGCTAGATCAATCACACATACCCAATGTGACGGTTGAGACAGATCCGGATCGGTTGCGACAAGTTTTAATTAATCTTATTAACAACGCCATAAAATTCACCGAGCAGGGGCAGGTTGTCGTGCGCGCTGAGCTCGATGAATTGCGCCTCAGTGTGGCCATCATCGACACCGGCATTGGCATGGCTGAAGACACCCTAGCTGATTTATTTACGCCGTTTTCACAGGTGGACAGTTCTTCGACTCGTCGTTTCGAAGGCACTGGATTGGGGTTGGCGATCAGTCGCAAGCTCTGCCAATTATTGGGCGGCGATGTTGCCGTTGAATCTTCGCTGGGTGAGGGATCCACCTTTCGCTTCAATATTCAGCTCGCGGCGGTCACAGAAATACCCGGTCAGCGGTTGCCATGGCTGGGCGGTGCAAAGGTATTGGTGGCGTTGGAAAATAATCCGTCGCGGGCGGCGCTGTCACAGTTGTTACGCGCAACAGGGGCCGAAGTGTTTGAAGCCGATGGTTTGGAAGTGACCACAGAGTTACTGACGCAGTGCGATTATCATTGGGTATTTATTGGGCGGGAATATTGTTTGGCGCAGGGCTTGAGCGCCGAACACCCCGGTTGGCAGCGCGAGCATCAACGCCGTGTGTTGGTACATGGACAGCAGGTCGATCCTGATCACCAGTACATGGCGCAATTGGGTTTCACGGATCGGGTGGCGGCGCCGGTGACTGAATCGCGGCTAGTCGCATTATTACGTGGCGAACAACAAGCGGAGTCAGTGGAGCCGGTCACTCAGGATTTGGCCAAGGGACAAAAGGTTTTACTGGTGGAAGACAACGCCATCAATCGCGAAGTGGCCACCATGATGTTAGAGGACCTCGGTTGTCGCGTGTTGGCGGCTGAGACTGGCCGCAGTGCCTTGGCTGTGCTGAAGACCAACCAGGATATTGGCTTGGTGTTTATGGATTGTTTGATGCCTGAAATGGATGGGTTGGAGGCGACGCGACGAATCCGTCGCGGTGAGGCGGGTGTGCACGCACAGACGTTAACCGTGGTTGCGCTGACCGCCAATGCAATGCGAGGCGATCGCGAGCGGTGCATGGCCGCGGGTATGAATGATTTTGTCAGCAAGCCCATCAACGAAAGTGACTTGGTGCTGGTGCTCAAGAAATGGTTGTCCATTGAGGCAAGCAGCAATCGTGCAATGGCTGCGTCGGCCGAAGAAGTGTGGGATGAAAAATTTGCGCGACAGGCAGTGCGCCAAAGAACAGACCGATTGCGCTGGCTGTTGGAGCGCTTCCTCGATAGCTATGCCGACGTCACGGAACGTTGCGCCAGCTTGTTGGTCGATGAAGATTATCCCGCCCTGCAACTATTGGTGCACACCGTAAAAGGTGCCGCGGGGCAGTTGGGCGGGCGAGAATTGCAGGCCTGCGCCGATCAACTGGAGCACTACGTTCGGCAATGCGACTCTGCAGGTATTGCGGTGAGTATGGGAAAATTGAAAGACGCTAACTCGCGGTTAGCGGCGCGCTTGAAACAGTTTTTGGCAGACACTGAAGACATCGAACAGCGCTAAGGTTTTTCCCAGTAGCTTTGCTCGCCAAAAAACGCCACCAAAAAGTCGATAAACAAGCGCACCCGTTGTGGCACGAATCGGCTGGCGGGGTAGACCGCGTAGAGTGAGCGCCCAGCCAAACTGTAGTCGCCCAACACCGGCACCAATCGCCCCGCCGCCAAATCCTGCCAGCAAATAAAGCGTGGTGAAACGGCAATGCCATAGCCCTGAACAGCCATCGCATTTAAAAATTCCCCATTGTTTGCTTTGAGGCTTGAACGCCATTCGATGGAGTGGGGGTGACCCTCTGGGCCGTGTAGCGTGATACTGCTGTGGCCGCTGGTGGTGTAATGCAATAGGCGGTGGTGGCGCAGGTCGTTTGGTTGCAGGGGGGTGCCCGCGCGCTTGAGGTAGTCGGGTGCGGCCACCAAACACAGGCTGATGGGCGCCAACTTTCGCGCGCGCAAATTGGAATCTGCCAAATCGCCAATGCGCAGCGATAGATCGACGCCTGCTTCAATGAGGTTGACGAACTGGTCCGCCAGCTCCAGTTCGATGGTCAAGCCTGGGTAGCGCTCGCCAAAGGCCTGAATCGCCGGTGGTAGGTGCGCAACGCCAAAGGTCAGTGGGGCGGCAATGCGCAGTCGCCCTTGCAACCGGTGATTGTCTGGATTGACCTGCGCAGCCAGTTCGGCATTGGCATCGAGTAGGCGCAGGGCCTGCTGATAGCAGCGTTGGCCAGCTTCGGTGAGGTGCCAGCGGCGCGTGGTGCGTGCAATCAATCGCGTGCCCAAACGGTTTTCTAGCATTGTGAGTTTGCGACTGACCGCTGATTTAGCTTGACCCAATTGTTCGGCCGCGCGCCCGATGCCGCCGGCCTCTGCAATGCGCACAAAATTTTCCAGTTCTTCAAGCTGTCCCACAATTGTTCTCTTAATAGCAATTATGTATTGAAATTTAGCCAGTTTATCTACTTTATGGCAATAACTAATATGGTCTCCATGGCGTGTGCCATAACTTTAATCACCGAGAGGAATTCACTATGAAACAGTTAGCACAGATTGCTTCACCCTTAGGCCGCACGCTTTTGGCACTGATATTTGTCATGTCTGGCGCCAGTAAAATCACCGCCTATGCCGCCACTCAGGGCTACATGGAGGCCTTCGGTATTCCGGGCGTCCTGCTGCCGCTGGTGATCGGCCTAGAAATCGCTGGCGGCTTGGCGTTGGCAGTGGGTTGGCAGGCGCGCTGGGCAGCCTTAGGCTTGGCGGGTTTTTCAGTGGTGTCCGGCGTGGTGTTTCACAGCGACTTTGGCAACCAAATGCAGATGATCATGTTTATGAAAAACCTGAGCATGGCGGGCGCGCTGTTGTTCATCGTAGCCAATGGACCCGGTTTAATCGCCCTCGATAATCGCAAAGCTGCGTAGCTAAAACGTCATCCATCGGGCGCTTGTCTTAGGCGCCTGCGCATTGTTGGAGCCACTATGAACATAGCCTTTGTCTCCCACGGTGGCGGTCCGCTACCTGTGTTAGGTGATCCAGACCACGCACAACTGCGGCGCAGTTTTGCATTGCTTCGGTCACAGCTACCTGCCCACCCGAGTGTCGTGGTGGTGGTCAGTGCACACTGGGAGGCGCGGGGCTTTCAAATCAATGCCGCGGCCCAGCCGCCCCTGCTGTTCGACTATCAAGGCTTCCCAGCCGAGAGTTACCAGTTAAGCTACCCTGCGCCAGGCCAGCCAGAATTGGCTGCATCATTGATCGCGGCGCTGAATCATTGGGGACTGGCAGCGCAAACGGTGGAGCGCGGCTGGGATCACGGAGTGTTTGTGCCGCTGCTGTTGCTCTACCCGGCGGCCAGGATTCCGGTGTTGCAGGTGTCGCTGGACGCGAGCCTCGATCCGGCAATGCACTGGCGACTGGGGCAAGCCCTTGCGCGTGGCTTGCCCGCCGATGCGCTGCTACTGGGTTCGGGTTTTAGTTTTCACAATTTACCGGCGTTTTTTGGCCCTAAATCCGCCGAGGTAATTTCCGCCAGCGACGGCTTTGCTCACTGGTTAGATCGTACGCTGGTAACTGAATGGCAGAGCGCCACCGTGGAATCCACATTGAGCGCTTGGCAAGAGGCACCTCATGCGCGTTTTAACCACCCGCGCGAAGAGCACCTGCTGCCCTTGCTGGTATGCGCAGCTGCCGCCAAGGGCCCGGCGCAAGTGCAGCGCTTTGAGGTGATGGGCGTGGCGGCGCGGAATTATTTTTGGGCAGAAAGTTCACAGGCCTAGGGCGAGTCTCTAGATTTTTGAACAACAGCCGCCGTCCTGCTGAATGGGTGGGCAGGGCACGCTGCCGTAGGAGCAAAACACACAGCAGTCGCCCGGTTTTGGTTGGAGTACTGTTTGGCATTGGGTGCATTCGTAGAACCACTGGCAGGCGTCGGTGGGCATGGTCTCCAGCACGCTGTGTGCGCACTGTGGGCAGGTGAGTGTGGAGTCGAGCAGCACGGATTTAGTCATTGCCTGTAGTGCTCTCGTCGGCGGATGAAACAAGGCTGGATGGGTAGCCGGCGTTGGTGGTGGCGGCTATGAGCGCGGCCACTGGCGCTTGTGCGTCATCAAATTGCACCACCGCTTGACGGGTTTCCATGCTGACCGCCACTTCGCCCACACCGGGCACCTGTTGCAGGGCTTTTTTCACAGTGATGGGGCAGGTCATGCAGTTCATGCCGGGCACCGCTAATGTTATCTGTTGATCGGCGGCCAAAGCGCCGCCACTGACCATCAGTGCCGTCAAAACACACAATAATTTATTCATATCACACCTTTTAAGGTTGGTAGATGACAGCTTGCGCTAGTAAAACCACAGCAACCAATAAGGGCTGGCCACCAACGCCGCCGCCACGATTAGCAATATCAGAAAAATTTTTTGTCTGCGCCCGCGCGTGGTTTCCTGGGCGCAGACAGTTTCAGCCGCACATTCGGATTGTGGTTTGAATAACTGCCAGCCAGACCAACCAAACAGCGCGCACACGGCAATAATGAAAATTGGGCGGTAGGGTTCAAGAGCAGTGAGGTGACTGATCCAGGCACCGCTAATGCCTAGCGAAAGCAACACCAATGGCCCAGCGCAACACAGGCTTGCGCCAACTGCCGCCATGAAACCACCTAGGCTCGTCCACCGCGCAGTGTTCTGCTTAATTGTCTCGTTCATGGGGCTGGGTCCGACTGAGTATCGCATCTGAGATTAGCTTCCGTACCTAAGTACAGAGTCAAGGGCGCGGTTGCGGAATCAAGGACGATGTGTCGGATAGCGCGCGTCAGCGTTTTGGTAGCCCCAGTGACAGGAGCGCCGCCACGGCGATAAATGCCGACGACACCCACAGGCAGGCGCCGAGCCCTGCACTTTGAAACAGCCAGCCCGAAAGCAAGGTGCCGAGTAGGCGCCCCAAGGCGTTAGCCATGTAGTAAAAGCCCACGTCGAGTGACACGCCATCATCGCTGGCGTAACTCACAATGAGGAAGCTGTGCAGCGAAGAGTTGATGGCAAACAGCGCACCGAATGTTAATAGCCCCGCTACCAACACCGTGGGCGCATGCCATGAGAGCGTGAGCGAAAACGCAATCGCCGCGGGAATGAGGCTTAGCAGCAACGCCCAGTGCACCGCATGGCGGCCGCTGGGTTGGCGGCCCGTTAGTTTGGGTGCGAGTGATTGCACGATGCCGTAGCCAATGATCCAGAGCGCGAGAAAACCGCCCACGCGCCAGTGATCCCAGCCGAATTCACTGGCCAAAAATACCGGCAGTGCCACCACAAACCAGACATCGCGCGCGCCGAAAAGAAACAGGCGTGCGGCCGATAAAAAATTGATGGCGCGGCTTTTAGAAAATAGGTCGCGGAATTTTGGTTTGCGGCTGGCGCGCCCCAGCGACTGCGTTAACGTGGTTAGGCTGAATAACCATACCAGCAATAACAGGATCGCCATTGCGAGCACCGCGCCGGTAAACCCCAGCGCACTTAGCAGCGCGCCTCCCAGAAAAAAGCCGGCGCCCTTGAGTGCGTTTTTCGAGCCGGTGAGCAAGGCAATCCAGCGATAAAGTTGCCCCGGTGCCGAGGCCGGAACCAGCAATTTAATGGCGCTTTTGGCGCTCATTTTGTTTAAGTCTTTGGCGATGCCCGACAGCGCCTGTGCCCCCATAACCCAGGGCACCGTGAGCCAATGTGCGGGCACTAACAATAAACCCAGCGCGACAATTTGCAGCGCCAAGCCCAAGTTCATGGTTTGATTCAAACCCAGTCGCGCGCCCAGCCAACCGCCCAGTAAATTCGTGATGACACCAAACAGTTCGTAGAACACGAACAACAGCGCAATAGCGAGCGGGCTGTAACCCAAACCGTAAAAATAGAGCACCACCAACATGCGCAGTGCGCCGTCGGTGAGGGTAAAGGCCCAGTAGTTGCCGGTAACGAGGGCGTACTGTTGCAGGGGGCTGGCCAATGCCATGGGTCTATTGCCCTACCATGCGCGCCAGATCCACCACGCGATTGGCGTAGCCCCATTCGTTGTCGTACCAGGCGTAGATTTTTACTTGGGTGCCGTTGATTACCAGCGTCGATTGCGCATCAATAATGCTGGAGCGCGGATCGGTTTTGTAATCCACGCTAACCAAGGGGCGGGTTTCATAGCCCAAAATGCCGGCCAGTTCACCCGCTGCCGCTTCGGCCAGAAACTGGTTCACCTGTTCCGCAGTGGTGGCGCGCGCCACTTCAAACACGCAGTCGGTGAGCGAGGCGTTGGCTAGCGGTACGCGCACGGCGTGGCCATTCAGTTTGCCTTTCAATTCGGGAAAGATGTGGGTGATGGCGGTGGCCGAGCCGGTGGTGGTGGGAATCAAACTTTGGCCGCAGGCGCGCGCGCGCCGCAAGTCTTTGTGCGGGGCATCTAAAATAGTTTGGGTGTTGGTGAGGTCGTGAATGGTGGTCATGCTGCCGTGCACAATACCCAATTTTTCGTGAATCACTTTGACCACGGGTGCAAGACAGTTGGTGGTGCAACTGGCGGCCGTCACGATGGGGTGCGCATCCGGCTGGTACAAATGCTGGTTGACGCCCATCACTACGTTGAGCACGCCGTCCTCTTTTACTGGTGCCGTGACCACTACCCGCTTCACACCTTGGTCTAAGTAGGCCTGCAAGTCTGCCTTGCGATTAAATTTGCCAGAGGCCTCAATCACCAGGTCGCAGCCGGACCAATCGGTGTCGCCAATGCGCGTATTTTGGCTGCAGCGAATGGCTTGGCTGCCGATCACAATGTCGTTGTCTAGATGGCTTGCATCAAACTGCCAGCGGCCGTGTACCGAGTCAAAATTGAGCAGGTGGGCCAAGGTTTCGGCACTGCCCGCAGGCTCATTTACCTGCACAAAATTCAGCGGTGATTGGCCAAAACCCGCCCGTAAACTCAAGCGGCCCATGCGCCCAAAACCGTTGATGCCGACATTAATGCTCATGATGGATTCGCTCCGTTAGCAACAGGCTTGCGCGCGCGTGGGGCGATCGCCCATGTGCGCCAATTGTTGCAGGTGTTGAGATAAAAATTGTGGGTTTGCCGCCAGTGATTCGGCCAGCACCGCGTGGCACCAAGTGGCCAAGTCGGGGTTGATGCGGTAGTAGACCCACTGGCCCTGACGGCGGTCCAACAGCACGTCTGCCTGGCGCAATTGCGCCAGATGGCGCGATATTTTCGGCTGGCTCTCTCCGAGCGCACAGGTGAGTTCACACACGCACAGCTCGCCTTCGCGGCAGATCAACAGCAGGCTTTTCAGGCGGGTGTCGTCGGCCAGTAATTTGAAAAAGTGGGTGGGGTGCACCATGGGCTCCTTCGTTAGTCGCGTGAGGTGGCAGGGGTTGGCAAATGTTGTGGCGCAATATATATGAAATTTCATATATATGGAATATCGAATGTGCGTCTGTCAAGGCAACTAGTTGGCTTGGGTGGACTCGGAAAAGCTATGCAGTGGGTGGTGGGGGTCGCTGAGGATTTCTTTGATCACTTCGGCTAGCGGGGGCGCTAGGTGACGGTGCTTGCTATTGAGGTAAGGGTAGGCCCCGTAGGCGGCGAGCACGCCGACCTTGTGGGGTGCGGGTGAACCAATTTCGTCGAGTGCTGCGTTCAAGAGTGCCTCTGGCACTACCATGATGTCGAGCCGATTGGCGGTTAGCATTCTGATGCCGTGGGTGATTTCTGAAAATTGCGAAAGATAGCGGCTAGGTAGTTTTGCTAACAGCGCTTCTTGTGCGGCATGCCCCCTTGGGTAGCCTATGCGGAGCTTTAGATTGAGAATGTTGTCGGCTGTTATTGGGGGAAGATCGTCGCGAAAGCTATAGGCACTGAGCTTAAAGTGCACGAGCAGGGCGTCCACCCGCACTAGATTTTGATAGCTTGGATTGTCATTCAGTTTGCCGAGTCGCGCACATTCACCGTCGGTTATGCCCTCGTTGGCATCGGATAGGCTTCTGCGGCCGGGTCGATCGCGCAACACAAAGTTGTAGCCAAGCTGGCTGAAGGCTTGCGTGTACAAGGCGTGCAAATGGCCAATGAGTTTTGAGTCGGGTGTCACGGCGCAGCTAAACGTGATCGTGGGCCTTTGCGCCGCCGTGGATGAGCCACAGGCGCCCGCTGCGGTACAAAGGCACAGTATCCAAATAAGTGCGCGCAAGGTGCGCTGACTATTGTTTGGCAAACATGTCATGGTGAACCGCTGATCGTGGTGGCGCCTAAAGTGGTGGATAACTCTAAAGTCGATAAATTTATAGTCGAAAACGCTCAGAAAATCAGACCAGCTGCCAGCCTAGCCATATGCCGATGGCGATAAACAGGCCTGCCGCTAAGCGCTGGGCGAACGCTAAAGGTATGCGCTGCATTATAGCGCTGCCCCAGTAGACCACGGGCACGTTGGCAATAAGCATACCCAGCGTGGTGCCGGTGGTCACCCAAAATGGTGCTTGAAATTCTGCGGCCAGCATGACTGTGGCCACCTGCGTTTTATCGCCTATTTCGGCTACAAAAAACAACATCGTGGCCACCAGAAAGGCGCCGAAGCGATCGAAGCGCGGGTCCTCGTCATCAGCGCTGTCGGGGATGAGCAGCCACAGGCCCAGGACGATAAAGCTGGCGGCGATGAACGCCTCGCCCCAGCCACTGCTGAGCTGACCCCCCAGCCAGTGCCCCAGCCAGGCAGAGAGGCCGTGGTTGACCAGTGTGGCCACTAATATGCCTGCAACGAGCGCCGGTTTGTTGGCGAAGCGCAGTGTCAGTAACAGGGCAAGCAATTGGGTTTTGTCGCCGATCTCAGCGAGTGCGACGGCCAATGTGGCCGTGAAAAAAGCGTCCATTTTCAAAGTCCGGCGGGAGGCTGTACCAAAGGCAGGGATGCCTCCCACCTGAGTGCATGCCCGGCCTTAGGTCTTGCCGACAGATTCCTTCGAATCTGCGGTGTCGCCATGCGCATGCGGCGCAAGTGTGTTGACGACACCACCGCAGGGCGGCGGGCTACTCCCCTAAAGAGAGGCCAGTGTAGCGATTACGCGTGTTTGCGACAAGTTGTGCCGAGTTGTACCGAGGGGCAGGGAATGGTGCCGTAGGCGCAGAATACGCAGCACTCACCGGACTTTGGCGTGATCAGGTGGTCGCAGGTATTGCAGCGGTAGAACCACTGGCGGGCGTCCACAGGCATGTGTTCAATTGCCACCGCCCGGCACTCGGGGCAGGTCACTAGGCTTCGAATTTGCAGGCTGTTTGCGTGGTTCAACATGGCGTAGTGCCCAAGCGATAGCGCTCAGTGACCTATTTAATTTGGGGTTCCAATTATAAACTCTGTAGTCAGGTACGGGGTCAAGTGTCTGAGAAGATTTCGATGATCGGGCACTGCTCACCCTTATTGCTGTTGCATTGACTAATGAGCGCTTGCAGGGCTTCGGCCAATTGCTGCAAATTGTCGATTCGGCTTTGCACCTCGTCGAGCTTTTCGGTGGCGAGCTGCCTGACTTCGTTGCAGGGGGCATTGTCTAAGCTGAGCAGGTGTTTAATTTGCGCCAAACTGAAGCCTAATCCCTGCGCCTTGCGGATAAAATGCAAGCGCGCTTTGATACTATCGGAATAGCGGCGATAACCCTGTGCGGGTTTTTCTGGCTGCGCTATGAGGCCTTCGCGTTCATAGTAGCGAATGGTTTCGGTGCCGATGTCTAGGGATTTAGCCAGTTGGCCGATGGTCAAGCTCATAGGGAACCGCGTGTAATGGAGAATCATCAAATCATAGCAATGATTGAAACGGAGAACACCCAATGGCGGGTTTAACGGACTTATTGGTGCGCGAGGGTCAATTGTGGCTGGCGATTTTTACAGTCGACACGCTGCGCTACTTTGCCGGTGTTGGCGCGGTGGTGTTTGTGCTCTTCGTGGTGGCGCGCCGTTGGTCTGAGCGGAGACGGATTCAGGCGCGCCGCGCCACGAACGGCGATGTTCGCCGTGAAATTATCTGGTCGTTAAACACCACGGCCGTGTACGCGTTGGTTGGTTTGTTTACCGTGCGGGTGGAGCAAAGCGGTTATTCGCAAATCTACCTGTCGGTATCCGAGTGGGGGTGGTGGTATACAGCGCTCAGTTTGCCCTTGGTGCTCATCGCCCACGATGCCTATTTTTATTGGGTTCATCGGGCGATGCATCACCCGGTATTGTTTAAACGTTTTCACCGTCTACACCATTTATCGCGCACGCCCACATCCTGGGCCGCCTACAGTTTTGCGCCGGGCGAGGCGGTGTTAATGGCGCTGTTTATGCCCATTATCGTGGTGCTCTTGCCGCTGCACGTTTCAGTAATTTTTGCGTTTTTGGCCATTATGATTGTGCGCAATGCCATGGGGCATTGCGGCGTGGAGTTTCACCCGCACTGGTGGGTAGACACGCCCTTGGATGCACTCACAACCCCCACGCACCACGACTTGCATCACCAAAAATTTAACGGCAACTACGGTTTGTATTTCACCTGGTGGGACCGTTGGATGGGCACCGAGTTTCCCGGTTACAAAGCCGATTTTAAACGCGCAGCCACGGCCGAGGAATCGTCGCAGACGGTTGCCGAGACGTCGGGTTAAAAGCGATGGCCCAGGGTCAGGACCATCAATGTATCAATGCCCTCATTGGGTTTGCCGGTGCCCGCGTTGGAGTAGTGCCTAAACGAAACGTTGGCCGTCCAAGTGCCGGTGTCACCGAGATAGGCGCCCACGCCCACCTGCGATTGAAAGGCCCAGAAGTAAGCCTGTTTGCGCTCGCCCAAGCCGCGCGCAGATAAATAAGTAGGCCCCAGTCCACGCACAAAGAAAAAGGGTTTAATGCCTTGTGCTGTGGGCAATTTAAGGGTGAGCTGCGGGTAGACAGAAATCGTCACCAGTTCGCCTATCTCGCCTTGATCTGTTTTCAGGTGGGTTATGCCCGCGCCCAACCTCCAAGTTTGAATATCTCTGTATTGGTGATGCAGCACATCCACAATCTGGTTGTGCTGGTTAACTGTGTGTAACTGTTTACCGCCGCCGGGGTACATCCAAAGCTAGGCACTTTGAGTGGTTTGTGCCTGCGCAAGAGTGGTGGCAAGGAGTGTAAACGTGCAGCCAAGCAGACGGGCTACATTGGGGGCTGGCTGTGCTCATTGATGCCATTGCTGCTTACGCTGTGTTTGCCTTGGGCCACGATGCGGCGCACGGCGGGGTAAGCCGCCACCGTTGGCTGAACGACGGAGCCAGTTTTCCAAGCACTGTGCTGCAATCGCCAGTGCCGTTTTTCGTGAATTTCGTTTTATGCATATGTAGCACCACCGGCAAGTGAATGCACCGGGTGTCGATCCCGATCACTATAGCGGCACTGGCCTTGCACGCCAAAGATAACCCCCACAAGGCAACTGCTAATCTATTGTATGCAGATTGGCTGTTGTGCCCGTAGTTGACCATGCATAATTACCACCTATCCCATCACTTGCATCCATCTGTACCGTTTTATCACTACCGCGCCGTGTGGCGCAGCCGGCCTGTGGCCGAGGTGTCGTCGGGTATGCCTTGGTCATTTGGTTAAACTTTATCTGTTGGGCCAGTCGTGTTTGAGTTTAGCCGAAAGTCGAAGATGCTTGGGTACAGCGCATAAGGTAGCGGGGAGGGGAGAGCTCTATGGAGTGAATGGTTCCATTAGGTGTATTTAGGGTGATGCGATGAAGTCTATTTGGGATGCGATGAGCTGAAAAACACAAGTGGCGTTGGGATGAAGCGTGCTAACTGTTGCTTTTTTGGTGTTTTTACAAAGATTTCCCTTGTTTATTGGTCTTTTGTTGCTCTGTCTCGCTTTTTAATGTGGTGGCATTTTTCTTATACGTCTAAATAAAGCGGATTCGAGCGCGACGGTCGTACCGCCTATTTAAAAATAAAAATCCTTTGGGAGATGTTAAGAAGATGAAAGATAAGCCACTATCCATGGCCATTCGTGCCGCAATTCTGGTCGCAATCGGTGCAAGCCCTGCTTTAGCGCAGGACAATAACCAATCGGTAGACAGTTCAACAATCGACGATAGCACTATTGAGCAGGTAATTGTTACCGGCTCCCGAATCGCACGTCCTAATGCTGTCAGCGTTACACCTGTTACCACACTTACTGCTGAAGACATCAGTCTTAGTGGCGAGCCCAATTTGGGTGATTTCCTGAACACCTTGCCAGCTCTGCGCTCAACCTATTCAGGTCAAAACTCTGGTCGTTTTATTGGTACGGTGGGTTTGAATTTGCTTGACCTACGCGGCTTGGGCACTGCGCGGACGCTGGTCTTGCAAGACGGTCGCCGTCATATTTCTTCCTCTATCGGCACTTCAGCGGTGGACGTGAATACGATTCCAGAAGATCTGATTGAGCGTGTTGACGTAATTACTGGCGGCGCTTCCGCTATTTATGGTGCTGATGCTGTTTCCGGCGTTGTTAACTTCATATTGAAAGATGATTTCGAGGGCATAAAACTTAGCGCTTTCGGTAGCGATACCGAACGCGGCGGTGCGGAAACCACCGAGCTGTCGCTGACTTTCGGTCAGAACTTTTTTGATGATCGCGCCAATATTTCCGGTAGTGTTCAACATACTACCCGTGGCGATGTCTATGGTACTAGTCGTGATTGGATCACCAAGGGGTGGGGTACTCTGGTCAACCCAGACGACGTCGATCCTAACACCGGTGCAGTAATTCCTGATAACGGTGTACCAGATCGTATTGTTGTTCCGGACTACCGAATTCCATTTATTAGCGATAACGGTATCGCCTTCCTGCCGTACGGTGATTACACCTTTAATAATGATGGGACCGCGCGCCCGGTAATTCCTGGCGATATCTGTGACATCAATGGCCGCTGCTCTGGCGGTGATGGGTATGCATTTGTTGGTCAGTACCAAATGTATCCACGCATGGACACTTCAAATATATTCGTGAAAGGTCATTTTGACATCACTGATTCCATGCAGTTATTTGGTGAAGCCAAATATGTCATGCATGAGGCGGAGAGCTGGGGGCAAGCAAGCTTTAGTTATAATGTGTACTCTTCGACAAACCCTTTCCTCGACAAAGATCTTTCAGACCGCTTAGTAGCTGACGGTGTGCCGGCCTTTGGCATGTATCGCATGCACTCTGATTTGGGTTACCGTGGTAATTTGGCCGAGCGAGAGACGATGCGCTTTGTGACCGGCCTCAAAGGTGACTTCGGTGGCGGTTGGAGCTATGAAGCCAGTGTTGTTTATGGTGAGTACAATGCTGAAGTGGACTATGTTAATAACCGCTATAACGAGCGATTTGCGCAGGCCATTGATGCAATTGAATTAGATGGCGAAATTGTTTGTGCTGATGCCGACGCGCGAGCTGCTGGCTGCGAACCCCTCAATTTGTTTGGCTACGGACTTAATGCAGACAGTGCCGTTGATTGGGTTATGCTTGATAATACTGGCTCTGAAGAAAAAATGACCCAGACCGTGTTTTCTGGTTATGTCACGGGCAGTGTTATCGACCTGCCAGCCGGGCCATTATCGGTTGTTGGTGGTCTGGAATATCGTGAGGAAACTAGTTTCGTAGACTACGACGAAGTTATCAAAAACGGTGAAACTTTCATGAACGCCTTGGCTTCTACTGAAGGCGAGTACGATGTTTCTGAGGCCTTCGTTGAGGTTTCTGCTCCTTTGGTTGCAGGCTTGCCCGGTGTTGAAAACTTGGCTGTAGACGCCGCTTATCGTGTTGCAGATTACTCTACGGTGGGTACCACTGACGCTTGGAAGGCGGGTGTGGATTGGACGATCACAGAAGATGTTCGCTTCAGGGCGACAACTTCGCAGGCGGTACGTGCCCCCAACATTGATGAGCTGTTTGCGCCACTTGGACAAAACTTTTTCAGTATCAGTGATCCATGTGACTACCGTGAGTTGGGAAGCGCCCCCGATCCAGAACTCCGTCGCGCCAACTGTGCCGCGTTGGGCTTGAGCCCAGATTACGAGAGTCCTTGGAACGGCGGTCCTACACTTGGCGGGTTTAGCGGTGGCAACCCAAACCTAATCGAAGAGACAGCTACAACTCTGACCTATGGTGTGGTGATTACACCGCGCTTCGCAGATAGCCTGACCATCACAGTGGATTACTGGGATATTGAGATTGAAGATGCGATTTCTTCATACTCTGGTCAAACTATTTTGGATAAGTGTGTTGATGGCGCCACAATCAATAACGCGTTCTGCGGAAATATCGAGCGCGCTGCTAATGGCGATTTGGTGTCTTTAACCAGCTCCTCTTTAAACGCTTCAAAGCTCACTGCTCGAGGTGTGGATTACGAAGTTCGCTATGATTTGGCGTTGGAAGATCTGTTTTCGTCTGACGTGGGTAGTTTGTCATTCGCTGTGCAGGGTACCCGCCTGTTCGAACGTGATGACTACTCTTTCCAGGACGAACCCGATAGCGTCGACCCTGTTGCAGGCGAGCTGGGTGATCCAAAAGATGCCTACAACTTGAATGTTTCCTATAACTACGGCAACTTCTCAATGAACTGGGGTCATCGTTACATTGGTGATCAAGCCTTGTACGATGTCGGCATGGAAGAAGCTGAAGCGGCTGCGCCTTCGTATACCGGCGAAGTGCGCTACAACAGCCTGCGCACCAGCTATCTCTACGAGGACAAAATTGAAGTTTACGGTGGTGTAAATAACCTGGAAGATAAGGCGCCGCCAGCATACCTCTCAGGTACTGGTGGTGGTTCTGGTATGTACGACACCATGGGTCGTACCTATTATCTAGGTATGAACTACACATTCTAAATTTCATTTTTGAGTTTTAGTTAGTGTTTAACGAGGCCAACGGCCTCGCTTTTAAAGCCGCACCTTGAGTGCGGCTTTTTTATTTGTACTCTGAGAGCACTGGGGATATCGGTAGGTTAGATAAGAAGTAAATACAAAGATTTTCTGGGCGACTTTCTTAGTCTAGTGTGACTGTAATTCGCTACTTTTCAGTATGCGTTGCCTGGGCTCGTGAAAGAGACATTGCGTGAGAGGAGCCTGTGGAACTTGTGTTGGCCGGATAGGGCGGCAGCAAAGGGCCAATTATGCTTGCCAGTTGAAGGCCTGCGCTTTCTGCTAGTCGCGCTTGGTATTTATGAGGCTGGGGCGTGCAACCACAGTGCGCGTAAATCCCCGCTCGCGCACCACTTCTTTCGCCTCTGCTTTGGTATTCAAATAAATTCTATTGCAGGCCTTGGCGCCCAGTACTGACACAATACCAAAGCAAATTGCATAGGCTTTTTTACGAGGGCTGCTACTTCTAAGGAAATGCCCTTGTCGTCGCGAATAAACTGTTCGTTTGAACCCGCCTGTTTGCGTGTGCAGCCGATTGCACAAATTGTAATGTCCACAGGACAGTAATCTACTTCTGGGTTCAGTGCGTCAAAATTCACTACCGGATTCATAAGCGTGGGCTGGGTTTGCAATGGCCTGTGGGTGGAGGCAATTACCAGTGTAATGCCCTCATGTTTGCGTGCCTGCTGTAATAATGCAGCACCTACAGCACACAGCACCTACAGCACCGGTTGCGCCATAATCAAAAGCCTCATCGACCTTGTTGTTAGAGCGCTTCATTGTCGCCATCGCGGCGGGTAATAACCCGCGCGGCCACAAATAAAAAATCACTCAGGGGGTTGATGTAGGCGCTGAGCGTGGGTTGAATGCTGGGGGCTGCAGTGTCGGTACCGGTGGTCGACAGGGCCGCGATGCTACGCTCGGCTCGGCGACACACAGCGCGCCTGATGGCAGAAGCCGGTCGCTTTGGAGCCGCCCGGCATAATAAAATTTTTCAGTGGCGGCAGGTCTTCATTGAGCTCATCCAGCTACCGGCCCAGCTCAAGGGTGCGTTCGGCTTTAATCAGCTCGTAGTCGGGTAGACACGCCCTTGGATGCACTCACAACGCCCACGCACTACGACTTGCATCATCAAAAATTTAACGGCAACTACGGTTTGTATTTTACTTGGTGGGACCGTTGGATGGGCACCGAGTTTCCCGGTTACAAAGCCGATTTTAAACGCGCAGCCACGGCCGAGGAATCGTCGCAGACGGTTGCCGAAACGTCGGGTTAAAAGCGATGGCCCAAGGTCAGGACCATCAATGTATCAATGCCCTCATTGGGTTTGCCGGTGCCCGCGTTGGAGTAGTGCCTAAACGAAACATTGGCCGTCCAAGTGCCGGTGTCACCGAGATAGGCGCCCACGCCCACCTGCGATTGAAAGGCCCAGAAGTAAGCCTGTTTGCGCTCGCCCAAGCCCTGTTCCGACAAATAGGTTGGCCCAAGGGCGCGTACAAAAAAGAAGGGTTTTACCCAGCGGGTAACCGGTAATTTAAGTGTTAGCTGTGGGTATATCGATACCGCGGTCAATTCGCGAATATCGCCGTGATCGGCGGTGAGCTTGGAAACGCCCGCCCCGAGACTCCAGGTTTGAATATCGCTGTAGGGGTGGTGCCAAAGGTTGACGTCGATACCCACTACGCGATTGTCTTGTTCATCGGTGTGTAGTTGCTTGCCGCCGCCCGCATAGAGCCATAAATCGGTATCCTGTATCACCTGAGCTTGGACCATTGATGTTGCACAGAGCGTGAGTGCCAATAGTAGTGCGTGCGCGCTGTGTCGTTGAGGTGCGGGGACATTGCGTTTGGTCATAATAGGTTTCGGCTCTTTATGCGGCAGAGCGCACCATGGTAGCGCGAATTGCGTCAGAGCTGTAGGCGCTGCGTCACGGCTAATCATAAATGTCAGCGCAGCTTTACCAGTGCCAATCCACCCATGAACAATGCACTACACCAGCCGGCGGCCAACATGGCCATTAGTTCGGCGGGAGTGAATCCAGTGCGCCAGGACGGCACCAATAATAGTTGTAGGTCGGGCACGCTGGCGTGACTTAAGCCGAATGCGGCCACGCTTGAGCCGAGTAACGTGATCGCGACGGCCAGCCACATGGCGCGTTGCTGTTTGGGGCGAATGACGTGCGGCTGCCCGGCAATCTGTTGCATCAGTTGATCGGTAAAACCGCCATCGGCAATGTGCGGTTCCGCTTGCTGAAGTTGGGTTGTCAACGAATCATTATGCGTTGCCATTGGCGGCCTCCTGATAATCGCGCATGAGGTGTGTGAGTTGTTCGCGCCCGCGGTTGACGTGTGTTTTCACGGTGCCGAGCGGCAAATTCATAATGTCGGCAGCGTCCCCATGGCTAAAGCCACGCTGTAGGCACAAATGGATCGCCACGCGCTGTGGCACAGTCAATTGGCGCAGCGCACGCTCAATATCGATGGCCGCACCGGCTTGTTGAATAGATTTGTCGCAACGCGCCTCGGTCAACTCATCCAGGGGTGCCTCTTGCACCCGCTGTTTGTCGATGTAGTTCAGCCAAGTGGTGTAGGCAATGCGATACAGCCAGGTTGAAAATTTTGCCTGCGCCTGAAATTGATGCAATTTTCGATAGGCTTTTAAAAACACTTCTTGAGCTAGGTCATCCGCCAGCGAGGTATCCCAGCCGACCCACTGGCGCAGGCTATAACGCAGCGCCGACTGGTGCTGCTGCACCAGTTGGGCAAAGGCGTGTTGATCGCCGAATTGCAGTACGCGTTTAATGAGCGCAGCGGTTTCCACTTAATTTGCGTCTTGGCTTTTTTCCATGCGCGCGATCAGTAAAAACGCAAGCCCCAATGACAAGGGGATGGCGGCCACCGATGCTATTTTGATGCTAGTGAGCGTTTGTAAAAACACAAACAGTCCCACAGCCACGCCCAACAGAATGATGCCGTTTTGCAGCATGTTGGTGCGCGGGCGTTGTTCGAATGCGCTAATTAACTCTGTGGGTACCGGCTGGTTTGTCTCAACTAATTTATTGATCGTCTCGTGCATCAGTGCTTTTTTGCGCTCGTTGTATCTCAGCGCTAGCCAAACAATGATTACCGGCGCGCCGAAGGTGAACATAATGCCAAAAATGGGGATGAGGATGCCGTCCATACTGTCTCTCTCTGGTGGGTAGTGAATAGTGTGTTATGAAGTTAGACAGGCCAAATGCAGGTTTTGGATTCAGCTCTCGGCAATTTTTTTCAATTGTTCTGATTCTAGCGTGGTGGTTGTCGAGCCTTGAACAACGGGCTTGGCAAGGCTGGCGTTAAGCAGTGCCTTGGCAATGACGGCGGGCGGTACCGGTCGGTAGCGAGCAGGCAGTAATTTACCCAGTGCCTTGGCAAGCCACAAGCCCAGTGATTCGCCGGGTCGCCGGTCGGCGCGGTGCGCGTCGATGAGCGACGGCCGCACAATCACCGTGTGCGCAAAGCCCAAAGCTTGCAGCGCGAGTTCAAGTTCCGCCTTGGTGTTGAGGTAGAGATTGCGACCCAGTCGTGCACCCACAGAGGAAACCAGGCCAAAGGTATGGGCGTTCTTCGCAAGCACACACTGCGCCACTGCGATCGGAATATCTTTGTCCACTTTGATGAATGCAGCATCTGAACCCGCTTGTTTGCGGGTGGTGCCGAGCGCGCACAGGGCCACATCGACGTGCCAAAAGTCCGCCTCAGCGTCGGCTTCGCTAAAATCCAACACGGGGTTGATCAGCTTGGGGTGCGGCGGCAGCGGCCTGCGTGTGGGCGCGATCACGGAAGTAATCGTTGCACGCGCCAGCGATTCCGCCAACAACTGGCCACCCACGGCGCCGGTGGCGCCCAGAATAAGTACTCTCATTGACCTTGTTGCCAGAGCACTTCACTGCCGCCATCGCGGCGGGCAATAACCCGCGCGGCCACAAACAAAAAATCACTCAGGCGATTGATGTAGGCGCTGAGCGTGGGTCGAATGCCGGGCACTGTGGTGTCGGCATCGGTGGCAGACAGGGCCGCGATGCTGCGCTCAGCTCGGCGACACACGGCGCGCGCTTGATGGCAGAAGCCGGCCGCTTTGGTGCCGCCCGGCAAAATAAAGTTTTTCAGTGGCGGCAGGTCTTCGTTGAGCTCATCCAGCCACTGTTCCAGCTCAAGGGTGTGTTCGGCTTTAATCAGCTCGTAGTCGGGCAGACACAGTTCGCCGCCCAAATCGAACAGCCGGTGCTGAATGCGCGACAGCCAGGGTTGCAATGGATCGTCTGCGGCCAGCTCGGCCACAAGCAGGCCCACCGCGCAATTGGTTTCGTCCACATCGCCGATGGCCTGCATGCGCAAATCGTACTTGGCAATGCGCGCACCATCGCCGAGACCGGTGGTGCCGTCATCGCCGGTGCGGGTGTAAATTTTAGACAGTCGGTTGCCCACAGTTGTACTCCAAACACAAAGGGTAGTGGCGTTACTTTATCAGGCTTGGGCGCGAGTGACACGAATTGGGCTGGCTGGCTATCGGTGAATTGCGCCCATAAAAAAAGCCACCCGAAGGTGGCTTCATTGAGCAAGCGCGTCAATCAGTCGAGCTTGTTTTGCACGTTCACACAGCGCGCTTCCGCCTGTGATCCCTTCTTGATGTTTTTCACCACTGTCGCTGGCAGTGCGTCGTTTTCAGCCAGTGCCAGCAAGGCGGCCTGTGCGTCCAGTGAACACTTGCGTGGCAACAGTGCGCCGCCGAAGGTGGCTTGCATGGTTGGCGACTGGGTGTCGGTCATGCCTAAGAAGGCCGTCATGATTTCAGTTTCCAGTGCCAGGTTTAGGCCGTGCTGCTCCACGGGAATCAAACCCCAGAGTAGGCCGCGCAATTGGCTGTATGCATATTCGCTATCTTGTTTGGTGGCTTCTTGAATCCACTGGCGCTTGATGTCCAGATTGGGCGCTTGCGAGAGGGCTGCCAAGCGATTCATCTTGCCGCTTGCCGACTGGTCCTGCTCCGCTAAGGTGGCCACCCATTGCTCTGCCTTTGGGTGCTGCTCGCGCACCAGAGCGCCAGCTATACGCCAGCGATCGTCCAAGCTCAGATCGCCGCTCTTGAGCAGGTCAAGCGCTTTGTCCTGTTGGGTGTGCAGCATGGAAACCCACAAGCCAAACCAAGTGCGTTGCGCCGCGCCGGTTTGCTTTTGGTAGCCCAGCCACGCCATTTGCTCTAGGCGTTTGCGGTATTGTGCGGCCAAGTCGCCACCGGTATCGCGCACAAAGGGGCGCAGCACCAAGTAGTTATAGGCCGATTGTGCGCTGCCTAATGCCGAGCGCAGCAGGGTCGGGTTAGTTTCGCCGGGCAGATTTTTCAAGGCCAGATCCAGCATGTCGGTGGCCGCCATTTTGCCGTCGATCATGGATTCGTACAGGCTGCGCCAGATCATGGATTTCTGAATCGGGTTGTCGAAATTATTCAGATTGCTCTGCAAATACGCGACGGATTTTTCGTCCAGCAGTGTGCGCGCAAAGGTGTAATCCGACACGTTGGGCAGCACAAAAACGGGACACGCTTTGCCAATGGCCGTTGGCTGCGGATTATGGCGATCGGTGACATTCACCTCGATGGTTTGTGTGCTGCCATCGGCTGCAGTCAGCAGTGCATCCAGTTTGTGCATGCGCAGTGCGCCACTCACGTTGGCGGGGAACTGCTCCATGTCGAAGGCGGTGATTTTGCCGTTGGCGCAGCTGAAGTTGGCTTGCAGGGCATTGACGCCGGCCTGCTCTAACCACTGGGCGCTCCACTGGCTCAAGTCTTGCCCGGCCACTTCACTCAGGGTGGCCAAAAAGTCTTTCAGTTGTGCATTTTTAAAGGCGTAGCGATCAAAGTGCAGCGCCAGTGCCTGCTGAAATTTATCATCGCCAATGTAGTGCTTTAGCTGGATAAGTGCAGACGCGCCTTTGGCATAGGTGATGCCATCAATGCTGGCCATAACCACTTCAGTGTTGGGAATGTCTTGCACGATGGGGTGGCTGGTGATCCATTGATCTTCACTGTAACCCCAGCTCTTGCGACTGCCAGAAAAGCTGTCCATGGCCTCGGTAAATTCCGTGGCCTTGGCGGTGGCGTAGTAGCCCATGAAATCGGCAAAGCTTTCGTTCAGCCAAATGTCGTCCCACCACTTCATGGTGACCAGATTGCCAAACCAGTGATGCGCCATTTCGTGCATGACCACCATGGTCATAGACTCTTGGTCTTTGCGGGTTTGCGCGCGGCGTGGTTGCAGGCGTTCGGTGAAGGTGACCGCGCCCACATTTTCCATGGCACCAAAATTGAAGTCGGGCACTACGCCTTGATCGTATTTGGAAAAGGGGTAGGGATATTCAAAATAGTTATCGAAAAAATCCAATCCCTGTTTGGTCACTTCAAACCATTGCTCGGCGTTCACGTATTGCGCGTAGCTTTGACGGGCAAATAAACGCAATGGCACGCGGTGACTGTTGTCTTCCCAAACTTTGTAGGGGCCCGCGTGTAGGGAAAATATGTAGGTGGAAAACTTCTCGCTTTTCGGGAAATGCCACACTTTGTAATCGCCGTCGATGCCCTCAACGCGGTCTTCGCGCATGGCCGTAAACACCTGCCAGTGGGCGGGCGTAGCAACGGTCATTTCATAAGTGGCTTTTAAGTCGGGCTGATCGAAGCCGGGGAATACTTTGTTGAAGTGATAATCTTCAAACTGGGTGTACAAATAGGTTTGGTTGTCTTCGGGATCTTGAAACCAATGCAAACCAGAGCCATCGCGGCGATAGGGATGACTGTAGGCGATGGTTAAATCCTGTGCGCCTTCGCGCAACGCCGAAGCTGGCAAGGTAATGAAAAAGCCGTTGTGATCTACGGCAACGGATTTGCCATTTAAGGTAATGCTGTGCACATCGCCGTCGACAAAATCCAGCGTTAGGGGCTGACTTGCATCGCGCAGGGTGAACTTAATATTGGCGGTGCCGGTAAAGGGCACGTTGTCGGCGGGCAGGTGCAAATCAAAGCGGTAGCTCACATCGCTGACGCGTTTGGCGCGCGCTGCGGCCACGTGGCGCTCCAGCATGGGCGCTGCCGTTCGTTCAACTGATTGCGCTTGTTTGGGCGCATTGGCGCAGGCCGAAAGTAAACTGCCCGACAAGGCAATGGCTGCTAAAGGAAGTAACCAGGATTTCATAGCGATAACCCATATTGTTGGAGTAATTGGCGGTAATCGACCGCGTTTCGCGGCAACGAGACGTGCGAAATGCAACCGGTTGGTCGCGGTGATGCTGTGGTTGTTGACGATTGAGCCGAACCAGGCCGCAAGGGTAATGGCTGTGGGCCGCTGCGTCTGTCAGTTTGTCGCACTTAGGGCTCCGTTTGCCGCAGCTGGTGCGTTGGCGCTGCAGTTTGGTAAGCTCGCGACTCTGTCGATTCGAGAATGCCATGGCGACTATCGGTACCCACTACATAAAGAGCGCGCTCGGTGGCGCTAAGGCCCGGGGCTTAAACCCCAAAGCGCTGCTGCGCATGGCGCGCATTCCCGAGCGCCCTCTGCGCGACCCCAAGGCCCGTATTCACGTGGATTTGGTGGCGCGCCTGTATTACGGCATTGCCAAGGCGCTCAATGATGAATTCATGGGCTTTACCGAGCGCCCGGTGAAATTGGGTACCTTTGCCTTGATGGCCGAATGGGTGTCCACCGCAGAAACCCTGGAAGGCTTACTGCAAAGGGGTATTCGCTTCTACAACCAAATCACCGACGAGCTACAGATGTCCCTGGACTATGAGGGCGAGCACGTCTACCTCACCACCGTGTTTAAGCGCCCTGAGTTGGATTTCGAGCATTTTTACATTGAGTACTGGCACGTCATCTGGCACCGGTTCGCCAGCTGGTACATCGGCAAGCCCATTAAGCTGGTGGGAGCCTACATCAACTACACGCCCATCGATGCCGAGGAATTTAGGCTGCTATTTCGCTGCCCCACCCATTTAAAAAGTAAAGTAAACCGCTTGGTGTTTCACCGCAGCTATCTCAGTCAGCCACTGGTTAAAAGTAGACGTGAGCTACAGGTGTTTTTGCGGCGCGCGCCCATTGATATGCTCACCATACCCGGTGAAGACACCAGCCTAACGGCGCGCATTAATCAGCTGCTACAACCAAAAGATGGTCAAGTGCTGAGCCTCCCCAATGCCGATGCGCTGGCTCGAATGGTGGGGGTTAGCGAGCAAACGCTGCGCCGCAAGCTCACGGCTGAAGGCATCAGCTATCAGCAAATCAAAGACAATTTACGCAACGATATGGCCACCGAACTGCTGGCCAATCGCAGCCTGCCCATCGCCGAGGTGGCGCGACTGCTGGATTTCAGCGAGCCGCGCGCCTTTACCCGCGCATTTCGACAGTGGCAGGGCAAAACCCCCACCGAGTTTCGCGCCGAGCGCGCGGCGCGCGGCGCGCTAGACCTGCCAGACCACCTATTCCGCTAGCCCCACCTCTGCGCTAGGTTCATACCCTGGGTGGGCTATGCTGTCTGGGTGCCACAATCTGACCAATCATCCACAATAGACAAAATCTGCCAATACAAAAGACATATAGCATCAGCTTGTGATCGAATATGTCTATTTAATGTATGCGTATTTGTGATTGGTTACGTATGCAATTAATTTTAATTGCTTTAAAAACAGCAGCTTATTGATTTTTATCGGAAGCTGCACGCAGTTTTTATGTGTTTTTGTGGTGGACATTCTTGTTTATCATCGCGCCATCTGTAATAGACGGGTCTATTTTGGCCCTTTACCAATTTGAAGACGACGGTTGGAAACACCATGACTAAAACTGCCACGCCCCAAGTGAGCTTGGACAATCCCTTTGATGCATCGCCCGCGCAAGAATTCAGTGTGCCCGGGCAGGCCAGCTATGAGCCGGGCTTGTATGAAGCCAACCTGCAGCAGGGTTACGACCTGATTCAACGGCCCCGTAAAGCCGCTGGCGAGCGCAATATTCAGCGCCAGCACGCCAAGAACCGCATGACCATCTGGGAGCGATTGTCGGTGCTCACCGACGAGGAGCCCACCGTGCTGTTTCAGAACTGGGGCAAGAATTTGGATGGTGCCTCCTTGGTGACCGCCATCGTCAAAATTAACGGCCGCGATGTGGCGGTGTACGGCCACGATTTCACCGTGCGCGCGGGCTCCATGGACGCCACCAACGGCAAGAAGTTGGCGCGATTATTTGAGCTTGCCGGCAAGCGCCGCATTCCCTTGGTGGGCTTGAACGATTCTGCCGGTGCCTACGTGCCCGCTGGTGTGGGTGGCCTTGACGGCTATGCCGAGGCGTTTACCGCGCTGCGCAAAATCTCTGGCGTGGTGCCGTCCATCATGTGCATGTTTGGATTTAACGCCGGTGGCGGCTCCTACCTGCCCCGCCAGGGCAGTTTTTTGATTCAGCCCAACGATACATTTTTCGGCTTGACCGGCCCCGGCGTCGTGAAATCGGTATTGGGTGAAGACGTGACCCCCGATGAATTGGGCGGCCCTGGCGTCCATTCACAATCGGGTGTGACGGATTTTGTGGTGCCCGATGAAGTGGCGGCACTGCGCAAAGTGAAAGCCTTGTTGCGTTACTTGCCCAGCAACAATGGCGAACTCGCACCGTTTCAGCCCACCTCGGACCCCGTCGATCGCAAAACCTGGGATATCGATATCCTGTTGAAAAAGGCCTTTAATTCGCCCAGTGGTTTCAACACGCCGCTGGATATTTCCATCATCATCCAGCAGCTGTGTGATCACGGCGATTTCATGGAAGTGCAACCCGATCGCGCGCGCAATACCGTCACCGCCCTGGGCCGCATGGGCGGCAACGTGGTCGGATTTGTGGCCAACAACTCCGCCGTCGCCTCTGGTCAGATCGATATTGATGCGGCCTACAAAAATGCGCGCTTCATTCGCTTCTGTAATTTGTACAACATCCCCGTGATTTTTATGGAAGACACCACGGGCTTTTTGCCGGGTAAAGAGCAAGAGCAAAATGGCATTGTGCAAGCCGGTCGCGCCATGTTGGATGCGATCATCGACCTGCGCACACCGCGTTTTTTGGTCATTATTCGCAACGCCTTTGGCGGTGCCTACGCCTCCTACAACAACTATCCCACCGGTGCCGACTTAGTGGTGGCGCTGCCCTCAACGCGCGCTGCGGTTATGGGGCCAGCCGGTGTTGAATTTGTTTACAAAGAAGAGCTGCAAAAAATTCGCGGCGCGGTCAAACAGCGCTTGGCCGACGGCGAAGATGCCGCGGCCGTGCAGGCCTGGCAGGTGCAACAGGAGGCCGCGCTGAAAACGCGCTACGAGCAGGAGTTGATGAATCCTAACGAGGCGCTGTCGCTGGGCTCAATTTCACAGATTGTCATGCCCTGTGACCTACGTGCGCTGCTGTGCAAAAACATGGCGTTCCATTTGAGACACTATGTGCCCGAACCCTTTAACGGCGTTCAGCGCGAATTTCACTGAGCCACGGCCAAGCCGCAACCGAATATTGAGAGATTGAAACAGTGGAACATTCCAACAATTATTATTTGAACAACCCGCTCATTCATCGCGACCGCCGACTGGGCTTAGCTGACAGCGCATGGATTAAATCCTTTGACTGCGCACACATTCGTCCGCTAATTATTTGCCGTGGCCCGATTCGCAAAGAAGCCATGGATGTATTCGAAGAGATGGGCATCGGCCACTACGGCATTCTGCTGTCTGAAAAAGATTCCATCGTCTATCAAAATGCCTTGGCGCCCGAACTGCGCAAGCTTACCGATCCCAACCGCGTACACCGCGTGCCCGATTACACCGGCGCCACCAAGGCCGAGCGCGAAGAGCGCATTCGCCAAATCATTAATATCGCGCAGGGCAATGGTTACAACGCCATCTACGCCGGCTACGGCTTTATGGCCGAAGATGAAACCATGGTGGCGGCCATGGAAGCTGCTGGCCTCAATTTTATTGGGCCCTGCTCGCGCACCGTTCACGACGCCGGTTTGAAAGACGAGGCCAAGCGCACTGCGTTAAAAGTCGGTGTTTCGGTGACGCCCGGTGTGGATAACGCCACTGCGCTCACCTTGTTAAAAAAATACCCAGACGAAGCCGCGCTGCGCGATGTGATTGCAACGCAGGCATTAACCGTAGACTCCGCAAAGTTTGATAGCGCCGAGGTGTCCTTAGCGGATAAAGCCGATATGGTGTTGGCCGCCAGTTACGACAAGGGCATCGACCTGTACACCATTGCAGAGCTGTCAGAAACCATTCGCGAACAAGTCATGGTAATGAGTCGCGACTACCCTGAGAACCGCATTCGTTTAAAGGCCATTGGCGGTGGGGGCGGCAAGGGGCAGCGCATCTTAGCGTCGCCGGCGGCCTACGAGGGTGAGCTCGAAAGTCGTATCGAACAGGCCGCCGCCAAGGCACCTGAATTGGTGTTAGAAATTCTCAATGAAGTTAAAACCACGGGCGTTGGCGATAACAAAAACGTACTGGTGGAACTGAATATCGAAACCACCCGTCACCAAGAAATTCAGGTGATCGGCAATGGCGAATGGGCACTGGCACTGGGCGGTCGCGATTGCTCGCTGCAAATGCACGAACAAAAACTGTTGGAAGTGTCGGTCATTACCGAAGATCTGGAGCAGGCGTTAGCCACCGCCGAGCAGGCCGGCAACGAAGCTGAAGCCAAGGTGCTGCGTCAGGACCTTATCACGCTCAAGAAAATGGAAGAGGAGTCTGAAATTTTCGGTCGGGCAGTGGGCCTAGATTCGGTGTCCACTTTTGAGTGTATTGTGGATCGCGACAAACATTTCTTCATGGAAATGAATACGCGTATTCAAGTGGAGCATCGCGTCACGGAATTGTGCTACGCGCTGCGTTTTACCAACCCGGATGAGCCCCATGAAAGTTTTGTGGTCCACTCATTGGTGGAGGCAATGGTATTGCTGGCGGCTCACGGACCACGCTTGCCAAAGCCAACCCGTGTATTGCGCCATACCGCGTCGGTTGAAGCGCGCTTGAATGCCACCAACCAAGCACTGCAACCACACGCGGGCGGCATGATTGAAAAGTGGTCCGACGCCATTGCCGGCGAAATACGCGATGATCAGGGCATCAGTCTGCACAATCCCGACACCGATGTATTCATGAAGTACCATTTGGCAGGGGCCTACGATTCCAATATTGCATTGCTGCTAAGCGTGGGCGAAAACCGTCGGCAAACCTACGAGCGCATGGCGGAAATCTTGCGCGTTACACAATTGCGCGGCAAGGATTTGGCCACCAATCTCGAGTTTCACTACGGATTGGTCAATTGGTTTTTGGGCAACAATATCAATGCGCGTCCCACCACGCGGTTTATCGTGCCCTATTTAACGGCCGTGGGTTTGTTGAAACAGGCGGCGAACAATCAAGACCTGCCCTATGCCTATCAACAGCTTTGTGCGCACGCAGTGGCAGACGCGCCGACGGCGCAGCAAGCTGAATTGCAATCGGTATTAGCCCGCAAGCAATTGCTGATTACCCGCCCCATTGCCATGTTGTTGGAGTCGCCCCACATATTGGCCGGTTGGGTTTCCGTTCATAAATGCCACGCACTATTGCAAGATCAGCGCGTAGTTTGGCAGATCAATCCGGTGCAGCTATTGGCCGATACCTACACATTCCTCAATATGGATTATCGCGCGGGCCGGCCAGCGGCAAATATGATTTGGGATCACGATCACGAAATTCTGACGCAGGCTTTAGCGTTCTACAGCCAGTTGGAAGATACCTTGGGCGAACGCGATTATCGCGCGCTAGATACCCTGTTACAGGGTGACGCCCCGTCAGATTTTAGCGCTGAAACTTGGGCCCACATTCAGGCAGCGCACCGCGGTTATCAAGCGGGCATGGATATACTCGCGCTGCCCATGTTCCTCGCCTGTGAAACGGACTTTTTCGATCTGTGTGTGAATGAAGATCTGACGATTACCATTCCCGACCGGTTAACCGAGACCGCGCTGCAATCGGCGATGGCGAAGGTGTTAGTGCCCCCGCCGCAGGCCAAGTCAGACGAAATCTTGGCGGCCAGTGGCGGTATGTTCTACGCCCGTGAAGCGCCAGATCGCCCGCCCTTTGTCACTGTGGGCAGTGAGTTTAACGCCGGTGATCCGCTTTACATCGTGGAAGTGATGAAAATGTTCAATAAGGTGAACGCACCCTTTGCGGGCACCATTGATGAAATTCTCGTGCCCGATGATGGCGCCATCATTAAGAAAGGACAGCCGCTGTTTAAGATTACGCCGGCTGAAAAAATTGAATTTGAATCGCCCGAAACGATTACCGCGCGCCGCCGAGAGCGGACGGATGTGTTTCTGGCGAGCATTAAGGGGTAGCTAATGATCACTGCACTCGATCACATTGCCATTGCCGTGCCCGATTTGGAAAAGGCGATCAAGCGGTTTATGGAGGACTTTGGTTTAAACTACAACGGTCGCGAAGACGTGGCCACCGCCAAAACCAGTACGGCATTTTTTCCGCTCCCGCCCACGCAAATTGAATTGGTACATCCACTCAATGGCGAGGGTCCGATCGCGGGCTATTTGGAAAAGCGTGGCGGTGGTTTGCATCACCTGTGTTTTCGTACCGATGATATTGAGGCAGACGTCGCCCGGCTTAAAGAAAAAGGTTACCAGTTTTTGTCTGAGCAGCCCTCGCTTGGGGCGCACAACTGCAAAGTGATCTTCATTCACCCTAAAAGTTGCGACGGTGTGCTTATAGAGTTAAGCCAACCCATGGGCGAGCACTGACGGCGGGGTTGAGTAATCACCCTATTACGTGGGGTACCCGCATTGACTATGTACGATTTAAGCAGAATTCAGCCCGCAAATTTGTGGGCAATGAGGCAAACATGACAGAGAAAAAATACACCTTGGCCGAATGGGAAGCGCTGGCCACCAAGCAGATGAAGGGGCTCACGCCTGAGGAAATGGTGTGGCACACGCCCGAAGGCATCCACATTAAAACGCTCTACACGCGTGCAGATTTGGATAAATTGCCCAACGCCGATACCTTGCCCGGATTCGCACCCTATGTGCGCGGTCCACAGGCCACCATGTATGCGGGCCGCCCTTGGACAATTCGCCAGTACGCGGGCTTTTCTACGGCGGAAGAGTCCAATGCGTTCTATCGCAAAAATCTAAAAGCCGGGGCGCAGGGCGTGTCGGTGGCTTTTGATTTGGCGACTCACCGCGGCTACGACTCCGACCATCCGCGCGTATCCGGCGACGTGGGTAAGGCGGGAGTGGCTATTGATTCCGTGGAAGACATGAAAATTTTATTTGACGGTATTCCGTTGGATAAAGTGTCCGTGTCTATGACCATGAACGGCGCGGTGCTACCCATCCTGGCCAATTACATCGTTGCTGCGGAAGAGCAGGGCGTAACACAAGATAAATTGGCGGGCACCATTCAGAACGATATCTTAAAAGAATTCATGGTGCGCAATACCTATATTTATCCGCCTGCGCCATCCATGAAAATTATCGGCGACATTATTGGCTACACCAGCCAACACATGCCGAAATTCAATTCTATTTCCATTTCCGGCTACCACATTCAAGAGGCCGGTGCCGACGCGGCACTGGAACTGGCCTATACGCTTTCCGATGGTCGTGAGTATGTGCGCACGGCACTGGCCGCAGGTCTCGATGTGGACGCCTTTGCACCGCGGCTGTCATTCTTCTGGGGAATTTCCATGAATTTTTACATGGAGATTGCCAAGCTGCGCGCGGGCCGGTTGTTGTGGCACAAAATTATGGAGGAGTTTAAACCGCAAAATCCAAAGTCTTCCATGCTGCGCACCCACAGCCAAACATCGGGCTGGTCGCTCACTGAGCAAGACCCTTACAACAACGTCATCCGCACCACTATTGAAGCCATGGCCGCGGTGTTTGGCGGCACTCAGTCGCTGCATACCAATGCGCTCGATGAAGCTGTGGCCCTGCCCACCGAATTCTCGGCGCGCATTGCCCGCAACACGCAAATTATTATTCAGGAAGAGACGGGCATCACGCAGGTGGTAGACCCCTGGGGCGGTTCCTACATGATGGAAACGCTCACGCAAGAAATTGCCGACAAAGCGTGGGAGCTGATCGAAGAAATTGAAGAAAACGGTGGCATGGCGAAAGCCATTGAGGCCGGCTTGCCGAAATTGCGCATTGAAGAGTCGGCAGCTAAAAAACAAGCGCGCATTGATCGCGGTGAAGATGTGATCGTGGGCGTGAATAAATATGTGCTCGATCAAGAAGACGATCTGGAGATTCTTGAAGTCGATAACGTAGCGGTGCGCGATTCGCAAATTAAGCGCATCAACGAAGTGCGTGCCAGTCGCAATAACGCCGCCGTTGCCCAAGCGCTGGCTGACATTACCGCTGCGGCGAAGACCGGCCAAGGCAATCTGTTAGACTTGTCCGTCAAGGCCGCGCGATTGCGCGCCACTGTCGGGGAGATATCTGACGCTATGGAAGAGGTATTTGGGCGCTATAACGCGCAAGCTCGCACCATATCAGGCGTGTATGGCGCATCCTACGAAAACGACCCTGAATGGACCGCTATTAAAGCCGATATCGAACGCTTTGAAGCGAGTGAAGGGCGCCGCCCGCGTATGCTGGTGTGCAAGATGGGCCAAGACGGCCACGATCGAGGCGCTAAAGTCATTGCGACAGCGTTTGCCGATGTGGGCTTTGATATTGATTTATCACCCATGTTTTCTACCCCCGAAGAGGTGGCTCGTCAAGCGGTGGAAAACGATGTACACGTTGTGGGTGTGTCCTCGCAGGCCGCGGGCCATAAAACGCTCATTCCTGAATTGATTGCCGAGCTGAAGAAGCAGGGCGCCGATGACATCATCGTGGTGGCAGGCGGTGTGATTCCAAAGCAGGATTACGGGTTTTTAGAGCAGGCGGGCGTTAAAGGCATTTTTGGGCCCGGGACTAAAATTCCCGTATCTGCACGCCAAGTACTAGAGGCCATTAAAGCGGCGCGCGCATAAGCGCGTCGCACTCTACTTTATGTGGCCATTTGAGTTTGTGATTCTATGATCGACATTGCGTTATTAAAAGCCGGCAACCGGCGTGCATTGGCGAAAGCCATTACGCTGGTGGAAAGCAAGCTCGATAGCCATCGCGATCAAGCGCAGCAATTGCTAGAGGCGGTGCTGCCAGATTCAGGCAAGAGCATCCGCATCGGGATCAGCGGTATTCCGGGCGTGGGCAAGTCCACCTTTATTGAGGCCTTCGGCAAGCACCTTATTGCGCTGGGTAAAAAGGTGGCGGTGCTAGCCGTTGATCCATCGTCACCAGTGCGCGGAGGCAGTATTCTGGGCGACAAGACGCGCATGGAAGAACTCTCGCGCGAAGCCAATGCGTTTATTCGCCCCTCGCCCTCGGAAGGCGCATTGGGCGGCGTTGCACAAAAGACCCGCGAAACCATGTTGCTCTGTGAGGCGGCGGGCTACGATGTGATCCTGGTGGAAACCGTCGGAGTGGGCCAATCCGAATACGAAGTGGCCGCTATGGTGGATTTCTTTTTGGTGTTGATGCTGCCCAATGCCGGCGATGAATTGCAGGGCATTAAGCGCGGCATAATGGAACTGGCCGATGCGCTGGTAATCAACAAGGCCGATGGCGAAAGTTTGAACCTGGCCACGCGCACACAACAACACTACCAAAGTGCGTTTCACCTCATTCGGCACGGCGCCTTTTGGACGCCGCGCGTGGAAACCTGTTCGGCCCTCAATAAATCCGGTATCGATCAAGTGTGGACCATGATCGAGGACTATAAAGTGCAAGCCGATGAACACGGTGCCTTCCACGGCAAGCGCGCCCGTCAAAACGCCGAGTGGATGAAAAAACTGATCCATCAAATGCTGGAGCGCAGACTCACCGAAAACCCCGCGATTAAACACAAGATGACGGAACTGCAGGCCGGCGTCATCGACAATCGCGTGACGCCCTATAATGCGGCGAAAACAATTCTCGATTTGCTGTAGTCCGGCCCGCTTGGTATCGATTCATCGCTTGTGGCACACTTGCCAGGCGCCGGGACCCCCCCCGGCATTGATGGACCAACAGGCAGGAAACCCTCGGTGGCTGATAAACCCAAGCAACAGTACCCGCAGATGTCTGACATCGCGCGCTTGGCCGGTGTGTCCAAGTCCACTGTGTCGCGCGCATTGTCCGGATCCACCTTGGTCAATCAGCAGACCCGCGACCTGGTAATGCGTATCGCCCGCGAGCAGAACTACAGGCTTAATACCGCCGCTCGCAACTTCCGGTTAAAAGAATCACTCACGTTTGCTGTGCTGTTGCCCAGTGCCAGTGATGTGGACTTTAAACTCTCAGACCCCTTCTTTCTGGAATTGCTCGCGGCAATCGCCGAGGCGGTGGACGAACACGGCCATCAGCTGTTGCTGTCGCGTATCTCTCCTCAGGAGGGCGAGTGGATTGAGGAGTTTATTGATAAGCGTTCGGCCGATGGCGTGATCCTTATTGGTCAGGGCTCGCACCACGACACCATCGACCGCATTGCCGAGCACTTCAAGGCGATTTCGGTGTGGGGAGCGAAAATCAGTGAGAATCAGAACTACCCGGTGGTGGGCAGCGACAATGTACTTGGCGGGCGCAGAGCAACAGAACATCTCTTATCACGCCAACGCCAGCGCATCGTATTTCTCGGATACAAGTCGTTACCAGAAGTGTTGCAGCGCTATCAAGGCTATTGTGATGCGCTGGACGTGGCGGGTATAGCAGTTGAGTCCGAGCTGGTTATTGATGGTTGCTATGGTGAAGCCGATGGCTATAGTGCCATGTGCCACCTGATAGATTCGGGCATCGCGTTCGATGGTGTTTTTGCAGTGAGCGATGTACTTGCGATGTCGGCGATCCTTGCGCTCAAGGAAAATGGTCTGCAGGTGCCGGGCCAGGTATCGGTAGTGGGTTACGACGACATAAGCCTTGCTGCCTACTACAATCCGCCGCTGACCACAGTGCACCAGAACCTTTCATTGGGTGGCAAGGTTCTGGTGGATAACCTGCTGGAGGCACTGGCAGGTCACACGCCCGAGTTCGTCAGCCTGAACCCGGGCGTCATAGTGCGCGGTTCCAGTTAGTTCACAGTGCCCTTGCTCGCAGCGGGTTTTCCCCACCCAGGTCAGTAATATCTACCTCAAACCGGGGCGCGAAGGTCAGCGGTTTGTCCGCGCGCTCAGTGGTGGGCGCAATGCAGCATAGGCGCTGCTGTTGCCAATCGGCAGCCAGCACGGTCATGCCAAACAGGTGTTGGGTATTGCCGAGGACGCTGGTCGTGCGCGCGCCCTTATGCCAGGGGCCGCGCAGTGCGTTGCCGCAGTAAATCCGCATGGTTTTTTCCACCTCCTCGTCGGGTTGTTGCTCGGATTGACGGGTGGAGGCTGCAATAACCAATAGGTACCGATTGCGGGTGCTGTCGGGATAGATTTTTGGCACCTCAAGTTGGCTGTATTCGTCGCTGTCGGGCATCTGCACCGGCGGATAGAGTTCTGCGACGGAAAGTGCGTCGCCGTCGAGCGTCAGGCGCGCCAGTCCCATGGCATTCTGCCGGGCAGTATTTTTTGCCGCCCATACCATCATCAACTCGCCCTGCAGGTCGTAAAACATGAACGGGTCGCGCCACGCGAGAATGGGCCCGCCGGCTTCACCCTGATTGCTGCCCAGCTCGCCTGCGTCACCTAGGTAGTATCCCGCCGACTCGATGTAGTCCCGGTCGCGCTCAGGGCACAACAACAGTTGTTGGCTGCCGTCGGTGGGGCGAACTGAATCCTGCGCCAGAACGCAGGCCAGATTCTGCACGAACAGGCGGTCTGGTCCGCGGTCGCGTATCCCGGTATAGCCAAACAGCCAGCGGCCATCCGTAAGTTGCATCACCGAGCCGCTCCAGATAGTACGCTCATCATGCCGGTCTCGGGCCTGTCCGTGGCGCTGAAAAACGCCTAGATCGCGCCAGCTTGCGCCACCGTCCTGTGAACTGAAGTGACGGATGTGGAAAGGTTGGTGATTACGCTGGTTCGCTTCGAGCGCAGTGCCATCAGGGAGCTGGCGACTTACCGCCAGGCAATAGAGGTGGGTCGTGTCGCCGGAACGGGTGGACCAGGCGTCCCAGAGGTACAGCGCTGGGTGCGCAATACCGGCACGGAAAGTTTGTTTTTCGGGTTCGGGAATCATACTTCGTGCCCTGCTATGCGTGCGTGTGCCAGATAAAACGCGCCCACCAGGCCGGCATCGGCATACGATGGCGGCTCAATAAATTGGTCGATGCCTTGGGGGAACAGCTGGTGCGCCAGATAGTTGCCGATCTGGGAGGAGAAGGCTGCGTTCAGTCGCTGGAATAGCCCCGGCCGCTGCATGACGCCGCCCCCCAGCACGATGCTGTGGGGTGAATAGGCCAGGGTAACTGTTCGGCACAGAGTAGCCAGGTGGTGGGCGAGGTTGTCCCACAATGGGTGGTCGTCGGGCGCCTGCTCAGGTCGGATATCCCAGCGCTTGGCTAGCGCCGGGCCGCAGATCAACCCTTCGATGCAGCGTGGGTGGAACGGGCAAGTGCCCGAGGGTTCGCCTGCCAAGGCTTCGCTGTGCAGGTGCCCGAGCTCCGGGTGCAGGTGGGAATGGAGACTGCTGCCATCGTTACAGAGTCCCACGCCCAGGCCGGTACCGAGCGTGATGTAGGCGAGGCTTTTACCATGCATGGCTCGCGCCCGGTACTCCGCCAGCGCGGCGGCGTTGACGTCTGTGTCAATCACCACCGGGCAGCGAAATTGCGCCAGCGCAGCTCGGAAATCCACACCGGTCCAACCCGGTTTGGGGGTATCCATAAAGGTTCCATAGCTCGGGCTGTCGGGCCGGATATCGATTGGGCCGAAGCTGGCGATGCCAATGCCCGCCGGCGGACCGTGGCGATCGGCAGCCTCCGCGAGAAATGCCTGGCAGCGTTGAAAAGTTTGCTCCGGATGGGTGGTGCTGAAGCGGATCTTCTCTAACGGCTGGTCGTGTGAGTATCCCACCGTAAGATTGAATTTCGTGCCTCCCGCTTCAATGGCGGCAATTAGTGGGCGCTGCATTTGGGGCTCCAAAAAAGCCGGGTCGCAGACCCGGCAAACTAGGATTGTTTTCAGAACTCGTATTTCAGTGACAGGTTGGTCGAGCGGCCCGCAATGGAGCGACCGCGGACATAGTCTGTGCCATTGATGGCGACCGGTGTGTTTTCTTCCGCCTCGGTCATGCCCACTGCATCGGTGAGGTTGTTCACGGACAGCGTGGCGGTAACGCCCTCGGCGAGTTGATAGCGAATGAACGCGTTAAGGTAGGCGTAGCCATCGAGCTTGTAGTCGTTGGCGTCTTGGGCGTAGGAATCCGCGGTACCAATCAGGTTGACGCCCATTGAGTGACCCTGCCAGAAGTAGGTGGCGTTAGCCGAGTAGACCAGATCGGCCTGTCGGCGTGGCTTGTTGCCGATCAGGCTGGCGTCATTGGACGCACTGATTTCGGCGTCGGTCCAGGTGAGTGTGCCAAACAGTGACAGCTTGTCGAAGTTGGCGATCGCCTCCAGTTCCACTCCGGTGGATTCATATTCACGTACCCGCGCGGTATTGGTGGCGCCGCTGGTGCCTTCGGAGTTCACATCGTCGGTTTCCACGTAGAAGGCGGTGGCAAAAATCCCGAAAACATCGCCCTCATTTTTCACACCAAACTCATATTGGCGCACCATGTTTTCCACCGCGCCATCCACTACCCGGCCGTTGGTAATAAAGCCGCCGTCACCCAGCCGGTCGGCGTTTGCGCGGCCACCCTCACTGATGTTGGCAAACAGTGCGGTGTTGTCGTTCAGCAGCCAGTTGGCCCCCAGTGCATAGGAGGTGTAGGCCCAGTCATAGCGGTATTGCGAGCCGGCAATGGCGGCCTGGGTGATGACCTGGGCGTGGCTTTCAGCCAGGCTGATGTTGCCATCGTTGTTGAAATCAATGGCGGCATTTTCGCCAAATGCATAGTGTCCCACACCTTCGCCATCGTCGTAGCGCACACTGGCACTCAGGATGAGGGTGTCGGTGACGTCGGCACTGACAGCCAGATAGACCGCGTCAACCTGGGTAGACAGTTCTGTGTCGCGGTAGCAGCAGTAGCCCCAGTCGGGCGCGCCGTAGGCCACCAGTCCGCCGGTGGTAAGCGCGTTATTGCCTTCATAGGCATCCAGCAGGCGCACATCGTCCGACACGTCGGCCAGGTAGGTTTGCCAGTACCAGTTCACATCCACATCCTGGCTGGCGGTGTAGTAGCCACCGGTAATTTCCATGTTCTCGAATCGCTTGGTCAGGCTGATATCGTTGGTGAAGTTATTCAGGCTTTTGATGTCATTGTCGAAGCTGCGGATATTCTGGATCAGGCCATTGCCATTGAGGTTGGCCAATTCAGACGCCGTCAGTAACTGGCCGGCATTGGCGCCGCTGGCGTAGGCGAGGCCGTCGGCATCAGTAAGCACGCCGGAGATGCCGGATGGGTTCTCTGCGCTGCCCAGTGCTGCGGTAAAGGCGCCAAAGAAATTACCGCTGTTCTGCGCCACCCGGATTTTTTCTTTCAGCGTCAGGCTGTCGGTAAAGTCCACCTCAAATTCGCCGCCAATCACGTGGGAGCTCACCTTGCTGCCGTTGCCGATGCTGGCGTTGCGGATGCCCGTGCCGCCATCGCCGGTGCGTACACGCAGCATTTCGGCCGGCAGGTTGGAGCCGGTCAGCGCGTCGAAGCCGGGCACGCTGTCGCTGCTGGCAAGCATGGGCATCGGCAGGTAGGTGCTGGTCTGGTCGTCGAGCATTTTGACGTAGACTCGAGCATGTCCGCGCTCGAAGCCACGTCGCACGCTGAGCTTGATCTGGCCACCATCATTGCCGTTGAAACCGGTTTCGCGCACGCCTTCACCCTGACGGTAGTAGCCGCCCACGTGGAAAGCCCAGTCGCCCACCGGCAAGCCGTACTCAAAATCCAAGCGGGTGCTGTCGTAGTCCAGCCCGGCGCTCAGGCCGATGGAGCCACCTTCTTCCTCGCCGGTCTTGCTGACAAAGTTGATCACCCCGGCGGGCGAGTTACTCGCCATCGTGGCGGCGGTTGAGCCCTTCAGCGCCTCGATGCGATCAACGCTCCAGTCGTAGCTGATGAAGTTGTCGGCGTTGCCGACGATGATGTCGCCGAACTGCAGTGCCGGCAGCCCATCTTCGTGCAGCTGCAGGAATTTACCGCCGCCCGACGCCACCGGAATACCGCGTACGGAAATGTTGGTATTGCTTTCTCCCGCGGAGGACTCCGAGCGGATGCCGGGGATCGAACGGAATATTTCCGTGGTGGAGCGGGGGACGGTGTTGTCGATCCGTTCATTGCTGACTGTGGTGATCGAGGCCGAGGCGTCCATTTTGGATTTTGCGCCGGGGATGGCTGTGACCACCACCTCTTCCAGAGCCAGTGTTTCCGCCAGGACTGGCGCTGAACAGACCAGCGACAGGCCCGCGATCAGCAGGGCGAGGGGACGGGGGGAAAATGAAGGGGTAGGCTTCATCATGGCGTTGCTCTCCGATTATTGTTGTTGATGGTATTCGTAGGCTCTATAGAGCGCATAGTTGTTGCAACCGATTGCAGCATACTTTGCAACCGGTTGCAATGGGTAATTTTTGTGCATACAATTCAAAAAATAACCATAAACCACTGTGAGAGCTTTCCATGAAACCTGCTGCCGCTAGGCCCGACTTCCGGTCAATCAAGCTGTTGACTTACATGATGTTCTTCATTTTTGCGATGACTACGGACGCCGTCGGAGTCATCATTCCCGAGGTAATCCGGCAGTTTGACCTGAGCCTTACCCAAGCGGCCACCTTCCATTACGGCACTATGATCGCGATTGCCCTGAGTGGCATTTGCCTTGGGTTTCTGGCAGACCGGTTGGGGCGCAAACTGGCTATCTTGCTTGGTTTGGGCTTATTTTCCGTGGCCTGCTTTCTGTTTGTGCTGGGTAGCGGCTTTATCTATTTTCTTTGCCTGCTGCTGGTATCTGGCGTGGCCATTGGTGTGTTTAAGACGGCGGCGTTGGCTTTGGTGGGAGACATATCGGTGGATTGTCGGGAGCACACTTCCACCATGAATCTGGTGGAGGGCTTTTTTGGCGTGGGAGCAATTCTGGGCCCGACCCTGGTCACTTATTTGCTGAGTCGCGGCGTCGACTGGACCTATGTATATCTGTTGGCCGGGATATGTGCAGTGCTGCTGCTCATGCTCGCTTCGCGCACCCGCTATCCCAGGCATGTACAGCCGCAGCGCCCCGTAAAGTGGACGGCGGCCTTCGCCAAGATGCGCGATCCTTATGCTTTGTTTTTTTCTGCTGGTATTGCTTTGTATGTGGTGGTTGAGGCGGCAATCTATGTGTGGATGCCAACGCTGTTGTTGGACTACCAGGGCGACTGGACTGAGCTGGCGGCTTATGCGTTGTCGATATTCTTCGTGTTTCGCGCCGCCGGACGATTCCTTGGCGCTTGGATCCTGATGATCCTGGATTGGAAGCTGGCGCTGGTGCTGTTTACTGGCGGGATTCTGGTTTGTTACATGTTAAGTGTTGCGCTGGGCGTGGACGTGGCGCTTTGGCTACTGCCATTGTCTGGGCTGTTTATGTCGATCGTCTACCCAACGTTGAACTCCAAGGGTATCAGTTGCTTTCCGGTCTGTGAGCACGGGGCAGTGGCTGGCTTGATCTTGTTTTTCACGGCAGTAGCCGCTGCACTCGGTCCGCTTCTGATGGGTGTTCTGGGGGATTGGCTGGGCCATATCAACTACGGCTTTGTCCTGTGTCTGATCTGTGCAGCACTGCTGTGGCTGGGAGCCGTATTCAACTGGCTGAAAGATCCCGCTGCCGAGCGATTGGCGATAGGTGTGTGATGTGGGTGGCGGCAGATTTATTTACAATAGCGGAAATTTATCACAGGAATTTCTATGCTGCCGCCTACCGATGTCGCCCACAAACTCAACGCTTTTTTTGACGAGCACCTGCCGTTAACCGGCTTCATGGGGTTGCGGTTGGACCACTACGACGGCCAGACGCTGGTACTGAAGGCGCCACTGGCGCCGAACATCAATGATAAATCCACCGCCTTTGGCGGCAGCCTCTACAATGCGGCGGTTATGGCCTGCTGGGGCATGATCTACCTGCAGACACAAGCGCGCGGCGTGAAATGCAATCAAGTGGTCGCCGAGGGCAAAATAAAATACAAAGCCCCGGTGCAAGGTGATATCCGTGCCATCTGCCAAGCGCCATCGCCGGACCAACTAAACGCCTTATTTGACGCCTTCAATAGCAACGGCAAAGCCAGTATCTGGCTGAGCGCCACCATAGAATGCAGTGGTCGGCTGGCGGTGGAGTTTGAGGGGAAGTACGCGATTCTAGGCGCTTAGGGAGTTATTACAGGCGCGCTCAAGAATACCCTTGTATTTATTTTCAGCCCTAAATTAGTTGGAGTTTTTAATGTCATTCTGTAAACGCTGAATAACGCTCAATTCTTTCTCTGGCCAATTCCTTATCTGAAGAATGCAGCAATGAGTTGCAGTGGCCCATCAGCCGCTGCATATATTCTGCATGATCCCTATTATTTTTCTCCCAGAATTCGCCCGTCACCGAGACCTGCTTACCTTCACTGCCTTTCCTGACCAATATTGCTTCATAAAACCATTTCCGCTCTTTTATTAGCTGCTCGTGTAGCAGTGTAAAAGGGCCGCCCGCTAAATAGTCTCGCAGATCGAAAATCGAATTGTTGGGGCACAGCAGAAAATCAACAGTGGCGTCTGGATTGTTGGTGACGATGGCGTCCAGCATGCTGGTGGCCAATTCGCCGCCTATGCCTGCGATGATGACAGCATGTCGCGGGCCGGATTTCAGGCGGAGTGTGGCAGCGTCTTGCGTTAGCAGTTGATAGCGGCTGCTGTCGATGTGGGTTAGCAACGGTGGGAGTAGGGCCATGATGTCGGCCACGCGATCGACGAAATGAACCTGCTTGCCGATTTCTCGGGTGAGCAAGTAGCGCCCCAGTAAGCCGTGATCACAGCAGCAATCCCACACTTGATCGTAGGGAGTGCGTGAGTGTTGGCTATGAATAATGCGGGCGAGGAGCTGGAGGCGTTTGCCGAGTTGGATATCCATGGTGACAGTGTGTCCGAATAAGGCAGCAATGCTAGCAGATATCATTGCCATTATGGCAATGACAGCTCAGAAATTAGACTATATTTGCTGCTAGGTGATTGTTTTCATAGGAATGGTGGCTGTGAACAAGGTCGTTTCATCGTTTAACGTTGCAGCATGCGTGTTGGCAGCATGTCTATACGCATCTCAATCTGCTGCAGAGCGCGTGGCGGACGATGGTGAACATGTTCGAAAAGTGACCATTGGTATGGGGAATTTCGAACCCTATTTTGTTGAGCGCAATCAATCCGGAATTTTTGCCGATCTTATTCGTGAGATATTTTCTGAGATTCCTAACGCCGAACCTGCTTTTGTATTTGGACACAGTAATAACTCGCTGCTGGCCAACTATAATGCGGGTCGACTGGATGCCGTAGCTAACCTTTTTGATTCTGCCGACATAGATACATGTAGGAGCGACCCTGTATTTCGGTTTCGGGACGTGGCGATTACATTGGCGGAAGACGCCATATCGATTTCGACGGTGTCAGCACTGAAAGGTAAAAGTATTGTGACATTTGAGGGAGCTCGGAACTTTTTTGGGAGCGAGTTTTCGCAATTGATCGATGACAAACATTATCAGGAAGTGGGCAAGCCAGAGCTACAAGCTAAAATATTATTTAGTCTGCGTTACCAAGTCAGTGTGGGTGACTTGTTTATTTTCCTAAATGCAAAAAAGAAGCTTGAGCAGCGTGCACATTCTTTGAGTGAAGTGGTTGTTCATGACATCTTTCCAAAAATTGAGTCGCGTATGGGGTTCAAGGACGCTGCGCTTTGCCAAACATTTAACGCTGCGCTAAAGAAGGTGCGCGAGAGTGGCCGATACGAAGCAATCTACAGTGATCATCTGCAGGCATTAACGGCCAAGTAGTTTCAGAATTTTACTATTCACGTTATTGCTTGCTTAGTCTCAGTTAAGCATTTTCGAATCTTTTCGATTAGATCCACTTCGTCAATGGGTTTGGCTACATGGGCGTTCATGCCGGCGCTTAGGCTGGCGTCGACATCGTTCTTGACGGCGTTCGCGGTCATGGCGATGATGGGTAGATTGCTGTGCGACTCCTGTGCACGAATCTGTCGAGTGGCTTCAATTCCATCCATTTCTGGCATTTGGATATCCATAAGTACTAGGTCGAATGCCGGTGTGTTTTTAATAATTTCAAGGGCTTCAACGCCGTTGTTGGCCAGTGTTACTGTCGCGCCAAAATCTTCCATCATAAACCGTGCAATTTCCTGATTTATTGGAATATCTTCTACGATCAATACGTTCTTTCCTCGCAAAAGTTGCGTGTAGTCGTCTGGAACCACTTCTGTAGTGGTGGCTTGTGGCTGTTGGTCGATATGTTCAAGACTGATGCTGGCGTCTGGATTTTCCACGGCCAATGTCAGACGTACGGTGACTTGGGTTCCTACGCACAGTTCACTCTCTATTTCTATGGAGCCTCCCATAGACTCCGCCAATTTCTTACATATGCTGAGTCCTAGTCCGGTCCCACCAAATTTTCGAGTGGTGCTTACATCGGCTTGGTGGAAGGCGTTGAAAAGTGTATGAATCTCAGCCTTATCTATGCCAATGCCTGTGTCTTGTACGGTAAATGTCAAGTCGGCCGTGCTGCCCGTTTGGTCTAGGTCGGAAATGGATAAGCTGAGTTTGACCTGGCCGCGCGAGGTGAACTTGATTGCGTTGCCGCAGATATTTAGAAGTATTTGTTCCACTCTTAATCCGTCGCCAATAAACCGCTCTGGTGCGCGCTCTGGCAGGTCGAAGATAAAATCTATGTTTTTAGCCTGTGCTTCAGTTGAAAAGATCGCGTGTATTCTTTTCAGGGATTCGCGCAAATTAAACGGATGCTTGTCTAGAGCGAATTGTCCGGACTCGATTTTGGAGTAGTCTAGCGTTTGATTGATCAAATCCATTAGCGCGCTTGCGGCAGTTTTAGCCTTGGTTAAGTAGTGAGTTTGTTCTGGGGTAGTGGTTGTTTTCATGCATAAAGATATTAATCCTGTGACCGCGTGCAGGGGCGTTCGCAGCTCGTGGCTCATATTGGCCAAAAAGTTTGTTTTTGCTTTGTTGGCGAATTCCGCCTGTTCTTTTGCTTTTTGCAGTTCACTGGTTTTTAGCTTGACTTCTTCTTGAACAGAGGCCGTGTGACCAGTGATGAGCAGGATGAACCCTTGAATGAGCGCCGCCAGTAAAAACCCAAACGTCAAAATATTCCAGCTACTCCAATCTTTTGAAATCAAAGCGAAGTTTTCATCCGGCGAAAATGTAAAGGCTAAGGTTCGCTCGCCAAATTTTGCAGTGTAAACGATGCTTGAGTATCCGCGGGAAGCGGTGGCCTTGTTGTTTATTAAGTCTATTGATTGGTTTCGATCTGTGACGTCCATCAGTGAAAAGTTAAAGTTCTTCACTTTGGCTTTGTCAATTAGGTCTGTAAAAAGCCTATTGAACGTAAACACGCCGCTAATAAAGCCAAGTAATCTGGTGGGTGTATATAAGGTTGTGTTTGCATTGGCGGTTTGGCTGGCGACATGGTGGTAAATCGGTCGATATAAGATAACAGACATCGACGTTTCGGTGGCTTGTACTAACTGCAATGGCTGGGTCGCCACGGGTCGCCGCAAAGCATGGGCATTTTCAAGTGCGCGAAGTCGCGAGGCATTGGCGCCTAAATTCAGACCTACGGCCCGCTCATTTCCTTGCTGCGGGTAAATGTATTGTACAGGGTAGTAGCGTGACCGCTGCTCTGCGGTTACGAGCTCGCCACCGCTGCCAATCTCAGTAAGGCGAAAGGCATCACCTAACTGCTGCTGCATCTGTCGTTCAAATTCCGGGCGATCAGAATTGCTCAGCACAGGTATCCATCCTACCGCAGTAATCAGGTCGTCTTCGGCGAGTAAGATGGAAGAGGCGGCATTGAATCGGTCGGCGCTAATTGATTCAGATCCAATGATGACAGCCTCATAGGCCTTCAACAGATTCTGAGCTACCCCAAGGCGCTCTTCAGCGGCTTGAAATATGTCGGCACTTTCAAGTTTAAGTTGTTGCTCTATTTGCAGCTTGCGGTTCTCCGCAGACCACATAAATACCAACACAATGGCCATGAAAATCGAAATTGTCGGCAGCGCAATGCTGAAGCGTCGAGCCGTTGAAAGGTTCTTGTCTTGCGAAAGCAGAGTGAGCAGCAGGGGGGCGAAGAGCATGGTGCCAATGGTGTCGCCCGCCCACCAGGTAAACCACGTAAATGGCAGATTGCCAGCGTTAATGAGGCCATTGGCTAGCAGCGCAGAGCTCCCAAAGGAGGCGCCTATCACACACCCCAGTGGGCTGACCAAGAGTAAAAAATAGCCAATGTTGCGGGGGGTGTCGATACAAAACACTTCTCCTAAAAAGCGCCGATAAAGCCAGTGGGCCACGCCGGCCTGAGTGGCGGCGCCAACGCAAATCATTGCGGGCAGGGGCAAGAGGCCCCAGCTTAGCGCTGTAAACCCATTGCTGATCACACCCAAATTCAAACAAAAAGAGCCCAGCGCTATGCCGAGAAGTGCCGCAGTGCGTGGCAATAGCATCACACAGGCTAGCGCAATGCCGGCGGCGGGCCATATAGCTGAGGCAAATCCCGGTGGAATGGCGAGCATCAACCCCAAACGGCCCGCAATATAGTAGGCTCCAGCGGCTAGCAGCACATACAGTAGGTGCATAAATTTAGACCCAGACAAAGTCCCAGAAGTTTAGCTCAGCACCCCTACCTTTGCCTGCCGCGGGCGGATATTACCCGCTAGACCTTGAAGTCACCTCATATTGCCCATAGATATAAACCTAGGGATTTCCTATAATCTCCCACCCGACGGCCCAGCGCCGCCGGTGTTCTAGCCGTAACGGCTTATCCGTTACCCCAGAATTTTTGAGTGAATTTTTCCTAATAGAAGTAGAGATTCACGCAGAAAAATTTCGAAATAGGGGGGGCTAAGGCAAGGCACTCAAGGTGAAAAGCGCGGAGTGTACATATGTACATGAGCACTTTGAATCCGCAGAGCAACGCCGCATTAGGCTTCTCTATAAAGAAAAAATTTCAAAGTGTAGTGGTGTGAGATAAGGCGCCCAAGGCACTAAAAGCGAATCGCTACAGGACGTAGCTGATTAGAGCAATGCAGGAGCAATTGCCGAGCGTACATAGGTAAGTGATTGTCTACTTCCTGTATCCAACCCTTCGGGGTGCTCCGCACTCCCAAAATGATCCCGTCATTTTGGTGAGCAGTTTAGTGACCTCAGGGCAACGCAATATCACGCCATTGTACGAAGAAAAGTTTCAAAGTGTAGTGGTGTGAGATAAGGCGCCCAAGGCACTAAAAGCGGAGCGTACATAGGTACGTGAGCAGTTTAGTGACCGCAGGGCAACGCAATATCACGCCAATACACGAAGAAAGGGGGCGATTAGGATTCGACGGCGGTAACAAAACCCGATGTGCATGTCGTGAGGGTAGCCAATCACGTAAATCCAAAGCTGCAAACTATTAGTTGCCAATGACGACAACTACGGTGCCCAACTAGCCGCGTAAGCGGTCTGTGAAGCTCCAACTAAGGGTTCGCCCTTAGCGGTCTTTAGCAAGGTGCCAGTACCGCGTTAAAGACTGTCATATAGAACTGGATCGCTGTGAAGCCTGCCTGGGGTGGATCTGCTAAAACTTATCAGGATCGCAACTTACGTCTTGGCCACTGGGCTGTAAGCTGTTAAATCAAATAGTGGAACTAAGCATGTAGAGCTGACGGCGGAGTACTGTCGGACGGGGGTTCAAATCCCCCCGCCTCCACCAATACAAAACCCCAGTCCTTTTCGGGACTGGGGTTTTTTATTGGCTGGAAGAAGGGGGTATGCAGAACCCCCTTGGGTTCACAAAGCGGCAGGACAGCCGCTTTGCACGCCAAAGGCGCCCCAAAGGGGTGAGGGCCAAGGGCGGCCCGAATGAAATCCCCCGCCCCACCAATACAAAACCCCAGTCCTTTTCGGGACTGGGGTTTTTTATTGGCTGGAAGAAGGGGGTATGCAGAACCCCCTTGGGTTCACAAAGCGGCAGG
>NZ_JACHXZ010000001.1:693913-792011 GCF_014192475.1 Simiduia aestuariiviva
GCAGGACAGCCGCTTTGCACGCCAAAGGCGCCCCAAAGGGGTGAGGGCCAAGGACGGCCCGAATGAAATCCCCCGCCCCACCAATACAAAACCCCAGTCCTTTTCGGGACTGGGGTTTTTTATTGGCTGGAAGAAGGGGGTATGGAGAACCCCCTTGGGTTGACGTGCAGGGATGCACGTCAACGATTACATAGCTCTCTTTGCGTCATAAGTGCTTGATATTCATTCATATCGATTCTCCTGTATGTTGTAGTTGAAAAAGTCCCAAATTGGGACTAGGGTTGGCTCTATGAGAATCATTGCCTTATCGACACTGAAAGCTTTCTGGGAAGAGCACCCAGAGTACATGGGTGCTAAAGAGCCTACGCTTGCTTGGTATCGACATGCCCTAGCGGCTGACTGGAGCGAACCAGCAGATATTAAGCAGGACTTCAGAAATGCCAGCATCCTCAAAGGTGGGCGTGCGGTTTTCAATATTGCGGACAACAAGTACCGACTAGTCGTGTGGACCAACTACGCCTATCGCGTGGTGTACATCCGGTTCATCGGCATCCATGCGCAATACGAAAAAATTGACATACAAACTATTTAATTGCCCCAAAGGTAGAAACAAGAGGAATTACAATGGACATCAAACCGATTAAAACTGATGCCGACTACCGAGCGGCATTAAAAGAAATTGAAAGCCTGATGATGGCAGGCCCTGACACTCCAGAAGGTGAAAAACTGGATGTAATGGTCACGCTTATCGAAGCTTATGAGGCCAAGCATTTCCCTATGGATCTGCCTGATCCTGTTGAAGCCATCAAGTTTGAGATGGAACGTAAAGGTTTAACAGTGAAAGACCTCGAGCCCATGATTGGTAAAAGCAACCGAGTCTATGAGATTCTCAATTACAAACGCTCGCTCACGCTAAAAATGATCTGGAGGCTGCATGAGGGCTTGGGTATTCCGGCTGAGTCTCTGATCAAACCACCGCAAGCACATGCTTAAACAAGAGGGTTTCCAGTGTATTGCCGAGAAGACGAACAGGGATGTTCTAATTTCGCGGTTGCATGGATGCATGGTTGCAAAGGAGCGGTGACTCTCGGTTCGCAGAGCTTGAGCAGGAGAAAATGCAACTTCTAGCTATTAGAGGTCAACTCCAGCAACCTTCACCGAATACATCAGACTCACCCCTATATTCGCCAGACCAAAAGATTGTCATATTCAGAGGATTATTTCGGGGTCGAACCGATATTTTGCTAAGCGCTGGCAAAACAAACAAGGTCGCAGTGGTTGCTCTGTTTCCTGCAATAACAAGTGGGTAGGTAATCCCCCTTTGGGTTGACGTGCAAGTTAAGTTGATTCGAGCGATCCAGCCATTTAGTGTGGTGGGATTCAGCAACTTCATTAAACACATGTATATTGTCGCGAATAGTTCTCGAACTGCAGATACCTTATGAGCCAGTACACATTTCCAGTTACCCCACAGTTGAATGCTATCTCCGAATTTCTATCTGAGGCGCACGCGCGTATTCAGCAGAATTTCACAACCATCAACCCAGTGGTGGGGATTAACCAGCAAATGCGGGCGAGTGGCATACCTGCCGACGTGATCACTATTGACTGCCTGACGTCAAACAGACGCATCTTAATCATTTTGCACGATTCAACGCCCGATGTTGCGCGCTACCAATTCGGTAAACGCGACCGAGACCCCGAAAAAGCCTACCGAGAGATTGCACTCAATGCGCTTACCGCCGATCAGCTGTATCAATGGATGGGGGAATACTTTTCGGAGTGAATCTTAGCGACCGGGAAGACAAACCGTCTAATCCCTTCTAAATATTCCATAGGGCTAGCTAAGGCTATTCATCCCCAAGTCCAAAGGCCAGTTTTACGCTGCGCAACATGTTAGTGATCGCAGACTTATTGAACACAACGCCAGCTAGTGTCACCGCGCTGTTTCTGTGTTGGGAATATCTGTCGTGGGTTCTTGAAGAGTGCTGTTGGCTGGTTGATGCTGCGGGTGTCCTGTTAGTGCCCCAAATGAGCGGTGGTGAGCATTAACAGGAAGCAGGGTGCTGCTAGCAAAAACCCAGTCAAGCGGCGCGTCATTGGCTTCTCCATCCAGTGGAAAGGGAACCCACAGCATCGCGCAAGTGGAATTTTGGGAGAATGGCGCGTCGCTGTGCCCTATAGACTCAAGATCACCTTGCCCACCGAATTGCCGCTGCGCAAACAATCGATGGCATCGTGGGCGCAATCGAAGTGAAAGGTGTGGCCCACGTGTGGCGCGGGCAACGCCAAGGCTTCGCAACCGTTGAGCAGGTTTTCAAACAGCGCCTGCTCCTGCCAAAGCCAGATCAAATTAAATGCCAGCACCGATGTATTGTTGGAAATCATTTCCATGACGTCGTAGCGTGGGCGGCGCATATAACGCCACGCCAAGGTCAGCCAATTGGGGCGATTGCCCGGCGTAAATTCCGCAGCGCCAAAAACCACCAGCCGACCCATGGGTGCCAGTTGTTTGAAAGACGCCTTTTGCACGTCGCCACCTATCCCATCTAAGACGGCGTGCAATGGGCGATCCTGCAAATGTTGCGCGAGTTGTTTCGCAAAATCGGGTTCGCGCACCATCACATTTTCATAGCCAAGGTGTTTTAGAAAATCACGCTTGGACTCGCTGCGCACTGTACCTATGGGCTCAGCGCCCAGCGCCCGAACCATCGCCATGGCTTGTAGCCCCACTCCGCCGGCCGCGCTATGAATCAGAACGCGCTGCCCTGGCTGCACCGCAGCCAAATGGTGCAGCGCGTAATAGGCCGTTAAACTTTGAACGGGAAACGCAGCACTTTGCTCGAAACTCCAATCTGTTGACAGCGCGCGGCAATGGGCCGGATCGACATCCACACAACTGGCGTAACCGCCAAAGCGAATACACCCGTAAACCCGATCACCTACTTGCAGTGCCGATGCAACGGCGTCGCCCTTTGCCACCACTACCCCAGCGAACTCCAGCCCGGGAATAAAACTGCCCTTTGGGGTTGCTGAATAAAGCCCGGTAAGGGCAAAGATATCTGCGAAGTTAAGACCGACCGCCCGCACCTCAACACGGATCTTGTCGTCCGCCAGCTCAGTTAAAGGCTCGCTAACAAGCTGTAGGTGACTAATGGCCCCCGCTTTTTTAGTGCGCCAAACTTGGCGTTCACTCGATGCCTTTTTAGTCGTGCTCGGAGTGTTCTGTATGTCCATAACCAGCAATTCCTAAACCCTGTCATGCAGATTTACTGCTAGGCGGGCCTGTTAAAGTGAGATCAACCCATGCCTATTGGTAGGGATTAGGCCAGAAGTTTTACAACAATAGCAATTGTAAGGCCCGTTCTTGACCTTCTCAGTATTCGAAAAGCTGGAATTCAACGTTTTAACCCCAACGTCTTATGATGGGTGTCCAGTTAGCAATGTCCTATGGTGGGTGTCCCGTTAAGGGGGTGCTGTGGCAATGTCCTATGGTGGGTGTCCCGTTAAGGGGGGGCTGTGATGGGTGTCCCGTTAGGGAGTTAGCGAAATGCGAGTTGAACTAAGCTTTTAGATGGATTCTGAGTAAGGGAACACTTACTTTTTGAGTGCCGCTGTTGAGGGCAACTAATCTAACGGTGCGTGGTAAAAGTGGAGCCACACGCCAGACAAAGATGCTCGCGCCAAGGCGCATAAATCATTACCAGCATGGTCTGGTACATCCGTATTAAATCGGGTATGTTTTGACTTCTCACGGAAGCGGATATAAACGGTTTAAGGATTAAGCGTGCCTCCTGCACTAAGTAATAACTCCTTTTGTAATGTAATCTCGGTCAGTTGCGTATTGTGTACGCAGTGGTGCGGTGGGTGTCCCGCTAGTGATTGAAGAGCAAACCAAGGCAGCCGATAATCGTTGGAATCGCATAGTTGAACTCCATATTGTTCCGCATCCAAAGCTAAAACACCCCGAAACGATTAAAGCCGAATATGTCATGAATAGCGGTTTATTGAATCTTAGCGTTCGAGCGGCGCTTGCCGGGTATGTATTAAGGAAATGGAACGTAGACTGCTCAAAAGAGCACACGCTTGCGGGGTCGGAATACCACCTCTGGTTGAAGAACACTCCCACCCTATACGGGGTCGATAACTTGAGTCTCGCACCGGGCTATAAGCCTGATGACTGAGGCAAGCAGACCAATGACAGACCCAGCGGCAAATAAAAGCGTTATCAACAAACATTTTGAACAGATTTTTAATTTTTACTACACACCAACCACCGTTTTTATAACGGTAAGCGGTAAGAGGAAAAACAGAACATGAACAATGCAGAACAGCAGTTTTTAAAGGCGCTTGATGTAAAGCTTTGGGCCTCAGCCGATCGGCTGCGTAACAACCTAGATGCTGCCAACTATAAGCATGTTGTACTGGGTCTTATCTTCCTAAAATATGTATCAGACGCATTTGAAGAGCGCCAGGAAGAGCTTAGACATCTTTTTACGCAAGATGACAGCGACGACAACATCTACTACATGCCTCGCGAAGATTACGAGTCTGACGAAGAGTATAACGAGGCAGTCAACACGGAGCTTGAATTACACGAATACTACCAAGAAAAAAATGTGTTCTGGGTACCCAAGCAAGCGCGTTGGGAGTTTTTAAAAAGCTCTGCTGCACTTCCAATTGGCACCGAAATAGAATTAGAAAGCGGCGATAAATTCAAACTCACCTCTATCTCGAAGCTGATAGACAACGCCCTAGAATCCATCGAAACCTACAAGATTGATGACAAGCTCGCCAACCCGAAGCTAAAAGGTGTTTTACCGAGGGTTGGACGCTATGAAGTATCAAATGAAAATTTAACAGCATTGATTAATGAGTTTTCCAAGACCCAGTTTCATAATCCGGTGCATAACGGTGAGAAGCTAGACCTTCATAGCAAAGATATTCTTGGTCATGTGTACGAGTACTTCCTTGGGCAGTTCGCATTAGCAGAAGGCAAGCAAGGCGGCCAATACTACACCCCAAAGAGCATCGTTACGCTCATTGTTGAAATGCTAGAGCCCTATCAAGGCCGCGTGTATGACCCCGCCATGGGAGCCGGTGGATTTTTTGTCAGCAACGATAAATTTATCGAAGCCCATGCCGCCGAAAAGCACTATAACGCTGCCGAACAACGAAAGCATATTTCTGTATATGGCCAGGAGAGTAACCCAACAACCTGGAAGCTAGCTGCGATGAACATGGCCATTCGTGGCATTGACTTTAATTTTGGTAAAAAGAATGCGGATACCTTCTTAGATGATCAGCATCCAGACCTCCGTGCTGACTATGTGATGGCCAATCCACCTTTCAATATCAAAGACTGGTGGCATGCCAAGCTTGAAGGTGATATTCGCTGGAAATACGGTACACCACCTGCTGGCAACGCCAACTACGGCTGGATCCAGCATATGCTGCATCACCTTAACGATAACGGCTCGATGGGCTTATTGTTGGCAAATGGCTCCATGAGTTCGAATACCAACAATGAGGGTGAAATCAGAAAATCTCTAATTTTAGGTAATACAGAAAATAACGTCCCCGGTGATCTTATTGAATGTATGGTGGCTTTACCCGGACAGCTATTTACCAACACACAAATTCCAGCTTGCATTTGGTTCTTAACTAAAAACAAAAAAGGCGGCAATGGCAAACGCGACCGTCGCGGCGAAACCTTATTTATCGATGCTAGAAAATTAGGCTTCATGAAAGATCGTGTACTGCGTGACTTTGAACCAAAAGACATTAGGAAAATCGCCGACACATTCCACGCCTGGAAAAAAGGTGACTCTTCTGAGAAACAGTACGAAGATATTAAGGGCTTCTGTTATTCCGCATCTTTGGATGACCTTAAAAAACACGACTTTGTATTAACACCTGGTCGATATGTAGGCGCGGCTGATGCAGAAGAAGATAGCGAACCCTTCCCAGAAAAAATGCAGCGCTTGACAGTGCAGCTTAAGTCCCAATTTGAAGAATCCGATCGATTAGAAAAAGCGATTAAGGACAATTTAGCGGGGATTGGTTATGAGTTCTAATCTCGTTAAGCTGGGAGAGATTTGCAGAATTGGCTCTAGCAAAAGAATAAAGAGGGCTGATTACGTTCAAGAAGGAATTCCTTTTTTTCGCTCCAAAGAAATTATTGAACTGTCAAAAGGTAACTCGATTTCCACAGAATTGTTTATTTCCAAGGAGCAATATAATCAAATCAATGAGAAGTTTGGGAGCCCGGATGTTGGAGATATACTCATAACTTCTGTAGGTACTCTTGGTGTAGCTTATCAGGTGGAACAAACTCAATTACCCTTTTACTTTAAAGATGGGAATCTGACTTGGCTTAGCCAGTTTAGCAAAGGCGTCAACCCGCGATGGATATTTTATTGGCTCAACTCCCCTGAAGGTCAACGAAAAATTGATGAAATATCAATTGGTTCAACCCAAAAAGCTATAACTATCGTTGCGTTGAAATCTATTGAAGTTCAACTTCCTAACAAGGATGAACAAGATAGAACCGTCAAAATCTTAGATTCAGTTACTGGAAAGATAAGCACTAACGCTAAAACCAATCAAACCCTAGAACAAATCGCCCAAGCATTGTTTAAAAGCTGGATTGTCGATTTTGATCCGGTCAAAGCAAAAATTTCGGTTCTAGAGGCTGGCGGAACAACTGAAGAAGCAGAGCTTGCCGCAATGAGCATGATTGCAGCCAAAAGCTCCGAACAATTAGCTGAGTTAAAGCAATCAAAGCCTGATACTTATGAACAACTAGCCCAAACCGCTGCGCTCTTTCCATCTGCCATGCAGGAGTCTGAGCTTGGGGAAATTCCGGAGGGTTGGAGTGTCAGCACTATTGGAGAAGAGGTTCATATTAGTGGAGGAGGCACTCCTTCAACTAAAAATAAGGATTTCTGGGAGAACGGCTCAATTCACTGGACTACGCCAAAAGATCTATCCAACTTGCGAGATAAAGTGCTGGCAGATACAGAACGTAAAATAACTGAAGCAGGCTTGGAAAAAATAAGCTCAGGATTGCTCCCGGTCAATACAGTTTTAATGTCATCGAGAGCTCCGGTTGGGTACTTAGCTCTGGCAAAAGTACCTGTAGCAATTAACCAAGGGTACATTGCCATGCGATGTGAAAAGCTGCTATCGCCTGAGTTCACTCTACAGTGGGCGGTATCAAATATGGATGAAATAAAACAGCGTGCTAGTGGAACCACATTTGCCGAGATAAGCAAAAAGAACTTTAGGCCAATTTCAGTGGTAGTACCGACCGAAGGCATCATAAAAAAATACAGCGACCAAGCTCAATCTCTCTATGAGAAAATTTATGCTGCAGTCGAAGAAACCAGAGCTTTATCAAGTATACGAGATACCCTTCTCCCTCAGCTATTGTCTGGCAATAAATCATTAAAAGAGCACATAGCATGATCGATCCAGAATTTCGATTGCGAAGTGTAACAAGTGCCATTGTGGGAATGGGTGATGCTGTGCACCTTATTGAACAGAAAGAAAGAGTTGAACAAGCAATTGTTTCTGGTGATGCTCCGCTAGCGTTGGACACGTCCAAATCTCTATTAGAAAGTGTTTTTAAAACGATTCTAATAGACCGAGTTGTTGATCCAAATATCGACCAGGACATGAATCCTCTTTTTCGTAGTGTGAAGGATTCTTTAGTACTCAACCGAAATGCTGATGCAGATGCCATATTCAAACGTATAGGCAGTAGCTTAGTGCATCAAGTTTCAGAACTTCGGAACCGTTATGGCGCAGCTTCACATGGTGATGATGGATTTTACGAAAATCCAATAGAAATACCGGAAGTAGAAATGGTTGCGAAGATGGTAGATGCGCTTTCTGGGTTGTTAATTTTTAAACACAAGGCTGACAAAGACCCCGCTATCGCCGCACGTATTTTTTATAACGACTACCCAGAGTTTAATGATTTTGTTGACGGACAATGGGATGGGTATGAACTTCCTCTCGGAGAAAACCAGACGCTAAATATGCCAGCAAGCAAGATACTATTTAGTACCGACGAACAAGCATATAGAGAGATGTTACTGCAATATTTGTCAACGGAAGAGGAAGAGCAAGAGGACGACAACTTATGAACGAAGAACAATTAGAAAACCTCTGCTTAGACTGGTTCCGGGAAGGCGGCTGGGATGTACTGCATGGGCCCGACATTGCTCCCGATGGCGCAACACCGATGCGCTCGGATTATGCGCAAGTAGTGCTGGATGGACATTTACTTGATGCATTTAAGCGAATCAACAAACATATCCCTGCAGACCAAATTGACAGCTGCTATGAGCAGTTGAAAGCGATTGCCCTTAAGCCCGAAAGCCTGGATTTGATCACTAATAATAGAGCCTTTCATCGGTTGTTGCTTGAAGGCGTACCCGTTGAATTCAAACAAGACGATGGTGAGCCAGTCTCAGATCACGCGTTTTTAATCGACTTTGAAAATCTCGCAAACAACCAGTTTGCGGTCGTCAACCAATACACGATATCGGGCACGAAGCAGCCGCGCCGACCGGATGTAATCTGCTTCATCAACGGCTTGCCCATTGCCGTTCTGGAATTGAAAAGCCCAAGCGATGAAAACGCTGATATTTGGGATGCGTTCAATCAATTACAGACCTATAAAGATGAGGTCTCCGACCTTTTCATTTTCAACGAGGCACTGGTCGTCAGTGATGGCTACACAGCCAGAGTTGGTTCGTTAACCGCCAACCAAGAACGCTTTATGCCATGGCGCACCATTAAGCATGAAGATGACAAGCCCTTACTTGAATGGCAGCTGGAAACCATGGTGCGCGGTTTCTTTGATCGAGTGCTGCTGCTTGATTACATTCGCTTTTTCGTACTATTTGAAACGGATGGCGAAGCAATTATCAAAAAAATTGCGGGCTATCATCAATTCCACGCAGTAAGAGAAGCAGTAAAGGCAACCGTTATCGCGGCCCAAAACATTCAAGGTGTTGGTCTCTCTATTGAAGAACAGCGGGCGAGCTATGGTGACGAAGTTGTCCCCGGTAGCAAAAAAGCAGGTGTTGTCTGGCATACCCAGGGCAGCGGTAAAAGTATTTCGATGTGCTGCTATGCAGGCAAGTTACTTCAGCAGCAAGCAATGAACAATCCAACCCTCATTGTGGTGACCGACAGGAATGACTTAGACGGGCAGCTGTACGCCACTTTCTGCAATGCGGTAGAGCTGCTCAAGCAAAACCCGGTACAAGCGGGTGACCGTGACGCGCTTAGGCAATTATTAGCGGAGCGAGAGTCAGGCGGCATTATATTCACTACCGTTCAGAAGTTTGCACTGCTAGATGATGAAAACTACCACCCCATTCTTAATGATCGACATAATATTGTGGTGATTTCAGATGAGGCGCACCGAAGCCAATATGGCTTGAAGGCCCAGTTAAACAAAGATACGGGTCAGTATAAATTTGGTTACGCCAAACATATGCGTGATGCCTTACCTTTTGCTTCGTTTATCGGCTTTACCGGTACACCTATATCCCAGGAGGATAAAGATACCCGCGCGGTCTTTGGTGGCTATGTTTCTATCTACGACATTCAAGATGCTGTCGACGATGGCGCGACGGTACCCATTTACTATGAGTCTAGACTTGCCAAGCTCGACTTGAACCACGATGAAATTGCCGCTTTGTCTGATCAGGTCGATGAGGTTGTGGAAGATGAAGAGGATGTCACCTCGCGTGAAAAAACCAAGGGCGAATGGAGTCGACTTGAAAAACTTGTGGGTGCAACCCCTCGTTTAAGCCAGGTAGCCGCCGACCTAATTGATCATTTTGAGTCGCGCAATGCATCCATGGATGGTAAAGCCATGATCGTAGCGATGAGCCGAGATATTTGTGCGCATCTATACAACGAAATTGTTGCACTACGGCCTGAGTGGCATTCAGACGATCCAGAAAAAGGCGCCATCAAAATTGTGATGACAGGTGGCGCTTCTGATAAGCCGTTATTACAGCCTCACATATACAACAAGAAAACGAAAAAACGTTTAGAGAAACGCTTTAAAGATGTGAACGACCCGCTAAAACTCGTTATCGTGCGCGACATGTGGCTTACCGGTTTTGATGCACCTTGCTGCCATACCATGTATGTGGACAAGCCTATGAAGGGCCATAACCTCATGCAGGCAATTGCCCGAGTTAATCGGGTGTTTAAGAACAAGCCTGGCGGCTTGGTGGTTGATTACATCGGCATTGCCAATGAACTTAAACAGGCCTTGAAAACTTATACAGACTCCAAAGGTAAAGGCGAACCCACACTTAATGCTGAAGAAGCCTTTGCGATTTTTCTTGAAAAACTCGATGCCATTCGAGGCATGTTTGCCAAGACACCCAAAGCAGATGGTCTAGACATATCAGGCTTCGAATCAGAAGCGCATAAGATACTGGTACCCGCTGCCAACTATGTGCTCGGGTTGGAAGATGGTAAAAAACGCTTTCTTGATCTTGTCTTAGCCACAAGCAAGGCATACTCGCTTTGTAGCACATTGGATGAAGCGAAAGATCTGCGCAAAGAAATTGCTTTCTACTCGGCAATTAAAGCGGCCATCAGCAAGTTCACCAGTGTGGATAAAAAACGAACTCAAGAAGAGAAAAACTCCGCACTAAAGCAAATTTTAGACAATGCAGTCATTGCAGAAGGTGTTGCGGATGTATTCGCCTTGTGTGGTTTGGAAAAGCCAAATATCGGCTTGCTGTCGGATGAATTTCTCGAAGATGTTCGCCAGATGCCAGAGAAAAACTTGGCGGTTGAATTATTAGAGAAACTGCTCAAAGACGACATCAAAGCCAAAACAAGAAACAACGTCGTTCAAGAAAAGAAGTATGCAGACAGACTGCAGGAGACACTTCGAAAATATAACAACCGGGCTATTGAAACGGCACAGGTCATTGAAGAGCTCATTCAAATGGCCAAAGATTTTCAAGAGGAAATGGAGCGTGAAGCAAACCTCGGGCTAAATCCAGATGAGATCGCTTTCTACGATGCGCTAGCAAATAACGAAAGCGCAGTGCGCGAATTGGGTGATGAAATACTCAAGAAAATTGCGGTCGAGATAACCGAAAAGCTAAGACGATCGACGACTGTAGACTGGCAAGTTAGAGACAGCGTCAGAGCCAAATTAAAGATACTCGTTCGCCGCACGTTACAGCGATGGAAGTACCCGCCTGACAAGGCTGCCGAAGCGGTAGAGCTTGTATTAAAGCAAGCTGAAACCCTGTCCAATTCCTGGACAAAATAATAACAAAGTGACTTTAAGGTGTGATTGAAAACAGGCGTATCCAGAAATGATTAATGAAGCTAAATATGACATGAGAGGTTTTGTTTTAAACCAACTCTCCAGTAAGAAGATTAGTCTAGATGATTCGAGGGTTGAACAAATCATTGAGCAGGTCAATGCTGCTGTATCGGATGCATCTCAATACACCGACTGGGAAGTGAAGAGCAACATTCATGCAGAGTTGAAAATACGCTTACGTTCGATTCTGGATAAGCATCAACTGCCTATTATCGATGAAGTATTTGATGAGGTTCTCTCCAGGGCAAAAAGCACCGCTGGCAGCCCTAGGTCATTTTGGTTTGTGGGTGCATCCTACGGCGAAGAGAGTGAAGATCAAACAGAACGTTTTCTCAACGATGGCGTTTGGCAAAATGGCTATGAAGATAAATATCTCGATGTAGTCCGCAGTATGCAGCCGGGTGACAAGATTGCCATTAAATCGTCATATACACGAAAGCGAGAGCTCCCTTTTGATAATAAAGGCCAGACTGTTTCAGTAATGGGGATCAAAGCTATTGGCGTGATCACCCGTAATCATGGTGATGGCCGGTTTGTCGACGTTGAATGGCAACCACGCTTTGAGTCTGTTAATGAGTGGTATTTCTATACCAATCGCAGCACGATTTGGCGCGTTTCTCCCGATGATTGGATGACAGAGGGCCTTATTGACTTCACTTTCAACAATAAGCTGCAGGATATAGACCGTTTTCGCAATGCACCCTATTGGAAGGAGCGCTTCGGTGATACCCCTGTCGATAAACAGCGTTTTAAATGGACCCAATTTTACGAGGAATTTGCCGACAAGCTATTAGCTTACAAGGATGATCGAGCTTCTTTAATGGCAGCCATCCACGATTTACCGAACAAAATTGAAAGCATTTCTGTCCTTCAAGATCAGCCAAAGGAAGGCTCAAAGGAATTGCTAAGTGATATTTGCCCATTTACCGTCTTCGGCCTGTTTAACCGAGGCATAACTGATGCTAACCGAATAGCCATCGCAAGCGAGCTTGCTGCTTTTTTGAAAGTTGAAACGCCAGTTCCTAATTCCTTTGAAGGTATCCCTGTTGTTAATAATCAGCACTCTTGGTTTTTTGGATACAAATACCGACGGGGTGAACACGACATTGATACATTATGGAACCTTTTTGAGGCCGCCATAGAACACGCTAATAACTCAGAAACTGATACCGCAGAGGCACTTTACGACGCTTATGAAACTGCGACTAAATGCTGGGGAACCGGCTGGAACCTTTCAATGGGCCTCTATTGGATTCGACCATGGAAGTATCTGACACTTGATGGCCAATCACAGACATACATCACTAAAAAGTTGGGTTTAGAAATAGGCAAGAATGGCGAAAAAGGCCGCTGTAGCTCAAAAGATTACTTCGGACTGATTGATGATCTAGAAACACGATTTCAAGAGGACGCCTACCCCGTACACTCTTTTCCAGAACTGTCGCTGTCGGCCTGGCTGTTTAAAGACACAGACACATCCGCGCACCCGAATGCTACTGACCTTGACGATAAGGAGCTATCGGCAGAAGAAAACGAAGTTGCTGTTCAGACTGCGCCTATTGAACCCTATACAATTGATGACATCGTTGCTGATGGTTGTTTTCTTGAAAGAGAAAGTATCGCAAAGATAATTACTCAGCTTAGGCATAAGAAAAACCTAGTTCTCCAAGGACCTCCGGGCACTGGTAAGACATGGCTCGCAAAGAAACTTGCATATGCGTTAATGGGCCAAAAGGACGAAAACTCTTTACGTGCTGTTCAGTTTCACCCCAATCTATCATATGAAGATTTTGTGCGTGGTTGGAGACCATCAGGCGAAGGCAAGCTAACTCTCGTGGATGGCCCATTTCTGGAAATGATTAATGAAGCCAAAAAAGATGCGAGTATCAAACACGTAGTCGTTATCGAAGAAATTAACCGAGGAAACCCTGCTCAGATTTTTGGCGAAATGCTAACATTATTAGAGGCTGACAAGCGCACACCAAGCGAAGCTTTGGAGCTTAGTTATCGTCGAGCTGAAGGCGAAAGAATCCATATTCCCGCCAACCTTTATGTTATTGGCACTATGAATATTGCCGACCGATCATTAGCACTTGTTGACCTTGCTCTACGTCGCCGATTCGCATTTTTTGATCTTAAGCCAACGCTCGGTGAAGTATGGCGCAATTGGGTTCATAGTAAGGCTGGTATTGATAACGATTTTTTGCACTTAATTGAACAGCGCATAGTTTCACTAAATAACGAGATTTCAAAAGATCGTAACTTGGGTCCTCAGTTTAAAATCGGCCACAGTTATGTAACACCACCGTTAAATACAAAGATTGAAGATGCTGCAGCATGGTTTCAAGGTGTCGTAGAAACTGAAATTGGGCCGCTTCTTGAAGAATACTGGTTTGACGATATAGAACGCGCTATCAAATCCAAAAACGCTTTGGTTGAAGGCATCTAATGTTTGCCGTTATTGAAGCACAAAGCCAAACCACTTCGTCGAGACGATTAGGAAAGATTCCTGTTCGTAACCTGTGGTTGTTGATGCTCTATGCTTCAGATCTTTATCGCCACCTAGGCACTAATAAAGTCGACGTAGAAGACAACCCAGAAGACATAGCGGATTTGGTTGCCGAGATTCTCTGCCATCAAGTTGAAGAACGCATGATGCGAAATCTAAGCTATGGGTATGAATCGAAAGTTGCTGTAATCAGTCGAGTTCGTGGGCGCATAGATACCCTAACCACCGAGCGGCAAAGGCTTCTTGAAAAGGGAAAGGTATGCTGTCGCTTTGATGAGTTAACGGTAGATACTCCCCGTAATCGTTATGTTAGATCAGCATTAGAGCGTTTATCAAAGCTAAATATTAAAACATCTCTTTCGCATAAATGCCGAGCCTTAATGCTGAGTTTAGAACGTCTAGGCGTGAGCAAGGCAAAGCCAATAAATTACAGCGGAAAGTCGGAAAGATTTGGTCGCCATGATATTAGCGATCAGAAGATGGTTGCTGCAGCCGATTTGGCTTTTTCACTCGCTTTACCCACAGAGTTTGACGGTCAATTTCATCTAACAGCTCCTTACACTCAAAAAGAGTGGCTTAGAAAATTGTTTGAAAAAGCTGTAGCGGGTTTCTATGCCGTAGCACTAGATAAAAGAGAATGGCGAGTATTGGCTGGCAAACAGTTTGATTGGCAAATATCAGTTAAAAGTTCAGGGATCGACGAAATTCTTCCCAGCATGAAAACAGATATAATTATTGATAATCGTTCATCAGGCAGGCGATTGGTAATCGACACAAAATTCAATTCAGTGACCACCAAAGGTTGGCATAGGGAAGAGACTCTTCGCAGTGGTTATATCTACCAAATGTATACTTACCTTAGAAGCCAGGAAAACACTTCAGACCCCACATCACTTGAAAGCATTGGCATGTTACTTCACCCGACAGTAGATAAAGAGGTCGCTGAGATGGTAACAATTCAAGGTCACCCAATATGGTTTTGCACTGTTAATTTAGGTGAGTCAGCTATTTCAATCAGAGAGCGCCTACTTGCTCTTTTACAAAAGAGCTCTCAGGAGAAAAAATAATGCCTGATCTGGCGCTCAACTAACGGCACTAATAGCGAGGATTGTTTGAGCCTATATTGATTAATTATAAAATTCGATGAGTTGCGCAGCGGCCGTTAGTTGGGGGTAAATCAGGTTCCCGCAGGACGATGCCTTTTGACAAGAGCATGGGTGGGCTGTCTTTGGGTTACCTTTCTTCGCCCATCAAAGAAAGGTAACTCGTTCCGGTCGATACCGGCCAAAAAATTACCTCGTGCAGCGCTAGCCGCCCGCATTCCCCTTTTCGAGTGATAGAATAACTCCCAACCCTATTATCTACCTTTAGATGCGAGCCCATCTAACCCAACCCGTGAGGCCCCATGTCTACCAGCAACGTCACCTGCCCCAAGTGTAATGCCACCAATCGTATTCCCACGGATCGTCTGAAAGACGGGCCTAAGTGCGGCAAGTGTAAAGCGGCGTTGTTTATCGGTAAGCCGATCAATTTAAGTGCGGCGAATGTGGCGGCGGTGTTGAATCACAATGAAATTCCGGTGTTGGTGGATTGCTGGGCGGATTGGTGTGGGCCGTGTAAGCAATTTGCGCCCACCTTTGAGCAGGCCGCGCGTGATCTGGAGCCAAAGCTTCGCTTGGCTAAGCTGGATACTGAGCGCAATCAACAGATTGCGGGGCGCTGGCAGATTCGGTCAATTCCTACGTTGATATTATTTAAAAAGGGCAAAGAAGTGAGCCGGCTTGCGGGTGCGGTGCCCCTGCAGCAGTTGAAGAAGTGGTTGGCAGAGCAGGGCGTGTAGTCATGTTGTAGTATTCTGATTAGGCAGAAAGAGCAATTCCTCAGAACCTATTTATTAGAGATTCTATTTATTAAAGATACTATTTATTAGAGATTCTATTTATTGGTGATTCCATGAAAAATAATAATAGCGACGCGTTTCGATTTATCCCCTTCCGGGCGAGTGACATTATCGCTATGTGTTTACGCGACAATGCGCTGGCTGACAAATGCGCGGATTTTCAGCAGTTCTGTAAGCTGTTGGCTCATGTTTTCCATTATGAGTTTAAGGGTGAGCTAGATTCCCTAAAGGCTGCCTATGCCGGCTTAGACCCCGACGCAGATACACGCGTGGTATTCCCTGAAGACGAAGATTCTACCGACCAGTTTGTCGCCTTGTTAAAAGGCACCTTGGAAAAAGCTAATTACGAAGCGATCACTAAGGCAGAGCTCAATCAGGCAATGACGCAGTCTTCATTGTTTGATTTGCGGTTGCATGTGGACTTCGATGATTTCTCTGAGGTGTTGTTATTTTGTCGGGGGCAATCACAGCGGCAGGAAGTAGTGCCCCGCTGGTTTGGTCTGTCTTCAAAAACCGTAGAGTTTGTGAATTACGATCGGGTAGTACTCTATATTCGCTTCAAGCCATCTTATGTTGCAGAAAAAGGCGACTGGGCACAGGCGAAGGCGGGTGCGGCAATGTTGAAGCTATTTCAGAATGTGCCTAAGGCCGATTTGGAAATGCTATTCCCCAATACCCAGTTGCGCATGCGCACCCAGGATAAGTTGCTGATCGGTGTGCCCGCCGTGATCAGTGGTGGCATCGTGTTGAGTACCAAGGTGGGCGCCACCCTCTTACTATTGGCATCTATGTTCGGGTTTTGGTTTGGGTTGAGCCAACAACCGGTAGAGCTCAATGCTGCCAACCTCACCGTGCTGTTTGTGGGCCTAGGTGCCTTGGGTGCCTATCTCTGGAAGCAATTTTCCAATTTCAAAAACCGCAAACTGCGCTTTATGCAACAGCTCACGCAAAACCTCTATTTTAAGAATTTGGATAACAACGCCGGCGTTATTTTTCGGCTGCTAAATGATGCAGAGGAGGAAGAGTGTAAAGAAGCGATTTTGGCGTACTACTTTCTACTCGTCAGCCCAAAACCCCTGACCCGCCAAGAACTCGATAGCCGCATCGAGCTGTGGATGGCTGAAAAGTGGGATTGCACCATAGACTTTGAAATCGATGATGCACTGGATAAGTTGGTGCGGCTGGGGTTGGTTGAAATTCAAGACGACCAATACTCTGCACTACCACTCCAACCCGCCATGGCCGAATTAGATCGGCGCTGGGATGGTTATTTTTCGGTTTGATTTTTCGTGCCTAACCAGTAGAAATTGCTGTGTTTTTTATGCAGCAAACATAATCTTCATGATGTTTTTTTGAAATTGTTTTGGAAAAAACGATTTAGATGAGATTGCACTGACTCAACTAGATCCATCCTTTAGCTTTTAGATATTTGTCGGGAATCCTCAACTTAATTTCATGTTCAAGGTGCTTTGGAAGTTGTAATAGATTCGACTCCGTTAATTGGTCTTTAAAAATGCTAAAGCGAAATCCAGATTGCATTATTGATGCAAAAATGGTGCTTTTTTCCACATTAATATTGATTACGCAATAGTTGTAAAGAGACATTTCAATGATAATGTTCGTGAACGGAATGTCTGTGGAAGACTTAATCACAAAATCTTTCACGGCGTTTCCGAAGTGATTTTTTATATTGTCAATAACTAAATCTTCTATGTGATCACTTTGCATACCATACTCCATTAATTTCTTTCAGCCTTGTGTATCCGTGACTCGTTTGTAGATATTCCCATTCTTCAGGTAGGAGGCCACCATTTGTTCTTGGGTCGTGCGTAAATTCTAGGGCTTTTCCACTTGCAACGGCGTCGCCTAAGGCTGGCGAGTTTGGGGGCAGTGTAAAAATTATTTCCTTTGGTGTCGTGTTTAGGGCTGAGTGATGAGGGCAGAAGAATCGTAATCGCCGTTTTAGGGGGAGGCATATTGGGCGTGGTATTACGTAGACCCAAAATAAATATTTGAATCTACTTGGTTTCGAAATGTGCTACGGCAAATTGGATATTCCATACTCACCTTTATATTCAAAATCTATATCACACAGTAGATCGGAAAGTTCCGGAAAGCTGGTGTCAAGTTCTCTGATAGCCTGAACTCCGAGAATTAGTTTTTCCACGTCGTTTTTTTTATTTTTTTTGAGGATTTTCCCATTTTCGTCAAAATCACCTATTATAAACAAAAGCTGATTATGTATAGATTGCAGCAATTGGTAGTTTGGGTTTTTTAATAGTAGTGAGTCTATTTGTCGTTTTGCGTTTTCTATTTTATTAAAAGTACTCATATAAATTCCGGCTAAATTTTAGTGAATTTAGTTCCTTCGAACGTAAAATATTGAGTCGCCCCGCCTTTCGTTGAAATAACTTTGTTCGGTATTGACCAGTCGTCATCTATTTTTGCCGCAGTGGACTTTAAAACTTCAACATTTTGATTTGTTGTATACACGTTCACTTGTTTTTTAACAATTGTGTTGGTGCCGCGATCAAGTGCATATTCAGAAATTCCAAGATTTGTTGCTTTTGAGCCCGGTGGTGCATAGTACCCGCCTTGTGGGTTGCCTGGCGATTGATACTGATGAACGGTTGTATTTACATTTATATTGGATATTTCAACTGGCTTGTCAAAATCAATACCTGCCAAATGGCTTGATATCTTATGTTTTGGCATTCCCTGTTTCACATAAAAATCATATGCAACCTTTTTTCGAGCTTTTACTATAGTTGGAGATGTACCTTTCTTTGCAGCTAACTCTCTATCTGTAAGGGACTTAACTTTCTCACCCTTCGGCCTCTCCCCCTTCCGATCAACCGCCGGCATATCCGTCTTCAAATCATCAAAATTCTTCGCCACCGTCTGTGCTGCTTGTTTGGCGCGGGCTTTGGCGTGGGCGGCGAGTTTTTTGCTGGCTTTGGCGAAGTCTACCAGCAGTTCGCCCAATTTTTTAAATTTGGTGACGTGGCGGGCTTTACTGGCGATGGAGGCCACGGCGCCTATGCCACCGGTGAGTGCGGCGAGGATGGCGGTGAGGGCGATTTCGAATACCGCTGCGCCGCCGGCGTTGGTGAGTTCTACGGCGTGCTGGGCTTTGATGTAGTCCCACGAAAAGGTTTTTAGGCTCTGGCGCAGGGAGGCGTCGGACATGACGAGGTCCAAGGCGTCCATGGCTTGGGCCATGTGTTCATCGGTGATTTTACTGGGGTCGAAGCCGATGACTTCCACCACTTCGCGCCACTCTTCACGCCTGAGGGTGTCGGCGAAGACTTGGAGTTTGTCGCTGTCAGCGGCGGCGGCGGTGGTTAGGGCAGTGAATCGGTGCTGCAGGCGCACGGCGGGGTTGACCAGGTCGGAGACTTCTTTGGCCCAGCACAGTAGTCCCCAAGCGGCATCGCGCAGGCCGGTCATGGCGGCACCGGTGTAGATCAAGCCTTTGTTGATGGCGCTTTCCTGGTCGAGTAGCGCTTGGTGGCGAGCGGCTTCTTGGCGCTCGTCCAATAGGATGGCGCTGAGGGTTTGGCGAATTTCCATGCGCAGCTTGCTGCGCGGATCGTCCACTGGCTGCAAGCGGGTGTCGGGCTGAACCACTAGGTGGGCATTGCAGATGGCGGCGGCAATGCGATCGGCGGCGGTGTGGGCCTTGGTGGGCACTGGCTGGCGGCAGGTGGCGGTTCGGTTTACCGGGGTTTCACGTAGGTGCCGTGGACGATGATCACTGCCGCCGAAAAAGCAGCGTACGATGTCTGAGAGTTGTTCGCTCGACAGGCGCTCCACAAAGGCTTCTGCCTCTGGGTGGCTGCGGTACAGGTTTTTGCTTTTGCAGGGGCCTGTGCCCCAGCCGTGCACAATGCGAAATCGTCGACCTTGCGGGTCGGTAAGGCTCAGTGACATATCCTTGTCCTAATCGGAAAAGCGCAGAGCTGGGTATTCTCTTCGGTTTTATGGGTTTGCGCATGTTTTGACGGTTTTTTAGGCCGATTTCGGCCTTTGTGGCTGCGCATTTGGTGCAGGCGTACCACCGGCACGGCGCGCGCAGCGCACTTGTGATCGCGCTGGGGGTTGTGTTCGCGCGCAGTGCCTGCATTAAATCTCTACCAGAGCATTGATTGTTCGACCCTTTGCACACACGCGCACTGCGCCAGGAGTTAGTTGCATGTCTGAATCACCCGTATACACGCCCCCTAGCGTTTGGCATTGGGATAAGGCGAGTGGTGGCAAGTTCGCCAACATTAACCGGCCCATCGCCGGCGCCACCCACGAAAAGGATTTGCCCGTGGGCCAACACCCGCTGCAGCTCTACTCCATTGCCACGCCCAACGGGGTGAAGGTGACCATCCTGTTGGAGGAGTTGCTGGCACTGGGGCACACGGGCGCTGAGTATGATGCATGGCTGGTGAATATCAGTGAAGGTGAGCAGTTTTCATCGGGCTTTGTGGCGGCAAATCCCAATTCAAAAATTCCGGCGTTGATGGATCACAGTACCGCCACACCCACACGGGTGTTTGAGTCGGGCGCAATTTTGTTGTACTTGGCTGAAAAGTTTGATGCATTCCTACCGCACGATCACAGCATCCGCACTGAGGTGTTGAATTGGTTGTTTTGGCAGATGGGCGCGGCGCCGTTTTTGGGCGGTGGCTTTGGGCATTTTTACGCCTATGCACCGGAAAAATACGAGTACCCCATCGACCGCTATGCCATGGAAGTAAAGCGCCAATTGGATGTGCTGGATCAACATTTGGCCGAGCGCGAATTTTTGGCGGGCGACACTTACACCATCGCCGACATGGGCGTATACCCCTGGTACGGATTGATGGTGCAGGGCGGCTTGTACGACGCGGCAGAATTTTTATCGGTGCATGAATACACCCACGTGCAGCGCTGGGCGGATGCGATTAAGGCGCGTCCGGCGGTGCAGCGCGGGCGCTTGGTGAATAAAGCGTGGGGTGATGAGGCGCGTCAACTTAAGGAGCGCCACAGTGCGGCTGATATTGATGCGGTATTGCAAGCTTACTAACACCTGGTGAATTTGCCTTTATAGGGCAAGCGCCAGGCGGCGCCCGCGGGGTAAACCTGCGGGCGCTTTTTTATGCGCGTTAATTGCCTTGGTCGATGCTTTTGTCGCGCCACTCTTGGCGCAAGGCGGCCATGAACGGCGACTCGACCGGCACCACCAGTTCCCGCGCCAGTTGTTGCGCCGCCATTTCGAAGGCCTCTAACGGTGGGTTTTCGCCCGCCAGCGTGCTGCTGGCCACCACCACTTTATCTTCTTTCACAAATAGAAAGATGCGCGTGTTGAGTGGCTCGCCCTCGTCGCTGTGATGCTTGGCCGCCAACTGCATGACCAGTAGCGATCCGTTGTCGGTTGGCCATGTGAGTTGCGCGCGGGGCTGAAAGTTTAGCGCGGCGTTGTACTCTTTGGCCGTTTGGGTCATGTCGGTTTGCAGGTTGACTGCTTCCATATCGAGGGCGGCGTAGGTGTCGTGCCAGTCGGCTCGGCGAATGGGGTAGACGCTTAGATTGAATTGATCGAATTGAAAATCTTTATCGACGAAGGTGAGATAACTGCCCTGTAGGGGGTGTTGAAGCCATAGGCGTTGCTCCAGCTGGTAGTTGCCCACCTGCTCGGGCACCACCAGATCCCGTTGATAATCGGAGGCCTTGATCTGCTGGGCTAAAAATTCTGGGGTAAACAGCGCGCGGGTCTGAAGTTCGGTGAGCAGTGCAGCACCTATGGCTTCAGCCATTTGGGCGTGTAGATCCAGTTGCTGGTTGGCGAGGTTTACGCTTTGGGTGAAGGGGGCCTCCACCTCAAAGGTATCTAGCAGTTGACCGCGCCAGCGCAGGGTTGCCTCGGCCTTCAATGTAAACGTTTGGTGCAACGGGATGAGCATTAATGACAAGCCGGACACCAAGGCATTACCGAAGCCTTCCATGTCTTCCTGGAGATATTTAGCAGTGGCCAATTGCAGGGTGTAGTCGGGCGTGAAGCGCGTGTCTTCATTGGGCGCGAATTGTTCGCTTTTAAAGAGCGCGCGCTGTACGTCTTGGGCGTTGATGCGATTGAGTTGGCAGTGGTGCAGCACCGACTGTTGATCAAAAGCCTTACATTGCTGGCGCATGACGACGCTTGGCCGATCATTAAACACTTCAATTGCTGGCAGCGACGGCTGGCCCGCTACGGCGGGGGGAGCCACTTGGGTGTATTGATTTTGTGTGGCACAGCCGGCCAAGAGCATGACCATTGTGAGTGCGCCGAGAGTGAGCTGCCGCATGGGGGATTCTGAGCCTTTGGGTGTGGTAGTGGGCGGATACGTCAATGTGCAACGAGTGTACCGCTCGGCCGCGGGCCTGTCAGCTGGGCCTTAACCCGAGCGCTGCCGGTCTCGGCGCTTTTGGGGTGTTGGTTTAGCTGCCGGTTGTGAGCAAGGCCGCGCCGCCGCATTGCCCTTTGCCCCGGTTCCAGGTGCGGTGCTAGCGTACCAGTTGACGCACGCGCAGGCGCTATTTCGTCGACATTTGTGCGCGAGTGGCTAGAATCGGTGGCCTGTTGGTGTAACGTTGCAGTCTTCAATGAATGCAGGGCTCGCATGTTCACATGCGCCCTTTAATGTTGCAGCGATCGCTGTGTACCGCTGGTGGCGCTGCCCATTGGCAACTTTTGGAAGCCCTATGTTGAACAAGATTGTTCCCACCAATCTGATTTTTTTAAGTGTCTGCTTTCTACTTTGTTTAGCAGCCTGCTCTAACTCGCAAGGAGATGCGGTCGCAATGAATAAAGCCAATCTTTTCTCTGCCACAGAAGGTGTGATTACTCTGGCAGGTGCACCTTTGCAAAACGCCGAGGTCATTCGCACAGTGCGCTGGCGCGATGAGAATCATCAGGACAGCACCGCCACGGATGCCGACGGCAACTTTAGCTTTCCCGATTTGATGTCTGACCGCAGCCTGTCGGTATTGCCGAGTGAATTTAATGCGTTTCAGAAAATTATCGTCAAACACAACAATGAAACGTTTTTGCTGTGGGAGACCGTCAAGGCCGACCCCGTCAGCAACGGGGAGCTAGAGGGCGAAGCCTTGCGCTTCACCTGTGAATTGAATGAGGAGCCCCGCTTTGTTCATTTGTTATTGAATTCCATCGAAACCCGTTGCCACTGGTAACCTACCGTATAAAAAGGAATTTTGCATGAGTGTCACTATCCCCCCGCTTCAGGCCGCCTCGCTAGCGCAGGTGGTGTATCAACTGCAAGACAGTTTTTTTAACCGCGCAACCATTGATCGCTTTAAAAACAGTTGGGATTTATCGCATCCAGAGGCCAAGGTGGATGGCAAGTCCGGCACCTTGTGGGTGATCAAAAAGCAAACCGGTTTCGGTATCGTGGCCGAAGGGCGCGGTGACCAATTTGGTGGCGATTTGTTGATCTTGCTGCGTGGCACTGACAACACATTTGATTGGGCCACCGATGCCACAGCGGGCATTTCGTGGACGGAGGCGTCTGACAAGGTGCACACCGGTTTTTACAAGTGCTTTTTAAGCATGAAAACGGAGTTGGAGCAGAAGCTTAGCCGATACAAGGGCAAGATTCGCACCGTGCATTGCGTAGGCCACAGTTTGGGTGGGGCGCTGGCGTCCTTGTGTGCCAACTGGCTGCAAACCAGCAACCTGTTAGGTCAGAGCAAAGTGCAGCTGTACACTTTTGGCAGCCCGCGCGTGGGCACCGAAGGCTTTGCCAAAAAACTGACCCATCAATTGGATTTGGGCACCGATATCTACCGCGTGTTTCACAAGACCGACGTGGTACCCATGGTGCCCATCTGGCCGTTTTTTCACGTGCCACTGAAGAACCATAGTTATTGCTTGAACAGCCCCGGCTCATTGCCTTCAGGTGAATTTCACAAAATGAAAAATTACGTGTTGTCGCTGTCGAAGTCTAAAGATTGGGGCACGCTGGTGGATTTGGAGCCGCCCGTTTCTGAAAGTGCCATTGAAAAGTGGCTCGCCAGTGACGGCGTCTATGCACTGACCATTAATTCCCTCAACATGATTAACAGCGCGCTGGTGTATGTGATTAAAAAAGTGCTGTACGGCGCCGGTGTGCTGGTGCAGAACTCGGTGGGTTTAGGCATTACGCTGTTGGACCAATTGGCCATGGCGCTGGCCAAGGGCTATAACCTCGCCAAAGACACGTCGATTTGGGTGCTGCGCTTGATGAAACGCATCATGGTGGCGCTGGGCATGAAAATTAAGAAAGATCTTGAGGTGACCGCGCAATTAATTAAATTTTTATTAACGGCGCTGCTCGAAAAAGTCCACCGCATGGTAAAAACTGCGGTGGATTTTGTGTTTTCTGAGTGATTTGACAACCGGGGCAGGGCGCGAGCGCGCTGCCTCGGGTTCTGCTTTATCGATCGTTCTGCATCCGGCCTGATTTTCTATCTTCGCGCAAGCACGCTGTACTCTTACACTACTCCTATCACTTACGTCGGCTAATCAAACAGCCACGGGCGCAGTGCGTCGCGATTGGCCAGCACGATTTGCTGGGCCTCGGGCGTGGGCTCCATGTGCTTGTAATCAATTTGCAGCAACTTTAGGGCGTAGTGCACCAGCGGGCCGCGCACGGTAAAGGTGTGGCGGTTGTCGGTCATGCCGTAGTCTGCGGCCACCACGGCTTGCTTTTCGGGTGCTAAGCGGGTGTCTGGGGTGATCTCGATGGGCACTAGCGTGTGCCATTCGGTGTCATCATCTGCCTGTTTTGGCGACATATCCAACAGCTCTGGCTCGCCGCGAAAGCGACTCAAGACAAAGTCCCTAAAGCCTTGATTCTTTTCACACCACGCCCGTACGTGCCAGCGAATGCCGGTGAATACCAAGGTGTGGGGCACGATAATGCGGCCCTCGCGGTTGGGATTGTGCACACTCACGTAGTCCACTTCGACGCGCCGTTGCTCGCGCGCGGCGCGCACGAGGGTGCGGATTACCCGCGGCTCCACGTTGCGAATGGGCAGGCTCAGCACCTCGGTATTGGTCACGGTCAGTGGCAGGTTTTCAAAGCGCAGGTTGAGGTCGTTGTTGCGCGCCATTAGCTGTAGGTACTCGTCGGCCACGCCCCGCGTGACCTGTGGGCTAAACGCGGCCGTGGGCACATAGCCTTTGATGGAGCGATCTAACACCAGATTGCCGGGGCCAATGTCGCGCAGGTAGGTATTGATGTCTTTGCTGGCCTGCTGGCGGCCCATGCCAAAGGTGTCGCACAGGTGGTTGGTGGTGAGCCGGCCCTCCCACAGCGCGATGATTTCAATCAGTCGGTAGCGGGCCAGCAGGTCCCAGCGAATGTCCCATTGGTGGGTGTCGGCCATAGTGTGCGCATCCGTGGTGTTGGGTATGTGATTGAAAAGGCGACATGAATATGTAGCCAGTGTAGACATGTCGCGGCTGGCGACTAATATGGCCACATCGGTAGGGAAACGCAAGCCCCGCAGCGAGCGCCCTCACTCACCCACAGCCATTGGAGCTCAACCATGAAAAATCCGATTCGCGGTAAAATGATGATCGCTTGTGAAACCAGCCAAGGCGCTTTTACGTGCAGCAAAAATTGGGATGATCTCACCAGCACCACCGACGCCAGTGTGCGCTACTGCAACAACTGCGGTAAGTCGGTGCATCGCGCTGTTACCGTGCAGGAGCTAAACGAGATGACCGCCGCGGGACTGTGTGTGGCCTGGTGCAACACCCCCGAACCCGAGTATCGCCCCGAGCCGGCCGTGCCCTTGAAGTGGGCGTGCTAGGTGCGCCTCAATGGTGGAGCGAATTTGCTATGATGCCGCTTCTTTAAATTGCTCTACCAGGACGGTGTTAGGTTATGCGTAAACCGGTGAAATTTCGGCTGCTATTTTTGGTTGCGGCCCTCGTGATCTACGTTGTGGGAGCGCATCTACTCCCTGAGCACATCAGCGCCGAGAGTTGGTCGATGTCACTGCTGGTGGAACACGCCGAATGGCAGCGATTGTTGGCGGTGACCGGCCTGTTTTTTGGGGTCATGCCGTTGCTCTATTGGTACTGCGTCATTCGTATGGGCCAGCAGGCATGGTGGAAGCTGCTACTGATTTTTTCACTGAGCAGTTTGATTGCCCGCTATACCTATCCTGAAGATATCGCCCAGTATTTCGAATTTATTACGTGGTTGCGCTACCCCATTATCGCAGTGCTATTGGCACTGGAATTGTATTTAATGGTGACCATCTGCCGGTCCTTGTGGGCCGCCCGCAATCTAACGGGCGATCCGCGTTTGCACATGTTGGCGCAATATCAGGTTGAACATAGCGACATTGCTCAGGGTGCTGACGCAAAAGTTGATGGCGTTGACGCGAAAGTAGACGCGACGAGCGAATCCCATTCAACCGAGCAGAAAGCATCGGCCAAGGCGGCAAAACAATTAGAGCTGGCATTGACCTTTGCCCACGAGCCGGCCAGTTGGTATTACGCCATTCCTCGATTGACGCGCAACCATACGCCGGCGCTGGCGAATATTGTGCTGCGCTCGGCGACCCGCAGCCACTTTTTCATGGTGCTCGCCGCCCTGCTACTCGGAGCTGTGGGCAGCTATGTATTGCTGGCCGACTGGAGTGTTACCGCTGCGACATTGGTCGCCACCTTTATCGCTTACGGCAGCGTGATGTTCGTGGCCAATTATCGGGTGAGTCGCTATTACTCGCTGTACCTGAGCGGAAATTCGCTGGTGATCAACAATGGGTGGTGGGGGTTTTGTGCCATTGATCGCACGGTGATTGCCCGCTGCGAGCGTGGCAGTTGGAGCCTTGAGGATGATAGCGAGGGGCTATTTATTGGTCGCAAACCCTGCAACATTAAAATCCAGCTTACTCAACCACAACATTATTTTTCGGGCATTGCCACCATGAAAGATGCCGTATCAACAATTTACCTTACCGTGGATGATTCGCAACGCGTGGTTGCGCAGCTTACCGAAGAGACCGTGCTAAACGTCGCTTAATAATCACAATCGCGGGAGCGCACATGTATCAACAACAGGGCCAGTGGGTGTATTCGCCGTCGGACCTCACGACATTTTTAGCGAGCCCCTATGCGAGTTGGATGAATCGGTTAGCCAAAGCCTATCCGAATGACGCACCCGCGCGCGACCCCGCCGATGGTTTAATGGGGGTGTTGCAGCAGCGAGGTTACGCCCATGAAGCGCGCATTGTCGACGAGCTCAGCGCCCAGGGTTTGTCGGTTTTTACCATTGAAGCCGATGACAACGATGAGCGCGCAGCGCGCACAGTCGAGGCCATGCGCAGCGGTGTGGATGTTATTTTTCAGGGCTATTTACGCCAACACCCCTTTGCGGGTTTTGCCGACTTTTTGGTGAAGGTGCCGGGGCCCAGTCAGCTCGGCGATTTTCACTACACCGTGTGGGACACTAAATTGTCGGGCGCCCCCAAGCCCGCGCACTTGGTGCAACTGTGTTGCTATGCCCACATGCTAAGTGCATTGCAAGGCGTGCGCCCAGAGACCTTGGTGGTGGTGACCGGCGACGGTGTGCAACATTCGTTTCGTACCGATGACTATTTCTTTTACTATCGGGCGTTGCGCGATGGGTTTTTAACGCAGCAAGAAAACTTTGACCCCGCGCAAAGGCCTGACCCTGCGGAGTCTGACAGTTGGGGCGATTGGAGCGGCGCGGCAGAGGCTGCGTTGCTGGAGCGCGATCACTTGTTTCAGGTGGCCAACATCACCAAAGGCCAAATTAAAAAACTCAATCGTGCCGGTGTTCATACCCTAACTCAGTTGGCGGAATTGGACGCTGCACACATCGCCAGTGTACAGCCCGCAATGCTCGCGCGCCTGAAAGCTCAGGCCCAGGCGCAGTTGCACACCAAAGCGCAGCAGGCGAAAGGTGAAATTCGGCCCTGGTTCAAGGTGTTGCGGCCCGCCGCTGGCGAGAAAGCGGGCCTGGCGTTACTACCGCCGGCGTCGCCCCTGGATGTGTTTTTTGATATCGAGGGATTTCCGCTGGTGCAGGGCGGCTTGGAATACTTGTGGGGCGCCAGCTTTTTCGATGCAGAGGGTAGGCGTCAGTTTCGCGATTTCTGGGCGCACGATGCCGAGCAGGAAAAGCGGGCGTTTATTGAATTTATTAGCTGGGTCTATGAGCGTTGGCACCGCGACCCGACCATGCATATTTACCACTACGCCAATTACGAAATTGCCGCCTGCAGAAAATTGATGGGCCGCTATGGCGTGTGTGAACACCAAGTGGATCAGCTACTGCGCAATGACGTGTTCGTAGATTTGTACACGGTGGTCAAGGGTGCGTTGGTGTTGGGTGAGCCGCGCTATTCCATTAAAAATGTTGAGCACCTCTACCGGTCTAAACGCGACACGGCGGTGGGTACTGGCGGTGATTCCGTGGTGGTCTACGAGCAGTGGCGGGCACTCAATCAACAGGGTGTCGAGGGCGATAGTTGGCAGAACTCGGCCATTCTGAAAAGTATTCGCGATTACAATATTGACGATTGCGACTCCACCCAAGAGCTGGTGGATTGGCTGCGGGCGCAGCAACAGCAGCATGGCATCGATTATGTTGGGCGCAGCGATGTGGTGGAGCCCGAAGTCAGCGAGGCGCAATCGGCCACCTTGACACTGCGTGATCGCTTGCTGGAAAAAGCGGAACAGCTGCGTGATCAAGATGCGGCGGCGGGCGCTCTGCACGCAACGCTGGCGGGATTATTGGAATTTCATCGGCGCGACGCCAAGCCCGTCTTTTGGCGATTGTTTGATCGTTTGGGATTGAGCGAGTTGGAACTGGTGGATGACTTAGATTGTTTGGCGGGCTGCGTGCGCACGGAAAAACCGCCCTATAAACATTCGCCGCGCGCGCGCAATTTAACCTACGAATACCGTTTTAATCCCGAGCAGGCATTTAAAGGTGCTCAGAAAAACTTTTATGTGCTAGGCGAAGAAGATGCCGAGGGTAAATCCATTCGCGTGACTCTGCCGGAAGAGGAGAGCGATTTAAGCCAAGGGCTAATTGCCTTGCAGTGCAAGCATGAGCTGCCTGAGCGCTTGAGTTTAGTGCCCGACGAATTTGTGAATCCGCAACCCATTCCGGCGGCGATTGAAGCGCAGGTGCGGGCCTATTTAGAGGGAAGTTTGGCACACAGTGCCATGGTGGATTTCCTGACCCGTGCGCGGCCGCGCTTTACAGGCGATTCGCCGACCAATGCCGCTACTGCGCCACTGGTTACGGCGACAGAGCCGAGCGCACGACTCGCACAGATCATTGATCGCGTATTGACACTTGATAGTAGCTACCTGACGTTGCAAGGCCCGCCGGGCGCCGGAAAATCCTACACGGGCAAGCACGTGATTGCGGAATTAATGCGCCGCGGCGCGCGTGTGGGCATTGCCAGCAACAGCCACAAGGCAATCAACAATTTGTTACTCGGTGTTGCAAAACATTGCCGCGTCGAGGGCATTGCCGCGCAGTTCGCCTGCACTAAACATCCTGAACCTGAGTTTGAAGCATTGGGTGTGGTGGAGTTGGGGAATGGCGCGCTGGCCGATTGGTTGGCAGACAGTTCAGTGGTGGGCACTACCGCCTGGGGATTTGCGCGGCCGGATATGCTTGGCCAGCTCGACTATTTATTTGTAGACGAGGCGGGGCAGGTATCTGTTGCGAATTTAGTGGGTATGAGTGGCGCGGCGCGCAACTTGGTGTTGATGGGTGATCAAATGCAATTGGGCCAGCCGTCACAGGGTTCGCATCCCGGCGAATCGGGCTTGAGTGTGCTGGATTATTTGCTGCACGACACGCCCACCATTCCAGCGCACATGGGCGTATTTTTAGGCACCACCTTTCGGATGCATTCGCGGGTTAATCAATTTATTAGCCAGCATATCTACGAGGGAAAATTGGCGGCCCATGCACACAACGATTCGCGCTTCATCGACGTGCCGACCGATTATCGTGGTCCGCTCGATCAAACGGCGGGCTTGATATACATTCCCGTGCATCATGAGGGCAATACGCAAGCAGCCTTAGAGGAAGTGGATCTTATCGTCGCGCTAGCGAACGAGTTGTTGGGTCGTAGATTTCATACCGGCGATGCGCAATGCCCCACGCGCTCCATCGAATGGCGCGATATGCTGTTTGTGGCGCCCTACAATTTACAAGTACGGCAACTGCAACAGGCGCTAGGTCCGCAAGCACGGGTGGGCAGCGTGGATAAATTTCAGGGCCAGGAGGCGCCCATCGTATTTTTAAGTTTGTGTGCCAGCGATGCCAATGAATCGCCCCGCGGCCTGGAATTTCTGTTCGACCGGCACAGAATCAACGTCGCCATCTCACGCGCGCAATGTTTGGCAGTGGTGGTTGGCAATCCGGCGCTGGCACAAACCCGCGCCAGCCGCGTTGAGCAAATCCCCTGCGTGAACTTAATGAATGCATTGATGAGTGAAGCCTCGTGTTGACGGGCTGCGCCAATAGCTGCTGTCTTGTAAATGCTAAACCGTATGAACAAGCGGGTATGCTATGAGTTTATTGGCTTGGTGCTTAGTGTGGCGGTGCAAGAATTGAGTGGACTGCTCAGACGCTGAGCGCAATATGGCGAAGGTGACAGAAATGATTACCAACTATGCCACATTAAAGGCGTCGATTAAGTCGCTAAACATTCCCAGTGAAATGGCCTCGCGCGCTGGCGAGCTTGAAGCTACGGTTGCTCATTGACCCAGTGGGAAGTGCCCTTGTAGTTAATTGATGTACACAAAAAAGCCGCTCAAAGTTAGAGCGGCTTTTTTGTATGCAGAATTAAAAACAAACGTATCGATTTAGGACTTCCCGCTATGCCACTTTGCGTTTTTCGCTCTGGCTGGCTAGGTACTCATCGTAGGTACCTTGGAAGTCGATTAGCTTTTGGTCTTTAATTTCAATCACTCGTGTGGCCAGTGAAGAAACGAATTCGCGGTCGTGACTTACGAAAATCAGCGTGCCATCCCACAATTTAAGTGCGGTGTTGAGTGATTCGATAGCTTCCATGTCCAAGTGGTTGGTGGGTTCGTCCATCACCAGCACGTTGATATCCATCATCATTAATTTGCCGAATAGCAAGCGGTTTTTTTCACCACCCGAGCAGACCTTTACTTTTTTGTGCGCATCGTCGGCAGTGAATAGCAGGCGGCCTAGAATACCGCGCACTTTAAGGTCGTCGTGCTTGGGTGTGCGCCATTGGGACATCCAATCGAACAGTGTGAGGTCACAATCAAAATCTGCGTTGCTGTCTTGCGGGCAGTAGCCCATGGCAGCATTCTCCGCCCATTTGATGACACCGCCACTGGCTTGCAATTGATTGACTAAGCAGCGCAGGAAGGTGGTTTTGCCCACGCCGTTTTCACCGATGACCGCGAGCTTGGCACCGGCCTCTAAAATGAGTTCACCCTTATCGAACAGTATTTCGCCGTCAAATCCGTGGCTGAGGTTTTCTAGCACCAGGGCTTGGCGGTGCAATTTTTGATGCTGTTGAAAACGGATGTAGGGCGACATGCGGCTGGAACTTTTAACTTCGTCCAGCGTGATTTTTTCCATTTTCTTCGCGCGTGAAGTGGCTTGTTTGGCTTTAGACGCATTGGCAGAGAAGCGATTAACGAACGCTTGCAGGTCGTCAATTTCTGCGCTCTTCTTGGCGTTTTCACTGAGTAGCTGTTCGCGAATCAGGGTAGAGGCCGCCACAAAGGCTTCGTAGTTGCCGGGGTAGATTCGCAATTCACCGTAATCGATATCGGCCATGTGGGTGCACACGGCGTTTAGGAAATGGCGGTCGTGCGAGATGATCACCATGGTGCTGGAGCGGGCGTTGAGCATGCCTTCAAGCCAGCTGATGGTGTGGATGTCCAAGTTGTTGGTGGGTTCGTCCAGCAACAGTATGTCGGGGTTGGCAAATAACGCCTGGGCCAATAGCACACGCAGCTTCCAGCCGGGGGCCACTTGGCTCATGGGGCCAAAATGCAGGGCCTCTTCTATGCCTGCCTGCAACAGAATTTCACCGGCGCGGCTCTCGGCGCTGTAGCCGTCCATTTCGGCAAATTTTACTTCTAGCTCAGCCACGGCCATGCCGTCTTCTTCGGTCATGTCGGCTTTGGCGTAGATGGCATCGCGCGCCTGTTTGACTTTCCACAGCGCCACATCGCCCATGATCACGGCATCGACCACGCTGTACTCTTCAAAGGCGAACTGATCTTGGCTTAGGGTACCTACAGTGCAGCCTGGAGCTATCGAGACATTGCCCGCGGTAGGGGCAAGGGCGCCGCTCAGAATTTTCATAAAGGTGGACTTGCCGCAGCCGTTGGCCCCGATCAGACCGTAGCGGTTGCCGTTGCCAAATTTGGCAGAGATGTTTTCGAACAATGGCTCGGCGCCAAACTGCATGGTGATGTTTGCGGTGGATATCAAAAGGGAGCTACCTGAACTGAGCGGGTGGGTCATGTCGAATGCGGGGCGACCCTGCGACACAAAGGGGGCGCACTATATAGAGTTGGTGGTGTTAAGTCGAGATAAATTGGTTGATTAATGAGCAATAGATGGACGCGCCATGGCGGGATTTGGGGCCGTCACGAGGGTGCAAAAGCGGTGTAGGGGCGGTGAAACGGGCTAGTTGGCGTTGACCTGCCCGCCACCATAGGCAATGCTGCGTCTTTTTAACGAACGGGTGGCTAGCCTGTCACCCCAGCGCGCAAGGAAAACAGGTTATGGCGTTACGCACTCATCGCCTATGGGTGGCACTGATGACTTTATTCATGGTTCAAGGCCTCTTCGCCATCGACCTGCCACGCATCCGCACCTTAACCCCCGAGCAGAGCGAGCGGGCGGCGGCGAATTACCAGAAGTACTGTGTGTTGTGCCATGGTGCCGATCGGCAGGGTTACGTCAACGATCACGCGCCGTCTTTACGCAGCAAAAGCTTGTTCGAATCGGGCATCCCGCACGCGGTATTGCGGCCGCTGTCTTACGGTCGGCAGGGCACCGCCATGGGCGGCTATCTGGATGAAATGGGCGGGCCGCTGACGCTGGATGAAACCTGGGACTTAACCTACTGGTTGTTTGAGCAATCCGGTGCCACCCGAGTGCCGATCAGTACCAAACCCGTGCATGGCGATGTGGCGCGCGGTGGCGAACTGTATCAACAACATTGCGCCGACTGCCATGGCAAAGAAGGTGAAGGTGTGAATGCGCCGGCCTTGGGCAACCCTTCAGCACTGGCCCACAACTCAGATGAATTCTACCGCTACGCGATTACCCATGGCCGCGATGGTACGCCTATGGTGGCCTTTAAAGATCGCCTGTCTGCAGCTGATATCGACAATGTCACCGCCTTTTTGCGTTCGCGTGCCGGCGGCTGGCAACAAACGGCGCCGGTGTTAAAGCAACTGCCCAGCCCCGATCAGTTTGTTATCAATCCCGAAGGTGATGAGCCGAGCTTTGTGTTGACCGACGATCTCTATGTGTCGGCGGCGGATCTAAATGCCGCTCTCGCGGCCAAGCAGCGCATGATTTTGCTGGACACGCGCGTGACATCCGTCTGGCAGATGGCGCACATCGAAGGGTCTTTCCCTATGCCGTATTACTCTAATTTTGATGGCATTGCAGAACTGCTGCCCAGGGATGTGCAAATCGTCGCCTACTGCTCATGCCCACGTGCTGCGGCAGATTATGTGATTGGCAAATTGCGCGATCGGGGCTTTACCAAAACGGCCGTGTTATATGAAGGCATTTTTGGTTGGATGGAATTGGGTTTTCCCGTAATGCGCGGCGATGTCAAAGAGGCGAGTGAGTAGCGGTGCTGTAGTGCGAACGCGCTCACACAAAATTCTTAGATCTATGCAAAGTAATGTTGCGAGATACTTCACTCAGCGCTAACAATTGACCTACATATAGCAAATTTAGAGGTTTGGATTCTCTGGCATCACCTTATACTGATGCGCGTGTGGGCGCTTGCACTTGGGGCTTGACTGGCGTCCGTTTTGAGTGAAAAGGAGAATCACATGCTACGACGTCAATTTTTAACGGGGCTGGGATTGGGTGTAGGTGCGAGCGTCATCGCGCCGCAGCTGGCGGCGGCCAGCGCCACAGGCACGACCCCCTTAGCGGCTGGAAGCCCAGCGGCGATGATTAAGCCGGCTGACTGGGTTGCACTGCGAAATTTATTTCCGCTGACAAAAAAATACATTCAATTATCGACATTTTTGTTGGCCTCGCACCCCAGGCCTGTGAGCGATGCCATTGAAAAGCACCGCCGCGCCTTTGATGAAAATCCCTCTGACTATTGGCACCAACATTTTTTAACTATCGACCGCGACATTTGCCAATCGGCCGCCGACTACATGGGCGGAAAGGCCGAGCAGATAGCGCTGACGGATAGCACTACCATGGGCCTTGGGCTGATTTACAGTGGCCTACAATTAGAATCGGGCGATGAAATTCTACAAACGGTACACGACCACTACTCCACGGATATGTCGCTGGCGCACAGAGCTAAGCGCAGCGGCGGTAGCGTTCGGCGCATCGCACTCTACGATAATCCTGCGTTGGTCAATACGGCTGATGTGGTTAAGCGATTAACTGCGGCGGTCAATCAGCAGACAAAGGTAGTGGCGGCAACCTGGGTGCACTCGTCGACTGGCGTTAAATTGCCCATTCGAGCCATGGCCGACGCCATTGCGTCGCTCAATAAAAAGCGTAAAGCGAATCGGCAAATTATTTTTTGTGTCGACGGTGTGCACGGTTTTGGCATAGAAGATATCGATGTGACCACCCTTGGCTGCGATTTTTTTGTAGCGGGCACGCACAAGTGGATATTTGGCCCGCGCGGCACTGGAGTTATTTGGGGCAACGAGCGTGCATGGAGCCAGAGTGAACCGGTGATTCCCAGTTTTAGCGGCTCTTACGATGTTTGGCTCGGCAACCTGACGCAAGATCAAGTGCCCATGGGCGAACACATGTCGCCTGGCGGCTTTCATTCTTTCGAACACCGGTGGGCATTGCCCGAAGCATTTAAGCTGCATTTGCAATTGGGTAAAGCCAATGTGCAAAAGCGCATTCACCAATTGAACACCTATACCAAACAGGGCTTGTCTGCCATGCCGCATGTGACCCTGTATACGCCTCTGGCGTCAGCGTTGTCCTCTGGTTTGGTGTGTTTTGATGTGCAAGGCATGCCGGCCGAAGCGGTGGTAGAGCATATGCACAAAAAGGGAATTATCATGAGCGCGACACCATATCGAAATAGCTATGCGCGCTTTGCGCCATCGCTGCTTAATAATGAGCAGGAAATTGATGTGGCGCTTAAGGAAATTTCGACCTTAGGCTAAGGTTTCTATCAACAAAAGGATATGCGTATGTCAACAATCAAGGTGACTTATTTCGATGTTAACGGTGGTCGGGGAGAACCCATTCGGTTGGCGTTACACTTCGCAGGTATAGCCTTCGAAGACCACCGTTTTCCCTTTAGCGAGTTTGCCGAAGTGCGTAAACAAACACCGTTTGGCCAAGTGCCAACGGTGACCATAGATGGCGAAGTAATTACCCAATCCAACGCGTTGTGTCGATATTTCGGAAAGCAGGCAGGATTGTATCCAAAGGATGACTATCAAGCGCTTCTGTGTGATGAGGTGATGGATGCGGTTGAAGATGTTAGCCACAAGATCGTGGCAACCTTTGGGATGAGTGGCGATGAATTGAAAACCGCTCGTGAGCAATTGGTAGCGGGTGTTTTCAGCACCTACTTAAAATGGTTGGACGATCGACTCGCTAAACAAGGCGGTGAATATTTTGCGGATAATCGCGTCACCATTGCCGACCTAAAGGTATTCGTATTTGCTAAATGGCTGAGTTCTGGTCAGTTAGACCACGTGCCACAAATGCTGGTGCAGGAAGTGGCGCCACGGGTGGCGGCGCATATTGAGCGTATCAGCCATTTAGAAAAAGTAGCCGGGTATTATCAGTCGCGAAGTTAACGTTGATAGCCTAGCTGTCAATAAAAAGCCGCCAAGTTGGCGGCTTTTTATTGATTTAAGCAATTGCCCGAACGCTAGTGCAGGCAACACTGTTTGAATTTTTTTCCGCTGCCACAGGGGCAGGGGTCGTTGCGGCCGACTTTCGGGCCCCTGCGTAAGGTTTCTGTCGGCGAGTCCACAGGCAGGCGTTGCTCTAACCAATAGCGGTGTAGCATTAATGCTGCAATGGTCAGCTCGCCGGCCATTTCTGCTTGCGCGTCCTCGTCCTGTGCCGCCAGTTCTTCCGCGTGTTGCTGGAAACTTTGCTGTTCAATTAAGGCAAGCCAATGATCGAAGTCTTCGGGCAGGTCTGGCCAGTCGCTAATAAATACTGCGCGTAAATAGCCTAAGCACCAAGGTGCCAAAAACCATTGATCGCCGCCTTCTTCAGTGCCGGCAATACTTTCAAACATGGGTTGAAATTCGCTTGGCTTGTCCATCAAGGCGGTGCTATTGCGATTCATGGCATTGATCAAAATTTCAAAAAATTGTGTGGCTTCGTGTTCGTATTGCCAGGTGGGTTGATCCTCCTCGTCGCCCCAAATCCATGGCATCCACTGGCTTGGCAGTAGCATGTCAGGCCCAGATGCCAGTGCCGTCAAAAAGCCATCGAGTTCGGAAAAATTGCCGATGGAATCGTCGCAGCCGTATTTTTCGAGCATGTCATCGATGAAGGCTAAGTCGGCATCGGTAAGGTTTTCGTTGAGCACTGGATTATCCCTTGGAGCGTTTGCCGGCTATTGTACACAATTTAGCGCAGCTATCTGTGCGTGAGATGTTCTTGATTGTGTATTTATACGAATAGAAAAGCCCCTATCAAAGGGGCGTTAATGGTACAGATGACGGCCTGCGCATTGGGTCTTAGCCCTGCTTAGTCACAATCCACGCGTTCACTTTTGCATCCAGTACGCTCATGGGTACGGCGCCGCCTAAAAGCACAAGGTCGTGAAATTCTGCTAAATCAAATTTTTCACCCAGTGCCTGCTTAGCTTCTTCACGCAATGCGAGTATTTTGAGTTGCCCCAATTTGTAACCTAAGGCCTGTCCGGGCCACGCCATGTAGCGCTCGATTTCCGCAATCACATCGGACTCCGCAGTACCGGTGGTTTTGGCCATGTAGTCGATGGCCTGTTCGCGAGTCCAGCGTTTGTGGTGAATGCCGGTGTCGACTACTAAACGCACCGCGCGAAACAGTTCCGCCTGCAGGCGGCCTAAATTACTGAAGGGATCGGTTTCATACATGCCAATTTCGGCAGCCACCCGCTCACTGTACAGTGCCCATCCCTCTATGTAGGCGTTGTAGGGGGCGATACGCCGCAAAAATGGCAGTTCATCTTGAGCAAGATTTAACGCAATTTGCAAATGGTGCCCAGGCAAGGCTTCATGATAGGTCAGTGTTTTTAAACCATAGCTGGGGTTCTCTTTCATATTTCGCAGGTTAATCCAATAGATGCCGGGCTTACTGCCATCAACAGAGGGCGGACTGTATTGACCGCCAGGTGCACCTTCTTGATCTTCTTTAGCAAATGCGCGCACTTCTACCGCATAGGGTGGCACGGTGTTGAAGTATGGCTTCATTTTTTCAGTGATATCAGCAATGTAGCTATTGAGAGATGCTATCAGTTCGGCTCGACCTACATCGCTATCGGCGTACAGAAAACGCGGTTCTTCATTGAGCGTGTTCATGCGCTCGCCGACGCTACCTTCGGTGTAGCCGTTGGCGCGGAGAATGCGATCCATAGCGGTGCTTATGCGGTTGACTTCGTCCAGACCTAACTGGTGAATTTGCTCTGCGGTGAGGTCGCTGTCGCCCAGCATTCGGATCGCGTCTTGGTAGTAGGCATCGCCGTTGGGCTGTGCCCAAATACCGGATTCCTCACGTGCTTTTGGCAGCAGCTCGGCGACGCGCTGGGCGGCTTTGGTGTAGGCGGGATAGACCACGTTAGTCATGGCGACAACAGCTTGATCAACGAGTTCGCGTTGTCGTTGTTCGCTTATGCTTTCAACATCCGCGAGCTTAGTGCGCAGATTGGAGACAAGCGAATGGTCGGCGGGTGGTGATTTTTGAAAATTATGTAGGAAATTAACCGCGCCCTGTAGCGTGACTTTGGGTGCGATCCAGTCGCGCTTAACATCGGCGTCTAATTTGGCCAACACTGAGTCGACCATTGCATCGAATTGATTCAGCCGAGCGATGTAGTCAAGCGCATCTCGTTCGTTTCGAAGTGGCTTACCGATCTGCATAAAGCGCGGCACTTTAAGCAATGGGCTATTAATTTGGTTGACCACGTATGGCGATAGGCCCATCCAAGTGTCGATATAGCCAATGGGAAAATCAGGATGGCCGGCAAAGTATCTAACGATAGAGGCCATCACTTGTTGGTTATCTTTTACTTGCGCGCTCGCGGTGCGCGTGTCCACAGCTTCAATCGCCTTCAACAATTTACGCAAGTCGCTGCGCAGGGCTGCCTCAGTCGCAGGATCATATCGGTCTAACTTGTCGGCGTAATAGTGGCCTGCCTCTTCCGGCGTCAATCCCAGTAGTGTGGCCAGCAGTGGGCTGGCTAGGAGTAGTCGCTCACTGGTTTTGGCATATAGCGCATCGAGTGTTGTTTGTGCACTTGGAGTGGCGGTTTGCTCGGCGCTATCTGCGACCTTGTCGTTACAGCCGGCGAGGGCGAGTAGACACGTGAGGGTAAAAGTTAGTTTTAGCGAGCCCATGTCAATTCCTTCGAGTTGTTGAATTGCGTCCTTGATAGACGGTTAGCTTTCTTGCCATCAAGCCTAATAGAGATGTCCTGACGAGTCACGTGGGTAAATACTGACCATTGCTCGTGGTTGCGATGTCCTTGTGACGCTACGGGTATTGTCCTGAGGCGCACCTGCGATGGATGGCCTACGCACTCGAAACGCATTTGATATTGAGGCGCCGGCAGGCTGCTTATTGCACAGACTTACTTAAATGATTGTGGTATATAACTAGAATTGAATCAGTGGCCGTGGTTGCAGTGCAGAAGCTACATGGTGCGTGAATCACAATAATTAGATAATACCTAAGGGATCTAGCTTCCTATGCCTGGTGCATCTGTTAATCAATTACGCTATCAAAATCCTAATTACCGCCTCTATGTGCTTGCCTTGCTCACCTTGGCTTATGTGTTTAATTTTGTCGACCGACAAATTATTTCGATACTCCAGGAGCCTATTAAGCTGGAATTTGGCTTGTCTGATACCCAGTTGGGCGTTCTGAACGGGTTTGTCTTTGCCATATTTTATGTGGGGTTTGGCATCCCCATTGCGCGTTGGGCCGATAGTGGCAAGCGGCGCAATATTATTGCGTGGGCAATCACCTTGTGGAGTGCGATGACGGCGTTGTGTGGTGTCGCGCAAAATTATTGGCAGTTATTGGCGGCGCGCATTGGCGTAGGCGTCGGCGAGGCGGGTTGCAGCCCACCGGCCCATTCGATGATTTCGGATATCTTTCCTCAAGAGCGACGGGCTACCGCAATGGCGACCTATTCGCTGGGGATCAATGTTGGAATACTCGTCGGATTGCTGATGGGGGGCTGGCTCAATGAACTGTACGGTTGGCGCGTTGCGCTTTGGGCGGTGGCGGCACCGGGGTTAGTGGTCGCCTTACTATTGAAGTATACGGTGACAGAGCCTCGGCGTGGCGGTGCGGATAGCGCGGCGGGGGGAGAGTCGAGCGCAGGCGATACAAATGCAGTCGCGATCAGCATTCCTATGCTACAGGTTATTAAGCATTTTTGGGGTTCTCGAACCGTGCGTTGGCTGGCTTTAGGTGCGGGTTTGAGTAGCTTTGTTGGCTACGGTTTGGCAAATTGGATGCCGTCCTTTCTGGTGCGAAGTCATGGAATGGGCACCGGAGAAATCGGTAGTTGGCTAGCGTTAATCGCGGGTGTGGGTGGTGCGCTGGGCACCTTTTCTGGCGGTTTTATCGCCGACCGACTCAGTCAAAAAAATGTCCGTTGGTCGCTCTGGATTCCCATGTGCATCCTACTGTTATGCGTACCCTTGTTGTCGATGACCCTGCTAATTGAAACCAAATTGAATGCGCTGCTTATGTACATTGTGCCCGGCAGTATTATGACGGGCTACATGGGCCCTGCGATCGCGGTTACGCATAATTTGGCCGACAATCGGATGCGAGCAATGGGATCTGCGTTGTTATTTTTAGTGATCAATATCGTTGGTTTGGGGATGGGGCCAGTTATTATTGGTGGTTTGAGCGATGTGTTCGGAGCAAGCCTAGGGCTAGAAGGCTTGCGCTATGCGATGCTCTGCGCGGTTGTGATCTGTGGTTCGCTCGCTGCATTGTGTTTTTATTTGGCGAGCCGAACTTACCCAATAGAACTTGCGAATATGAAAAGTAAGTGACCATTCATGTCAGTGCGATGCTTTGGTGGCGCCTGCTTGCTGGGAAAGCACTTTTTCAAGTGATTGCTGAAAGCGATCTACTAAGGCGTCATCAACATCGCGACTGAAGGCAAAGTAGAGGTCTGCTTTGTGTAACGTACCGACCACCTCAAAATCTTCCGGCGCGGCCCCAATCATGGCGAGGTGAGCATTGATACCGTGAACGCCGCCGGCCCATATGTCGATGCGATCAGCCTGCATCATGCGCGCAAGCTGTAGTGGTGAGACCGTTAGTGTGAGTACCATTTCATCTAAACTCAGATTGCGGAGGTGAATTTCGGCAGCGTCTTCACGTTGGGCTCCCACCACAAATTTATTGAGCTGACTGAGCTGAGTGATTTTAATTTTACGATTTTTTTTGGCCACCAATACCAGACTGTTGGCATCAAACGGGCCCGCCCACTTAAAAAGCGCTTCGCGTTCGGGGGTGCGGTAAATGGCAAAAATGACCTTATTTGGGCCGCTGATTGCCGCGCGATACGCTCGGGCCCAAGGGAGTATTTTTACTTTGTCGCGGTGCACGGGTGTGCCTGCCACGCGGGTGGTCCGCTCTAACAGGTCAACGGCAATGCCTTTGAACTCGCCGTTATCCAAAAAATTCATGGGCGGAGAGTTTTCCGACAGGTAGGTAAGTTGGTCTAGTCGATGTGCCGGCCCCGCAAACGCGCTGGCTACAACCATCAAGCAGCCGATCATAGCCACTAAGTAGCGTTTTTCCATAAGGCCTTGAGTCCCAACCAAATCGTGACAACTGAGATAGCTTAAGACTAGCAGGCAAAAGGGGCAGGCGCCGATTTAGTACAGTTATTTGCAAGACAGGGCCGGGCAAAGCCCGGCCAATGAATTATCCAATTTAAGACGCAAGTGCGGTGGGGGCGACCTTGTCCTCAGGCTGATGGAGCGTTTCTAGGCGGTCGCTTTCCTTGAGTAGATACTCAAAGGCCGACAGTGAAGCTTTCGCGCCTTCCCCCATGGCGATAACGATTTGCTTATAGGGCACCGTGGTTACGTCGCCGCAGGCGTAGACGCCCTGCACTGATGTTTGGCAGCGCTCGTTTACAACTATTTCACCAAAGCGTGTGCGCTCTACCAGGTCACCTAGAAATGCGCTGTTGGGCACCAATCCAATTTGAACAAAAACGCCCTGTAGTGGCAGCGAGTGCTCTATTTGGGTGCCGCGATCGGTGTACACCAGTGCATTGACCTTGCCGTCACTGGCGGTTATTTCTTTAGTGGCGACGTTTCGATGAATGGTGATGTTGGCTTTGCTTTCGGCCTTGTCGACCAATACCTTGTCGGCTTTAAGTGTCGGCATAAATTCGAATACGTTGACGGAGTTAGCGATGCCCGCTAAGTCGAGAGCCGCTTCGATACCCGAGTTGCCACCGCCAATAACAGCCACATCCTTGCCTTTGAAAAAGGGGCCGTCACAATGTGGGCAGTAGGCGACGCCCTTGCCTATATTCTCCCTTTCTCCGGGTATGCCCAGTTCTCGCCATTTGGCACCGGTGGCTACGATCACGGTTTTGGTGTGAATGGTTTCGCCGGATAAAAGCGTGACGGTTTTTATTTCTGTACCGCTGATCTCATTAACTTTTAAGTGTTCTTTAAGGGTAATGTCGTACTCATGCATGTGTGCTTGTAAGGCACCCGACAACTCGGGCCCCGTAGTTTTTCGCGTGCCAATGAGGTTTTCGATATCCATGGTGTCTTTTACTTGGCCACCAATGCGATCCGCAATCAGTGTGACTTTTAATCCCTTGCGCGCGCTGTAAATGGCTGCACTTACGCCCGCGGGGCCGCCGCCGATGACAGTCACATCTTGCAGGGGCAATTGTTCCTCATTGTTGGCCTTAGCCAGATAGGGATAGCGGGCGATTAGTTTCTCGATTAATTGCGCGGCGTCTACTTTACCGTTGGCAAATAATTCGCCGTTTAGATAAACGCTGGGCACACCTTGAATGTCGCGGGACGCGATCAGATCTTGATACAGTCCGCCGTCAATCATTTCGCTGCTGATGTTGCCGTTTAGCAGTGCGAATTGATTAAGCGCCTGCACAACGTCGGGGCAGTTGTGACAGCTTAGACTAATAAAGATTTCGAAGTGCAGCGTGTCTTGCACGTTTTTAATCAGGTTTTGCAAGCTGGCGTCTAATTTTATGGCGGAACCGCTGGCCTGCAGTACAGCCAATACCAGAGAATTAAATTCGTGGCCACCGGGGATGCCTGAAAATTGAATACCACTGTCTGCGCCGTCTACCTCAAGGGCGAAGGTGAGTGGACTGCGTAGATTGGCGTCGCGCTCTTGCACCGAAAGTCTATTACTGACGCTGCTGAAATCGGATAGAAACTTTAGCAACTCGGCGCGCTTGCTGTGCTCACCGGACTGCAACACGAAGGAAATGGATTTCTGCATTGACGCAGTGTATTGCGTAAGGGCCTTTAAAAGATCGGGTGTTAACACGGTGGCGCTCCTGTATTGCGTGAAAATTGTGTGGGCTCCCGAAGAAGCCCAAAAGTCGATTTAGATTTTTCCGACCAGGTCCAAAGAGGGGGCGAGTGTCGCTTCGCCTTCTTTCCACGCGGCAGGGCACACTTGGCCAGGGTTGGCGGCCACGTATTGCGCCGCTTTGACTTTGCGCAACAAATCTTCTGCATCGCGACCGATGCCTTCGGCGGTGATTTCCATGGCCTGAATGATGCCGTCTGGATCAACCACGAAGGTCGCACGATCGGCCAAGCCCATGGATTCGCGCATGACGTCGAAGTTGCGGGTAATTGTGCCGGTCGGGTCGCCGATCATGGTGTATTTGATCTTGCCGATGGTCTCTGAGGAGTCGTGCCACGCTTTGTGCGTGAAGTGGGTATCCGTTGAGACTGAGTAGACTTCAACGTCGCGCTTTTGCAGTTCGTCGTAGTGGTCGGCTACATCACCGAGCTCGGTGGGGCACACGAAGGTGAAGTCGGCGGGGTAAAAGAAAAATATTGACCACTTGCCCTGCAGGTCGGTGTCGGATACCTCGATGAACTCGCCGTTTTTGTACGCGGTAGCCTGGAAGGGTTTGATTTTAGTGTTGATCAGGGCCATGAGGCGCCTCCTTGTTGGTATGTTCAAAGGGTTTGTTTGGGAACGGAGGCAACTATAGGTAGAGGCTATCGATTAGTATAATTTAATAAATTGTACTTTATGTTCTAAAAAACTGATTATGGGTTTCTTGGGATTCGCCCACGATTAAGACCGGAGTGCTAGATGATTTCGCTGAAACAATTGACCTACGCGCTGGCCGTGGAAAAAACGCTGCATTTCAAAAGGGCTGCGGAAGCTTGCCACGTCAGTCAATCGGCCTTGAGTACCGCATTGACCGAGCTGGAAAAGCAGTTGGGAGTGCAGATTTTTGAGCGCGATAACAAGCGAGTGCTGGTGACGCCGCTGGGCCAGGAGGTGCTGCGCAGGGCGCAGGGCATTGTGCAGCAAACCCGCGAATTGGAGCGCTTGGCGGATATTCAAAAGGCGCCGCTCAGCTACCCCATGTCGGTGGGTTTGATCCCGACCATCGGACCTTATCTATTGCCGAAGATTTTGTCGGAGCTGAATGCGGCCTATCCAGCGTTTTCGCTCAGTGTGGTAGAGGAGCAGTCCCACCAGTTGGTGGATATGGTTCGCACTGGCGAGATTGATACCGCGGTATTGGCCTTACCCTTTCCCCACGAAGGCCTGCTGGCATTTGAGTTTTGGGAGGAAGACTTCTACTGGGTGGCCCACAAAAGTCAGGTGAAAAGTAACCAGCGTGAAATTGCCAGCCGAGAACTTGATCAAGCGAAATTGATGTTGTTAAAGGAAGGCCACTGCTTAAAGGACCACATTCTCGAGGCGTGCAAGTTGGGTAATCAAACGGCAAATCACGGGTTTGGCGCAACCAGCTTAAACACGCTGATCCAGATGGTCATAGGGCAGCTGGGCACCACCCTCGTGCCGGCGATGGCACTGGAATCGCTGATAGCGCACAATGATCAGCTATCGGCCGTGCACTTAAAAGAGCCCAGCCCTCATCGGCGAATTGCGTTTATCGTGCGCCCGAATTATTCGCGTTTGGCCAGTGTCGAAGCACTGATGGCTGTCTGCAAGAGCGCGCTGATGGCTCGCTAGTGGTAAATAATGTGTTGAGATTGCGTGTGATTTTTCTATGACCCTTCCCGTTTTGTACTCCTTTCGTCGCTGCCCTTACGCCATGCGTGCGCGGCTCGCCCTGCTGGCCACACAGTGCGCGGTGGAATTGCGCGAGGTGGTGTTGCGCAACAAACCGGAGGCGCTGTTGGCGGCGTCACCTAAGGGCACTGTGCCGGTGCTGATACTGCCCGATGGCGCGGTGATTGATGAGAGTCGAGACATCATGGCATGGGCCTTTGCACAGCGCCCGGACCATCCGATGGCGCGCGTAGCGGATTCGCTCTTGCAGGATTGGTTGGATGACAACGATCAGCAGTTTAAGCATTGGCTCGATCGCTATAAATACGCGGACCGTTATCCGGACCAGTCGGCGGCTTACTATCGTGAGCGCGGCGAACAATTTTTAGCCAGACTTGAGGCTCAGCTTAAGCAGTCCGCAGGTGAATACCTATTGGGCGCGGACCCCAGCTGGTTGGATTTGGGTGTTATGCCCTTTGTTCGTCAGTTTGCGCACGTGGATCGCACCTGGTTTGATCACAGTCCCTACCACCATGTTCGACGCTGGTTGGATCACTGGCTTGCCGCCTCGTTATTCTTACAGTGCATGAAGAAATATACCCCTTGGGTACCCGGTGCGCCGCCCGAGGTTTTTGGCCGCTAAACCGCGCCGTGGCACCAACCGGTGCCTTGCTCTCGACGGTTACTGGCGCGATGCCTTCTGATTCGCGCACTACCACTGGACCCACCCAAAATGGCCAATTGGCCCAATAGAAGGGCTAAGCCTGAGCCTTGGTAAATGCTATTCTGTACGGCTATTTTTCCGCACCGCCCGTCGGGTGGTTCGAGCGCCAACTGCAGCGCTGCCATTTGCTAATACAGAGGTTTTCATGTCTGACGATCGCCAAGCGCCCAGCCGCCATCCCGCGCTGGATTACCATGAGTTTCCAAAGCCCGGCAAGCTAGAAATTCGCGCCACTAAACCATTGGCTAACGGCCGCGATTTAGCGCGCGCCTATTCTCCCGGTGTGGCAGAGGCGTGTATGGAAATTGTCGCAGATCCAGCGGCGGCGGCGAAATACACGGCGCGCGGCAATCTTGTGGCGGTGGTAAGCAACGGTTCAGCAGCATTGGGGCTTGGCAACATAGGGCCCTTGGCGTCTAAGCCCATCATGGAGGGCAAGGCGGTACTGTTTAAAAAGTTTGCCAACATCGATTGCTTTGATATTGAAGTGAACGAATCCGATCCTGAAAAATTGGCGGATATTGTGACGGCGCTTGAACCCACCTTCGGTGCCATCAATCTGGAGGACATCAAAGCGCCCGACTGCTTTGTTGTGGAAAAATTGTGCCGCGAGCGCATGAATATTCCCGTGTTCCACGACGACCAACACGGCACGGCCATCGTGGTGGGTGCCGCAGTCACCAATGCGTTGCATGTGGCAGGTAAAAATTTTGGCGACATCAAAGTGGTGTCCACCGGTGGCGGTGCCGCGGGCATAGCGTGCCTGAACATGTTGGTGAAGCTGGGGGTGAACCGCGAAAATATCTGGCTGTGTGATATTGAAGGGCTGGTTTATCAGGGGCGCAGCAAAGAAATGACCGAGCAAAAGGCGGCATTTGCCCAGGCGAGTGATCTGCGCACGCTTGACGACGTGATCGCGGGCGCCGATTTGTTTTTAGGTTTATCCGGCCCGGGCGTGTTAAAACCAGACATGGTTAAGCAGATGGCGGCGCGCCCAATTATTTTTGCGCTGGCCAATCCCACACCAGAAATTATGCCCGACGAGGCCCGTGCCGTTAGTCCCGATGCGATCATCGCCACAGGCCGGTCCGACTTTCCGAACCAAGTTAACAACGTACTGTGCTTTCCGTTTATTTTTCGCGGTGCGCTGGATGTGGGTGCCACAGAAATTAACGACGCCATGGAAATCGGCTGCGTCGAAGGCATTGCCGCGCTTGCGCGTGCATCTACCAGCGCTGAAGCCGCCGCCGCTTACAAAGGCGAGAACCTCAAATTTGGCGCCGATTATTTAATTCCCAAGCCCTTCGACCCGCGCCTGTTGGCGACGGTGGCCTGTGCCGTGGCAAAGGCCGCTATGGAAACCGGTGTGGCAGTGCGACCCATTGACGACTTGGCCGCCTATAAAGAAACGCTGAATCGCTCGGTATTTAAATCGGCACTTATCATGCGTCCTGTATTCGAGGTCGCCCGCAGTGCGGTGCGGCGTATTATCTTTGCCGAGGGTGAAGATGAGCGAGTGCTGCGCGCGGCTCAGGCCATTACCGAAGAAATGAATCACAAGCCGATTCTGATTGGTCGCCCCGAGGTGGTGGAAAGCCGGTTGGAGCGCTTTGGTTTACACATTAAACCGGGGCGCGATTTTGAATTAATTAACCCTGAACACGACGATCGCTACGCTGACTATTGGGCCAGCTACCACGAGCTCATGCAACGCAAAGGCGTGACGCCGGATCTCGCCAAGGTCATCATGCGTACCAACGCCACGGCCATTGCCGCGGTGGCCGTTCAGCGCGGCGATGCCGATAGCATGATATGCGGTACCTTCGGGCAATATTTGTGGCACTTAAATTATGTGCAGCAAATTATCGGCACTGACAAATTGCGACCGGTGGGCGCTTTATCGCTGATGCTACAAGAAAAGGGACCACTGTTCATTGCCGATACCCATGTGTTCCCTGAGCCTACACCTGCGCAGGTGGCCGATATTGTCATTGCCGCGGCGCGCCATGTGCGCCGTTTCGGACTGACGCCGCGTATTGCACTGTGTTCGCAATCGCAATTTGGCAATATGCAGTCTCGCTCGGGTGAAGTCATGCGCGAAGCCATTGCCTTGTTGGATGCGCAGGCGTTGGACTTTAGTTATGAAGGTGAAATGACGTTAGACGTGGCGCTAGATCCTGACTTGCGCAACCGCATTTTTCCCAATGCGCGTTTCACCGATCCTGCCAATGTGTTGGTGTTTGCTAATGCCGACGCAGCCAGTGCCGCACGCAACATTTTAAAAGTGTGTGCCGATGGATTGGAAGTGGGGCCGATTTTGATGGGCATGGGTAACAAGGCGCACATCGTTTCGCCTACGATTACTGCCCGTGGACTCCTCAACATCGCCGCCTTGGCGGGCACGCCGGTTCACAATTACGGGTAATACTTTCGCGATCTGCACTAATAGCAGTGTTGACTGCGAAAATAGAAAAGGGCCGCGTGGGCCCTTTTTTATTTTTCAGTGTAAGTTTGTACACGCGTATGAAAATAGTGTTACTTGTCACCGGTGATGTGGGCAGCGTTTTTGATGACTCGAAAGTCACAGTTTCCTTTGGTAACAGTGACTCATGCGTCACAAATAGGTGCGTGCAGATGATTGTAAAGCGCAGTTGCGCTGACTATGGTGTTTTCACTTTCTCGCGGCCACCGTGGATGGTTTGTGTAGATGTATGTGCTGGTGCTTGGCCAGCCACAATGGGGTAAACCACGGAAATTCGGATGATGTCAATCCAAGGCTGTATTGGAGGTGAGCAATGACATATCGCGCCGTTGTCTGCGCGATGTGCCAAACATAATAAAAGCAAAAAAATAAGGACACCCTCATGAAGCGCATCTTATCGATGTCTCTCGCCTGTATACTTTTTTCGTTTATTTCTTTTTCTTCTGCACACGCCGCCGACACTTCGGGCCGCACTCAGCACCCGATCGTTTTGGTCCATGGTTTATCTGGCTTTGATAGCATTCTTGCCGATTATTTTTACGGTGTGAAAGGCGCATTGCGCAATGTGGGCGCTACCGCTGTGTATACCCCGCAAGTAACTGCATTCGCCAGCAATGAAGCACGAGGCGAGGAGTTGTTAGCCTATGTGGAAGATTTGTTGGCCGTGACCGGCGCCCAAAAGGTTAATTTAATCGGTCATTCTCAAGGTGGCCCTACCGCCCGCTATGTGGCCTCTGTGCGGCCAGACCTAGTGGCATCGGTTACCTCTGTGGGCTCCCCGCATTTTGGTTCACCGGTGGCGGATCTTATTAAAGATTCGCCATTGGAAGGGCCGGCACTGGCCATTGGCAACGCAGTGGGTGCGCTGTTGGCTGCGCTTTCTGGCGACGGCTCGCAGCAGCAAAATGCCATGGGTGCGCTTGCTTCTTTAAACACTGCGGGCGCGCATGCATTTAATGCACAGTTTCCACAGGGCTTGCGCCAGGGCAGCTGTAAGAAAACGCCTACTTATAATGCAGGTTCCTGGTGGTGGCCAAACTATGTTAAAGATTACTCGGTTAACGATGGTCCACGCGTGGTCAATGGCGTGCGTTACTACTCTTGGAGCGGCACCTATACGCCAGCCTTTGACTCAAATGTGCTAGACCCAACCGATGCGTTTTTAGGTTTGACGTGGTTATCCATAGGTGAGGCGAATGATGGTCTTGTGGGGCGTTGTTCGTCGCACATGGGGCAGGTGATTCGCGATGACTACACCTTGAACCATATGGACGAAATCAATGGTCTGTTTGGTTTGCGGGGTTTGTGGTCCACCAATCCCGTGCAGTTATATGTTTCCCATGCGCGCCGATTAAAGGCTGCAGGGCTATAAGCGCCACGCGGTGGGACTTAATTGTTCCACCGATTTACGCGTGACTCTGGTGTTACCTTAAACGTGATGAAAGCGTGACGTAAGCGTGATTATGATGAAATCGACCTGGTTGCTTGTGTTGTTATCCATTTGGCTAATGGGAATCGCCATTTACGGTGTTTTTTTTGTGAGTGATAACCGCGCGGATGTGACTTACCCAGACCAGGTAGTGCAATCAGGTTCGACGACTCATCGTGCACTTGAGCCCGCAGCGCTACAGCAGGTTTTTGAAAAATCATCAGAGCAGCAAGCGGCCTATGAGGTATTGCTGTCTACATTGCCGGCATCCCTCGCCGATGTGCCTCGCCCCTCACTCCTCAATATCGATAGCAATGGCGAATTGATTGTCGATATCCAGCTTCGAAATTTGTTTGAGTACTATCTTTCAGCATTGGGTGAGGAACCGCTTGAGCTGGTGTTAATTCGTATTCGGCACGCATTGTCGGAACAATTGACGGCGGATGCGCTGGCGAAGGGAGAGGCGTTGTTGGAGGCCTACGTACAGTTTCGCAATCAACAAGGTGTGATTCGCAATGACTATGAGCAGCTTTATGCTGCCGATGGATTCAATTTACAAGCGATTCGCGCCATGAAGCACGCAGAGCGGCAGGCGCGCCAATTGTATTTTACCGATGCGCAATCAGAGGCCTTGTTCGGGCCGGAGGATATGTCGGAGGATGCACTAATTGCGCGCTTGGCCGTGCTGCAGGACGACAGCTTGAGCCAAGAGGCGCGCGCTGAAAAACTACAGAGCATTGACCTGCACTCACAAGCGGGTATCGAGGCAGAGCGCAACCGCGTGCTTCAATCAACATTGGCGCAGGATGCGCTGCTCGTGGCGCAATCCGAAGATGCATATCGCGCACGGGTGGACGCGTTTGGCGACGACGTTGCACAGAGATTGCAAGCGCGAGACGCAGAGCGCGCCCAGTGGCGGGCGAGGGTGGCGGCCTATCGGTTGGACTTGCAGCCGTTGATGGTTAGCAAGCCCATAGACCCGCAGTTGTTATTTGATTTGCGCCGCTACCATTTCACTGGTGCCGAGCAGGTTCGCATTGCGGCATTGGATAGCATAGAGCTTGGCCTGTAGTCGTCGCCTAGGTGGCCTAGCTGCCCCGCTTAAACAACTTCCCGCCGCAGGATGTTCAACATGGCTTCCGAGGGCAGAAATAATCGAATGTCTTTGCTAATTTTATCCAGTGCTTCAAAGATATAGTCAAAGTGGGTGCAGCCAAGAATTAAAATTTGCACGCCACTCTTGGTCAACGCGCTAGTTAATTCCTTGAGCGCGTGTAAATTGACGATCATCTCGGGCGGCAAATTGGCCTCGATGTCCTCGACAATTTGAAGGTTGCCAATGCCGATGACTTTTGCGGTGGGGTTGAATGCCAAAATGTTTTTTTCGATATTGGCCGTGCTTTGACAATTCGCCGCGAGCAGGCCGAAGTTTCGGTACTGTTTAGTGAGTTGTTGGTACACCTCGATGGGTGTAACGACTTTTACTTGGCTGTGCGCATGCACACGCTCAAGATTGATGGCACCACTGAGCGAGTTGCAATAGATCATGATGGCGTTCATGCCTGCGGCCACTAAGGTATCCATGGCGTTGAGCACCAATTGTGTCAACGCATCTCGATCCAGTGCTTGTAAATTGGTCTGTGCCTGCGGTGTTTGTGAAATTGAAATGCCGAGCGCACGAGTCTGTTGGGCCTCTAAATAGTTAAGACCGAACTTGGTATCCGTTAAGGTGCCAGCGATGACGCCCACTGCCAATTCACCACTGTCGATATTGTTGCTTATCATGCCATTACCTCTTTAACCGGCGCGGTGGCAGCGGCTAACCCTACGCGGGTCCGCAGCCAATCTAAATAAAATCCATAGGGGCGACCCAGTAATCCCGCAATCAGGGATACCGTAATTGCCGCCTTCAATATCTCGGCGGCTCCTGCACCGCCCAAGATCATATTTCCGACGTACAAGGGCATTTGGAAAGACAGAAAAACGCCCGTATCCAGCAGGTAGAGTTTCCAGAATCCATCGGTTTCTTGGGCGTTAAAACGCTGGAATACCCAGCTGCGCCAAAGGCCAAAGGGGCGCGCCACCAGTGAGTTGAGCAGCAGCGCTACCAGTCGCACCTGCAAGTGTTCCCGCCAGCTCATACCCGCAATGATGATTTCGATGGGCAGTGCCACTAGGTAAGAAAAGCTATTCATGGCCCAGACATCGACGGCAGTGGCCAGCCAAGGGCGGTGTGTGCGGGTGGTCATGGGGCAAATCCGGGCGACATCGAAAAGGGGCGGCATTATTCTTGTTTGTGGCCCATCTGTCTAGTTTTTGAGCACATTTGTTGCGCGATAAAGTGGGGCGGGTTATTTAAAACAGCCCGCTCCACAGCGCCTAATCTACTAGGGCGCAGGCGCTCGGGCAGTGCCGACTGTTATGGATTGGATGACTCCTGCGCTGCAGGCCATTGGAATGCACTCATGGCTTCCACAGTTTTATCGATTAAATCACTCAAGGTATTAAGGTCCTGATCTCGTAAGGACATGATTTGTTCGTCACCGTTGGTAGATCTTCGCTCAAGTAATAACTCCAACTCAAATGAGAATTGATGGAGACGCATAGCCGCGACGTTGCCTGCCATGCCTTTGATCGCGTGAATTTGCTCTTTCAATTCGGTGAGCTTCTTTTGCTTGAAGTTGTTGTGCATTGCCAACTGTTGTCGCTCGGCATCTTCTGCAAAGAGCGTGACCAAACGAGTGGCGAGGTCGGGCTTTTGGCGACAAAGTTTCCAGAATTTCTCCGTATCCCAAAGGGGCATATGCATGTTTATTGAGTGATCATCCGCAGTACTTGACTGGTCGTGTTGGCTATCGATTTTTTCACCGTCAGGGGCGCGTTTGGAGTTGTTTTCACCTTGTAGCCACAGCTTTAAGCAAGCTAGAAGGCGGTTGTGGTCAATGGGTTTGGTTAGGTAGTCGTTCATGCCCGCCGTCAGGCATTTGTCGCGATCGCCTTTCATGGCGTTAGCTGTCAAGCCGATAATGGCAATGCCGCTATTCATGGTGCCAGCAGCGCCTGCGCGAATGCGCCGTGTCGCCTCATAACCATCAAGAATTGGCATCTGGCAATCCATTAGAATTGCGGTGAACGGTTCTGAAGCAGATTGCAATGTCGTGATAACGTCTTCGCCGTTGTCGACGACCGTGGCGTTCAAACCTAAATCTTTGAGAATGCCAACGGCGACGGCCTGATTTACGACATTGTCTTCAGCGAGGAGCAGCCGCGTGTATTTTGGCCAAATTATCCCTTGTTTGTTAGCAGGGAGCGTCGAGCGCTCCTTGAAACTTTGCAGGTAACTTTGTGTAAGTATGTCATGTTCATGACTTTGTGAATCTGTTTCAGCCAAAATAGAAAGTGTATCCAACAAGTCATGGGTATTGACCGGCTTGGGAAAATAACCACTAAACCCGATTTCTTTGAAATTGGCTTGTTCGCCTTGGTAGCCTTGGGATGTCATCATGACTAAGCGAATACTTTTAAAGTCTTCATTTGCTTTCAATTTTTCGCCTAACTCTGCACCATCCATTTCGGGCATGTTCATGTCGATGAAGGCAATGTTAAAAATGGGTTGATCTTCGCCGGCTTCTATTTTTGACGAAAGTAATGCCAGCGCCGCTGCACCACTGGCAGCCTCTTCTGTATAAATTCCCCAGGATTTCAATTGATCGCACAATACCAGTCGATTGGTGGCGTTATCATCAACAATAAGTACACGCAGGTTATGGAGTGTCGCTTCTGGCACAATGCGCGCTTGGTGCTCACTGATGGCGAGGTTTAATTCACAAGTAAACACGCTACCTTGACCTGCTTCACTTTCAACGCGAACGCTGCCGCCCATGGCCTCTGCAAGTTTTTTAACAATGGCAAGTCCGAGCCCTGTGCCGCCATATTTTCGGGTGGTGGAACTGTCAACTTGACTAAAGGATTGGAATAGATTTTTTGCGTGTTCCGGTGCTATCCCAATACCTGAATCTTTAACTGCCAGTTCGACCCTAACGGAATCACCCTGCCGTTCGGTTTGCGCTGAGATGACTATGTCGCCACTGGCAGTGAACTTAATGGCATTGCTGACTAGGTTGTTCAGTATCTGAGAAATTCTTCCAGGATCTCCAACCAATGTTGCATGCTGTACGTTGGTCAGGTTCACGATGAGCTCTAAATTTTTCTCTTCTGCTTTTATGGAAAGCTGGCTGGCTACATCGCCAATGATTGCCAGTAAATCGAAGTCAATTGATTCCAGGTCTATTTTTCCAGCTTCGGCTTTAGAGAAATCCAGTATGTCATTAATAATGCACAGCAGGCTGTCGGCACTGCTTTCAGCTAAACGCACCATGCGCCGTTGTTCGTTGTCTAAATTTCTTCGTGATAAAAGTTTCAGCATGCCAATGACGCCATTCATGGGCGTTCTAATTTCGTGGCTCATGGTGGCGAGGAATTCACTCTTGGCCTTGGCTCCGGCTTCCGCGTGCTGTTTGGCGCGGACTAGCTTTTCCTCGTGCAGTTGTCGAGCGTCCATCATGATATTAAAGGTGGTGGCGAGTTGCCCGATTTCATCATTAGAGCGCACGTTAACTCGGGCGGTTGAGTTTCCTTGCGCTGCTTTATGGGCAGTGTTTGCCAGTTCTGCGAGGGGGCGAGTAATCCGCTGTGATAGCCACGCCGCGGATGCTATCACTAGCAGGGCAGTGACGAGAGAGATTATCCAAATAAATCCGCCGAGCCAGCTGACGACTTTTAGTGCATCTGTTCGATCAATCTCACTGATAAGCAGCCATTCGACGCCCATTGTTTTAATAATCTGCCCAGCCCCTATGACGGTATTTCCGTTGACATCAGTGTATTCATACGCGGCGCTGCTCAACGCGTTCGCTTGCCATAATGTGAAGGGTTGGGAGTCTACGGTGTGATTGAGGATAGAATCTAGCTCTCCAGAGAGCGGGCTGCGCAACAAGCCGTCTCGCCCGACGAGGAGGTGTTTGGTGTGTGAGTTTTCATCAATCTGTAAGGTTTGGATGAGGCGATCGAGGTGGATCTGCAGCGCAATAGCGCCAATGCGTGCGCCTGTGTCGTCAGTTAAGGGTGCGACTAAAAACCCTAGAAGTTGTCCATTTTTTGGCGTATACCTTTCTAAATCTGAAAAGCGAGTTGCACCCGTGTTTAGCGTCGCCGTTACGGTTTTGGCAAACCGACTTTCTTTGAGCACTCCCGTCTTTAAATTGCTGCCGAGATCCTTTGCGCGACCGTGGGCGTACAAGATGTTGCTGCTTGAGTCTATGAGATATACATCATTGATATAGTCGTAGCTGAAGATTAGGTTTTCAATGTGCTCATTGTGCATTGCCGAAATTTCTTCCCAGGCATAGCTACGAGTAAACTGTTGCACTGACTGACCGCTGGCTATATGGCTTTCTGACAGTGTTATTAACAGGTTGGCGTTTTCCCGAATGCGCGCCTGCCGCTGTAAATCCATGTATCGATAGTCAAACCAATTGTTGATGAAGCGCGTGATCTTATTTGTTTCTCGCAACAAGGCCTCATAGGCCTCTAGAGTGAGCTTTTCGCTGGTAAAATGAAAGCCAACAGTGCCCACAAATGCAAGCGGCAGCAAACTTAATAGTATAAGTACCGATAGTATTTTCAGTCGTAAGCTGCGCTTTTTTTGCTTCGTTGCTAGAATATGTTTAGTCTCCATCGCCTACCTCCCCTTCGGAAGGAACCGTTCCAAGTTGGATTGCAAAGGCATCTATATCTATTTCATGGGTCAGAATTCCCGCCTCCACCGCTAAATCCATAATGTATTTTAGACCCGGTTTATCGATGTCTAAGTGGTTGTAATTAATAACGGCCAAATTGGGATTTAAACTTGCGGTGATGGCTGCGGGCGAATGTGCTGGGATGTGTTTGCGAATATCGGTGATGATAGATTCCATTGCCGCGCCCCCTTGTTGGCGGGCCGATTCAATATCTTGAGCTGCGCGTTGAATGTAATGCATGACTTCACGTATCGCAGCAAGCTTTTCATTTAAAGCCTGATCTGACGCCACTGCTATGCACTCCACATGGCCCTTAGGCCAAGGGAGTACATCTTTTGAGTACCAGGCAATTTTGCCAAAACCTTCGGTCTCCACAACGTCGGCAAAGGGCAAAGATTGCTCAAAGGCCGCTGGCTGTTGGCGTTGACTTTTCTCACGTAGAAAAAGAGGAGATTTTGGCGGTGCTAGTGGCCTTACTTGCACTGGCGCGTTGACATTGGGTGTGATGGCTAAGGTTAGCCCCTGACTTTTAAGATATTGATAGAGCGCGACGGCGTGGGTTGATTGAAGGTGCGGCACAGCGACGGGAATCGCGCGCCCAGTAGATTGGCGATATCGCTGAATTGAGTGTGCTAATTGGGCCTTTGGTTTACGCGCCTCGCGCTGTGTAGGCAGATCAATCCAGCTCGCCATTACGTCATTAATGGCGAGCGCATTGCCATCGCGGTGCATCAATCCAACCCAGCGGAAATTACTGTCCTCTTGAAACATTGCCATTGCCAAGGGGGCCATAACAAACGCAAGGTCTGATTGCCCTTCTCTAAAATGCGCGCGCAGCAAGTTCCAATTTTTCATTTGTCGGATTTGGAATGTTGCCCGTTGCATCTGGGGGCTATAACGTTCGTAGGCAATGATGGCGGCGTAGTGGTCGGCGAGGGGTATGTAGGCAGCGGTGATCGGCGTGCGTCCAGAGGGGGTGGCAGATTGGCTGGCGGCCACCGAGGTTGCCGTCACTAATGCGGTGAGCGTGGTCAGCGAAAAGCCCACCAGCAGCGCTTGGGTAAGTCGCTTTAGTGTTGATTTATGGTTGCGGGGCGAGATCCTCTGGTCCGGTCGAGAAGGTTGTTTTGACACATTTGATCCAATTACTGAATTGATCACCACAGTGAAAGCGCAAAGCGCCATTTAAATCTAGCAAAGGTTGATTGTAAGGCAAGTTAAATGGGCTCTTCTCCTGCGTCGCGAAGCAGCCTACAATGTCCATTTTACTGGAGGAATATACAGTGTTTGGTAAGAGCCATTTTTTCGCTTACATCAGCAAAATTCGCTGGATTATCCGCTGGGGGCTTAAGCGCAATGCCATCGCGGAAAATGTCATGGAGCACAGCTGGGAGGTGGCCACCATCGCCCACGCCTTGGCGGTCATTCGCAACCGCATATACGGGGGGCAGGTGGATGCCCATTCGATCGCGACGGCGGCCATGTACCACGACTGCAGTGAGGTGATCACTGGCGATATGCCGTCGCCCATCAAGTATCACTCCAAGGCGATTCAGGCGGCCTATAAAGCTATTGAGCACGAGGCGGAGCAAGAGTTGGTGGCCCTGTTGCCGGAACCGCTGCGGGCGGATTTTTCAGCGGTGATGATGGAGTCGCAATTGCCCGCCGAGCACCGCCAGCTCATCAAGGCAGCAGATACCTTGTCGGCCTATTTAAAATGTCAGGCAGAGCTTGCCACGGGCAACAAAGAATTTAGCAAAGCGGCAGTGGATATCGGCGAGCGTCTGGGCGCCTATGGCCTACCTGAAGTGGACTACTTTCTGCAGGTATTTGCGCCCAGCTATCAGCTCACGCTCGATGAGTTGCTCAACCACGATGGCAAGGGCGCCAAAATGTCCGATGTGGAGCAAGCCTTGATGGCTGAGCGAGCCTAGGCCCACTCGATCACTGTTACTCCGGAATTTTTGTGGCCTGCCAGGCCACGGCCTGCCAGCGGCCTTCGCGTTTTAGAAAGGTGCCCGTGTTGAAATATTGCTGAACGCGGACCTGTTCGCCCTCGGTCATTTCTCCCATTAATCGAAAGGCGATGATGGCCGTGGTGCCATACAGCTTAATTTCTATATCTTCAGCCCAATAGCGGCTTTTGGTCTGCTGTTCTGTCGCTGGGGTATCTTGCATGCCCGCCAGTATCTTGGCCTTGCCAAAGCGCTGGCCGCTGGAGCTGGTATACACCAGATCATCCGCCCAGAAGCGTTGGTGTTGTTCGATGTCGTCGCTGGCGCCCTGCAAAAATGTATGGAGCATTTGGGTGAGGTCTGCGCGATCGTCTGCATGGGCAGGTAGGGCGAGCATGCATAGGAGTAAACAGCTAGTCAGTATTTTCATGGCAGTAGGCTTTATAAGATTGATGAAATTTGAGGTAGAGGTAGAGGTAGTGGCTCCGTCGATACGCTACCACGATGCAGTGGGGCGTTCGACGGCTGCCGTTATAGGCATTAGGTTTGGCTTCAAACGCTTGTTTGACTGATTTTCGTATTTATGTATATAAATCAATAGCTTAACGAGTCTTAGTTAATGTGGAACACGAACATCAATTAATGATTAAGTATTAATTTGCGCCCGCCTGTCGCATAAATCATCCTTTCATCTCCCATCCTATTGCCTGAATAAGCAGGCGCTGTCCTCTTGAGTGGTACCTTAGTGCGGGGTTTTAATACAGCCTGCCTAAAACGGCTACTGGCGGCTAAGCGGTGCAATCGACTCTGTCGCCAGCAGGGGGGCGTATCTATATCCATATATTGATGCGCTACCCCGACATGGAGCTAGACAATAATGATAAGCGTTGAAAATCTTGGAGTTCAATCATGCTGAAACCCCTTCACGCCCTGTCACTGGGTGCGCTGTTACTTTCGACAGCCTCAGTGGCCGCGCCAACCCCCACTCATGCTTCAGGCCCCTTCGATTTGGCCATTGCCAACGAAGACCGTCTGTTGGATATGCTGCGCGCATCCGGCAAAATTCCTGCCACTGCCTCTATGGCGGAAGCGGAAGCCGCCGTTAAATCCTATTTGCGCGAGCGCCAGGAAGCTGAGCGCGCCAAGCATAAGTGGGAAGCCTCGCCCTTTGCCAAAAACAAGTCTGCGAAACTCAAGCAGTCCATGATGAATGGCAAGGGTAACAAGTTGGGTCAGGCCAAGAAAAATGCACCTGCCAACATGACTCCAGAAGCCTATGATGGCGAAAAGCGCACTGCCAAAGTGCTCGCCATTTTGATGGACTTCCAAGACTTTAAACACAACGACAATCAGCCCGCTGACACGGCCATGTACTACGCCGACTACGCCGCATCTCACTATGCGGACCTGCTGTTTGGCGAAACCTACGCTGGCCCCAACGGTGAATCCTTGATCACCATGCGCAGCCACTATGAGCAGCAGTCAGGTGGCAGCTACAGTGTCGAAGGTAGCGTAGCTGGCTGGTACACCGCCTCACAAAACGCGGCCTACTACGGCAACAACGCCAATGGCAACGCGCGTGCGTTGATCAAAGAAGCCTTGATGGCGGCCTCTGCGGACCCAAGCATTAACTTGGCCGATTTTGACCAGGAAGATCGCTACGATCTGGACGGCGACGGCAACTTTTGGGAGCCAGACGGCCTTGTGGATCACATTATGGTGTTCCACGCCTCTGTTGGTGAAGAAGCCGGTGGCGGCCAGTTAGGCGAAGATGCCATTTGGTCTCACCGCTGGAACTTGGGTGGTGTGTTCCCAACCGGAACGCCCTCCAATGCGCCTTACTGGGGTGGCATGATGTCCGCCTATGACTACACCATTCAGCCTGCGGATGCCGCAGCCGGTGTAGCAACCCATGAATACGGCCACGATCTGGGCCTGCCTGATGAGTATGACACTCAGTACACCGGCGCCGGTGAGCCCGTGTCCTACTGGTCCATCATGTCTAGCGGTAGCTGGGCGGGCACCATTCCTGGCACTGAGCCAACTGGCTTCAGCGCGTGGAGTAAAGAGTTCCTGCAAAACAGCTTAGGCGGCAACTGGTTGCACGGTGCCACAGTGCACAGCGATGACATTCCCGCCGGTGGTTACGAAGCGCTGTTAGATCAAGCGGCCAGCAAAGGTACCAACAACGATGCGATTCGCATTGATTTGCCCCTGAAAGAAGTGGTTATCGCTCAGCCCACCAGTGGTGAGTTTGCCTACTACAGTGGCTCTGGCAACAATTTAGAAAATGCCATGTACGCACCCGTAAATTTGACCGGCGCGAGCGAGGCTAAGCTGACCTTTAAGGCGTGGTTAGACATTGAGCAAGACTGGGATTACGGCTATGTCATGGTGTTCGATCAGAACTTTGATCAGCACTTGATTAGCGGCAATATCAGCTCAAATACCAACCCCTATGGTCAAAACTTTGGTGGTGGCTTCACCGGCAACTCGAACGGCTGGGTGGACGCGGAGTTTGACCTGAGTGCTTTTGCAGGCCAGCAAATTTACGTGATGTTCTACTACTGGACTGACGGCTATGTCGCAAACCCCGGCTTTTACGCTGACGACATTGTTATCACCGCCGATGGCAACAACGTATTGGCTGACAACGCCGACAGCAACAATCAGTTTGCGCTGGACGGTTTTAGCGTTAACAACGGCAAGTCCTATAACGAGCACTACTACCTTGTAGAGTGGCGCACCCATCAAGGCGTTGACCAAGGTTTGGCGCATGTTATGCGTGGCGGCCAGCCAATGCCTTTCAACGAAGGTATGTTGGTGTGGTATGTGGATAACGGCTTCACAGACAACTGGACCGGTGTTCACCCAGGTGACGGTTTCCTAGGTGTTGTGGATGCCGATCAACACACCGTAACGTGGAACGATGGCGAAGCGGCCAGCACCCGTTACCAAATCCACGATGCGGCCTTTAGCCTTGAGAAAACGCCGAAGTTGTTCCTGGACTTCAGCTACGCAGGCTTTACGCTGAAAGACAACTTCACCAAGCGCAACCCTCTGTTTGACGACGGCAACAGCTACATGAGTGCCGATATGCCAGACGCGGGTCGTAAGGTGGTACCTTATGGTTTGAAACTGCGTGTTGTTGGCCAGAGTGCTGACAAGTCAGTGGGCAAGATATTGATTTACAAATAAGCTAGCCCCGCTTTGAAAAACGCCCGCTTCTGCGGGCGTTTTTTTTGGCGGTAATTTTTTATGGAAAGCGCGGCGGGGTGCTGCTAATGTCGAGCTTTCACTATTCGTATACAGAGGTTGTTTATGGCGTTTTCCGCAGAGCTGCAAGACGAAGTTAACCTGCTGTTGCAATTTGATCTCAGTAGTACCTTGGCTGGCCTCAAGGTTCACAGCAAGGCCTCACCGACAGCAATTGCCGCGGCACAACGATTGTTTCAAAAGGGGTTGGTCGATCATGTGGATGGCGGATACCTCACCGCCTTGGGGCGTGAAGCCGCAGAACATGTGCAAGCGGCTCAGCGCATTCTACAAGCGGATTGACGCGTAAACGCTTAGCATTGTGGACCTGCGCGGTATTGATGTGCATCTTGTGGTGGCCTGCTGGATTTATAGGTAGGCGCGCACTACACAAAGACCCAGTTGCGGCGCGCTAGTAGGTGCCCATGTTAGGTGTTTTTTATAGCTAAGCCCGCTGACAGCGGGCTTTTTTATGTGACATTGATTTAGCGACACCCTTCTCCTGACGTGGCCCCTGTGCTTTAGTAAAGGGCGCATTGAGCACCACCTTTTCAGGAGGATGTATGTCAGAACAATCGCCCTCAGAACAACCGCCCCATGAAAGTCCGCAGCGCGATCGTATAAAGCGATTAGTATCCGAAGTTAAATCGGAGTTAAATCACGCTGGCGCCAAGCTCGGAGATTTGGATGAGCAGATGCACGAGGTCGCTGAGCGTTTATCTCGGGCGAGCGAAGTGGCTCGCTTGCAGGCACACTTGGCCGCCATGGATTCAAAGGCAGCGTTAATTTCAGGGCGCCAAAAGGCGAGGACTTTGGCGCAGCGCGCACTGCGTAATTCACACACTCAATGGGATCACCTCGTGCTACAGGCACATCTTGCAAAAATGGATTTGGGCAGTTTTGTGGAAGGTCCGGGTGCGGAATTGGTGCGCGGTGTAAAAACTGCGGGCCGACGCGCAGAGCACGAATTGCATTTGGCTATGCGCGAGATGAGCAAGCACATGGATGACATAGCCCAACACATGCGCCGCGAAGTGTAAGCAAGCTTTTCAATTCTGTCGCGCCTGTGTCAGTATCCGCATTTTGGCAGTGGTTGCAGGAACACGTTTGGTAGACGCGCCGACAATTTACTTTATCCCAGGCACACAATGCGACGAACAGTTGTGGCAATGGTTGTGGCCGCAATTCCCGGACCTTAACTGCAGGCATTTGGCGATCCCTGTGGGTGCCAGTGTGGCCGATGTGGTTGATGGCTTGGTGGCGCAATTGCCCGCAAATCCGGTTGCGGTATTTGGATTTTCCTTGGGCGGTTATTTAGCCGCCGCCTTGGCGCTGGCCGCCCCAGACCGAATCGAGCGACTATTTGTCTGCGCCAACAGTGCCTGTGCACTGCCCACCCAAGAAATATTGCAGCGACAACAGCTCATTCACGCTATCGATCGGTTTGGCTATCGCGGATTGCATGACAATAAAATTGCACAGATGGTGGCTCCCGAGAATTTATCCAGCTCGGCAATTGCCGATTGTATGAAAGCGATGGATCAACGTCTGGGGGTGGACAATTTAATTCAGCAGCTGCGCGTCACCAGTGAACGGCTTGACCTACAAGCAGCGTTGGCTTCGCTTGAGATCCCAATCACCTACTGCTACGGCGAACAGGATAAATTGGTGTCTGAATCTTGGGTGGCGGCATTGGTAAAACGCAATCAATGGGTGCGCCAGTGCGTCATTCCCGGTAGTGGACACATGCTGCCCCTGGAACAGCCGGAAAAATTAGCGCGGGCGATTAAATCGTGGCTGGCGCCGCAGTAAACCCGTAGTAATCACTTTTGTCATCAGCACTTTAGCAATCAGCACTTTAACCATCGCCCCAATCGATGCGTGCCAGCGCAGTGCTTCGCACTTGCCACTGTGCTGAGTGCCAGTAAATATTCGCTAGCGCAACTGCACATAGTAACTGCGACCATTGCGCAAAATTTGGAGCAGCAGTGTTCGGCCACCTTGGCGGGCAATGGTGGCCAAGTCGTGCAGGTTTTTCACCCGTCGTTTATCAATTGCCACTATCACGTCTCCTGGGCGCAGACCGCTGAAGGCGGCGGGAGCGTTTCGGGCCATTGCGGTAACCCAAATGCCTTGGTTGTCCGCGGCGTTTTCCAGTTGTAACCCTGATAGCAGTGGGTGGATGTCGGAGGCGTCCGCACTGGCGATTTGCGGCGGTTGAATATCAACGTTCAGTGCGTGTTCCCTTCCCTCGCGCAGAATGGTAAGCGTGACTGTGTCACCGATGGCCTTTACTGCCAATAAACTGCGCAATTGCGCACTCGAATGGGTTGCGTCTCCATCGATAGCCACAACAATATCACCCACCCGCAGTCCCGCGGCGTGAGCGGTAGAGTTTGGGTGAACCTCAGACACTAGTGCTCCGTGTTGCCCAAGTGGCAGTTGAAAGGCGTTGCGCAAGTCGGGGCTGATATCTTGTAGCCCTAAGCCCAAATCCCCTCGGCGCACTTCGCCGTACTTGAGAATCTGGCGCATGCTCGCCAATGCCATGGCCGTGGGAATGGCAAATCCGATGCCGACATTGCCGCCTGCCGGCGCGATAATGGCCGTATTTATACCGACCAGTTCGCCGGCTAAATTAACCAGCGCACCACCGGAGTTGCCGGGATTAATAGATGCATCCGTTTGAATAAAATTCTCGAAACCCTCTATGCCAAGGCCACTGCGCCCGAGCGCACTGACGATGCCGGTGGTGACAGTTTGACCGAGTCCAAAGGGATTGCCTATGGCCACCACATAGTCGCCCACCTCGACTGTGAAACGCCCTAGGGTGCTGACGGCGGTGAGTTGGTCTGCTTGAATTTGTAACACCGCGATGTCCAGTTCAGGGTCGGTGCCGCGAATTATTGCGGCAAAGGTGCGCCCGTCAATGAGCGATACCTGAACTTGATCTGCATCTTTGATGACGTGGTAGTTGGTAATGATAATGCCATCTTGAGCATCCACTATCACGCCAGATCCCGCACTTTGTTGCCGTTTTTTGGGTTGTTGATAATGGCGTGGCACATTGAAAAAATGGCGAAAAAAGGGGTCGTTCAGGAGTGGGTTGTGGTTGTATTGTTGGGTGGAGTAGGTGGCGATATTGACCACTGCGGGATTGACTTGCTTTAGCATCGGGGCCAGCGAGGGGAAGGGCTTACCGTCGGCATCTACCGCGGGCAGCGCACTGTATACTGCGCTCGCATGTAATGTAAAACTGCTCAGCAGTAGGATGAAGCGAGCAAATTTTTTCATGAGCTTCCCTTTTAGCGCTAGACCATTGCGCTCACGTTAGCATATTGGTGCGGGCTGGTTGTGGTGCAGCACAGTAAAAGGGCCGGGGCCTTGCGGCACCCGGCCGCTGGCGTTAGGCTGCTTGATCGCGTTGTTTATCAGTTTTGTGCTCCAACACATTGCTGCGTTGGTTGATGGCAATGGTACGGGGTTTCATAGCCTCAGGGATTTCTTTGACCAAACTGATAGTCAACAAGCCGTTGCTCAAGTCTGCGCCAATTACCTGGACATAATCTGCCAAATTAAATTTTCGCTCGAAGGCGCGATTGGCTATGCCCTGATGGAGGAACTTGCGATCCTCTTCTTTCTGCTTTTTACCGCGCACAGTCAGTACGCCCTTCTCTACGGTAATATCGAGTTCGTTCTCTTCAAAGCCAGCAACCGCTAAAGTAATACCGTAGCGATTTTCCTCTAGCTCCTCAATATTGTAGGGAGGGTAGCCCGAAGTCACAGTGTCGGCGCTCATGGCGCTATCTAATAATTGCGCCAACCGATCGAAGCCGATGCTGTTGCGGTAGAGGGGGGTTAAGTCGATTGCATTCATAATATATCCTCACAATAAGCGATACATGTGGAAAACAAAAGTTGCCAATGAAGTCTCATTGAGCACAGCGTTGGCATAGGTAAAGATGGTGCTTCAATGCTGTTTTTCAAGGCGCCCAATTATAAAATATTGGCAGAAGCCGCGTTTCATATATTGGATTTTTTTATAAAAACGCCCCGTTTTGCGGGGCGTAAACTCGCGCTGGATGTGTTCTATGATTGATCCCCTGTGTTGGCGTCCTCCTTGTTGTGGTTGGCTACCAAGGTGGAGAGTTCGGGTGCATGCAAGCGCTTAAAGTCGAATTCACTCACCTCAAAGGCAGTGTCGAAGTCGCTACGCTTTATATAGTATTTATTGTCATGTTGCATTAGTTGGTAGTGCAGCGGTTCTGGTTGCCCGGTATTGACGACCTGCAGTTTTGCGCTCGTTTCGGGTTCGAAGATTACCCCCTCTGCGACTGACTGCACGCGCAAATTTGACAGCGCTGTGGCCAGCGCGCTCACCTTGCCGCTGTCAACTTCGATATCCTCGGCGTCAACTAGGGCCCAGTGTTGCTCCTCTTTTTTAAGCGTAAAGTCCGCCCCTGCAATTTCCACCGGCGACTTGGCGGCGAGCAGGCTGCGATCCAGCCACTGCTGTTGATCGCCTAAAAAGTCAAAGCGATTGAGATTCACTGTGTAAACGGCATCCTCATTAGCGCGCCTCAGGTGCAGCTGGCGCAATCCGGGCGAAGTGCCGAGTAGGTAGTGCCCGACCGAAGCCTGGCCCGCGAATAATTGTACGCGCCGTTGGGCATTGTCTTCGGTCAGTTCAAATCGCTCATGACTGTTGCTTTGCGTTGCAATGGGATAGGTTGTTTTTTGTTCGCTCAGTTTCGCCAACAAATTGCCCACCTTGCTTTGATCGGCAGGTAAACTCTTTAGATCGGGCAGCCGCCACTGTTCCGATGACTTCACGAGCGTGGTGTGTTGGTCACCTTCGGTAATCACGATTTTATCTACTGCCGCAGGCGACGTCGCCAATAGCGGAGCGGCCAACGGCGTCTGTTGATATGTATCCATCCAAAGCATGCCCGAGGCAGCCAGTAACTGCACGGCCAACAATCCGCCGAGCCATTGAGATAGTTTTTTCATGTGTGCCTCCTTACTGTGCCAGTAGCGCGCGATAGATACGCGCCTTCTTGCGTTTGTGTTGGCGGGCAAACAGTGCGATTGCTGCCAGCGCAATAGCCGCGAGTAGATAGTTGGTGTATTCCCAAAACACCTGAGTGCGTTGATCCAACGGTGGCAGCGTGCGGTTAAAGTGACCGCGCGATCTGATGCTCATCAATCCTGCATCCTCAAGCGACCAATCTATGGCGTTATTCGCCACCTGTAAGCCTGCAAGGTATTCACCTTGCTGCGCACCGCCGGCAAGGCGGATGACCTGATCGCGTAAGAAGTCGTTGGACGAAAAGAGGATAATGCGCGCGGCCTCTGGCGAATGAGTGATCACGCGATTGATCGGTGTGCTCGCATCGCTATCGCGAGTTTGATCAGCATTATCTGCGTCGTTTTTCGCTAACAGGGGCGAAGGCTTATCTTTAAAGTAAGATTCAAATCGTCCCTCACTGATGACGCCCAGGACATGGCGCCCTACATCCTCTTGCGCCTGCATTGGGCTCAGCCCTTGCTCTGTGAGCGTCGGCATTATATTGCGGTCGCTGGATAGGCCGGCGCCTTCAGAGCTGTGGAGCAGCTCGGTAATGGTGCGCGGGTCATTTTCATTTACTGAAATGGGCGATGACCAGGCCAACGTCAACTGGCCGAGCGATGCCGTAATGGGGTGCGTCTGGTTTAAGCCCGCTCGCCGTAGATCTGGGAAATATGGGTAGTCCAGCAATCGCATGTCTTGTATTTGAAAGCCACCTAAATTGCGAGTGACCGGTACGGGAAAGGCCGCGTTTTGTGGATCGAGCACCAGTTTTTTCTCGATGTTCAATCCGTGGTGAGCAAGCCAATCTTGCAGGCCGCTGTGCACATCCCGCAAGCTCAAGCTCCGACTGCTGAGCGATGCAGAAAAAGGCGAGGTTGCGGCGATGACAGTGCCGCCCTGCATTAAAAACTGATCCACCGCGAACAGGGATTTCTCATCCAGATTCTCCGGCGCAACCAGCATTAGCAGATCCGCGTCGCCGCTCACGCTGCCATCGCTTAGGTCCTCGCGCTGGACGTTGAGGTCGGTCCCTAAAAATTGTTCCAGTTGATCGAATCGTGCGCCGCCGGATGCATAGGGCGAATAGCCAGATTCGGGCGCCACTAGCGCCACGGTTTTGGTAAACCCTGAGGCGAAGCGTTTAATACCGGCATCCAGATTGCGTTTGAAACTGGTTTCACTCAGGTCGTCGAGGGGTAGCTGGACCAGTTGTTCGCCATTTGAGAGTGTCAAATAAAAATAGAATCTATCGCCGCTCAGCAAATCCGTCGCCATGGGTCGAAAGCCGTAGTCTTCGGCGATGCGCTGCGCTAATTCGCCACCCTTTGCGTCCGGATCATCCATTCGCACCGTAAAACGGCCTTGCGCCTGCGATTGATATTCCTGCAATACGTCTGTAATTGTCTTGCGGAAGTCAATCAGTGGCTGAGGCAGCAGCTCGTTAGGCGACAGATAACCGGTAAAGGTGAGTTCACTTTTAACGGTATCAAATAAATTGCCGCCAGCCTGGTAGCTATGCAGTACTTTCTTAATGGCGCGGGTGAGATCGTGCTCAGGATTGCGCAGCTGCACATCTAAATCGGATTCGGAGCGCGCTTGTACTTCGATGAGGTCACGGAACCCAAGGACGTGATGTTCGTCACCGTAGGCGATGAGCACGTTAAAGTAACTGCTGACGATGGATGACTGATACCGATCCGCCACTTGAAATGGCACTGGCACAATGGCGTACTTTTGGTTGGCCTCTTGCTCCAGCTCGGGGTGGCTGAGGGGGTCGATGAACTCGACTCTCACTTGGCCGCCGCCGGCAATTTCATATTCGCGAATTAAATCGCGCATTTGTGGTACCAGCGGTGCCAGCAGTGGGTGCGTTTTGCCACTGAAATAACCACGAATCAGCAGTGGTTCCTGTAGCTGATCTAAATAGTTGTGCGTGGCGTCAGACAGCGAGTAGATCTGGCCTTGAGTGACGTCCAAGCGCAGCGCGGTCAATTGACCAAGCCACAGATTTGCGCCCAATGCGTTGGCGATGACGAGACCCGTGACGAGTCGCCATTGGCGATGTTGTGGGCGATGTCGTTGAGTCACCCAGCGCTCGCGTTCGAGCACGAGGGTATTGAGCGTTAAAAACACCGCCACCATACTGAGGTAGTAATAGAGGTCGCGCAGGTCGATAACGCCACGGGTTATTGCTTCAAAACGGGTGCCGGTGCCGAGTAGCCCCAGCCACTCCGCCGTTTGATGGCCGAACAAATTGGTGACCACTGGGTGCCCGAGTAGGTAGAAAGCGCCGCAAAGGGCTGATGCACTTATCAAGCTGACAATGGCATTGTCACTGCGTGCCGATACAAACAACCCCATACTGAGGTAGGCGGCACCCAACAACACAGTGGCGAGGTAGCCGGCCCAGACGGGTCCCCAGTCGAGGTCGCCCAGCAGCGCCACGGTCACTGGCAACGGCAGGGTGATCAGCAGTGCAAGGCACAATAAAAATAGACACCCTAAAAATTTACCCATCACAAAATGCCACAGGGGTACAGATTGAGTGAGCACATGTTCTAGTGTGCCGCTGCGTCGCTCGTCACTCCACAGTCGCATGGTGAGCGTGGCGCAAAGAAAAATCAGCAACAGTGGCATCCATTCAAACAGCGGTCGTACATCGGCAATGTTGCGAGCAAAAAACGCCTCGCCCCAGAAGAAGGCGAACAGGGTGATGGCTGCAAAACTGCCTAAAAATAAATAGGCGACGGGCGATGCAAAAAAGAGAGTGATTTCTTTTGCCGCCACGCGCAGGGCAGGGTGGCGGGTTTTTACTAGCGTATTAGGCTGCACGGTTCACCTCCTGTACTGACTGCTGTCGAGTGTTGGCCGCTTTGAACAGGGTTTCCAAATCCCGTTGTTCGGGGGTCAATTGCCAAAGTTGATGATTGGCGTTGACGAGTTTTTTGGCGATGCGCGCGCACAGTGCGCGTTGATTGGCCTCGGGCGCAATTGCAATGGCGTATCGAAAACAGGGGCTTGGGTCGCCTGCGCTTGGCGTGCTCGAGGGCAACAGTTCCACACTGAGGACATCCGTCAGTTGCGCTAATAATTCTTTATCGGCGCTCGGTAGGCTGGTGTCCAACAGGATGCGGTTGCTTTGGCACAGCTCCGACAGCTTGGCGTCTACGGCTAACTGGCCCGAGCGCACGAGCAGAACCCGGGAGCACAGGGCCTCAACCTCTTGCATGATATGGGTCGACAAAATGACTGTGGCATCGCGCGCAATTTCCCGAATCAGTGCGCGCATCTGCAATGTTTGCTCTGGGTCCAAGCCGTTGCTGGGCTCGTCCAAGATCAGTACCTTGGGGCGGCCTAGAATCGCCTGCGCTACGCCGACCCGTTGTTTGAAGCCGCGCGACAGGGTGGCAATAGTGGCGTTGAGCTTGGCGCCGATGTCGGTGGCGCCAATCACGCGCTTAATTTCCTCGCGCTTGTGATTGCCCGCTAAGCCCTTGAGATCGGCGGCGTAATCCAGATAATCGGCCACGGTCATCTCCGGGTAGACCGGTAGATTCTCAGGCAGATAGCCTAGGCTGTGTTGAATTTTTTTGGTGTGTTGAGCAAGGTCGAGACCGTCCACCATGACCTTGCCGTGGTCGGGCTCTAAAAACCCACTCAACATTTTCATGATGGTGGTTTTGCCTGCGCCGTTGTGGCCAAGCAAACCAACAATTTCACCCTTTGATATTGAAAAACTGACCGAATCGACGGCGAGATATTCACCGTAGCGCCGGCTTAACTGGCTCACTTCCAGCATAGCGTCCTCCGTGGTATGGGAAAAGGTGGTGGAATCGTTTCAAAAACAAATAGGTGTGAGACGCACTGCGGGCAGCCGCAAGTGCAGGGCGGGGGAGGCTGTATCTCGCGTAAAAGGCCATAACCGAGTTCCCGTGGTTGCAGGCAAAAGCGCCTCACTATGGAGTTTTGCGAAAGATGAACAGAAATTAGGGACGCCAAAACCGGATTTCAAGGGCGTTTATTGCGTTTTTTCTCAGAAAAGTGCCAAACGCCCCTCGTTTTTTTTGACCTATTGGGGCGCCGGCAGCAGAATGCTCGAACCCTTCTCAGAACTGGCGATAAGCGCTGGGTAGGCCTATTCATAAGGAGAAAAATAATGAAGCAATGGCAATTGATTCGCAGGGGTTTGCCCCTGTGTGGTTTGGCGCTGACGGCACTGTGTTTCCAGTCGTGCAGTCAGCAGCCCACGGCCCCCGTCGCCCAGCAGCAGCCGAAAACGGTGACGGCGCCGCACGGTGCCGAGCGCATGGATGAATATTATTGGCTGCGCGACGACAGCCGTGCAGATCCGCAAATGTTGGCCTACTTACATGCGGAAAATGCCTATGCCGACCAGCTGCTTGCCAGTAGCGCGCCATTGCGAGATCAGTTGTATGAGGAGTTTGTCGGTCGCATAAAACAGGATGATGCGAGCGTCCCCTACCTCAAGCATGGCTACTGGTATTACAGCCGCTACGAGACCGGTAAAGATTACCCCATTGTTGCCCGCCGCAAGGGCAGCATGGAAGCTCCCGAGGAAATTCTGCTCGATCAAAATGCCATGGCGGCCGGCCGCGATTACTTTAAGGTGGGCAATTGGGAGGTCAGCCCCGACAACCAGTGGTTAGCCTGGGCGGAGGACACCAATGGTCGCCGCCAATACACACTGCGGGCGAAACGAATCGCCACGGGCGAGCTGCTGCCGGATGTGGTGACTGGCGCGGCGGCCAATATGTTGTGGGGCGACGACAATCGCAGTCTCTGGTATGTGGAAAACGACCCGATCACTCTGCTCTCCAAGCGGGTGAAAGTGCACAAGATGGGCACGCCCACCGGCGATGACACACTGGTGTATCACGAGCCAGACGATAGCTTCTATATGGGCATCGGGCGCACGCGCTCAGAGAAGTATATTTGCATTGGCGTCCAGAGCACCGTGAGCAGCGAGCAGCGGTGTACACTGGCGTCCGACCCAGGCGAATTCCATGTGATCGCCGCGCGTCAGCGGGATCACTTGTATGAAGCAGACCACTTAAACGGTCGCTGGGTGATCAAGACCGATTGGCAGGCGCCCAATTCCCGCGTGATGGTGATGAATGAAGGCCAGTGGAATCAACCCGAACGCTGGACGGAAATGATTCCCCATTCCGACACTGTCCTGATTATGTCGGTGACACTTTTCGATGATTTTATTGCCGTGGGTGAGCGCTCTGAAGGTCTGCGACGCATTCGCATTATGCGCCCACAGCAAGCCAATGAGTGGGTGAGCTCCGACGAGCCCGCCTACACCATGGGCGTCGATGTCAATCCAGAGGCGAGTTCAAAGTGGTTGCGTTACAGCTATACGTCGTTAACCACGCCCGAGCGCATTTACGAGGTCAATATCGACACGGGTGAGCGGCGGTTGTTGAAGGAAGAACCGGTACTGGGGGATTTTTCTGCCGAAAATTATGTCACCGAGCGCTTGTGGGTTGATGCGCGCGATGGCACTAAAATTCCGGTGTCGATTGCATATCGCAAGGGCTTTAAAAAAGATGGCAGCGCGCCTTTGTTGCAGTATGCCTACGGCAGCTATGGTTCCAGCTCTGACCCACGCTTCGGCATTACGCGCCCGAGCTTAATGGATCGCGGCGTGGTGTTTGCGATTGCCCATATTCGCGGCGGTCAAGAGATGGGGCGCAGCTGGTATGACGACGGCAAGTTGTTTAATAAGATGAACAGCTTCACTGACTTTATTGATGTCACGCGTGAACTTGTGGCTCAAGGTTTCGCCGCGCCCGATCGGGTTGCTGCCATGGGTGGCAGTGCCGGTGGACTATTGATGGGCGGTGTGGCGAATATGGCGCCGGCCGATTATCGGGTGATGTTGTCGTTGGTGCCCTTTGTGGATGTGGTCACCACCATGCTAGACCCAAGTATTCCGCTGACCACCAATGAGTATGATGAGTGGGGCAATCCCGAACAGACAGCCTTTTATGATTACATGTTGCAATACTCGCCTTACGATCAACTAGAAGCGAAGCAGTACCCCGCGATGTTTGTGGGCACGGGGCTGTGGGATTCACAGGTGCAGTATTGGGAACCCGCTAAGTATGTGGCGCGTTTACGTCGTTTGAAAACGGATGACAATCCACTGGTATTCCGGGTCAATATGGAAGCGGGGCACGGCGGTAAATCGGGCCGGTTCCAGCGCTATAAAGAATCGGCAGAGTATTTTGCGTTTATGCTGCAGCAGTTGGGTGTCGCGCCGTAGCGCGTTGGCGCAGAGCGTCTTATAGCAGAGCGTCGTATAGCAGAGCAGGAGTAAGTCGCGCTGGCATTGATGCTAGCGCGGTTGCGTATTTTCTTAGCCTAGTGGCTGTGCATTGTCTAAGTCACGCTGCGCAACAGCAGGTGCGCACTCTTGCGTGCAGCGACCCAAAAAAACGCCGTCATGTTGACGGCGTTTTTTTGGGGGGTCTACACGGTTTTCTAAATGATTTAGGCGAGTGATTGCCAGAAGGTAAATAAGATTAACAGCGGGCAAATGACCTTTACGTAGAACGGCCAGATTTTCCAAAACACGCCTTGTTCCAAGTTGTCATGGCCTTGTTTCAATTCTTCCAGCAGTTGATTGCGTTTAAAAATCCAACCGCAATAAAGACAAATGGCCACACCTAACAGCGGCTGGGAATATTTGGTGGTTAGATCGATAACAAAACCAAACAGGCTGCCGAAGTTAAAGATGATTAGGGTTGAAATTGCGAAGATGCTGCCGCCAATGGCAAGTGCTGCCAGCGGTCTGCGAATCTGGAAACGCTCGACGGCTAGCGATACGGGCACTTCCAGCATGCTGATGGAGGAGGTTAGCGCGGCGATAGTCATCAAGGCAAAAAACGCGAGTGCCACAAAATCTCCGGCACCGCCCATTGAGTCAAACAGTGGCGGTAGCACTTGGAAAATAATGTCGGAATCACCAATCAAATTGCCGGCGGCATCGGTGATGTTAATGCCCGCTTCCTTGGCCACAAACATGGCCGGCAAAATCAGCAGGCCCGCAATAAAGGCGATACCCACGTCCACCACGGTAACGATGGCTCCCATGCGGGGCAGGCTTTCCTCTTTCGAAAGATAGGAGCCGTACACCAGCATGGTGCCCACGCCTAAAGACAGCGAGAAGAACGCTTGCCCCATGGCGCTGATAATGAGTTTGGGTTCGAGCACGCGACTCATGTCGGGCATCAGATAGACGCGCAGTCCCTCCATGGCGCCGGGTTGGGTTAATACGTAGACAATCAGCAGTACTAACAGGCCAACCAGCATCGGCATCAAGCGGCTAGACCATTTCTCGATACCGTCTTGCACGCCGCTGGAAATGATGAAGAGCGTGAGGCCCGCAAACAAAAAGCTGGCAATTAAATTGCGCTCCACGGACATGCTGGTGAGCCAGTGGGTGGCATCGTCCATACCGGTCATGTCGGTGACAGAAGCCGCCAAGTAGCAAATCATCCAGCCGGCCACAATGGTGTAAAAGCTGAGGATCAAACTGGCGGTCAACACACCGTATAAGCCAGTAAAGCGGCCTAATCTGCTCAGCAGGGGTTTGTCGCTCAGGCCACCTAGGGCTGTGACAATATTGGCGCGCGCGTGGCGACCAATCACCAGTTCCGCCATTAGTGCCGGATAGGCCAGCACAAAGGCCAAAACTAAGTACACCAGCACAAAGGCGGCGCCGCCATTGCTTGCGGTTTGGGTGGGGAAACCCCAGATATTGCCCAGGCCCACGGCGGAACCTGCCGCAGCCATAATGAATCCGAATCGGCTTGAAAACTGACCTCTGGGTGCACTCATGAACCTGTCCATCTTTCATTTATTATTGTGAAATGCAGAGCGTTTAGGCTCCGCTACAGCGAGCACCTTGTTACAGCAAGGTGCTTAAGTAAAACGGCTGAGGTGGCGAATGCCGCAAGTCGCAGGGCGCGAAGATTGGGACTGAACTAGCGGTTGTGGTCGCGCACAACGCGCTGCTTTTCCCGGTTCCAATCGCGCTCTTTTTCGACGTTGCGCTTATCGTGCTCGGCCTTACCCTTGGCCAGCGCCACGGCGGCTTTGACCAGGTGGTTCTTCCAGTAGAGTGCAGTGCAAACGACCGTGTAGCCCTTTTGCTCGACCCCCTGTTGCAGCTGCGCCAATTCTCGTCGATTGAGCAACAGCTTGCGTTTGCGACTGGGCTCTGCCACATAGTGGGTCGAAACCGACTGCATGGGAGAGATCAGCGCGCCCATCAGCCACGCTTCGCCACGGTGAAACTGGACAAAGCTGTCCACTAACTGGACCTTGCCTGCGCGCAAGCTCTTTACTTCCCAGCCTTGCAGCTCAAGACCAGCCTCGAACTTTTCGCTCAGGGCATAGTCGAAGCGCGCCTTTTTATTTTGCGCAATGGTGTTGTCTGCGGGTTTTTTCTTTGGTTTAGCCATAGGGCGGCGATTATATAGGGGTGCGTGATGGAGTGCTACAAGGCGAACGCGCTCGGCTGAGCCAAGCGCGTTCATGTGGTGGGTAGCCTTAGAAGCCGATGCTGGCCAGCAGCGAGCGGCCAAAGAACTTGATGGCGACGGTATTGATGAAGATCAACGCCAAGATCAGCGGGATAAAAGTACCCAGTGAAAAGTTCATGTAGCGCTCAAGGAAGGAGCCTTTAAAGCCGTCATCACCGGTTTCAAGCTCCTCGTTGAGGTTGGACTTCTTCCAGCGATAGATGACAAATAGACAAATTAGCAGGCCATTGAGCGGCAGAATCGTGTCGTAAAAAATGTCATAGACCACATCAAACAGCGACTTGGGCGAGCCTGCATAATGTACGAATTCCGTTAGCCAGCCCACCATGCCAAAAGATGCGGTACAGGCGATGGTGAACACAACCATACCGATATTCAGTATCAACAAGGCCTTTTTACGGCTGTAGCCTTTTTGGTCTACGAGGCTTGCCGCGGGCACTTCGATGATCGACACCAAGGAGGTTAGGGCTGCGAAGAACACCAACAAAAAGAAGACGCTGGCGACGACGCTGGCACCCATGTAGCCAATGCTGGTTTGCAGAGCCAGAAAAATCTTCGGCAAGAAAGTGAAGATAAGGCTTACCGAGGAATCTGACAGCTGGGTTGGGTCGGTCTCGGGGTTAAAGCTGAAAATCGCAGGCAGGATCATTAGTCCGGCGCAGAAGGCCACACCGGTGTCTGCCAAGGCAACCATTTTGGCAGAGCTGGTAATAGAGCTGCGCTTATCCATGTAAGAGCCGTAGGTAATTAAAATACCCATACCGAGACTGAGCGAAAAGAAGGCCTGACCCAGGGCGCCGCTCACTACCGGCCCGGTGATTTTACTGAAGTCTGGGATCAGGTAGAACTTTAAACCGGTCATCGCGTTATCGCGTGTGAGCACGAAAATCACCATGCCGATGAGCATCATAAATAGCGCGGGCATTAGGATCTTAGCGCTGCGCTCGATGCCCTCTTTAACGCCGCCCACCAAAATGAGGTTGACGATAGCCACCACAATGGCGAGGTGGATGAAGATGTTGCCATTGTTGATGAACGCACCAAAGGTGGCGGGGTCGGCAAGCACATCCAAGTCACCGGTCACGGCGCTGAATAAATACTCAAATAACCAAACCGTGATTACCGTGTAGAAGACGGCAATCATGAAGGGCGTGACGGTGGACAGCCAGCCGGCGATGCCCCACATGCGGTTGCCGTGGGTCAGGCTGGCATAGGCGCCCAGCGGACCCTTTGCGGAATGGCGACCCGTGGCCAATTCGGCCATCATCACAGGTAGGCAAATTACGAAAACGAAAATGGCGTACATCAGGAGGAAGGCGCCGCCACCATTTTTCGCGGCGTTGACGGGAAACCCCACCAGATTACCAATGCCTACGGCGGAGCCCGCGGCGGCAAGAATAAACCCTAAACGGGAACCGAATTGCTCTCTGGGTGCAGTCATAGATGTCACTTCTTCTATTATTTTTTGTTACGTATTGTGGGTGCCAAGGTCAGGATCTGGCATCAAGGAGACGATCTTAACAGCCTTTGCCGCAAGTCGGCACTGGTCGCCGCCGTTAGCAATGGCTAGAATGCCGTTCCTTTAGTGTTCCCAGATCCACGGTGGCGAACGTATGGCCAAAATAGAGCGCAGTGCGCTGGTGCGCTTTTCCTGTGAACAGATGTTCGCGCTGGTGAACGATGTGGCGCGCTATCCAGAATACATGCCCGGTTGTGTTAACGCCGAGGTGTTGTCGCAAACCGACGCCTCGCTCTCGGCCAGATTGACCCTCAAGGCGGCCGGTATTGAGCAAAGTTTTGTCACCTGTAATCAGCTGCAGCCACCTGAGCGTATGGATATGGCCTTGGTAGAGGGGCCGTTCAAGCGATTTAATGGGTGCTGGCAATTTTTGGCGCTGGGCGATTTGGGCTGCAAAGTCATCTTTAGTGTTGAGTTCGAACTCAGCAATGGGTTGGTGGCGCTGGCTGCCGGTAAGGTATTTGAATCTGTGGCATCGCAGCAGGTGGATAGCCTGTGCAAGCGGGCCGAGCAACTCTATAAAGCTTGAGGGGGTAGGATGCCAGATCGTGATTTAATTCGGGTGGAGGTCGCCTACGCGCTGCCGACGCAACAGAAAATCATTGCGTTATTGGTGGAGCCGGGAACCACGGCCTACCAAGCGGTCGTGCGCTCAAACATTGTCGAACATTTTAAAGACCTGGATATCGAAACCGCCAAAATGGGTATATTTGGGCAAGCACTGGGTACCAAGGGGCTAAAGCCCGCGCGTGAACACGAGTTGCAAGAGGGGGATCGCGTCGAGATCTACCGGCCACTGACCGCCGACCCTAAAGAGGCCCGTCGCCGGCGCGCGGAAAAGGCGAAAACAGGTGATAGCTAACCCTGCTTCACTCGAGTCATACAAAACAAAAGGCCCGCATGTGCGGGCCTTTTAGCATCAACCGAAGCCGCTATTGGTCGGTGGATATTGTATCTTCTGCGGCCTGTGCGGCGGTTTCTTCAGCCTGAGCGGCCTCATCTGCAGTTGGCAGCGCTTCTGTGTCTTGTACCGGCGTTTTGCGGTAATCGCCTTCAAAGCGCGCCAGCTGGTCGCCATCAAAATAGACGGTGAAAAGGTTTTTCTTGGTTTCGCCCTTTGGGTCTTTTAGCGTCCAAATATAGTCCCAGCGATCGGCGTGAAAGGTGTCTTCCACCAGCGGGGTGCCCAGCACAAAGCGCACTTGGCGACGGGTCATGCCGGTTTGCAACTGTTCTACCATCTCCTCAGTGACGATGTTGCCTTGCTGTACGTAAATTTTGTACACGCCAGGGAATTGAAAGTAGCTACAGCCACCGAGCAACAATAGGCTGCACAGGAGGGCGGTTTTAAGGGTGGTCAGGTGCGCAACGGCGGCGCGGAACAGGGACAACATCGTAGGGCTTCCACAAACTTGAGCGAACGGGGATAATACCGGACTCGCCAGATACTGCATAGAGGATGCTAGATGACTTCAGAAAATCAGGAATTGCGCAAGGCTGGCCTAAAGGTCACGCTGCCACGAGTGAAAATTTTGCAGATTTTGGAGTCTGATGGCAGTCACCACTACAGCGCTGAAGAGGTCTACAAGGCGTTGTTGGATCAGGGCGAAGACGTGGGTTTGGCGACTGTCTACCGCGTGTTGACGCAGTTTGAAACGGCGGGGCTGGTGACGCGACACAATTTTGATGGCGGCCATTCTGTGTTCGAAATCGATCGCGGCGATCATCACGACCACATGGTGTGCATGGAAACGGGCAAAGTGATCGAGTTTCACAACAGTGAAATTGAAGCCCTGCAGGAAAAAATTGCAGCGGAACATGGCTATGAGCTCACAGACCACAATCTTGTGCTGTACGTAAAGCCGATAAAGTAGGTGTGCACACCCTTTACTAAGCATTGTAAAAAAGGCCGCATTAGCGGCCTTTTTTGTGGTCTGGTCCCCGTGTTAGCGGGACCCGTAGCCGCGCTACTGGGCCATGGCCAGCATCTCGCGGGCGTGGGCTCGCGACTGCTCGGTGAGCTCCACGCCGCCGAGCATGCGCGCAATTTCCTCCGCTTTTGCGTCGCCTTCGAGCGCCACCAAGGTCGATTGGCTAGCTGCTTTTCGGTTGGTTTTACGCACTTGCAGGTGCTGGTGGGCCTTACTGGCTACCTGCGCAAGGTGGGTGACACACAACACCTGACCGGATTTGCCCAGCTGGCGCAGTAGGCGGCCCACAATATCCGCTGTCGCCCCGCCAATACCCACATCAACTTCATCAAAAATGAGCGTGGGTATGGTGGATTTGTTGGCCATACACACCTGAATGGCCAAGCTGATACGCGACAGTTCACCGCCCGAGGCCACCTTGGCAAGACTGCGATGGGGTTGGCCGGGGTTGGTGCTGACCAACACCTCAAGCTCCTCAAGCCCGCTGGCACTAGGTACACATTCGTTAAACGCAATTTCAATCGAGGCGTTGGCCATGGCCAGTTGCTGCAGTTGTCGATTCACTGCTCGCTCCAAGTGCATGGCGGCCTGACGGCGTTGTTGACTCAGCTCCAGGGCGAGTTTGCGGTATTCCGCTTCAGCCTTGTGGGCGTCTGCGGCCAATTGGTCGAGATCCACATCACCGCCGGACAGCTTGGCCAGCTCCTGAGCCAGTGACTGGTGTAGCTCACACAAATCCTGTGGGCTGACGCGGTGCTTTCGGGCAATTTGATAGATTGCGTCGAGCCGCTGCTCCAGCCATTGGAGCCGCGCCGGGTCGGCGTCAAAGCTGTCGATGTGTTGGTCGATGGCGTGCTGGGCTTCCTCCACCTGTATTTGGGCGTTCACCAGCAGTTGCTCTGCCTCCAGCAGATGCTCGGTTTTGTCGGGCAGACTGCGCAGCAGTTGTAAGCCCTTGTGGAGGTTTTCGAGCAGGCCCTGTTCGTCGTCGTTACACAGGGTTGCCAGCTGGTGGCTGGCGGTCATGACCGATTCGGCATTGGCCAGTTGGCGGTGCTCGGTTTCCAGCGCATCCAACTCTTGAGGTTGCAGGTCTAGCTGATCTAACTCTTCTACCTGATAGCGCAGCAGTTGCGTGCGGGCGGATATTTCAGCATCGTTTTGCTGGCGCTGTTGAAGCTGCTCCTGCAATGACTGCCAGTTGCGCCAATGGGTTTTGACCGCTTGATACAGGCTGGTGTGGCCACCGTAGAGGTCAATGAGTGCGCGCTGATGATCTTTTTTTAGCAGCCGCTGGTGGGCGTGCTGACTGTGGATGTCGATCAGCAGCTCGCCCAAGCTGCGCAACTGGGTAAGCGTGGCGGACTGGCCGTTAATGTAGGCACGCGATCGACCGTCAGCACTGATTGTGCGGCGCAGTATGCACTCACTATCGGCCTCGAGTTCATGGCTGCTCAGCCACTGGCGGGCCTTGGCGAGTTGACTGACATCAAAGGTGGCTGAGATGTCGGCGCGGTCGGTGCCGCTGCGCACCTTGTCGGCATCGGCTTTGTCACCTAGCGCCATACCTAGCGCATCAAGCAGCAGTGATTTCCCGGCGCCGGTTTCACCGGTGATGGCGGTTAGGCCCTGATCCAGTTCCAGCGCTAATTGGTCGACGAGGGTGAAATTGTGAATGCTGAGATGTGTGAGCATGGTGGGGCTCCTGCGGTCTTTGCTGTGTATTTATACAGTAAAAATCGCTCTATGCAATCCCTGTGTGAAATTTCCCTTGAATGTCCGGTGAGAGGCCCCATATAGCCTGCAATGTTTTTCTGGCGTCGCAGCGCCGACCTCGACTTAATTGGAGCAACCCACAGTGACCACTGAACAAGACAACCCCCAGGTAGATCAGGCACAAGAAGCACCCCACGTAGAGGCCGTTGATACCTCTGAGAACCCTGCTGATACGCCTGAGGAAAACAGCCTAGAGGCCCGCGTGGCGGAGTTGGAAGAAGCATTGCAGCAGGCAAAGGACAACGCGCTGCGGGCTGCGGCAGAGGCGCAAAATGCGCGCCGTCGCGCCGAGCAGGACGTTGAGAAAGCCCACAAGTTTGGCCAAGAGAAGATTGTGTCAGACATGTTGGTGGTGGCCGACAATCTTGAGCGCGCGCTGGCGTCCGTGGAGGGCGCCGACGAGCAGTTTAAGCCCGTGACTGAAGGCTTGGAGCTGACCTTGAAATCCCTCATCGACGGACTCAAGCGCCACCAAGTGGTCCAGATTGATCCCAAAGGCGAGCCCTTTGACCCGCAATTTCATCAGGCGATGACCATGGTGCCCAACCCTGACATGGAGCCAAACACCGTGATGGACGTGTTCCAGAAGGGTTACATGTTGCATGGCCGCCTAGTGCGACCCGCAATGGTAGTGGTGTCTAAAGCGCCAGAATAAGGCTGAGAAAATACCTTGGTGGGGTTGAAAATCTGTCAACAGCGCCAATATAGACAGCAAGTAGCCGGCAAAGCGCAAACGCAGCCGCGAAACCTGACCAACATTGAATGTCACTGGCGCAGTCAGCGACGCACGTTAAAGAATTTTACGATTAAGTAACTGGAGAATTTTCATGGGTAGAATCATCGGTATCGACTTAGGCACCACCAACTCTTGTGTGGCTGTGCTTGACGGCGACAAGACGCGCGTCATTGAAAACGCTGAAGGTGATCGTACTACGCCCTCCATTGTAGCCTTTACCGATGACGGTGAAGTGCTGGTGGGCCAGAGTGCCAAGCGCCAGGCTGTCACCAATCCCCACAACACGCTGTTTGCCGTGAAGCGTCTGATCGGGCGCAAGTTCACCGACGACGTGGTGCAGAAAGACATCAAAATGGTGCCCTACAAAATTGTTGGCGCCGACAACGGTGACGCATGGGTAGAAGTGAAGGGCGACCGCAAGGCCCCCCCACAGATCTCTGCCGAAGTGCTGAAGAAAATGAAAAAGACCGCCGAAGACTATTTGGGCGAGTCTGTGACCGAGGCGGTGATTACCGTACCGGCCTACTTCAACGATTCTCAGCGTCAGGCCACCAAAGACGCCGGTAAAATTGCCGGTCTGGAAGTGAAGCGCATCATCAACGAACCTACCGCAGCGGCACTGGCCTACGGTATGGACAAGGTGAAAGGCGATCGCACCATCGCGGTATACGACTTGGGTGGCGGTACCTTTGATATCTCTATCATTGAAATTGCCGATGTTGATGGCGAACACCAGTTTGAAGTGTTGGCGACCAACGGTGACACCTTCTTGGGCGGTGAAGATTTTGACCTGCGCTTGATCGAGTACTTGGCAGAAGAGTTTAAAAAGACCAACGGCATCGACCTGCACAGCGATCCGCTGGCTTTGCAGCGTCTGAAAGAAGCCGCTGAAAAAGCCAAGATTGAATTGTCTTCTAGCCAGCAGACCGAAGTGAACCTGCCTTACATCACTGCCGATGCGACGGGTCCCAAGCACTTGGTTGTGAAGCTGACGCGCTCGAAGCTTGAGTCGCTGGTTGAAGAGTTGGTTAAGCGCTCAATGGAGCCCGTCAAGCAGGCCTTGGCTGACGCCGACTTGTCCGTTGACGAAATTAACGACGTGATTTTGGTGGGCGGTCAGACCCGTATGCCACTGGTGCAAAAATACGTGACCGATTTCTTCGGCAAAGAGCCACGCAAAGACGTTAACCCAGACGAAGCGGTAGCCATTGGTGCGGCTATTCAGGGTGCGGTGCTGTCTGGCGACGTAAAAGACGTATTGCTGTTGGACGTTTCACCCCTGACCTTGGGTATCGAAACCATGGGCGGTGTGGCTACGCCACTGATCGAAAAGAACACCACTATTCCCACCAAGAAGTCGCAGGTGTTCTCGACCGCGGAAGACAACCAAACGGCAGTGACCATTCACGTGGTACAGGGCGAGCGCAAGCAGGCGTCGCAGAATAAGTCGCTGGGTCGTTTTGACCTCGCAGACATTCCACCTGCGCCGCGCGGCATGCCACAAATTGAAGTGACGTTTGACATCGACGCCAACGGTATTTTGAACGTGAGCGCGAAAGACAAGGCCACCGGCAAAGAACAGTCTATCGTCATCAAGGCTTCTTCGGGTTTGTCAGACGATGAAATCGAGAAAATGGTGCGAGATGCCGAGGCCAATGCCGAAGCGGATAAGAAGTTCGAAGAAGTTGTTACCGCTCGCAATACCTTGGACGGTTTGATTTCCGCCACTAAGAAAACCCTCACTGAGGCGGGCGACAAGGCTACCGACGAAGAAAAGGCCGCCATTGAAGCCGCATTGAAAGAGGCGGAAGTTGCGGTGAAAGGTGACGACAAGGCGGCGATGGAAGCGGCGACTCAGAAGTTGACCGAAGCCTCTGGCCCCGTGGCGCAGAAGATGTATGCCGAGCAAGCACAGGCCCAGCAAGCTGCTGGCGGTGCGCAGGCCGGTGCCGATCAAGCTGATGCCAAAGCCGATGACGGCGTAGTCGATGCCGAGTTTGAAGAGGTGAAAGACGATCAGAAGTAAGTGTTGGCGTTAGCCAATTCTGTTGATCGAAAGTAACAAGGCGCGGCTTGTCATGAGTCGCGCCGTTGTTTTAACCGAAGTGCATTAACCCGTACGAGCCAACATTGCGCGCGTACCCCAACAAGTTACCAAACCTATGTCTAAACGCGATTATTACGAAGTGCTGGGTGTTGAACGCGGCGTCGATGAAAAGGAATTGAAAAAGGCCTATCGTCGAGTTGCCATGAAGTATCACCCCGACCGTAACCCGGACGACAAGAGCGCCGAAGACAAATTCAAAGAGGCCAGTGAGGCCTATGAAGTGTTGTCGGATAGCCAGAAACGCGCCGCCTATGATCAATACGGTCACCGCGGCGTTGAAGGCATGGCTGGCGGTGGCGGCGGTCAGGGCTTCGGTAATTTCTCCGATATTTTTGGCGATGTGTTTGGCGATATCTTTGGTGGCGGAGGCGGCGGTAGAGGTCGTGGCGGTCCAGCGCGCGGTTCCGATTTGCGCTACACGTTAGATCTCGATCTCGAAAGCGCTGTAAAAGGCACCACCGTAAAAATTAAAGTGCCAACGCTAGTGGCGTGTGAGCCCTGTAACGGTAGCGGCGCTAAGAAAGGCACTAATGCAAGCACCTGTACCACCTGTGGTGGCGTCGGACAGGTGCGCATGCAGCAAGGTTTTTTCTCTGTTCAACAAACTTGCCCCAACTGTCGCGGGCGCGGCACAATCATTACCGATCCCTGCACCAGCTGTCACGGACAGGGTCGCAAAGAAGAGACGCGCACGCTGTCGGTTAAGGTTCCACCCGGTGTGGATACGGGCGATCGAATTCGTCTGTCAGGCGAAGGTGAGGCGGGTGAAGCCGGTGGGCCACCTGGGGATTTATATGTGCAGGTCCACGTAAAAGACCACGCAATTTTTGAGCGCGAGGGTCGCAATCTTTACTGTGAAGTGCCCATTAGTTTTGTCGACGCCGTCCTCGGTGGCGAGCTTGAAGTGCCCACGCTCGATGGGCGGGTCAAGTTAAAAGTGCCGGCTGAGACTCAAACTGGCAAGATGTTTCGTTTGCGCGGCAAGGGTGTAGTGCCTGTGCGCGGCGGTGCTGCGGGTGACTTGATGTGTAAAGTCGTGGTTGAAACGCCCGTCAATTTGTCGAACAAGCAAAAACAAATGTTGCGCGATTTCCAAGAAACAATGGGCAACAGCAAGCACTCACCTCGTCAGAATTCCTGGTTTGAAGGTATGAAAAATTTCTTCGGTGATATGAAGATATAGTGCAAGCGCTGCCGATTTTGATTGATTTTTTTAATGTTAAGGATGTTGCATGACCATTAAGCTAGCCGTCACCGGAGCTGCTGGGCGCATGGGCAAAATGCTCATTGAGGCAATCGCCAGTGCCGACGGCGTGGAGCTGTCGGCGGCTGTGGTGCGCGCCGGTTCAAGTTTGGTGGGCGCAGATGCTGGCGAGCTCGCCGGTATTGGTAAAAATGGTGTGCGTTTAGTGGGCGATTTGCATGAGGTGGTTGACGACTTTGATGTGTTGATCGACTTTACGCTGCCGAAGGCCACCCTTGAAAATGTGGGCATTTGCGCCGATGCCCACAAGAAAATTGTCATAGGCACCACGGGTTTTACTGACGAACAAAAAAGTGAGTTGTTAGCGGCGCAGGATGCCACCGCCCTGTGTCTGTCGGCCAACTATGCGACGGGCGTTAATGTCTGCTTTAAGTTGTTGGCCCAGGCCGCGAAGGTGTTGGGCGATGACTACGATGTTGAAGTCTATGAGGCCCACCATCGCCATAAAGTGGATGCGCCATCGGGTACCGCACTGCGCATGGGTGAAGTATTAGCTGACTCGCTCGGACGCGATTTGAATCAGGTCGCCGTCTACGGTCGCGAGGGGCAAACAGGCGCGCGCGCGCGCGATACCATCGGCTTTGCCACAGTGCGCGGCGGAGATGTGGTGGGCGACCATACGGTGATGTTTATGGCCGATGGTGAGCGCATTGAAATTTCACATAAGGCGTCATCGCGCATGGCGTTCGCACGGGGTGCAGTGCGCGCTGCCGAGTGGCTCAATGGCCGAAAATCGGGGCTGTTTGATATGCAAGACGTGCTCGGCTTGCGTTAAATATCCACCGAATGCCCTTCAGTTGCCGTCACCTCTTAGGGTGATGGCACCGCTATACCCTTCTAGACTCACAAATCCTCTCACTCTGTCATTTGGTTATTTTGCCAGCGCTGACTATGCTCAATAGTACCTGTGGCTTTTAGCCTAGCTGCGGGCAGTGATCTGGCGATGACTGATTCAAGTCGCCAATTCCGATTTCGTTAAAGAATTAGATTGCGGGTTCGATAACCTGATTGTCCGGCAAGCGAGGGGCGGTTGGAACCGACACCTATCTAAGTCTGGCGGTGGTGTGCAAATAACCGAGGCTTACCGGCCGGGTGCAGTGCAATTGGGGCGCGTAACAACAAGGTGCAATGTAGATGAATATGTTTAGTATGTCATTGAAATGGAAGGTATTTTTAGGAATTACAGTCACCAGTTTGATGGCGGTGATCTTGTCTAGCACCCTGTCCGTTCGCGCTGAGGTAGAGCGCGTTGAGGCGACCATTCAGTCAGACACCCAAGACCTCGCCGAGATCATCGGCAACGCGACCGTTGGCGCCATTGCCTTCGGCGACAGCGCATCTGCCCGGGACATCCTCGGTAGCCTGCAACAACAGGGGCGGGTGCTGGGCGCCGTGATCTACGGTGAAAACGGCAAACCCTTTGTGTGGTATGAGCGGGGCGTGAAAGGTGCTGATAAGCCACCATCAATTGCTCCGCGCTCGCCCGGCAATTTGGGTATATCGGTGCACGATGATCGCGTCGACGTAATGGCGAGTATTCAGGCTGATGGCAGCAAAGTAGGCACTATTTATCTGTCCGCGAGTCTCGACGAGCTCAATAAAGCGGTGGCTGCGGCAATCTGGGGTGCAGTCAGCACGGTGATTATTATTGGCATATTGTCAGCTGTTATCAGCTTCATTTTGCAGGCGGGTATTGTCGGCCCCATTAATAAGGTGGCGGAAGCGCTTGAAGACATCGCCGGCGGTGGGGGTGATTTAACGCAGCGTCTGCCCGTTAACTCCGATGATGAGGTGGGGCGCCTGTCGACCGCGTTCAACACGTTTGTCGATAAGGTGCATGGCATTATTGCGGACTTCTCCGTTACCGCCACCGACTTGAATCAGCAGGCCAATACACTTTCGGGCACCGCAAAGGAAACGGAGCGCGGCGTAGTGCGCCAGCAAACCGAGATCCAGCAAGTGGTTACCGCGGTGCGGGAAATGGCTGAAGTGGTGGGCGATGTCTCCAACAATGTATCGCAAGCGGCGGCCAATGCTGAAGAGGCGGATCGTCAAGCGAACAGCGGCAAGGGTGTTGTGTCGTCCACGGTGACCAAGATTGAAGGGTTGGCGCGCGATATCAACGCCGCCGCCGAGGTTATCGACAAGCTTCGTTCAGAGACTGAAAGTATCGGTAGTGTGCTCGATGTGATTCGCGGCATCGCCGAGCAAACCAATCTTTTGGCCCTGAATGCGGCCATCGAGGCGGCGCGCGCAGGTGAGCAGGGGCGTGGCTTTGCCGTGGTGGCGGATGAAGTGCGGACCTTGGCATCCAGAACCCAAACGTCCACCCAGGAAATTCAAGTGATGATTGAGCGCCTGCAAGCGGGTGCTCGCGAAGCTGTGCAGATGATGGATAAGGGCACCGGGCAGGCCGGGGAATCGGTAACCCAAGCAGAAGAGGCGAGTCGTGCATTGGATGCGATTACCGCGGGTGTTGGCTCCATTAAAGACAAAACCAATCAAATCGCTAGCGCTACGGAGGAGCAGTCGGCGGCGACCCGAGAAATGGAGCGCAATATGGAAAATATTGCGGGTGTAGCCCGTCAGGCTTCCGAAGGCTCTATGGAGATCGCAGCCAGCACAGCACGATTGGCAGAAATGGCGGCGAGCATGGCCAGTATTGTTAAGCAGTTTAAGGTTTAGTGGCACGGGCTTGCTGAAATTCACTTAAATTGCGCGTGGACAGAATGAGGTGCTTTCCGTAAAATGCGCGGTTAAGTTGGTTAAGGTCAGAGCAGGGCAAATTCGCCCGTCGGCCGCAGGGGATCTTTCGAGATAAGACCGAGATAAGACGTTGAAAAAGCGAGATGAGGCAGAGGTTTCATCTCGCTTTTTTGCAACCTGCGGTGCACTCCTAATACGGATTATGATGCGATCGTCGCACAACGTGCTGTAAAAAGCGCGGTTGCCTTGCTCAACTTGAAAAAAGTCAGAATGCCAGCCATTGCCTAGGAGGTCGACTTGTCTACTGGTGCCCCACGTCCCGCCATTCTCGTTCTTGAAGACGGCAGTATTTTTAAAGGTACAGCCATTGGCGCTTCAGGCGCTTCCGTAGGTGAGGTGGTGTTCAACACCGCCATGACGGGTTACCAGGAGATTTTGACCGATCCCTCCTACGCCCGACAAATTGTCACCTTAACCTATCCCCATATCGGCAACACCGGCACCAATAGTGAGGATGCCGAATGTGATCGCGTGTGGGCTGCAGGTTTGGTCATCAGAGATCTACCGCTGCTAGCGAGCAACTTCCGCAGTGAGCAATCCCTGCAGGATTACCTTGCCGAGCGCAATGTGGTTGGTATTGCCGATATAGACACCCGCCGGCTGACGCGCATCTTGCGCGATAAAGGTGCGCAAAGTGGCTGCATCATGGCGGGCGATGTCGATATCGAAACGGCTCAGGCACAGGCCAAAGCGTTTGGCGGCTTAAAGGGCATGGACCTGGCAAAGGAAGTCACCGTCGACAAAGCCTACCCGTGGACTGAAGGCTCCTGGACGCTGGGCGAGGGTTTTAGCACACCCAGTGAAAAGCCCTACAAGGTGGTGGCCTATGACTACGGCGTCAAACGCAATATTTTGCGGATGTTGGTGGATCGCGGTTGCGATTTGACCGTGGTGCCGGCCCAAACCTCGGCTGCTGAGGTTTTAGCGCTGCAGCCGGATGGTGTATTTTTGTCAAATGGTCCGGGCGACCCGGAGCCTTGTGATTACGCCATTGAGGCCATTACGCAGTTGCTGGCAACGGACATTCCGGTGTTTGGCATTTGTTTGGGGCACCAGCTGTTGGCGCTGGCCAGTGGCGCCAAAACCGTAAAAATGAAGTTTGGTCACCACGGCGGCAACCACCCGGTGCAAGATCTGGCATCTGGCAAGGTGATGATTACCGCGCAGAATCACGGTTTTGCCGTGGATGAGGCATCCTTGCCCGCGACCTTGCGCACAACGCACAAAAGTTTGTTCGACGGATCTCTGCAGGGAATTCATCGCACAGACAAGCCTGCGTTTAGCTTTCAAGGGCATCCAGAGGCGAGTCCTGGGCCCCACGACGCGGCCCCATTGTTTGACCACTTTATCGAATTGATGGCAGCGCGTCGCTAGGCGCACACGCCCAACACTCTTTCAAACTATTAAGCTTCAGGCCAAACAGCAATGCCAAAAAGAACTGACATTAAAAGTATCCTGATCCTCGGCGCCGGCCCAATTGTGATTGGTCAGGCGTGTGAATTTGACTATTCCGGCGCGCAAGCTTGTAAAGCCCTGCGTGAAGAGGGCTTCCGCGTTATCTTGGTGAATTCCAATCCGGCCACCATCATGACCGACCCCTCAATGGCTGATGCCACTTATATTGAGCCCATTGAGTGGCAGACAGTGGCAGCCATCATTGAGAAAGAGCGTCCCGATGCGGTGTTGCCTACCATGGGCGGGCAAACAGCATTGAATTGTGCGCTGGCACTGCACAAGCATGGCGTGCTTGAGAAGTATGGCGTCGAACTGATCGGCGCCAATGAAGAGGCAATCAATAAGGCGGAAGACCGCGAATTGTTTGATCAGGCCATGAAGCGCATTGGCTTAGAGTGTGCTCGCGCGAAAATCGTGCACTCCATGGAAGAGGCCAAGGAAGTCCCGAAAGAGTTTGGTTTTCCCTGCATTATTCGCCCGTCGTTCACCATGGGCGGTTCCGGTGGTGGCATCGCCTATAACTGGGAAGAATTTGAAGAAATTTGTGCGCGCGGCTTGGATCTATCACCCACCAATGAGCTGCTGATCGATGAGTCGCTCATTGGTTGGAAAGAGTATGAAATGGAAGTGGTGCGCGACAAGAACGATAACTGCATTATCGTCTGCTCCATTGAAAACTTTGACCCAATGGGCGTGCACACCGGAGACTCTATCACTGTCGCACCGGCGCAAACATTGACCGATAAAGAATACCAAATCATGCGCAACGCCTCGGTGGCTGTGCTACGTGAAATTGGTGTGGAAACCGGTGGTTCCAATGTTCAATTCGCTGTCGACCCGGCAACCGGCCGCTTGGTTGTGATCGAGATGAACCCCCGCGTATCCCGCTCCTCGGCACTGGCGTCAAAGGCGACCGGTTTCCCCATCGCGAAAATTGCTGCGAAGTTGGCGGTGGGTTATACGCTCGATGAATTGCAAAACGAAATTACCGGAGGCGCTACCCCCGCGTCCTTTGAACCGTCGATCGACTATGTGGTTACCAAAGTCCCTCGGTTTACCTTCGAAAAATTCGGCGATGCCGATGCACGCCTCACAACACAAATGAAATCTGTGGGCGAAGTGATGGCCATTGGCCGCACATTCCAGGAGTCGGTGCAAAAGGCGCTGCGCGGCCTGGAAGTGGGCTCCGCGGGCTTCGAGCCCATCGTCAACCTCACCGACAGTGATGCCCTGACTCAAATTCGCCGCGATCTGACCACGCCCGGTGCTAAGCGCATTTGGTACGTGGCGGACGCATTTCGCGCGGGCATGACGGTAGCGGAAGTATTTGAAGCGTCATTTATCGACCCCTGGTTCTTGGTGCAGATTGAAGACATCGTGCGCACGGAAAAAGAATTGGAGTCCATGGCCTTGTCATCCATCGATGCCGATAAAATGTTTGCGCTTAAGCGCAAAGGCTTTGCTGACAAGCGCCTAGCGACACTGCTAGGCGTGACCGAAAAAACATTCCGTAAGCACCGTCATGGGTTGAACATTCATCCGGTATACAAGCGCGTGGATACCTGTGCTGCGGAGTTCTCTACTTCGACCGCATACATGTATTCGACCTACGAGGAAGAGTGTGAAGCGAACCCCTCTGATCGCGATAAAATTTTAGTGCTTGGCGGCGGCCCCAACCGCATTGGTCAAGGTATTGAATTTGATTACTGTTGTGTGCACGCCGCGTTGGCAATGCGCGAAGATGGTTTTGAAACCATCATGGTGAACTGCAACCCCGAAACCGTATCTACCGATTTTGATACCAGTGACCGATTGTTCTTCGAACCGGTCACGCTGGAAGACGTGCTGGAAATTGTGGCCCTCGAAAAGCCTAAGGGCGTTATTGTTCAGTTTGGCGGCCAAACGCCGCTTAAATTGGCGCGCGCACTCGAGGGGGCGGGGGTGCCCATTATCGGCACGCCGCCAGAGGCCATCGATCGCGCTGAAGATCGCGAGCGCTTCCAGCAAATGGTTATCCGTTTGGGTTTGAAGCAACCTTCAAACGCCATTGTGCGCTCCACTGAAGAGGCGTTGCGCGCCGCTGAAGCGGTGGGCTATCCCCTCGTGGTGCGCCCAAGCTATGTGCTTGGCGGCCGTGCAATGGAAATCGTGTATAACGAATCCGAACTTAAACAGTACATGCGCGAGGCTGTACAGGCCTCAGACGACGCCCCAGTTTTGTTGGATCATTTCTTAAACAATGCCATTGAGGTGGACATTGATGCCGTGTCTGATGGCAAGGAAGTGGTGATCGGCGCGATCATGCAGCACATTGAGCAGTGTGGGGTTCACTCCGGTGATTCGGCCTGCTCTTTGCCGCCCTATTCGCTCGACAAAGAAGTGCAAAACGAAATGCGCGAGCAGGTGCGCAAAATGGCCCTTGAATTGGGCGTTGTGGGGCTAATGAACGTGCAGTTGGCCTACCAAGACGGTGAAATTTACGTCATCGAAGTGAATCCTCGCGCCTCGCGTACGGTTCCCTTCGTGTCAAAGTGCATCGGGGTATCATTGGCGAAGGTGGCCGCGCGCTGTCAAGCTGGTCGCAGTTTGGCCGACCAAGGATTTACCTCAGAAATCGTCCCCAATTTTTACAGCGTGAAAGAGGCGGTATTCCCCTTTAATAAATTCCCCACCGTTGATCCGATTCTCGGTCCTGAGATGCGCTCGACAGGCGAGGTGATGGGTGTCGGTGAAACCTTCGCTGAAGCCTTTGCCAAAGCTCAGCTGGGGGCTGGCGATGAATTGCCCACCAAGGGGCGGGCATTCATTTCAGTGCGCGACTTCGATAAAGATGGCATGCTCACCGTGGCCAAAGAATTGGCAGATCTCGGCTTTGATTTGGTGGCAACGCGCGGTACTGCGGCTGTGATTCAGGCTGCGGGAGTGCCCGTGCAGATCGTCAATAAGGTCACCGAGGGGCGCCCCCATATTGTGGACATGATCAAGAACGATGAAATCGACCTGATCATTAACACCACAGAGGGCAAGCAAGCCATTAAAGATTCGGCGTCAATTCGCCGAGGAGCAGAGGGCCACCGTGTTTATTACACCACTACGTTAGCAGCAGCCGAGGCGCTGTGTGTCGCGTTGCGTTTTGGTTTAAAAACGGAAGTTCGCCGCCTGCAAGATTTGCATAAGAGGATTCATGCATGACCAAATATCCCATGACTGTAGCGGGTGCCGAAAAGCTGCGCGTAGAGTTGGAACACCTCAAAAAAGTTGAGCGGCCACGCATCGTCAGCGCCATCGCAGAAGCCCGCGAACACGGCGATTTGAAAGAGAATGCGGAATACCATGCAGCCCGCGAGCAGCAGGGTTTTTGTGAGGGTCGCATTCAGGAGATTGAAGCTAAATTAAGCAATGCCCAAGTGATTGATATCAGCAAAATACCCGAGGGTGACAAAGTCATCTTTGGTTCTACTGTGGATATCCTAAATTTGGAAACTGACGCCGTTCAATCCTATAAAATTGTGGGTGAGGACGAGGCGGATGTGAAAGCGAATATGATTTCCGTTACCTCACCTATCGCGCGCGCGTTGATTGGTAAAGAGGTGGGTGACGTCGCGCTAGTGCGTACGCCGGCGGGCGAAGTCGAGTATGAAATCGACGCGGTGCATTATCGGTAGGGTACATGGCGCCCTGAAATGGGCGCCATAGTCTTACTTATCGAAGAATATTTGAAAGTTTGGCGTTGGGCTCGCGAGCGGCTCTGAAAATCAGCGCAATTTTTCCAATCTCTTGGATGACTTCGGCTTTGGTGGTTTTGCACAGGGCTTCAATGGCCGCTTTGCGTGATTCGCGGTCGTTAATGGCGATCTTAACTTTGATGAGCTCGTGATCTTCCAGCGCTCTATTCAGCTCTTCGAGCACGCCTTCAGAGAGCCCTTTTTCGGCGACCATGACCACAGGTTTTAAGTTGTGGCCGATTTGACGGAATTGTTTTCTGCGCTCTGCACTGACTGGCATATAAGATCCTGAACTGTCTAAATCACGTAGTGTCGGGGTTTTGTCCCCAGAGGCCCGCATTGTAGCCTAAAGTGGGTTCGCTGCGCCTGTGAAATGCGCGCTTGCAATTCTCGACCTGGCCCCCACTTAGAGAGAGTGTTGAATCAATTGGTCGGATTCTCGCCGGCTTTTGTCTCTCGGTGATAAATCCACCATTTACACCAGTGCGTACCTGTATCATGCTGGTGTATGTGGTGTTGAATTGCGGGGGCATCTGTTTCTGCTCATTGACCGCAAAGTTAATTGCTGACGTAAAGATGTGAGGGTAACCCTTTGAATGATATGGCAAAAAATCTAGTTCTGTGGCTGATAATCGCCGCTGTGCTGTTATCGGTGTTTCAGAACTTTAATGCCTCCCCCAACAAGGAAGAGATTCCCTATTCCGAGTTTGTGCTGGAAGTGCAGGCCGACCGGGTGAAGGAGGTCAGCATAGATGGCCTAGTCATCGAGGGAATACGCCAAGCCGACAACTCCCGTTTTATTACGATCCGCCCAAATCTGGTGGATATGAAATTAATGGATGATCTGTTAAACCACAGCGTGAAGGTGGTGGGACAAAAGCCCGAGCAGGCAGGCTTCTGGCAGCAGCTATTTTTTGCCAGCTTCCCGATTCTACTCATTATCGCTGTATTTATGTTTTTCATGCGCCAAATGCAGGGCGGTGGCGGTGGCCGCGGCGGCCCCATGAGCTTTGGTAAAAGCAAGGCGCGACTGCTGGGTGAAGACCAAATTAAGACCACCTTCGCCGATGTGGCGGGTGTGGATGAAGCGAAAGAAGAAGTGCAAGAGCTGGTAGAGTTTTTGCGCGACCCCTCACGCTTTCAGCGTCTGGGCGGCCAAATTCCGCGCGGTGTATTGATGGCGGGCCCACCGGGCACCGGTAAAACGCTGCTGGCCAAGGCCATCGCGGGCGAAGCCAAGGTGCCATTTTTCTCGATATCGGGCTCAGATTTTGTGGAAATGTTCGTGGGTGTGGGTGCATCCCGTGTACGCGATATGTTCGATCAGGCCAAAAAACAGGCACCATGCATTATCTTTATCGATGAAATTGATGCTGTGGGTCGTCACCGTGGCGGCGGTCATGGCGGTGGGCACGACGAGCGCGAACAAACGCTGAACCAACTGTTGGTTGAAATGGATGGTTTTGAGGGCAACGAGGGCATTATCGTCATCGCCGCTACTAACCGACCCGACGTGCTGGATAAAGCGTTGTTGCGCCCAGGTCGCTTCGATCGCCAAGTGTTTGTGGGGCTGCCTGATATCCGTGGCCGTGAGCAAATACTGAAAGTGCATATGCGCAAAGTACCGCTGGATGAAAAAGTTCAGGCCTCCATTATTGCGCGTGGTACGCCCGGGTTTTCCGGTGCTGATCTTGCCAACCTTGTCAACGAAGCCGCTTTGTTTGCCGCGCGCGCCAATAGGCGTCTGGTAACCATGGAAGAATTTGAAAAAGCGCGCGATAAAATCATGATGGGCGCAGAGCGCAAAACCATGGTTATGGGCGAGAAGGAAAAGGAAAATACCGCGTATCACGAGGCCGGCCATGCCATTGTTGGCAGATTGGTGCCGGAACATGACCCGGTGCACAAGGTGACTATTATTCCGCGTGGTAGAGCCTTGGGCGTCACCCAGTTTTTGCCCGAAGATGATAAGTACAGTATCAGTAAGCGGGCTCTGGAGTCTCAGCTGTGTACGTTGTTTGGTGGCCGCATTGCCGAAGAGATGACCCTCGGTTTTGAAGGCGTGACAACGGGTGCCTCTAACGATATCGAGCGAGCCACCCAGTTAGCGCGCAACATGGTGACGAAATGGGGGCTGTCAGAAAAGTTAGGCCCGCTGAATTACGGTGAGGAAGAGGGCGCTTACCCCGGTATGTACCACTCTGCACATTCTGACGGGACTTCTCGGATGATCGATGAGGAAGTGCGCCACATCATCGACAGCTGTTACGCTCGGGCTACTAAAATATTGGAGGACAATCGCGATATTTTAGAAGCTATGAAAGATGCGTTAATGGAATATGAAACCATTGATGCTGAGCAAGTCGATGATTTGATGGCGCGCCGCAAGGTGCGTCCACCACGCGATTGGGATGACAATGACTTTAATGGTCACTTAAAGGGTGGTGAGTCCCGTGACCAAGAGAAGCCATCCAGTCCAATTGGCGGGCCCGCCAAGGACCATTGATTGAAAAAGCCAGCCATTGGGCTGGCTTTTTTACACTTGGTTCTTTAGTTGTTGGGCTGCAGAGTGGCAACTATATTCTGGTTTATGCCCATCAACTAACGTTTGGAGGTCGATGATGTCCGGCAATCTCTGTACGCTGGCATATGTCAGCCGTGCCACAACGCCGTTTACCGATGAAGATCTCACTAACTTGCTGTCACTGTCGCGCAACAAGAACGAGTTGCGCGGTATAACCGGTATGCTGCTGTATTGCAGCGGCAGCTTTTTTCAAATCATTGAAGGCCCCCAATTAGCCATTGACCAGTTGTATGACACCTTATTGGGCGATAAGCGCCATTGCGATATTCGCCGATTAATATATCGCGATGCGCAAGCGCGCGCCTTTTCGAAGTGGTCCATGGCGTTTAAACATTTCGACGGTGCTGCCGCAGTATCTGTTGACGGCTTTTCAGAATTTTTGGATAACGGGACCGTCGAGATTGCGGAAAATAGGCCTGAATTAATGGCCATGATCAATATGTTTGTGTCGTTGTTCGACGATCACCATAAACCTGTACGTTGAAGGATGAGTCTTTGAGCCAATTGGTCAAATTTGGTGGCCGTGAATTAAATCTAGGCCAGCCCCATGTTATGGGTATTATTAATATCACACCGGATTCTTTTAGCGACGGTGGGCGATTTTATACCAGTAACCTTCAGCTCGATCGGGTAGTGGATGAGGCTGCAAAAATGGTGGCCGCCGGCGCCACCTTTTTAGATGTGGGGGGTGAGTCTACGCGACCTGGTGCCGCCTCGGTCACTGAGCAGGAAGAGTTGGAAAGGGTGATTCCTGTTATCGAAACATTGGCCAGCCGTTTTCCCGCTATTGTCAGTGTCGATACCAGTCGAGCCAATGTGATGGTTGCCGCAGCAAAGGCGGGTGCCACCTTAATCAACGATGTGCGCGCACTGACTGAGCCCGGTGCACTAGCTGCCGCAGCCAGCGTTGGTTTGCCCGTGTGCCTCATGCACATGCAGGGCAATCCGCAAACGATGCAGGCCGCGCCAACCTATTCGGATGTTGTGGTGGATGTTCAGCACTTTTTACGAGACCGCATGCAGGCCTGCATCGACGCTGGAATTGGTTCGGACAGCATCCTTCTCGATCCCGGCTTTGGTTTTGGAAAGTCCCTGGAGCATAACCTTGCTTTGTTTCGCGCACTGCCCGAATTTTCAGCTATCGCGCCGGTTTTGGTAGGTGTGTCGCGCAAAACGATGGTGGGCGCAATTTGCGATAAACCCGTGGATGGCCGACTTGCTGGCAGCTTAGGATTGGCGTTATTGGCCGCGCAATCAGGCGCCGCGATATTGCGCGTGCACGATGTGGCGGAGACTTGCGACCTTCTCAAGGTCTTGCGCGCGGTGACTCCATCGCTTTAGTGGCGCGCTAATTTACATTAGAATGCCCGGTTTAGACGCTGACAGGCACAGCAGGGACGCAAAACAGGACATCTTTCATGACCCGCAAATATTTTGGCACCGACGGCATTCGCGGTAACGTTGGCGAATTTCCCATTACCCCCGATTTTATGCTCAAGCTTGGCTGGGCCGCTGGTCACGTATTGGGCGAGCGATTCGATGGCCCGAAGCGCATCCTGATTGGTAAGGATACCCGCATCAGTGGCTATATGTTTGAGTCTGCACTGCAGGCTGGCTTGATTAATGCCGGGGTGGATGTTGGATTATTGGGGCCGATGCCAACCCCCGCTATTGCTTACCTGACGCGCACTTTCCAAGCGCAGGCGGGGATCGTCATCAGTGCATCTCATAACCCCTATGGCGACAATGGCATTAAGTTTTTTAGTGGTTCCGGCACTAAATTGCCCGACAACATCGAATTGAAGATTGAACAGATGCTTGATGAGCCCATGGTGACTGCCGAGCGCTTGGGCAAGGCTCGGCGTATCGAGGATGCTGCGGGACGCTATATCGAATTCTGTAAAGGTACCTTGCCCTGGGGCTTTACCCTGCAGGGTCTCAAAATTGTTGTAGATTGTGCCAACGGCGCTACTTATCACGTGGCCCCTGATGTATTCCGCGAACTGGGCGCTAAAGTGGTGCCAATTGCCAATGAGCCGAACGGAACGAATATTAACCGTGCCTGCGGTTCAACCAAGCCGGAAGTGTTGCGGGAAAAGGTGATGGAGCTTGGGGCCGACCTTGGGATAGCCTTTGATGGTGACGGCGATCGCGTGTGCTTCGTGGACCACCGCGGCCAAGTTGTCGATGGCGATGAAATCCTGTACATCATCGCGGCACATCGAATCGAGCAAGGGCGTGATTGCCCAGGGGTTGTTGGCACGCTCATGAGCAATTTTGGCTTTGAGTTGGGTCTAAAAGACATTGGGGTTGAGCTGGTGCGCGCCAATGTCGGTGATCGCTATGTGATAGAAGCCATGCGCAACCACGGTTGGGATTTGGGAGGGGAGTCTTCCGGTCACATTATTTGTGGTGATGTGACGACTACCGGCGATGGCGTTGTGGCGGCACTGCAGGTATTGCTGGCTATGGTGTCGACCGGAAAGGGCTTGCACGAATTGAAGTCTGCCATGACTAAGTGCCCGCAGACCATGATCAATGTGCGCGTGAAGGATAAATCCCTGTTGCAGGGCAATGCCAATATTGAGGCTGCAATTGCGGAGACTGAGTCGGTACTATCGGGGCGCGGGCGGGTTTTGTTGCGTCCCTCGGGAACCGAGCCTGTGGTGCGCGTCATGGTGGAAGGTGAAGACGCTTCTGTGGTCAAGAAGTTGGCGACGGAGTTGGCCGAAGTGGTGCAAACCGCAGTGGGCATGTAAATTTTAAAGCTAAGCTAATTGATTGATTTATGGGGCGAAAAGCCGTTGTATCTCGGCGACGACTTCGCTACCATTGGCGCCCGCTTGAACAGCACCCCGTAGATGTGCACTCGGTGCAACTTATGTGCGGAGTGCGTCCGGTGAATTAAGGAGCAGCGATGCGGCGCCCTTTGGTAATGGGTAACTGGAAAATGAATGGCTCCCAAGCCTTTAATCGGCAATGGGCAGCGGACTTCCAGTGGACACAAAGCCCATCAGTGAATGTAGCCATTGCGCCACCTGCGCTGTATATCGCGCAATTCGCTGAGTTGGTTGCGCAGCAGGGCATTTGGCTTGCCGCTCAGGATGTCAGTGAGCAGTTGTCCGCAGGTGCTTTTACTGGGCAGTTGCAGGCAGAGATGTTGACGGACCTTGGTGTTCGCTATGCAATTGTGGGCCATTCGGAGCGACGTCAGTTTCAAGCTGAGTCTGACGAGCTGGTGGCGAATAAGGCAGTAGCGGCCATTTCTGCTGGCTTAACCCCCGTGGTTTGTGTGGGGGAAACGCTTGCTGAACGAGAAGAGAATAAGACGCTGGCGGTTATTGAGCGACAGTTGGCCGCAGTGTTAGATGTAGTGCGTGATGTGAGTAAGCTTGTGGTTGCCTATGAGCCCGTATGGGCGATTGGAACCGGGAAAACGGCAAGCCCTGAGCAGGCGCAATCGGTGCACGCAGCAATTCGTCAGCAATTGGGCGGCGCGGGTGAATCGGTAAATATTTTATATGGTGGCAGCGTTAAAGCCGCTAATGCGCAAGACCTGTTTAGTCAGGTGGATATAGATGGAGCCCTCGTGGGTGGAGCCGCCCTCAATGCGGGCGAGTTTAAACAAATTTGTGAAAGTGCGGCCCAGTCTCTGGGATAAGCCGCACGGCGTTTAGAGAAAGTTATGGAACAGTTGATTATTATTGTGCACGTCCTCGCCGCACTGGCCATTATCGGTCTGATTTTGTTGCAGCAAGGTAAGGGTGCGGAAGCTGGAGCCTCATTTGGTGGTGGCGCCTCTCAAACAGTATTCGGTAGCTCTGGGGGTGGTAATTTCTTCTCCCGCGCAACGGCCGTTTTCTCGCTGATCTTCTTTATCACGAGCTTCGGTTTGGCCATCGTGGCGAAAAATAAGGCTGATATTCAGGCAAATGTGGGTATTCCCGCAGTTGTAGAGCAGTCCGGTTTGTCGTCAGATGTTGAAGTGCCCGTGGTTGAAGAAACGACGGATGAAGTGCCTCAGGCGCCAGAGCAGTAATCGAAAAGGTTTAGCCCAAGTGGTGAAATTGGTAGACACGCTATCTTGAGGGGGTAGTGACGCAAGTCGTGCCGGTTCAAGTCCGGCCTTGGGCACCAATTAAGGAAGCCCGATGCAAATGCATCGGGCTTTTTTTATATTTGCCAGTCCGGACGTCGTCCGGCGTTGATTCGCGCAAGCGCTCACCCTGCGGGCCGCGTGCGCGGTCCTAACGTACCGTTAGTGGGCACCAATTAAGGAAGCCCGATGCAAATGCATCGGGCTTTTTTTATATTTGCCAGTCCGGACGTCGTCCGGCGTTGATTCGCGCAAGCGCTCACCCTGCGGGCCGCGTGCGCGGTCCTAACGTACCGTTAGTGGGCACCAATTAAGGAAGCCCGATGCAAC
>NZ_JACHXZ010000001.1:792109-1273130 GCF_014192475.1 Simiduia aestuariiviva
CCGTCCGGCGTTGATTCGCGCAAGCGCTCACCCTGCGGGCCGCGTGCGCGGTCCTAACGTACCGTTAGTGGGCACCAATTAAGGAAGCCCGATGCATATGCATCGGGCTTTTTTTATATTTGCCAGTCCGGACGCCGTCCGGCGTTGATTCGCGCAAGCGCTTACCTTGCGGGCCGCGTGCGCGGTCCTAAGGTACCGTTAGTGGGCTCCCATTATTGGCGCTCTTTGCATGATATTGGTTCGCGCTGCACCGCACTCTGTATTGCAGGCGTGGTGGATTCCGGATGAAAGGCTGGCGGCTACTGGGGGATGCTGTTATTCAGCTGCTGGCGCGGCGATGTAGCGTCATATGCTGCCGGGTCTATATTTGTGCAGCTTGGCTGCAATCTGAGCTAAGTAATTGTTTTAATAAAATAAATGCAAATAGGGGGTTGACCGCCCATGGGGGCATCCCTATAATTCGCGGCCTTGGTTGAGAGCGCAGCTCTGAAGCAAGTTGTTGATGCGGGGTGGAGCAGCCTGGTAGCTCGTCGGGCTCATAACCCGAAGGTCGTTGGTTCAAATCCAGCCCCCGCTACCAATTTTGAAGTTTGGTACCCGTGGCTTACTGGGTTATAGTTAGCTGCACTAGGCCGGCATTAGTCGGGCGAAGGCCGAATTACCAGAATCGGCTTTTGGCTATCGAACTGCGTCGCAAGATGCGCCGAGAAGCCCCACATATGGGGCTTTTTTGTATGCGCAAATTGTTGAGCCCTGGCACAGGGCGGACGCGACGTATATGCCACCCTCTAGGGTGGCCATAATAAGAATGGGCCTAGTGCCCATTTTTTGTTTGTTTTCCGGGAACACAGAAACAGATATGGCAACAAAGCAAGAAACCTTGCAAGGGTTGATAGCGCCAGTGGTTGAATCACTGGAGTGCGAGTATTGGGGTATGGAATACCTGTCCCAAGGTCGCCATACGACTTTGCGCATATTCATTGAGCGCGAAGCGGGCGTTATGCTTGAAGACTGCGAAAAAGTCAGTCGCCAAATCAGTGCGGTGTTGGACGTAGAAGACCCCATCAGTGGTGAATATACCCTTGAAGTCTCTTCTCCGGGTGTCGATCGCCCGCTATTCACACTCGATCACTATAAGCGCTTCGCTGGCCAAAAGGCTGAGCTGCGTTTGCGTATTCCTTTTGATGGTCGCCGCAAATTTAGTGGCATCATCAGCGGCGTAGAAGCCGATGAAGTAATTCTGCAGGTAGACAATGAAGAATACCTGTTTCCAATAGATTCGATTGAAAAGGCTAACATCGTCCCGCAATTTTAGTGCGGCGACCAGATGGAATTTAAGAGGCTAAACCATGATGAACAAAGAGATTTTGCTGGTCGCCGAAGCGGTTTCCAACGAAAAAGGCGTCGACCGTGATGTGATCTTTGAGGCCATAGAAATTGCGTTGGCCACGGCCACCAAAAAACGCTATGAAGAAGAGTCTGACATTCGCGTCGTTATCGATCGCAAAGATGGCAGCTATGAAACATTTCGCCAGTGGTTGGTGGTCGACGATGACACCTTGGCCGAACTGGGTACACAGTTCACGCTAGAAGAAGCAGCGGAAAAAGACCCCAGCCTAAAGGCAGGGGATGTCTACGAAGAGAAAGTGGAAAACGTTGGCTTTGGACGTATTGCCGCTCAAACTGCAAAGCAGGTCATCGTACAAAAAGTACGTGAAGCCGAGCGCGCGCAGATCGTCGAAGAATACCGTGATCGCATTGGTGAACTCATCAATGGTACGGTCAAAAAGGTGACTCGAGACGCGGTAATTGTCGACCTTGGCAACAATGCGGAAGGCCTGTTGCCACGCGATCAGCTGGTCGGCCGCGAAGTATTTCGCATGAATGATCGCGTTCGCTCGCTGTTGTTAGATGTGCGTCCGGATGCCCGTGGTCCGCAGCTCTATTTGAGCCGTTCGTGCCCTGAAATGCTCGTCGAATTATTCAAAATCGAAGTGCCAGAAATTTCTGAAGAAGTCATTGAAATCAAAGGTGCTGCTCGTGATCCTGGTTCGCGCGCAAAAATCGCCGTGAAAACCAATGATGGTCGCATCGATCCCGTTGGCGCTTGTGTTGGTATGCGTGGCTCTCGTGTGCAGGCTGTGTCCAATGAGTTGGGTAACGAGCGTGTTGATATCGTGCTCTGGGACGATAATCCGGCGCAGTTTGTTATCAATGCCATGTCGCCGGCCGAAATTGAGTCCATCGTGGTAGATGAAGATGCGGGCTCTATGGATGTCGCAGTTGTAGAGGATAACTTGGCTCAGGCAATTGGCCGTGGCGGACAAAATGTTCGCTTGGCGTCTGAATTGACGGGTTGGACCATCAATGTCATGAGCGAAGAAGAGTGGGCCTCTAAGCAGCAGGAAGAGTCTGGCAGCATTGTAGAAAACTTCATGGCTGCATTAGATGTAGATGAAGAAGTTGCTGAAGTGTTGGTTGACGAAGGCTTTACTACACTTGAAGAGGTGGCGTATGTGCCACTGGAAGAAATGCTAGCAATTGAAGGCTTTGACGAAGATATCGCCGAAGAACTTCGCGCCCGCGCTAAAGATGCCTTGTTAACCCAGGCACTGGCTTCGGAAGAAAAGCTGGATACTGAGCCGGCTGAAGACCTTCTTACTATGGAAGGCATGGACAAACATTTAGCATACCTACTGGCCGCCAATGGTGTTGTCACCATGGAGGATTTGGCCGAGCAATCTGTTGATGATTTGCTTGATATTGCAGGTATGGACGAAGAGCGCGCCGCCGCTTTGATTATGAAAGCACGTGAACCCTGGTTTGCTGACGAGTCAGACAGCGCAGGCGAGCAATAATACCGAGGAAAAAGAATGGCTGAAGTAACTGTAAGCGAACTCGCCGAATCAGTCGGTGCTCCCGTAGAGCGTCTGCTAAAGCAGATGCAGGAAGCAGGCTTGAAGCATAAAAAGGCTGATGATTCAGTTTCTGATGATGAGAAACAAACCCTGCTGCGCTTTTTGAAAAGCAGTCACGGTGAGGAAGTGGCAGAGCCACGTAAAATCACCTTGAAGCGCAAGACGACGACTACGCTGAAAACGGGCTCTGGTGCCTCGCGAAAAGTTGTTAATGTCGAAGTGCGCAAAAAGCGCACCTACGTCAAGCGCGATCCAGCTGAAGTGGCTGCTGCAGAAGCTGCGGCTGCTGCCGAAGCTGCTGCAAAAGCAGAGGCGGAAGCCGCTGCCGCACAGGCCAAGTCAGAAGCTGAAGCCGCTGCGAAAGCCGAAGCAGAGGCCAAAAAGCAGGTTGTCACTCCCGCCGATGAGCCCGAAGCCCCGGCTGCTCAGGAAGCGGCTGCCACTAAAGCCCCAACGACCCGCGTCGACGATATGGAAGATCGCCGATTGGCTGCGTTAGATGCGCGCCGCAAGCAGGAAGAAGAAGAGCGCCTGAAGGCCGAAGAGGCCAAGCGCGCCGCTGAAGAAGAGTTGCGTCAACAGCGTGCCGATGCTGAAGCCAAAGCCAAAAAAGAAGAAGAAACTAAAGGCAAGCATGGCATTGCGCCTAAGAAGACGCGCCATGTAGAAGTTGATGACGCTGAGGATAAGGCCAAGCACACCAAGAAAGCTGGACACCGCGCTAGTAAGAAAGTGGTGGCGCCGGCTGCGCCCAAGAAAGGCGCCCGTATTGATTTGGCTCGCCTCGACGAACTGGAAGATGAACTGGCAACACCGCGTCGCGCACGTGGCTCGCTCAAGCTCAATAACAAACACGGTTTCAAGAAGCCGACGGCGAAAAAAGTGCTGGAAGTAGAATTACCACCGTTAATTACCGTTAGCGACTTGGCGTCGCGTATGAACATTAAAGTCAATGAGCTGATAAAGCGCATGATGAAGATGGGCGTGATGGTAACCCTGAACGATTCTCTGGATCAGGAAACTTCCCAATTAATCGTTGAAGAAATGGGACATGCCTACAAACTCAAGAGCGACAATGAGCTTGAAGAGGCATTGGAACTATCTATTGCCCACGATGGTGAAATGATTAGCCGCGCGCCGGTCGTCACTGTTATGGGGCATGTTGATCACGGTAAAACATCGCTGTTGGATCATATCCGTAAAGCGAAAGTGGCCGATGGTGAAGCCGGCGGTATTACTCAGCACATCGGTGCTTATCGCGTAAAAACCAGCTTAGGTGAAATTACCTTTCTTGATACACCCGGCCACGCGGCGTTTACCGCAATGCGTGCACGTGGTGCGCAGGCCACTGATGTCGTGATTCTGGTGGTGGCAGCCGACGATGGTGTAATGCCTCAGACAATCGAAGCGATTCAGCACTCAAAAGCTGCCGGTGTACCAATTGTTGTGGCTATCAACAAGTGCGACAAAGAAGCTGCTGATCCGGATCGCGTGAAAAACGAATTGGTTCAACACGAAGTCATCCCTGAAGATTGGGGTGGCGATACGCAGTTCATCGAAGTGTCTGCCCATACCGGCACCGGCATTGATGCGTTGTTGGAAGCAATCTCGCTGCAGGCCGAAATTCTCGAACTGCAAGCGCCGGTAGACGTTCCCGCGAAAGGTGTGGTTGTCGAATCTCGAGTTGACAAGGGCCGCGGTGCTATTGCCACGGTATTGGTTCAACAGGGCACGCTCAAGCGCGGTGACATGCTGTTGGCGGGTCAGGCCTATGGCCGCGTTCGCGCTATGGTCAATGAGCACGGCGCCACTGTTAAAGAAGCAGGTCCTTCGACGCCGGTAGAAATTTTGGGCTTAAACAATGCTCCTGGTGCGGGCGAAGACTTCGCCGTTGTACCGGATGAGCGCAAGGCTCGTGAAGTTGCCGAACACCGTGAAGAGAAAGAGCGCAGCGAGAAATTGATGCGCCAGCAGGCGGCCAAGCTTGAAAATATGTTTGCCAATATGGGCAGCGAAGAGAAAAAAGTGCTCTCGGTTGTTGTTAAAGCGGATGTGCGCGGTTCTCTAGAGGCCATTTTGAGCTCAATGGCAGATATCGGTAACGAAGAAGTTGAAGTCAATGTGGTTTCTTCTGGCGTGGGTGGTATCACCGAAAGCGACGTCAACCTTGCGTTGGCTACCGGCGCTATTGTGTTGGGCTTTAACGTACGTGCCGATGCAAGCACTCGCCGCCTGGCAGAAGCAGAGTCGGTAGAGATTCGTTACTACAGCATTATTTACCAACTGCTTGATGAAATTCGCTCTGCGCTGGCGGGCATGTTGTCGCCCGAGCGAGTTGAAGAAATTGTTGGTATTGCCGATGTTCGTGAAGTATTCCGTTCGCCAAAATTTGGGCAGGTTGCTGGTTGTATGGTGACTGAGGGAACTGTATACCGAAACAAGCCTATCCGTGTGTTGCGCGATAACGTGGTTATCTATGAGGGTGAGCTCGAGAGTTTGCGACGCTTTAAAGATGACGTCAAAGACGTGCGCAATGGTATGGAATGCGGTATTGGCGTGAAGAACTACGATGTGAAGGTCGGCGACCAGATCGAAGTGTTCGATGTCAAAGAGGTTGCACGAGAGCTCTAATAGGGCTCTTGGCAGAGGTACCAAATATGGCACGAGAATTTAAACGAACGGATCGGATTGCCGACGCGCTTCAGCGTTCTGTTTCGCGATTCATCCAGCAGGAGATTCGCGATCCACGAATTGGTATGGTGAATGTCAATGATGTGGCGGTAACCCGCGATCTAGCTTATGCCAAAATCTTTGTCACATTTGTCGGTCGTGAGACCGACGAAGAGTGTGAAGCGGCATTGGCAGTGCTGAATAAGGCTGCGGGTTTTTTACGCAGCTTAGTGGCCAAAGACCTCGATTTACGCACCACCCCGCGATTACAGTTCGTGTACGACAAAACCACCATTCGCGGTAATCAGCTAGCCAATTTAATCGATCGCGCTGTGGCCGACGATAAGGCTAAGAACCCAGACGCACCCGCCGAGTAGCAAATCGTTCATGGCAAGAAAACCGAAAGGCCGTTCGATCAGCGGTGTGTTGGTCCTCAATAAATCCGGTGGTATGAGCTCCAATGGTGCTCTGCAAAAGGCCAAGCGGTTGTTTTATGCCGCAAAGGCCGGCCACACGGGCAGTCTTGATCCCTTGGCTACTGGTGTTTTGCCCTTGTGTTTTGGCGATTCTACGAAGTTCTCACAGTTCTTATTGGATGCTGATAAGGCTTACACTAGCACCTTCAAGCTGGGACAGCGCACCGATACCAGCGATTCGGATGGTGAGGTCATCGAGACCATTAGCGCCGCTCACGTGACCGAAGCTCAAGTGGCCCAAGCGTTAACCGCGTTTAAAGGCGAAATCAGTCAGGTTCCCTCGATGTTTTCCGCCCTTAAAAAGGACGGCCAACCGCTCTACAAGCTAGCGCGGCAGGGCATCGAAGTTGAGCGTAAGGCACGCCAGGTTACCGTTTATGCCATCGAATTATTGGCGTTTCGCCCGGGCGAAGTCGCCGAGGCGGATATTAGCGTCAGCTGCTCCAAGGGAACCTATATTCGCAGTATCGCTGAGGATTTAGGAGCGGCTTTAGGGGTAGGAGCTCACGTGGCGACCTTGCATCGCACCCAAGCAGGCCCGTTCACTGATACGCAGTCGTACACCTTGGACGCGCTTATTGAGACCCGTGGCGATGGTGACCCCGACACTCTTGATCACTTGTTGTTACCGGTAGATGCACCGGTAGCGCAATTACCTGCACTGGATCTACCCGACGCCACTGCCTATTATTTCCGGCAGGGGAACCCGGTGATGGATGCGCGGGCCTTTGCCTTGGGTGACGAAGGTGATATGGTGCGTGTCTTTGATCAATCTGGTGGTTTTTTAGGCATTGGTACCCTTGCGGATGACGGCAGAGTGGCGCCTAAACGGCTAGTAGCGACAAATTCTGGTGGTTGAATTCAGCTGCCGAATGGCCCCGGTGGGGCGCAGACCTGTCTGTAAATATGCGCGGGCAGGCCTTTTATAACCGGTTGTTATATCCACATCTGTGGTAAGCAGCTTGCATATTGAACGTAGTAATACGTATAGGTGAATGATATGGCACTAAGTGCATTAGAAAAAGCGGACATCGTAAAAGACTTTCAGCAGGCTGAAGGCGATACTGGTTCTCCTGAAGTTCAGGTTGCTTTGTTGACCTTCAACATCAACAAGCTGCAAGGCCACTTTTCCGAGAACAAAAAAGATCACCACTCACGTCGTGGTCTGATCCGTATGGTAAACCAGCGTCGCAAGTTGCTGGACTACCTGAAGGGCAAGAGCGCTGAGCGCTACACAGCTCTGATTCAGAAACTCGGCCTACGCCGCTAAGTTTCGGTGCCCGCGTAAGCGGGCGCTTTTTTATGTGCTGAGCGCGTGAATTACTCAGTGTATTCACGCCTTACAACGACTGAGAATTTATGTTTTTGAGGCTCAATGCTTCAAAAATATAAGACTGAATGCGATTAGTGCGCACTAGCGTGCTGAGTGGTATAGAACAAGGTCGAAGGCATGCAGAGATAGAAAAATCATGCCGCGGCAGTTCTCGCATAGCGCCGTCATTGCCCTGAAATGATGGCGAGATTCGTTACATTAACGTTAAAGAATTATTTGAAAGCAAAGAGAAAAGGACGATATAAGTGAATCCTGTAATTAAATCGTTTCAATACGGAAACCAAACTGTCACCCTCGAAACTGGCCGTGTAGCACGACAAGCTAATGGCGCTGTGATCGCGAGCATAGGTGATACTGCTGTACTGTGTACTGTTGTAGGCGCGAGAGAGGCCAAAGAAGGGCAAGATTTTTTCCCGCTTTCTGTCCACTACATCGAAAAAGCTTACGCGGCAGGTAAAATTCCTGGTGGCTTTTTCAAGCGAGAGGGTCGCCCAAGCGAAAAAGAAACACTGACCTCACGTTTAATTGACCGCCCCATTCGCCCACTATTTCCAAAGGGCTTCAAAAACGAAGTACAGGTTGTGTGTACGGTACTGTCTGCTAACAACGATATCGATCCCGATATTTGCGCGATGATCGGTACCTCTGCGGCGCTGTCGATTTCTGGTATTCCGTTCGCAGGCCCCATCGGTGCTGCACGTGTTGGTTACACCCAGTCTGAAGGTTATCTGTTAAACCCACGTTACTCGGAGTTGAAAAATTCTGAGTTGGACATGGTAGTCGCGGGCACAAAAGACGCCGTGTTGATGGTTGAATCTGAGGCCAATGAGCTGCCAGAAGATATCATGTTGGGTGCTGTATTGTTTGCCCACCAAGAGTTACAAGCCGTGGTTCAAGCGGTAAACGACTTGGCTCGTGATACCGCCAAGCCCGTGTGGGATTGGCAGGCGCCAGCTGAAAATGCTGAGCTGAAAGCCGCGTTAGTTAAGGGCTTCGAAGATTCAATCGGCGTTGCCTACCGCATTACAGATAAAGCCAAGCGTTACGATCGCCTCAATGAGCTACGCAGTCAGGCCATTGAAGAGTTGGTTGATAACGAAGCTGGCGTCACTAAGGAAAATATCCGTGAAGCGTTCGGCAAGCTCGAAAAGAACATCGTTCGTGCGCGCGTAGTAGCCGGTGAGCCACGAATCGACGGTCGCGATAGTAAAACCGTACGCGGTATCGATGTAGAAGTGGGTGTGTTGCCCAAGGCACACGGTTCAGCATTGTTCACCCGCGGCGAAACTCAAGCACTGGTTGTTGCCACGCTCGGCTCTGCCCGCGATGCACAGATCATTGATGCACTAGAAGGTGAACGCAAAGATCCCTTTATGTTGCACTACAACTTCCCACCCTATTCTGTGGGCGAGTGTGGTCGTATGGGTGCAACGGGTCGTCGTGAAATTGGTCACGGTCGTTTAGCACGTCGCGGTGTTGCGGCAATGCTGCCCGACATGAACGAATTCCCATACAGCCTTCGCGTTGTTAGTGAGATTACCGAATCTAACGGTTCATCCTCTATGGCATCGGTCTGTGGTACCAGCATGGCATTGATGGACGCTGGCGTGCCCTTGAAAGCACCTGTAGCGGGTATTGCTATGGGCCTGGTGAAAGAAGATAACGGCTTTGCTGTATTGACCGATATTTTGGGCGACGAAGATCATCTCGGTGACATGGACTTTAAAGTGGCCGGTACCGCCAATGGCGTTACTGCGTTGCAGATGGACATTAAAATCGAAGGTATCACTGAAGAGATCATGGAGATCGCTCTCGAGCAGGCGCTGCACGCCCGATTGCACATCTTGGCTGAGATGAACAAAGTTATCGCTAAGCCACGTGGTGAGATTTCCGACAACGCACCGCGCTTTGAAGTGATCAAAATTGATCCGGACAAGATTCGTGACATCATCGGTAAGGGCGGCGCCGTTATTCGCTCTATGACTGAGGAAACGGGCGCATCAATTGATATCGAAGATGACGGCACAGTTCGTATTTTTGGTGCCAATGGTGATGTCATTCGCGCTGTTTTGGATCGCATTGGCGCCATTACTGCTGAAGCAGAAATTGGCACCATCTACGAAGGTAAAGTAGTGCGCATTGTAGACTTTGGTGCGTTTGTAAACTTCTTACCAGGTAAAGACGGTTTGGTGCACATTTCACAGATTGCTGACGAGCGCGTCAATGACGTGAACGATTACCTCAAAGAAGGTCAAATGGTTCGCGTGAAGTGCTTGGATGTGGATCAGCGTGGTCGCATTAAGCTTTCTATCAAAGAAGCGATTGCAGAAGATGCGGCATCAACAGATGTTGCCCCCGAAGCTGAGTAAGCGCTTTTAGTGTCAGATCAAAGCCCCGGTTTTTACCGGGGCTTTTTTATGTCGAAGAGGGAATGTTCAGTCCGATGGCAATGGAATTTATTCTGCTATGTCACGCACGCGAGTTGGCTAAGAAATCCAACACGGGCCAGCTGCTACTGGCACAGCCTGAGGTGGCTACACGCCAGATTATATGGGCTCGGAAAGCGCCGGACACTGCGCTCCTAGCAACCATAGCAACGGGTAACTGTTGGTTGCTCTACCCTTTGGCAGATCGGCCGGGTAAGTCATTACAATGCCTGCCTGAGTCGCACCAGCAAAACGCTATCAATGATCAATTGGCGGAATCACTGGGTGAAAATCCTACGGTGATATTAATTGATGCCACATGGCAACAAGCGCAGAAGATGGTCAATCAAAGTCCTTACTTAACAGATGTTGCGCGCTTGAGTCTGTCCCGTGAGGCACCTTCATTATTTCGCCTTCGACGCAATCAACGCCCCGGAGGCCTGTGCACAGTTGAATGTGCGATAGAGCTCCTATATTTGGCCGGCCGCGCAACAAGTGCGCGGGCCCTACACGCCCAATTCTTGGCATTCATGGCTCAGCCGCGAGTGCGTTGTTAGATGCCGTGGCCCGTTTGATTGAGCCTTTGTTGCGCCTCTTCCATGGCAATGGCATTTTTGTGTTGCCAGTGTCCCTGCCGCCAGCGTCGGTAGTAGATTAATGATCGACAACTTTCGTCGATCAGTGCAGAAATCAAAACCCCGATCAGCCCCATATCTAGGTGAATTGCAAAGTACCATGCTAGTGGTACCGCGATGCACCAACTAAAGAGTAATCCTGCAATAGAAATAAACCAGCCGTCACCGGTACCGCGCAATGAATTGCCGACGATAATATTGGTGGTGCGGCCCGGCTCAGTTAATACCGATAAACCGAAATAGACATAGGCCATGGTGAGAATAGTATTGTCATTGGTATACAGTGACATGATCTGTGGAGCAAAGAGTGTCAATGTAATGCCAAGACCGCATGCGCCAAATAAAGCAGCTTTGAGGCTTTGATGTAATTGGCGGTTTGCCTTGGCAAATTGTTTGGCGCCCACGCGCTGTCCCACCAATACCTCGGTAGCCGTACTGATAGCAATGGTGAAGATTAACAGCGCCATAAATGTGTTGAAGGTGTAGGCGCGAGCGGCAAGTTCAGTGGCGCCGCCAACAGCCACGATTGCGCTGAGGACGATCATCTGAGCGTCGAACGACAGTGGCTCGGCAATACTCGGTAATGCAATACGGCCCAGCTGACGAGAGTGCCGTTTAAAATCCCGCCGCACATTTGCCCAAACGATACTCAATTTTAGTCGCCAGTAGATGGCGAATAACGCTACTAATACACCGATGAGTGATGAAAAAACGCTAACCCAGGCGACTCCGATTAAGCCCAGTTTAGGGAGACCAAAGAGTCCAAAAACCACACAGCTATTGCCCAGCACATTGGATACAAAGTAGGCGCTATTGGCGATTAAATTCCAGTGCGGCAGACCGTACACAGTCAGAATGCTGTGCGTCAATGCGTGTACCCCCCATATGCCGATCATCCATGCAGTGATGCGCAAATAGGTGTCTGCATCGACTTTAATACCCAATTCCAGTCCCATCCACCCTGATACCACAGGGCCGCCGTGAAAAACCATGGCGGTGGCGAGCATGCTGAGTAGTACCAGCCAAATACCGTAAACGCCAATTGTGGTATTGGCCTGGCCATAGTCGTTGGTACCCATGCGCTGCGACGTGAGGCTTGAGCCGGCAAAGGCCACTACCCAAAGGCAGGTAAACGAGAAATAAAGGATGGGCGTGATGGCCCCCACGGCGGCGGCAGCGTTGTCTGAGACACGGCTTAGAAAAAACAAGTCGGTCATTGGAATGCTTAGTACCAGCGCCTGCTCAAGCAGCATGGGGCGCGTCATGCCCCAGAGCCCTTTGTCGAGGACTTGGCTGGTTCCGGTTATGGGTTCCTGAGTACTACTCATAGATGGCGATTAGCTCAATGTAAATCGGGCCATTCTACCCGAGTCTAGTGGCTATAATTTCACACAGAGCGATCCAGCGGACGCTCAGTGCCGTATCACAGCGTAGAATTTAAAGAATGGTGTTCGGAATGAAGATGTTAGTGTTTCTTGGACTGCTTTGCTATTCATTGGTGGCTCTGCCCTGTGAGACGCCCGCAGGCTTGAAGGCAGTTGGTGCGGCGGAGTTGAGAGTTTGGGGATTTAAAATTTATCGAGCCAGCACTTATTCCTGTGCTGGCGAAAGCATCGTTGATTTTCGACAGTTGCCGGCTTCGTTTACTCTGGAAATTCTATACTACCGCGACATTGACGGGAGCGACTTGATAGAAAAGACGCGCACTGAGTGGCAACGCCTTGGGCTCTACGATACGCGTGCCGAGCAATGGCTCACGGAGTTAGCTGACATTTGGCCAAACGTGAAAGCCAACGATACGTTAACGATGTGGGTAGATAGCCAAGAGCGTGCCCAGTTTTTACTGAACAAGCGCCCAATCGGTATTGTGTCTGCTGAAGAGTTTGCAGAGACCTTTGCTGCGATTTGGTTGCATCCAGACGCAAGTTATCCCAAATTACGCGCGCAACTGTCGGGTATTCAGCCATGAAATTTATTCTGTCCATTTATATTGTGATGGCACTGGCTATCACAGGCTGCACACAAATTAGTAGCTATGAATCCAGCGAGCCATCCGCACCCAAGGCTGTAGACTTAATGACGTTTTTCTCTGGCAGCAGCCGGGCTTGGGGAATGGTGACTGATTACCGTGGCAAAGTTGTGCGTCGATTTGAGGTGGATTTGAGTGGTTGTATGGAGGGGGGTCGGTTAGTGCTCGATGAGCACTTCGTTTACGATGACGGTGAAACCCAGTTCCGCCAGTGGAAAATCGAGCGAACGCTAGATGGCCGCACTTACACTGGCGAAGCCGCGGATATCGTTGGCAGCGCCGAGGGTGTCTCCAGCGGCTTCGCACTGCAATGGCGTTACACCATGGATTTGCCTGTTGATGGTTCGGTCTATCGCGTTAACTTTGATGACTGGATGTATCAATTGGACAGCCAGCATTTGTTTAACATCGCGGAAATAAAAAAGTGGGGCGTGACCGTAGCCAAGGTGACGTTGTTTTTTCAAAAGTCAGCGACAGCGACAGCCGATTGTAGCGCTAGCGATGATAACGCATAACACCATAAGTAATGAGGGCTTGCGCCGAATAGTAGGTGGCCATGATTGCTAAATCGCTACCAACAAAAGGAATGATAAATTTATTTATCGCGATGAGCCCATCCGACAGCACAAATAATAGTGCTCCCGAGAATACCGCCGCGCTGCGCTGTGCAAACAGAGCAGCAGCCACCGCCATGCTCGCTATGGCCAAAAGATAAATAGCCACCGGTAGAATTAGCCCACCGGTATTTGGCAGAATTAGTGTAGCCATGCATACGCATACCAAAGCAACAAATATCAATCTGCGATAATGCTGGCGCTCCAGGGCAACAGCTTTACGCGCTAGAAAGCCGAACGCATAAACTAGCTGCGCCACTAAGAAAGCAGAAAGCCCAAAGACAAAGCTTTGGGTTAATGGAAGTGCCAGCAGCAGATCGCCTAGCGCAGAAAATGCCAGAGCAATGCTGAGAAATTTGGGCGCGGCGATGCTCTGCAAGCTGATCCACAGTAGGCTCAGCAAGGGAATGACTTTTAAAAGGGCGGCTGGATAAATAGGCAGATTAAAAAATAAGCTGATTAAATAGATGGCGCTAGAAACGTAAAATGTGCGCCATAGGCTGGTTATGGAAAGTGTAGGGATGTGCATGGCTCGACCTTAAAAGTGCTTCGGGTCAGTATACGAGAATAGCCGTGCCTGTGAAGTCTGTTAATTGTTTCAAGGCATAGAAAAAAAGCCAGCATAGCTGGCTTTTTAATCCGTTTCCCTAAGATGTGGTCTTGAACCGTCCGTGATCCTTTTTCCTTGACCTTTGTTTTTTTGCCCTTAATCCTGAGGGCGCTTCCCTTGGCCTTCAATGGCCTAGTTACTCCGTGTGTACGTCCTTGTTGATAGCTATTATGCTGATTGGCACCTTGACGGCCTAGTGGCGGGAATCGTCAGTGTGTGTCGGATTCGCGCCCTTTCGTTGTCAGCCAAATCCTACAGGATTGGGTATTCTGGTTGTTTGGCACAAAATGAAAGAGGGCCAGCAATGCTGGCCCTCTTAAAGCTTTTTCCCTAAGTGCTGGTCTTCGTCCCTTTTCCTTGACCTTTTATAGACCTCCATCCGGGAGGTACTTCCCTTTGCCTTCAGTGGCTAGCGCGACATCCTGTGGACTTCCTTGTTGATAGCTATTCTGCTAAACCGCGAGTCAGTTGCCCAGTGGCTAAGGTCGGCAAGGTGTGTAAGCAGAATGTCGCACGCGTTGTCAGCTTTTGCTTACGCGTGTGTGAGGTAGATGGTGAATGGCCAGAAATGAAAAAGACCAGCAATGCTGGCCTTTTAATATCGTTCCCTAAGTGTCGGTCTTTTGATTAGTCCCTAATCGACATCCTTGCATCATCGCGCATATCCATTCGCTATCCTTGATGCCTTATCCCTGACCGTATTTTTTTGGCCCTTTGATCCTGAGGGCGCTTCCGTTGACCGTCAATGGCCTGATTCACATCCGTGTCGACTTCCTTGTATGTGTCCATTGTGCAAAAACGAGCAGGAGGCTGGAAGTGGCGTTTGGCTGAACCTTTTGTAAGCCATGGCTTACAAGGCGAGCAAAAGTGCCTTGTTGCGGCCTAATGAGGGCTGGATACCACGCAATTTCGGCTTTTGGTTTTCGCTTGATACAGCAGTTGATCGGCCCGGTTAATCAGTTGATCGAAGGCCGAGTCACCGTCTTCAATAGCAGTGACGCCGAGACTCAGGGTGAAGCTGATGGACTGGCCATCATATTCAACCACCGCCTTCTCTAGGGTTTGGCGTATGCGCTCGGCCATGTGGGTGGCACCTTCGCACGTAGTTTCAGGGCAGCAGATGGCAAATTCCTCACCCCCTAGGCGCGCCAGGATATCGGTCTCTCGGAGGCATTCTCGACACACGTCGGCGATGCGCTTGAGTGCTTCATCGCCCATTGCGTGGCCGTAGTTGTCGTTGATGGCTTTGAATTTATCGGCATCGAGCATGATGACTGACAGGGGGCGTGTGTGACGCTTTGCCTTGGCGAACTCTACATTGCTCAACTCGAAGAAATGTCGACGATTAAAGCAACGAGTCAGCGAATCTGTGGATGCCAAGGTGGCCAAACGTTCGTTTGCCGCTGCCAACTCTTCCTGGCTTTGTTTCAAGCGCACCGCAGAGCGAACTCTTGCTTCGAGCACAGGGTAAATAAAGGGTTTCGAGATGAAATCGTGGGCGCCGATATCCAGGGCGTCAATGATGCTATCGTCACTGTCATCCGCGGACACCATGATCACTGGGACATTTTCCACGGAGGGGATGGCTTTAAGCGCCTGCAGCGTCTCAATGCCACTCATGCCGGGCATCATCATGTCGAGCAGTATTACATCAGGTAGAAAATCGGGCGCAAGCTCTATGCAGCCTTGGCCGCTAGTCGCTGACGCCACCTCGTGGCCATCATCTTCCAAGTTATACCAGAGCAATTTGATGTTATCTTCGACATCATCGACGATAAATATTCTAGCCATTTACCACTTTCCTAAGCATTTAAAGCAGTATAGACAGAAACTTGGGGGCTCGCGTTAATGTGTATGGGTGAGCTGGCGCTCGCAGGTGGATTTGTTGTGCGTATTGGTCAAGCCTTCCACTTGATAGCGCAGGCGATTGACCACATTGCCCATGACTTCTAGGGTTTGGCTGAGTTGGTCGAGGCTGATCAGCAGGGCTTCCTGCATTGGGTCTGTAGTAGTGCGTCGGTCCTGGTCCATCTTTTTCTCCTGTCACAATTGAGTTAAGTGGTGATTGCCGGCGGCCTAGACCGCCGGCAAGGGCGACGCGGCCAATTACTCCCAGCTGAGTGCGCCACCGGTTTGGTATTCAATGACTCGAGTTTCAAAGAAGTTCTTTTCTTTGCGCAGATCCATGATTTCGCTCATCCACGGGAACGGGTTTTGCGCGCCTGGAAATTGCTCTGGCAAGCCTAGCTGAGCCAGACGGCGATTGGCGATAAAGTGCAAATACTCTTCCATTGTCGCGGCATTCATACCGAGAACACCGCGCGGCATAGAGTCGCGCGCATAGGCTATCTCTAGCTCTGTGCCCTCTAAAATCATCTGCACCACTTCGGCTTTAAACTCTGTCGTCCACAGGTGCGGATTTTCAAGTTTGATTTGGTTGATCACGTCAATGCCGAAATTTAGGTGCATTGACTCATCGCGCAGAATGTATTGAAACTGCTCTGCCACACCGGTCATTTTATTGCGGCGACCCATTGACAGGATCTGTGAAAAGCCGCAATAGAAAAAGATGCCCTCGGTAACCACATAGAAGGCAATTAAGTTGCGCAGCAGTTCTTGATCGGTTTCAGGGGTGCCGGTGGTAAAGGTTGGGTCAGACAGTGACTTAGTGTGGTTCAGGCTCCAGACCGCCTTGTTTGCCACTGAGGGCAGCTCGCGGTACATGTTAAATACGGCACCTTCGTCCATACCCAGCGATTCAATACAGTACTGATAGGCATGGGTGTGAATAGCCTCTTCAAAGGACTGTCGCAGAATGTACTGGCGGCACTCTGGATTGGTGATCAGGCGGTAAATGGCCAATACCAAGTTGTTGGCAACCAGCGAGTCGGCGGTGGAGAAGTAACCCAATGAACGCATGACGATGCGTCGCTCGTCTTCGGTCAGACCATCATTGGAGCGCCACAGGGCCACGTCTGCGGTCATGTTGATTTCTTGCGGCATCCAGTGATTGGCGCAACCGTCTAGGTATTTCTGCCATGCCCACTCATATTTGAATGGCACTAATTGGTTGAGGTCGGCGCGACAGTTGATCATGCGCTTATCGTCCACCTGTACCCGCTCGGCCCCCAATTCTAAATCGGCAATACCCGCGGCGGTGTCCAAGTTGGCCACTGCCTCGCGCGCCTTGGCTACGGCGTCGCTGGCGGGGGTTGTCGGTGCGGCCGCTTGGGCCGCTACCGGCGCTGCCTGTGTAGCTTGCGCCGGTGGTGCAGGCTGGGCGGCAGGCGCCGGTTGCGGTTCGGTGGGCTTGGTTGTGGTGGCTTCGCTTTCGTAGTCGTCCCAACTCAGCATGGTCAATGGTCCTTAAACTGCTTTTAATAATTAATTAGCCGGGAAATACCCCGGAGATGGCAAACAGGTTGCTTGTAATCGTTTCTACCGGCGCCTAGCAGTAGGCTATAGAGCCGTCACTCGCGCCAGTGGACGTTAGGGCCCGCAGGGGCTCGTTCTTGTGCTGCGCCATTGGATTGACTCTGGCCTTGAATTATTAGCCTTTAGCCGTTGCTCGCGGTCAAAGGGAGCCTAGAGTTGAGAGGGCGCTAAATGATGGGATTTATTCTAACGATTAACACAAGATATGCAAATTCTAATTGGCAATAACACAATATATGGTGCTGCTTGTGGATAACTTGTGGGTGGAATGTGAATCGTCTGCGCTAGCACAGACAGCGCGGGCGTTGCAGTGATCACACCCTGACCGCGAGGCGGCCTGTGCGTGAAAGTGGGTTAGGAATAACTAACGCGCTAGCCGCAGGGCTAGACCTGCTAGAAGTGCATACCGAGCTGGATGCTGACCCCATACTCATCAAATCGCTCAGATCGCGCAACGGCAAAATCGAGGTGGCCCTGGTCAAACCCTATCCCCAATCCCAAAGAGGGCAATTGTGAGTGGTCATATCGATTGATACGGTAGCCGGCCCGCACCGCCGTTTGTTGCCATAGGTAGTACTCGACACCCACACCGATATATTGCTTTTTGGGATCGAAGCCCAGTGGCTCGTTGGTTGTGAGGTCAACATCGATGCCCACATTAAAATGATCACCGCGGTAACCCAACCCCGCCCGGGCTATGGGTCGAAAGGTGCGTTTTGTGCCGAGCCTTGATGTGAGTGTAAAGGGAACCACATTGCGCACCACAGCGCCCAAATTCCATCGATCGTTTAGCACCCACTCCATACCGATATCGAGGTTGGGCCGTATATAGTTAGTTTGATTTTTCGCCAGTTGATAGTCTTCAAATTCGATTTGGGCTACCGGCGCGCTAAAGTCGATGAGGGTGATGTCCAACTGTTTAAGGTTCACGCCCAATGTCAGCTGGTCGGGGTAGAGCTGCCAGGCGCCCCCTAGTGCGGTTTCTTGAATTTCAGCGCCTGATACAAGCACCTCAGATTCGAATGTCTCGGGCGCCTGATAGCGGAGGTAATCGCGTAAGTCGATATCGCCTAACCCCAATTGTTCTAAGGGGACGCCCTGATTCTGCGCACGAAGTGCCTGGGTCAGGCCGTCCAGATCTATGAAGGGTAAGAGTACTTGTAGGCTCGGCTCGGTAGCTTCAAATGCGTTAATTAGTTCCGCCACGCCGGGAATATCCTGATAGCTAAGTAGCTCAGAATTTAGGCGGCCATCTTGGATGGACTGACGGATCAGTGTTTCGATGCGTTGATAATCTATAGCGGCGATTAAGGCTTGTGAGCGTTCACCAAATTCAATGACGTCTGCCGATGCTCGTGTTATTGCAACCAGTTGTTGCATCCGCAATAAATCGATATCAGCCAGCTCAAATTGTCCGCCCAAAATGGCATAGTGGCGCACGAATAAGCCAGCGCCCCAGCCGTCGGCAGTATGGCCGACACTGAAACCTGCGGCCGCCGCGGCTCGAATGGGCCGATTAGAGAGTCCTTCTATAGCGCTCACTAGACCCTCACCCTCGCTAGCCAATGTCCGCAGTTGGTGGGCATCAAGTTGACCATCTTGGAAGGCTGCGCGTGCCGATAGTAAGAGTGCGTCTAGCTTGTCTTCTGAGTAGTTATCTTGAAATTGGTCTACTCGAGATAAAAAGTCGTCGCGATCAATAAGGCGCGCGCCTAGGTAGAGGTGCGCAAAAGTGCCGTCTAAATGTTCAGTGTGGGTTTGCGCCAATAGACTGGGGTTAAAAAGTGCGGCATTGGCTGGCCTGCCGGTGGCGACGCCCACGCCACCCATCGCGAGTGTGCGAGCATCAAAGGAAATAAAGGTAGTGGCCAAACAATGGGCGGGAGCAAACAGCAGCAGTGCAGCTGCTAGAGCTCGATGTTTTAGGGAATTAGACATGGCCCAAGTATAACCGACACAGCGAGTGTGTCGGCATTGCAATGGGTCATTTTGGCGCGTCTGGCTGTTGCTCAGGGCTTGCGTCGATAAAAGCGGGGAGGGTGTTGCAGTGTTCAGCGATGGCCTGCACTTTGGGGAAGGCAGACAGGTCCACGTTGAACCGTTTGGCATTGTAGACCTGTGGTACTAAGCACACGTCTGCCAAAGTGGGGCTGTCGCCAAAACAAAATGCCCCCGCAGTCTGCGTGAGTTGGCTTTCTAGTGCTGCGAACCCCGTTTGAATCCAGTGGGCGTACCACTGATTTTTCTGGGTGTCCTCCAAGGCCAAGTCCCCTGTTAGGTATTTGAGTACGCGCAGGTTATTGAGGGGGTGGATGTCGCAGGCCAGTGCGAGGGCAAAGGCTCTAATTTGCGCTTGCTGCCAGGCGTCGCCCGGCAACAGCGCGGGCGTTGGATGTTGGCTCTCTAGGTATTCAATGATAGCGAGGGATTGTGTTAACAATCCCTGCTCTGTGGCCAGCGCAGGCACCAAACCCTGTGGGTTAAGTGCTGTGTAGGTGGCCTGTTGTTGTTCACCCTTGATCAGCGATACAGGCACTTGTTCGGCCGCAATGCCTTTCAAGTTGAGTGCAATGCGCACTCGGTAGGCTGCTGATGAGCGAAAGTAGCCGTAGAGTTTCATGTGCGTTCCCGCCTACTTAGCCGTTTTTGATCAGGGTTTGGTCGATCGTACCAAAAATGGAATTGCCCGATTTATCCAGCATTTCAATTTTGACGCGGTCGCCAAACTTCATAAAACCGGTGCTGGGTTTGCCATCGCGAATGGTTTCGATCATGCGAATTTCGGCAATACAGGAATAGCCCACGCCGCCCTCTTCGATAGATGTGCCGTGGCCTGTACCTTGTTTATTGGACACTGTACCTGAACCGATCACCGCGCCCGCGCCGATGTTGCGCGATTTGGTCACGTGCGCAATGAGCTGGCCAAAATGAAAGGTCATGTCGGTGCCGGCGTCGGGTTTACCAAAGGGCTTGCCGTTGAGGTACGACAGCAGGGGCAGTGATACCTTGCCGCCATCCCACGCATCACCGAGTTCGTCGGGCGTTACTGCCACAGGTGAAAATGCCGATGCGGGTTTTGACTGGAAAAACCCAAACCCTTTCGCCAGTTCGCCGGGAATTAATCCGCGCAGTGACACGTCGTTTACCAGCATTAACAGTTTGATGTGTTGTTTGGCGTTGTCGGCGTCGGTGCTCATTGGCACGTCATCGGTGATGATGGCAATTTCGCCTTCGAAATCCACGCCCCATTCATCGCTGGGCAGCGGAATATCGTCGCGCGGGCCGATAAAATCGTCGGAGCCTCCCTGATACATCAACGGGTCGGTCCAAAAGGTTTCTGGCATTTCTGCATTGCGCGCTTTGCGAACCAGTTCTACGTGATTCACATAGGCGCTGCCGTCAGCCCATTGGTAGGCTCTGGGTAGCGGTGAAGCGCAGGCACTTTCTTCAAAAGCAAAGGTGTTGGCGGCTTTGCCGGCATTCAGCTCAGTGTAAAGCGCTTGCAGTTTGGGCTCCATAGTAGCCCAGTCATCCAGTGCCGCCTGCAGCGTCGGTGCAATGTGCGTGGCTTTTACCGCTTGGGTTAAGTCGCGACTAACGACAATCAGTGCGCCGTCACGGCCGTGCTTAAGTGATGCAAGTTTCATATTCTGAATCCCTGTTGTGGCCAGCCTGGCTGGCGTGAAAATTTATGGGCGAAAATGTTTTTTTAACGAATTCCAACAAGCCACGTAGTTTTGCTGACGGAGCTCGGTTGTCATTGCAAAATGGGTGGGGGTAAAGGCATAGCGCGATTCAAACATAAACGCCATGGTGTTTTCATAACGCTGAGGCTGCAGCTCGGCATTACTCGCTTTTTCAAACACGTCGGCCTCTGGGCCGTGTGGGCTCATGCAGTTGTGCAAGCTGGCGCCACCGGGTTCAAAGCCTTTTTCCTTGGCGTCGTAGACGCCGTGAATCAGGCCCATGAATTCACTCATAATATTGCGGTGATACCACGGCGGGCGAAAAGTCTTTTCCGCCACCATCCAGCGCGGTGGAAAGATGACGAAATCACAGTTGGCCACGCCCGGGGTGTCTGAGGGAGATGTGAGCACCGTAAATATGGATGGATCCGGGTGATCGAAACTGACGGTGTTGATGACGTTAAAGCGGGACAAATCGTATTTGTAGGGCGCTGAGTTGCCGGTCCAAGCCACCACATCCAGGGGCGAGTGGCCCAATGTGGCTTGGAAAAAATTGCCACCGTATTTACAGATTAAATCGAATTGCCCTTCGCGATCTTCGTAGGCCGCCACAGGGTATTGAAAATCGCGGTCGTTGGCGTAGCCATTGGCGCCCACCGGCCCGCGCTCTGGCAGCTCGAAGCAGGCCCCGTAATTTTCACACATGTAGCCTCGCGCCTGTGCATCTTGCAGTGCCACACGAAACTTCATGCCCCGTGGGATGACCGCTATCTCGCCCGGCGCGACGTCTAATCGCCCGCACTCAGTGTGCAAAATCAAACCGCCGGCTTCGGGCACGAGCAATAGCTCGCCATCGGCGTTATAAAAGAAACGGTCGGTCATGGATTGGTTGGCGAGGTAGATGTGAATGCCCAGGCCGATTTGGGTGGCGGCGTCACCGTTGGCTGCGAGCGTGACCAGACCATCGACAAAATCCGTGGGAGTTGATGGCATGGGCAGCGCAGACCAGCGCAGCATATTGGGAACCGGTACCTGCTCGGTAATGGGGCCGGTGCGAACCAGTTGGCTGGCCTGAGAGTAGGGTTGGTAGTCGCTCTGTACCGCCGAGGGGCGAATACGGTAGAACCAGGTGCGGCGATTGTGCGCGCGCGGGGCGGTAAATGCCGTACTTGAAAATTGTTCTGTATAAAGGCCGTAAGCCACTTTTTGTGGATTGAACTGACCCACCGGCAGTGCCCCTGGCAGGGCCTCTGTCTCGTGTTCATTGTTAAAGCCGGTCAAATAAGACACAGATTCCATACAGGTTTGGCTCGATCAATTTTTGGTGCGCCCAATTTAGTTACATTTGTAACCAATGTCAAATGCAGACTAGTGACGGTTGGCTGTCAATGGCCACCGCCTCTAAGATGGGACGCGCCGGTACGCCAAACATGATTCTCTTTAAACCGTTGGGCTAAGGATTTTGGTTGAGCGCGGGATCGTTAAATTGCCCCTGATTGTCGACGCCCAGCATGAACTTCGCAACCGCCAAACGTAGCTCTGGCGATAGATAGTTTTGCGCGGGCATTTCCGGATAGTCTTCGCGCTTTTTAATGGGCTTGGCAATATAGTCAGCCAGCCCTTCGGGGTTATCCATGTAGAGCGCTTGAATGATTTGTACCGGCGGCCCAATCATTCGCACATTGTAGGCATGGCAGCCTGTGCAAATGCCATAGTAAGCCATCTTGCCTTTTTCCGTATCGGTGAAGGGGTGGGGTTCAGCTGGCTCAGGTAAAAGATAGGATACGGTGCCGTGGGTATCGGAAAAGTTACACCGACCGTAATCGTCGAGCCCCAGTGTGACGTATTTGCCTGGGTCTAAGATGCAGCTATCCGCACTTGTACCGACATTGACAATATCCACATCGTTTTTTATCAAATTCACCAGTTTCAAGGCGGATATTTCATTAATGGGTTGGTAGCCGTTGTTAAACATGACATTGTTTAAAATTGCGACTTGGTCCGAGTTCGGGTCGGACTCTGGATCTAGCGAAATGTTGGCAAAGCTTTGGTGGTCGGTGATAACAATTCCTACATTTTTGTTGTTGGTAATGATGTTGCCTTCGATGGTGACTTGATCGGCAGCCATTACCACAATGCCGGAACCTGAAGGTACGCCTGCAACAATTGATCCTGGTGCACCAAAGTTCACGTGATTGTTATCGGAAATAAAATTATTTCGAATGATCACATCGTAGGTGGTTTTAATGGGTAGCCCGGGTGTAATAAACGCTAAAATGCCGCCGGTGTTGTTATAAACTTTGTTGTTTTCGACGATGGCGTGCCGTGTATTTTCAATTTCTATGCCCGCGACATTTTCGAACACTTCGTTATTGTTCACGTGAATGTTATCGCACATGCCAACGTAAATGGCGGCGTCTTCAATACCGCTCAAAATGTTGCGCTCAATTAAGCCGTTTTTCCCAAGCTGCGGAAAAATTCCGTACACACCAGTATCGATCACGTGATTATTTCGAATTAAGAAATTATTGCCGGCTTGGCCCATGATGGCATTGCCTTTGTAGTGCGTGATTCGAAAGTTTTCCACGGTGATATTGTTGCCCGAATAGAGTATCGCATCATTGAGTGTGTGATTGCCTTCGAGTATGGGCCAGTGGCCACGTTGAATAACCCCGGTCAGCCAGATGTCATCTTTGTCGATATAAACAGTTTCCTGATATGTGCCTGGGTATACGCGAATGATGTCGCCTGAGCTTGCGCGTTTTACCGCTGCTTGAATGGATTCGCCGTTGAATACATCGATGGTTGTGCCTGTGCCGGATGCACCCACTGACGCATCGAGTGCTGTGCCAGCGGTAATTCTTGCAGCGGCGTTACTGGTATAACGATCGGCATCGCCCACTAACGCTACGGGACTGTTGGTGGCCAGATGTTGGCCCAGCCAAAATCCACCGACTAATAAGCCTGCGGAAATCAGAACTGCAAATAGTTTATTGCTCAAGATCGTTCTCCCTTAATTTTTTAGATGCTTACTAGTCAATGTATCCGCTAACGGTGATGGAAGGACTCCAATAGGTGGCAGCCCGGAGGGCAGTGCTTTAGGAATCGGCGGTGTGAATTGTTCATCTGTTAGTGTGTGCATAAATGCGACGAGTTGGTCCAACTCTTCATCGGTAAGATTAGGCTCCCAAATGTGCCAATGAAGCAGCAGTTCCTTTTTACGTTCGGTATCGAGGGCATGCCCTCTGCCGTTGGTATAGAATTGAGCTGCTTCTTTCAATGATTTGAACACACCATTGTGCATGTAGGGCGCGGTGCGGGCGATATTGCGCAGGCTCGGCACTTTGAAGCCACCCTTCCAACTAGGGTTGTTAAAAATAGTGCCCGCGCCATAGTCAAAGGATTGCCCCATTGGTTCCGCTACGCCGATAACCGCAATTTGCTGGTTAGTAAATAATGGCGGGGTATGGCATTCAGCGCAGCGGGCTACGAAAGATCTAAAAATATTTAGCCCCGCTATTTCGGTGTCAGACAGCGCGTCTTGGTGCCCGTGTGCATATCTGTCGTAGCGGCTGTTAAGAGAGACTAGTGATGTTTCAAAGGCTGCTACGGCTGCGTAGATTTGGTCGAGGGTAATGTGTTGGTTGGCGTTGGGAAATGCGACGCTAAATAGATGTTTGTAGCTTTCGTTGCTATTCAGCTTTTGCAGCAGTGCCGCTGGCGTGGTGCCCATTTCCCGTGGCGAATAGAGTGGGCCTTGCATTTGCGCCTCTAAACTTGTGGCGCGGGCATCCCAAAAAAAGCGCGTTAAAAATGCCATGTTCCAAAGGCTGGGAGCGGCGCGGTGATTGCTTGCGCCGTTGATGCCTAGGGGGGTTGCGCGACCATCTGCGAAGCCAAGCGCTGGATGGTGGCAGCTGGCGCATGACAAAGTGTTATCCCCTGAAAGTAGGGGGTCAAAAAATAGTAATCTGCCTAAATCAATTTGTTGTGGGCTAAAGCCATCGCGCCGGCTGGGCAGCGCTGTTTTTAAGCCCCCAACGCCTTGTCCATAAAGCGAGTTGTATTGATCGTAAAGGCTGTGTAATTGACATTGATTGTTGGGCGTGAGTTCGAATCCGGGGGGGCATCGATCACTTAGCGCAATATTCGCAGCCAAGTCTAAGGGCCAAGCGAAAAGACAAAAAAATGCAAAAAATATTCTCATCGACCGATAGTATTTATATATGCCAACACGTCGCGTAAGTCATCGTTGCTAAGGTGTGTGGACATCATCTTCATTTGTCGGCCGGGTTTATCTTCTGGGTGACTGCCTCGCGCGCCGGTTTTAAACAGCGTAAATTGACGCGCTAAATAGGCATCGCCCACGCCTGCCAATGCCGGCGCCTTGAGTGCTTCGTTGCCTTGACCGTTGGGCCCATGACAAGCGCCGCATTTCATATTGTAGAGTTTGTAGCCCTTGTCGGCATCGCCACTGATAGTCACGGCGGGCTGGGTTCGCGGGAGGTTTGCGAGAAACAGGCTGACGGATTGAACGGCTGCCTCACTTGGCAGTATGCCTGCCATGGCTCGCATTTGTTGGGCTAAGGTGTCGCTCTGATCACCGCCCCGTATACCAGACTTAAAATAGTTCAATTGCCTTGCTAAATAGGTCGCAGATTGTCCCGCTAATGCGGGTGCTTGCATCGCGGCATTGCCTTCACCTTGAGCGCCATGGCAAGAGGCACAGGTTTGGTAGTGTGGCGATGCAAAAGTAAGTGCTGAAGTGCATGACAAAAGTATGAATAAATGGCGAAGCTGCATGGTCGGACATTCCTTAGCTTTCCAATGGGCTCACGGCAAGCATAGTTATTTTTGGTTGGTACATTCGTGCCACCTATGCCCCATGAATTATACATGGCTACAGCAACCAGTGAAGGCAAGCGCGTCAAATTGTCACCCCAGCATACGGATTGGCAGCGAATTTTGTGCGGTCGCGTCAACTGTAGGAAATAAGATTGCCTAGGCTTTCTGCATCAGCTATTCATTGTGCGCACAGGTGTCGGCACTGAATCGATGCAACACCGGTGACGAGTGGGGTGTAATGGCAATAAAAAAGCCCGGCGTTACCGGGCTTTTTTATTAGCGTTTGACGGCCAGCGCGAGCAGCTGGCCAATCATTCTGCGAAGTGATTTCTGGGCCATCTCCATGGCCATGATTTCATCGCCAAGCAGCAGCTGATACTCCATGAACAAAATGACACCGTGCACGATGTGTGCATCCGCCTCCGGTTCTTTAGAGCCTAAGAGCTTAAAGAAATTCATAATGCTGGTGGTGATATTCGCTTGTGGAATGCACGCCGTGCGCACCAGTGCCGGGTTGCGCAAGGCTTCCGTTTTAAATGAATGCTCTATGACTCGTCGGTCACGATCGGCAATTTGCGCTTTGATGTGATTGACCATGGCGTTGGTAAGGCCAGTGACGAGTACATCAAAAATTTGTGGATCGGCGAGGTTGGCACCTTTCAGCTTATCGAGCGCGGCGAGTCCCGTTTCGGCTAGCGCTTCGGTTTGCTTTAGGCTGTCTTGAGCAAACAGGTTAAACGCATCAGAAACTAATTCATGAATATCTTTAAAGTAGTAGGTAGTTGCGGCAAGAGGCACATCGGCTTCTTTCGCGATGGCCCTGTGACGAACGCCGCGAATCCCATCGCGGACGACTATCCGTAGTGTAGCTTCGAGAATAGCCCTGCGTCTTTCGCGGCTATCGGCTCGTTGAGCCTTTCTTCCCTGAAACTCAATTGTGTCAGCTTTAGTGGTGCTAATTGCTGCTGTCATTCCCTTTCCCTCAGTAGTGGTATTGCCCGGGCCCTCATCCTTACATCGAGACTGACTAGTCACTAATGTGGGCCACTTACTTTCGGGACACTACGTTGGCCTCCCGATTTTTTATGATTCCGCATTGTAACCATAATTCGGGAGATGAGAAGAAGGGATCGCAGCAAAATGCGAACTCGTCAGCTAATTGTTCCGGTGGTTCGTACTCTTCTACTACCTTTGACGGATTTTATTTTATTTTTTTCGCGTTTTTCTTTTAATTTTTGGTCAACGAGATTTTTTGCGGCGATTAAAAAGCCCACTACCAGAAACGCGCCGGGGGGCAAGATGGCCACTAAAAAACCGGAATAATCATTCAACAAAACAACAGTCCAATTACCTGCCTGCTCGCCAAAAAGTAAATCCATGTTTGCCAGCAAGGTCCCGTGCCCGAGCAATTCCCTTACTGCGCCTATGGTTATTAGTACGGCGCCAAACCCCGTGCCCATCATCAAGCCATCGACAACTGAGGGGATTAATTTGTGTTTTGAAGCAAAGGCATCGGCTCGGCCAAGAATGGCGCAATTGGTGACGATGAGCGGAATAAAAATGCCCAGTATTTGATAGAGCTCATAGGTGAATGCTTTCATCAGCATTTCTGTACAAGTGGTAAAGGCGGCAATGATCATGACGAACACCGGCAGCCGAACTGCGTCGGAAACGTGATTTCGAATTAACGAGACGCATGTGTTTGAGCCCACTAATACCAGAAGTGTCGCGAGTGCCAAGCCCAAGGCATTTACCACAGAGCCAGACACTGCAAGTAGAGGGCATAGGCCCAGCAATTGTACTAATGCAGGGTTGTTGCTCCACAAGCCGTTGCGAATGAGTTCACCATAGTCCACGCTTTTTTCTGCTGTGGATGGGGTTTCCATTTGGTCAGTGCTGGTGTTCATTTTTCTGCCTCGCTGAGTGTGGCAGTTGAGTGTTATCTACGCTTTCGCCAGAAAACAATACATCGTGATTTTTTTGCACAAAACTGAGCGTGTGTTTTATTTTATTGATGACCGCGCGCGGTGTAATGGTGGCGCCGGTAAATTGATCGAATTGCCCACCATCTTTTTTAACGGCCCAGTGCTCTATAGATGGGTCGTTGAGTGAGCGATTGTTGAACGCCAATATCCAGGGCGATTTTTTTAACTCGATTTTGTCACCTAAGCCGGGCGTTTCAGTATGCGCGAGTACGCGCACGCCAGCGATACTTTGATCGCTATTGACGCCCACTATCAAATGAATGTTGCCGCTGTAACCATCTGGTGCTGTGGTTGGAATGATCACCGCGACAATGTCGCCATCCTTTCGTGCTCGATGAATGCGGGTACCCTGTTTGGCGTTGAGCTGCGCTTGCCACTCTGGTTTGATGTCGAGCGTGTCGGTAAGTAATGCATTGTCGTGGGTCGCGGGCGGCAATATTTCCAATAGCGCTTTGCGCGCCGCGTCGCGTTCTGCTTCGGCAATGGGCCCCTGAGTGAAGAGGTTAACTGTGGCGAGCAGGCTCGCTGTCAGAATGGCAAATCCACCCAGTAAAAGACTGTTAGCGCTAATAGATTTTGCGAGCATTATTCGCTTTTCTCCGTCGCTTTGCGGGGCTTTGTGTGGCCGTAGGTGCGGGGCGTGGTGTAATAGTCAATAAACGGGGCGGCAAAATTCATGAGTAGTACAGCGAAGGCAACGGCATCGGGATAGTTACCCCAGGTGCGAATGCAAAAAACCAATAGGCCAACACCCGCACCAAATATCAATCGCCCCTTTGTGGAGGTGGTGGAGGTTACTGGATCGGTAACGATGAAAAAGGCGCCGAGCATGGTGCCCCCAGACAGCAAATGTAGCCAGGGCGATCCCGCCGAATTGGAACTGCCCCCGTCATAAAATAGCGCTGACAGTAACAGCAGTGTGGCCAGCATGCCCACGGGCGCGTGCCACGTGAAAATGCGCTGTTGAAGTAGCAGGGCGCCACCGAGCAAGAAGCCAAGGTTGACCCATTCGAAGCCTGCACCCGCCCATTGCCCCGCGGCCAGTACGGGCGACTGTGCGTAGACATCCAGCACGAGTTCACCCGTGTTTTGGCGGAAGGCGTCGAGCGGTGTTGCCCCGGTAATACCGTCCGGTAAGCCTTGGGTGCCTTGGGCTAGGCCCAACAGTGTTTCTATTAGGGTGGGGGTTTGTTGGGTGAGTTCAGCCGGCAGTACCCATTGGGTCATGGGTAGGGGGAAGGAAATCAGCAATACCACGTAACCGACCATGGCCGGATTGAATGGGTTGTAACCCAAGCCGCCATAGAGATGCTTGGCGATGACGATGGCAAAAAATACACCTACAAAAATCAGCCACCACGGCACATAGGGCGGCAGCGCTAGCCCCAGTAAAATGCCGGTCACCAGCGCGCTACCGTCGCGCAGGTAGAAGCCAATGGGGCGCTTGCGCAGTTTGAGCGCAAGGGCTTCAAGTGCGAGTGCAAAAATGCTCGCCAACAGCACGTTTATCAGTGGCCCCGGGCCAAAGTGCCAAACCAGCGCCATTAAACCCGGCAGCGTCGCAAGGCACACGGTCAGCATAACCTGCGTGGTGCGGTTGGGGCCGGTGGCGTGGGGGGAGCTGATGCGCATCAATGCCATAGCGGGCCTCAGGCGTTTTCCAATCTTGATTGAGTGTCGGCCAATTTATTGGCCAGTTTATCCGCCGCGGTGCGCAGTGCGTCCACGTGCGGGCTGCCTTCCGCTTCAGCGTCGGCCAGCTTTTGTCGGGCTTTATCTAGGCGCACTTCCAGTGAGCTGACTTGTTCGCGCAGCTTGTCGGTGTCGCTCATAGCAGCTCTGGCCGCTGCCTTCGCTTTTGCGCGTTCAATGGCCGCGGATGCGGCATCATCCGGTGCGCGTTCATCGGCGGTGGTTGGTGAGTGCGATGCCAATTCCTCTTGCGCTTCATTTAGCTTGGCGCGCAATTTATCGACACCGAGTTGCAGGGCTTCCACGTGTGCAGATTGCTCCGTCTGGGCTTGAGCCAGTTTTGCTTCAGCTTTTTGTAGGCGTTCCGACAGCGTAGCGATAGTGGCGTTGAGCTTCTCTAGGGGGCTCATCGTGAGCTTGGCTTTCGCGCGCTCGATGGCAGCGGCCACAGGGTCGTCTTTGGGGGCATCCTTGGCGTTGGCAAGTTTTTGCTGCACGTCAGTTAACTTTATTTCCGCAGTTTTCACTGCCGCGCGACACTTTTCTGCTTGCTCCTCGGTTTCCGCTTGGGACAATTTTTCTTGTGCTAGCGCAAGTCGTCCCTGTGCCGCGCTCAATTGGCGCTCGAGCTTCGCCCGTTGCTCGACAGGCGATTGTTGGGCGCTGGCCTGTTGCGCTTTGGCCTTGGCAATGGCGGTGGCAACTGGGTCGGACGCCGTGCCGGCATTGGATTTCTTTTCGGCCATTTTGGCTTTTGCGGCGGCCGCGGCTTTGGCTCGTTCGGCGCGCTTGGCCTCTTTTTCAGCTTCTTGTCGGGCAATGCGCTCCTGGCGGAAGGCGAAGCGTTCACGCGAGCGGTCGGCTTTTTCTTTGTCTACTTGGGCTTGGCGAATATCGCCTTTGGCGGCGCGATAATAGTGCACCAGTGGAATGGATGACGGGCACACATAAGCGCAGGCGCCGCACTCAATGCAATCGAACAGGTTGTACGCCTCGAGCTTTTCGTGGTCTTGCGCGCGCGCATACCAATAAAGTTGTTGCGGTAGCAGGCTTGCGGGGCAGGCCTCGCTGCACATGCCGCATCGAATGCAGGCTTGGGCTGGCGGCGGCGCGGGCAGCTCTTGCTGGCTGGGGGCTAGGATGCAATTGGTTGTTTTGACCACGGGCACATCGCCGGTTTCAATGGCGTAGCCCATCATTGGGCCACCCAACACGATGCGCGAGGCCTTAGCGGCTTGAAATCCGTGCGCAGCAAGCACATGCGCCACTGGCGTTCCGAGTCGAACTTCAACGTTGCGCTGCACATCCAGTGCTTCGCCCACGACCGTTGTGATGCGACTGATGAGTGGCTCACCCCGTACCACGGCGCGCCAGGCCGCCACGGCCGTGCCGACATTTTGCACCACGATGCCGATGTCGGCAGGGATTTTCCCCGCGGGTACTTCTCGGCCCGTCAAAATGGTGATCAGCTGTTTTTCGCCACCCGAGGGGTACTTAGTGGGAAATCCCGCGATTTCGATAGGGCTGCCCTCAGCGGCTGCGCGCAAGGCGGCAATGGCCTCGGGCTTATTGTCTTCGATGCCTATGACGACGCGATCGGGCTCGCCCAAGAGATACGCCATAAGCCGCGCGCCCTCGATGACTTGCTCGGGGCGATCGCGCATGAGGCGGTCATCGGCAGTAATGTAAGGCTCGCATTCGGTGCCGTTAAGAATCAGCGTGTCGATGGGCTGGTTGGCTTTTGGCGCGAGTTTGATGGCCGTGGGAAAGCCTGCGCCCCCCATGCCGGCTATGCCCGCCAAACGGATTTTCTGCACTAACTCCACCGGCTCCTGCGCGCGATAATCGGGGCAGGGCTCGAGGTTGATCCAGGTGTCTAGACCGTCTGGTGCAATGACAATACAGGGGCCCGCAAAACCCGACGGGTGTGGCAGTGGTCGATCTTCGATGGCGATCACGCGGCCCGAGCTGGACGCGTGCACGGCGGCAGAGAATTGGCCGCCCGGCTGGGCAATGACTTGACCGGTCTTGACGTTGTCGCCCACGGCCACCACGGGTTCGGCTGGGGCACCCAAGTGTTGATTGAGCGGCAACACCAGTTCTGCCGGTAAATCTATATGGCCTAGGGGCGCGCGCAGGGATTGCTGTTTGTTTTCCGGTGGATGAATGCCGCCGGGAATGTTCCAGATTTGGGTCATGCGGCCTGGTGTTCCTTGCGATCGGTGGCGATAAGATCCGCTTTCGGCGGCTCCCACGTCCAGCTGCTGAGTGTGGTCTGCACGGGAATCATGTCGATGCAGTCAACAGGGCAGGGGTCAACGCACAAATCGCAGCCGGTGCACTCGTCGGCAATGACTGTATGCATCTGCTTGGCGGCGCCCAAAATGGCGTCCATGGGGCAGGCCTGAATGCATTTTGTGCAGCCGATGCATTCGTCCTCGCGAATATAGGCCACCGTGGGAATATCGGATTCTTCGCCATGCTCTTCATCGAGTGTGGGCGCTTCAACATCCAGTAAATCGGCGATGGCATTGATGGTGCTCTGCCCGCCCGGCGGGCATTTGTTGATGGGCTCGCCGTTGGCAATTCCCTGCGCGTAGGGTCGGCAGCCGGGATGGCCGCACTGTCCACACTGGGTTTGCGGCAGCAAAGCATCAATTTGCGCAACCACGGGGTCGCCTTCCACTTTAAAGCGCACCGCCGCAAAGCCGAGCACAGCGCCGAATATCAGCGACAAGCTGCCGAGCGCAATGAGTGCGCTGGCGATCGGGTGGTGGCTAATCAGCTCAATCATAATCTTGCCTATACCAGCCCGCCGAAGCCCATGAAAGCCAGCGACATTAAACCGGCGGTAATCATGCCGATGGCTGCACCCTGAAACGGCACGGGCACGTCGGCGGCCGCTAAGCGCTCACGCATGGCGGAAAACAAAACCAACACCAAGGAAAAGCCCAGGGCTGCCCCAAATCCATAGAGGGATGACTCCACAAAATTGTGGGCGTGTGAGGTGTTTTGCAAGGCCACGCCGAGCACGGCGCAGTTGGTGGTAATCAGGGGTAGAAACACGCCCAGCACCCGGTACAGCAGAGGGCTGGTTTTTTCGATGAACATTTTGGCGAACTGCACCACCACCGCAATAACCAAAATAAAGGCAATGGTGCGCAAATACTCCAAGCCCAGTGGCATGAGTACCCAGGTGTTGACGAGGTAGCTGGCGATAGACGCAAGGGTGAGCACAAAGGTGGTGGCGCCGCCCATGCCGATGGCGGTTTCGAGTTTGTTCGAGACACCCATGAACGGACACAGGCCCAGAAACTGAACCAGCACAAAGTTGTTCACCAAAATGGTGCTGAGCATGATGACGGCAAATTCGGTCATTGCAGGTTTTCGCTCTTAGCCAGTGCCCAAAGGGCAAGTTCGCCGGTAGTGAGTGGGCGCCTATTATCGCTGTGGCATTTATAGCCATCAATACAAGTACTTATTAGTGCTTATATTGGTTGTGAATATGCTTAAGCCTGAGCGGGCTGGGCCCGCTCGCTGGATTACATCACGCGTTGGCCGGGTTTGGCGCCCGCGTGAGGTTCCATCAGGTAGATTTCCTTTTTACCGGGGCCCGCGGCCACCACCATGCCTTCGCTCATGCCGAATTTCATCTTGCGCGGCGCCAGGTTGGCCACCATGACGGTGAGTTTGCCCACTAGATCTTCGGGCTTATAGGCAGATTTTATGCCGGAGAACACGTTGCGGGTTTCGCCACCCAGATCCAAGGTCAGTTGCAGCAGTTTGTCGGCACCCTCTACGTGCTGTGCATCTTTAATCAGGGCGACGCGCAGGTCCACTTTGGCAAAGTCATCAAAGGAAATTTCTGGGGCAATGGGCTCATCGGCCAGTGGGCCGGTGGCTTTTACGGGTTCAGCTTCAGGTTGTTTATTGGCTTCAATCATGGCGTCTACTGCTTTGGTGTCTACACGGGTCATTAGCGGGTTAAAGGTGTTGATGGGCTGGCCTGCGCGGTAGCTGATGGGCGTTTCCCAGCTCAGCGTTTCGCCTAAAAATGCCTCGGCCGCTTCAGTCATGGCGGGCAGCACAGGTTTTAAATAGGTTAACAGCGCGCGGAACATATTGATGCCCAGCGAGCAAATGGCCAGCACTTCGGCCTCGGTGCCTTCCTGTTTAGCCAGAGACCATGGCGCCTTGGCGGCGATATATTCGTTTGCCTGATCGGCCAGTGCCATGATCTCGCGCATCGCGCGGCCGAATTCGCGATCCTCGTAGAGTTTGGCAATGCTATCGCCGGCGTCGACGAATTGAGCCCACAGTTCGGGTTCTGGGTTGTCGGCCAATACGCCACCGGCTTTGTTGACAAACTTGGCCGTGCGACTGGCGATGTTGACCACTTTGCCCACCAAGTCGGAATTCACTCGGTTGACGAAATCTTCTAAATTCAGGTCCAGATCATCGACGCCGCCGGTGAGTTTGGCGGCGAAGTAATAGCGTAAATACTCGGGATTTAAGTGCTCCAAATAACTCTTCGCATTAATAAAGGTGCCGCGGGACTTGGACATCTTCTTGCCGTTCACGGTTAAGAATCCGTGCACGCACACCTTGGTGGGTGTGCGGAACTGGGCTGAAGACAGCATGGCGGGCCAGAACAGGGCGTGGAAGTTGACGATGTCTTTGCCGATGAAGTGGTACAGCTCGGCGCTGGAATCTTTGTTCCAGATGGCGTCCCAGTCGGCACCGGTGCGATCGCACAGGTGTTTGTGCGCCGCCATGTAGCCGATGGGTGCGTCTAGCCACACGTAAAAGAATTTGTCTTTTTCGCCGGGAATCTCAAAGCCGAAGTAGGGGGCGTCGCGGGAGATGTCCCACTCTTGGAGGCCGGCATCCAGCCACTCGGCCAGTTTATTGGCCACTTCGGTCTGCAGGTGACCTGCGCGGGTCCAATCCTTTAAGAAATCCTGAAAGGCGGGCAGGCGAAAGAAAAAGTGTTCTGAATCTTTGGTGATGGGGGTGGCGCCCGAGATGACCGAGCGCGGGTTGATCAAGTCGGCCGGTGCGTAGGTGGCACCGCAGGCTTCACAGTTGTCGCCGTATTGGTCGTCCGTTTTGCACTTGGGGCAAGTGCCCTTAATGTATCGATCGGCCAGAAACAGTTGTTTCTCTGGATCAAAGGCCTGGGTGATCTTGCGGCTGGCGATATGGCCATTGGCTTTTAGGCGCTCGTAGATCAGCGCCGACAACACCTTGTTCTCCTCTGAGTGGGTGGAGTGGTAGTTGTGGTGGTTGATCAAAAAGCCTTGAAAGTCGGCCATGTGCTCGGCCTTCATGTTTTCGATATGGGCCTCTGGGCTGATACCCAGCTCCTCGGCCTTGAGCATGATGGCGGTGCCATGGGCATCGTCGGCACACACGTAGGTACAGTCGTGGCCGCGGGTCTGTTGAAAGCGAACCCAGATGTCCGTTTGGATGTGTTCTAACAAGTGTCCGAGGTGCAGCGACCCATTGGCATAGGGCAGGGCGCTGGTCACCAGAATTTGACGGCGTTGGCTCATTGACGATCTCTCAAGGCAAAGTCGTGGGCTGCCAAGCGCGGCAGCATAAAAACGGCGAACTATAGCATTTTTAGTGGCGCATAGCAGGGTTGAGCGCAAGGCATTCGATGCGTGCCATATTGGCCCCAAAACCCATCGCTAAATCGGCTAAACTAGCCGCCCTGAGTCCGGCATTGCGCCCCCCCAAGCTAGGAGATTTCATGAACAGCCCCGATCGAGATGCCATTTACCAAGCGTTGGCCTTTGTAAAGGACCCGTGCACCGGCAGAAGTCTGACTGCGTTGGACGCAGTGACTGGCATAGAGATCAGTGATAACGACATCAACGTGCACCTAGTATTGGGTTATCCGGCACTGAGCTTGAAATCGCAAATTGAAGAGTCGGTGTGCATTGCGGTCAGTACCGTGGAAGGTGTGGCATCGGTGACCACCGATCTGGGTTGGCTGATTAAGCCCAAGGCGACGGCCAATCAAAAAGAACCCCTGCCCAATGTGGCCAATATCATTGCGGTGGCCTCGGGCAAGGGCGGTGTGGGAAAGTCGACCACCACCACTAATTTGGCGCTGGCGTTGGCCGCCGAAGGTGCCAAGGTTGGCGTGCTCGACGCCGACATTTATGGGCCCAGCCAGCCGCAAATGTTTGGCGTGGGCAATGTGCGGCCGCAAATCCGCGGTCAAAAGCACATGGAGCCCATCGAGGCTTATGGTATCCAATTGAATTCCATGGGCTTTTTGGTGACCGAGCAAACCCCCATGATCTGGCGCGGGCCCATGGTTAGCGGTGCATTACAGCAACTCTTAAGTTTGACGCTCTGGCATGATCTCGATTATTTGCTGATAGATATGCCGCCGGGTACCGGTGATATTCAGCTAACCCTGGCGCAATCAGTGCCTGTGACCGGTGCCGTAATTGTCACCACCCCGCAGGACATTGCCTTGCTGGACGCCAAAAAAGGTATCGAGATGTTTCGCAAGGTGAGCGTGCCGGTGTTGGGCGTAGTGGAAAATATGGCCACTCACGTGTGCTCTGAATGCGGCCATGAAGAGCACATTTTTGGTGAAGGTGGCGGTGCCCGCATCGCGGTGGACTATCAAACCCAGTGCCTGGGCTCACTGCCTTTGACGTTGTCGATCCGCGAGCAAATGGATCGTGGGCAACCCACGTTGGTGGCGGAACCCGAGTCTGAAGTCTCCGATACCTATCGTCGCATTGCTCGGCAAATGGCGGCCAATCTTTGGCTGGCAGAGGGCGCGCAGGTTCCAGCCATCGAAATCGATGATGATTGATTCGCTTCAGCCTTGTGCACCGCCGCGCTGCGAGGCGGGCGGTGGTGTCAATCCCCGCGTACCAGCTACGCAAATCACTTTAATGCGCTGAGTTTTGGCGTCTTTTATCGGTTTGTAATATCAACTGAATTGACTGTGCAGCGCGCGGTGCATTTGTTATGTTTACTGCCATCGCTTATCAAGGCAATGTCTTAGCCGCTGCGTTGGGCGACCTCTGAAATAATCACAACATAAATACGTGAGGTGTTCGATGGATAGAAAATTTTTACTGACTGCGTTTGGTTACGGGCTGTTGGGATTACTGCTGGGTATTTACATGGCAGCAACTAAAAATCATGGCCAGCTTGTGGCCCATGCGCACATTATGTTGTTGGGTTTTGTGGTGTCGTTTATTTATGCGGCGGTATACAAAGTGTGGCAAATCGATGGCGCCAGTGCCATGGCGAAGGTGCAGTACTACGCTCACCAAGTGGGCACGGTATTTTTACTGCTCGGTTTATTCCTTATGTACGGACGCTACGCGCCGGCAAACGTAGTGGGCCCGATGTTGGGTGTGGCTTCTATGGTGGTGCTGCTGGGCTTCGTATTGATGAAGGTCATGCTCATCAAAGCGTTGAGATCCGGTGCTGCCCCACAGGAGTGATCTGTGAGTAGCGGTGCATCGTAAAGATCAAATAATCATTGTGGATGATGGGGGTTTTTATGGTGCGCTTGTTTTTTGTGCTGGCCTGTATGGGCCTGCTGGCAGGATGTACCGGCGCACCGAAAGGTATTGCGCCGGTAGAAAATTTTAACGCCAAACGCTATCAAGGCCTTTGGTATGAAATTGCGCGATCTGATAATCGTTTTGAACGGGGATTGAGTCGTGTAACGGCCACCTATACCTTGCGAGAGGACGGTGGCATTGCGGTGCTAAATCGCGGCTACGATGCGCAGGCTGAGCAGTGGAAATCCGCTCAAGGGCGCGCGTATTTTGTGGCTAAACCAGACCTCGGCCATTTAAAGGTTTCATTTTTCGGGCCCTTCTATGCGGCCTATGTTATCTATCATCTAGACCCCGAATACCGCTACGCCTTCGTGACTGGCCACAATCGCGATTACCTCTGGTTGCTGTCGCGCGAGCCAAAGATACCTTCGGCGTTGCGTCAGCAGTTTATGAATCAAGCCGCCGCACTCGGATTTGATACGCAGTCGCTCGTGTGGGTTGAGCAAGAAGTGCAACAGCAGGCAGTGCAGGAATAGGCGATGGTCGTTAGTTGAATTTCGGTTAACGCATGCGGTGCTAATGCAATGTAGTGCGTTGGTTTTGTGTTTATATGCGCGTAAGGTGAGTGGAGACGTTTTTTGGAGCGTCTAACATGGAGCGCCTATGACCCTTCCACCTGACGAGCCAGATGCAGACGATTCAACGGGTACAATTCGGTTTTTGGATGTGCGCGCAACGGCATTGGTGTTGGCGTTTATTGGCGTCATGTGGTTGATCACGGGGCTAGAAGAAACCGAAATCCCAGAGCGCATCAAAACTGCGCAACACTGTATCCATATTCTTTTCTGGCAGGCGCTGGCATTTTACGTGGGTGGGTTTATCGGCGAGTGGCTGCCACGAGTCGCCTTGGTATGTTTTTCGTTGGTGATAGCCGTGGGTGTCGGGCGCTTGGTGGCCGTTGCGGGGCCTATGCTTTACGGGCCGGACTTGGTGTTGCTATTTAATGGTGTCATGGCGTGGCTGGTGTGGAAGGCAGCAGGGCGGTTTCGAAATTTAAAACCACCCAGCTGATTCGACCGATATCACAGATAATTAATAATCAGCGATTGCCAGAAGGTGCCGGCCGGCGATTGCCGGAGCGGCCTGAGACTGGTTTGGTCTTTTTGGCAGAACCAGCGGCGCGCTGCCCATCGGCGTGGCCACTGTAGGGCTTTTTGGGTTTTTTTGGTTTGATCGGACGCGTATTGAGGCTGGTGGGCGGCAACGCATTGACGGCTTCAAAGCCCGCCACAATCTCACGACTAATCAATTGCTGGGTAAGTCGTTCAATGTCTTTTAGCTGTTTTAATTCATCGGCACTCACTAAAGACACCGCTTGACCGGTAGCGCCGGCGCGCCCGGTTCGACCGATGCGGTGCACGTAATCTTCGGGCACGTTGGGCAAGTCAAAATTAACCACTTGCGGCAGTTGATCGATGTCGATGCCGCGTGCGGCGATATCGGTGGCCACCAAAACCCGTACTTTATTGTTTTTAAAATCTGCCAGCGCTTTGGTGCGCGCATTTTGACTTTTGTTGCCATGAATAGCGGCTGACTCTATGCCCGCGCCTTCCAGCTGTTTCGCCAATTTGTTTGCGCCGTGCTTGGTGCGTGAAAACACCAATACCTGATGCCAATTGTGTTCTTTAATCAAGTGAATCAACAGCGACGACTTTTTGTTTTTGTCTACGGGACACAACCACTGTTTAACGGTTTCCACTGTGGTGTTGCGCGGCGCCACATCAATTTCCACGGGGTTGTGCACCAAACCCTTGGCGAGGGTTCGAATTTCGTCCGAGAAGGTGGCGGAAAACAACAGGTTTTGTCGCTTGGCGGGCAATAGTTTCAAAATGCGTTTGATGTCGTGAATAAAGCCCATGTCGAGCATGCGATCGGCTTCATCGAGCACCAGCATTTCCAGCTTATTAAATTTCACTGCATTTTGACCAAACAGGTCGAGCAGACGGCCGGGCGTAGCCACTAGCACATCTACGCCTTTGCGCAGTTTCATCATTTGCGGATTGATGCCGACACCACCGAACACCACCGCTGATCGCAGGGGTAAATGCTTGCCATAGTTGGCCACACTTTCTCCCACTTGCGCTGCCAATTCACGGGTTGGCGTCAGCACCAGTACGCGCACGTGATTTGACGGCGCCCGCTCGCCCCGGGTTAACAGCTCCAGAATGGGCAGGGTAAAGCCTGCGGTCTTTCCGGTGCCCGTTTGCGCGGCGGCCATGACATCTTTACCGGCAATGACGGCAGGTATGGCTTGGGCTTGGATGGGTGAGGGTGTTTCATAGCCCTGTTCGGCTACGGCTTCAAGGATGGGGGCAGATAGGCCCAGGTCGGCAAAACGCATGCAGTTCTCGAGTTGTTCAAAAAATGGCCAGCACCGCTGGCGGCGGTGCAGCTTACAGGATCGGGCTGTGAAGTACCACGCATTAGTGAGGCCAGTGATACTAAGGTATTCGCTGGCCAAACAGTAATGGCCGATTCTACTTTCACAGTGCCGCTATTGCGGTCTCATCTAAGGCGAGGTGGGTTTGCGTCATCGTTGATGCCGCGCTGTTGCTACACAATTGACGGTCAAAGGCAAAAGGTGGCAGTGAGCCCACTGTGCGTGAAAGTGCCATAAGGCTTGACCGCTTATGGTGTAAACTAGCGTATTCGCTAGCGTTCACAACACCACCGGGGGCACCCTTGTCTAACCCAAGCGCGTCGCGCGCCTTTGATTCACTGCCGCTGTCTGCGGCACTTCGCACTAATCTCGCCGATCTCGGCTACACCGAACTCACGGATATTCAGGCCCAAGCACTGCCACTGTTGTTGGTGGGTGTGGATGTGATCGCACAGGCCAAGACTGGCTCCGGTAAAACGGCGGCCTTTGGTTTGGCAGTATTGAACAAATTAAGGGTGGAGCGCTTTCGGGTGCAGACCTTGGTGTTGTGTCCCACGCGGGAACTGGCTGATCAAGTGGCACGGGAACTGCGCAAGCTGGCTCGCGCCATCCACAACATCAAGATTCTCACTCTGTGTGGCGGTATGCCGTTTGGACCACAGTTGGGCTCGCTGGAGCATGGTGCGCACATAGTGGTGGGTACGCCCGGTCGTATCGAGGAGCACGTGCGCAAAGGAACACTCGATTTGGCAGAGGTGGATACCCTGGTTCTCGATGAAGCCGATCGCATGCTCGACATGGGCTTTCAAACGTCCGTCGATGCCATTGTTGAGCAGGTGCCAGCAGTGCGCCAAACGCTGTTATTTTCCGCCACTTACCCAGACGCCATCGAAGCTTTGGCTGGGCGAGTGATGCGCGAGCCCGTGCGCGTGACAGTGGCCAGCCAGCATCAAACCTCCAGCATCGAGCAACATTTTTACCGGGTGACAAATAACGAGCAGCGCCAGCATGCCGTTGCCCAATTGTTGCTGCATTTTTTGCCGGAATCCGCCGTGGTATTTTGCAATACCAAGCGCGAGACAGAGGAGGTGGCCAATGTGTTGCGTGAGCAAGGCATAGTGGCATTGCCCATTCACGGTGACCTTGAGCAAAAGCAGCGCGATCAGGTGCTAACCTGTTTTGCGAACAAATCTGCCAGCGTATTGGTGGCCACCGATGTGGCCGCGCGGGGGTTGGATATAGAAGCATTGGACTTGGTGGTGAACTACCATCTCGCGCGCGATAGCGAAGTGCACGTGCATCGCATCGGGCGCACTGGGCGTGCCGGCGCCAGCGGCGTTGCCTGCAGCCTCTTGACCGAGCGTGAAGATTTCAAATTGGAAAAGCTGGTAGCGTTGTTGGGCGCATTGCCGGCCGTTGAAAACCTGCCCCAGGCCAAGCGCCAACAAATGCCTGAACCGGCGATGGTCACCCTGCAAATCGACGGTGGCAAAAAGCAAAAATTGCGTCCCGGCGATGTGGTGGGAGCGCTAACGCGCAACGACCAAGTGGCCTTTGATGATATCGGAAAAATTCAGGTGTACGACCTCAGCACCTATGTTGCGGTGGCGCGCGGCGCATGGAAACAAGCGCACAGTCAGTTGGAGCACGGCAAGTTAAAAGGCCGCGCCTTCCGCGTGCGCAGAATCAAAGTTTAATCTGTGCGGGGTGCCAACCAGTTCGCTGGCAACGGCGTGAGTTGCCCTTGGCCGTTGTGATTGCTGCCGGTAAACGCGTTGATGGTGGCTATTCGGTCCGCATGCAGCGGGTGGCTATTGAGCAGCGCCAACAGCGGCTGCTCGGCCAGCGCATTCCCTCGCCCTTGCTCAGCCACTAAATAGTTAAATAGCGCATCGGCACCTAAGGTGTGCCCGTAGTATTGCCGCAAGGTTTCCAGTGCCCGCAAATCGGCGGCGGCCTCGGCACTGCGACTAAAACTAAGTTGTGTGACTAAGCTGAATTGACTGGCGAGTTGGTGCGCCATGGCACCATCCCCTACGCCGGTCAGGCTCATAATTGCCAGCGCAACGGTCAAGCCTCGACCGGTGGCGATAATCGGATCGCGGTGGCTGATGTGGGCAATTTCATGGGCCAACACCATGGCCAATGCATTTTCATTGGGCATCACTTCGAGTAATCCGCGACTGATAAAAATGTGGCCGCCGAGCGTGGCAAAGGCGTTGATGTCGTCGCTGTCGAGTAGATGTATGCGAATAGGGTGGGGGGCTTGCTGTGCTTGCGCGAGCGAATGGCCCAAGGATTGGAGGTATATCAGCGCGGGTGTTGGTGGTGCATCACCCGGTTGAAAATAATTGACTTCCATATGTTGCGCGAGTCGTTGTTCCATTTCAAAGGGGACAAACGTGACTAAATAGTTTGCCAGGGCAATCAATAAGGCAATGGCGACTGTGAGTGCAATACCCACGGCCGCCAGCATCCAGAAAAATTCTTTCAGCGGGTGCTGTGGGTGCACGTTGATGCCCTCTGGAATGGGCGGATTCCGATAGTCGGTCACGAGGTGTGCGGAATCAACGCGGTGCCGTAGGCGTAAACTTCTACCGACCCGGTTTGCTGCTGGTAACCGTTGTAGATAGATGCCGTTTCCAGTTTCACGTTAAAAATTTGAGTTGCGCCCAAATCCTGCGCCGCCACTTTCATTCGCAGTATGGCTTCGCGTCTGGCTCGCTCTACCAGCGTTTCGTAGGCCGATACGCGTCCGCCGATCAAACCGCGCAATGCGGCTGCTATCAGCTTAAAGTAATCGATGGAAATGACTACGTTGCCGCCCACGAGCTGGCTGTCTACTGGCCCAATGTCACTTGGCGGAGTGCGTGCGCTAAAGCACATGATGTTGCGCAGCAAGTGCTCGCGCGCAATGATGGAGGCAAAGTGGCGCCTTTCTATCACACTGCCAAACGCATACCCTAAGGTTGTGAGTACGACTAATATGATCAGCGATTCCATGGCCTGTTACTCCAATACCACCGCTGTGCCGTAGGCGAATAGTTCAGCCGCGCCGGCGGAAATAGACGATGTAGAGTAGCGCACGTTAATCACCGCGTTGGCGCCAATGGCTTGAGCCTGCTGCACCATACGTGCCGTGGCTTCTTCGCGGGCCTCGGTGAGGAGTTCTGTATAGCCCTTGAGTTCGCCGCCAAAAATATTTTTAAGCCCAGCCATGATGTCTCGGCCCGCGTGCTTTGCACGGACGGTGTTGCCCTGCACCATGCCTAAGTGCTGAGTGATCCGTTTGCCTGGCACGGCTTCTATGTTGGTGATGAACATGATGAATTCCTTTCTCAGGGTACTGTTAATGTATCGCTGACTAGCGTGTGAGGTACGAGGTGGCGCTAGGGCGTAAGTCGGTTGCATAGTAGCGCTTGGCGTTACGCAGGCAAAGCTTAAAGCGTTAGATTGACGCTGTGGCCGATCAACGCCGTTATGCCCATGGCCAGTGCACCCCAAAGCACAATGCGCACGACGGATTTAACGGGCTGGCCACCACCGCGTAACGCCGACCACCAGCCCAAAAATGCCAGCGCCCCAAGTGACGAAGTGCACAACCAAAAAATGGGGTGGCGAACGTCCACAAGCATTGCAAGGTAGAGACTACAGAGGGGCAGTAAACTGCCCGCGCAGAACGCCATGGCGGAAGACATGGCGGCCTGCAGGGGGTTGGTTGTGGTGATGTGAGAAATGCCGAGTTCGTCGCGGGCGTGGGCCTCTAAGGCGTTATGGGCCATCAATTGCTGCGCCACCTCACCGGCCAGCGCGGGAGCCAGCCCCCGCCCGCGGTAGATTTCCGCCAGCTCGGCCTGCTCAGCTTCGCGGTGATCGCGCAACGCCTGCCGTTCGCGCGCAAGGTCGGCCGACTCAATATCTGACTGGGTGCTGACCGACACATATTCGCCCGCGGCCATGGAGAGTGCACCGGCCACAGTTGCGGCTATACCGGTAATCAGCAGGGTGTTGCTGTTCATACCTGCAGCGGCTACGCCTGCGAGTAAACTGGTGGTAGAGACAATGCCATCATTAGCCCCGAGCACCGCAGCTCGCAGCCAGTTAGTGCGATGTATAAAATGGTGTTCACTGTGCGGCATAGGGCGGGACTCCTCAATGTGTGCTTCCGATCCTGAGTATAGGGAAAGGGCCGGTGTTTTAGGGTGTTTGTGCAACACCTAGCGTCGGAAAACGGCTCCCCATTTAACGCTAAACGGGCTATCATGTGCGCCATTTTTCACGGTCGTCGATGACGACGGCCCGAGTGAGCTTGGCTCCACTAACGCAATATAAGAGAGGCCCCATGAGCATTAAGTCAGATAAGTGGATGCGCCGCATGGCCGAAGATCACGGCATGATTGAGCCCTATGAACCGGGCCAAGTGCGCCATGCACCCGATGGGCACCGCATTGTGTCCTATGGTACCTCTTCTTACGGTTACGACGTGCGCTGTGCCAACGAGTTTAAAATTTTTACCAACGTGCACTCCACCATTGTCGACCCAAAGAATTTTGATGAGAACAGCTTTGTGGACATTCAAAGCGACGTTTGCATTATTCCACCCAACTCCTTTGCCTTGGCGCGCACGGTTGAGTATTTCCGCATTCCGCGCAATGTACTGACAGTGTGCTTGGGGAAATCCACCTATGCACGTTGTGGCATTATCGTGAACGTGACTCCGCTTGAGCCCGAATGGGAAGGTCACGTGACCTTGGAGTTTTCAAACACAACACCGTTGCCCGCTAAAATTTACGCCAATGAAGGCGTGGCGCAAATGTTGTTCTTTGAATCTGATGAAGTGTGTGAAACCTCATACAAAGATCGCGGCGGAAAGTATCAAGGTCAGACGGGTGTTACCCTGCCTAAAACCTGATAGTCCGCCCCCAAGGCGCGCCCAGCTATGAAATTCGGTGTGATTGGCGCCGGCATAGTGGGCGTCGCAACGGCGCGGGCCATTCAGCAACGTTGGCCGTCGGCCCGCGTTTTGTTGTTGGAAAAAGAATCCGCCCCCGCGCTTCATCAATCAGGACGCAACAGCGGCGTCATCCACGCCGGTGTTTATTATCCTCCGAACAGCTTGAAAGCTGACTTTTGCCGGCGTGGCATGGCGGCGACCTATGCCTATGCCGATGCCCATCAAATTCCCTGTCGCAACACGGGAAAGTTAATCGTGGCCGCTCATGAAAGTGAGTTGAAGGCCATGCACGCATTAGCTGATCGCGCGGCGCACAATGGCATAGTGGTACAGCCGCTGTGCGCAAGCGATTTACAACGACGTGAAGCCGCAGTGAGTGGTGCCGGTGCGCTGTGGGTGCCCGCGTCCGGTATTGTTGATTATGGCGCGCAGGTGTGCGCCATGGTTGCAGAGTTCACTGATGCAGGTGGCAGTCTTTTACTAAATAGTTGCGTGCAACATATCGATGAACGTGCGAGTGGCATTAACCTAAGGCTAACTAACGGCGAGCAATGCAGAGTGGATGCGCTCATAGTGTGTGGCGGATTGCAGGCTGATCGCTTGATTCGCGCACAAGGTTTGGTGCCGGATTTTTCCATTTTGCCGTTTCGCGGTGAATATTATCGCGTGCGGTCAGGGGCGGTAACACTGTCGCATTTAATATACCCCGTGCCCGATCCCGAACTGCCGTTTTTGGGCGTGCATTTAACGCTCATGACGAACGGTGCAATCACCGCGGGTCCAAATGCGGTGTTGGGATTGCAGCGCGAGGGCTACGGTCAGGCGCATCAAATGAACACTCACTGGCAAGATGTTTGGTCGCTGTTGTTTTATCCCGGTTTTTGGCGATTGCTTGCGCGCTATCCGGGCGCGGCATTGCGTGAATGGCGAGACAGTTGTTGGCGGCGTGGGTACCTTCGTCGGCTGCAGAGCTATTGCCCGACATTGACCTTGCAAGACTTACAACCTTGGCCCACGGGTATTCGTGCTCAAGCCGTGTTGGCCAACGGTGAATTGGTGCAGGATTTCCATTTTATGCAAACTGATCGCACGTTACATGTGTGCAGTGCGCCTTCCCCGGCGGCCACTTCGGCTTTTCCCATTGCGCAGTATCTTATTCAAAAACTGGAGGCGCAGTTGCCATGATGCCGTTAAGTTTTATGGAGCAGTTGGAGCGCGAAGTGGATATTAGCTTTACGCTCGCGCAGGGCAACGGTGGCCAAAACGTCAATAAAGTTTCAACGGCGGTGCAGTTGCGTTTTGATGTGGCTAACTCGCAGTTGATCAACGAGCACTGTCGGCAAACGTTGTTGAACAGTGGCGATTCGCGCCTGACCAAAGACGGTGTGCTGGTACTGCGCGCGCAGGAATTTCGGACGCAACAAAAAAATAAAGCCGCTGCCCTCGAACGCCTGCGGGACCTCATTCAGGCGGCCAGTGAAGTGCGCAAGAAACGGCGGGCAACCAGACCTACCCGAGGTTCAAAAGAGCGGCGGTTGAAAAGCAAAACTGTCCGTGGTGCTATCAAACAGGGACGTGGAAAAGTGGATTTTTAACCGACACTATGACGTGCCGGTTAAAAAGTGGGTTATGTCCGCTATTAATTGCGAGCGAAGACGGGATCTGGCTCGTTCCACTCATAGCCTTTGGAGCGAATGTATTGCAGCAGCCGCGCAGTTTTCGCGCGCTGTCGCTCACAGGAAAAACGTTCGTGTAAATTGTTGCCCATCAGCGCCAAGAAATCATCGCGTTTGAGCTTGATTAAATTTTCATGATCGCCCGCCTCCATGTAGACCTCTTCCTGCTCTGAAAGCGCATCGTCCCAGATCACTCGCAAGCCGTAGGCCTGGCCTAGGATGGGTATGGCGCCGGGCGCACAATCTTCAAACAAAACTTCTAGTTCATCTTCGCCGGCCAGCTCCAAGTGGCGGTCGAAAATTTGATTCAGAGTGTGTCGTTTGACTTTGTAGCAGGCGGGCAAGACGGCGACAGTGTAATACATGTCTTCATCGCGAAATACCACAGCCTTGGCGAGTTTCAGTGGGGGGATGTGAGCGCTGTTGGCAGTATTGACGCTGCCTTCAGCGTATTGGTGGGGTACGACTTCAAAGGGGACCTTTTGTTGCGACAAAAAATGCGCAAGGTTACTGGCTAATCCCATACAACGCCTCCAAATACCGTGTAGATACACAAACGCGGTTAATGCTGTGGGCGTTAAAGAGATACCGCACCCGCAGCACCTTCGGTTTCGGCTTAAACATACCCGTTTTTGGGGCGTGAGCAAAGCCGATACAACACCTCAACCTTGAGTCATTAGTACTCTGGGGTTTTGTTAGAGGTAGGTTAAGTATAAGTGCTATCTGTGACGGAATAATGTCAATGTGGTCTAGGTATGTGGTTTTTTATACAGCTGCGACAGAAGCTTAAACGGTTAACCTTGCGCAGTTATTGGGTTGGCAGGGGGCGGGAAATAAAAAAGGGGCGCAATTGCGCCCCCAGTTTTACGACGAAACTATTTGCCAAGTCGCTGAGCGGTAAGATCCAGCGCCTTGCGCGCGCGGTCCACCAGTTCATCGATTTCGTCGGTGCTCATGGTGAGTGGTGGTGCAATGATCATGGTGTCGCCCACGGCGCGCATAACCAGGCCGTTTTCGATACAGGCTGCACGACAGAGATCACCGGCAGTGCTGTTGTCGTCAAAGCGGGTGCGGGCAGATTTGTCATTGGTGAGTTCGATTGCACCCACAAATCCAACGCCGCGCGCCTCGCCCACGATGGGGTGATCGGCGAGTGTGGCGAATTGTTCTTGCAGGTAGACGCCCTTGGTGTCGCGCACTTGCTCTAGAATTTTATCGCGCTGCAGGATGTTGATGGTGGCTAGCGCGGCAGCACATGCGGCCGGGTGGCCGGAGTAGGTGTAGCCGTGGTAGAACTCGCCGCCCTGCGTTTTTAAGACATCGGCCACGCGGTCGCCAACCATGACGCCGCCCAGCGGCTGGTAGCCGTTGGTGACACCCTTGGCGAATGGCATTAGGTCCGCTTCGACATTGAAATAGTCGGCGCCAAACCAGTGACCGGTGCGGCCGAAGCCACAGATGACTTCGTCGGTAATTAACAAAATGCCGTATTGATCGCAAATGCGCTTCACTTCGGGCCAGTAGGTGGACGGAGGCACAATCACGCCGCCGGCGCCTTGGATGGGCTCGCCAATGAAGGCCGCAACCTTATCGGCGCCCAATTCCAGAATCTTGGTTTCAATTGAGCGCGCGGCTTTTAAGCCGAACTCTTCGGGGCTCATGTCGCCGCCTTCGCCATACCAGTAGGGCTGATCTACGTGGTGTACGTAGGGTAGGCGGGTAAATTGGCTGTGCATGCCGCCCATGCCACCGAGGCTCGCGCCGCCGATGGTGGAGCCGTGGTAGGCGTTGTGTCGGCTGATAAATATTTTGCGCTCTGGCTGGCCCAACAGATCCCAGTAGCGGTGCACCATGCGGATCACCGTGTCGTTGGCTTCACTGCCCGAACCGGTGTAGAACACATTGTTCATGTGGGGCGCGGCCACTTCTGCCAGTTTGGCGGACAATTCGATTGACGGCGGGTGGGCGCACTGGAAGAAGCTGTTGTAGAAGGGCAGCTCTTTGAGCTGCTCAGCCACGGCATCGGCGATTTCTTGCTGGCCATAGCCGAGGTTGCAGCACCAGAGGCCGGACATACCGTCCAGAATTTTCTGGCCATCAGACGTATAGATGTACGGGCCTTCGGCTCTAGTGATGATTCGGCTGCCGCGCTCCATTTGGTCTTTAAAGTCAGTAAAGGGGTGCAGGTAGTGTCCGGCATCCATGGATTGCCACTCGGCAGTGGAGCGCTTTTGATACGTCTGGCTCATAGAACCTCCTGAAGCGCCGGCGGGGCGCGTTGATTTAATGCGCTGTCGGTGGGGCCTACTGCGCCCTGCGCCGACAGCGTTGGTGTCTGTGGGTAATAATGTGATCACATTATTAGGGTGTTTGGCAACACCCCGAGTGTGCAATCAGCTCAAATTGGTTCGCCTTCAGTGGTGGCCACCTCTAACTCTTCTTGCCCTAAGGCGCCGATGCCCTCGCGGATGTCGCTGGCGATGGCCAGTTTGAGCGCGAGTGCATCGCGCGCGGCGATAGCGTCGGTGGCCTGTACGTGCCGGTCCGTGAGGTAACCCAAACCTATTCGGTTTAGCACAAGTCGCATGAACGGCGCGCTCTGTAGCCACAAACTTTCGATCAACGGCAAGATGACCTCGTTGGGGCCGTGGCGGTAGAGGGTCAGGTGAAACTCGAGATTTGTGCGGATGTAGCTTTCGGCGTCCTGTACTTCGATGGCTTGGGTCACTTGGTCGTCCAGGGCCTTTAAGTGGGCCAAGTCATCGGTGGAGATGTGCGCCATAGCGCGCAGTGCTGCTTGGGTCTCAAGGGCGATACGCGCCTCGACAATCTGCTCTAGTCGACTGGCGGTCATGTGCGGCACGGTCACGCGGCGATTGTCTTGCAGCGCCAAGGCGTGTTCGGCGGTGAGGCGGCGCAGGGCTTCGCGCACGGGCATGGGGCTGACATCGAGCATTTCTGCGATACCGCGAATAGTGACTGCCCGACCCGGAACAAAGCGGCCGCACAGAATGGCTTCGCGCAACTGGAAGTACACGCGCTCCTGCTGGGTCTTAAATTCGGTGTTGGGTTCGCTCATGGGGTTTGACTTTACTAATGGCCGAGGTTAGATTATCCCATAACTTGGATTTGTGATCACATTATTTTTGTGATGGATGGGTAAAAAGACTTATCGCAGTAGTGTGTGATCTGGCAGTGAGGGCGGCAGAATGGCTGAGATCACTGGCCTGTTTTTTTATGGCTCAAAAAACAGAATAATACTTCGTTTATTCTGGTGAACACAGGCAATTCCCTAGGCAAACAGAGAGGCATGGGCTTCGGTCCAGTTGAATCATGACCCTGCATACACAGGCTTTAGAAGTCTGGAATCGCGAGATCGCAACGGCAGTCGCCTGTTTGGGCAGTGCCGATTTCTACGCAGCGCTAGTGGACGCTCTGTCAGCTACGCTACCGGTGGACTACCCGCAGGTTTGGCGCTATACCGATAGCCAGCCCGAGCCCAGCGTGCTGTTTCATCGCCTGAGCGGTGTCCAGCGCAAGCAGCAGGTGGATGACTACCAAGCCGGCCTCTACCGCAAAGATCCCTACTACCAGCTCACGCACAATGGCGACATCGAAGCCGGCTTTAGCCATTGGCGCGCCACCGCCGATGATGCCAGCCACACCTTGCACGATGGCTTGGATGTGTGTGATGAAGTGGTGTTTGTGACGCAGATCGATTCCCACACGCACATTCATTTATGTTTAATGCGCGCCCGTCAGGCGCTGCCGTTCAGTGCCGCCGAATTGGCGTTGCTCAACGCTTGCTCGCCCATGGTGACCCAGTTAATCAGCCAGCACGTGAAGGTGGTAAATCGGCCAAAACCGGGCGTCGAAGCGGGGGTAAAACAGGCTGTGGCCTTGTTTGGCCGGTCACTGCTGACCGCGCGCGAGCAAGACGTGTTGGGGCTCATGCTTAGCGGCTATTCCACCCGTATCGCGGCAGATAAACTGGGCATCTCAACAGAGACGCTGCGCCGGCACCGGAAAAATATTTATCAAAAACTGGACGTCAGTTCGCAATCGGAGGTGTTTTCACTGTTTATCAATTCCCTCGGTTGCTATGACGCAGCACCTGGTCAGGATCCCTTGCGCGGCTATTTTGGCCGCCAACCGGTGCCCGGTTAAGTGAGTCGGTAGCGACGAAAATCAGTGCCATTCGGCACATTAACGACTAAGTTTTAAAGAATACTTAAATAGGCGCCACCCCAGTGGGTGGCGCGCCTGATGGAGATGGTCATGCTTGGCCCAAGTAAAGCGAAAGATTTGGAACTGGCGAAAAAGTTCCTAGAAGAAAATCCGGATATTGAAACCATTGAAGTGCTGTTACCGGACATCAATGGCGTGCTGCGGGGCAAGTGGCTACCGCGCGACAACTTGCTGAAAGCCTTTAAGGGCGGGTTAAAGCTACCGGTGACCACATTGAACTTTGACATCTGGGGGCGCGATGCACCCGGTGTCGCATTTGACGATGGCGATGCCGACGGCATCTGCGTACCCGTGGCCGCGAGTTTGAGCCGAGTGCCTTGGACCGATCGACCCATGGGGCAAATGTTTGTGCACATGGCAGACCTCGAAGAGCAGCCCTTTATCGGTGATCCGCGCGTTGTGCTCGATAGCATTGTGGAAAAGTTCAAGGCTATCGGTTTAACACCCGTGGTTGCGATTGAATTGGAATTCTATTTGTTGGAGTTGAAGCGCGATTCCACTGGGCGTCCGGTGCACGCAGGCTGCGATGCCAACGCCGACTACCCCATTGGCGGGCAGCCCTACAGCCTCGACCTGATGCAGGAATACGAAGAAGCCTTTCATGAAATGCGCGAGGCTTGCGAAACCCTCGGTGTGCCAGTCGATACCTTGGTGAAGGAGTTTGCGCCAGCGCAGTACGAAATTAACTTGCACCATGAAGACGACCCGTGCAGCGCAGCCGATCACGCCATGATGTTAAAGCGTGTGATCAAAAGCGTGGCCCGTCGCCACGATTTGAATGCCTCGTTCATGGCTAAGCCTTTTGGCGACATGGCGGGCAACGGCATGCACGTGCATTTCAGTATTTTGGACGAATCTGGCCACAATATTTTCAACAACGAAACGGAAGAGGGCAGCGAGGCGCTCATGCACGCCATCGCCGGTGTGCAGTCCACTATGGTGGAAACCATGGCCGTGTATGCACCCAACTTTAATTCCTACCGCCGGTTTCAGCCGGGCTCTTATGCGCCCATGGCGCCGACCTGGGGCTATGAAAATCGCACTGTGGCGCTGCGAATTCCCTCCGATGACTTCGCTGCAACGCGCATCGAACACCGGGTGAGTGGCGCCGATGCCAATCCCTACTTGGTATTGGCGTCGATTTTAGCCGGCGCCTACGAGGGCATTTCGCGCAAGCTGCAGCCCACGGCGGCGATGGAAGGCGATGCCTACTCACAGGCGCAGTCGTCGCTGCCGGTGTACTGGCCCGACGCCCTCAATGCATTCGAGCGATCACATTTCGTGCGCACCCACTTGGGTGAAGTGTTTCAGCGTTCGTACTTAGCCGCCAAGCGTCAAGAGCTCAATGAGTTCCGTCGCACGGTGACGCGCATGGAATACGACGCCTATTTACTGTCGTTTTAAATAGTCCACAGTGTTTGGAAAAACGGCGCCCCGGGCGCCGTTTTTTTATGGCCGGGAAATGGCCAGCGGTGGGCAAAAATCGCCACAAGGGTCTTGCACGGCGCTGTGGCATGACCAGTTGGCGTAAGTTTGTGCCTCTGGGTGTGGGGCGTAAGCTATCCTTTAACCTACTGGTATCAAGCTTCAGCAAATGTCCGCCTAGGCACCACCCTTGAGAATGAGGGCATTGTGGCCTGAGAGGCGGGCTGATAAGCCAGTTATTCACTAGAGCTGGGCGCACTCTGTCGTCGGAGGTCTTTCCTTGGCGGCTCAACGCACCTACAATCGCCCCGGTAGGTTGTTTTAACTCTTGCTGAATTCGCGCGATTCGATCGCAGTGAGCACTTCGCGCGAAGCACATCCGGGACGATCAAGTATTCAGCGTTTATTTGAGGTCCAGTGATGCGAGTGTGGGAGATTTCCCCCGGTTACCTTAACGATGACGAGTTGCGAGCGCAGCGCCAGCTGGTGGTGAGCTTATTGACTGACGGGCACCAATCGGGGCCGGCCAGTGGCGACGAAGCGAAGCGTTGGTCACATTATGGTAACGCCCTGCAGTGCGCCGCCGCTTGGTTGGCTGCTGAATGTGAGTTGCGCGATTTGCCAGTGGCCGATGTAGCGCTCCCGAGCTTGGCGCCCACAGGTTTGGCGTGGCCCGCGATCAATGCGCCCGCAGAGCGATTCATCGAGCTGCAGGCGACGGCGGGCCGTTCGCCTGGCCGCATCCCCCTGCCAAATTCCACCCAGAGTCTATGGGCTCAGCACAAATACTCGGTGGCCGCTCGGTCCATGGAGGCCTACCGCAGCATTAGCGTAAAGGTGGCTACCAGTCGCGGGCGCGACAATTTTGCTTGGTTGGCGAGCGAAGTCTGCTTGCAACTGCGTTTGTGTCCCGAGCAGCAGAGCCTGCGCGATGCACTGTTGCAAATGTGGGGGTACGTGGCCGGCGCCGGTGCGGTCTCCCCCCGTCTATTTGACGATTTGCCCGCCCTGTTCGCCGAGATTCAACGCCGAGCACATACCATGAACATTCCCTACCTGACCCACGCCACGGCGTTGTCGGAACTGCGCGTCTGGTTGCCCTGATCAACTAGGGCCAAAGATTGGCAATGGATTTGCCTGTGCGCGGCACTGCAGGTACGCTAACGGCCGTTTGAATTTCAGGAAGATGATTGCCAATGGCGCCTCCACCCTTTGAGTTGCTGGCCGGCCCCAGTGCCTATCGCCACATTCTGCAAAATGGCCTTTCCCCGCAGGATATTCGCAGTGTTTTTGGCGCGTCCGGCGCTGCAAAATGGCTGACTATCTATGGCTTAGATCGCGCAATTTTTGAGCAGTGGCTACCCGCGGCCGAACAACAGATTCACTTATTTGGGACCTCGATCGGGGCGTGGAAGTTGGCTGCTGCGGGACAATCACAGCCTGGTTGGGCGCTCAATGAATTGGCCGAGGGCTACATCGAGCAAAACTATGCCGACGGGATTACGCAACCCGTGGTGCACCGCGAGTTGATGAAGATACTCAACCGGTTTCTCATGCAGCCGCAGGTAGACGACTTATTATCGCAGAGCCGTTTTAACTACCACTGCGGTGTGGCACGCTGCCATGGTGCGCTTAGTCAGGACACGGCTTGGCCATTACTGCGTGGCATGTCATCGGCGTTTGTACGCAACTTGCGGGGCCGACAGCGGCTCAACGGTCAGTTTGAACGGGTCATTTTTGCAGACCCTCGCCGCGCACCATCGGTGGCGTCCGCTGACGGGATTAGTACCGAGGTGTTGTCGCTATCGAGCAGTAATTTGCGCGACGCTGTGATTGCCTCGGGTTCCATACCCTATGTGATGGCGGCGAAAACGGCCATTGCGCAGGTGCCGCCCGGCGTTTATCGCGATGGTGGATTGGTGGACTATCACCCTGTGCCCGCGAACTTTTGGCGCGAGCCGGGCTTGATTTTATATCCGCACTTTTACCGTTGGTTGCTGCCCGGCTGGTACGATAAATACTTGCCGTCGCGCCGGGCCTCAGCTGCGGCGCTAGACAATGTCATCATGGTGGCGCCAACGCCGGCGTACGTAGCCTCGCTGCCCGCCGGACGCATTCCCGATCGCAAAGATTTTCAACGCTTTAAAGACAATGATGCGGAGCGCGTGCGTCGCTGGCGCATCGTTAAGGAACAGAGCCTGCAATTGGGTGAGGCATTTATGCAGGTTGCACAGCGTGGCGACTGGGCAGCTGTAACTCGATCGCTGTAATTTACAGACACAAATACGGTGGCAGTAAGCGCCACCCATGGGATTAGTTATGCTAGGAAAAATCATCGGCGGGTTACTGGGGTTCATTACCTTGAACTTCCCTGGCCTGATTCTCGGAATATTGGCGGGACACTTTTTCGACCGTGGGCTCCAGCAGGTTGGCGCTGGCCTGAACCCTGAGCAGCGGCGCGAATTGGAAAGTCGTTTTATCAACACGCTGTTTCCATTGCTTGGTCATATCGCAAAAGCAGACGGCCAAGTGACGCAATCCGAAATTGACCACACCGAAGACGTGATGAGCAAGTACGGTATTGCCGATGAACATCGCCAGCAGGCCATTGCGTTGTTTCAGCAAGGCACTAGCGCGGGCTTTCAAGTGCAGCCAGTGGTGCAGGAATTTTTTCAGGCCACGCAGTTGCAGCCGAATCTTCGCCGCGTATTGCTGACCTATGTGATTGGCATGGCAATGGCCGATGGCGAGCTACATCCCGGAGAGGAGTCCGCCCTGCGTGAAATTGCCCAAGGTTTGGGTTTTGCCGGCGCAATGTTCGAGCAGTTGATGGCCATGTTGCGCGCGCAGGATCAATTCCGCGGTCACACTGCGCCGCCTCGCGGGCAGGAGTTAGCGACAGCTTACGCCGCCTTGGGGGTTGACCAGTCGGTGTCTGATGCCGAACTCAAGAAGGCCTATCGAAAGCTTATGAGCGAAAACCACCCTGATAAACTCATGGGGCAGGGCGTGCCCGATGAGGTGATTAAAGTTGCCACAGAGCGCGCACAGGATATTCAACGGGCCTATGACTTGATTCGCAAATCCCGTAAAGCCAATTAAAAGCGCTTGAAAAAGTGCACGTTCGCCCCGAAATCGACAGTAGGCTTGTCGAGCTGTGGTAAAGTACGGCTTCGGTTTTTCACGGTCGCGCAGGGTGTCGTTTACGACTTAATCAAGGCGAGCCGAGCGGCCGTAAACTGGGCGGTGAGATGCGCCCTTTAAGCTCAAATCATTGAGCGGCGCGGATCGACCACGTCGATCGGACAATACATAAAAGCCTGCGGGCTGAAGGCAACAGAGGTTTATGATGGAAGCTGAAAAGAAAGTCTTTGTGGTGGTAGACCCTAACGACGATCGACACATTGCCTTGGAGCGTGCGTTGATCACCTCCAAGTTTCGCTCGCCCAGCCCCAAGCTGGTTGTTTTTGTGGCGGTAGATGGTGAAGCCGTCGACACCCGCGCAATAAATGATCACTTATTTAGAGATGAATTTTGGTTCCGCGATCAGATTCGTAAGCCCGTTGAAGAGGCGGGTCTGGAGTGTGAAATTCAAGTGTGTTGGTCGAGTGATTGGCAGGCGGCCATTATCCAAGAGTCTAAGCGCAGTGGCGCAGAGATGATTTACTTGCCCGTGCACGCCAAGACAACGCGCCGCTTTACCTTTGCCGAATCTAAGTGGCAGGTCTTGAAAAAGGCCGCATGCCCCGTGGTATTGATTCGCCCAGGTGCGCACGACAAGCGCAAAGTGGTGTTAGCGGCGGTAAATTTCCAAGCCGACAAAGACAAGCAGCGTCAGCTCAATAAGCAGATTGTGCAGCGGGCAAAATACATCGCGAGCAACTACGGTGCCGAGCTGCATTTTGTTAACGGATACCTGGATTCGATGCTCTATCCCGATCGCGGTGCATTGGCGAAGGAAACCGGCGTGGAGGCTGATCGCATCCATGTAAAACAGGGTTACACCGATGAAGTGGTGGCGGGTGTTGCCAGTGCCATTGATGCTGATTTAGTCGTCATGGGGACGTTAAATCAATTGGGCTCCACTGGAACACTGTTGCGCGGTAACACGGCGGAACGTGTGATTGGCGCTCTGGATGTCGACGTTATGGTCTGTAACGAGTTCACGACCACCAAGTAAGCCGGCCAAAGTATTCAGTATTGCGTTGCGTAAAAGCCAGCCCTAGGGGTTGGCTTTTTTTATGGAGGACACAAAACCTGTCCCGGTCATTCGGTTTATCTCGGTCAGCGAATGGTAAAGGTGGACCAAGTTTCGGTGGGCTGCAATTTTGCAATAACGGATGTTACATCGGCGGTAATGGGGCCTTTGTGGAGCCAAGATTCAAATTGGTCCAATTGTTCCAGATTGCCACAGGCGAAGGCTTCCACTTGGCCATTGGGTAAATTGCGCACCCAGCCGGTTAGCGACAGGGCGAGGGCCACCTCAAGGCAGCTGGCGCGATAATACACACCTTGCACCGTGCCACTGATAACAAATTGCTTGCAGAGCATCATGGCCCCCTTGCCAGAATTAATCGCAATGATGAAAAGAGTATAGCGGGCCTATATCCAGCCATCGTTCGGTCGTGCGTGTTGATTGGCTTGGCGGTGTTGCTGATCGGAATCGGGCCGGGGAATGGGTGGGTGGCCCCCCAGCATAGCTGGGGGTCGTAAAAACCGAACACAAAGTAGTACTTTGTCAGTGTCGGTAGAGTTGGGCAGTGTGGGTGTTATGTTTCGGGACGGGGAATGGGGAGTGGCCCCCCAGCAAAGCTGGGGGTCGTAAAAACCGAACACAAAGTAGTACTTTGTGGGCGTTCGGTTTTTACTCTTCTAGGTAGGAGTAGCCTGACATGCCGGACTCCAATTCCTCGAGGTACAGAGCTTGTACTTTGGGATCAATGTCGCTGGCCGCGAGTTTTTCTCGGTAGCTGTTGATAATTTGATCCACGTCGAAATCCACGCATGAGAGCATGTCGGCCACGGTATCTCCCATGAGCGGATTGAGAATATCGTAGCTACCATCGGGCTTGAACTCCACGTGCATGGAGTGGGTGTCGCCGAATAAATTGTGAAGGTCGCCTAAGATTTCTTGGTAGGCGCCCACCATAAACATGCCCAAATACAACGGTTTGTCTTCGTCGACTTTTGGCATGGGCAGCGTGGGCTCAATGCCTTCGCCCTCAACGTACTTGTCGAGCTTGCCATCTGAGTCGCAGGTGATGTCCTGCAGGATGCCGCGTCGCTCAGGGCGACGATCCAAGTAGTGCAGTGGCAACACGGGGAAGATTTGGCCGATGGCCCAAGCATCCGGCAGCGACTGAAACAGTGAGAAATTGCAGAATACTTTGTCCGCTAATTTTTCATTCAGTTCATCGAGAATCTCTGCGTGAACGCCGGGATTGTTTTGGAGAATGTCCCGTACTTTTACGCAGCTGGCTGCGTATATCTCGCTGGCTCTCGCCCAGTCCTGCAGGTTGAGCGCACCGTGTACGTACAAGCTGTGGGCTTCGCCAATGGCGTACAGGGCGTCGTGATAGATCTCCAGTGCAGTGCGCCGAGAAATATTTTTAAAGCCATGCCACAGGTCTTGCAAGATAGCGGCTTCGTGATCTTCTACCGGCTGGGGTAACTTATAGCCAACGGTTTCTTCAACGCCGATGACATCGGTGATGAGCACGGCGTGATGCGCGGTCATTGCACGACCGGATTCGGAAATAATGTTGGGGTGCTCGATATCGTGGGCACTGCAAATATCCATAATTGCAGTTACTACCTTGTTGGCGTACTCCTGCATGGAGTAGTTGGTCGAACAGGAAGATTGCGAGCTGGTTGTGCCTTCATAATCCACACCTAAGCCGCCACCCACATCGACCCATTGAATCTGGGCACCCAAGGCGTGCAGCTCCGCAAAATAGCGCGCCGCTTCACGCAGGGCGTGCTGAATGTCGCGAATATTCGCCAGCTGTGAGCCAAGGTGATAGTGCACCAGTTGTAGCGCGTCGAGTTTGTTACGGCTGCGCAGGGTGTCCACCATAGACAGAATCTGAGTGGGCGACAGGCCAAACTTAGACTTTTCGCCACCGCTACTCTGCCACTTACCCTTGCCTTGAGAAGCGAGGCGAACGCGCACGCCCATGCGTGGGTTAACGCCCATTTTTTCGGCTTCTTCGAGCACCAGGTTCATTTCTGACATCTTTTCGACAACGATGTAAACCTGGTGTCCAAGGTGCTCGGCGATCAAGGCGGTACGGATGTATTCGCGATCTTTGTAGCCGTTGCATACGATCACAGAGCCCGGCTTAGCCAGACCGATCACGGCCATCAATTCGGGTTTGGAGCCGGCCTCAAGGCCGAAGCGCTCCTGACCACCGTACAGCAACAGTTGCTCTACAACGTCGTGCTGCTGGTTCACTTTGATGGGATAAACGGCGCGATACTGGCCTTCGTAGCCCAGTCGTGCGCGGGCCTCGGCAAAGGCGCCACACAGGCGATCCACGCGATCGTGCAAAATATCGTTGAAGCGCACCAGTAGTGGCGTGGTCATACCTTTTGCGCGGGCCTCTTCGACCAGTGCCATTAAGCTGACTTTGTGATCCGGTTGATCCGGGTCCGGGCGCGCAATCAGCTCGCCGGCGTCATTGACGTCAAAATAGCCGTCGCTCCAGTGGGTGATGTTGTACAGTTCCCGGGAATCGTCGATAGACCAGTTCATGTCGATGGGGGTGCCCTCGGTTGGCGTAAAATGGCGGATTGTAGGCTAAGCCCACAGCAACTCAAGAATTCTATATCGCTTGCGGCTCAGCAGGGGTGATTGGGCAAGGATTACGCATTTTAGGCGTATTTGAAAGCATGAGTATAACGATTGTATGGAGGTAGCGTAGTGAGTCTTGCGGCAATATTGCATCTGGTGCTGCACATCGTGGTGCCCCTGCTGCTGGCCCTGATGGTTGATCGCAAGCGCTGGTGGCGGCTGTGGTTGGTGATGATGTTGACCATGGCTGTTGACCTAGACCACTTGCTGGCGGTGCCCCTCTACGACCCCGACCGATGCAGCATCGTCGCCCACCCGCTGCACCGTTGGTTTGTGTGGCCGTTGTACGGCTTGTTAGCGCTGTTGCCCCCGACCCGCTGGTGGGGCGTTGGGCTGTTGATTCACATGGCACTGGATGCCAGTGATTGCGTTCGTCAGCAGGGCTATTTGCCTCTCTAGCCCTGTGCTGATAAGGCTATTGGCTTGCCAAGGCAGAGGTCGGTCGCCATACTTGCGCCCTTTTATACTTGTGAGACACCCATGAAAATCACCCAAGACAAAGTCGCCAGTTTTCACTATGTCCTGAAGGACGGGGACACCCAGCTGGAAACTTCACGCGATGACGAGCCCGTGCTGTATTTGCATGGCCATCAAAACGTGTTGCCCGCGATGGAGAAGGGCTTGGAAGGATTGGCCGCGGGCGCCACAGTTTCGCTAACACTGTCGCCAGCAGAGGCCTACGGTGAGCGCCGTGACGGCGCCACTCAACGCATTCCCATCAAGCACCTAGTGGATCACGTCAAGTTAAAAAATAAGCTCCGGCCCGGCATGACGGTAGCAATTAACACCGAGCATGGGCCACAAGATGCCGTGCTGTTAAAGGTGGGTAAATTCAATGTGGATGTGGATGCCAATCATCCCTATGCGGGCAAGACGCTCACCTTCGATTTGGAAGTCATGAGCGTGCGTGACGCCACTGCCGAAGAGTTGTCTCATGGGCACGCCCACGGCGTGGGTGGTCACCACCACGATTGAGCCCGAATGCCGCGCTTCGGCGCGGCCTTTGCGCCGTCAAAAGTGCACTTTGATGAGTAGGCTGGCGGTGTTCTGTTGGCTGTCTAAAAATGCGCTGTCTATGCCGTACTTGTTGTACCAATAATCGTACTCTAGTCCCAAGTACCAACGCAGCGAGGTATTCAAGCTCCGCTGCATATCCCATTTGATCTGCGGGTTGAAATGCAGGTGCGGCTCGGTTTCCTCTGTACTAAAAACCCAATCTATATAGCCATCGATCACCCATTGGCCGTCTGCAAAGGGATAGGCCCAAGACAGGGTAGTTTGCCATCCGTTGCCGCTGTGGTTGGGCGAATCTCGGTAGTAGACATTGGCCTTTGCGAAGATAAAACCGGGCAATTTAAAATCGGTGCCAACGCCGCCTAAGTAGGCCTCGGTGTCGCCTTTTCCGCGCTCCCAAGTGAAGGCTGCATACAGCGGCATTGCGCCGTCCATCAGTTTAAACCGTGGAGCAATTTCGCCGTACCAGCTGTTGTCCGCGGCGCTGTCGGGGAAAGTTTTGTAGTCGATAAAACCAAACAAATCACCCCAATCACCTCGCGCCACCACCTCCATTGTGCCAGTGGCCTGTTGCTCGGGTTCCACCGCGTAGTTATCGCCGTATAGCAAGCTTAAACTCACGTCAGCAGCTGTAGACGTTGAGGCTAGGGTGATCAATAACGTCGCCGCCAATAGATTTGTCACTGACTTAGCTGGTTGACTGTATGGCATTTTTTTCCCTCAAAAGCTTCATAAGTTGAGCGTCGGGCATGGGCTTGGCCAGCAGGAAACCCTGGCCGTAGCGACAGCCACGCTCGCGTAAAAATTCCAATTGTTCCTGTGTTTCAATTCCCTCTGCCACCACATCGATGCCCAGTTTTTCGCCCATACTCAAAATGGTTTCTATGAGGGTTTCCTGTGTTTTGCTGCGGCCAATGGCCATGACAAAGGAGCGATCAATTTTAAGTTTGTTCACATTAAAACGAGATAGATAGCTGAGCGAAGAGTAGCCGGTGCCAAAGTCGTCCAACGAAATAGCTAGCCCCTCCCGTTGCAGTTCCGCCAAGAGTTGTTCGGCGTCCAGTCGGTCGTCCACCAATAGCCGCTCAGTAATTTCTACGGTGACGCGGGTTTTTTGGCTGTGTTCCATGACCATCGCGCGCCAATTGGCAAAGCCCTTTTCCGTTTCATGGAAAAGGCGCGGTGAGATATTGACCGAGACGCCCATGTTTTTGGTTTTGTTGAGAAGGGCCAGACTCTTTCGCAACACCACTAGATCCAATCGGCTAATTAGCCCAGAACTTTCGGCCACTGGAATGAACTCAACGGGCGATATGGTTTGGCCATCTGGTCGATGCCAGCGGGCGAGCGCTTCACAGTCGGCGATGGTTTGATCGGCCAAATTAAAGATGGGCTGGTAGGCAACCGAAAGCTGGTCTTCTTCGATGGCCTGAACCAGTTCGTTGTAAATCCAATGCTGGCGCTCGGAGTGCTCTTGCATCGCCAAGGTGAAGAAGCTGGCGTTATTCTTACCGCTTTGCTTGCTGGCATACATGGCTTGGTCGGCATGACTTAGCAGTGTTTCTGTGGTGGTGGCGTCGTCTGGAAAAATAGAAATGCCGATGCTCACGCTGGAAAATATTTGGTTGCCGAGCAGCATAAATGCCTGATTCATGGAGCGAATGATTTGCTCGGCAACCTTAAAGGCATTTTTATAGTCATCGATATTGGTGAGCAACACCGTGAATTCGTCGCCACCTAAGCGCGCTACGACATCAGACTCGCGAGTGCAGGCCCGCAACCGCGCGGCGATGGCGCGCAGAAAATCATCGCCGGTGGCGTGACCTAGGCTGTCGTTAATGGATTTGAAGTTGTCCACATCGATAAACAACATGGCAACCTTAGTATTTTCACGCTTGGCTTTAGTGAGCTCGATGGCCGTTTGTTCGGTAAAAAACCAGCGATTGGGGAGCTGGGTGATGCGGTCCATTGTGGCTTGTTCGCGAATGGTGTTTTCATTCACTTTTTGGCGAGTGATATCCTGAATGGCTCCAATTAATTCACCGTTGGGCTGTGGGCTAAAAATGACTTTGATCCATTGAATTTGGCCGTCGGGTATTTCAACCTGAATTTCAGTTTGTTGCCGCTCTTTAGAATCTTGGCATTTGCGCATGACGAATAGCAATTTTAAACCCGCTACGCGACTCAAATTGCGTGTCAGGTCATCGGCAGAAAATGGCGTCGGCCGCGGCTCAATGTGCATGATATTAAAGGCTTGGCTACTAATTTCGGTGATTGAATTACCTCCCGCTATGCGCAGTCCAGCCACTTGGGCCATGTCGCCAATTTCTGTCAATAGCCGTTGATTTTGGCGGATGTTTTCTTCGTACTGTTCGCGTTTATCTTCTTGTTTTCGCAGCAGTGAGATAAGCAAGGTGAATATTATAAATACCAACAGCGCTAGCGTGCGTATGGCCAATAGCGAGCTTTGCGCCAGTTCGGTATTTTGCGGCGGCAGGGCGGCGAGTATCCATGAGTCACTGCCAATGTTAATGGGAACCGTCAATGCATTGGGGTGGCTAAAAATGGCTGCATTGCCGTAAAAGACCTCGCCGAGCGTGCCTTTGCCATCCTTGCCGCGAATCGCAATGTTTGACGTTACGGAGGTGGTTTCTGGAGTCAATAAATGATCGGGATTCAGGCCTGCGCGCAGCATTAATCTCGGCGCATCAATGGGGGCGGCAACCAGTCCCCAAAATATCTGTTCATTATTTTCTGTGCTGACAAAAACCGGTGCGCGGGCGATAAAGGCCTTGCCACCTTGAACCAACTCCAGTGGCCCTGCGAGCACCATTTCCCCGCGGTCGCGCACGCGATAGGCCGCCTCGCGCTGCGCGTCATTTTTGCTGTAGTCCAATTCGAGTGCGGCTTCGTTGCCCTCCAGTGGGTAGACGTAGTCCACCTTCAGGTCCGGTGCCAATGCGATGTTGCGTATGCTGGGGTCTCGTCGCATCATGGCAGCGGCAAAACGTTTAAAATCTTCCTGCGTAATGTTGGGTTGTGCGCTGATGTGCGTCGCTAAGCCGTGAATGCCGGTGAGGGTATTATTCAACACGCCTTCAATTTGAGCGCGCATTTGCATGTTGTTTTCAAGCTGATTGATTTTTACCAGCTCGTGCTTTTGGTTGATCAGCCAGCGTTCAACTAGCATAGTGCCCAGAATTACGGTTAACGCTAACACCACCAATAGTGGGCGATGGCGCCCGCGCGTGACAAAGTAAAGAATTAGCGCAATACAGAGGCATAGGGCGGCGATATACGGCAACAGTTGTTTATAGTCTTGCGTATTTTCTTCCGGTTTCCACAATAAATTGTTGACGTTAAGTGGCGTGTGAATAGCGCCGACTTGCAGCAGCGCGTCAACCACCACTTGCCAGCGAACGGGGTCCGAATATCCGACGGGAACAGCGGGATATTGGATGTAGACCCCGAGTGAATTGGCTAAAAACTGATTGTAGGCGGCTAAGTTTGACTGCCGTAAATAAGTGCGCGGATATTTGCGCAGCAGGGTGTTGACCAGTTCGTCGGTATGGTCGAGTGCATAGTGCCAACCGTCTTGCGATGCCGTCATAAAATCGGCGACGTGTTTTGGTTTGCGTTCAGCAAACTCTGCGCTGGTAAACAAAATATCGCCGTAATAGCGGCGATGAAAATTATTCAGCGCCAACTCATTCACCGCAATTTGTCGCGTTTGTGCCTGATATTGAATTTGCGGGCCATAGGCCAAAATCACATCGGCGCGCCCTTCGAGTAAATCATTTAAATCAATATTGCGCTCAGTGAAGACAATGCTATCGGTATCGATACCGAGCTGGCGCAACAGGGACTGCAATTCATAGTATTGGCTGCTGCCGCCAATATAGGCGATGCGTTTACCCGTTAAATCTTGCAGCTTGCTTAGCGGGGTGCCTGCCAAACTGAATAGCGATGTGGCGGTTTGCTGAAATATGGGCGCCAAAATGCGCAGTTTGTCGTTGGCTTGTGGGTGATACAGGAGCTCAATCCCGGCCACGCCAAATTGGGCCTTGCCGTTAAGGACCTGTTCAATGGGATCGATCGGTGTGCCCTGAGGGCCAAAGCCACTCAATATGTTAACGCGCATATCGTGCTTCGCGTACAGCCCCTTATCCTCTGCAGCGTAATACCCGGCAAAGCGAAATTCGTGGTCCCACGGCAGTTGCAAATTGATATCGGTATCTGCCCAGCCCAGTAATGGCCAGCAAAGGATAAGGGCGAGTAGGCGAGGTATAGCTTTGATCAACGCGATGATTCCTGGAGGTTTGGGGCCGCAGTCTTGTTTCCTGCATTGAGCCTAGCACACGGGCTGTATTTCGCGCGCCGGACATACGGCGTCTGTGTTGGTGTCAGCGTCGATGAGCGCCGGTTTTGTGCAGATGCTGTCGGGTCTGTAAAATGGCTATTTTTCTGGTTGCGGTCCCGCTTTGATCCCGTCTCATTTCGAACGTTTAGATGCCCTGCTGGTGCAGCACCGACCATGGTGGCAGTTTCGGCCATTTCATTGCCGCGACTACCCGTGGGCTGTGCCCTCACTCACGGCCTGGTTGGAGCAATTGCAGGATGACGAACTGTGGGCGCTGGATGCCGATCCTGTGGCGCTGGCCGAGGCGCTGTCGCCCTGGGTGGACAGCAGGCGTGTGCAGGACCTAATTGCCCAGTATCGCGGTACCGATTCTGCAGCTGCCTGTCCCGATGAGCGATTGGGGCAGGGCGTGCCGGGACGCAAGTGGTCGCAAATTCACGCCTTTGCCGATTCCATTGGCGGCAACCCCGGTGCGGTGTTGGAGTGGTGTGCGGGCAAAGGCCATTTGGGGCGACTGCTGGCCAGCCGCGGCGCGGTTTCGGTATGCAGCCTCGAGTGGCAGTCTCAGCTGTGCGAGCAAGGGGCTCGCTCGGCGCAGGCGGCCGGTGTGGCGCAGCACTTTCGGCGGGCCGATGTGATGCGTCTGACCCCGGAGGTTTTTGCCGGTGCTGATACCGCCGTGGCCCTGCACGCCTGCGGCGATTTGCACCGACAGCTGTTGACGCTCTGGGCGCAGCGGCCCACGCCGTCCTTGGCATTGGCACCCTGTTGCTATCACTTGCAAGCCGACGATCGATATACCCCGCTGAGTCAGCGCGGGCGCAGCAGCGCGCTGGTGTTGCAAAGAGGTGATTTAAGTCAGGCGCTGCAGGAGACGGTAACCACGGGCGCGCGCGGCGTGCGCCTGCGCAATCGCGAGCTGCATTGGCGCATGGCCTTTGACGAAGTGCAGCGCTCGCTCCGCCAGTGTGACGAGTACTTGCCCCTGCCCACTATTCCCAAGCTGCTGTTGAGCGGCAGCTTTGTGGATTTTGTGCAATGGGCGCTGGCACGCAAACAGTTGGCGTTTTCCTGCGCGCTAGATCTACCGGCATTTGATGCGCAGGGGGCCGAGCGCGCAAGGCGTGTGCGGCGCATGGAATTGGTGGCGAAATTGTTTCGGCGCCCACTGGAGTTGTGGTTGGTCTTAGATCGGGCCTGCTATTTACTGGAAGCCGGGGCGCAGGTGTCAGTGACGGCGTTTTGCCACTACGGTCTCACGCCTCGCAATTTATTGATCCAAGCGCAGACCCAAAGGAGCGAGTTAACGGTGAACGGTGATGTCTAGCCCCGCGCTAGGAGGGCAGGCGCCAGCGCTTTGCGTAAGTATTGCCAATTGCCCACCGCAGACGCGCTATCGCGCCCTCCGTGAGCGGGCGCCCCTTGCGCCAGGAGAGCTGGCAGACATCGTCGCCAACAGCAGTAACCATTGGCGCAAAGTGTTTAACGTCTACGCAAAGTTAGTCTACGGGCTCGAATGCCGGCAGCCCGGCTGGGTAGTGGGTGACTACGGACGCTGGCAGGCGTTTCGCGATGGCGAGTTGCTGCAAGCGCATTCGCGTCAGGCGCTACTGCTTGGGGGGGCACCCGTCGCGCTTCAGACGCCCACTGTCATCGCCGGCAAGACTTGGGCACAGCAATTGGGCATGGCTGGCGATTTACAGTGGATCGATGCGCACTTTGCCGTTTATCCGGGTCGGCCGTGGGTGGTGTGTCCGTACTTTGATTACCGGCAGCTCACCAATGCGCGCATTGAGCAGCTCATCGACATCATTGCGCAATGGCAATTAACGCCAACGCTGATGACTGGCGCCGAGGCGGGCGCGTGAGTCAGGGTTATGCGCTGCCGGCCGCGGCCGAGCAAGTTGAGTATGTGGTGAAAAAAAGCCGATTCATTGCCCGTGTGGGGCCCGCCAATGATCGCGCAGCCGCCATGGCCATGTTGGCCCAAGCGCGCGCTGATTTTCCCGATGCGCGCCATCACTGTTGGGCCTATGTTATTGGGGACCCCTACTCACCAACACTTGCGGCTTGCGCTGACGATGGTGAACCCTGTGGTACTGCTGGCAAGCCCATGCTGAATGTGCTGCAGTACAAGCAAGTTGGCGATGTCATGTTGATTGTAATTCGCTATTTTGGCGGCATTAAGTTGGGCGCCGGTGGCCTTGTGCGGGCCTATAGTCAGGCGGCCCAAATGGCCATGGAGCGGCTTGCGCTGGTGCAGCAAATCCCAAAAAGTTGCCGCCAAGTGATTGGACCCTATGGCCTAGAGCAGCCATTGCGACACTTCCTCGGACAGTGTGGCGGTGACCTACTGTCAGTGGACTACGGCTCTCAGTGCATCTTTTCCGTTCAGTTGCCGATAGTGCAACTCGCTGATTTTGACGCATTCATTGGCGCGCAAGGTGCCGAGCAACTGCCAGTGGATGAGGCCGCCCACTGCCCTCACCGATAGCCTTCGTTGATTGGCCGATTAACTCAGGCCGTCGTGGCAGCTAAGTGGCACAATCGCCTAATAATGTGTTGGCCACGCCGTGGCTGATTCTCGCAAAGGGAGCTATCCGTGATTACTTACACCTATTGGTTTTTATTTATCACCGCAGCCTGTGGTTCGCTGTATTTTTTGGGGAAGCGAGGGGCTTGGAAAGCGGCCTTCATCACCGGCGGCAGTATTATGTTGGTGGGCTGGGGCGCCTATTACTTCCATTTCGAACAGGTGTTTGTCAAACGCTTTGGCGGCGTTATGACGATCTCCATACCCAGTGGCCAACGCCACATTGCCACGACGTGGAAGGATGACAACCTGTGGGTGGAAAATTACGACCCTGCTACTAACACCTGTTACTTCTATGAGTATTCCAAGGGCAATTTGTTAGAAGGCAAAGTGGTTATTAAAAACTGCAACCCGCTGATGCCCAACCGGCAGCATTGAGCGGGGCGCTTACCGGTTCAGAATGAGGCGTTCCGCTGCTAATAGCGTTTCTACATGTAACCACACAGCGTCACAGATCCTTTTTTAATAACCGCTGTCAGGCCGAGGCGGGGCACTTGCTTAATTCGTGTGTGTTAACTAGATATAAGGTATCTAAACGTTAGTTTAGGTAGCCGTCAGTTAATTAGCCTAAGAGTCGTGCGCCTATGATAGTCGCAACCAGCCGCTTTGTAGTGGCCAATGATAAAGACGCCGAAGTCGCAGAGGCATTCGTCGCAAGGCCGCACAAAGTCGACGCCGTTGAGGGTTTCCTGAAAATGGAGGTCCTGCGCAATATCACCAATCCCAAAGAGTTTATGCTGCTCACCTACTGGAATAGTGAATCCTGCTACAAGGCTTGGCATAAAAGCCACATGTACGGCGAGGCGCACGCGGGGATACCCAAGGGGTTAAAGCTAGAAAAGCGCGAAACGATTGTCACCCAGTGGTCTCACTTAACGGATTGACACTATGCATAACGCCCACGAACTCGTAGTGCTAGAAGCCCACAGTGACGCAATTAAACGATTTGTGTTTGATGAATACTTCACCCTTCACCCCGATAAAATAGCGTGGCGAAACGATCCAAAAATTAAGGCGATTTGCCAAGATGACATCGCTAAACATTTGAGCTTTCTAGTATCCGCCCTAGAGCGAGATAGCGAAATACAGTTTATTAATTATTGTTTATGGCTGCGTGGTGTCTTTCAGTCGCGCGATATACCGTTGGCCCATTTCACCGATGGACTGGTATTGTTGCGCCGCTTTTGTGCCGAAAGTGGGCAGGGCTTGTCAAAGAGCCTGTTTTATTTGGATCAGGCTTTAGCTGCGCTTGCCGATGATTCACGTAGTCTCACCATTGTAGATACTTGTACACAACCCGATATTCCGCGCACGGAAAGCTATCTCTCCGCAGTGCTGCGAGGGCAGTCTCGCGACGCTTGGGAGGGCTTGCAGCAGGCCATTAATAGTGATCTAAGTTACAGCGCAATTGGTACGCGCATTATTCAGCCCGCGATGTACCAAGTGGGCAGTTTATGGGAGACCAATAAGATCACTGTGGCGCAGGAGCATCTCGCTTCTTCAATCACGCAAAATACGTTGGCAAAGACATTGGCGTTTGTTGAATATGAGACGCCGAACGATCGGATGGCGCTGTTTAGTTGTGTAGAGGGAAATCATCACGTTATTGGATTGCGTATTGTGGCAGATAGTTTTGAAATCGCCGGGTGGGATACCACGTTTTTAGGCGCCAATACACCGTCGGGTGATATCATTGCCATGGTGCGTGAAATAAAGCCCGAGTTGCTTGGTTTGTCAGTCGCGCTAACGCAGCAGTTGCCCACGTTAAAAGCGCTCACCGATGATATTCACCGAGAGTTTGGTGCGGATCGCCCCTTTATTCTCGTGGGCGGGCTGGCCACGAATCAACTCGGTGGAATGCTCGATAACATACAGGTAGATCAATGGATTCCACACGCTCAGGCGGTTTCGACGGATCTGAAAATTTAATTAAAGCCGCCGCAGACTACGCCAATATCCCAGAGTTCCTAGCGGAATCAACGTGCCTCGTATTGGCCACAATCGGTCTGGATGGCAAACTATTAAAAGCAAATGTAGGCGCGGATTACGTATTCTTTGCCGATTTTTCTGACGATACTTGTGTGTCGAATGCGTTTGTAAATCCTACTTTCGCTGAATTAACGAGACTAGCCGAACTTCCGGCCATGGAAAGTGATGGTGCTGTTGTCTTTGAAGGTTTGATTAATGTGGGCAATCCCGCGTTAATGGTGCATTCATTGAATGGCCGCATACTTCGCCTGCAAAATTCGCTGCTTGTAATTGCCGAGCACGATGTTCATCAGTTGATAAACCTCAATCAAAAAGTCGTAGATCTCAATAACGAATTGGCCAACGCCCATCGAAAAATGGCCAAATTGAATAGAGAAATAACGGCTGAAAAAAAGCGCACGGAACAATTGTTGATTACCGATCAACTTACTCAGGCGCCAAATCGTTTTGCGTTGAATCGTAGGATGGACGAAGAAATCTCCAATTTTGAACGACATCGAAAGCCGATGGCATTTGCACTATTGGATATTGACAAGTTTAAATCGGTGAACGATGAGTTTGGCCATGATGTGGGCGATGAGGCCTTAGTTTATTTGGCCGATTGGCTCAAAGGCCGACTGCGGGAAACGGATTTCTTTGCTCGGTGGGGCGGTGAAGAGTTTGTAATTGTGTTTGCCAATACGTCGGTGGATGAAGCTCAATTGGTTTTGGATAGAATCCGTGAGGCGTTGGCAAGTGAGATCTTCGAGCCCATTGGTCGACCGCTGACTTTTAGCGCGGGTATTTTAGAATTTGAGTACGACATGACCTTGGATGAAGTATTCAAACAGGCCGATAAAGCGCTCTATTCGAGTAAAGAGCATGGGCGCAACCGCATTACTCGGGTAGCTAAAAGTAAATAGTACATGCGTGCGTCTAATGTTTCTTGCCAACGCCTAATAATGGTGTTGAATGTCACAGTTAGTCTTACTAAAACTCAGTTTTTCAGACCGTTTTTAGGTCGGTGTTATAGATTTTAATTTTCACGCAAATCAAATGCTTAGCGGTTTTATGCACTTGATTCTTGCCGCCTGCTTAACAATGAATACGTATGCAGAACTATTGCTCGCGATGAAGACTTCTCCTTTACTCAGGCGCAGGTAAACAATACCTCGCAGAAAGGAGAATAATAATGAATGGCAATGAAATGTCTCAATGTGTCCGACGTCTAGTCACCCAGAGTGCTCTGGTACTGATGTGTTCAGTATCGAGTATTGCGGGAGCAGATGTCATTTTGCATGCGTTCAATTGGTCTTATACCGACGTCAAAAACAAAGCCACTGAAATCGCTAACATCGGCTACAAGGCGGTGTTGGTGGCGCCGCCGTTGAAGTCCTCAGGTTGTGAGTGGTATCAGCGCTACCAGCCCCAAGACTGGCGTGTCATCGATCATTGCTTGGGCAACAAACAATCGTTTAAGGCCATGATTGATGCGCTTAACGCGAAGGGTGTGGTGGTCTACGCCGATATCGTGTTAAACCACATGGCCAATGAGCGCAATGGCGCAACCGATTTCCCTGGCAATGCCGCCCTGACCGATTACGCCAGCCGTCGCAGCTATTGGAATAACCAAAAACTGTTTGGCAATCTCGACAATGGTTTGGTGAGCCCATGGGATTTTCACGAGGCGAAATGCATTAGCGACTACAACAATGTGTGGCAGGTGCAAAATTGGCGATTGTGCGGGCCGTCGCCCGACCGCGGACTGCCGGATTTAGATCCGAATAACTATGTCCTCGAACAGCAGCGAAGCTACTTGCAAGCGCTAAAGAATTTGGGCGTGAAGGGTTTCCGCGTCGATGCGGCCAAGCACATGACCAATTGGCACATCAACCAAATTTTCACCAGTACTATTAAAAGCGGCATGCACGTATTTGGTGAAGTGATCACCGGTGGCGGCACGAGCTCCAGCGATTACCAGAATTTCTTGGGTCCCTATTTAAGCGCCACTGACCATGACGCCTATGATTTTCCACTGCTCAATGCGATGCGCAATGCCTTGATGCCCAGTGGTTGGATGTCGTCGCTGGAAAATCCACAGGCTAGCGGCAACGCGTTACCGGGTCACCGCGCAGTCACTATGCCCATTACCCACGATATTCCCACTAACAGCGGTTTTCGCTACTTGATTATGAACCCTACCGATGAACATTTGGCCTATGCCTATGTGTTGGGTCGCAGTGATGGTGCGCCCATGGTGTTCTCTGACAAAACCGGCACCGACAGTGGCCGTTGGGTTGATGACTATAAGCAAAGCGATATTAAATCCATGGTGTTTTTCCACAACCGCGTGCAGGGTCAAGGGCAAGAAGGTGTTTGGGCCGATCAATGTGTATTGACCTTCCAGCGTGGCAAAGAAGGCGTGGTGGGCATCAACAAATGCGGCGAAGAGCGTTGGGTCAAATTGAATACCAGTGGCAAGTTTTACTGGTATCGCACCTACCGCGATGCCCTGAGTGGCGAAACATTTTCTATTAGCAGCTCAACAAAATGGATTCGCATTCCCGCCCGCGCCGCGCGCATGTGGTATGCCGATTAATGATTTAACACACCCGCAAGACTATTGGGGGCGCTTTGGCGCCCCTTTTTTATTCCGGTACACTGACGGCCCGTTGAGCCAGTCCGTTAGCCATGTCTGATTTACCCATATTTGATGTATTGCCCGACGTAAAGGCCGCCTTGCACGCACGCGATGAGTGTGTGCTTGAAGCGCCGCCCGGCGCCGGTAAAACCACGGGTGTGCCCTTGGCACTGCTCGATGAGGCCTGGTTGGGCGACCAAAAAATTATCGTGCTTGAACCGAGGCGTATCGCCGCCCGAGCGGCCGCGGCGCGCATGGCGGACATCATAGGGGAGCCACTGGGGGAGCGAGTGGGCTATCGCGTGAGGCTCGAGTCTAAAGTGAGCGCGCACACGCGCATCGAAGTGGTCACCGAGGGCATCTTTACGCGCATGCTGCAGGATGACCCTTCGCTGCCCGGCATTGGCTTGGTGATATTTGACGAGTTCCACGAGCGCAGCCTAGACGCCGATTTGGGCCTTGCCTTGACGCTGCAGGCGCGCGAAGTGTACGGCGACTTGCGGGCACTACCATTAAAACTGCTCGTGATGTCGGCCACATTGGACGGCGAAGCCGTGGCAGCGCTGCTGCACCAAGCGCCGCGTATTCGCAGCGACGGGCGCAGTTATCCCGTGACTATTCGGTACGGTGAGGCCTGGCGCCACGATCAGGATTTAATTGCCCGGCTGGCCGGCGTGGTCCAGCTGGCGCTGGCCGAACAGACAGGCAGCTTACTGGTATTTTTACCCGGCACCGGCGAAATACGGCGCTTAGCAGAGCGACTGGAACACGATTTGCCTGCGCACACCTTATTGGCGCCCCTGTACGGCGATTTGAGTTTGGCAGAACAGCGGCGCGCCATAGCGCCGGCGCCCGCGGGGCAGCGCAAAGTGGTATTGGCCACAAATATCGCAGAGACCAGCCTCACCATTGATGGCATTGGCGCTGTGGTGGATTCGGGGTTGTGTCGCACGCCGCGCTTTGATCCGAACACGGGCATGACGCGCCTCCACACCCAACGCATAGCACGTGCCGCTAGCGTGCAGCGCGCTGGGCGGGCCGGACGCCTGGGCCCCGGAATTTGCTATCGGCTGTGGAGCGAGTCACAGCAGCAGGAATTGGCACCCCACCGTGGGGCTGAAATAGAGCAGGCGGATTTGGCGCCATTGGCATTACAGCTGTTCCAGTGGGGCGTGGGCGAGCCCCGTGAATTGGCGTGGTTGACACCGCCGCCGGTGGGCGCCTGGTCGCAGGCTGTGGATTTATTGGCGCTTTTGGGCGCAGTCGCCCATCACAACGGCCAATGGCGTCTGACCGACCATGGCCAAGCCATGGCGCAATTGCCCATGCACCCGCGTATTGCGCACATGTTGGTGTGCGCCTGTGACCTTGGTGCGGTGACCTTAGGGGCGCAATTGGCGGCTGTGCTCAGTGAGCGAGATCCCTTGTTCAACAGTGCCTCGGCCGACATTCAATTGCGCGTGCAGCAGTGCGATCGGCAGCCTCGCCTGCGGCAATTGGTGCAGCAATTTAGCCGGGCCGCAACATCCTTGGGGCGAGCGGGCGGTGTCATCGACTGCGCGCCAACAGACCAAATTGGGCTGCTTTTGGCGCTGGCCTACCCCGATCGCATTGCTCGGCAGCGCAGCGCCCAGGGTTTGCACTACCGGTTAGCCAATGGTCGCGCGGCTCAGTTGCGCGACACCGACCGCTTGCGCGGGCAGGCTTGGCTAGCCGTGGCGGCCGTGGGCGGCTTGCAGCATCGCCAACAAGATTCGGTTTTTCTGGCCGCGCCCTTAAATCCCGCGCTCTTTGAGGGCTCCTTGGCGTCGCAGGTGCGTGCGGAGATAGTCATGGGTTGGGATGATGCGCGCAACCGCTTTGTGGCGGAGCGCCATCGCAAAGTGGGTGCCGTGGTTGTGTCCACCGAGCGACTTCAGGAGCCCGAGGGCGAGGTCAAAATTACGGCGTTGTTGGCGCTTGTGCGCGAGCGCGGATTATCGCTGTTGGATTGGGCCGCCGCTGCCAACTTGCGTCAGCGCATGCAGCTCATCGCGGCGCAAGAACCGGGTTGGCCGGATGTGAGTGATGCGGGTCTTCTCGCCCGTCTGGAGCACTGGCTGGCCCCCTATCTGTCTGACATCCGCAGTTTGGCGGACTTTAAAAAGCTCGATACTCACAGTCTTCTGCTCAATAAGCTGGACTGGCCCCAACAACAGCGATTGGCGTTGCTTGCGCCCACCCATGTAACGGTGCCCTCGGGCCAATCTATCGCGTTGGACTACACGGCTTCACCACCGGTGCTGGCGGTCAAGCTGCAGGCCATGTTTGGTTGCACCGAGACGCCTCGAATCCTAGATGGGCGCTTGGCGGTCATGGTACATCTGCTGTCGCCGGCGGGCCGGCCCTTACAAATTACCCAAGATTTGGCGGGCTTTTGGGCCGGCAGTTATGCCGACGTTAAAAAAGAAATGAAGGGCCGCTACCCCAAGCACCCCTGGCCGGATAATCCGCTGCTCGCGCCGGCGACCCACAAAACCAAGCGCCATTTGTCGTAGGCAAGGTGGCGCTTGCTGGCAGGTCGCCAGTGGCGAAGGTCAAAGGTAGTACCTTTGAAGTGGATGGCAGGAAAACAAAAATAATCTCTTGAAAAGGAATGCCCATGAATAAGCCTAAGTTAGGCCCAGGATTGCTAGTCGCTGCCGCATTTATCGGCCCGGGTACCATGGCTACCGCCAGTCAGGCTGGCGCCAGTTTTGGTTTTGCGCTGCTTTGGGCGCTGCTGTTTTCGGTGCTGGCGACGTGGATATTGCAAGAGATGGCGGCCCGGTTGGGCTTGGTGACGCGCGCGGGTTTAGCCGAAGCATTGCGCCTGCACCTGCGCCCCAAATGGTTGGTGTGGCCGGCGTTGGTGTTAGTGTTGGGCGCCATTGGCGTGGGCAATGCAGCGTATGAAGCTGGCAATATTATGGGCGCCGCCCTGGGGCTGTCAGCGGTACTCGGGGGAGCGCAAGTGACTTGGTCTCTTTTGATAGGCCTGCTCGCGGCCACGCTCTTGTGGATCAACCGCTACCGGTGGCTAGAGCGGCTGCTGATTGCCTTGGTACTGCTGATGAGTGTCGTGTTTGTGGCTACCCTGTGGATGGTGCAGCCAGATTGGTCAAGCATGGCGCGCGGCCTGTGGTCGCCCAGCATGCCCGACGGCAGTTTACTCCTTGTCATCGCGCTCATTGGCACCACGGTGGTGCCCTATAACTTGTTTTTACATGCGTCGGGTGTGGCGGAAAAATGGCCGGCGTCGACGCCATTGCCCGAGGCCCTGTCACAGGCGCGCTGGGACACGGGTTTATCTATTTCGCTGGGCGGTTTAATTACCTTGGCCATTCTCGGCACCGCTGCCACTGCATTTTTTCAAACGGGCAGTGCTTTCGCGCCGGCCACCATGGCACAACAATTGGAACCCCTGCTTGGGGCCAGTGCACGCTGGTGCTATGGCATTGGTCTCTTTGCGGCAGGCCTAACCAGCGCCATCGCCGCACCCATGGCGGCGGGATTTGCCGTCAGTGGCGCGCTGTCGCTCGCGCCCGCACAGCGGGCCGCGTGTCGACGCTGGGTGAGTTTGGCGGTGGTGGGGGTGGGTACGCTCTTTGCCTGTCTGGGCGTGAAACCGCTGGCGGCGATAATCTTCGCGCAGGCCTTTAATGGGTTTTTGTTGCCCATTGTTGCCATATTCCTGCTGTATGTGATGAACCAGCGCGCATTGCTGGGCGAGCACGTCAATGGGGCTATCGCCAATGTGCTGGCGACAGCTGTTGTGGTCATGGTTACCGCCTTGAGTGCTTGGAAATTAGTCACACTCGTGCTCTAAGCGCCAACTGCTACACTTGCTGCAGAGCTTACAGGAGCAACAATGCAGCTTTTTGATAACGCCAATGGTCGTGAACAGAGTGAGTACGACCTCAGTCAATTGGAAAACCATCGCCGTATTCAATTGTTTCAACTGTTGAGTTTGGTGGGTATTGCCATGTTGCTGACATTTGGTGGTGTCAGTTTTTTCCGCGGTGCCCTCTGGTTATCGTTGCTGTTAGTCGGTATTGGCATGATCGGCGTACTCAACATGGTGTGGCTGCACGTTCAGCGCAATTATGTGGGTGCCGCCGTGGTGTTGGCGAGTTGTGTGACTTTTCTGAATTTAGTGTTGGTTGCCACGGGTGGCGTTGCCAATACAGGGCTTTTGTGGGTTTACCCGACAGCCGCTATCGTTATTTTTGTAACCGGTTATCGCGCCGGCTTCGCACTCTCTAGCTTGCTGTTAGTGAGCTGCGTCATCGTACTGTTTTGGCCTGACAATCCTTGGCTGACGGCGGATTACCCCAGTGAAGTAAAAATTCGTTTTTTGGCCACGTTGGTGAGTTTATTGATAGCTTGCCTGGGCAGCGAAATGGTACACGTGCACTCTCGCGTGCGCGTACAGGCATTGCATTCGCGCGTTCAATCCGCGGCTATCACCGACACACTGACGAAGTTGCCCAACCGGCGATTTGTAACTGAGCACTGCATTCGACGCGGTTTTTTTGATCGGAGCTTTGAGGGCGGCACGTTGATCCTCGCCGATGTGGATCGGTTCAAGCGTATCAACGATGAGTTTGGCCACGATACCGGCGATCACGTGTTAGAGAAAATAGCCGAATACCTTGATCGCACTACGCGCGATGAAGATGTTATCGCGCGTTGGGGTGGCGAAGAATTTTTGATTTTACTGCCTGGAGTAAACTTGCAGCAGGCATGGAACCGCGCCGATGAAATTCGTGAAGGGCTTACGTTAGAAACTTTTGATGACCTTTCCGAGCCGGTCACAATGAGCTTTGGCTTGGTGCACATTGAGTCGGGTAAGAGCGCCGATAAGCTACTAAATCAAGCGGATAAGAATTTATATGAAGCAAAAGCATCGGGCAGAAATTGTGTCGTGGGTTAGCTGTGCCGCCCGGTTGCTTGGCGATTAATGATTTGGCAATTGCTACACCTGCTGTGCAGGCTGTTCTAAATAATTGTTAAATGCTTGGGTGGTACGCTGCATTTCCTGTTTTAATCTTTCGAACAAAGGCTGAGTAGCTCGCTTTTCTTTGCATGCGAGCTCCAATTCTCTGGCGGTTTTATACAGGCACTTCGCGCTGATGTTGCCGGCGACGCCTTTGATCTCATGAGCGACTCGTTGAATGTCTTCGAGGTTGTTGTCTTGCACCGACTGTTCTATTTTTTCACAGCGAGCAGGCATGTCCCGCAAGAACAGTTCTATCAGCGATCGTAGGCGGTCTTCCCGTTGGCGCACGCGCTTTAGGGCATCTGCTTTGTCCCACACCAATTCCTCAGTGGGTGCGCTAGTGGGCTGTGAATCTGGCGTGGCTACTTCAGTGGCAATCGGTTTAGGTGATTCATTTGCGAGCCAATTACCCAGGACTTTTTCAACTAAATCAAAATCCAAGGGTTTGGTGAGGTAGTCGCTCATGCCGGCTTCCATGCAGCGCTCGCGATCGCCGTGCATGGCATTGGCCGTCATGGCTATGATGGGAATGTCCTTGTTAAAGTGGCCTGCCTTGCCATTGCGAATGTGCCGAGTGGCTGTGTAGCCATCCATTTCGGGCATCTGGCAGTCCATGAGAACCAGATCGAAAGCATCTTGTCGAGGCGTGTCGATGAGGTGGTCCATGGCTTCTGCGCCGTTAGCTGCCATACGTACGTGGTAGCCCATATCTTCCAGCAGTGAGCGCGCTAGTTCCTGGTTGACATGATTGTCTTCCACCAGCAATAGCTTACCAATACACCGAGTGCGAGGTTGTTTGTTGGTTGTTTCAATCCGCGGTGTTGCATTGGGTAGTAGATGTTCCATCGCCAGTGGCGTGAGGGGTATGGGTAAATGGTGAAAGTTTACCCAGCGGCCTATGGCGACAAGCTCTTCGCGTTTGCTGTGAGAACACAGTAATAAAATGTGGCATTGGCTGAGTTTACCTGATGCCCGCAGCGCCTCTATGGCGTTTATCGACTCTGGTCCCGCCAGTAGCCATTGCACATCGACGTCGGTATTGGCGTCTAGTGAGGCGCAGCCAATAATGTGCGCGCCCGTATGCGACAAGTAGCGCAAGGTTAACGCGCGCCGGTGCTCAAGGTCATCGACCACTAGGATGTTTTGGTTGGCGAGGTCGGGCCATAGTCGGCTGGCTGGCTGATCATCGCTGGCAATGTCAATGGGAATGCGGAATGAAAAACGGCTGCCTTGGCCGGGCACGCTGTCAACTTCGAGCTGGCCCTCTAAAATCTCACACAGTTGCTTGGTGATGGCGAGGCCCAGGCCCGTGCCGCCGTACTTGCGCGTCGTGGATGCATCAGCTTGGGTAAAGGCTTCAAATAAATGGGGTAAAACGTGCGCTTCAATGCCAATGCCCGTGTCAGATACGGTGCACTCTAATTGGTGTTGACCCTGATTGTCTTCGCTAATGTGGACATCTAGCTGAACGTGGCCCTGCTCGGTAAATTTAATGGCATTACCCATTAAATTGTTCAGTATTTGAAGTATGCGACTGGAGTCACTGTTAATTTTCGTATGCTCTAGTGCCGTCGCATCTAAATACAGCTCAATGCCTTTCTCCTGTGCGCGCACAGCTGCAGTGGCTGCAAAGTCTGAAATTAATTTAATGATATCGAAGTCGAGTCTTTCAATGTGAAGTTGGCCAGCTTCAATTTTCGAAAAATCCAATATTTCATTGATAATATTTAACAGCGATTCAGCACTGTGCAGTGCCAGTTGTGTGTAGTGGTTTTGTTGCTCCGATTGTTCACTGCGGGTTAATAGGCCAAGCATGCCCACAACGCCGTTTAGGGGGGTGCGAATCTCATGGCTCATGCTCGCCATGAACTGACTTTTTGCAAGCGCTGCGCCCTCGGCCAATTGTTTCGCTTTTTCTTGTGCGATATTGATGCTTTCCAAGCGCGCTGCATAGTGTGTCAATTCATCGTTAATGCGCTTTTCTGCGGTAATGTCGCTGAGAATAACAATGACACCTTCGTGCCCATGTTTTTCTTGTGTGGTATTAATCCATTCCAAGTCAACCCACAATTTATTGTGCTCGTCGTTGAGTATGTCGAGTTGCATGGAGAATCTGTCTTCGTTAACAATGGCTTGTTCAAAAGCAGTTTTTTGCGCGTTGTCGCGCATGCGAAGAAAGGGTATGAAGGGCTTGCTCCAAACCCGATTGTTGTTTTTCGCCAACATTTTGTGGAATGCCTGGTTGGTCCAAACAATCTCATGTTTGTTGTTGAGAATTACGACGCCGTTAGTGGTTGTACTTGCGACCAATGACAAGCGTTGAATATCCTTGGTGCGATTTTCCACCCGCTGTTCTAGGGTATCGTTGGTGTTTTTGAGTTCGGAAAGGCTGTTGTCGAGCCTTTCTGCCATGTCACGGAAGGCCTCAAATAGCAATCTAAACTCGATAATGTTGCTGGCAGTGTCCGCCGTTTTTTCGTCAGGGGACTGCGCACCAATGCTGTGAGTGCGTCGTCTCAATTGCTGGAGTGGAGTTTCAATTATTTTGCTTAGCACTTGGGCCAATAATATTGCGAGTAATACCAATCCATTGAGTAATAAAAAGGCACCCTGCTTGCGCGCCTGCAGCTTTTGGACAACTTTATTGGCGGGGCGCCCCAGCAGGATGTTCCAATCGCCCGATGTTTGCTGGTAAACGTATATTCCCTGGTTCCATTGTTGGATGATCGACTTTTGCTTGCCGTCAACAAACAGTGTTAAGTGAGTTAGTTTGCTATTTGATGTCGCGTCATATTCGTTTATTTGGGGAACGGCGCCGCGCTGAATGCGCGTGCCGTTCTTTTGTAACTCGATAAATAGCGCCTCATCTAGTGGCAATTCGGCGAGCCATTGCTGGAGTTCTGACGGCGATTCATTGAGATAGGCGTGGGCGGCAAGGAGTTTCGCCGTGACCGCCATTTCCTCTTCTAAGTCTTGTTCTAACAATGTGCTCAATTGGTATTGATAGATAATGATCGGTGTTGTGCCAACCAACAGCACCACGCCGAGAACGAGATTAAAGGTCAGATTCCGAATGCTTAGCTGGCAAAATCTCGAAGCTTGCAGCCCCTTGAAGTCTACGCTGCGCGCGGCCAGTACCAGTAGGTTGGCGCACAGTAGATTGAATACGCCATTCATGGCTTGTTTGGTGCCGATAAATACAGACTGTTCGAATCCAACATTCAGGAAATACTGATAGAAGAACAGCACCAGCGGGATGCCCAATAGCAGCCAATAGCAGACGTCTGCATACACGAGATTGTGTTGCGGTCGCAGATGGTGCCAGAGCGCCACAAAGGCCACTTCTGCCCCAAAAATGGCAATGGCATAGGGGTGATTCCAAAGCAACCACGTATAGCTGGATGCAATCAGCGCGACGATGATGGCTGAGCGGGGCCCGAGCAGCGCAAGGGCAACGAAACTGGCAATTGATCCAAAAATAAAGTCTATGCCAAACAGCAGTGGCAGAGACGTGTAATTGCCGAGCCAACCCAGCAGGGCGAGGCAGCTTGTGATCGCGATAAAACGTGGCCAATAACTGGGTACGTGGTGGCGGTGTACGGGCATGTAACGGCGTCTGCCTCGGCTTTGCTGAGTGATGCACTCAGTTTAGTCAAGGCATGCCGTTTGTGCGGGGCAATTTAGACGGATGATTAAATATTGCTTTCGGCGGCGAAAATTACCGGTAAGGCCAGCTATTCCGCCGCGTTAAACAGTCATTTAGTTATAAGAAGCAATATTGTATTGGATAGTTCAGGACTATCTAATTTCCCATAGCCGAGTACTAGATCGGCCTTAGCATCGTTGTTGAGATCCGCTGCGCGCACGTGGCTGCCGTCTTCGGGCAATGTGGTTTTATACGCCAAGGGCTTCTTAGCGATCAGTTTTTCGGTGCGGTTGCCGGGGTAGATTTCGAGCGTATGGCCGCTTTTGGACAACACGAGGTCTTGCACATCATCGCCGGTGATGTCTGCCAGCAGAGTAATGGCGCTGCCCGAGCGGCCGGAGGTAAGGCTAAATTTGAGAGCTACCTGCTCTTTGGCGGCAGGCTTGGCACCGAAATGGCCTTGCTCATCCTGTGCAAAGAGGTACACCTGCTGATCAATGCTGCCCGAGAGCAGCGCGCCAATAATTTGCGTGATGCCGATGTTGAAGCGCGAGAGTAGAATTTCTGGGCGCTGGTCGCCGTGCATGTCGATAATGTTGAGCCCGGTGAGGGTGCCCTCGGCTTTAATCGTGGAGTCGGGCAGGCGATGGAACTGCACCGGTGCGCCTGGTTCTGCGCTTGAGGCCGCTTGGCCCAGATAAATCTCATAATCATTGACGCGGTCGAGAACCCCTTGACTGCGGGTGTAGCGCACGATCATGTCGGGGCGGCCATCATTGTTGATATCTTGCAGCCGCTCAAGCTTGCGGTAGGTGAGGTTGCTTTGATCGAGTTCTTGGCCATTGATATCGCGCTTGTACCACCAATCGACACCGCTGATATCGGGTGCGATTGCCAGGGGTGCTCCGGCGCTGAAGGTGCCGTCCTCCTGCTGCAGGAACGGGTGAAGTTGGCCCTCTTGGGGCCGGATTAGGTCTTGTCGGTGGTCACCGTTGATATCGGCGGTATAGATTGGCGCGGGAGTATAGCGGGCGCCTCGATTATCCATGATGATTTGTGGGCCAATGGGCAGCGTGTGTTGGCGTTGCTGTGCGGTGCCGAGGTGGGTGATAACGTGCAACTGATCAAAGTCGGCGATCACCGCTGCGTTTTGATTCTTGCCCTGTAGGGGTTGTAGAAACGCATCTCTGTAGATGAACGAGGGTTGGGTTTCGCGCACCAACGATCGCACAGCTGCGCGCTGTTCCAGTGCTGCGCTAGCGCCGTTGACAACGAGTTGGGCCAAGGAATCGGCGGCGAGAAAAAACAGCGACTGTGCGCCTTGATCATTGGGTTCAGAGATGTCGTAACTGAAGTATTCTGGCGCAATTGCTACGTGAGCGGCCTGGCTGAAACTGTCGCCTTGCCATTGATAGATGTGCAATTGGCGCGCATTGTTTGACTGGGTAAACAGTATCAGCTCGTGGCCTCCGCCCGGCAGTAAATCGGCTGTTTGGGCAGGCTGAATCAGCGGCCCTGGCGCCTCGATGCGATGTTCCTCAAAACTTTGTGCGAAATTAACCTGCGACCATGCCAATAAAAACCCCGTGGCGACTAACTGCATGCGATATCGCATAAGTCTTCCCTTATCTTTGTTTTGTCGTATTTGTTAAAGCGCGTATCTTGCGCGGCGCGTCTGCGACATTCAAGCGTGCGTGGCGCTCGCTGGGTTGAGCGGAGCCAAGTGCCTGTCAAACCGCCTTGTGTGCTGTGGACATGACCCTAAATTGCGCACACAGGCAGTCAATATGTCGGTATGATTAGGCATAGCTTGCGCGATTTAGTTCCACTAGCGCCGCAGGCAGGTAAGAACAAACATAAAACAACAAGGAATATTCGTTAAGGAGTGCTCATGAGCGAAGAATTATTAAATATCATTTTTAGCTTTTGGACGGGATTGGCCGTTTTGGTCTTTATCGTACTTAAGTCATCCATCAAGTTTGTACCGCAAAATCATGCTTATGTGGTCGAACGTTTTGGGCGCTATCACAAAACCATGGTGGCTGGTTTGAACTGGCTGATGCCAATTTTTGATCGGGTCGCCTACAACCAATCATTGAAAGAGCATGCCTACGATGTGCCCAGCCAAGCGGCGATCACCAAAGACAACATTTCTTTGGTAGTGGACGGCGTGCTCTACCTCAAGCTGTTGGATCCCTACAAGGCCTCCTACGGTGTCGACAATTACGTGTATGCCGTAACCCAATTGGCACAGACCACCATGCGCAGTGAGATCGGTAAAATTGATTTGGATAAAACCTTTGAAGAGCGCGAAAGTCTAAACATCAATATCGTCAATGCCATTAATGCGGCGTCTGAACCTTGGGGCGTGCAGGTGATGCGGTATGAGATCAAAGACATCGAGCCGCCGCGCACCATTTTGGATGCAATGGAGCGCCAGATGAAAGCCGAGCGCGAGAAGCGCGCGACCATCTTGGAATCTGAGGGTCATCGGCAGTCTGCCATCAACGTGGCAGAGGGTGATAAACAGGCCCAGGTACTGGCAGCTGAAGCTGACAAAGAAGAGCAAATTTTGCGTGCTGAAGGTGAGGCGAAGGCAATTATTGCAGTGGCCGATGCAAAAGCGAAAGCCCTCGATACGGTTGGCCGGGTCGCGGCCACCACTGAGGGGCAAAAAGCCATTCAGTTGGATCTTGCCGACAAGGCCATCGATGCCAAGCGTGCTATCGCAAAAGATTCTACCGTGGTGTTATTGCCCGATGGCAGCAGCAGTGCAGCCAGCGTAGTTGCCGAGGCTATGACCATCATCGGTACCCTTAACAGTCCTAAAACTCCCAGCTAAACGCGAGGCATCTCTATGGTTGAATACATCAATCAACACCAAACAGAATTCTGGTTGGTCGCAGGATTTGCACTGCTGGTTTTAGAAGTGCTAGTGGGATTTGCGGCTGGTGTGTTTTTGTTTGCCGGGCTTGGTGCTCTGATTACCGGCGGCTTGATGTTTGTCGGCGTGTTGCCAGAAACTTGGGTTGCGGGTATTTCCTGCACTGGCATCAGTTCAGGCCTTTCTGCGGTGGTGTTATGGCAACCGCTGCGCAACCTGCAAGGCAACAAACCCATTGAAAAAGACAACAGTAGCGACTTCGTCGGGCACGAGTTTGTGCTGTCTGAGGACGTAACGCAGAGCCAGCCGGGAACGCTGCAATACTCGGGAATTCAATGGCGTGTCGAACTGGATGCAGGTATTGAATCTCTTGCCAAAGGTAGTCGTGTGACGGTGGTGTCAGTGGAGGTGGGCGCGTTTAAGGTGCAAGCCCTATAGCGGTTGCGCGGCTACATGCTGTGGCGCAAAGCCCTAATGCAGGGGCTTTGCGTTAGCAGGCAAAATTGAACCTTAAAAGATTTAGCTATGACTCAAGCGAATAACCCACTGCACGGTAAAACACTGGCGCACATTGTTGAACGGTTGCAGGCCCATTATGGCTGGGCCGGACTTAGTGCGCGCATCAACATCAACTGCTTTAAGTCTGAACCCTCAATAAAATCAAGTCTGAAATTTCTGCGTAAAACGCCCTGGGCGCGCGAAAAGGTTGAGGCGCTCTACGTTTCGACCTTTAATGCCGATAATCCATGGCTCCAAAATCCCGATAGCTAGCGTTACAGTAATTCAATCAACTTGCTGTAGCCGCTGCGGCTGATGGCGTATTGTTTGGGATTGTTGTTGTCACTTTTCATGACCGCAAAGCGCGTTTCTTTTGCCTCTGTTTCTATGCCCTGTAAAAAATCAAGATTGATTAAGGTAGACCGATGAATTCGGCAAAATTGCTGGCTGTCTAACTGGTCTTCCAACTTTGAAAGTCGCTCTTGCTTGATGTGGCTGGCTTCTGGCGTGTGGATAACGACATAGTCGTCTGCGGCCTCAATGGCGGTGATGTCTTTGGTTGCAATGACATACACATCGCCTTTATCGCGCACTAAAATTCGCTGGATGGGCGCGCCGGGTTGATTCATTTGCTGCGCCGCTGATTGCTGCTGGGCTTGGTATTGCGCCGGTGTTTCGTGGGCGACTCTTTGCGCGATACGTTCAACACTCTGTAGTAATCGGTCTTTGTTGACCGGCTTCAGGAGATAGTCAACGGCATTCTTTTCAAATGCTTGAATGGCATAGTCGTTGTGAGCCGTGATGAACACCGTTAACGGTGCGGTATCCCCCAGCAGCTCCAAGACATCAAAGCCATCCAGTTTTGGCATGTTTATATCCAAAAACATCACTTGTGGGTTTAAATCATTCACCGCTTTGACGGCGCTTATGCCATTTTCACATTCAGCCAGCACCTGTATGTTGGGGTGCGCATTCAGCAGCGTTTTCAGTGCTTGGCGAGCGTGCGATTCATCATCCACGATAATGGCACTAATGTGTTCTGGCGATTCCATAATCATTTTCTCTGGGGTAGGGCGGTAGCGCGCGTAAGAAAGGGCAGTGACAGTGCGACGCTGTAAACCTCGTCGGTTTGCTCGGCGTTAAAGCGCGACCCGGGCCCATAGTAACTTTGCAATCGCTTCTTCAAAGACGCGAGCCCGTGTTTGGTGCTCTGAGCTTTGTTGCCGGTGGGGTCGTAGCTATTGCTTACACACAAATCAATGCTGTTTTGGTTTTGTTTAATCGATATTTTGATGAAACCGGCACCAGCGTGGGATTGAATGCCATGTTTGATGGCGTTTTCAATGAGGGGAAATAGCAATAGGGGCATGGCCGGCTGGCCGAGCGCGTTGTTGTCCACCTCGATGAATACTTCAAGACCCTCACCGAACCGCTCTCGCTCAATGGCGAGGTAGTTTTTGACGTGATTCAACTCTTCTTCAATGGTGACCAGCTCATTCTTGGAATAGTTCACGCTGTAGCGTAAAAACTCAGACATTTGAACACATTTATCGTGAATTTTATCGGGCGCGATAATTGATAAATTGGCCAGCATATTCAAGCTGTTGTACATAAAGTGTGGGTGTACGCTCGCTTTGATGGTTTGCAGTTCAATGTTGCTGATAAGCAACTTTTGCGCGAGTGCATCCGCATTTTCTGTATGGTCGCCTTTCGCCATTAAGTAGGTGTAGTGAATCAACACCCAAATACCGTACAGCAGCAGGCCAATAATAGTGTTAATCATCTGACTCTGTGCGTATACCACACTGGGTTCGTAGGTATTTAATTCAGCCAGTGCGCGCGCCCAGCTCCAACCCAGTAGCATCCATAGTCCAATCGTGATGGCAGCTGCCAAACTGTGGATAGCCAGCAGTTGCAGTGCCGTGTACCTGTTCGCTGGTAGGCGGACGCACAGGTAGTAGTTGGAAATGCAAAAAAACAAGAGGAAGAAGTACCAGGGAATTGTCAGTAAGCTAATTGAACTGATCGGACTGACAATTTGAAACGGTTCGGCAAGCTGGATTAACATTGCCGCTATGCTAATGCAGATTGTTGACCAAACGACAAAAAGCGTCATAAGGCTTCGATTGGAACCAAAGAAAGGGTGCATATACTTAGCTTATTGTTGTTTTAGTTAGTTATTTCTAGGCCGCCAAGCAAAACCATGCCCGTAATCACCAAATGTTTTTCGGGCATCCCCAGCTTGTCTGCAAGACAAGTGGTTTTGTTCGTGACACCGCCCAGCATTGGCAAAACCTTCACGGTGACGTTGAAGTGGGCGGGCACCTTGATTTCTGCACCCCCCATAAAAGCGAGCACATCAATTTCGATAGCCCCATTTTTGCTGTCGGCTTCTCGAATATCTACCTCGGCGCCCCCTAAAATAGCGATGACGCTGCCACCTGTTAGTCGTTTAGAGCGGGTGGAAAAATTGCCGCCACCTAATATGGTAAATACATCTATTTTGGTGTCACCAGGTTGTTCGGAAGTCGTACCCGGTTGTTCTTGGTCCAGTTCACCATCGATGACAATGCCTATGGTGGAGGTATCGCTATCGCCCTTCGGGCCACTGCTGGCCTTCTGGCGGATTAAGTTTATTCCGGCAATTAGTAAAATGATGGGAATTATCAGCGCACTGATACTGAAGTTAAGAATGTGCCAGTTTGCGAGTTGGAACAGCACGCCCAGTCCGATTAAGGTATGGGGCAAATATTGGCGACAGCGGGTTTCTGTTCCCTCCTTTTCACGGCGACCGTACAGTTGGACGGCACCCGCAATAATGAGCAGTACCGGCCAGTTTTTCAGGACCAAACCCAGAAAGGGAATCCCGATATTGTTGAGAAACAGCAACACTGCGAAGGCCACTAAACCAATGCCAAACAGTGTGCGTGGCGTCATATTGTCGTTGTGCTTACTCATATCGGGTCTCTCAAGAGTGCTGTATATGTGTCAGTTATGCCGGAAATCGCGCTATGGGCGCGAATCCGTGTTGTCTTGCTCTGATTCTGAGGTGCCAGTGGAGGGTTGTTTAGCGCCTTCCTCTGCCGCTGTCTCGGGCTCTTCGATACTTCCATCGATAATGTCGCTATCTGCCGCAGTGTGCGTGGTGCTGTTTGTGCTTTCCTCTGTTTTTGCCTGTGTATTGTCACAAAAGGGAAATGGCTTAGCGTCGCCGTTATAGCTCACAAAGGTGAGTGCTTCTTGAATGTACTGGGTAATAGTTGCGCACATCTTGCGGATATTTTCATTGTCCTGCCCGAATAGCAGGGTAAATATAAATTGGACGCTGCAAAGTATCCACATCAACATGCCTGCAAGGTGAAGGATAATACCGTAGATGACCATGTAGACAAGCCGAATCCAGGTGGGGCCGTTGGTCATGTTGGCGAAAATTTGATCTTGTGATGGTTGGTTCATTGGGTTGCTCCGTTGGGTATAAGTCAGTTGGTCAGCTGTATACTAAGCAACCCAACGGGGGGAATGGACCGGATTTCGGTTAACGGCGGTTAGGCATCGGTAGGCGACGCCTGTGGGCCGCAGAATGGGTAGAAACCTAAGTGTTAGGTTTCATGGTGTTGGAATATGAGGATGATGCCCTCTAGGTTGTCGTATTTATCGAGGTAGGGATTGATCGAAATGCCAATGCCAGGCCCTGCGGTGTTTTGAATGCGGTGGCTTATTTTGCGTTTTTCTATACTTGCTTGATTGATGAGATCATGGAGTTTGTCACAATCAAAGGTGAGTGACAGGTCGGTGAATGGGCGATTAAGGTCGAGCGGCAGTACCTTCACGTATTCCCGGGCCTTAGGAGTAAAGCGGCGAATAAGTGAGTTGGTGTCTAAGTAGATGACCCCCATTTCGGTGTATTTCAAAAGGTTGTCGAGATCGAAATTCGCCGACTCAAGTTCTTTGATTTTCTCCTGATATTCACTGTTGACGGTAAACAATTCTTCGTTGACCGATTGCAATTCTTCATTGCTGGATTGTAACTCCTCGTTGGCTGCCATTAATTCTTCATTCGAACATTGCAGTTCTTCTGCCAACGTTTCTATGTCGTGTTGGCGTTCCGTTAATATTTCCCGTGCGTCTAATAATGCGGCATCAAGCCGTGATATTTGCTGGTTCAATAAACTGTTTCGTCGGTAGTCGCGCTCTTCGGCAGTCTCCTCAGCACTGACTGTAGTCTGGGTAACAACACTGACAATATAGTTGTCTATTTGATGGGTGGTGTTGTTTTCCAAGCAGCTTGCTTCGACAGTTACCTTCAGGTTTTCCGGAAGCAAAATAACATTCTCGACACGAACAGGTTTGCGCGTAGCATCAAGCTTTTTAAGTAACGTATTGACTACCGAGGCAACGTCTTGGTGCAGCTGCGACATGATGTGGAGCGAGCTTACGCCTGGTTTCAATTTTTGCGAGAAGGGCTCTGTGTTGCCAAAGCTGTAAACGACGTTGTGTAATGTGTCAATTACAAAACTAGGCGGCGCATAGGCGTTTACGATAATATCTTTGCAGCGTGATATGTTTGACTTTTCTGCGAGCGAATAATCAGACGTTTTAAGGTAGTTTTTGATCCGCGCAGATTGTTCCATCGTATGTCGCTGGTCTGCCAGCGTATTATTGTTAAAGCCCGCATCGGTAAGTGATATGCGCGTATCGCTGTTCTTCTGATAGATTCGGTAATGAGAGTCAATGGTGTGATAGTAGTCAGATAATGCACCGATCGACTCAGCAAACCCCAACAGTAAAAATCCATTGGATCTTAGGGAGAAGTGAAAATATGAAATGATGCGTTTTTGGGCGCTGGGTTGAAAGTAGATGAGAAGATTGCGACAACTCACTAAATCCATGTTGGAAAAGGGCGGATCGAAGGCAACATTGTGAGTGGTGAATACAACATTGGCTTGCACTTTTTCATCGAGGATCAGTTTATTGTCAATGCGGTCGAAGTAGCGTTCGAGAAAAGGCTTTGGAATGTCTTTTTCTACACTGATGTCATAGGCGCCGGTGAGTGAATCCCGATAGCCCGCGCGCCCCACATCTGACCCGAAAATACGGACTTCTCGGGTGACATTCAGTTGTTCTTGGGCGTACTCAAACAACATGCTAAGGGTGTAGGCTTCTTCGCCACTGGCACAGCCTGGCACCCATACGCGAATGGTTTCACCGTCCGGCTTTTCGAGAATCAGTGGTTTGATGGTGTGTTCCAACAGCTGATCCCATACTTCTCGATCTCGAAAAAACTGTGTGACTCCAATCAACATGTCTTTAGCAAGCAGGGCCACTTCTTTCTCTTCGCGCAATATGTAATCGTAGTAATCGGAAAAGTCGGTGATTTCCAATACGCCCATACGGTGTTGAATGCGTCTTTCTGCTGTGCCGATTTTATACTCGCTGAAATCAATATTGGACGAATTTCTAATGAGCGCGAATATCTTCTCAGCGTTTTTGAAGTCGCTGGAATTTTTAACGATATTGACGTCTGAGTTGCCACGCATGCGCAGATGCTCGCTAATGCTGCGGCCCAGTTCATCGGCGGGTGCGGAAAAAATGTTTAATTCGGTGTCCAAAACCGCGCGCGGCATACCGTCGAACTCAGCGTCTTCCGGTGATTGGCAGTAGAGTTTTGCGCCGACATTGTGCAGTGCTATCATGCCGTCCATGCCGTCGTTGCCCGTGCCTGAAAGGATCACCCCGCACGCCCTGTTTTGGTATTCCTCAGCGAGTGATTTGAAGAAGTAATTAATGGGGTGATGCAGTTTATCGGGGCGTATGTTGGACAGTATGATCTTGCCGTCGCCCAGACTCAGGTATTTGCGCTCTTCCAAAATGTAGAATGTATTTTTCTCAATGACTTGAAGGTCTTGGGCCAGTTTTATGGGTATTGGGCAATGCTTTTCTAGGATTTCGTCCATGATGCTTTTAAAATCAGGCGATAAATGCTGCAATAGAATAAAGGCGGCATTGGTGTCTTTTTTGAGCCCTTTACAGAAATCTTTCAATGCACTCAGGCTGCCCGCAGAGCTGCCTATTCCCACCACATATTTTGCATTTTTTGAACTAAGGTCATTGTGCGCTTGTAGTTTTTTATTATTCATTTTGCAGTGAAATCCATTTTATCAATTCTTCTGGCGCCATGGGCTTGGCAATCAGATAGCCCTGTATATAATCGCAGCCCATGTCGATCAGCAAGTTGCGTTGACTGGCGTGCTCAACGCCCTCCGCAACGACCTTCAGGCCCAGCGAGTGAGCCAGTTGTAACACCCCGCTGACGAGCGACATTTGGGCTTTGTTGTTTTCTATAGGATCGATAAAGCTTTTGTCAAGCTTTACCGTGCTGATGGGGATTCGCGCTAAATAGCTTAGCGAAGAATAGCCTGTGCCAAAATCGTCTAAAGCAATGGCATAGCCACGGTGAATGAGTTCATTGAGGTACTCGACAATCTCTTTGGCGTCACCCACGAGCATATTTTCGGTAATTTCCAGTGTTATTTCTGTGGGTGACAGCCCTTGATTTTCAAGTGTGCTCAAATATTGGTTGAGGTGCTCAATATCCGCTATTTGGCTGCCGCTCAAATTGATGGCTGTTCTAATGGGGCAGTCCGTCTGAGGCAGCTTTAACTTAATTTCCTGTAAGTCCTGGCACACGCAGTTGAGCATGCAATATTGCACCTGCGTTATTTTTCCATGTGCCTCAGCGATGTGAATAAACTTGTCTGGTGGAATCCAGCCCAGATCTTTGTTGTGCCAGCGGATAAGCGCCTCTATCGCAACGAGTTTCCCTGTGCGCGCGTGGATGATGGGCTGGTAGTTCATGGAGAACTCACAGTTGGCAATACCGTCGGGGAGGCGCTGTAGAATGTTGTACAGCTCCGTAATTTTTTGTGTGTTGCCGCTGGTGAACCGCGCAAACCGATTTTTCCCGTTTTGTTTGGCGCTATAAAGTGTAATGTCGGCCCGCTGAATGATGTCGTCCATAATCAGTTGGGGCGACGCGCACGGGGTGTTGTTGTCGTTAAATAGCGGGCTGTAATCTGCGATGCCAATACTCGCCGTTGTGTGTAGCGTTAATCCTTCTATAAGGTAAGAAAGGCTTACTTTTTCAAGAATGTTTTCAGCAATGTTGTCTACTGTTGCGTGGTCAATATTGCCGGGAATGAGCAATAGAAATTCATCGCCGCCAAAGCGCGAGACAATATCACTCTCGCGCACGCAGGCTGTGATGCGTTGGCCCACCTCCTTGAGCAGCTTGTCGCCGACTTGATGTCCATATAGGTCATTGATGATTTTGAAACTGTCGAGGTCGATAAACAGTAGCTGTATGGGTTGTTTCAGTTTCTGCGCGATTTCGATGTAGCGCTCCAGTTGGTGCTGGATCGAAAGCCTGTTGTGTAAACCTGTGACGGGGTCGAAGTTGGCGAGTCTGTGAATATCGTTCTGTCGTTCGACGCGATCTGAGACGTCGACCAAGGCGCCAACGCCATGATTTAAACTGCCGTCGGGATTGAGGTGTGCCTTAAAGTCGAGTTCGAGGGTTTTCTTTCTTCTGCCAGGGTGATCTACCACTATTTCGATACGGGCAGCGCCTTTTAATGTCACCTGGGTCACTAATGTCTGCAGGCGATCGTTGTGGTGTGCAAAAATGGAGGTCCAGTTTCGGCCCGCCAATTCGGTTTCAGTTCGTTCGGTAAGTAAACAAAATTCCTCGTTGATAAACTCGCATTCCCAGTCGCCATTAATGCTAATAATGCCAATCGGCACCGTGTAAAGCAGTTTGTCGAGGGCGGTGTTGATGGCCGCCTTGTCGGTGGGCTTTGTGCGAGGTTTGAGCCAGCATATCAAACCATATTCATGTTGTGAGGCGATTTGCTTGGTACGTGTGAGGATGCCCTGTGCCTCTAAGGGATGTTTTAGGCCTACCCGATTAATTTGGAATTCAAACAGTAAGTGCAAGAGCGACTTGCGCGCTTTAAAGCTCCTTAAAGATTTCTGTAGCGACATGATCCCTTGATGAAACGGGAGGTCTTGGGTGGACGGGGCGATACCCGCCCAGCGCTGAAGTGTTGGGTTGGCGCTAATGAGGTTGCCAGAATCCGAGAGGACCGCCGAGCCGATATCGGCATTGCTCATTAGGCTGAGCAGCACCTGCCGGTGGTGATCGAGGCAATCAGCGGCGGAGCTATCACTTTCTGACGCATTCATAGGCAATTTATACCCTGCATTCATTGGCCGCTTTGCGCTGCTCAATTTTTGTACGATTACCACAGTATAGTTGCTATTTGCCCCTCATTTCATTGGCATTGAAGCCACTAAATTGAAGGACGAGCTGGGGGCGGGATTTGCCGCGGTTGACTTGCGCTATGTTTGGCGTGAAATTTTATCTAAGCTCATGATATATATGGATAATTTCAACTTGTCGGACACGGGGAGGGCTGCGGTTTCTGCTGATTTCGCAACGTTTTGATAACTGCTCATCGCGCTCAAGAGCCCTCAACTAGCGAGTTAATGCCAAGGCCATGGGCTTGGTGCTGGAACTTGGTAGATAGTTTGCGGTAAATACCAGCCCAAACCGCAGCCCTTCGCTATATTAATAACTTCATTCACAAAGAACCCCTCCTAGCCTATGGCGCGATTTGAACTAGAGGCCATGTTCGCTGGCGATGTCGGACAGTTAGCCAAGCTGTGGGCCACGCTCGCCAAGATTCACGGGTTAACCGTTGTTGAATACCGCGCGGCCATGGCGGACCAATTATTTGCGCCGCTCTTGTGTCCACACGGGTTGGATGCGCGGTGTCGGCAGTTGATTCAACCGCTGCATGCAGATTTCATGCAGGCGCTGGCCAACAATGAGGCTTTGGTGGTGCAGCACGACCATTGGCTGTGGCAGTTTGCCCGCTGGCTACATGAATACGGTGTTCTCTGGCGCCCAGATTCCGATAAAACGAGCCGCGAGAGTGAGTCACTTGTGGTCAGCTTGTGTGAGTGCGCACCTACAGCGTTGGCGCAGGCAGAGAGCGATGCTGCAAGCCAGTGTATTGCCCATGTCACGCAACTGCTACAGCTAGGCGAGCGCAAGCAGGCACGGGCGGCGCTGCTGACCGAGCGGCTATGCGAATCAGAATTAAGTGATATGCGTTTGCACTCGGCTAAATGTCAGGTGGTTGCACTGTTGAATAAGCACCTTGCCGGGCGCCCCTTTCCGATTGCATTGGTAAAGCCTTTGCAAGAAGTTTTGCAGGGTGAGTTGCAGCATTTGATTCTCACCCACGGGGACGCGCGCTATAAGGTCGCCACGTTTTGGACGCTTTGGGAAAAAATGTTGCCCGTGCTTGGGCAGTGTTTTTCCTGCGATGTCGACAGTGACCAAGCTGGTGCTGATCAACAGCTTTACAGCCGTATTCCACCGTTGTTAGACCAACTTGAGCAGAGCCTGGCCATCGCTACGGCCGATCCCGCAGCCTATGAGCAGTGGGTTGAATCGCTCAATGAGCATTTAATGGCGGCCATTAAAAAAGAAGACCTGGCCTGTGAACCTCTGGCGCCACTTGCCGTCGCCGCAGCCGCAAGTTCGGCCACCATTACACCGTCGCTGGTGGAGCAATTGAGCGCGTTCAAAGAGGGCAGTTGGTTTTTGTTCGAGCGTGAAGATGAGGGCGTAAGGCCCTATCAAATGGCGTTGAACCGCCCAGACCTGCAACAGGTTCTGTTTGTCGATGCCTTTGGACGCAAAGCCTTTGCGCAAAATAAATCTGAATGTGCTGCCTGTTTAGCCACCGGTGTCGGGCGACAGCTCAATCGACAAACGCCCAGTGATATTTTGCGCCGATGGCTTGAGCCCTGTGTGGCGCAGGCCAATGCAGCGTTAAACAAAGCCCGCCAAGCGGCGCATCAAGCGGCCAAAGACGAACTCGAAGCCCGTCGGCTCTCGGCCCACAAGGCCATGGCGGAAGCCCGGGCATTGAATGAAGCCAAAGCTCAACAGGATCGCGATGAGCAATTGGCACAAGCGGCGGCCAGGACCAAAGCCCGTACAGAAAACGCCCAGCAGGCGGAGGCGCAGGTTGCGGCCTTGCAGGTGGGAGCATGGTTGTTGGAGCACAAGGATGAAAGCGAGCAGCGCATTAAGTTGTCGGTGATATTGAGTGGCGTTGGCAAATATATATTCGTAGATGAACTGAACCGAAAACATGCCGAGACCACCCGTGCAGAGCTCATTGACCGCTTTGCCGTTGGCGAGCTTTCGCTCTTACATCAAGGCAACAACTTTGAAGACCAGCTGGCCAAGGTCATACGTGGCCTTCGTCGAACCAGTGCATAAATTGACGCAGGAATTAAGCTAATGTCGGATGCCCAGAATGATCAGCGTCAGGAGTTTCGCTTGAGCACCGCCATGACGGTGTTTATCGAACTACCAAGCGCAGGCTTGGCGGCTGATCCGGAAATCATTATCACGCGCAGTCTTGATTTATCGGCGAACGGATTGCGGGTAATCGCTGATCGAGAATTATTGGCGGGTAATATATTGCGCACATGTGTTCAAACCCAGTCAGCTACTGGCGAGCAATTACGTTTTACCCTGATCACCGAAGTTAAGTGGGTCCGACCCTATGGCGCCGAGCAAGAATTTTTACTGGGCTTGAGCCTGTATGAGTCTGAGGGTTCGGACATCGCGAGTTGGAAAGCGTTTGTCGCCCGCTGTTGTGATTCCGAGTTCACCTAATCGATTTTTCGCGATCTGTGCCATAAGGGTTAACATCCAAGCAAGCGCGCTAACTTCTCTTTTTCGCGGGAGTAGGGGCGATCCCACTCTGTGGCCAGTACATCGTCTTGGGTGTGCGGCGCTTTGACCAGTGGGTTGTTTTCGGCGCTGTATTCGCCACGCCTAAGGGAGCAGACTCCTTGAAAGTTATATAGGCGCGGCATCCGGCTGCCTGCGCCTTTGATCTCTGAGCTTGCTTCATCTTTACTGGAGGGGTGTAGTTCCAAAGCAAGTAACTATCAAACGACTAATAGGGGATTGTTTATCATCCATTCCGGTAAGAGTTAGTGCTGCCATTTTGTGACCATCGCTTGCAGATGTTGCGGCCATTGATTGTTTTTTTGAACGGTCAACTAGCTGGATGTCGTAGGTGCCTAGGGTAATCCCTTCGCTGGTTCTTGTGTAGCCAGAGGTGCTGACAAAAATGTCGAAGTTTTTAGAGGAATATATTTGTCCACGGCCATTAGGCATGCCAGGTGCGTCAGATAGCATGACACTTTCAGATTGGATTTCTTTGTAACCAGGCTCTAAAAAGCTGTCGGAATCGATCCTGCAATTTACTTCAGTGCCTGCAAGCGTAGGGGTGCTAATTATAAGCAATAGTAAAGCTGCGAACTTAGCACTGTTTTTTGTATGTGGCACGTTCGAATTTTCCTTTGTTTAAATGTTCGCAAGGTTTGTAGTTGGCGTTTGCCAGTGCAGATTCTATATTGTTGGTCGCCATGTGTTTTCCTGAGATTATTACTAATACGATGATCGCTAAGCTGGTATTTATTATGGTTGTCTGTTTAGTGTTTTTTGTGTGATCGTTATGGGTGAGTGCTGTAGCGTGTAGTGCTGGGATAATAAGCGCAAAAAAATAGTAGAGAGTTGAGCTTTCAAAGGCGATTTTTTCGATTCCCATGCTGATGCTCGACAACGTGCTTACAGCATGTTGATAGGCAATGTAGGCGCCAAGGATTGCACCAATGTCGAGGGTAAGTAATATAAAATGCGCCAGTTTCTTATTCATTACTATTTTAGTAGAAGATTCCTCTTCCTACGGGCAATCCATTTCTAATTTGGTATTCGAGTACGGCTTCAATTTGCCGAATTCCCCTGACAAACTCGCCTATTGTTTTGTTGTAAAGGCTGTTCAACTCATCATCGATAGCTTTGATAAGCTTGTCTGTAATACCATATTTTTGATCAAGACTTTCTAGGGCAACTGAGGCGGCAATGCCGACAAATATAGCTGCGATTAGTGGGCCTGCTGCTAGGGTTGTTACTGCGCCAATTGCCATAGCGGCTAGAGACCCTATGCCAGCGGAAACTAATACTTTAGCAATGTCTGTTGAAATGGTGCCAACGATCTTGCCAACAGTTACGCTGTCCTGAAGAATGATATCTACTACCGAAAGAGGAATAGTGATTAATAAAGTTACAATTCCACCCTTTGCAATGGTTCTATTAACGCTCTGTGTACCAATTGCAAATTTAATAATTTTAGGGTTTGACGCAAGATATCTTGTGCCCCTTAGTACCTGACGTAAACCGGGATTTCCTTTTAGGATAATGTAGGTTTTATTGTTGATTCGCTTTGTTACGACTTGCCCATTTATCCCTAATTCCGACATTATTTTAGTGACTAAAAGAAGGTCTTGAGCGGGTGAATAGAGTCCGCCTAACGTTTTTGCGGTGCCAGCGTCAAAGTCTTCAAGTGATTTCCCCAGTTTCTCAGACGCTTCTTTTATAAAGGCTCTCTAGGGTGAATATATAGGCTTCAGATTGATTTGCAGTCAGCGACAAAACTTCCTGTTGGTTCATGTCGATTCCTTTTGGTGTGTATCTAATTGATCGGTTTACCGGCTTGGCTAGTTGGCTAGAGATTAGTGCTTTCGGCCCGAATGATAAGCATTTGCTGATGCGCAACATAGCAAAATTTCGATTGTTGGTACGTGCGTATTATGTTGCTTTGTGAATATTTGGGTGAAAGGTGATTTCATTAAGGGCCATGAAAAAAGGGCGCCGAAGCGCCCATTTGAATCACAATTGATTAACTCGCCTGAACCAATCAATCCTCCCGGTAGTTTTCAATACTCGGGCAGGTGCAGATTAAATTGCGATCACCGTAGACGTTGTCGATGCGATTAACCGTGGGCCAGTATTTGTGGCCTTTTAGGAACTCGGTGGGGCGCACGGCGACTTCGCGGGAGTAGGGGCGATCCCACTCTGCGGCCAGTACATCGTCTTGGGTGTGCGGCGCTTTGACCAGTGGGTTGTTGTCGGCGCTGTATTCGCCGGATTCCACCTTCGCCACTTCGTTGCGAATACTGATCATGGCTTCTACAAAGCGATCCAATTCCACTTTGGCTTCGGACTCTGTGGGCTCGATCATGAGCGTGCCGGCCACGGGAAAGCTCATGGTGGGTGCGTGGAAACCGTAGTCCATTAAACGCTTGGCGAAGTCTTCTTCAGTGACGCCGCTGGCCTCCTTCATGGGGCGCAAATCGAGCAAGCATTCGTGCGCCACAAAGCCGTTTTTGCCTTTGTACAAAATGGGGAAGTGTTCACCCAGTTTTTTGGCCACGTAGTTGGCGTTCAAAATGGCGTATTCGGTGGCCGACTTCATCCCTTCGGCGCCCATCATTTTGATGTACATCCAGCTGATGGGCAGAATCGACGCCGAGCCCCAAGGCGCGGCTGAAATGGTGCCGTTGTTGGGGTCGGTGCCGGGCACGGGTTGCACTGGGTGGCCCGCCAAGAAGGGTTCCAAGTGCTTGCCGACACCGATGGGGCCCATGCCTGGGCCGCCGCCGCCGTGTGGAATACAGAAGGTTTTGTGCAAATTCAGGTGCGATACGTCGCCACCGAATTTGCCCGGTGCTGCAACCCCCACCAGTGCGTTCATGTTGGCGCCGTCGATGTACACCTGCGCGCCGATGGCGTGCACCATGTCGCAAATATCTGTGATGCCTTCTTCGAACACGCCGTGGGTAGACGGGTAGGTAATCATCAGCGCGGCAATGTGTTTGCCGTGGGTATCGATTTTCGCTTTGAGGTCGGCTAGATCGACGTTGCCCTGCTTGTCACAGTTCACCACCACCACTTTCATGCTTACCATCATGGCGGTAGCGGGGTTGGTGCCGTGGGCAGATTGTGGGATCAAGCAGATGTTGCGATCGAATTCGCCGTTCGCTTCGTGGAACTTCTTGATGGCAACGAGCCCCGCGTATTCACCTTGCGAACCGGCGTTGGGTTGCAGCGAGATGGCGTCGTAGCCAGTGCAGGCCTTGAGCATGTCTTGCAACTCTTCAAACAGCTGGCTATAGCCTTTGGCCTGATCCATGGGTGCGAAGGGGTGCATCTTGCCAAACTCGGGCCAGGTGACCGGAATCATCTCGGCGGTGGCGTTGAGTTTCATGGTGCACGAACCGAGGGGAATCATGGCTTGGTTGAGCGCCAGATCGCGCGATTCCAAGCGTTTCAAGTAGCGCAACATCTCTGTTTCTGAGTGATAGCTATTGAACACGGGGTGGGTCATGTAGGGCAGTTTGCGCTCCAGCTCGCCGGTGATGGGGCTGGTGGCCTTGGCGTCCAGTGCATCGATGTCGGCGTCGATGCCGAACACGGCCAAGAGCGCGGCCAAATCGTCGGCGGTGGTGGTTTCGTTCAGGCTGATACCGAGACCGTCGGTGCCCACCTTGCGCAGGTTGATCTCGGCGGCAATGGCCTTGTCGTAAATGGTTTGCTGATTGGCGCCCACCTGCACGGTGAGGGTGTCAAACCAGGTGCCGTGCGCCAGTGTAAAGCCGCCCTCGGTCAGGCCGGTGGCCAACATGTTGGTCAGGTGGTGAATGCGCGTGGCGATGCGCTTCAAACCTTCTGGGCCGTGGTAGATGGCGTAGAACACCGACATCAATGCCAGTAACACTTGTGACGTACAGATGTTGGAGTTGGCCTTTTCGCGGCGGATGTGTTGCTCGCGGGTTTGCATGGCCATGCGCAGTGCGGTGCGGCCGTGGCTGTCGACAGACACGCCGATGATACGGCCGGGAGCTGAGCGCTTGTAGGCGTCGCGGAAGGCGAAGAAGCCGGCGTGCGGGCCGCCAAAGCCCATGGGTACGCCAAAGCGTTGGTTGGTGCCCACTACCACGTCGGCACCCATGGCGCCGGGGGATTTGTACAGCAACAGGCTCATCAGGTCGCAGGCGACGGTGGCCAGCGCATCGGCGGCGTGAATTTTGTCGATGATGGCGCTTAGGTCTTTTACCTCACCGGTGGTGCCGGGGTATTGCAGCAGGGCGCCAAAGTAATCTTGGTTGTCTAGATCTGTTTCGGGGTTGCCCACCACCACCTCAAAACCAAAATGGTGCGCGCGGGTTTGAATCACGGCGATGGTCTGTGGGTGGGTGTCGTCGGCCACGAAAAAAGTGTTGGACTTGTTCTTGCGCATTTGGCGCTTGCACATGGCCATGGCTTCAGCGGCGGCCGTGCCCTCGTCCAGCATAGAGGCGTTGGCCAGTTCCATGCCGGTCAGGTCGATGATCATCTGCTGAAAATTCAACAGGCCTTCCAATCGACCTTGCGCAATCTCGGGCTGGTAGGGCGTATAGGCCGTGTACCAGCCGGGGTTTTCCAGCACGTTGCGCAGCACCACGTGGGGCACGTGGGTGTCGTGGTAGCCCATGCCGATGTAGGTTTTAAAGACCTTGTTGTGGCTGGCGAGGTCTTTTAGGTAACTCAGCGCCTCAGCCTCGGTCACGGCCGCGCCCAAATCACTGGCGGTGTTGCCACGAATATTGGCGGGGATCGTTTGCTCGATCAGCTCGTCGATACTGGCGACGCCCAAGGCGTTCAGCATCTCTTGGGTGTCTTGGGTATTGGGTCCGATGTGGCGACCGATGAATTCTTGGTGGTGAGCGAGCTGATGGATACGGCTGGTCATGGGATCTACCTGTCGCGAGAGCTGGAGAAAGTGGCAAGTCTAGCAGCCGATGGAGCGGCTCAGACGGCCCGAATTTAAGGCGCGCATAGTAGCAGGGGGTTTCCTGATCAGCAATTTAAATTTCCTATAGGAAACTTTTGTGCGTATCCTTGTGGCCCGTGGCTTCCAGACGGGTTCGCGTGTACTATCGCAGCCGATTTGGGGCGAGCCCATAGCAGTTTATAGCCTGATAAAACAGGGCCTTAGGGGACCAGCGTGAGCGAACAGGACACAAAGATTGGCGAACAGCCCTCGGTATTGGAGGTGGCGCGCAAGGATGACGGCAAATTTGTGGAGCCGTTGCAGCTTGGTAAACGCCTTAAAGAGATTCGCCTGGCCAATAATTTGACCTTGGAAGAGGCTAGCCGACTCACGGGGTTGGCACGATCTACCTTATCCAAGATTGAAAACGAGCAAATCTCCCCCACCTTCCAAGCTGTGCAAAAGTTGACGGCGGGCTTGGGTATCGATATCCCGCAGCTATTCGTGCCGCCGCAAGATGGCCCAACCGCCAACGGGCGCCGCGACATCACGCGCAAAGATGAGGGTACGCCACACCCGACGACCACCTATGAGCACGAACTGTTGTGCACGCAAATGCGCGACAAGAAGATGGTGCCGTTTAAGTGTACGGTGCGGGCTCGCAGCTTTGACGATTTTGAAGACTGGGTGCGCCACGAGGGCGAAGAATTCATGCTCGTGTTGGCGGGGCAGGTCGAGGTGTACACCGAATTTTACGAGCCAGTGAAGTTAGCTGAGGGCGACAGCATTTATTACGACGCGCGCATGGGGCATTGTTTGGTTTCGGTATCAAAAGACGATGCGCAGGTGCTTTGGGTAACTAGCCGTTAAGCGGCGTGCAAGTTGCCGCAATTAACTCGCGCTTGGTGGCATTTGTCAGCGGGTGTGAAGTGATGAGTTTACTATGCAGTTCAGGGTGGAGCTGCCAAGAGGTGGGGTAAGGGACAGGCCCGATATTTATGACATATTCTCCGGTTTTTTGGGTGGCTGTAGCGCTGGTGTTAGGCATGGGCGCGCGTGGCTTTTTACAGGGTTTCTCACGCAGTTTATTTCGGCTGCAGCTGTTGGTTTTGGCACTGGTGGTGTCCGGGACTTTGCTGTCGCCGGTGTTGTCGCTGACCAAACAATGGTTTGATTGGCCGCTGTATTTCCACCAATTGGTGTTTGGTGGGCTGATGTTTGCGCTGGCCTACTCGGGCGCCTGTGCGCTTATGACCCGCTATCTCGATCGCCAAACACCCGAGGACGATATCCCAGTGCTGGGCTGGGGGTCGCGCGTAATGGGGTTGCTGGTGGGTCTGCTCGGCGGTGCAGTGATGGCGGCATTGGTGGCATTTTTAGCGGGCGTAAAGCCGGATTTCGACGGGGCAAAAAGGCCTTCTAATTTGCTCAATAACCAATATTCTCTGTCTGACTATGGTTATGAAACCGACGCATTCGACACGCCCTCAGAGTCACCCGTCAGTCTGCTGATCAATGCCATTGTGTTGTCTCCAGCGCAGGGTGTGAAGCTATTGCAGCAAACCACGGTGCAGCCTGAATTCAATGCGCTAATGAGCTCGCCCGACGCCCGTGCGCTGTTAGATGCGAGCGACATCTTTGGCTTGACGGAAGATCCCACCTTTGACCAGTTGATCGCGACGGCGCCCGTGCAAGACTTGTGGGCACTGCAACGCGAACTTGAAGTGTTGACAGACGAACAGTTGGAGCGCGAAACGGCGGCGCAACTGGTGGATGCCTACCATCGGATAGAGCGCGTGAAAACGCACCCGCGCGTGGCAGAGTTGTTGGCAGATACGCCCTTCAGGCGGCTCTTGCAGACCGCGGACCTCGGGACACTGACGCGCGATAAGCGGGTACTTGAATTGGGTGATGTCATCATCGGCGCGCGCCAATAGTTCTGACCTGAATGCCAGTAAAGGTTTTCATTTGTTGCGCGATGTTGCAGCTTTTGTGAAATTATTGTCATTTGACTGTCGGGTCTGTTACCAGCGGCCATGTTCTCGCTAATCTCCCGCCCACCGGCTTACCCCGGTTGGGTCATAGGACCCTAAAGAATTGTTTCCGCCCATTGGTGAAGTGGGCGGGTTTGGCCTATCACTGTAAGGTCTGTCAGGAGTATCCCATGAAAGCATTGGTTAAACGCGAAGCGAAAGAAGGACTGTGGCTCGAAGATGTGCCGCAGCCGGAGGTCGGCCCCAATGATGTGTTGATTAAAGTAAAACGGACTGCCATTTGTGGCACCGATTTGCACATCTATAACTGGGATAAATGGGCGCAAAAGACAATAAAGACCCCCATGGTGATCGGCCATGAATTTGTCGGTGAGATCGTCTCGGTGGGCACCAATGTGGTGGATTTCGAAGCCGGCCAAATCGTGTCGGGCGAAGGCCATGTGGTGTGTGGCCACTGCCGCAACTGCATGGCGGGTCGTCGCCACCTGTGCAACGACACCTCGGGTATCGGCGTCAATCGCCCCGGCGCCTTTGCCGAGTATGTGGCGCTGCCCGCGGCCAACGTCTGGGAGCATCGCCCTGGAATTGATTTGGATGTGGCGGCCTTGTTTGATCCCTTTGGCAATGCCGTACACACCGCCTTACAGTGGCCGCTGCTCGGTGAAGATGTGCTTATCACGGGCGCTGGCCCCATTGGCGCTATGGCGGCGGCGGTGTGTCGTCATGCCGGCGCTCGCCATATCGTCATCACCGACTTAAATGAAAAGCGCTTGGCGTTAGCCGCAGAGTTGGGCGCCACGCGCACCGTGAACGTCACCCAAGAGAAATTGGAAGATGTGGTTGCGCAGCTGGGCATGAGTGAAGGTTTTGATGTGGGCTTGGAAATGTCAGGCAGCCCGGCCGCCTTCAACTCTATGCTGGATAACATGGCCCATGGTGGCAAGATTTCCATGCTCGGTATTCCCGGCGAAGACACGGCCATCGATTGGAACAAAGTCATCTTTAACATGCTGACCATCAAAGGCATTTACGGCCGCGAAATGTACGAAACTTGGTACAAGATGAGTGTGATGGTAGAAACCGGTTTGGATATTACGCCGGTAATTACCCACCGCTTGCATTACACAGAGTTTCAGCAGGGCTTCGATGCGATGAAGTCTGGCGAGGCCGCGAAGGTTATTTTGAGCTGGGAGTAATCCCATCACCAGCATTTAATTCAGCGTGCGAAAAATTTAGAAGGCGAGAGTTTATGTACGGAAAATTTCAACAGCATCTTCAGTCACAGCTAGACGAAATCAAAGCCGCTGGCCTGTATAAAAGCGAGCGCCAGATTGAAGGCCCGCAGGGTGCGATGATCACCGTAAAAGGCGATAAGGTTTTAAACCTTTGCGCCAATAATTATTTAGGGCTTGCACAGCACCCAGACATCAAGCAGGCCTGTGCCGAGGGCCTTGAGGCGTGGGGCTACGGCATGGCGTCGGTGCGATTTATTTGCGGTACGCAATCGCTGCATAAATCCCTGGAAGGTAAAATATCTGCGTTTTTGGGCATGGAGGATACCATCCTCTACCCAAGTTGTTTTGACGCCAATGGCGGTTTGTTTGAAACCTTATTAACAGCTGAAGACGCCATCATTTCTGATGAATTAAATCACGCGTCGATCATCGACGGCGTGCGCCTGTGCAAGGCGAGCCGCTATCGCTTTAAAAATAGCGACATGGCAGACCTTGAAGCGAAATTAATTGAAGCCGATAAAAACGGTGCGCGCTTTAAATTGATCAGTACCGATGGCGTATTTTCGATGGATGGCTATATCGCCAATCTTCAAAAAGTGTGCGAATTGGCAGAGAAATACAATGCCTTGGTGCATGTGGACGATTCACACGCTACTGGTTTTGTGGGCGAAAAAGGCAAGGGCAGTCACGAACACTGTGGCGTGATGGGCCGCGTGGATATTATCACCGGTACTTTGGGTAAAGCGTTAGGCGGCTCATCCGGTGGCTTTACCAGCGCCCGCAAAGAGGTGGTGGAGTTGCTGCGTCAACGCTCACGGCCCTACTTGTTCTCGAACACCGTGGCGCCACCTGTTGTGGCGGGCGCCATTAAGGCCATGGAATTGGTGCAAGATGACGCGCTTCGTCGCCAGCTTAAAGACAATACGGCCTACTTTCGTGCAGGCTTAGAGCGTCACGGTTTTGATTTGTTGCCCGGCGAGCACGCCATTGTGCCGGTGATGTTATACGACGCGAAAAAGGCCGCGGCGCTGGCTGATAAAATGCTTGAATACGGGGTGTATGTCATTGCCTTCTCGTATCCGGTGGTGCCCAAGGACAAGGCGCGCATTCGCACCCAGATGTCGGCGGCCATCACTCGTGAAGAATTAGACATGGCCATCGAGGCCTTTGGTAAGGCTAAGCGGGACTTGGGTCTGTAAGATCTGCCGTGGCCACCTGATTGCGGCCCGCGCGTTTTGCTGAATAGAGCGCGCGGTCTGCAGTGGCGATCATCTCTTGCAGTCGCAGGCTGTCCGGCGCACACAAGTAGCTACCAATGCTCACCGTGGTTGGCAATTCATGGTCTGCCTGTTGTGCTACTTCTCGGCGAATTCGCTCCATGATGTTGCGCAGCTCCACCGGCGTGACATCAGGAAGCAGCGCCACAAATTCTTCACCGCCATACCGACAAATGGTGTCTTCCTCGCGCAAACATTGCCGCACCAATTCGCCAAAGCGCTTCAAGGCGTGGTCACCTGCTAAGTGCCCGTATTCATCGTTCACTCGCTTAAAGTGATCTAAATCGAGCAGGGCAATGCCCACATTGAGCTGGTGTCGATTGGCGTGTGCGATGAGGCTTTGACTGATATCTAGGAATGCGCGCCGATTTAGCAGCCCCGTCAGGGGGTCGCGAGTGGCTTGCGTGCGCAGCCGCTGATGTAGCCGTTCATTGGTAAGCAGAATGAGCCCGCAGGCGTTGAGGATAGACACGAGTATGCTCATGTATATCACCACAGAATCCACTGCCCCGTGGTGATCTCGCGTGGGGTCCAAAAAGATGGCAATGCCGCGAGCCCCCCACAATAAAGCCATGTAGCCAAAGGTGATTAACATGATCACACGCAGGCTATGGTGTAGGTGATGGCTGCGCTGGAAAGTAAGGAAAATCAACGAGCAAAATGCGCCAATAATAATGCTGATCAGCATGGCCAACCAACTATTGGGCAGGCCAAATACGCCGTGAGCGGTGACACCGACAGTACACACTAGCAAGGTGTTGAAGGCTGTGACACCGGGAATCTTGGGCTCGCCTAGAAATCGCCGGACCCCACGCCAGAGAAAGTAAAAGGCGGTGCCATTGGCAACGGTGCCCAGGTACCAGAGAGACTCGCTGAGCTGTTTGGCAAAGGGGTCGACGTGCGAGTTCAGCATAAAGCCGACATTGACGATGCCGGTGCCGGTGGCAATGATCGCCGCGTAGATCGCCCAGTCGCGCGTGCCATACTCGGACTCATTGAGTCGCCAGGCTGCATAAAAGGCGATGGCTTCCACGAAAAATACGCCGACCACGACGAAATACAGAAGATAGTAGTGTGTCATTGAGTGCTCTTCCTGAGCATTGCCAGGCCTGGAGGGCGCCAGTATCTAATACTTTAGTGCCGGTTATTATATATGGCGGGCAATATAGCAGCTTGTCGCGTAAATTCCCATCTGCGGTGTATAAAAAGTGATCGCGCTAGCGCCATAAACGCCAGTGTCTGGCTACAGTGTGACTATGAGGTGGGTTGTGGTCACAAGTCTCGTCGCCTTTGAGCTATGGGCCGTCAAGGGCTGCGGTTTAATTTCTGCCGTGACGATAGATCAATGGGTAAGGTTCCATGGCCTATGCCACGGGTAAGGGCGGATCATTGTATGGGTTAGGGTTTGCGGCGGACATCGTTGCCATGAGCAAAGTGAAGCAGCTCAGCTTCATCAACGGTTTGTCGACGTTTGGCAATCTAGTGGTGTAGCGGCCGGTTTATAGTGGCCAACTCTGTGGGTTATTGCTTGAGCTTTTGAGTTGGGAGTTGGGAATCGTGAGTTGCGAGTTGGAAATTGAATGCTACAGAGCGCGAGCGCTCTGTAGCAGTGTCTAACAGTTAGTCCAGTGGAATGCGCATGACCACGCCGCCCATGATGTCGCCCAATTTAAAATCGGTTTTTGGGCTGTCTAGGTGGTCGTTGTGGCACTTCACACAGGCTTCGGACACCGCTGTATCCGCATAAACCGCGGTGAAATAGCGCTTGCCACCTAAGGTTTCAGTGCCATAGAAATTTTTGCCCAAATTCTTACGAACAAAAACTAAGCCTTCCTCTTCCATGGGTGTCTTAGGGGCATTCTGTTTGTTGATGGGCCACTCAGATAACAGCGCGTAACTGAAGCCCGCGTTTTTCTTAGCGACGCCCTCGGCGCCCATGCGCAACATTTGCGCGGGCAGCGGCAGTGCTTGCTCTTCTTTCCAGTGCTCTTCAGCGGTAATGACTTCATCTTCATTTTGAAGGCGATTCACCACTTGGCGGGTGTACACGGTGCGATCGGATTCAATAACTGCATAGATGGCATCAGCCATTCGTTGGGGCGTAATTTCAGCATTGGCTAGGCTGCTCAGGCCAATGGCTAGCAGTGCCGTTGCGACGATAGTGTGCTTCATGGTGTAGCCTCCTTTCGGGTGAAATAAAATGTGTTACTTTTTCTTGCGTTGTTGAATGCGGTCGCGTACCAAATCCATGCTGGTGTGATGATTCGCGGGCGCGGTGGAAAAATTGTTTTTAATGAGTTCAGGGTCAGCCAATGCTGAAAGGGTAAATTCGACCCCGTGGCATTGCGTACACACAGTGCGAATCATTTTGCTATTCGGTTGTAGCGTGGCACTTTGATTGTGTTGTACATGGACTTTACGGCCTTTTTTGATGCGGGGTAGGTGGCAGGTTGCACAGCTGACAGCAGCTTCCTGTGCTAGTTCACCTTGTTCTACCGCAGCCCATGATTGCCCGTGTGCAGAAGGTTTAAAGTTTTTGCTGTGTTGATCCTGATGGCAACCCAAGCACGCTTCCGTGGCGGCAAATTGTAAGTCTGGTTCATGGGGGGCGTGGCAGCTAACACAGGTCAGTGATTTATGTTTGGCGGATGCATCCATTGGCAGTGTGGCCAGTGCAGGGCTCATCGGACTAAATGCATTGCCTAAGGCTGGGTTCAGGCGCATGCCATGCTTGCCGTCAAAAAAGCCATCCGTTTGTTTTTCGTGGCATTGCTGACAGCTGTTCACGCTTACCGCTAAGCCGCGATCTTGCCACTCAGGTTGAGCGTGACAGTCTGTACAGTTGACCTGGGCTTGGGCGTGGTGGCTGTTGGCCCACTGGGCAATGTGCGCGGCCGTGGCTTGCGGTGCGTCTTGATCGGCTGCCGTCAGGGGCGTCGCTTGTTTATTGGCTTTAAGCCAGAGTGCCATGCCTGAAAGGGCCGGTACAGTTGCGCGGTCCTTTAGTGAAGGGTCTTTTACGTGCTTGCGCAAAAAATTTTCATAGAGCGCGGTGTTGTCGTGGTAGTTGTGACAACCTGAATTGCTACAGGTGTCAAAACCAAATTCTGCATGGCTTGCGCGCTCTTCAGCAATTTCCTGATGACAATGCGCACAAAAGTCTTTAGCTAAGGTGACGCCGTACGGGCGTGTGATCTCGGGTTTGTGTTCGCGGTGGCATGTGACACATTGCGTGGCGTCTAGATTTTGCAATAATTCCGCGTTTCGGGGATCTGTGAATTTAGATTGCGGATGGGTGTCGCTGGTTTTATTGAGGGCGTCTAGGTGGCAGCTTTCACAGGCGTTTTGCATTACTGCTCTATCGTCAAAGGCATCGCCATGGCAGCTGGTGCACGCCAATTCAATTTGATGGTGGCCGTGAGTTGGTGGCCCAGAAATGTAAAATGTTTTGTCACCTTCAATTAAGTTGTAGCCGAGAGCTCCCGCCAATACCGCAGTAATTGCTAAGCCGTAGTGCCAAAATTTAAAATTATAATGAATCATGTTAGAAGAAATACACGGCGAGGATGTGATAAGAAAGGAGGGCGGGTAGCATCCACAATAAGGTGTAGTGCACGCGCGACCACCATGCCCGGTGGCGCCGGAGTTTTAAATCTGTCCAATGGTGATTTCTCGCCATAAATACGCCTACCAGTGAACCGGTAAGCGTGGCTGCTAGAAATACCATCATCAAAACAAAGTTTAAGTTGTGGCCGAGGCGCAGTCCGGTATGAATCATAAGGACAACCAGCGCCAACACGCCGATGATGGAGTGCACGTAGCGCCAATCGTCGAGGTGGCCAAAGTTGAGTTTCTTCCAGCGCTTGCGAATGCCCAATCCGCCGGCCAGTAAGCTAAGGAAAAGTAGCGTGTAGCCACTGACCTGTTTCCAAAAATTATCAAACCACAGTTTTTCGAGCTGCCAGCTGAGTTGGGTGCTTTCCCCTATGCCGATGGGCCTGAAAAAGACCGTTGCTAGCATCAATACAATGGCGATGACGGAATACCAGTAAATCGATTTGTAATGACGCATTACCAAATTCGGTGCGGGTGCGTCGAGCATTTCCGCCAGCAAGGGTTTGCACGAACCGCAGGTCACGCCGGCCTTTGTCGCCGAGCAGAGTGTGTCCATAGTGCGATTGCCGCCCTCCATGGCCTTTGACAAGGTACCCCGGGTCACGTTTTCACAAAGACACACAATGTAATCATCAGGCTGGTCTTTGATGTGTAGCGGCTTTTCGGTTTCCCACAAGAAACCAGATTCTTCAAATTGTTGTAATTGTTTTAGTTTTAATTTCGTGCCGCTCGCTTGCGCCTGCTGCAACAAGGGCAGTTCGCTCCAGCTGCCAATATGGATATAGCCGGTGAGCGCCTGATCTTCTAGGAAAAGTTTGCGGTAGATTCCCTTTAAGCGATTGGTGTACGTGTAAGTATCGGAATTGACGTTGCGCACATTGCCAATCAGCCCGCTTGATTGACTACCGAACTTCAATTGGATATTGGCCGAGCTGCCGGTGTAGGGCATGTGTTGACCACTCATGTGCGTGATCATGGAGCTAACTTGTTCGAAGCCTGGTGCCACTACACCATAGGTTCGACCTCGGTGTTCGGAGCACTCGCCCACAGCGTAAATGTGTGGGTCGCTGGTTTGCATGACATCGTTGACGAGAATGCCGGTGCCCACTTCCAGTCCTGAGGACTGAGCCAGTACGGTGTTGGCCGCGACGCCCGTGCAGAAAACCACGGTATCACACTCGATGATTCGGCCACTCTCCAACTCAACGCCGATGACTTTATCGTGACCAAGCACGGCGCGGGTGTTGTCGTTGCTGACCACTTGAATACCTGCAGTTTGCAGGCTATCGCTTAAAACTTCTTGGGCGCGTTGGTCTAACGCTGCATCTAATAAATAGTTGCGGGCTTGCAGGTAGACGCGGTTGTCGCGCGTTTTCATGCCGAGTGCCGCTTCAATACCCAGTGGTCCGGAGCCAATTATGTAGACTGACCGGCTGGCTCGCTTTCGTTGCAACAGAGCCTCTGTGTCATCGAGTGTGCGAAACGTAAATGTATTGCGTAGTGAATTGCCAGGAATATCCGGCAGGCGGGCCCGCGATCCGGTGGCGATAATCAGTTTGTCGTAACTAAAATGTTGGCCTGTGTCGTCTGTGACAGTTCTCGCCTTGCGGTCGATATGGGTGATCTTGCGGCCGTAATGGGTTTCAAATATTTCAGGGTCGGGTTCGGCCGATCTAACGGGCATGATGTCCAGTGCGTCGCGAGGGACTTCGCCCGATAAGTAGAGGGATAATTGAACGCGGTTGTATGGGCTGACCGGCTCCTCGCCAAAGACGAGCAGGTGATGACTGGGGTTTTGCCCCTTTAGCATTCTGGCAGCGCGGATTCCCACGGGGCCGGTTCCGACAACAATAATGTTAAGTCCGGCCTTGCGGGGGCGGTGCGGCACTGCAGAACTCACGTCATTCCTTTGTGTGGTGTCAGCCGAATTATTCATCTTCCTCACTGGATCGCGGGTTTAATACATTGTCGAGCGCAATAAAGCTGGCCACTCATTTGGAGTGTCCAAGCTTTAGATCCAGTGCGGCTTAACGGCCACAAAATGCCCAAACGCAACGGCGCGTTAGCCCGCGCGCCGTTAGAGCAGCTTGTGTGATTCCCTTCTTTATTTATTGTTTTATGTCTCAAGCCTAAACCTCCCCAGTCTGTGCTGGGGCAATTCTTAAGCTCGATAAAGCGAATACAGGTCGCGCTCTTCAGATTGTACGCGTCGGGTAAGCGCTTCGCCGATGGCGGTATAATCCTTTTTAAACTGCAGTTCCATGGCGGGCGTAAATTGGCTTTTACCATAGCGCTTGCAGAAGCCGATAACGGCATTGGCAATGTCGTTCATGTCGGATCTAAATTCTTTCACCACGGCTAGGGTGTGTTTGTCATTGCCTAGAGACTGCTCTAGGTAAACGTAAAAGCGCACATTTTCCTTGAGCAGATGCCCTTGGAAGAGTGATTTGAATTCACCCAATGTGCGCGCCAATTTGACGTAGTTTTTCTTTTCGAAGCCCTCGTCCCACATCTTGCCGTAGAGTTCGACAAGCTTGGAGTGGTCTGCTTCCAATGCCGCAATAAGATTGGGATCGTAAGCGATAGTATTGGCGCCAGCCTTGGGGGCCTCGGCCAGTTTGGGGGCTTCTTTCTGTACGTTGTCACGACCAGAAAAAAAATCGGATATGAAACCAAACATAAACGGCTACCTTGTGTGTCTTCGTCATTAAGCTACTTCACGCAAACCAACACCCTTGCCACCCTGGCAAGATTTCACTTAGGTAATCCCTTTAACGACTCACTTAACCAGCTGTGAGCGTGGGCCATTATGCCCCTCGCGGTGGTCTGCACAATAGCCAAGTATAACTGCGCTTGTACAATTGTGTGATTTATATCTAAAAATCGGTAAATCACCTAGGTTACTTAACACTTTTTTCACTAAAAGTATAAACGCCACCTGACGTTAGCCAACAAATAATGATTTAAGCGCCGCAGAGCAATAGTTCGCGCCATGCGGTTAGCAACTCACTTTAACTATAATCCGTAACTCGCGTCACTGTGGTTAATTTTTAGGCTGTTTTGTCGAGATAAACCTGAAAGGTATATCGGCAACTTATTAATAACCTATATACGGATTAAGCCGCCAAACTATAGTGCCATTTGGTTATTAAAAGAAAGAGGCTTTACGCTTTTTTTGCGGGTCGGGTGGAAATTTGAAAGGAGTTTGTGTTTTTTGTTGATGGCAGTGAGGCGGCCGCAAGGACCGCCTTGGTACTTAAGTATTAACTTTATAACTGCATGGCTTTTGTTTCGATAAATTCGTGCATGCCCTCGTCGCCAAATTCACGGCCATTACCGGACTGTTTGTAACCGCCGAAGGGGGCTAGGTAATTGAATGCGCCGCCATTGACATAACATTGTCCCGCACGAATTTGGCGAGCGATAGCAATGCCGGCTGCTTTATCATTTGCATACACGCCGCTCGACAAGCCGTAAGGCGTGTCATTCGCCATGCTTATGGCGTCTGCCAGTGTGTCGTAGGCGATCATGCACAACACCGGGCCAAAAATTTCCTCGCGGGCGATGGTCATTTGATTGGTGACGTCGGCGAACACCGTGGGTTTAGCGTAGAAGCCCGTTGGCAAGTGATCGGGTTTGCCGGTGCCACCGGTGACGAGGCGGGCACCTTCGGCGATGCCTTTTTCAATGTAACTTTGGACCACAGCCAGTTGTCTGGCGGAAGACATCGGGCCCACAAAGGCATCCTCACCGGCACCCACTGTGAGTGATTCGGTGTGCGTTTTGGCAATGGCTACCGCCTCCTCATAGCGACTGGCGGGAACGAACATGCGCGTTAGTGCCGTGCAGGTTTGGCCTGAATTGATCATGACATCTTCTATGCCATATTTAACGGCCGCTTCGAGATCGGCGTCGTCGGTGATGATGTAGGGCGATTTGCCGCCCAGTTCTTGCGTTACACGTTTGACGGTTTCGGCGGCGGACTGGGCAATCATTTTGCCCGCGCGGGTGCTGCCGGTAAACGACACCATGTCAACATCGGGGTGTGCGCTGATGGCAGCGCCCACCACGGGGCCTGCGCCAATGACTAAATTAAACACGCCAGCGGGAACGCCCGCTTCGTGCATGATTTCCGCCATGATTAAATCTTGCAGGGGCGTTTGCTCAGAGGGTTTGATGACAATTGTGCAGCCCGCTGCCAATGCCGGCGCGACCTTGCCAACAAATTGGTGCAATGGATAATTCCAAGGGTTGATAAACCCACACACGCCCACGGCCTCCTTAACCACCAGTGAGTTGCCGGCCTCGCGCGTTTGCTCCATAACAAAGGCGCGCTCGGCGAAATTCGCCATGGCAAAGGTGGGGCCTTTTACTTGGAGGTCGGGTGTCAGGTGACGGGGGCAACCCATGGCATCGCTGACCGCGGCGACTAAGTCTGCTTCGCGCGCCTTCATCAGTGAGGCAATTTTATTGATGAGGTCACAGCGGGTTTGCGCAGTGGTGCTAGACCAGCTGGGAAAGGCCTTGCGTGCAGCCGCAACGGCGTCGTCGACATCGGCGGGGGAGCCCATGGGAACGCGGGCCACGACGGCTTCTGTGGCTGGGTTGATTACGTCAAAGGTTTCATTGCTCTGGGCTTTAACCCAAGTGCCGTTGATGTAAAAGCTGTCGTAATTTTTCATGGTAATTCCTCACATCTCTACTGGTGCTGGCCATGTTGGTTGCGCGCGATCGCACGGTTAATTCGGGCTGGCATTAGGGGCGAAGCCTAGCGCGTGCGCGCTCGGGCCGCCATGCCCCAAAGCGCGCAGCTTAAACTGTCTAGCCACCGCGATGAAAACAATTTAGTCTGAACGACCTATTCCGAAACCGCATTAAGTGAGGCGCGATGCGAGGCCAGTTGCCATCTACGGCGAGTCTGCAATGTTTTGCCATGTCCGTTGAGACGGGCAATGTGACGAAAGCCGCCGAGCGCCTGTGTTTGACGCAAAGTGCGGTCAGTCGGCAGATCAAACAACTGGAAGAGTTGCTGGGCCAAGCGCTGTTTGAGCGTGTGCGCCAGCGCATGCAGTTGACCGCAGCGGGTCAGCGCTACTACCAGCAGGTGGCGCCGGTGTTGCAGTTGTTGGCGCAAGCAACGGAAGAGATCCGCCAATTTAGGCCGGGCTATCACATTGTGCTCGGTATCGAGCCGGCGCTGGCGAGCAGTTGGCTACTGCCATCGCTGGCCACTTTTACCGATTCCCACCCGGATATTTCGCTGCATTTAATGACAGATATTCATAAGTTGTATCAGCGGCAAGTGGCGTGCGACCTCACCATTTTGTTTGGCTCGGGCCAGTGGCCCGGCATGCACGCCGATTTTCTCATGGGCGATGAGCTGGTGGCCGTGGCGACACCGGCGCTCGTCGCCAAATACGGCGCCCTTAACAAGCCGGCAGATTTGCGCAATTACCCCTTATTGCACCACACCAGTCCGGAGTCCTCTACGGGCTATTGGTGGCGAGCGGCAGGTTTGGCTGCAACAGATATCGGTCGCCTGCCCGGCCAGCGGCTCGAGACCTTTCCGCTGTTATTGCAGGCTGCACTGCAGGGCTTGGGCGCTACGGTATTGCCTTGGTATTTTGTGGCAGATCGTTTGGCGCAGGGTGATTTGATTCAATTGGGTGATCGCCTGCCCTGCGAGGGTGGCTATTTTTTGGTGGCCGATCTGGATTTGCCCGCAGAGGGCCCCGCTGCGCAGTTTCGTGAGTGGCTACTGGCGCAAGCTGGCGGCAGGTGATTTAGCGTCGGCAGTCGTGCTATGGTACGGCCGTCTATGCGTGGTTTGGCCCATTGTGGTCAGCCCTGAAACCCCAACGCTAAAACAATAAGTTCTAACAAAAACGACAGTTTCAACATAGAGAGTGTGCTTTTGCAGCAGCCTACCTTAAACACAGGCGGCTCTTCTGAACGCGAGCAGCAGTGCAACACCACTCACGATCAGCAGCTAGCAGCCATATTTCAGCAGAATGCCGCTTTATTGAAGCGATTTCTCTGGTCGCGCGTGCGTCATGATGACGATGTGGCGGACTTGCTGCAGGAGACATTTGAGCGTTTCCAGCGGCACGGCACTCGCGTGGATTTGGCGCGCGGCCGGAGCTTGCTATTTACCATCGCTCGAAATTTGGTGATCGATCGCGCCCGCCACAACAAGGTGAGCGAGGTGGACGATGGGGTGGATATTGAAGCGTTAATGGACGCCGCCCCCACACCTGAGCAGCAGGTGATCGATCAAGAGGCCGTGGCTCGATTGAATCAAGTGATTGAATCGCTGCCTACGCAGTGTCGGCGCGTCTTTGTGATGCGAAAAATCCACCAATATTCGCAAAAAGCTATTGCGGAAAAGCTGGGGATATCCGTAAGTACCGTAGAGAAGCATGTCGCTGCGGGCATGCGTCAGTGTCGCACCCTGCTCAAAGCAGAGTAGTGCGCGCCCCTAGTCATTAGAAATTACAGCCAGTGCCCAATGTTATGATCCAGTTAGTTCACAATGCCGACATCGCACAGCAAGCCAGTATTTGGGCTGAGCGCCAGGTGGATGGTTTGTCCGATGCCGAATCGACATTGCTGCGCCAGTGGCTGACCGCCAGTGCAGAGCATCGCTTGGCGTTTGAGCAGGCGCGTGCTGACTGGCATGTGGTGGCCGGTGCAGCCTGTGCCCTGGCGGCCGACAAGACCGCGCAAAGTCTGCCGGTGCGCGCAGCCATTGCACTGGATGCGCCACGCGTGGCGCCTTGGCGCCGCTGGCCCTTGGCGCGCGCTGCCAGTGTGGCCGCTGCCGCCTTGGCGGCAGTATTTTGGTTGATGCAGCCGGATTTACGCACCGGTGTGGGTGAGATGGAGACCCACCTACTGGCGGATGGCAGCCGGCTTACCATGAATGCCGGCACTCAGATCGACGTCGAATTCACCGAGCGGGAGCGCCGGTTAACGCTCTTGTCGGGCGAGATGTTTGTGGAGGTGGCCAAAAATCTGCACCGCCCCTTTATTGTGGAGACCGCACAGGGTGAAGCGCGCGCAGTGGGTACGGCATTTAGCGTGCGCACCCAAGCGGGGACTACATCAGTACTGGTCACTGAAGGGTTGGTGGATGTTAACCAGCCGGCAACGGCAGCCAAGCGCCTCAGTGCGCAGCAAAGTATTCGGCTTGGGCAACAGGTGGGGTTAGTCACTGAGCGCAGCGCCGACGAGGTGCGCAAGGCCTTGAGTTGGCGCGAACAGCGATTGTATTTCACCAATGTAGCGCTGGCTGAGTTTGTAGAAGAAATGAACCGTTACAGCTATCGCCGTATGGTTATCGCCGATACGGATTTATCGGCATTGCGCGTGGGTGGCGCCTTCGCCACTGGTGATACCGACGGTGCGGTCACTATGTTGGAAGCCGGCTTTCCCATCAAGGCGGTGCGCGTAACGCCCTTGTTGACCCTGTTGTATCGTGACGCCGAACCGATAGAATGAGCCATTCGCGGTATTCACAACCGCTGTAAACGCCAAGTCTGGTATAACAATCAAAAAAACAGACCAAAAGAAGTACGCAGTGGCAGGTTTTCGTACAAAGCGTTACCTCAAATGTCGCCCATCACAGTTTCTGGCCTTAGTCTTGGCGCTGTTGGCGCCGCAATCGCTGCTGGCCGCCCCGCAAGCATTTTCAATACCCGCCCAACCCTTAGCCGATTCGTTGCTGGCCTTTGCAGAGCAATCGGAAACCCTGCGCTTGGTATTTCGTCCAGCGGAGCTCGAAGGCCTACAGGCGCCTGCGCTGGAAGCCGAACTGGAGCCTGAGCAAGGCCTTGCGCGCTTATTGTCGGGGTTGCCTTTGACGGTGCAGCAACTTGAACCCGGTATCTTTCTGATTGCGCCCCAGGCTTCTGAGACCGCAGTGACGGGCAGGGTGCGCCCAGCCGCCGATCAGCAGCGCGACCCGTCGCGGCCTGGGGCCAGCTTGCCGGTGCCAGTGATGGAAGAGCTGGTGACCATTGGCACCCGCGCCAAAAATCGGCGCTTGCAGCAATCCACCGTGCCGATAGATATCGTGCAGGGCTACTTGTTGGAGCGGGCGGCGCCCGCATCGCTGGGTGAGCAATTGCAAAGCCAAGCCCCGTCCTTCAATTATTCCCGCACCATGGTGAGTGACGGTGCCGATTTAGTGCGACCCGCGACGTTACGGGGTATGAACCCCGATCAATTACTGGTCATGGTAGATGGCAAGCGCCGCCATCATCAGGCGCAAATCAATATTCAACAGGTGGTCGGCCGAGGTTCATCCGGCACCGACATGAACGCCATTCCCACCGCTGCTCTAGAGCGCATTGAGGTGTTGCGCGATGGCGCGAGCGCCCAATACGGCTCCGACGCCATTGCCGGAGTGCTCAATTTGGTGCTCAAGGAGGGCGAGCAAGCCCCTGAGCTGGATGCGCAATATGGACACACCGCCCAAGGTGATGGCGAGACGCTTATCGCCAGCCTGTCGGGCGGCCTGGCGCTGGGTGAGGAGGGTAGCGTGTTTCTCACCTTGGAGGGGCAGGATCGAGGTGCGACAAACCGCGCGGGCGTTGATTCTCGTTTTGCGCCGCCGCGCGTAAGCATGCGTATCGGCGATACGGCGCAATCCAGCTATAGCCTGTTTGCCAACAGTCAGTGGCGGGGCAGTGATCGATATGAGCTGTATGCATTTGGTGGTGTTTCTCGCCGTGAAGGGTTGTCGGCCGGATTTTATCGCGGTGCGGGTGCTGTTGCCGGTGAGCCGCCCGTGAGTTCTCGCTACCTGCCGGCGCTCGATCCGCTGGGTTTTTTACCTCTGCAAACAACGCGCACAGAAGATGATGCGCTGACGTTGGGCGCGCAGTGGCAGCTCACCGAGCAGTGGAACTTAGATCTATTTACGAGCTATGGCGCCAACCGCTTCATGCAGGGCACCGACTACTCCGTCAATGTGTCGCTGGGCTCGGATAGCCCGACACAGGCCGATAACGGTGAATTGCGCTATAGCCATTGGCAGCATGGTGCAGTGGCGTCTGGGTTGGTGGAGGCCAGCGGCATCGATGAACTATTGGTGACGCTGGGCGTTGAGATGCGGCGAGAACACTACCGCATCAGTGAAGGCGACTTTGCCTCCTATGCCTACGGCCCCACCGACAACTTTGACCTGTTTATTCCCAGCCCGTTAGACCCCTGCCCAAATGAGCAGGGCGCACTCCTGTGCAGCGATGGGCAGCCGCGCAGTCGAGCCCAGGCTGGCATGCAGGCCTACCCTGGCTACCGTCTAGCTGCGGCTGATACCCGTCAAAGCGGGGCCTGGTTCGTTGAAAGCGAGGCGCAGGTGAATGCTGCCTGGACGCTCTCACTGGCCAGTCGGTGGGAGCACTATGAGCGCATGGGCAGCAATCTCAGTGGCAAGGTGTCGATGCGGTGGTCGATGACGCCACAGTTAAGTGCGCGCGGCACCTTGGCCACAGGGTTTAGAGCACCGGGGATAAATCAGGCCAATTTCACCCACATTATCACCAACATTGGCCCCGATGTATTAACCAATACCCTGCATGCCGCCGAGGGCAATCCGGTGCTGAGTGCCCTCAATGTGCCTGCGCTTTCCGCTGAGCGCTCGCGCCAAACGAGTGTGGGGTTAGTTTGGCAGCCAATGCCTGCATTGTCGGTAACGTTGGACGCCTTCATGATCGACGTCGCCGATGCCATCGCCTTGAGCGATGTGATTGCCGCGGAGGATGAGCCTTGCCCTTCCGCCTGTGCGCTGACCGAGGCGCTGGCACAACAGGCGCACAATGTGGGCGCCGTCCAATTCCTGTATAACGCAATGGACACCCGCACCACCGGTCTCGATTTGGTTGCCCGCTACCGCTGGAGTCACCGGTTTGGATCGACTGGTGTCGCGCTTTTGGCTCACCTGAATAGCACGGAAGTGGTGGCGCTGGCCGAGCCTGCGGATATTCCCCCAGGCTTGTTATTTTCAGACGCGCAAATCATGCTCGTGGAGCAGGGGCAGCCGCGTCGTCGGCTGCTAATTAATGTGGATTGGCAGTATTTAGGGTGGACAGTGGGCGTGCGCGCCAACCACTTTGGTTCGGTGAGTACCAGCTACTTCACGGAGAGTGGCTTGGGGGTGGATTTGCCCAATGTACAAGACTCTGTGCACCATTCGGGCAATGCTTGGCTGCTCGATGGCGACATTAGCTACAGTTTTAATTCGGGCATCACGCTGGCCGCAGGTGGCAACAATTTGCTCGACACTTATCCCAAGCGTCTCTCGGAAGACAGTTTATTGGCGGCCATATCGGGGGGGAGCTTTAAATACCCTTGGGAAGCGTCGCCCTACGGCATTAATGGCGCGTTTTACTACATCCGTGCAGAGTGGTCTTTTTAGTCTGTCTATCCTTACATTTTGATTAACTCAAAATAATTCTCCTGATTTGTGTCGCCGGGTTATTAAAATTTAATTTTCTGCGTCTGCGTGCGTTGAATCAATAGCGGTTTTTTGACGCTTTTACGTACTCCTAGCACGGGCTGGTCTATCCTTACCGGGTGGTATAACCAAATCGTAAATAATCAATAAAAGTTCTTTGGGAGACACAAAGATGATTCAGAGAAAGATTGTAACTTCAATCTCTGCTGCTGCGCTGTTGGGCAGCCTCGGTATGCCGGTGGCCTTTGCACAATCGGACGATTTAGATTTATTAGAAGAAGTGGTTACTATTGGCTCGAGAACCAAGCCGCGCTCGGTCACTGAGTCTCCCGTACCGGTTGACGTCATCAGCGCCAGAGACCTCGCGCAGACGGGTAGCAGCGACATGCTGGATATGCTGAAGGGTTCGGTACCGTCCTTCAATGTGCACGATCAACCGATCAGTGATGCCGCGTCGATGATTCGCCCCGTTAACATGCGTGGTCTGTCCTCTGACTCCACCTTAATTTTGTTCAATGGCAAGCGTCGTCACCGCGCTTCCGTTATCGCTTTCCAGGGCGGTGGCTTAAACGATGGTGCTCAAGGTCCAGATATTTCGGTAATTCCAAGTATCGCGCTGAAGCAAGTTGAAATATTGCGCGACGGTGCCGCGGCACAGTACGGTTCTGACGCCATTGCCGGTGTTATGAACTTCGTATTAAAAGACGATGCTGAAGGCGGTGCGCTGGAAGTTAAAACCGGTCAATTTTATGAGGGCGACGGTCAGACCACCACAATTGCCGGTAATTACGGCATGGCAATGACCGATTCAGGCTTCTTGAATCTCAGCTTCCAAATGAAAGATGCCGATGCCACTTCGCGCTCGGTTCAGCGCCCCGATGCGCAAGCATTGATTGACGCAGGTAATACCGCGGTAGCGGTGCCAGCCCAAATCTGGGGTTCACCCATTATTGAAAATGACATGACGTTGTTTGCCAATTTTGGCATTGACCTGAAAGACGGCACAGAGATTTATGCCTTCGGTAACTACTCCAATCGCGAGGTGGATGGCGGTTTTTACTACCGTAATCCCAACGGTCGCGGTGGGGTTTACACCTATACCAATGACAACGGTACACCCGGTGATGAAGATGATGATTTCTCTGCCCGCTTAATCGCAGATATGACCGATGATATGTCGGGTAATTGCCCGAATACTTTGATCCCCGGTGACCCAGCGGATGACGCGATATTTAATGCATTAAACCCTGATGTGTGTTTCGGCTTTAAGCAAATAATCCCCGGTGGCTATACGCCACGCTTTGTGGGCAATATTACCGATACATCGTTCACTGCGGGTCGTCGCGGCGAATTTTCATCTGGCTTCCTGGAAGATTGGAATTTCGATTTGAGCGGTTCGGTAGGCAGAAACGAATCTGAATTTGGATTGAATAATACCATCAACCCGTCCTTTGGCCCCGACACTAAACGCAATTTTGATACCGGTGCCTACATTCAGCTCGAAAAAACCATCAACTTTGATTTGCAAAAGCAAATGGGTGACACCAGTGTTGCCATGGGTACTGAGTATCGCGAAGAGTCCTTTCAAATTGTCGCCGGTGAGGGCATGTCTTGGCAGGTTGGTCCGTTAGCCGAGCAGGGCTTTAACATCGGTTCCCACGGATTTGCTGGCTTCTCCATTGATTCTGCCGGCACTTCAGAGCGCAGTAACTATGCCCTCTATCTGGACGTGGAAAACCAGACAACTGATGACCTGATGTTGGGCGGTGCACTGCGCTACGAAAATTTCAATACCTTTGGCGATACTATCAACTACAAAGTTGTCTTTAACTGGCAGCTGTCCGATAACATTGCATGGCGTGGTTCACACAGTACGGGTTTCCGTGCACCAACCCTGGGTCAGGCCTCAGTTGTTAACACCCAAACCTCCATTGTTGGCGGTCAGTTGACTCAGGCGCAAACCTTGCCTGCACCGAAACTGGGCGAGGCCGAACTGCAACCTGAAGAATCAGTAAACTTTGCCACTGGTTTAGTGATGAATTTCGGTGGGCTCGATGTAACTGTTGATGCTTACTTCATTGAAGTGACTGATCGCATCGCGCTTACAGATAACGCAACGCCAACAACTGCGCAACGTGCTGCAATGGCTGCAGCAGGTGTGCCCAACCCAGAGCTGATCGGACAGATCAACTATTTTGCTAACGACTTCGATACCGAAACCACCGGTTTAGATGTGGTTGCAACTTACGGAGCGGAACTGTTCGGTGGCGGCACAGACTTTAGTTTGGCGTATAACTGGACAACCACTGAAGTTGTGGGTGGCGACACCTCGTGTGGCGGTTCTTTTGTCGGTAACAAAGGCGAAATCTGTAAGGCCGTTCGCTTAGAGCGCGGCCTGCCAGAGCATCGCGCTTCGTTTACCATGTCGCAAAAATGGGAAAATGTAAGCGCCTTTGTACGTACTAACTATTACGGTGAGTACGTGGGTGTCCACGCTGATTGGTTTGGCGAGCAAGTCGGAACAGCGTTTACGGTAGACTTGGAAGCCACTTATCATGCAACGCAAGAGTTCTCGTTTACCGCGGGTGCCTCGAATCTGTTTGATCAGGAAGCAGCCAAGATCGACGGTTCAATCGTGGGCGAAGATGACAGTGTGCTCGGTGGTATTTACTACGAAACGTCGCCCTATGGGATCGGTGGTGGTTTTTACTACTTGAAAGCAAGTTACGAGTTCTAAGTTTCAATCCTGCTTACGTAGTTAATTTTGAGCGCCCTTCGGGGCGCTTTTTTATGGTTCGCCGTTCATTGAGAGATCAGGCGGCTTGGGGCATTGCGCGTCGCATTCGCAAGCCTTGTGCCGCACTGTTTGCGAGCACTAGCGCCAAACCTAAGTCGGTTACGAATGTTTGATTGACGAAAGTTCGCGTGCTGATTTGCCAATGATTGACGCAAAAACCTTTTACGCGACCTTTTGCTTGAAAGGCACGACTCACATACAGGTAGTGGTCGCCTTCCATAATGCCTTTTTGTTGCCAGTTGCCGCGCTTGAGTAGCGTGTGGCAGCGACTGCGACACAACCCCAAATAAGGGTGCTGCGGCCCCACGAAGTGATCGGTAATCACGTGGCGCTGAATGTGGATTTGATTGATGTTAAGCAGTGTCATGGTAAATATTCCGAATCGCCTTTAAACATGTGTCAGGAGCTGTGTGCAAAATCGCGCATCACATTCGGAATGGCAGTGCAGTGGACATAAAAAAACCCTCGTTGTTGAGGGCTGACGATTGCGCAAGCGGTGCTTGCATCCTCTTCGTTGTCGCAGTGTATCCGGCGGGATACTCTGGCGACCGCATCCCCAATGCCTAACAGCTTTAGGGGGAACCACCTTGCCAGGTTCGGCAGGTTGGCGTTGGCGTCAGCCACTCTCTTGATGTGGCGCGCACTCTACACGGTGGCGGCACAAGGGTCAACACTATCCCATTGGTGGGGTTTTGCCCAGTGAGGAAGTCAACAAATGCGCTGCCCGGCACGCATCTTAGCCCAAGAATCCGCCAGGATGGCCTCCAAGACGGTCAGGTCGACATCGGCCAGTTTATTGATATAGAGGCACGAAACAGAGGTCTTGTGCTTGCCGAGCTTGGCCAATTGAGCGGTATAGTCAGAAAACCCGTTCATGACGTAAATGGACAGGTTTTGTTTGCGTGGCGAGAATCCCGTTTGCATCCACTGCAGTGTTTCGCCCTGCCGTTGGTAGTCATAGCCACCGAAGCCGACAATAGTTTCGCCCCAAAGCACCGCAGCCTCGCCAGTAATGCGTTCAAACAGGGCCAATAAAACCAGCGCATCCGCTCGCCGAGTGGGATGCTCTACGGCTGCCAAAAAATCGGCAACAGAGGCGTCAGACGGGCGGGTTTTTAACGTCACATATTGGCCTCCGCTGCGGCCAATTAACTCAGTGCCAAAATTGCCTTTTCTGATTTTAGGGTGCGCGTCAACCAGCCGGCCAAGATTGCGGCCAATAACAAGGTGAGCATTGCGCCTGTGCCGATGGAAAGCCAGTCAATTTCTTGGCCCTTGGCGATACTTTCAATCAATCCGCTTTGGCTGGCCACCGGTACCCAGTTTACCCAGTCGGGCTTGTGAGGCATAAATTGCACTGCAAATGGAATGGTAAGCGGCACCATGATGGTCAGCGATATATAGGACTGCGCTTCTTTAAAACTCTTGGCTTGGAAGGCGCAAAAAAGTTGGAAGGCGGCGGCAAAAATTGCGAGCGGCAACATCGCCAGCGTAATGGTGATTATGGTGAGGGCGTTGAGTTCAAAACCTATCCCCATTTTCGCGAGGGGGACAAAACCCATTACCAGCGAGGTCATGCACAGGGTTAAAAATGCCCCCAAGCTGCCCAGCAATGAGACGGCGATTAATTTGGCGCCGATCAACTGGGTGGTGGTAATGGGTTGGATCAAAATCAATTCCAAGGCGTTGCGCTCGCGCTCGCCGGCGGAGGTGTCAATGGCGATGCTGGTGCTGGCCACGAACACACTCATCAACACAAACACGGCCAACATGCCCATTACCATGCCACTTTTTTCCTGCGCGCTGGCATGATCTTTTATGTCCACAGAGTAGGGCGCTAACAAATGCGGATCGATACCGCGCAATACCAAGCGGTAGGTAGCCAGTTCATTGCCATACTGCTGCAGCGCGGCCTTAACGCGCTGATTGGCGCTGTTGCGCCCTTCCTCGGCAGTGTTAATCCACAGGCTTAGGCTGACTTTTTTGGCCTGTTCAATATTCGCCCGATAGGTCTCGGGGATTTCTAGCGTGATGGGTTGCTCGCGCCAGCGTTCTTCGTCATCGGCGGCACCGGAACCCAGTGGCAGAATATGCTGTTGGGCGAGCTTTTCAACCAACACGGGGGCATATTCCGCGCCTTTAATATCGATGTAGATGGCTTTGTCATCTTCTTTGTTGGCAATGGCAAAATTGAGCGCCGAGGCCAAAATTACTGGGCCAAATAACGCGTAAAGCAGCGCGCCCATGAGTGCCCGCCGATCGCGCATGGCGTCGATGATTTCTTTGTATAAAAGTGTTTGAAATACAGAATTCATGCGGCAATTCCCTCGTCGCTGCCAATCAAAGCAACAAACGCCTCTTCAAGTTGCGTCTGCCCAGTCTGCTCACAGAGTTGTTCGGGTGTTCCCGCGGCCACCACGCGACCTTGGGCGACCACGATCACTTGGTCACAGAGCGCGGCTACTTCTTGCATCACGTGACTGGAAAATAATATGCAGTGGCCCGCGTCTCGCAGATCGCGCAATTGTTGGCGCAGGATGCGCGTACTCATCACGTCCAATCCGCGCGTGGGCTCGTCCAGCACAAAATTTTGAGGCTGGTGCACGAGCGCTTGCGCCAATACCACTTTCATTCGCTGGCCCTGTGAAAAGCCTTGAGTGCGACGGTGGGCAATGTCTTGCAGCGATAACTTTTCGATAATAGCCTGCGTGGCAGCTTTGCCGGCGTTGCCGGTCAGCCCGTGTAGGCCCGCAAAGTAGGCAATCTGTTCGAACGCCGTTAGGCGTTCGTAGAGCCCAAATTTATCGGGAAATACGCCCAGCTTTCTGCGCGCTGCCAGCGGCTCTTTGGCCACGTCGATGTCATCGACTTGCGCGCTGCCTGTTTCTGTCTTCAGCAAGCCGTACAGGACGCGCAGGGCGGTGGTCTTACCTGCGCCGTTTGGGCCCAATATGCCGGTTATTTGTCCATCTTCTGCGCGAAAACTGAGTTGGTCGAGCGCTTTGATGTCGCCAAAATGTTTAGTGAGTTGCCGTACCTCTAGCATGGGGAATCCTTTTCGTCGTGTTCGATATCCCTAATGGGCATTGTTAGAGCGCATAAAAGTGACGCTGGGCAGATCGGCCAAGCAGTCTGTTTTTTCGAGCGGCGCCGATGGGTCATTCAAAAATTGTCGAACCAGTTTTGGTCCGCAACCGCGCATGGCCACAATGTGCGCGGCTTGCTCAGCGACAATGTGGGTGGCGTTTGAGAGGTGTGTCACCGTTGAATCACCCCAGGCAGGTGGCGTCACAGGATCGAGATTGCCAGACAGTGCCAAGGTGGGAATGGCACTGGTGACGGGTTCAAAATGTGTCTTATCGAGTTGGTAGCGCCCTGGCCAGTGCGCGCACATGGCGTGTAAAAGTCTTATTGATGCATCGCCAAACATCGACTGGCTATCGGCGGCCAATTGATCGGTTGAGGCGCGGCGCATATCTTCATTACATAAAATATTGGTGGTCAAACCCGTGTACATGCCGTTATCACCCCCCGCGGCGATTAACCCCGCAAAAGGTTGCCAATGACCTTTTGCTGCGGCATCGATGGCAAAGGGGAGCAGTTGGCGCTGTTCTTGGGAGTACAAGTAGCTCAGGGTTAACTGAAAAAATTTGGTGCCGTCAAGACGCAGTTTGTGGGGCGCTAGAGTGGTGGGGTGATAGATGTCCGCAATCACGTTGCGTTGTTTAATCGCCGCCCATAGCTGCCAGTAATCCCTGCGCAGGTTTGGGTAGCGCTGTTGGCAACTGGGTGTGGTTTCGCACTCGTCAAACAATAACTCCAGCGCGCGTTGTCCGTGGCGGGCGAAGGGGCCTACCACCACTTGTACCGGTGCCATTCCATCCAACACAGTGCTTGCGATCATGTCTGGATACAGCCGCATGAATACCAGTGCCGCCCGTGAACCGTATGAACCACCGTACAAATGCACTTTGGGGTAGCCGAGCGCCCGCACCATGGCGGCGAAATCGTGGATCGCATTGGGCGTGTTGTAGTGACTCAGGTCGCCCTCAAAATCCGCTAGACATTGTGCGACAAGTTTCTCGCTCTCCGCGTCGGAATAAAGATCCTCGTAGGGGTCGTCGTCTTCCGATGCGCATTTAATGCCATTGCTGTTGCCGGTGCCGCGCTGCTCTAGAAATATGATATCGCGGTCGGCCAACAGCTCGTGAAAAACCTTGCCAACGCCGCCACCAATTTCAATGGCAGATTGACCCGGTCCGCCCGCCAGCACCGCTAGCGGTGGAAGTTCACTCGGCGTTAGCGCGGGCAGCCGGGCCGCGTGCAACGTCAGTAGCGTGCCGCTTGGCTCAGCAGGGTTTTCAGGCACCTGTAACGTGAAGCACTCGGCTTTGTCCGACAGCCCCTTGAGGTAGCAGTCTTCGGTTGTTAGCGCGCCTGTATTCTGCGCGCCTGCGGTCACCGGCAAAGCGGCTGCTAAACAAAAAATTCCTAGGTATTTCGAAGCTTTCACGTCAATTCCTTTGGCGATAAACGGTGGTAGCGGGTGTAACGTAAGTTGCGATCAATCAGTCTGTGCTTTACACACCGCCGCGGTGTAGACCACGTCAGTGGAGGAGTTCAGCGCCGTTTCGGCAGAGTCTTGCAGCACGCTGATCACAAAGCCAACCGCCACTACCTGCATGGCGATGTCGTCGGGAATGTTAAACAGTCCGCAAGCCATAGGAATCAGCAGCAGTGACCCGCCGGCAACGCCCGAGGCGCCACAGGCCGACAGTGAAGCAATAACACTCAGCAGCAGTGCGGTGGGCAGGTCAACTTGAATGCCCAAGGTGTGCACGGCGGCCAAAGTCAGCACGGTGATGGTGATAGCGGCACCGGCCATGTTGATGGTGGCACCCAGTGGGATAGACACCGCATAGGTATCTTCGTCCAGTTTTAACTTCTCACACAGGGCCATATTAACAGGTATATTCGCTGCTGAGCTGCGGGTAAAAAAGGCGGTGACGCCACTTTCTCTTAGGCAGGTAAAGACCAGAGGGTAGGGGTTAGTGCGCAATTTAAACCACACGATGGCCGGGTTCACCAACAGCGCCATGATGAGCATGGCGCCCACCAATACGGCGAGCACTTGTGCATAGCCGGCCAACACGCCCAAGCCGCCCTCGGCCAAATTGCCAGCCACCAGACCAAAGATACCGAGCGGGGCCGTGCGAATGACAAAGCGCACCACGTAGGTAACGGCATGTGCGGTATCGGCGAAGCTGCTCTTGGTGGATTCCTGTGCGTGGCGCAACCCTAACCCCAGCGCTATGCCCCACACCAAAATGCCGATGAAGTTGCCCGTCAGTAGTGCATTGATGGGGTTGTCCACCAATTTGAAAACGAGTGTGTGCAGCACCTCGCCAATGCCCTGGGGTGCATTCAAGCTCTGTTCAGTGACGGTCAGCGCCAGCGTGGAGGGGAATAGGGTGCTCAATAGCACGGCGATAAAAGCGGCGCTTAAGGTGCCCACTAAATAAAGCCCGACTATGGGGCGCATTTGGCTGTTGGCGCCCCGTTGATTGGCAATGGCACTGGCGACTAACACGAACACTAAAATGGGCGCCACGGCCTTTAGTGCCTGCACAAATAAGCTGCCTAACATGGCGGCTTGGGTGGCGGCAGAGGCCGAAATTTCAGCCAGTATGACGGCGGCGACAATACCAAAGGCAATTTGGCTGATCAGGCTAGTGCCGGCGAGTTTTGAAATCAGGTTTTTCATAACGTGGGGTACACCCGTTGTTGTTGTCAGTTTAGGGGGCGAGGTGGGTAAAAGTACTGGCTAGAGATGAGACAGGCAACCGTTATTTCCGGTTTTTTGAGGTTATTCCTTTAGTTGGTATGGCCATCGGCGCAAGCCGTGTCCCAAAGTTTCGCCCTGTAAGCAATGGCCGACTGGCAGCTAAAGGCGCCTGATGCGAGGTGGCGCGTCCCATAGGATAGGGCGGCGACTGTCCATTGCAGCCGGTTAAGCGCTAGGGTTAAATGCGCGCCAGACCTAAAGGAGGGGATATGGAAGAAATTATTGAGCAGTTGCGTGAGGCCAATACGCAAGTGGCGTGGGGCCTGGAGTTACCAACGCACGAGATGACGGTGGAGGCGGAGGAGCAAATTTTGCTGCCGTTACCACGGGATTATCGCGAGTTCTTGCTCACTGTTAGCGATGTGTTGGTGGGCAGTTTGGAGCCTGCGGTGGTGGCCGACCCCTCGGCACACAATTATTTGCCTGAGGTGTGCGCCACCGCGTGGGATGTGGGGGTGCCGCGTCACTTGCTGGTTTTTTGCCAAGCTGGAGATTCCTATTACTGTTTAGATCCCGAAGGTGAAGTGCAGCTGTGGCGCGACGGTGCAATGACTGACGAAACTTGGGAGACCATTTGGTACTGGGCGCGGGACGTGTGGCTGGAAAGTTAAGCCCCTAGTATTTTCAACTTGATTAGGCCAGTGCGTTGCCACTCGTCAAGGGTTTCACTGCCGACATTGCCGGTTAGCGAATAATGCCCATTGGCATTGAAGTTGATCAGGCCGCAGCGATTGCGGCCCGCATTTTTTGCACCGTAGAGCGCGAAGTCGGCGGCAGCTAGGCTGGCCTGCCAATTTTCAAGTGGCTGATCGGTGGGCACTAAGGGGTGGCGCACGCAACCAATGGACGCGGAAACGGGTTCCTCTATTTCAAGATCGCCCTTGGCGGCCATGACCGCTGCGCGCACTCGCTCGGCAATACTTGGCAGCTGAGATTGATGGATGTCTGGCACCAGCAGCAGAAATTCCTCACCACCCCAGCGCAACAGATAGTCTTCAGTGCGAATAATATTGGCGAGTTTTTTTGCCGTGCGTTCGAGCACACGGTCGCCCATGTTGTGTCCGTATTTGTCGTTCAACTTTTTAAAATGGTCTAAGTCGAGCATCAAAATGCCGAGCACCCAGTTGTCGCCTTTATTTTCACGCAAGCGCTTCAGCCGAGCCAATATGCTCGGCATTTGCTGCTGTATAAAGCGTCGATTGCGCAAGCCCGTCAGCTCATCGGTGACACTGGTTTTCTGCAGGTTTTGATTGAGCTGCGCCAGCTGCTTGTTGGCCCGTTTCAACTCTTGCGTGCGCAGCGCCACTTCTTGTTGCAATTGGCGTTGGTACGCCTTTAGGCGCCGTGTTCGCCATTGAAAGCCAAGCATAAACAGCCCAACCAGCAACGCAAATATCATTGATTGAAACCACCAAGTTTCAAAGTAGTGTGGCTGGATATCCAATGCTTGCGTGCTGGCCGCCCCCCAATTCCCCAAGCTGTATTTAGCCTGCACTTCAAAAGTAAATTGGCCTGGCGGTAAGTTGGTATAGAAGGCGGTACTACGATTGTCGGCGTACACCCAATCAGTTTGATAGGGGTGCAAGCGGTAGCGGTAGCGCAGGCTTTTGGCGTATTGAAACTCTACGGCGCTGTAGCGTATTTCCAGATCGCGCTTGGGGCCCTCTAGTGAGAGTGCTGGTGTGGGCAAAAGACTAGTGCCGGCGTGGATGAGGGCGTGAATGCGCGCCTGCGGGGCGGGGAGCTGCGGTGCTTGCACGTTGACGCGCACGGCGCCTTCAAGGGTTGGCGCCCAAAGCCAGCTGCCTTGTAGCATGCCCTTACCGTTGCCCGCGCCGTTGCAACAGCGGATCCGAGAATGGCCTTGGCGCAATCCGGTATCGTGCAACACCATTTGGGTGTTGAGTGGAGCGCTGCCCTGCAGGGCTGGGCCAAGGGAGGCAATGTCGACGCGATAAATACCGTCGGTATACAGCACCCATAGCCAGTTGCCCGCTTGGCCGACAAAATTGGCCCCTGTGCTGGGTAGCCCTTGTTCAGAGGCCAGCGAATACCAGCGCTCGCCGTCGTGCACGAGTAAGCCATCTTGGTAGGTGGCGACGATCATGCGGCCGTCTTTAAGTTCGGCTATTGCGGTGACAAAGGCGGTGGCGGCAGTGTCCTGATTGGCGGCTTGTAGACCTTGTTCTGTCTGGTGCCAGAGGCCCGACTCCGTGCCTATCCAAAGTAACCGATTGCTGTCTTCAAACACGAAGCGCACAGCGCGCGCGCCTATTTCGTCGGCAAAGCGCTGAATGATCAGCCCGTCGCGCCACGCAAACAGCCCCTTGGCGGTGGCGAAATACACAGTGTCATCGGCGGTTTGGACGATGCCGTTGATCTGAAGTCCGTGCAGCAGCGGGAAAGTATCGGTGGTTTCGGTTTCGGGATCTACCCGCACTAACCCCTGTCGTGTGCCAACCCATAGCTGTCGTTGCCGATCGCGCAAAAGGGAGTAGGCCACGCCACCGGGCAACCAGTCGGCGGGGACATGCTCTGAAAACTGGCGACCATTCCATTCAAAAACACCGGCGTCGGTGCCAATCAGCAAAGATTGCGCGTCCTGCCAGAAGGACCAGACATAGTCTTCGCTCAAGCCCGCGCTACGGCCAAGTTGAGTGACTGGCGAAGGCCAAAAATAGCGGACGCCGGCGGTTAAGCTACCTACCCAAAAACTGTCGTCGGTATCCGCGAAAATACTGCGCAGTGCGGGCAGTGCGTCTGCGCGATCGCGGCCGAATATACCGGTAACGCGGCCGTTGACCAGTTGCGCAATGCTATCTGCGTAGAGCACCAGTAGAGCGCCCGAGGTACTGGTTGCCATGGCTTGCACCGGCGCCAAAGAATGCGATTGGTCGTGCATGGGCAGCGAAAAGGGGCGGAACCCGCGCTCCTGTGCCTGCCAGTGAAATAGGCCCCGGTCACTGGCCACCCACAGATGATTGTCATGCCAGGCCAAATCATTCACCAATATTTGGCTATCCGCGAAAGGCAGGTTGAATTGGGTAATCTCCTGGCCTGTAATGGCGTGGATTCGCGAACCGCGGTCGGCCACAAAGAGCGTATTGCCCTGCGCCATGAGCGCACGCACCTCGCCCTGCCAGTGGCTTGCCTGATGCAGGCGCCCCTGACGGAATTGCCACAGCTGATCTCCGCCAAACCAAAGGTCGCCAGCGTCGGTTTGCACCATTTGGGTAATGCCGCTCTGCGCCGCTACCTCAGTAAATTCCCCGTGTTGGTAAAGCACCAGATTTTTTAGGGTACTGATCCACAGATTGTCATCACGGTCTCGCAGTAACCCGTTGATCCAATTGGATTTTAGTGCGGGGGTGTTTGCACTGGTGAACACCTCCATGCGATTGCCATCAAAGCGTGCCAGCCCATTTTCGGTGGCAATCCACGCGCGCCCGTCTGGATCGCGAGTGACGCCATTGACCGTGATTTGTGGCAGGCCATCGGCCAAGCTCCACGTGTGGTACTGGTAGTTTTGCAGCGGTGTTTGACTGGCGTGGGAAGGGTTGAAACAGAGCGTGAACAACAGCGCCAAAATGCCACAGTAATGGCGATACCCAGGCACCCAGTGTTTGTGCTCCGTCAAGGGGTTGGCTCCCGTAGTCAGTGATGCCAAGGCGTATAGCTTGCTGGCTTCTTATAAGTATAGGCCGTGCGGGTAGCGTTAGGCCGCGCTACGAGCTAAGAATGTAGCACAGCGTTGGCGCGCTAAACATGATTGGCATCAAAAACCAGCAAGGGAGCGTTGCGCCGAGGGCGGGCGGCGGCACCTTGCGGTGCCGCCGGTGTCACTAGTCTGCGGGGGCGAGTTTGCGGTCAAAGAACTCGGTGATCTGATTGAACAGGTGAATGCGGGTTTCCTTACCGCGAATACCGTGCTTTTTGCCGGGATAATTGGATTGCTCAAAGGGCTTCATGCGATTTTGCAGGGCGCCATAGAGCTTGGTGGCATTGAGGAACAGCACGTTGTCGTCCGCCATGCCGTGCACAATGAGCAAGCCATCGCGGTAGTTGTCGACGTAGGGAAAGACGTTGCTGGCATCGTAGCCGGCGCTATTTTCCTCGGGGTGACCTAGGTAGCGTTCAGTGTAGTGGGTGTCGTACAAGCGCCAGTCGGTAACCGGGGCCACGGAAACGCCGGCTTTGAACACGTCGGGTGCTTTGAACAGCGCCATGGCGGTCATGTAGCCGCCGTAGCTCCAGCCAAAAATACCGATGCGTTGGGCGTCCACATAGGGCAGTGACTTCAGAAATTCCACGCCCACCAATTGGTCGCGCAATTCAATGTCACCCAGTTTTTTGTGGATCGGCGTTTCAAATTTCAGGCCTCGGTTGCCACTGCCGCGATTGTCCAGCTTGAACACCACGTAGCCGCGCTGGGCCATGAATTGGTGCCAGTAGCTATTGCGACCTAACCAACTATTTTTCACGCGCTGTGCGTGCGGGCCGCCGTAGACGTCGATGATGACCGGGTAGCGCACGCCTTTCTGCATGTGTGCGGGTTTGATTAACTGGTAATACATGGCCTGCCCATCTTCGGCCTTTAAACTGCCGAATTCGGAGGCGATGTGTTTGCCTAGATAGGGTGCATAGGGGTGTTTGCTATCCAAGGCATTTTGTTCCAACCACTCAATGTGTTTGCCATCGATACTGTGATAGCTAGTTTGCGTGGGCTGGCTAACAGAGGAAAAGTTGTCCAAATAGGTGTTAGCTTGCTTCGACAAGGTGATGTTGTGGGTGCCCGCCCGCTGACTAATGCGCTCTACCTGCGGTGTTTTCGCAAACAGTTTGGCGCGGTACAAGTGGGTTTCTAAGGGATTGTCATAATTGGCGGTGAAGTACACCCAACCGTTGGCTTCATCGACGCCTTCAATAGATAGCACAACGCCCTCGCCTTGGGTTATCGCACCCAGCCGCTTACCGTCGACGCTGTAGAGGTACAGCTGCAGAGTGTCGGCGGATTCGCTGCCCCAAATAAAATGCTGCTGATCTTTGAGAAATTTTAAATGGTCATGGAGGTTTACCCAATGCTCGCCAGTTTCGGTAAACAGCACACGTGATTTGCCCGAATCGCTGCGAGCTTTCAGCATATCCAATTGCGTTTGGGCGCGATTTTGGCGCTGAATGAGCAGAGACTGACTGTCGGCAAACCAATTGACGCGGGCAATATAGATGTCGGTTTCAGTGCCGATATCCATCCAGCGGGCAGTGGGTTTACGCTGCTTGAGCGTCAGTACGCCCACTTTATTGAGCACGTTCGCGGTGCCCGTGCGGGGGTAGCGCTGGTCGAAAACCTTGAAAGATTCACCCTCGATTTCGTAGCGCTGCTCGATGCCGACGGGGCTCTCATCAATGCGCATAAAGGCGATTTTTTGGCTGTCGGGTGACCACCAAAAGCCAGTGCTGCGGCCCATTTCTTCCTGCGCCACAAATTCCGCCATGCCGTTTTTAATGGTGCCCTTGCCATCGAAAGTGAGTTGGCGCTCGGCGCCGGAGTCGATAGCGACCACGTAAATGTTTTGATCGCGGATAAAGGCCACTTGCGTGCCGTCCGGCGACAATTGCGGGTCGGTTTCAAAGGCCTCGGTGGCCGTCAGCTGCTTGGGCGTTTGCGTCCCAAGGTCATAAAAGAACAGGTCGCCAGAGAGTGGAAACAGTAGGCCTTTGCCGTTGGTGGCCCACTGGTAAGTGATGATGCCGCTGTGGGTGATGCGCGCTCGTTCGCGGCGGGCTTTTTCTTCATCCGACAATTCACGCTCGGGCACGAGCTTCGCAGAATCCACCAGCAGGGTGTGCTTGCCAGTTGCGCGGTGGTAGGCCCACAGGTCAAGCTGCTCAAAGTTGTCCTCTTTTGCGCGCAAATAGGTGACCTGCTCGCCGTCAGGGCTGAGGCTCAGGCCGCGCATCTCGGGGCCGTTGAGGCTGGGGTCGGCGTAAATGCGCTCAATGGTTAAGGATTCGTTAGCTTCTGCACCGGCAAATAATGGGGTACAGAGGGCGGCAGCCAGTAAGTAACACAAACGCGATTTCATAGTTGTTTCACCTGATAAACGAGTGCCGCCACGTTAATGCAATGCGTAAAAAAGGACAATCGCAGCAACAGACACCGCAAGAATTGGCGTGATATCGCCAGTGGGGGCAAAAATTGGCGAAATTTGAGGGGACTTGAAGCGATTTTGCCGTGGGATTGCGGCTGGGATTGTTTGAATTTTGTACAGCAGTATCTAGGCGATTTGCGCGCGGGCGGTACCGATGTCCGGGCCACAGATTCGGTCGCGCCCGCCCTCTTTGGCTAAATAGAGAAGTTCGTCTGCGCGGTTAATCGATTCGTGCACTGTGCTTTCCGCGTCCAGTTGACTGATGCCACCGCTAAAAGTAATTGTTTGTGGTTCGATATTCGGCAGTAGCACCTGAGTACAAATGCAGTTTTTTAAGCGCAAACCGAACTCGTAGGCCTGAGTGCTATTGGTGTGACAGAGTAAAATTAAAAATTCCTCGCCGCCCCAGCGGCAACAAAAATCATTCGCTCGGATTTCTTTGGTAATGCATTGTGCGAAGCCGGTCAAAATCTTGTCGCCAGTGTAGTGGCCGAAGGAATCGTTGATATTCTTAAAGTGATCGATGTCGAGCATCAATAAACTGGCCACTTCGCCGTGGCGTCTAACGCGCTCCTGCTCGACTTCCAACAGCTTTAAAAAATGGCGCCTGTTGTACAATTGCGTGAGCGAATCCTTGGCGGCATTGTCGCGGATTTTTTGCGCCACATGGCTGGAGTGAAGCGCAATTAAGCCGGATGATAAAACAAAGCCTGCGACGTATACGATCTGTAGATAAAACTCATCGTCTAGACCGAAATAGTGAATTGCAATATAGCTGTTGACCAAATGAACGACGGCTAAATAGGAAATGGTGAGCGCTGAAAATAAAAAGCGCGCGTACAAAAATAAGTAGTGAACACCGAAAAATGCCAAAATGAGTGCCAGCGGTTTGGCGCTACCAAGAAAGTAATTCCACGGAATAAAGACAATCATCCACAACACCATTTGCGCCACTAGCATGACTTTGGTGAAGTGCAGTGTAACCACTGGGCGCGTTTTAATGGCATAAAAAAGCGCGCAATGGGACAGGTAAATAAACGCTAAAAAGGAAAGCAGCGCGTAGGTATCTAGTCGGGCGTTGGTATAGGCGTGAATGAACAACGTCAGCGCAAAACCGATGTGATAGGCCACAAAGGACAGGGTCGTGTTGCGAAGCAAGACCCGTTTGTATTTGCTGTGAGTCATTTCACTGGATTGCATGGAACGTCCTGGTTTCTGTGTGCTGAAAATATGCGGGTCCTGCGCGCTGAAGTAGATGGTGAGCTCGAAGTATAGTTGAGTTAACGGTCTGTGGGGGGCGAAAGTCGGTTTAATGGGGTGTATGAGACCGCTAGTTGGGATAGTGAAATGGCACCCGAAGGTGCCATTTGACAGTGCGAACAGCGACTATTTCAAACAATAACTAGGGGCAGTTGCCGATAATAAAATAGTTGGGTGCTGTTTGCGCCAAGGTGCTGCTGTAGTAGGTGTTATACAGGCCCATGTAGCCGCCAGATCCCTTTGCGTAGGCATAACCACCGCTGGTGGTGGCGCGACCGGCCTGCACGTGACTGTAGTTACTCGCGGTGGTTTGGGTGCATTGGTATTCCCCGTCAGGCGTGCTGTCACAGACGTTGCCAATGCCATCGCCGTCATTATCGGCTTGATCGGCATTGGGGGTGGCGGGGCAGTTGTCTACCGCATCGGCAACGCCATCACCATCGGCGTCTGGGGTAGGGTCGCCGTCGGGCGTGCTGTCGCAGGCGTTGCCGATGCCGTCGCCATCGTTATCGGCTTGATCGGTGTTGGCAGCGTTAGGGCAATTGTCTGCACTGTCGGCAATGCCATCGCCGTCGGCGTCTTCGATGCTTGCGCCACTGCAGGCCTGCGTTGGGCCGTTGCAGCTGGGTTCGCCGTCGGCAATCCATTCGCATTGGTTGTTGCCGGCGCTGTACTCGCGCATGGTAAACGCGCTGGTACCAAAGGCGAGGTAACATGCGGAATAGCCATCGCCCCACGTGATGTGGCCGGCATTAATGTGATGGTTGTAATTGCCAGTAGAGCCGGCATCGACGGTGAAGCTCACGCTGCTTTGGCTTGAGAGCGAAGTGCTATCGGTGGCTGTTACCGTGGCCGTATTTTGGCCGCCGGGCAAATTACACTGTTCGGCGCTGAACTGGTTGCCCGTCAGCGTCGCCATTTGTGTGCCGTTGCTAAAGCTGACGCTGACGCTGCTTAGATTATTGTTGTCGTCGTACACGGTGCCTGTGACAGTTGCGCACTGGCCATTGAGCGTGGCGTTGACTGATTGAATGACCGGTGCTGTGGCCGGCGGTTCTGGGCCCACCCGTTGCGTTAGCACCGTGGCCGGTGAGGTAACGGCGCCCTCATTGTCTGTGGCAGTCACGGTTATTTGATATAAATCGTCGGCTAAATTGTTGGCGCTGACACTAAAGTTGTCTGCGCCATCGGTGCTGATGCTTAGGGTGATCAATGGCGTGCTGGAATCGAAGTCGTCGATTGCGACAGTGACCGAGGCCACACTGCCTTCGAGGTCCGTTGCGCGCCCGGATACCTGCAAGCTATTGCCGTTGGCAAAGGCCGTCACATTGCTCAAAGTAGGTGCGGTATTGCGGCTTACGCGTTGATTATTGTTTTTGAAAAACTCGCCGAGATAGCTGGCGTAGTTGATGCTGGCGCTGCTGATATAGCTGCCAGAGGCGCCGGTGCCACCGGACCAGCTATGGTCGAGATTGTTCAGCCACAGCATCGACACGCGGCCGTCTTCCCATAAAAATTGCTGCGCGGTCTTATTGCCTTCGCTGAGGGTTTGACTACCACTTTGCAAGGCGACACCGTAAACCCCCGCCATGCCGTTGGCATTTTGTTGGTTGTAACAAGTGTCGACGGTAGTGTCTTTATCGCCATGCGCAATGGAGGCTATCTGGGTTGCAAAGTGGGTGGCAAAGCTGCCCGCGTAGCTGTTGCATCGACTGGTAACATTGGCACTTTCACAGGTGCCAATGGCGCCGCTGGAGCTGGTGCCAATGCTGGGGCCAGCGCTGATGCCCATGCCGGCGAATACGTCGGGCGCAAGGCAGGCAGTGGTGTTGGCAAAGGCGGCGCCAGAGCTGAGGCCCGCTATGTACACTTGATCGGCATCGATATTGCGACTGCTGTCACTGCTCAAGCTAGTGGCGAGCGAAATCAAGTTTTTGTAATCCTTGTGGTTGCGCGATTTCGTGCTGTCCCAGTAGTGCCAACAGCTGTAGCCAGACTTATTCATCGCGTCGGGCACGGCCACCACCATGCCGTACTGTTCAGCGGCCAATTCCAGATTCGCCGTTTTATAGGCATCGATACTTTGCGTGCAGCCGTGCAGCACAATCAGTAACGATTTGCCAGAGCCAATGGGCGATAGGCTATTGGGGGTATAGATGTGAACCCGATTAAAGCCACCAACGGCGACATTGCTTTGCCAGCTGCCTGCGTGGGCAGGTAAGTGCATTAACAGCAGGGTGCATAGGGTGATCAGCGCCACCGATGGTGCGCGAAGTAGATTGTTCATTGCATTGCTCCAAACACGTATTGTTATGGTGTGGTTTGAGCCGGCGCCTAGGGCGCGCAGATTGCTGGAAGACCGATACCGCAGGTGTGACCAGGCCGATTGGCTCGGGCTCGGTGGGGGTGGGCGTCGTGCTAGCGAATAAATCGACAACACCTGCGCCATATTGACGGTGCGACGGCGGTCAGTGCGCGCCCATCCCCTTTGCCTCCATGGCAGCGCTAATTACCCTAGCAGTCTGTACCAACCGCACCACTAGACCTTGGTATTAGGGGCTGTATTGGCTGGGCTGTGGCGCGCCCCTAGCGTGATAGCGGCGCGCTAGGGGCCCAGGCAGGCTATTTAAAGGTGGGGGTTTGGTTCTCGACGGGTGTGTAGTGCACTGTATGGGTAGAGGCGATCTCTTGGCCTTTTTTAAAGGCAGAACTCATGGTCAGAACGCCCGACGGTGACAGCGAGGCCGTGGAAATAACTTGCGTAATGCCGTCTTGATTGCCTTTGACCGTTTCAATACTAATTAATTTTCCATCTTCAAAGTGGGACCTGCCCTCCGTGTAAAATCCCGCCGTGGTGAAGTAGTAAAAGCGCAACGACTGTTGGGTTTTGTCGTAAAAAATAATGGATTCGCCACCGTACTCACCCTTGTTTATAGAGTGTAGAATGCGCACGGCTGTGCCGTTGAGCGCTCGCTCCCAGCGTGCAATATCCACCAGCTTCTTTTGGTTCTCACCGTCAAATTCAGCGCGGTATGTGGTGCCGAGGAATGGGCGGAGTTGCTCCAGTTCGGGTATGAGATATGCCCGCGCCGCAGAATCGGCAAGGCCGTGATGCAGCGGTAAACTGACGAGTAAAATGATCAACAGCAGTCTGGTAGTCCACATGCTAGGCTTCCACTTCTATGTAATTGATTAAATAGGTTCTAGCAGAATAATGAATGCGCCAATCAAACCCAAATTATTTTTATTGAAACCCGGTTACGGCGACGGGGGCAATCAATTTTGCCCCGATTGCGCGCTGGTGCTGGGTTATCTCCAATACGAGCCGGCGATGGCTTCAGTGGTCGACATTGAGTTAATCGATTTTACTCGCCCAAGGCAACAACTGGTGACATTGTTGGGTGAGGATTTACAAAACAGTCCGGCACTGATTTTTCCAGAGGGCGTATTGCCCAATGATGTGTCGGTATCGCCCATTACGGGCAGGGCCTATCTCAATGATGGACGGGCGATCTGTCACTGGCTTGGCAGCACCTTTGGTGGCCTCGTACCTTCCTGAATCGCTGTGGACCTTTCAACAATGTTTAAGGAGTTACTATGCACCTAGTCATCACCGGCGCCAACCGCGGCATTGGCTTGGCCTTTACCGAACAATACCGCGCTCAGGGACATCAAGTGACGGCGGTCTGTCGGCAGGCGAGTGAGCCCCTAAAAGCCAGTGGCGCCCGCATTATTGATGGCATTGATGTCACTGATGCAAACGGTATTGCAGAGTTGCAATCGGCGTTGGCGGGCGAGGCGGTCGACCTGCTAATCAACAATGCCGGGCTCTTGGTCGGCGATAGCTTAGCTGATCTGAATTGGACCCAATTGGAGCGTCAGTTTGCTGTGAACACCTTGGGACCTTTGCGGGTTACTCAGGCGTTGCTGGCGAACTTAAAGCGCGGATCTAAAGTGGCGCTGATTACGAGTCGCATGGGATCTGTTGCCGACAATGGCTCGGGCGGATATTACGGTTATCGGATGTCAAAATCGGCGTTAAATATTGCCGGTAAATCCTTGGCTGTGGATTTAAAGCCCCTCGGTATTGCCGTTGGCTTATTCCACCCCGGCTTTGTACAAACTGAAATGGTTAATCACGCTGGCGACATAAGCGCCGATGTGGCCGCCAGCCGGTTAATTATGAGAATTGATGAGCTGACCATGGAGACCACAGGTAGCTTCCGCCACTCCAACGGTGAAGCGCTGCCCTGGTAGGCGGCTAGGGGGAAGCTAATAGCCGGCTACATTTTATTGGCGCGGCAACCGCACGCTGTGGGCCAAATAGATCGCGCAGGTGAACAACACAATGGCGACACCCTGATGAGTGGCGGCCAAGGTAATGGGCACTTGGTGCAGTAACGTAGCAATGCCAAGGCTCACTTGTGCGGCCAGCGCCAGTAGTAACAAGATTACAGCGAGTTTCGTTTGCCGCGCGGGTTTGCTGCGCCAGATGCCGACGCTGAGTGCTGCGCAAATCAGAATTAAGGCATAGGCAAACATGCGGTGGTTGAATTGAATGGTGGTCAGATCTTCAAATGCCGCTAGCCAGACGGGTGTCGTGGCATAGAGTTGGGCGGGAATAAAACTGTCGCCCATCAGCGGCCAGGTGGGGTACACCAAGCCCGCTCGAGTGCCCGCTACCAATGCGCCGGAGAGGATCATCAAAAACAATAAGCCGCAAAGCGTTTGCGTGCGCACTGCAAAACGTTGCGCAGCACCGCGCTGTTGCAATAACCCCAGAGCAATCCAGACCATGACGCCATAGATAAGCACCGCCATGCCCAAGTGTGCCGCCAACCGGTATTGGCTGACGCGGGGGTTGTCCACCAGACCACTCTTGACCATGTACCAGCCGAGCACACCTTGTAGTCCGCCCAAAATAAAAAGAAACCATAGCTTGGGCGTCAGCCCTGCCTTGATCCGGCCTGCGAAAAGGAAGTACAAAAACGGTAGTAAAAACAATAGGCCAATGATGCGGCCGAGCAGGCGGTGGCCGTATTCATAGTAAAAGATGTTTTTGAACTCATCCAGGCTCATGCCTCGATTGACCTGCTGGTATTCGGGAAATGCTTTGTAGCGATCGAACTCTTCGTGCCACTCAGCCTCATTGAGCGGCGGCAATATCCCTGTGACAGGTTTCCAGTCGACGATGGACAAGCCCGATTCCGTCAGCCGAGTCACGCCACCCAAAATAATCATGCAAAAAATAACGGCAGCGCAAAACAATAGCCACTGGGCAATGCGTTGGTCGTTCAGTCGGTCTTGGGAGTCGATCATATGTTCAGTCTGTCATTATTTTTTTGAAGGCTAAACATACTGAGCTGGTGTAATAAATGCAATACAAATACCTTAGCTTTGTGTTCTAAGGTATTTGTATTCTGGTGCAGAAAAAGGAGGTTTAGAAGCCGATATTGAGAGATGCAGAAATAAAATTCACGTCCTGTTCAATGACGGTTGCTTCGATTTCAAATGCTGCGGAATCGCCAGCTTTAAAGCCAATGCCGACACCTGCAGATAGGCCAGTATCGCTCATGCTACCTATCTTTTCATTTAATACACCTGCTCTACCTTTAAAGTAAACAGAGCCAGGGCTGCGGTATACCGCGTAGGCAGCAAGAGTTCGAATATCGATATCGATGCTACGGCTACCATAGCCGTAGTTAATATCATAACTTCCACCTGACAAGGTGTCTGTGTATTGCGCTTCAACTGCAAAACCGTCGTTGAAGTGATAGCCCACCTGCAGGCCTGCATTGAATAAAGGGTCGACATTATCAACATCGACAGCCATAAAGCCCAGTGTGCCGCCCCCGTAAAAGCCATTCCTTTCCGAGTGATTCGAATTGGTGTCTGCAATTGCGGTTGACATCAATGTGGTGAACATTGCGCCAAGTAAGCCATGTTTAAGCATTTTTACATCCCGGTAATGTTTTAACGAACAGTAATTAAGCGCGGCTATCCTAACTAACAATTTTAAATAGTCAACTTATATGCTTTGCCTAGTTAATGTGAGGCAATTTATTGTTGGCAAGTAAGGTAGTTACTATCTGTTAGTAATTTGGGCCTGCCAGTATTTTGGACCTGTTAGTTATTTGGGTGCCCGCCAGCGCTGCTCGCCCGCGACCCAGGTTTCATCCACGGTGATTTGCCACAGTTGGTGCGCCGGCAGGGTGTAGGGATCTTGCTCCAATAGTATAAAATCTGCCCATTTGCCGGGCTCTAGTGTGCCCACTTGATTTTCCATATGCGCAGCCCAAGCGTTATCACGCGTAAAAATACGCAATGCTTCACCTACGCTCACCGCTTGATCCGCGCGCCATCCTTTTACCGGTAAGTTGTTATGATCTTGTCGCGTTACCGCGGCGTGAATGCCGAAAAAGGGGTTGGCCGACTCCACGGGAAAATCTGAGCCAAAGGCCATGCGGGTGCCGCCTTTGAGCAGCGTTTGCCAAGCATAGGCACCCGTCAAACGAGACTGACCCAAGCGATCTTCGGCCATGTGCATGTCACTGGTGGCATGGGTGGGCTGCATCGATGCGATAAGGTTGAGATTGGAGAGGCGCTTCAAATCCGTCGGCTCGATGACCTGGGCATGCTCAATGCGGTGGCGCAGCGCAGAATTGCCGCCGCGTTTAAAAAGCACTTCAAAATTATCTAGCACTTGCCGATTGGCTTGATCGCCAATGGCGTGCACGCAAATTTGAAATTGGTGTTTATCAATTGCGGTAAACAGGTCCATGAGTGCCTGTTGGCTGGTGAGGTGTAAGCCGCGATTGCCTGGGTCATCGGCATAATCTGCTAACAGAGCCGCACCTCGACTGCCCAGCGCGCCATCGGCGTAGAGTTTGACACTTCGAATACTGAGGGTGTCATTGGCATCTGCAATTGGGCCGGTTTTTAACCAGTTTAGTAGCGATTTATCACTGCCATCGAGCATGCCATAAACGCGAATGGGCAGGCCACCTTGTGCCGCGCGCAGCGTGAGCAGATCAATCATGGGTTGACCAATGCCCGCATCGTGTACACCCGTTACCCCCAAACTCAGCAGGTGATTAAACGCAAGGTTGAGTGTGCGCTCTCGTTCTGCCGCACTTGTACTGGGTAATTTACTGGTCACGTATGTAATGGCATTATCGATTAGCACACCCGTGGCGCGACCCTTGGCATCGCGCACGATTTGACCGCCCGCCGGATCAACTGTGGTGTTATCGATGCCCGCTATTGACAGGGCTTTGCTGTTAACCCACACGGCGTGGCCGTCTACCCGTTCAAGCACAATGGGTTTGTCGATGTTTAGCGCATCTAAATGTGCCGCTGTGGGAAATTGCTTGCCATCCCAATTTTCTTGATTCCAACCACGCCCCCCGATCCAGAGTGCATTCGTTGATTGCGCGGCAAATTGCGCGACTTTGTTAGCGGCCGCTTGTGCTGAAGACGCATCGCGTAAATCGACGCTGGCGAGCAACTGCGCTAATCCGGCGAGGTGTCCGTGGGCGTCAATCAAGCCGGGCAGTAAAACGCGGCCCCGCCCGTTGATGCGCTGGGTCTTGCCGTTGGCAAGTTTTGCGATTTGATCGGGGTCGGTGGTTAGCACCCGGCCGTCTCGAATAAACAGTGAACTGAATCTGGTGGGGGTTGTTTTGGCAGAGCCTTGGCTGTGGGTGTAGCCTCGGACATTGTCAATGATCAGGTCGTCTGCTGCGGCAGGCGAGGCAGTAAACATTAACGTAAGGCTACAGAGTGCAATTTTAAGGTGCGGTGTTAGGTAGCGAATCAACGGCATGGCGAACCCCTCGTGAACGTGTTGTGGTTATGGGTTTGGGCAACGAGAAGGGGCGAGTGTAACAGTGAGGCGCCACATGGCAAATCAATGGGACCCAAGCTTTTATAAAATGAGGTAGTTCGGTGCCAATCACTGGTGCGAAACGTCACTGCGCTTATGGGGCGCAGCGCGTCAATGGGAGATGCCGCCAAAGGGAAACGTGGGTATACGCTGGCAGAAAAATCAGTGAAAGAAAACCCGGCGCTCTCGGGTTTTCCTGCGATCGGGAGTGATGGCCCAGCCGCGGTGTAACAAGCGACGGTCTACCGAGAGGCGGCGGTTGTCGGCGCGGCGATCTTCGTAACCCTCGGGACTGCTGTCTTGCATCCAACAGTCTCCGCCTAGCCCATTGACGTAATCGACGAGCTTTTGTGCTGATTCGTGGTCGGTATTGTGTTTGATAACGACGGGGTAGCCACTCGCCAGTTGTTGACGCGTGTGATCGCTGAATGAAAATTTTAACTGCAATTTTTGTAGCAGCGCCATGGATTTGGAGGGGTCAATGTATTTGTCTATAAAGAGTACATCGAGACCGGTTGGCTGCTCATTCGCATCGGTATCGCCATTGGCATGGGTGTGAACGGAAAAGTGCTGCTGTTCCTGTGACTGAGCGATTGATTGTTGTGGATTTTTCGCGGTCTGAGTCATTGTTCTATCTCCTTATGCCTGGTGAGAGCGGCGTCTATCCATGTAACGCGAGTAAAGCTGATCGTGCGGCGCGGCGTTAATCGCGTGGCTGGCAAAATCGTATTCGTTTGTAGCTTTTATAACATTGGTGTTTTTCGTGGCTTTTGAATCATTCGAAGCTTTCAAGCTATTCCTGTCGATAACGTAACGCTCATGAAATCTACACGCATCCTCACGAAGTGCTCACGCAAATCTCACACAATCCACACAACCCACAGGAAGCTCGCTCAAATTCATCCGTTCGAAAAATCAATTTTCCAACCATAGCTGTCTTGCAGTCTATCAAGAGTCAGTATGGTTAAAAAAGGCCAATTGGCAATAAGTAAGGGGCAAGATATATGGGTGATTGGCGCTTAAAACATCTTTGGCGGAAAACATTACCCAAATGATCAGGTTCAGCTGGGTAAAGTCTCCGCTCGAGTCGATGATATTACTGGGGGTGGGCCTTGCTGTTGGCTGGGCTCGGCCCCCCATGTTGCTCAAACCACCACAAAATATAGGCCACTTTATGCATTAAATTAGAGGGGCGTGCAGCGATGCTGTGGCCGGCATTGGGAATGCGTACCATCGCGGTTTTGACGCCGGCAAGCTTTAACGCTTGGTAATATTGCTCGGTTTCCGACATGGGTGTGCGGTAGTCGGCTTCGCCGGTGAGCAACATCGTTGGGGTGGTGACCTTGCCCACATAACTTATGGGCGAGCGGGCCATGTATTGCGCAATATCTTCCCAGGGTTTTTTAGCGAACCAGTAGCGCGAAAAGTAGGGGTACTTATCAGCGGTCAAACTAAAACTAAACCAATTGATGACAGGTTTGGCCACAACCGCGGCTTTAAAGCGATCTGTGTGGCCCACAATCCATGCCGTGAGTACACCGCCGCCGCTGCCGCCGGTCACAAATAATTGATCGGCATTTACAAAGCCTTTTGCGATGACTTGATCAACCGCGTCCATTAAGTCGTTGTAATCTTTGGAAGGGTAGTTGTGGTGAATTTCATTTACAAAGTCCGGCCCGTAGGAGTCACTGCCACGCGGGTTGGCGTAAACCACCACGTAGCCCGCGGCGGCAAACAATTGCAGCTCGGCAGAAAAACGCGGCCCGTAGTTGGCCACGGGGCCGCCGTGAATTTCCAGCATGAGCGGGTATTTTTTCGCGGGGTCAAAATTCGGCGGGTAAACAATCCAGGCCTGCAGCGGCAGTTTATCCAGGCTCGATTGGTAGTTGAGCTCCTCTATCTCACCCAGTTGTACGTGCCGAGAAAAGTCATCGTTGAGTTGGGTGAGTTGGCGCGCCTTACCTTTGCTGACGTCAGCCAGCGCAACTTCGGCAGGGCGCGACACATCGTTGTGTGTGAAGGCCACGTGATTGCCCACGACACTAAAATCGCCACTGGCATAGGGGCGTCCGAGGGTGGTGCCACCCACTGCGCGACTCAATAATTTGCGTTTGCCTTTGCGTGGCTGCCACGCCAGATGGGTTTCACCGTGATCGTCGTAACTGATTACCAACCCTTTGCCATCGGGGCGCCATTGCGCGTCATTGATATCGCGATCGAGGTCGTCGGTAAGCACGCTCACCACGCCGCTGTTAATATCCAGCAGATGCAATCGGGTGACTTCGTAGAGGCGCAATTGATCTTCAAAGCCTAAAAACGCGAGTGTTTTGCCATCGGGTGACAGGCGGGGGTGCGTGTCAGGGCCGTTGCGATCTAGAATTTTTTCTACCGCTAGGCTATCCAGCGCGAGTCGATAGAGCGCGCTGTCAATGGGCGCGCCCTCCCGATCTGCCACCGCTGAAAAATATAAAAATTTGCCGTCCGGCGAGGGTTCCACGTGTCCGAAGTGATGCATGTCTGCATGGGTGAGCTGTCGGGCGCTGCCGCCGTTGGCGTCGATACTGAATATTTGTTGAAAACCGGATTTAAGATAGCCTACACCATCGATGCGGTAGTAGGTTTCATCAATAAATATGGGCGGCTTAGCCCATTTTGCCTGCTCGGGTTTACCCTTTAGTGCGATCGGTGGTTTGGCCGCGCGATTGACAAATTGGGTGAAAAATAACTGCTTGCCATCGGGGCTCCAAGTAAGCTGACTGGGTCCGCTGGTGAGTTGCGAGATGACAGCTGTGCGGCCTGAGTCGAGCCATAGCATGTGAATTTGTGCACTGCCTGTGCGGTTTGAAATAAACGCCAAACGCTTGCCGTCCGGTGACAGTCTGGGGGAGTCGTCGTTGTAGAGGCCACTCGTTAAGGGTTCAGTGTGACCTGTTTTTACGGCTACCTGCCACAGGTTACTGCGCTTTTTATCGGCCTGGTGGTCAAAATAGTTGCGCACGAAGATGACGTGTTTACCGTCGGGATGAGGCTGGGGGTTGCTGGCGTACTCCAGTTGAAACACATCTGTCAGTTGCATGGGAGCGGCGTTCACTAGACCGGCCATAAATAGGCAGAGTGCGCCGCACAGCAGTGCGGCGGTTCGACGTAAAAACGGCATACTATTATCCTTATTGTGTTGGATTGATATTCTCGTGCGCAGTGTTGCAGCTAATCATAGTTCAATAGGGGCCGGCGCTACACTGGCGACTGGCCTAGCTGGTCAGCTAGGCTGCGTGCCATTACCAGCGTGTTGGGCAGTGGGCACGCGTGCGCCTCGGCTGCGATCGCTTTAAATTGAAGATCCAATAAAAGTTGGCGCGAACGTAAATTCTTTAAATTGACCATGGCCCACAGGTGTGGCCAGTGTTGAATATTCGCTTGGGACAATATCGCGCGGGCAGCTTCGCGGGCTAAACCGAGGCCTCGGCCGGCGGGTAAAAATCCATAGCCCAAGTCCGGTGCGTCAAAATAGGGGCGTTGCAGTAGCCCGCAGGTGCCCAACCATTGGTCTGAATCGCGCAGTCGCACGGCATAGTTAGTGATACCTTGAACTTGAGCGGGGATTGCGGTGCTGGCGATATAGTCCTCGCACTGTGCCACCGTGCGCAGGCCCTTATCGCCGACAAATCGCAAGAAGTCGGGGTCGTTAAATAGGTCTAGCAAGAGTGGAGCATGGGCCTTCGCCAGCGGTACGAGTTCCAACCTTTCAGTGCGCAATAGGGCCATAGTGGTTTCGCTGTGATGAGAATGCCTAGTAAAAGGACGTAGTAATTCCATTGAACATCAGTCGTTTCTACCACTGAATTTGGGCGGTAATGCCACTGAAACTCGCGGCCTGACTGCTACACTCAGGCGCATCGTGAATGTATTTTAAGAGGCTAACATGTCTGAGCACATTGTTATTGGGCGCGAACAGCGCATTTTGCACCTCCAGTTCAATCGGCCCGAGCGCAAAAACGCCATTACCCGGGCTATGTACTCGCAATTGGCGCAGGCGTTAAATGACGCGGCGCAAGATCCGGAAGTTCGGGTGGCGCTCATCACCGGCACCGAAGATTGCTTCACCTCCGGCAATGACTTGCAGGACTTTTTGGCGGGCGGCGAATTGAATGCCGATAACCCCGTGGTTCAATTTTTGATGGCCCTAATGACCTTTCCGAAGCCGGTAGTGGCTGCTGTGTCTGGCGCTGCAGTGGGAATTGGCACGACCTTGCTGCTGCAGTGCGATCTGGCCTATGCCGATGACAGTGCGAAGTTTCAGATGCCCTTTGTCAATTTAGGTTTGGTGCCAGAGTTTGCGTCCAGCCTATTGGTGCCACGGCTGGTGGGGCAGGTGCGCGCGGCTGAGCTGTTGTTGTTGGGCGAAAGCTTTGGCGCGCAGCAGGCCGCTGCCATGGGATTTATCAATGGGGTAGAAGCCCATCCGCTGCAAAAAGCCCGCGCCCAGGCGGAGCGCTTGGCCGCACAGCCGCCAGCGGCAGTGCGTGCCACCAAGGCGCTGTTGCGTGCGCCGCTGATGGCTGAATCACAAGCGGTAATGCAAGCTGAATTTAAAGGCTTTGGTGAAGGCTTAGCAGGGGCTGAATTCAAAGAGGCCGCCACGGCATTTTTTGAAAAGCGCAAACCCGATTTTTCATCATTTTCTTAAATAGCGGTAAGCGAGGAGCGCGACATGAGTATTACGCTTGATTTTTCTGGAAAGAATGTGTTGGTCGTTGGCGGCACCAGTGGTATCAATCGCGGCGTGGCTGAGTTATTTGCTAAGCACGGCGCGCGCGTAGCCGTTGCCAGCCGATCGCAAGATAAAGTAGACGACACAGTGGCTGCGCTCAAAGCGCTCGGTAGCGATGCCATGGGCTTTGCGGCCGATGTGCGCCAGCCGGATGCAATAAAGGCCGGCGTGGCACAGGTACATGCCGCGTTCGGTGATTTTGACGTGGTGGTCTCTGGCGCGGCAGGTAACTTTCCCGCCACGGCCATGGGCATGTCGACCAATGCATTTAAAGCGGTAATCGATATCGACTTATTGGGCACCTTTCATGTGATGCAGGCGGTGTTTCCGCACCTGCGCAAACCCGGTGCCAGCGTCATCAACATTTCGGCGCCCCAGGCCTTTATTCCCATGGAAGCGCAAAGCCATGTGTGTGCGGCCAAGGCGGGCGTGGACATGATTACCCGCACGCTCTCACTGGAATGGGGGCCTAGCGGCGTGCGTATTAATTCCATCGTGCCCGGGCCCATTGATAAAACTGAAGGCATGGCGCGCCTTGCGCCCACGGATGAGATGCGCGCGGCCTGTGTGGAGTCGGTACCGCTCAAGCGCATGGGCAGTACGGAAGACATTGGCAATGCCTGTCTCTTTTTGGCCAGCGAGCTGGGCAGCTATGTGAGCGGTGTAGTGCTGCCGGTGGATGGCGGCTGGGCGCAAAATGGCGCGGGCAGCATGAGTGCATCGCTGGCGGCGTTCGCGCGCATGAGCGAGAAGTAAGCAAGGATTTTGATTGTCTGGCGGCTTTTTGCCGCCATTTTTTTGGCTGAAAAACGGTGCCGGCTCGGTGTTCATTATTTCGTTAAGGCCGTCGTATTAAGCCGCGCTTGAGTCGGGCACAATGCAAGTCAATGTGGCATCCCACACAATAACAATGAGGGGAGGGAGCTAGGATGAAATTTTCTGAATACTGCCAGTACGATGGCTTGGGTTTAGCGGAGCTGGTGCGCAAGGGTGAGGTGACCCCGACGCAATTGTTGCACACGGCGGCGCAGCGGTTGGAGGCGGTCAACCCGCAACTCAATGCCGTCATACACACGTTTTTAACGGCCGCTGAGGCCCGCGCGCGCAAACCGCTGCCCGCTGGGCCCTTTGCCGGGGTGCCTTTCATTTTGAAAGACCTGCTCGACGATTTGGCCGGTGAACCCACAAGCCTCGGCAGTGCTCAGGTGCGTTGGTTTCCCGAGCAAAATGCCGAGATCGTCAATCGCTACTTGAAGGCGGGGCTGGTGCCCTTCGCCAAATCAAATTTGCCCGAATTTGGCTTGATGATCACCACGGAATCCAAAGCCTTTGGCCCGGCGCACAATCCATGGAAGCTCGGTTACAGTACCGGCGGTTCCAGTGGTGGGTCCGCGGCGGCGGTGGCCGCGCGGGTGGTGCCCATGGCTTCGGCCAACGATGGCGGCGGGTCAATTCGCTTTCCCGCAGCCTGTTGTGGGGTGTTCGGTCTCAAACCTTCGCGCGGTCGCAACCCCACTGGCCCGCTCGATGCCGAAGGCTGGGATGGGGCCATCGCCGGGCACCCGATCACTTTGTCGGTGCGCGATAGCGCCGCCATGCTCGACAGCTTGGCGGGGCCAGAACTGGGCGCAGGCTTCGCGGTGCCTGCGCCAGCGCCAGCACAATCTTTTTTGACAACCCTAGACGCGCCGCTGAAACCCCTGCGCATCGGTTATTCGGACCGGCCCATGGTGCCGGCACAGGTGTCGCCAGAGGCCAAAGCGGCATTGGCAAACACCGTTAAATTGTTAAAAGACTTGGGCCATCACGTGGAAGAGGCCCACCCCGAAATCGACGCCGAGCAGATGTGGCAAGATTTTATGATTGTTATCAGCGGCCATACCGCCGCCAAAGTGAATCAAATTAAGGCCATTTGGGGGGCGAAGGTAGCAGGGAGTCTGGAGCCTGGTACTTTAAGTGCCGCCATGTTGGGTCGCTCGTTCACCAGTGCCGATGTGGCCCAAGCGAAAGAGGGGTGGCATCAGGTGCGCCATGCCATGGCCCGCTATTTGTCGCGCTACGACCTGCTGCTCACACCCACGTTGATTGGAGAGCCCGCCGCCCATGGCGTCATTCCACCTTCGGCTTTTGAATCCTTTCAAATGCGCCTTGGGCATCGCCTGCCCATGGGCAAACTGTTGATGAAGTCGGGCCTGCTATTTTCTTTGTCGGAACGGGTGTTGAGCCGCATGGCCTTTACCCTGATGGGCAATGTGACCGGCCTGCCCGCAATGTCTGTGCCCTTGCATTGGACCCCAAACGGGTTGCCACTCGGCTCACAGTTTGTGGGGCGCATGCTCGACGAAAGGCGCATGCTGCAATTGGCACGTCAGTTGGAAGTGGCACAGCCGTGGTTTGAGCGGCGCCCTCTGCTGTAACCTTTAGTCGCTGACTGTAAGCGTTAGCTGCGCGTGTATTGCAGCACTTTGCCTTTAAACGGTTGCGTTAAGTAAGGGGTGGCGTCGGGCGAATACTGGCTGTGGGTAAATCCCAATTGCACCATGCGCTTGCTAAATTTTGCGTGGTGCCCGCGGCCCGGATCGATGAGGATGACATCGCAGCGGGTATTGGCGTGTTGATTAATAAACGCGGCCAACATGGCGACATGCTCACTTTCGTACAGTAGATCGCTGCCTATGATTAAATCAAACAAGCCCAAGTCGCCCATGGGATCGGCCCAACCCGTGCGAATAAACGGAATGGGATTGCCTGCATTGATGCGAGTATTTTCCTGCAAAAAGGCCTCGGCCTCCGGGTGGTAGTCGGTGGCCGTGATATCGGCAAGGCGTGCGTTGAGCACATGGCTTGAGAGTGCCATTCCGCAGCCCACTTCAAGAATGCGCTTACCCTCAACTTGATGGGTTTGCATCAGGTTGGCCAGTACTTGGCCAGAGGGCCACAGGGTCCCAAAGATGGGCCAGGTGGCCGAGCTGATACCAAGGTCTTCAGCGACGCCTTCATCGTCTGAAAACTGTTGATTGTCGAACAGGGTGCGCATATGCACCAGAGACTCGCCCACGGCGAGGGTTTGATAACGAAATTTGGGCTTGGCCATGGCGGGGTTTCATGTTGATGATGCCAGCGCCAATGGGCGCAAGGCTAGCGGAACAGCTGGGCTCCAGCATACACTGAGAGCCCACTGAAGGCGACGCATTTTACGTTCGCATTTAACCGTGATTGAGGAGTGCGATGCTGATCATCACCAAGCTCCACAGCACCATGATGGCATTGGCTAGGAAGCCCAAAACCATGCCGGGCGCTCGTTTTTCGGGGGCGTGTTCGTAGCAGCGAGCGAACCATAGGCGGCCCACTAAAAATGCCACACCCGGCACCCACACCCAAAAGTTGTGCACGTAAATACTGAACGCGACGGTGGCGGGAATAAAGATAATCAATTGTTCGAGCGTGTTGATCTGCACACGGTAAATTCGCTCGAAGGTTTCATCCCCTGTGGTTTTTGGCGCCGAGACGCCGTACTTGCCTCTAGCCCAGCCGACACGGGCGGAGAAAATCATGTACTGAATCAGTGCGAGGAGAATGATCGCAATTGCCATTTCCATAGTGTTTCCTTGTGGGTTGTGAAGTTATTGTTGTTACAAGCGCTGTAGTAAATTTGCCAAACAACCTTGCCAGCCCTGTTGGTGTTTGTCACAGCTTGTTTGGTCTACAAATTCCGAATGGGTGAGCGTGAGCGAAGATTGCGTCGCCGAAAGCGATTGGAAAGCGACGGTCACCTCCGTGGTGTGATCGCTGCCCTCCCAGCACCAACTAAAGCGCAACAGGGCCTCGTCTACGACTTCGAGGTATGTACCGCCCACAATGTGTTGTTCGCCGTTATCCTCCTGCATCACTATTCGGTAGTGGCCTCCTGGCGTGACCTGCGCCTCTGCGCTTGGCACCGTCATAGTGCCGGGGGCAAACCAGCGCGCCAATTGTTCTGCCTGGGTCCACGCTCTGAACAGGGTGGCGACGGGCACCTCAAACGTTTCAGTGATTTCCAGTGTATGCATGGGTTAATCCTCAGGTTGATTTAGATCATCGGCTAATGCTTGCAGTCGATTGCGCCAGAAATTGCGGTAGATGCTAATCCAATCGAGAGCCCCGGTAAGTTGTTCGGGCACTAAGCTGAACCAATGGGTGCGACCTGCCACACGGCGGCGCAGTAAACCCGCGGTTTCCAGCACTTTGATGTGCTTGGACACAGCGGCCAATGACATATCAATTCCCTGCGCCAGATCACCCACGGACTGCTCACCTTGAGTCAGGCGCTGCACCAGCAGGCGCCTTGTGGGGTCGGCGAGGGCCATGAATACGCGGTCGAGTGGGTCGTTGCTGGGCACGGGTTCGCTCTTTATTTAACTAGTTGGTTGAATATCTCACCTGGGCGCCAGTTATTCAACCATTTGGTTTAATTACGTGCGATTGTGCGACCAAGGTCGCATGGTGTGAGGCGCCCATTTGCTCTAGCGTGGGTAGTGTTGAGGTATCAGTTACAGGGCCTTTGGGCTAACAATAATGAACACTGATGAGGCAACCTATGCAAATTAATAACTTCCTTAAGCGACTTTTAATCGGCTTCTCGCTCTTTGGCCCAGCCCTTGTGTGGGGCGCATGTGTCGACAATGTGGTGTTGGTGCACGGCAACACCGGCGATCCCAGTGATTGGTCGGCCACTTATGATGGTTTGTTGTCGCGCGGCTACAGCAGCAGTCAAATTTTTCGCCCTTCGTGGGGTTCCAAGTCTTGCGCCAGTTGCAACAACCATGCGGGTTCAGAAGAAACTCCTGTTCGCAACGCGATATCCACTGCTATAGGCCAAAGTTGTACGGGCAAAGTTGATGTTATCGGTCATTCCATGGGGGTGACGTTAGCTGCGCAGCAAATTATAAAGTTAGGTGTGCAAAATAAAGTGGATGCCTTTGTGGGTATTGCTGGTGCCTATCGGGGCTTATGGAATTGCGGCGTGTACCCCTATAACGTTTATAACAGCACCTGCGGTCGCGATGGTCTATCGGTGTCTAGTCCATTTTTAGATTGGCTTTATGGTCGAACCATTGCCAGCCGCGTGTATTCCATAAAAAGTTGGGTGGATCAAATCGTGTGCGGTTCGGGTACCTGCCGCGTGGGTGGTGTGCATTCAAGTCAAATTGCTGGCGAACGAGCGACTTATTCCTATAACTACGGCCATTTTGGATTGCAGCAATACACAGTGAGCCGTCAACTTGACCTGCTGTAGATGTGAATATTTTCCTCAAATTTCGGGCAGCCTTGGCTGCCCATTTTTTATTGCGGCATTAAAACGGCAGCAGTTTCTACAAGGCGAGGAAAAAGGTTTAAGATGACCCGTGAGATTTATTTATCGATGGGAAGGCTGTGGGCAGGTGCTTAATGAGTGTCAAATATCGATCTGTAAATCTTCGCTCTTAACGCAAACTACCCTCTACGGGTTTCGCCGCCTTTTGATGTCAACGGCGAGTTGCTTAAGCGCTAAATGCGCGAATACTTTACTGGCCCAACCCCAAAATAAAATTAACGGTAGCAAACCCGCGATGATGACCAGTGCACCGTCCGCCACCTGCAGTAAATCGGCCACATAGGGGCGCAACCAAGGCAGCGATTGCCCTCGAGCGAGATCCCACAGCAGTAACAGATACCAAATCGAGAGCGTCAAACTCGCCGTAAGAAAGAGTTGACGTTTTAATCTGACGGACACGACGTAATTCCCAGCGGGTAAGTAAAAGGCGTTTGCCGCCCTAAGTCGTGGGTATTATGGTCTGGACTGGCACCGGTATCCAGTGATTTGTCGCGCTGGTGGGCGCAATAATTTGGCGCTAAAGGCCCGGGACAGTGACCGCAACTTCATTTGAGGGGCCGCCCTCTAGTCCCGAGGCATCTACCGAGGTGATTACAAAATAGTGCCGTCCTTTTGCAAGTTCATCCATAGAAATTTGTTGGTCAATTATTACCTGAGTATTTACCTGTAGGTAGGGGCCCCCAGCGTTCTGGCTGTGATAAACCTGATACTGCTGAGCATCGGCACTGGGTGTCCACGTCAAGGTAATTTGAGTGGCGATTTGGCCGCCAATCATCACATTGGTAGGCGGTTTTGGTGCCGTGCGTTTGTCATCGGCCTGCATGAGCTTATTGGCCATGGCCATTACCGCTTGCATTTGGCGGCCATGGGTAAACGCATAGTCGGCATCGTCATAGCCCCACCAATCCCAGCAGCCATTGCCATTGCCTTCGTGCAAACTGGCCGTTGCCTGCGGGTAGAGCACAACTATTTTATTGGCGTCGGCCCATTCGTTATAGCCGGCATTGCGATAAAAAGTGTCACCGATACGATCGGCAGATTGCAGGCATCCGTGCAGCGCAATGTGCAGTTTACAGCGGGCGCCTTTAGCACATTGTGCGGGCACGTATGCGAAGCCCTGGCTCGCCAACCCGTGTGCGTTGGGATTGGCTGTAAATTCCGATTGGTCGAACGTTAAAAATTCACCCTGAAGGGCATTTTTTTCTACCGGTCTTTTTAAACGGTTGTAACTAAATTTGAGGAGTTCACCCGCCGCATCATAGCCGCAGTTATTGATGAAGTGATCATCGGGATTGGAAGACGCACCAAGATAATTACAGTCAAAACCAAAATCGTCGGTGGGCATGCTGTGCTCGCCGCCGATCGAGTTTACATACTGCACATTTTGGGTGGGCACAAAATGTTGGTAGTATCCTGCCAATACATCGGCAACAGATTGATGCACTACCGTGTCTCTGGGACTGGAAAATATCCACACTCTGTCCTGTGTCATTGCGCTAGTGGGTGCAATTTTATCCTGTTTAGCAAACTCCTCCGTCAACCATACCAAGCGATTTTTATCGGGCATATCGAGTGCTGTGGGCTTCATGCAGCGACGCAGGGCAAGTCCGATATTGTTTTCTGCGCAGTAAAAAGGCCCGCCGGCCAAAATGGCTACAGCCATGAATTTATCGGCATATGCGGTGTGCAACTGTTGAGCCATATAACCGCCGCTGGATATTCCAGAAAGCGTGGTTTTATTTTGGTCGATGTTGAGCGCGGGCAGCTGGGCGGCCACTGCGGGCAGGCTCAGCGTTGCAATGGCAGCGAGCAGATTAGCGAATTTTGGAGACATGACTGGTGCCCTTTTATAAGTCGTATGGGGCGCAAAGCGCTGTTCAAAAAACATACTGACAAACGGGCGTTGTGCATACTCGACCAAAGTATGAGGGTGCAATGTGCTTAATTGTGGGTTTCAAACGGCTAGATCTTGGATAGGCTGCGGGGGCAGGGCGATTAACCCCCGGTGGCATTCATAAAGCGTACGATCTGCGGTGTGTCGTCGTGTGTGAAGTGATGCTTCTCAGGCTTTAATTGCATGGCATTGACAATGGCCTGCTTGAGTATTTCACGATCACCGGGGTGCGCACGCAGTAGGTGCCGAAGGTCGGCGGCGTGATCATTGCCAAGGCACAGTAGCAATTTACCTTCAGCACTTACCCGAACACGATTACAGCTGGCGCAAAAGTTTTCCGAGTGGGGGGAAATAAAGCCGATGCGGCTGGTGGAGCCGGGCACTTGCCAGTAGCGCGATGGCCCGGCGCTTTCATTATCCAGCGGTTCGAGGGTGAACACCGTTTGTAGTTGGTCTCGCAATTCTGCGCTGGAACAAAATTCCAATGCGCGGCTGTGTTCAGTAATGGCGCCCAGTGGCATTTCTTCGATAAAGCTAATATCTAACTGATGCTCTAGCGCAAAGCGCACCAGCGTTGGCACTTCGTCGGCATTGCGATTTTTTAACACCACCGCATTCAGTTTGATGCGCTCAAAGCCCGCTGCACGCGCGGCGTGAATGCCGTCGAGCACTTGGTTCAGATCACCGGTGCGGGTGAGGGCTTTAAATTTATCGGCATCTAAAGTGTCTAAGCTAATATTGATTCGCTTAACGCCTGCGGCTTTAAGCGCGTTGGCGTGCTGTGCTAAGTGCGAGCCATTGGTGGTAAGCGTCAACTCCTGAAGCGGCAATTGCCCCAGGGTGCGAAACAGTTGCATGACATTGCGTCGAATCAGCGGTTCGCCGCCCGTTATCCGAATTTTCTTGACGCCCAGCTCTACGAAGGCCGCGCCCACTTCCGCCAATTCCTCCAGCGTCAGAACCTGTGCACGGGGCATAAAGGTCATGTCTTCGCTCATGCAATAGACGCAGCGAAAATCGCATCGATCGGTGACCGACAGGCGAATATAGTCAATGGTGCGATTGAAGCGGTCGATCAGCATTGGTGGAAAAACTCCATAGAGACTAGCAGCTTACCGTAAATGGACGCCGGCTGCCCAGTGACGGCCCCTCGCCGTGACTAGCTACCGACGCGCGGGGGCTGGGTATTGGGTCGCCATTCCCACCATTCATGTTGGCCTTCGCTGTGATCTTGCTGTGTGCGATGGATGTCCCAGGTCACTAGGAAGTCGGGGTTTTCTATGTCTACGCCGCCTTCAGGATTGCGATAGTGGCCTGCTGGGGCCTTGTACCAGGCGCGCTCATTAGGGGGCAGGATAAAATCCGCGGCGGCGGCTCTGCCATTGCTGTGCTGCAATTTAATGGTGATTCCCTTTTGTGCATCGCTTGCTACCACTTGTCCGCAGCATTGGTTTTGTTTCAGCAGCTGGCCGTCCACGTCAAAGTAGGACAGCCCAATGACACAGGTTTTTCCGATCAGTGATTGCAGATCCATAATGTGTTCCGGCCCCGCCCTGTGCGGGGCATTACTTTGATGGTCAGTGAGTGATAGGCACTACGCCCACTTGGGGCATATGGGCCAAACCAATATCGCGGGCGTGCTCTTCGAAACCCTTGTTCTTCCAGAAAAAGGCGCCTGGCATGGTGGTGGGAACCACCAGCACATAAAACAGGGCTCGGCTTACGATGGCGCTTGCCAGCAGCATAAGGCCGGCAAGCGCCCATGCCAGTAGCGCGTAAAGACCACTGATATTCCACACCGTTAGCGCGGTGAGCAGCGCCACGACTAAGGCCAAATTGGCCCCCAGTAAAACGTTGCGAGCCCAGAAGCTTTTGCCAAAGGTGGTGGTTTGGATGTAGTAGGACGCGCCGCCTTCGTGTTGGGCACGGCCCATGGCGCGGCTGTGCGCGATGTGCCCCATTGCTTCGATCAACAGCCCAAAGGCCATTGCGCTGCCGCAGGTGAGCAGGGCGTGGGTATAGTCTTGCTGGCTCAGAGCCAATGTGGGCACCATAACCGCGCCTACCACTAAGCCACCCAGCGACAGCATATTGCCAAAAAACGCGCTGGCCACTTGCCAGTGATTCCAAAAGGGCCGCGCCTCTATGCGATAACATTTGTTCATGTAGTACAGGCCGATCACACTGGCAGGAATGGCGAAGTAGCCAAAACCTTGCGCCCACGTGGCAGCGGTCGCAGGTGTGATCAGTTGATGCAGTTCACTGCCCAGTGCCCATTGGTAGATAAATTGAAGCAGGCTGTTATTGGGCAGACTACAAACAATGTGCAACCCTAACCCCGCCATAAATAGGGCAATGCCCAAGCCTTCTCTGCAGACGGGCGAATGGCGCAAATTATTAAAGCCGCGATAAAAACGGTGGGGCTTACCCAAATGCATGGTGGACATAAACAAGCCAAAGCCCACCAACAAAAAACATAACAGTGCCAGCGGTGCATAGAGCGCCGTGTCCCGGAAGGCAACGAATTCTGCAATACCCAGTTGCGCACCTAAAAAGCTCAGGCCAAAGGCCCCGATGGCGGCTTGCGAGCACAGGGTAAAGAGCACCAATGGGTTTTCACGTGAACTTAAACGCCCAAGGTTCCAGTGTTTGTCTTTGCCCTTTTTCTGGTCAACAGCGGGTCGATAGCGGCCATTTTCATCCTTGTGGTATTTCAGTGGCATAGAATCGGTGCGCTTCATTTCGTCGGGCAGTTGGTTGATCTGCTGGAAGCGAATATTGGGGTGAGTAATCTCCGGCGCCGGAAAACCGGGAATATCCGTGAGCGCTTGCTCGCGGTTTTCGGGCACATTCTCGATGACGCCAAAATCCAGCGCGTTGCCTACACAGGCGGAAACGCAGGCGGGTTTAAGATTTACTTCCAAGCGGTCCACACACATGTTGCACTTGGAAACTTGACCTTTTATGGGGTCGAGTTGGGGCGCATTGTAGGGGCACACCCAGGTGCAATAGCCACAGCCAAAGCAGGTTTCAGGGTCCTGCAGCACCGCACCGTATTCAACATGCTTGGTGTAGGCGCGGGTGGGACAACCTTTTAAACACACCGGGTTATCACAGTGATTACAGGCCATGGAAATGTTCATGCGCTTGTAGTCTGGGTAGCTGCCGCCTTCCACATAGCCTACAGAGCGGAATGCCAAATGTGCAGGGTTTTCATTTTTCTCGCTGCAAGCGGCCTCACAGGCGTGGCAACCAATGCAGTTGTCTGCTGTGAAGAAAAACCCGTGCTGTTTGTTGCGATTGGGGTTGGTGCCCACGGCCGGGTTTTCATTGATGTACAGCGAGCGGCCTACGGGCAGTTTGTGCTCGGTTAAATCAATGAGGTCGATTTTCTGGCCGTAGCGATTGGTGTCTTTTATTTCTTTGTCAGATAAAAACGCATAGGGTTGTTCCTCGGTGCGAATCTCCCAAATCATGGCGCCGTGACTGCCTGAGCGCTCTTCGCCTGTAGGCCCGGCACCCGGCGCATCCTGGTCTGGGATTTTCTCGAACTGGTTGTGTAACTCGTTGTTCGTTGTCATTAACCTGTCTCGCGTAATCAATCTAAAACGTTTTAAAACTGAAATTCTTGTTTGGCGCTTTTTCTGTGGTGCTTATCGTTGTGGGCTGCGTCTGTCGTGTTTCCCAGTATCTGAAAACGCCAATAACCTTCACTGCCCGGTTCAACGCGCATCAAAACTTCCGGCGTTCCAAATTCAGTTGCGCGGCTTCTTTCTGATCCACTTTTTCTACCCGCACGGCATTCTGTTTAAAAGCGGGTTGACGGGAATAAGGGTCGAGCAAGCCGAGTGTTAGTCGGTTTACACAGTCGTGAAAATGAAATGGAATAAATACCATGTTGCGGCCCACGCGGTGTGTGGTTTGCACCATCACCACGGCGTCGCCTCGACGGCTAACCAATCGCACATAGCACCCATGTTCAATCCCCAACTCCGCTGCGGCGTCTGGATTCATTTCCATGTAGGGGGTTGGGCTGAATTTATTGCAGTTGCCGATCTTGCCCGTGCGAGTGCGGGTGTGGAAATGTTCAACCACGCGACCAGAATTCAACCAGAAGGGGTAGTCTTTATCGGGGCATTCATTGTTGTTGACGAAGTCGACGCAAATTAGCTGTGCACGCCCGCTGTCTGTTTGAAATTTGCCATCAACGTAAAGCCGGCGCGCGCCTTTATAGTCCACCCGCAATTGGGTGTCGATGGCGATGACCTTGCCGATGCGCGCCTCATCGGCTGCTGCATCAGCTTCCGTGTAGGGCCATTGAATGCCCCGCGCGGCTTCGATTCGGTCCCACGTCATACCTGAAATATCCAGCGTGCGGCCCTCACCTTTTGAAAGCTCGCGCATTTCATTGAATGCCGCTTCTGCGGTTTGGGGGAAGGCGATGGGATTGCGATCTTGAAAGCGTTTGGACATCTCTTTGAAAATCCAAAAGTCGGGTTTGGAATCGGCAAAGGCGGGTAGCACATTGCGGGTCAAGTTTACCCGTCGCTCAGTATTGGTGTGGCAGCCCTCTTTTTCCGCCCACACCGCGGCGGGAAAATAGACGTGCGCATACTTGTTGGTCTCGACATCCTCGTACACATCCTGCACCACCAAAAATTCCAACTGCTCCATGGCTTTTCGAATGCGCGGTTGGTTGGGCATGGACGTCATAGGATTGGTGGCCACTAACCACAGACCTTTGATTTGACCGGATTCAATGGCGGGGAAAATATCGGTTTGAGCCAGGCCGCGGGCGGGCGGAAAAAACGCTTCATCGATGCCCCAAAAATTGGCGATGTGTTGGCGATCTTCAGACTTTTCCAAATAGCGATAACCCGGCAAGCCCGAGCAAGAGGACCATTCGCGGGTGCCCATGGCATTGCACTGGCCGGTGATCGAGAGGCTGGTGCCACCGGGTTTGCCAATGTTGCCGGTGATTAAATTCAAGTTGTTGATGTTGCACACTCCATCGGAGCCGTGGGTGGATTGGTTGATCCCCATGGTCCAAATGCTCATGGCAGTGCTGGCCTTTGCATAGACGCGTGCAACGTGGCGAATGCGATCTTCGTCGATGCCACAAATATGTTGCGCCTGCTTTGGGTCGTATTTGTCGAGAACCAGTTGCCTTAGATCGTCAATGCCCTGTGTGTGTTGGGCGATGTAGTGTTCGTCGGCCAGCCCTTCCTTGAAGATCACATGCATCATCGCGTTGATCAGTACCGTGTCCGTACCCGGTGTGATAGGCAGATGAATGTCGGCGAACTGCGCCAGCATGGTGACGCGCGGGTCCACCACAATCATGGGGAAATGCCGTTTTTCGCGCGCCTCTTTCAAGCGCCAGTAAATGATGGGGTGCTGTTCGGGTAGGTTGGAACCGAACGCCATAAGGCAACCGGTGTGCTCGAAATCGTCGTAACACCCAGGTGGGCCGTCTGAGCCGAATGAACGCTTATAGCCAGACACAGCTGATGCCATACAAAGTGTGGTGTTGCCGTCATAGTTGTTGGTGCCAATCTGACCTCGCACCAATTTACCCAGGGCGTAAAACTCTTCTGTGAGCAGTTGGCCAGTGGATACGATGGCGAAGCTGTCTGGTCCGTACTGGTCTTGAATGGCCTTTATCTGTTTGGCCGTTTTGTCCAGTGCGCTATTCCAGTCTGAGGCGGCGAAAGGCTGATGTGCGCGCTCACGCATTAACGGTTGCGTGCCGCGGCCGGGGGAATGAAACAGGTCGTGTTCAAGTATGCCTTTAATACACAGTTTTCCGCGATTGACATCGGCTCCCGCATGGCCGCGGCTGGTTATGACTCTGCCCTCAGCGCTGACCCCCAATTCAATCGAGCAACCGGTAGAGCAATAATTGCAGGTGGTGTATTTCCACTCCTTGACGGGTTTAGACGGAATGCTAATGGGTTTCCGTTTTCTGCGGCCATATATCATCTTGGTTTTTGTCCTACTAGTACGCGCAGTGTTGCGGCGCTACGGGTTAGCGTTTTACCTACATAGGGTTTTAGAGAGCAATAAGCGAACCAACTTTTCCAGTAACCAATATCGATGGTTGATTTGGTGGCCAACAAAGCGTTTGTCCCCCGTTTGTTCATCAATAATCTGAGCGCAAGCCGCGAGTAATGGCCTAGTTTGGCGCGCAATGCGCAATCATGTGCAATGTTGGTGCGCGCAAAAAAAATGCAGTGATCTCTGATGGTGCGCACTGCACATGCTCAGTGCACAAGCGATGGGTGGGGTGGGACTATTGTGGTGCGCTGGCACCACAAAGGAGCGCAATCAGGTCGAAGGCTGAACGAAATTTACCGTTTAATCCTTGAAAACCTGAAAGTCGGACCATTCATTTAATAAAAACGGGCGCAATCGAAATTTGGCATTGTCTTTGCTCAGGCTATTTGAAGAAATGATCTTCAACTGGGAAGTGCACACATGTCGAATCGTGAACCCATTCAAATTATTGCCGCAATAAAACCGAAACAGCCCGCCGTTGCTCCGCGCGTTGATTTAGTGGGTGCCGGTCCGGGCGATCCGGAATTGCTGACGTTAAAAGCGATCAACGCACTGCATTCGGCCGATGTGATCTTTTACGATCGATTGGTCAGTGCGGAAATCCGCGCGACTTTTCCTGCGGGTACCGCCGCCATTTATGTTGGCAAAGCTAAGCGTCGACACTCAGTGCCGCAGGAAAATCTCAATCAGTTGTTAGTGGCCGCGGCTCAACAGGGCCTGCGCGTTTGCAGACTCAAAGGCGGCGATCCGTTTGTATTCGGTCGCGGTGGTGAGGAAATGTTGGCGCTCAAGGCGGCGGGTATCGAGGTTGCCGTTGTGCCGGGTATTACCAGTGGCGCGGGCGCCACTGCCTATGCGGGCATTCCGCTGACGCACCGCGGTTTAACGCAGGGTGTGACCTTTGTAACGGCTCAGGGTGAGCAAGAATTGCGTGCAAACTGGCATTCGCTCGCCAGCGGCGGGCATACCCTGGTGTTTTACATGGGGCTGACAACGGCATCGGTCATTGCCGAATCTCTGCAGCGTGCAGGGCTTTCCGGTCAGACGCCCGCGGCCATCATTGAGCGAGGTTGCACCGAGGAACAAAGGATTTTCTGCGCCGATTTGTCGGAAATGCCTGATCTCATACCCACTCACAATATTGAGTCGCCTGCATTGATTGTGGTGGGCGACGTCGTTCGATTGCGTGACCAGTTGGCATGGGAGGCATTTCAAGATTCAGAAAATGCGCGGAGTAAATCGCAGTGCACAGGGCTCGGTGAATTGACAGCCATTGGAAAAATTTCAGCGTGAATTGGGGGGAAGGCATGAATAAGCAGCGTATTGTGGTGGTCGGCAACGGCATGGTGGGACATAAATTCATCGACAACTTGATCGCCAGCGATCAATCGGGACAATTTGAGGTCATAACCTTTTCCGAAGAGCCTCGTCTTGCCTATGATCGCGTCCAGCTGTCAAAATATTTTGCAGGAGCCACCGCTGAAGATTTGGCCCTGACCAATGAAGACTATTATCAGGCCCATGGTGTTAATTATGTGCTGTCAGATAAAGTTGAACGACTGGATTTCATCAATAAGGAAGTGATCACCGCCAGCGGCAGACGTGAAGCCTACGACAAGTTGGTGTTGGCTACGGGCTCCTTTCCCTTTGTGCCTCCCATTCCCGGAAACGATCAGCCTCACTGCCTGGTATATCGCACGATTGAAGATCTAGAGGCTATTACCAAGTCCGCCAAGCAATCCCAGGTTGGCGTTGTGGTGGGCGGTGGTTTGCTTGGATTAGAAGCGGCCAACGCCCTCAAGCAAGCCGGGCTCTCCACTCACGTTGTTGAATTTGCCCCGCGCTTGATGGCGGTACAACTCGATGAAGGTGGTGGCCAATTGCTGCGACGTAAAATTGAAGCCATGGGTGTGACGGTGCACACCCAAAAGGCAACTACTGAAATCGTCGCTGGCGAAAAATGCCGTTATCGCATGAACTTTGCAGATGGCAGCCACCTTGAAACCGACATGATTCTATTCTCTGCCGGTATTCGACCGCAGGATGAATTGGCAAGGCTGTGTGGTCTCGAACTGGGCGAGCGTGGCGGCATTAAAGTAAATAATTACTGCCAGACATCGGAGCCGGATGTGTACGCCATCGGTGAGTGCGCACTCTGGAGCGGACAAATTTTTGGATTGGTTGCACCCGGCTATCACATGGCCAAAGTTGCTTTGTCTCATATTATGGGAGGTGACGAGGCCTTTACCGGTGCCGACATGAGCACCAAGCTCAAGTTGTTAGGCGTCGATGTCGCGTCGGTGGGCGATGCCCAGGGACGCACGCCAAACAGTAAAAGTTATATCTACAGCAACGATGTGGAGGATATCTATAAACGCATTGTAGTTTCGGCCGATGGCAAACGCTTGTTGGGTGCGGTAATGGTGGGGGACGCTGAGGCCTACGGCACCTTGCAGCAGCTCTGTGTCAATGCCATGGACCTACCTGCAGATCCAAATGTGTTAATCCTTCCCGCAGTTGATGGGGCAGCCCAGTTAATGGGTGTGGATTCTCTACCGGATACCGCTCAAATTTGTTCCTGCTTTGACGTTTCAAAAGGTGCCATTTGTTGTGCTGTGCAGGCGGGTGCCCAAAATATGGGTGAGCTAAAGGCATCAACACTGGCGTCGACGGGCTGTGGCGGCTGCTCGGCGTTGGTAAAACAAGTTATGGACGCAGAGCTTACAAAGCTGGGTGTCGAAGTGAACAATGATATATGCGAGCACTTTGCATATTCACGACAGCAGCTGGCGGATATTGTTCGGGTGAAGAAAATCCGAAGTTTTTCTGCACTGTTGGAAAGTCATGGTACGGGCCATGGCTGCGATGTCTGCAAGCCCGCGATAGGCTCCATACTGGCGTCCTTTTGGAATGACTACATTCTCGAGGACGACCACATTGGGTTGCAAGATACCAACGATATCTTTCTAGGAAACCTGCAAAAAGACGGGACCTACTCGGTTGTACCCCGTGTTGCCGGCGGCGAGATTACACCTGAAAAGCTCATCGTATTGGGACAAGTCGCCAAACAATTTAATTTGTACACGAAGATCACTGGTGGGCAGCGAGTCGATTTGTTTGGCGCTCAATTAAACGATTTACCCACTATTTGGCAGCAACTGGTGGATGCGGGTTTTGAAACGGGCCATGCCTACGGAAAGTCGGTGCGTACGGTGAAATCCTGTGTGGGTTCGACTTGGTGTCGTTACGGGGTTGATGATTCCGTGGGGCTGGCCATCGACATTGAAGATCGCTACAAAGGCCTTCGTTCGCCCCACAAATTAAAGTTCGCTGTGTCCGGATGTACCCGTGAGTGTGCGGAAGCCCAATCCAAAGATGTTGGCATCATTGCCACTGAAAAGGGCTGGAATCTGTACGTATGCGGCAATGGCGGTATGCGTCCTCGTCACGCAGACTTGTTCGCCACAGATCTGGATAGCGATACGCTGATTCGATATATCGATCGTTTTTTGATGTTCTACGTGCGCACCGCTGACCGTCTGCAGCGCACCTCTGTGTGGTTAGAAAATCTAGAAGGTGGGTTGGATTACCTCAAACAGGTGATCATCGAAGACAGTTTAGGCCTAGGCGCAGAACTGGAAGTTGAGATGCAGCATGTAATATCTCGCTACCAGTGTGAGTGGAAAACGACCTTAAGTGATCCCGCCAAACTGAAACGATTTAGTCATTTCATCAACTCGGATGCACGCGATGACAATCTGGTTTATGTGCAAGAGCGTGCACAGGTCCGGCCGGCCCGCGAACAAGAGCGAATTAGTACAGTAGAAGTGGTTGAGCCAGCGTTGGTTTAATCGCAATGTCATACGCGTGTTAACAAACTATTTGAGTACAGGAGAGTTCAGCGATGAGTGTATCGTGGCATGTAGTGTGTCGTTCAGAGGCGGTGATCCCTGGCACCGGGGTGTGCGCGCTGGTTGAAGGCAAGCAGGTGGCAATTTTTCGAACGTTTAAGGATCGACAGCTATTCGCACTCGATAATTTTGACCCCATTGGTAGAGCCAATGTGTTGTCGCGAGGGATACAGGGTTCGATTGGCGAAACCCTGGTGGTGGCTTCACCGCTGTATAAACAGCACTTTGCGTTGGCGACGGGCCTCTGTCTAGAGGAGGACGTGCGCATTCCTGTGTATGAAGTACGCGAACAACATGGACTGATTGAAGTCGCGGCATAATGTCAATTTGCATCTGTGGGCGGTCAGGAAATTTCCTGCGCCGCCCTTTTTGTATTGCTGTTGTGCGCCATCCGAAATAGTCAATGCTCTGCAGTAAACGATTCCTGGCAATCGTTATCACCCTAACGTCGCGACCCAATATTGGTTTCATCAACACTGCCCCGCACAAGTGCGGTCTGCACTATGTCTGTGCGGTTTTACGCATCTATCATGCACATAAATGAGTATGAATCATTGTATTGCATCCATTTATTATCGCTATTGGCCAGTGGTGCTGGTGCTTCACGAATATATTTAATTATTTAGCACTTTAGGCATGGCCTTTGCTCTAGCTCCCCTAACGCAGGTTATTTAATCTAGGGAGCTTGATATGAGTCACGCACAAACGTTCAATTTGTTTTCCTTCTCGGGAAAGATGAAGATTCTTCACCTGAGCTGGATGGCTTTTTTCATCACTTTTGTGGTTTGGTTTAACTTTGCACCTATGTTGCAGGCTGTGGCCGCGTCGCTAGGTTTGGCCCCCGCAGAAATTAAAACGCTGCTTATTTTGAACGTGGCGCTCACCATCCCCGCCCGCGTGTTGATAGGCATGCTGACCGATCGATATGGTCCAAAGCTCGTCTATTCTGGGCTGCTAGCGGTGTGTGCCATCCCTTGTTTGATGTTTGCATTAGCTGATTCCTTTGTGCAGGCCGCAATCGCACGCTTTGCCCTAGGATTTATTGGTGCGGGCTTTGTGATTGGTATCCGCCTGGTGAGTGAATGGTTCCCCGCCAATGAATTGGGCACTGCCGAGGGAATCTATGGTGGCTGGGGCAACTTTGGGTCGGCGGCGGCTGCGTTTACCTTGCCCACCGTTGCATTGTTGTTTGGTGGCGATGACGGTTGGCGCTACGCCATTGGCCTTACCGGTGTCTTGAGCCTGATTTTCTCGGTGGTGTTTTACCTGAATGTCAGCGATACGCCAAAGGGATCAACCTATTTTCGCCCGAAAAATTTGGGTGCATTGGAGGTTACCAGTAAAGGTGATTTTTTCTTGCTCATCGTGATGAAAATTCCGATGTATGCCGCCTTAGCGTTGCTGACGTGGAAATTGTCACCAGAAGGTGTAAGCATGTTGTCGCACACGGTGGCCCTGTGCTTCTACGTGGGCTTGGCGCTGCTCTTTTGCTATGAGATGTCCCACGTCTGGAAAGTGAATAAAAATATTTTCCAACAACCTGTGGCTGAAATTCACCGCTACAAATTTAAACAGGTGGCCGTGCTCAATGTTTTGTACTTCGCCACCTTTGGTTCCGAATTGGCAGTGATTTCTATGTTGCCGCTGTTTTTCGCCGACACCTTTGCGTTGACGCCGGTAATGGCTGGCATGGTTGCCTCCGCTTATGCATTCATGAACCTCATGTCCCGTCCTGGTGGAGGTTGGCTGTCGGATCGTTTTGGTCGCAAGTCCACTTTGTTGATTCTAACCGCGGGCCTTGCTTTGGGTTATGCATTGATGGGTATGGTTGATTCCGGTTGGCCATTGGTATTGGCTGTTATAGCCGCCATGGCGTGTTCTTTCTTCGTGCAGGCAGGAGAGGGTGCGGTGTTTGCGGTAGTTCCCTTGATTAAGCGCAGGCTCACTGGCCAAATCGCAGGCATGACCGGTGCTTACGGTAATGTGGGTGCGGTTGTCTATTTGACGGTGCTGAGTTTCGTGGATTACTCCAGCTTCTTCTTTGTCATTGCGGGTACGGCGGTTCTAGGCTTCATCACCTTGTTGTTCATGGAGGAGCCCGCTGGGCACATAGCCGAAGTGCGAGAGGACGGTTCAGTGGAATTAATTACCGTATCTTAATCACGACCGGTCGGTGAGGCATTCAGAATGGAAATAGGACTATGACAGCAATTGAAGCGCTCGGCGACTTAGCCATTGGCGGTCAAAGAGCGTTAAAGCTCAGCTTTGGCGGCTATTCTGCCGCGGGTGCAAAGTCTGAAAATCAGGATGCCTTTGCCGCACACTTACCCACAGGTGCGGCTGCGCTTTTGAAGGGCGCAGTAGCCTGTATTGCCGATGGAGTCAGTTGCAGTGATAACGCGCAACAGGCTTCGTCCACGAGCGTCACCTTATTTATTGAAGATTATTTTTCTACGCCCGACACATGGCCCGTCAAGACAGCCGCGAATCGTGTGCTGTCCTCCCTGAACGCGTGGTTGTACCACCACGGCCAACAGGCGAGCGCACGCCACAATGGATTGGTGACGACCTTTAGCGCGCTTCTGATCAAGTCCAACACGGCGCACATTTTTCACGCTGGCGATAGCCGCATTTCCGTGCTGCGCAACAACGACATGCAAACCCTAACCCGGGAGCACTGCCACCGAGCGCAGGGTAACAAGCAGTTTTTGACCCGTGCGCTAGGCATGGATAGTCATCTAGAGGTGGATTACATTCAGGAGGAAACGTCGGAAAATGACATCTTCATACTGACCACGGATGGCGTTCATGATTGGGTGACAGACGCAGAGCTGAAGCAGTGGATATGTGATGCGGGCGCCGATTTGGAAAGCGCCGCTGAGGGTATTTGTGCGCGTGCGGTTGCCAATGGCAGTGATGACAATATCACCTGCTTGCTCGTGCGGGTTGATCAACTGCCACTGGCGGAGCTGGAGGAAGTGCATCGAAAGCTGACCCAGTTAGTTATTCCACCGGTGTTGCAGGAGGGCAATCGGCTCGATCATTATGAGGTGATTTCGGTGCTCCACAGTGGCACGCGTTCCCATGTGTATCGGGTACTGGATCTTGAATCTAAGCGAGAATGTGTACTAAAGGCGCCGTCTGATAATTTTAGTGACGACGTTCAATACCTGGAGGGCTTTGTGCGCGAACAGTGGGTAGGGCGTCGCATTAGCCACCCTGGCGTGATGAAAATATACCCCCGGCCGGAGCAAAGTCCTTTTTTATACCATGTGTGTGAATGGATCGAAGGCGTCACGCTGCGGCAATGGATTTTCGATAATCCAGTGCCGAGTTTCAATCAGGTACGGGAATTGGTGGAACAGCTGGTGAAAAGTTTGCGAGCCTTCCAGCGTTTGAGCATGATTCACCGAGACCTAAAGCCTGAAAATATTATTGTCACCCCTCGTGGGCGGCCGGTAATTATCGATTTTGGCACTGTGTATGTAGCAGGCCTGGGTGAGATTGCCTCGCCACTGATGGAACAGCTGCCGGTGGGTTCCGTAGATTACATCGCCCCGGAATACCTCATGGGGCAGGTGGGTAGCGACCGATCGGATTTATTTTCGCTAGCCGCAATGACCTATGAAATGTTGAGTGGAAAACTCCCGTATACCTTGCCTAATCTCCGCAATAATATTCCGCGCAGCCTAGCGCCATGGCGTTACAAGCCGCTTCGGCAGGTGCGTAAGGATGTACCCCTGTGGCTGGACCTTGCACTGGAAAAGGCGCTGGCTGCCAATCCCAACCAGCGCTATGGAGGTTTCTCTGAATTCTTGCATGATATAACAAATCCCAATGCACAATTGCTCGAAAAGTTTGAATCCGAACCGCTGCTGGATCGCAATCCCGTGTTGTTCTGGCGTACTTTGGCGCTGTTACTATTTGTGTTGTTAATTGTGCAAAGTCTGTATCTTGTGGGCTAATAAGACGCCGCTCGATCGAAAATCTTTTTCCTTTTCAATGGCAGCTCTCGATGGCTGCTATCAATGTTCTATCGACAATAAGATTTGCCATACCCGTTGATTGGCCTCTATCGCCAGCGTGCCTAGGTGAAAGGTTGTGTCCGCTGGTGGCCCTTGGCGGGTGTTGATATAGGCCTGTACGGCTTGTAAAAATTGCCCCGTCAGCTGTATGCGCGCGCGCAGTGCCGGTATGGGTGTGGATTGTTGGCTCGATAGTTTTATGAGTTTTTGCTGTGTATCGATGAGTCCACATTGGCTTTGTCGATTGAGTTGCACAATTCGATCCTGTACATCAATCGTGCTTGATGGGTTGTTGTGATTCGTCATCCCATAGCTTACCAATCCGCGCAGTTGTGCAATGCACTCCGTGTGTTCAGCGAGCTCTTTTAGCAAAGCCCAGGTGTGTGCGCAGCTCGCCACTCTTGGTTTTAATTGATGCCACAGCATTCGGTGGCAGTTTTCGATGAGAAAGCTGTGGATCTCAAAATTGTTGAGTGGATTGTCCTTGCGCCAATGCTTGCGGGTATTGCGCCACTCACTCTGAATCAGTTGCCACAGGGCGGGATCTGCTTGGGAGGAGCCGTAGGATAGGCGCGCAATGAGTTGGTCAATTGTGGGTTGTAATTCTTCAACTTTTTGTTGAAAGCCAGCGGCTCCACCAAGAGCGGCGAGGCTTGCCCCGCGGTGCATTTGCAATAGACCGATCAGTTCGGCCAGTAAAGCCAGTTCAGATTCGAGTTGTGCTGTGTGCTGTGGCAGGGTTCGTTCGTTGGCGTAGGCAAGCATAATTCAATCCTGATTAACGTTTCGGTTTATCCGTACTCAGGACGATGCAAAGGCTATACCAGTTAATTTGATGGCCATTACTCGGTTATTTTTCAGTTTGTGTGCATTGCACGCTGCACATTGGTGCGTTTTGGCAATTGTGTGCGTCACAAGGCTGCACGCACAAGCAGCAATACGCCCACGACAGTTAATACGCCGTAAACCCATTGCTTGAAGTGGTGTTCACTCACGCGCTGGTGCAAATAATCACCAAGGAATAAACCACCCACCACCAGCGGCAAGTAGATTGCAATATCGGACAGCGCAGATTGAAGTTGTCCCTGCAACGCAAACTGACAGGTCAGTAGGGCATTTAAGCTAAACCAAACGGTCAGTAGGGTCGCCCGCAGCTGCGCCTTGTTTAACCGATTGCCCGCAAGGGCAAATACCAACAGGGGCCCACCCGATGCGAATAACCCGTGGGTGATGCCGGCTGCGGCAATGAGCAGTTGGTTTACGCTTCGGCGGTGTGGCCGCTCCAGAATATTGCGCCTTGCCTTCCATAACTCCCGTGCGCCAAATCCGGCCACCAAAACGGCTAACAAGGTGGCCAAAAGTTGATTGCCCAGTGTGGGCCGAAGGGCGATGCCCACCAGTGTGCCCAATAGCATCAGTGGCGCAATGACTTTGAGCAGCAGCGGCCATTGGATGTGCTGCCGATGGTTAATCACTAAATAGCCAGACAGACCTAAATTGAGTGGCACTAAAATGGGTAGCAAGGTATCTATGGGCAAAATGATCGCGCCCAGCGATAGGGCAATGACAATAGAGCCGAAGCCGGTCATCGCTTCGATGGTATAACTCACTAATATAAACAGGCCTAACAGCACGCCACTCATAGGTTACTTGATGTTGAAGCGGTCAGTTCACTGGCAAATTTTCGGGTCATGGCGCGCAAAAAAAATGCCGGCGCAAGGGCATAGAGTAGCGCCGCCAAACGTGTGAAAGGATCGGGGTAAAGTCGCTCTTGTGAGCGTTGCATGGCACTCCAAATGCGATTGGCCATCCATTCCGGCGTGCGCGGCGTGCCGATTATCGAGCGCGGGTGGCGCGCGGGTTTGCCATCGCCACCGAGAGCGTTGGCTTCGATGGCGGTATCCAGAAAGCTCGGGTAGACCATGAGCACCCGCACACCTTCTGCGCGAATTTCGCAGCGCAGGGTTTCAAAAAATTGGTGCAAGGCGCTTTTTGCGGCGCAGTAGCCGGCTCGACCCAGCACCGGCATCCAGCCAGCCATAGAGCTTATGTTGACAATCTTTCCACCGCAGCGCTTGAGCTGCGGTAGGCAGGCGAGTGCCAGATTGACCGGCGCTTGATAGTTCACTGCCATCACCTGTTGAATCACCTGCGGGTCTGTGTGCTGGGCCAGTGAGCGATGGGTAATGCCGGCGCAATTGATGAGAAAATCCAATCGTTCAAATCGCGCTTCAAGGGCTGCCACTAGGTGCGCTAGCTCGTCAGCGTCGACGAGATCCGCCGCAACAAACGGTTGCGACAATTCGCCAGCTTTGGTGCGCAGTAAATCGCCATTTATATCGGTCATCAGCAGGTCGCAATGGGGTGCGAGTGCACGGCTCAGTGCCCAACCCAATCCGCTGGCTGCGCCGGTGATGAGTGCTACCGGTCTAGGGCTCACGGTGTTTGGCCTGTGTTAGGTTGATGTGGTGCGCAATAAAATAGTCGAATACTTGAGCGGAAGTTTTTTGGGGGGTGTAACCAAAATCTTGTTTGAGCGCGCGATTGTCTAGCACCGGGCGATAGCGCAAAAAATTAACTTGCGATGGATCGTAGCGCGTTGCGCCCAAGCTGTGACCGATGGCGAGCGCGGTGCGCACCAGCCACGCCGGTAGGCTGATCAACGGCTTGCCCAAACGCCGCGCAATGGCGGCCATGGACAGCGCGCCGTCACCGGCTAAATTGTAAATGCCCGCACTGTCGAGGCGTATGCCCTGCTCAATTGCCGCCAGCACATCTTGGTCCCAAATAAATACAAATGGAGAATCGGAGCCCGCGATGGCGATTAGATGTGAACCCGTAAAAAGGCGGGTAATGAGATTGTCAGTGTGCTGTCCCAATACGGTGCCGGGGCGAAAAATGAGTTGCGCCAGTTGCGGGGTGCGCAGGCGGTAGTCGGTGAGCAGCGCTTCAACTTCACGCTTGTGATAGGCATACGAAAATTCGGTGTTGCCCCGCAGCGGGTCGGATTCACGCAGTTGTGCAGGGCTATCTGCGTGATAGCCATAGGCAGCCCCAGAGCTGGTAACTGTAATATGCTTGATACCCTGTGTGGCACAGGCCGCCAATAAATTGCGCGTGCCATTCACGTCGATGTCGTAATCACGCACGCTATCGTTCGATGGCGCCACCACTGACGCTAAGTGAACCACGTGGCTGAAGCGGTGTTGGGCGATAAAATTTTGCAGATTCGGGCTGCGAATATCCATTTGCTCAATGGGAAAGCGAGCGGTGGGATTGCCCCTTACATCCAAGCCGAGCAGGTAGAAGTCATCCATTAGCCGATGGCCCAGCTGCAGACCCAGGTAACCAGCGGCACCGGTAATCAAAATTCGCTTAGCGGACAAAGCAATCCTCACACAGCACCTTGCGGTTCCAGAATAATGCAAGCAGGCCACCACTGACCAAGTGCCACACGCCCCACAGGGCGGCGACCACCATCATGCTGGTTTGGGTTGGAAAAAAGGTAAATAAAATAGCGAGCGCTAGGCCGGAGTTTTGGATACCCACTTCGAGCGTGATAGCCCGTGTATCCTGCGTGTTTAATTGCGCAAAGCGCGCTGAGAGATATCCAAGAAGGAGAGCAAGGGCATTGTGACCGACCACGAGCGCCACCAGCAAGCCCATATAAGTCATCAGTGTTTCAATGTTTTGGCCTACCGCAATCACCACAAATGAAAACAAAGTCAGGATAGAAAATATTCGGAATGGCCGCTCGGTTTTGAGGGCCTGTGCCGGCCACCTGTGGCCAAAAAGCATGCCCAATACTAACGGAATAACCAGTACGCAAAAGAACAGAATGGCCAGCCGCACGGGATCCATAGCAATGGTTTTAAGGAGCGGCAGTGTGTTGGGATTTAAGCTGCTATAAAGCGCAAAGTTAAAGGGCGTTAACACCGCCGCAGTCGCGCTGGACACGGCAGTCATCGACACGGATACCGCGGTATTGCCACGGGCTAAAAACGTCATGATATTGGAAAAGGTGCCGCCGGGGCAGGCGGCAACCAACATCATGCCCATGGCCATTGCTGGATCGACATCTAATAGCCAAGTCAGGCCACACGTCATGGCGGGCAAGAGTATAAATTGCGCAAAGAGTCCCGTTAGCGGCGCTTTGGGTTTTTTAATCACCCGTGTAAAGTCGGCGGGCTTGAGGGTGACCGATACACCAAAAATCATGATGGCCATGATGGTGTTGAGCAACACCACTTGTTCTGGCCCAAAGTGAATTACCGGTTCCATTATTGACATCCTGTCGTGGGGGAGTGGCTGCTGGGTAGCGATTTATTTGAGGGCCAGTCTGCAACCAGTGCACGCCGATGGCGCGCGAGTGCAGCTCGATAGCTCGCTTTGTCCACATAGTAGGCCATGCGAGCAAGCTTCAAGTACTGATAGCCGCCATCGACTTTCTGGGCATTTTTTTGCTGGATGGTATCGCGCAGTGCACCTGCGCTGTCGCTGCCGTGCGCGCGCTGTGCCAGATAAAGTGCAGCCAATTCTGCTTGTTCATTGCGACCCTGCCAGCCGAGCCCCGTGGCCTCAATCATGCCCATCATTAATAAATCTTCGCGCTCGGGATGAAACATGTTGAGGTAGAGTGCCGGCGCATCTCCCTGCCAATTTAAATCGGCGCGATCGATAAAAGGGTAGTCAAGTTGATAACCGGTGGCCTGCAAAATCATGTCGTATTCGGCGCGGGAACCATCGGTAAAGGTCACCGTTCGGTTCGAAACCGCGGCGATATCGGGGCGCGCACCAACGTCTCCGTGGCCTAAATGGTGCAAGATTAGCGAATTAACCACGGGATGTGATTCGTACATGCGGTAATCGGGATCGGGCAAGCCGAATTGGCTGGGTTTACCCATAATGATTTGAATCAATCGGGCGTCCAGCCATTGTTTTATCCGACGAGGCATTTTGACCAAGCCGCCCAAGGTATCGATGGGTTTGCCCATGAGAAATTTTGGTAAAAAGTAGTAGCCACGTCGCACACTCATATCTACCGATACAGCGTGGTGCACGGCGTCCACGGCCATGTCGCAAGCGCTGTTGCCGCAGCCTTGAATCAGCACGCGTTTACCTGCGAACTGCTGCGGCGATGTGTACTGCGCACCGTGTAGCAGCTCCCCCGAAAATTCGCCGGGCAGGGCCGGCTGCAGGGGTTGGTGCAGGGTGCCGGTGGCAATGAGCAACCCCTTGAATTGGCGAGTTTGCACCTGACCCGCGCACTCACTGGTTAGCTGCCAGCCGCGCTCATTGGCCTTTACCTCTAGCACGCGGGTCTCAAATTCGTAGTGTTGGTAGAGTTCAAACGCGCGCGCGTAGGCCTGAAAATAGTCCCGCAAGGCATCGTGACGCGGATAGGTGGCGACCTCTTCGGCCATGGGAAAGTCGGCAAACTCCGTCATGTGTTTGGAGCTGATGAGGTGCGCAGTCTCGTACATGGTGGAGTGGGGATTGTCGATATCCCACAGACCGCCCACGTCTCGGTGCAGCTCAAGGCCAACAAAGGGGATGCCAAATCGCTTCAATTGTCGCGCTGTGCACAGCCCCATGGGGCCTGCGCCAATTACAGCGTAATGGTGTTCCGTCAAATGGAGGCTCCGGTTTGCGCAGTGTTTTTCGTTATAGTAGTCAGCATTGTCATTAGCTTACCCAAAGGCACCGCAGGAAACTGGCGCCATTCGGGACCAAATTTCACCAAGCGGGACACAGCGGTTCAGCCAACCGTTTTCTTCATCATCATTGCCCCGGCATTAAGACGAGTGCGACCTGCATGCCCCTGACCGTAACAATCCATTTTACCCGCGCAATTTTGAAGACCTTGCAGCGTCATTCGGCAGAGTTACCCGCCGACATACAGTCGTGGCTGGCCTCCCACAGTGAGCACGAGCGCGTGCCGCTGCGATCGCTCGATGCGCTCTGGGAAGCCTGCGTAGCGGCCAGTCAAGATCCGCTGTTTGGACTGCGTGCGGGGTTGAACGTACAGCCTGCCAATCTAGATGTGGTGGGCTTTTTGTTGATGAGTTGCGACAATTTAGAAGAGGCTCTCGATGCCCTCATCGATTACCACCGCATCGTGGGGGAGGGGGGCGAGTTTACCTTGACGCGCACGGGCACTGAGTGCCGGTTAATTTATGCACCGCACTACGAAACCTGCCGCGATCAAAGGGTGTCAGCGGTGATGGGCGCTACGCTAGCGGTGTCGCGATGGCTCACCGATGGCGCCTTCAAACCTCAGCGCATTACCTTTGCACATCCCGCTGCGGTAGATGTCGCTTTGGCGGAACAGCTCACCGGTTGCCCCGTGGCCTACGATCAAATCGCCGATGTATTTGTGTTTGATGCCAGTCAGTTGCAACTGCCGATGGTACAGTCCAATGCCCAAGTCTTTGAACGCATGCGAGTGCTCGCCGATGAAGCGCTACAGCGCTTGGGCAGCAGCAGTTTTTCACGCGCTGTGGCCGATTTGATTCGCAAGCACCCCGCCGCGGGTAAAGATGATATTGCCGAATTACTGCACATGAGTGGCCGTCACCTCAATCGCAAGTTGGGGCTTGAAGGCGGCAGCTTTAAATTACTGCAAGATGACGTGCGCGCAACCGTTGCCGAGCAAATGTTGGATGCGGGCAGCCATGCGATGGATATTGCGGCGCACCTAGGTTTTGCCGATGAGCGCAGTTTTGCCAAAGCATTTAAGCGCTGGCGGGGCATAACCCCTGCGCAGTTTAAAGCGCGCTAAGGCGAATTTACGGCACGCCCGTACCCGCCTTTTTGGTTGAGGCTCCACGCTACTGAAAATACACTCCCTGTCAGGATCAGTTTTCAGACAAGGAAAGCCCATGAACGCCCAACTCCCCCGCGTTGCCCCCGCCCTTGGTTCCACCAGCACCGGCCTCAGCCCCTATTTCAAGAGTGGCGCCGGCACCCGCGTAATGGTGGCAAACGATCAGCGCCAGATTCTGGATGCCATGTACGCCATGGCCGCCAAACCCTCCTCAGAAGGCTACCACGCCCTCAGCATGACCAAAGCTGTAGACCGCCTGCGCGCCGGCGGCGATCTGCCCAACGCCCAATACCAACCCCATCGCCCAAACCGCCGCTGCCTTGTGCACTCGGGGTTCGAAATTGAGTATGAAGTGGTGCCTGGGGTGTTTGGGCAGGGGGCGATTGAGATACTCGCGATAAGGTTGACTCGTAGAGATGCAAAAAAAACCGAAAGAGCCGGGATGTGGGCAGTTGAATCAGCTAAATCGGCCAGTGGGCCAGAATGGGTGGCAAAGACTTGGTTGCCAGATTTGTCTTCCGTCTCAAAGCAAAGCAGTTTAAAAATAGGTGTTAACGGTTACTTTGAAGATATCGAGGAGGCAGCACGCTATATGCCTTCACATATTTGCAAAGGAAGTCCAAAGAAAGAGGCTGAACTCAAAAAGTCCGGGTATCATCTGTTTTATTCCCCGGTACCCGGATTATTAAAGTCTGGCTGGCAATCAATAATGAATAGCGCATTGGTCCATACCAATGCAGGTAAACAGAAAGAGGCATCTATACTGACAGCTTATATGCAGGATGCTCACGAAAGGGAGTTGAACATTGAATGGACTTCTCATCGTGGAGGTTCTTATGTATTGACTGAAGCTATGAAGCTACTTGCCAAAAAGCAAATGGACCTGAAAGGAAAACAGTCGATATTTTTAAGCGATAATACCTCCAGTCATGCTGTTGCAGACAGCTATAGGCGCAAGCTCAATATGGATATTGCAGAACCCAATTGGTTTAACAAGGGATTTGGTATCGGCCAAATGGCTGGAGGTAGTTTATTTGGTGTAGCAGAAATACAAACTGGGCTGACAGTTTTAAGGAAAGATACGCCAGCCGATAAGGTTCCCGGGAAGGGACTGCAGTGGGTTAATGATCTCGGCATGACAGCAACCAAGAACTACGGTTCATTGGCAGGCGCTTCACTACTTTGGGGGCAATTTGGAATTGGTGCGGCAGGTTTAGTGGTGGCCTATCAATTGCTGAAAATTGGCGCTAAATGCGTTCCAAGTCTGACTAATGAATATCACACTCGTAAGGACCAAGCCGAATCGGAGTTGTTGAATAAGGTCTATGCAAAAATGAATAGTGGTGCGAAATAACATGTGGCCTTTCAGTAGTGAAAAAATGCCCTCAGCACCGACTTTTAACTCGGTGAACTCATATTCAAGGGATCTGGATACGTTAAAACTAGCTTTCGAGGCGCCCCGGGCTAGCGGCAAAATAAAGCAGGACAATCCTGGAAAACTAAAAGTATCTATAGCGGCAGATGAGTATGAACGCCTTATTGACATCGAAGACAGCTGTCCAACCCTATACAAAGATATTTTCAGATCCTCTTGGAATGTAAAGGGCGCGCCATTTATTTCACCATCTATAGGCGAAGTAGGTTTTACCGTCCGAGTAATCAAAGTCAGCTCATTAGGTGTAAACGAGTCGCTCTTTAACCCTGACAATTTTATAGACGTTATAAAGCGGGAAACTGAAATAGTTGCTGCTTCCTGCACGTTAGAGGTCCCATCGGAAAATGAGTTTGACTTTACGGACTCTCGTGTACCTATGTATCTCGATGCCGTTAACTGCCAATGGGTAGAAGTCAGCGATAATCCTGCACTTTACAGTGAAGTGGTCAAGCTCAGGGACTCTGTCCATTTGTGTCAATGGCGTATGCCCATAGACGATGATAAATATTTGCTTTTGTCTGGCTCAATTTGGCGAAAAGTAAGTAATGCGGGAAACTACTATAGAAGCCACCTTCGCGTACCGATTAAGCCATTTCGTGAGGTTATTGCTCAGGTGGTCCAAAGCGTAGCATTCAATTTTAAGGGTGATGCTGCGGAAAAAATTGCGGAAATGGCTAAATCACTAGAGAAAAATGCACCAATACTTGCACCTTCGCCAGAATATGTATATTTGGCGAAGTCTGTGATTAAGCGCTCAAGCTGCTTTGGGTATGCGCCACCCGCAGGGCAGTCGGATGTAATATCTTCTCAAGAGGCTTCAGATTTTATTGATGAGTTAATCAAGAGTCGGGCTGTTGCTGGAAAGGTAAATTGCAACGGTCAGGTGCATTATGTGGGGTATCACGGCGACATTGGCCCCGTCCCTCTATCCTTCCGCAAAGAAGTCCCGCCACCGGCGTAATCCTTTACGCCTGCCCGGTTGGCAAATGTGAACCGGGCGGGTGCTCCTTGGGCCATGGGTTGCTAGTATTGGGTTTTCCTATTTTCCCATCGGGCCGTTTGCTGCCCGGCGTGCAAGGAGCGAGGCATGTTTACCAAACGTCAACTTATCAAGGGCTCAGCACTTATGGCTGCGGCCACGCTGGCCGTCCCGGGCCTTGCTAAAGAGGCCGACGCCCCGGCCTTGGCGCCCATTACTGATGATATAAAACCCATTTCTGTGGCTGAGCGCGAAGCGCGGGTGGCGCGAGCTCAGGCCTTGATGAACTGGCATAAAATCGATGCCATAGTGCTGGAGCCCGGCCCTGCCATGCTGTATTTCACGGGCATTAAGTGGTGGCGCAGCGAACGCCTTACCTGTGTGGTAATTCCCCGCGCTGGCGACATTGGCATTGTTACCCCCTTCTTCGAAGAGCCCAGCGTGCGCGAATCTATGACTTTTGGCGACGATGTGCGCACCTGGCACGAGCACGAAAACCCCTTTGAGCGCGTAGCGCAATTATTGGGCGACAGAGGCATAAAAGCCGGCAAGCTTGGGCTTGAGGCCAGCGTGCGTTGGTTTGTGGCCGATGGCTTGCGCCAGGCCGCGCCCAAACTGCAGCTGGTATCGGCAGATCCCATTACTCGCGGGTGCCGCATGTACAAAAGCGCCGCCGAGCTTGCGCTCATGAAAAAGGCCAACGAAATTACCTTACTGGCCTATGGCGCTGTGTACGGGCAATTGCAAAAGGGCATGACGCCCCAAGACGTAAACAACTTGATGCGCAATTCCCAGGCAGCGCTGGGCGGCGAAGGAATTTGGACAATGGCACTCTTTGGCGAGGCCAGCGCCTACCCACACGGCTCTGATCAACCGCAAGAAATCAGAGAGGGGCAGATAGTGCTCATGGATTGCGGTTGTGCAGTAGAGGGCTACCAGTCGGATATTTCACGCACCTTTGTATATGGCGAGCCAAATGCCGAGCAACAAAAAATCTGGCAGCTGGTGCGTGAAGGGCAGAACGTGGCGTTTGAAGCAGCCAAGCCCGGCGTGGCCGCAGGCAAGGTAGACGACGCCGTGCGCGCCTACTACCAAAAGCAAGGCTTCGGGCCCCAATATCAGCTGCCCGGTTTAAGCCATCGCACTGGCCACGGTATTGGCATGGAAGGCCACGAGCCGGTGAACTTCGTGCGCGGTGAAACCACCGCACTTGCACCCGGCATGTGTTTTTCCAACGAGCCGGGCATTTATATACCCGGTGAATTTGGCGTGCGCCTTGAAGATTGTTTGTACATGACCGACACCGGGCCTCAATGGTTTACGGTGCCGCCTAGCAGTCTGCAGCAGCCGCTGGGATCGCTGGGGTAAAACAGCTGGCCGAATGGCGGTGTACGTTGACCGAACACCAAGCCAACAGCGCGAGCGAAAGGTTAAACTGTTGGCGCAGTTTCAGGTGCCCGAGTAGAGGCCAAACGGCGGCGCCAAAACAACTTAAAGGGAATGGAAAATGGATATTCAAATAGCGCAATCGGACATGCGCAGTGCCTACCTCGACGGGCTTCTAGGTGTCATGGTGTCGGGACTGGTATGGACGGGAGCCGCCGTTGTTTCACTCTGGGCGAGCGCCCAGCTTACGGTGTGGTTATTTTTTGTTGGCGGCGCACTGATTCACCCGCTGGCGGTACTGATGGCAAAGCTCTGCGGTGCCTCGGGACGACATCGCAGTGACAACCCGTTGGCCGGGCTCGCGCTAGCGAGCACGGCGTGGCTGATTTTTTCGCTGCCGATTGTGTATGGAATTTTCCTGCTAAATCCACTGTTGTTTTTCCCCGCCATGCTGCTGGTTATCGGCGGCCGCTACCTGACTTTTGCCACCTTGTATGGCTTGAAGGCTTATTGGGGGTTGGGATTATTGCTGGCGTTTTCGGCGTATCCCTTGGTTGTAGTGGGCGCAACTTCAACACAAGCAGCGGCGCTGGGAGCCTTCTTGGAGGTTGGCTTTGCCAGTGTGCAGTTGGTGCGGCTCAGGCTGACGCCAAGATCCGTGCCTAGTGAGTGATGTTGGGCATCACGGTGGGCGGTGAGGTCCACTTTGATGGAAATGGCGCGTTTAGCTTTGAAGTGGCGCGCTTATTGTCCAATTTATCGAGCAATAAAAAACACACTCTCCCCGCCTTGCGTCGTAGTCCCATGGAGTAGTGCGCATTATTTGGTACTAAAGTACTTTTATTGGGGCCCTTTTTGCCTTTGCGGCTCACACCTGAGCCTGAATCTTCTTATAAAAACGGACACAAGTCAGTTCATTAAATAATAAGAAATTCAGGCACTTAAATCATCGTTGGCAATTTTCAGCTGAACTTTAGTCAATAAATAATCAGTAATTGCGCGCCTAATATTCGTTTTTCTTCTAGCCTTTTTGGGCTTGTCAAAATTTTCCTTCGATATTTCTGAGATGTGTGCAGTTCAGAATTTACTGTTTGTACATCGAATGAAAACTCTTCAATAAAGTGGTCGCAAAAGCGACTGAGAATAATACGAGGAACGAACGTGAAAAAACCAATTAATGCTCTAAAACCCTTGGCGTTTGCCGTCAGTATTATGGCTGGCGCGAGCAGTCATGCTGGCCAGTTTATCGCTGCCGCAGCCGACACTGCCGTGGAAAGCCAATACATTGTGGTGTTAAAAGAAAATAGCCTAGGGATTCAGGCGCAATCCATGGCGCCCGCACAAGTGCGCGCGTTAGTGGAGTCCAAAATTGGCGACCTGGCCAAGTCGCACGGCGCCACCGCCAGTCAGCACTTCAGCGCCGCCTTGAAAGGTGGGGTAATGCGCATGAGTGAAAAGGCGGCCCAGCGATTGGCCAACCACCCATTGGTTGAGATCGTTGAGCAAGACCAAGTAGTGTCCATCAATGCCACCCAAAACAATGCCACCTGGGGCCTTGATCGCATCGATCAGCGCAGCAGCTCTCTGGACACCAAATATAACTACACGGCGACAGGTGCCGGCGTTCGGGCCTACGTGATTGATACCGGCGTAAATGCCCACTCCGATTTCGGTGGTCGCGTGCAAAATGGTTGGGATTTTATTGATAACGACGGCAACAGTTCTGACTGTCAGGGTCACGGCACCCACGTAGCGGGCACCGTGGGCAGCAGCACCTGGGGCGTGGCCAAGGGTGCCACCATCGTCGGTGTGCGGGTACTGAACTGTAGCGGCAGCGGCACCAACTCCGGAGTGATTGCCGGTATCGATTGGGTTGCAGCCAATCACGTTAAACCTGCGGTAGCGAACATGAGCTTGGGCGGCGGAGCGTCTTCGGCTGTGGATTCTGCCGTGGCTAACTTGGTTAACGCTGGCGTAGTGACAGTGGTCGCCGCGGGTAACGACAATTCCAATGCCTGTAATTATTCGCCCGCTCGTGCTCCCAGCGCGATGACGGTGGGTTCAACGGCACAAGGCGATGCGCGTTCCTACTTCTCCAACTATGGCTCCTGCGTGGATATCTTTGCGCCGGGCTCAAGCATTACCTCAACGTCACAATCCGGTGGTAGCACCACTATGAGCGGAACGTCCATGGCCAGCCCACACGTGGCCGGTGTGGCCGCGCTGTATCTCGAAGGCAATCCAACGGCAACGCCCGCTCAGGTAGAGTCAGCCCTGGAAGGTTCGGCGACAACGGGCGCGATTAGCGATGTCAAAGGCTCGCCCAACCTGATGCTCTATTCTCTGCTCGATGGTACTCCACCACCGCCACCACCACCGCCCGGTGGCAATGAGCTGGAGAATGGCGTGCCGGTTACCGGTTTGAGCGCCAGCACGGGTAATGACCTAACGTACACCATGGTTGTGCCCAGCGGCTCGAGCAATATCAAGTTCCAAACCAGCGGTGGAACGGGTGACGCCGATCTTTACGTGCGCTATGGCGCGGCACCTACAGACGGTACCTGGGATTGCCGCCCATATTCCAGCGGCAACAATGAAACGTGCAATATGACCCAGGGTGCCGGTACCTACTATGTGCGCGTGAAAGCCTACAATAGCTTTAGCGGCGTTTCGCTCACAGGTAGCTACAGCACATCCACGGGCCCGAGCCCCGTTGACACGGAAATTGCGACAATCAATGTCAATCAGGGCAGCTGGTCGCGCCACTACTACGATTTGCCAGCGGGTTACAGCAGCCTCGAAGTGAGCATTTCTGGTGGCTCCGGCGATGCTGATCTGTATGTGCGTTTCGGTGCCCAATCCACCACCAGCAGTTGGGATTGCCGGCCCTACAAGTGGGGCAATACTGAAACGTGTACTTTCAGTAATCCCGCCGGCGGTCGCTGGCACATGGATGTTCGCGGTTACTCCACGTCATCCAATGTGAAGCTGCGTTTAAAAGCAAATTGAGTTAGCTAATCGTTCGTATCACAGGGGCAGCTTAGGCTGCCCCTTTTTTATGGCCGTCAATTTTTAGGTCTACTTTTTTGTGGCTTCGTTGCGACAGATGGCCGTGCGATCTTGACCTGCTGCGACAAGTGTCGCATCATGGTGATCTGTGTCGTATCACGAGCCCTGTCACCGCTCTTTTATGGTTGACGGGCGGCAACATTGTTTAACGAGGTCATTACATGGAGCACCACAAGCCGTCGCCGACGGAGCTCACCTTGCTGAAATCACTCTGGCGCCAAGAGCCGCAGAGTGCCCGGGAGTTACACGATCAAGTCCAGCAGGCCTTGGGTTGGTCTTATTCGTCAACTCGGAAAACCTTGGATCGCATGGTGGAAAAAACCCTGGTGGTTGCGGAAGAGGTGCACGGGTTGAAGGTCTATCGAGCGAAAGCGAGCAAGGTCAGCACCTTGGCTCATTTTGTGAAAGACTTTTCTCGCCGCGTGCTGGAGGTGGATGGGCCACTGCCGGTCTCGATGTTTGTAGACAGTAAACTGTTGGACCCATCAGAAATGCGCGACCTTGAGCGCTTGCTCGCGGAGCAGGGAGATGAAGATGAATAGTGGGTTAGCCATCGCGACAGACTTTACCGTTTTCAGTATTTTTTTGGTGTTATTCAGCGCCGCAGTTTACGGGCTAACCCTACTGGCGGACCGTTACTGGGTGGTAGCGGCACAGTGGCGCAGTTTTTGGTTGCTGGCAGTAGGCTGCTGCCTATTGCCCATAGTGGTTGTGCTCTTGCCCGCCAAAAATTTACCGCCATCTTTTTTGACATTGCCGGATCTCGCAACGGTAGCACTCACTGCAAATGAAGTGTTGCCTCAAGCGCAGAGGGTTGCCACTGGCACAGACTTCACTGTGTGGTTGTGTGTTGTTTGGATGGTGTTAGTGGTTGGTGTTGCTCTCTCTCGCATCACTGTTGCGGTGCTAAAAAGTTGGCAGCTGCGTCGTTGGCTTGGACAAACGCCTGCCGTCCTTAATTGCGATCAAACTGCAACCTCGCGGTATCTCAAGCGGCTACAGCGCCAAAAGCGTTTGACAATTCGCGTCACAGAACGCCGTTGCTCCCCCTTTGTGATTGGTCTTTTACGTCCAACGTTGGTGATCTCTAAAGTCTCTCTGTCTGCGTTAAATTTGCGGCAGTTTCAATTGATGGTTAGACATGAACTTACCCATCTGGGTCGTGCTGATACGGTATTTGCCTGTGTAGCCCTGTGCCTGCGCTGCCTGTTTTGGTTTAACCCGTTTTTATTGCGCCTTCTGGACCAATTTAATTGGGCTGTTGAATCGAGCTGTGACAACGCCGTTTTGCAAAAGCGCCCGCATTTGGCACAAACCTACGCGCAGGCCATGCTCAATATTTTGCGCGCAACCCAAAGCGGCGAGCCCATTGCTGCAGTGGCATTTATTAAACACACAAGGAGAACAACAACCATGCGAATGCAACGAATTTTGAATGTGGCCCACACTGCGCAATGCAATTGGATGCACCGCCTGCTAACGGCTTGTGGTGTGACGGTATTGGTAGCTGGTGCATTTCTAGTGCAGCCAGGCTCGGCCCTCGCTGGTAGTGGCGAACACTGTAGTTGGGTTAACCCGGTGCCCAGTGCACGACTCACATCGAGCTTTGGGCAAAAAAAGGACCGGTTTCACAAGGGCGTGGATTTGGCTATTGGCAAAGGCGCTCCGGTGTTGGCTGCCGCCGATGGCAAGGTGCTGGTATCGACCGATGTTTGGGGCGACAAAGTCAATTACGGAAAAATCATCATCATCGATCACGGTGATGGCTTGCGCAGCCTCTACTCACACCTGGATTCGCGGGCAGTGGCAGCGGGTGATCGCGTCTCCGGCGGTGATAAAATTGGTGCAGTGGGGGAAACGGGTAAAGTCACTGGGCCACACTTACACTTTGAAATTCTAAAAGGTGAGCAACAGGTAGATCCTGCGCAATATGTTGAATTGCCCTCTACCCGAAAACAGGCGAGTTTGCGCCTGCCGCCGGTGATGTAGAAGCCGCGTAAGCTGGAGTAAATCATGAGTAAGCTGGTGTAAATCATGAATAAGTTGCTGTAAATCATGAATAAGTTGCTGTAAATAACCTGAAAATTTCAGCACAGAAATAAAAAGCCGGCATCAGTGATGCCGGCTTTTTATTGCAAGGTGAACGTTTGCAATTTTTAGAACAGGGATGTTTCTGAAAAATCCTAACTCAGGTTTTATATGGCCGGATTCACCAAAAACTTGGTGCCGGTTTTCTTTTCTGTGTAGCGTTTTATCACCTCGGGCTTCAGCATATCCTTGAGGGTAATCTCTTCGGTAAATTGGCTGGCAAACGTGGTTTTGATATTTTTTGCCACCCGCTGCTGCAGTTCTGCGGCGCGCTCCATACCCACCTTGGCAATAAAACGTGGCAACAACCAGCCGCCCACACCCCAGCTCATGCCGTAGGCGCGGCGCAAAATGGTGGGGCTTACATCCAGTGCGCCATATAAATACACCTGCTTGTAGGTATCGGAGCCATAGGTGTTCAGGCCCTTGATGTCGCGGCTTAGGTGGGCCTCCATGGTGGCCAGAATATCGCTCGCAAGCTCGCCACCGCCTGTGGCATCAAAGGCCAGTGTGGCGCCGGTGGCGGCAATGGCGGCGTACAAATCCTTGCGGTAGCTCTCAAGACTTGAATCCACCACGTATTGCGCGCCTTGCGCTTTTAAAAGCTCGGCCTGCTCGGGCTTGCGCACCACATTCACCAAGGGCACCTTGTCTTCAATGCAAATGCGATTCAGCATTTGCCCAAGGTTAGAGGCCGCCGCCGTGTGTACCAGTGCCGTGTGGCCCTCCATGCGCATGGTTTCCACCATGCCTAATGCCGTAAGCGGGTTAACAAAAGAAGAGGCCGCCTCGCGCGGGGTAATGCCCTCCTGGTGGGGCAGGCAGCTGTGCATAGGCACGCAGCAGTATTGCGCGTAGCAAGCGCCGCCCATCACCGCCACGGTTTTGCCAAGTAGGTGCTCGGCGCCTTTACCGGCCTTTTCAACCACACCGGCGCCTTCGTTGCCCACGGGCAGCGCCTGATCCCAACGGGATTTCATGGCGCCAAGCCACGATTGCAACACCGGCGCGCGCAGTGCCATACCATCGTCGCTCAACTTGGCCTCGCGCATTTCGGCAGGGCCAAACAGCGGCCACATGTCAGACGGGTTAATAGGCGCTGCCTGCATGCGCACCAGCACCTGCCCGGCCGCCGGTTCCGGCACCGCCACCTCCCGCAAACTCACTTCCAGCGCACCGCTTTGCTTGATCTCAGAAAACAGCTGTAGGGCCTTGGTCATAATGTGTCCTTTTGGTATCTGTGTGGAATGGGTAAAGCATAGCGGTGCATGGCCAAAATGGAAAAGGGGTAGGGCGGCAGGCTAGCGTGGTGAGTGAGGAGCGGTGGGCTCGCTCTGGTCAATACGGGCAAGAAAGAGCGATGTAGTGGCTGTTCGGCTATGGTTGGCTAGCAGGCTATTGAAAAACGTTGGCGAGGCAGTTTTGTTATGACTGGTATTGGCACGGTCGTATAGTAAATTGGCGTAAGCGCCCGTTGTTTAACCAAGCTTGAAAAAGTAACATGCCTTGGCAGCTGGCTTCCGCTTAATATTATTTGGCGGGTGGCTCCACAATTTATCAATACAAAGGACTGTATTATGGCAAACCCCATCCCCTACAATCACGTTTCACCGCACACCTCGAATAATTTTCAACAGCAGCAGGCCCTTGCAATGTCGCTGCGGAGAAACGACACCACAATGGTAGCACTGACGGCTAGCGAATTTTTGGCTTACGCCGTTTCCGTCAAGGAAAGTCAGGGCTTGAGCCGTAGCCAAATAACCGAGTGGTTGGGAGCTGTATCGGGCGAATCAGTCGCGTCGGTCCACCAAGGTTGGGAGCAATATAAAGACAATGGTAAATATTTAGGGTCTTTTCTGCCAGTGCTTGCTGATGGTAAAAAATTGGCCCTGTTAGCAGCTGATCTAAAACGAGGCGGCAAGGTGTTTTCAAAGTACAAGGTCAACGTGAGTGGTGGTAAAGCCTATGTGGTTATTGCCGGTTACGCAGGCCTAAGGCAACACCTTACAGCGTCGCGCTATTTGGCCAACAACCCAAAAGTTGTCAGTTTGGGAATTGGAAAGCTGGGGCTGGCAGATACCATAAAGGGTGGAATTAAAGTTTCAGTAATATTTACAGTGGCCTTCCACGCACTAGAACAGTTAATGAATGACAAAATGACCTGGCATAGTTTTGTTGCTGGAGTAACTGTTGACATTGTTTCTGCAGCAACGGGTGGTGCAATTGCTTGGGCGGCAATTTCTTCTGTTGTCACTGGCGCTGCGATGGTAGCAATAGGGCCTATGGTCGCCGTGGTGATAGTAGGTGCGGTGTTGACTATTGGCCTTGGCTATGCGGCAGAGCAATTAGGTCTAGAAGATAAGCTGGCTCAGATGTTAATAGATGCCGAACAAAGAGCCAGGAAAAACTTTAATCAAACTAGACGTGAGTTTAGAAAGGGTCTGAGTTATGCAGATGAAGATCCCATCGGCTTTATGCACCGACTTTTTGGCGTACCCTATTTTGACAGGTTTAAATAAGCATGCCTTCTGAAACTCAAATTGATTTAAAAACTCCAATGGTTCGGCTGAAGTACTTTTTGCTGGCCTGCGCAATGATTAGTGGGGCGTGTGGCGTTTTATTTTTTATGCTGCCTGATTTTGTCAATAATTGGAATGCAATACACGAAGGTGCGTTGGCAATTTCTTTATCGCCTTGGGTGTTGCCTGCATCAATAGGGTCGCTCGTGTTGTTGTTAATCGCTTGGGCCTTGCTGCTTCGTCTGGTAGACAAAGATACTGGCTCGCACTATCAGCATGTGTTATATGCAGCGACCATTGTGGGCGTTGTCGCAATTCTAGTGCGGATACCTATGGGCTTCGTCTTAGATAGCTATCTTGGTTCAAAAAACTATTCTTACTGTCCTTGGTTCACTTCAGCGTCAAACTTTAGTCCTCCAGTTTGGGTGCGAAAGCCACAATACTGCGTTGCTAATTCCAGCCATGTGCAAAGAATGCTAATGGATTGGATAGAGTCTAGGCCTCATGGCGGCAGAGAGGTGACTGTAGACGAAGTACATCAAAAGGCTGCAGAGCTTATGGAAGCGCATGCGGCGGGTGAACACGTTTATTAGTAGGTTTTAAAGGCTGTTCTGTTAGGCACAGGATTGCAACACCGATGCGCGCAGCGCCATGCCATCGTTGCTCAACTTGGCCTCGCGCATTTCGGCAGGGCCAAACAGCGGCCACATGTCAGACGGGTTAATAGGCGCTGCCTGCATGCGCACCAGCACCTGCCCCGCGGCCGGCTCCGGCACCGCCACCTCCTGCAAACTCACTTCCAGATCCCAGGGGCGGCACTTCGCAGCGGCCGCTAAAAGGGTGGGGAATCAGGTTTCGCAGGGCGAAGTCTCTTCACAAGACCAAGGGCTTGCTTTGGGTGCCGTGTCTTGCCCACCAAAGAACGGTAACTCGTTCCGGTCGATAGCAAAGAGGCAGGCCTGTCAGGCAGTTAGTGTGTAGGTCACGGCAGTGAGTGTGTAACAACGAAGCGCTCGATATCCTCTATCTCCAATGCGCCAATATTCTTGAGGCTCTTGTGAAAGCTAGCAATTTTTTCAAACGCTTCTTGTGAGCCTTCTCTTGTGCAGAATTTCTGTACTTCATTTGGGCTGATGTTGTGACAAAGCATGATGCAAAGCGCCTGAACGAGAGACTGCTTGTCTTGCCAATGGAAGTAGGCCGCAAGGCGATCTTTAACTACATCGATGGCCTGCAAGATCGGTATTGCGCCTTGCGCTGTTTGAAATTCGGTATGGTTGGTAATGAATTCGTCGCCAACTGAAAGTGGCGCCGAGGGAAACTCGACAACAATATCGGTTTCGTCACTTACAAATACCCGGCCCTTTTTCTGAAATCCCAATGCGTTCATGGCACTTTGTAAAGCGCGGGGTGATTGGTAAGAAATATCTACCATATCAATATCTTTGGTCAGGTAGCGGTTGTAGGTATAGCAGGCAACTGCTAAGCCGCCTACTAACACCACGTCGATATTCCTAGCTTTTAAATGCTGCGCAATATAACCCGCGAGCTGTAGCATTGAAAATTGGGAGATATCTGTCATAGCTTCGATTTGGCTTGTTCTGTGGTTTTACTGCGCGATACCTTTAATGATTTTTCGTCGGCATAAACCACTGGCTTCTCTGCTTTCCTGGGCCTGTTGCGCGTCATTGCGAGTTTGGTGATTAAATCTTGCGGGTAGGCTGCAATTGCTTTTTTTATGAGGGCGGTGAGCGGTGCTAAAAAGGGGTAGCGGGGGTTCAGTTCGTACTCCTGTAACTTCCCTATAGCACGGCTTACCACAACACCATCCTCCTCCATCCGGATAAGTTGTTTTTGTACCGCGTTTTGGGAGCTACCGTAAAATTCGGCAATTGCCTTGCCATAACCTTTTTCGCGCAACAGCAGGTAAATCAAGATCTTTTCCTGACTTTCGGCCCGCAAAATACCTTTTAGCACAAACATCAATCAATACCTTTTTATACCAACTAGTGTTTTATATTAACCAATATATGGTTTTTGTAAACCAATTGTTGGCTTATTGGGGTTGTAGTGCGACCAGAGGCTGGCTTTTCGATTGTCTGTTTGATTGAGGGCTGGCGGACACTGGCGGGGTGGGGAATCAGGTCCCAGCAGGGTGACGTCTCTTTACAAGACCAAGGGCGGCTTTCTTTGGGTTACGTTTAAAGAAAGGTAACTCGCCCCGGTCGATCCCGGGGAAAGATAGGAAGTTGTGGTGGCTGTCCCGCTAAGGGAAGTTGTGGTGGCTGTCCCGCTAAGGGATAGGCGACTAGTACTCTGGTACAAATGTATTAAATGGGTTAAATTTCCGTTGCCATGGAATTTGGGCACGGAAGTGCAAGCGGTATATAAAGGACAATGCATGATCCACAAAGCTGAAACAACACCAGATGCTTCTCCGGCTCCAATTCTAGTTGCAACCGCCCTTAGCTTAAACCTGTACGCCTTCTGTACCCAGCTGATGGCAATGTTTGTCTATTGCTCCCTCATAGTCGGATTGTTGGCTGAAAGGTGATGCTCCAACAGGTGATTCCGCAATTTGTGCAGGAGGGAGGTGATCCCCGTGGGGGTGTGCGGTGGGTGGTGGCTGATAGGGCTAATTATTGGGATTGATTAGTGGGTTGATCGTTATTTGACCGGTGTGGCGAGTTAAGCAGAAAGCACCGATCGCCCCAGTCAAGTGATAAGATTGCCCAGCAAAATCATGGGCTTAGACAAGCATCAAGCCTAAGCCCAATCGGTATCAGAGACAAATTACGCATGACATTAATAAACCTAAAAGACCTAGAAGCCCATCTATGGCACGCCGCTCATATCATCACCGGCCCCATAGACGCCTCTGATTATAAAACCTACATCTTCCCGATCCTGTTTTTTAAACGGATATGCGATGTGTATGACGAGGAATTTGAGCAGGCCTTGGCGCAAGTGGGTGATGAAGAGCTTGCCAAGGGCGACATGTTTTACCGGATTCAGATTCCTGAAAACTGCCACTGGAGTCATGTGTTCAACCGCACAAAAGATGCCGGCCAAGCGTTGAAAGATGCATTCAGAGGCATCGAATTAGCGAACCCAAAGCTACACGGCATTTTTGGTGATGCCAGTTGGACCAATAAAGATCGCCTGTCAGATGAACTGTTGAGCACACTGCTCAACCATTTCAACAAGGTTAATCTAGGCGTCGCCAGCGTGCGTGACGACGACATGGGGCGCGCCTACGAATACCTGATTAAGCGCTTTGCAGATAAGGCCAACAAAAAGGCCGGGGAATTCTATACCCCGCGCACCATCGTTCGCCTGATGGTGAACATTCTTGACCCCAAAGCGGGTGAAAGCGTTTACGACCCAGCATGCGGTACCGGCGGCATGCTACTGGAAACCATCCACCACGTTAAAGAAAACGGCGGTGATCCGCGCTTGCTAAAAATCAAAGGCCAGGAGAAGAACCTAACCACCGAGGCCATTGCCCGCATGAACCTGTTTCTCCATGGGCAGGAAGACTTTGACATTGTGCGTGGCGATACACTGCGTGACCCTAAGTTTCTGCTCAGTGATCGCCTTGAAACCTTTGATTGTGTGATCGCCAACCCGCCGTTCAGCCTTAAAGAATGGGGCTATGATCTCTGGTCTGCAGATCCTTATGGCCGTAAACAGTATGGTTTGGCACCCAAAACCAACGGTGATTTTGCCTGGGTGCAACACATGTTCGCCTCGCTTAACGATAGCGGCCGAATGGCTGTGGTCTTGCCTCACGGTGTGTTGTTCCGTGGCGGTGCTGAAGGCGCAATCCGTACCAAGCTTCTGCAGGAAAACCGCATCGAAGCCATTATCGGTGTGGCATCAAACCTCTTTTATGGCACCAGCATTCCAGCCAGCATTCTCGTGCTGCGAAAGTCACGCCCGAAGCCCCATAAAGATCATGTGTTGATTATTAATGCTGAAGAAATCTTCACGAAAGGCCGCGCACAAAACACCCTGACCAATGATCAAGCTGATGAGATCTATGGCATCTACAAAAGCCAGGTTAAACAGGGCCCCAGTTCAGAAAATAGAAAAGGCGCAGCCGAAATCGAAGGTGTAGCTCGCTGGGTGCCAATCGGTGAAATCAAAGAAAACGACTTTAACCTGAACATTGCGCGCTATGTGCAAAAACCACTGGAAGAAGAAACCATCTCGGTAGAAGACGCATTAAAGGATTTTCAGCAAAAGCTCACCGCATTGGAACAAGCCGAAAACGAATTGGAAGCCCTGCTAATCAAAGAGGGTTTTGAAATATGAAAAAAGCAGACTTAGAAAACCTCCTCTGGGGGGCCGCCGAGTTTTTGCGCGGCCAAATCGACGCCTCAGACTACAAGCAGTACATATTCCCACTGCTATTTTATAAGCGCCTGTCGGATGTGTATTTGGAAGAGTACACCGAAGCATTGGAGATCCATGAAGGCGATGCCGAATACGCCGCCATGCCCATGTTCCACCGTTTTGATATCCCCCAGGAAGCCCGCTGGGAAAAGGTGCGCCATACCAGCAAAAACATTGGCGAGGCCATTCAAAACGCACTGCGTTTAATTGAAGCCAACAACCCGCGCTTACATGGAGTGTTTGGTGATGCCCAGTGGACCAACAAAGAGCGCCTGCCCGATCACATGCTATCTGATCTGATTGAGCACTTCAGTAAAATTCCGCTGGGGATTAAATCGGTCGCTCAGGATGATCTAGGTGAGGCTTACGAATACCTAATCAAAAAATTCGCCGACGACTCCGGTCACACCGCTGCTGAGTTCTATACCAACCGTACAGTCGTGCACCTAATGACGCGCATCATGGGCTTAAAGCCCGGTGAGACCGCTTATGACCCAACCTGCGGCACAGGCGGAATGCTGCTAAATGCGGTGATGGATTTGCGCACCCATGGAGAAGAATGGCGCTCAGTGCATCTCTATGGCCAAGAGGTAAACCTGCTCACATCAGCGATCGCCCGAATGAATATGTTCCTACACGACATTGAAGAGTTCGATGTGCTGCGCGGCGATACTCTGGCGGAACCCAAGTTTATTGAAAACGACCAGCTCAAGCAGTTTGATGTGATATTCGCCAACCCGCCTTACTCCATCAAAAAGTGGAGCCGCGATAAGTTCGCCGCCGACCCTTACGGCCGCAACCTCTACGGGGTGCCACCGCAAGGCTGCGCCGATTATGCGTTTTACACCCACATCATCAAGAGCCTAAAGCCTGACACTGGCCGCGCCGCCATGCTTTGGCCACATGGTGTGTTGTTCCGCGATTCCGAGCAAAGCATCCGTAAACAAGTCATTGAGTCAGACATTATCGAAGCGGTGATTGGCCTTGGGCCAAACCTGTTTTACAACTCGCCGATGGAATCCTGCGTGGTGGTGCTCAATTGCAATAAACCCGCTGAGCGTAAAAACAAGGTGTTGTTTATCAATGGTGTGGAACACGTTACCCGCGAGCGCGCCCACAGCCGCTTATCCGATTATGATTTAGTTGTGCTTTGTGAGGCGTATTTTGAGCCTGAGAAGCAGAACGTCATTACCGCTTTGGTGGATATCGAAACCATCAAAGAGAATCTCTACAACCTGTCGATCCCCCTCTATGTGCAAGCGCAAAACAATGGCGAAGTGCACGATATTGAGCATGCCATCGAGGCATGGAAGGTTAGCCGGGTTCAATTGAAAAAGCAGACCAATAAATTATTTCAGAGCCTCGCGCAGTTAGGTTACGAGGTAGAACGCAATGACTGATAAACAAACCGTTAAATTTGGTGATATTTGCCGCGAAGTAAAGCTCACCACCAAAGACCCAATTGCCGATGGTTATGAACGTTACATTGGCTTAGAGCACTTGGATTCTGGCTCTCTCAAAATCAAGCGTTGGGGAATCATTGCCGAAGATAACCCAAGCTTTACCCGAGTATTTAAGAAGGGGCATATCCTGTTTGGTAAGCGCCGTCCTTACCTGAAGAAGGCAGCAATTGCTGAGTTTGATGGGGTCTGTTCCGGTGACATAATCGTTCTTGACAACAAAAGCGGCATAAGAAAAGGTTTATTACCATATTTAATTCAATCAGAATCTTTCTGGGAATGGTCAATTAAAACCTCTTCAGGCTCACTCTCACCGAGGACTAAATTTAAGTCGTTGGCAGAGTATAAATTTGAGCTTTCAGACAAAACTATGCAAGAGCAACAGGAGAAGGCTCTGGAAAAAACTCTTGAAATAGAAAACATTTCCTCGGCATGCGAAGCTTCCTTATCGATGCTGACTGACATGCTGGTTCTACATAAAACTCATTCAAATCATGCTATTCGCAGCTTAAAACAAGCTCGAGAAATTAATATTCCAGATGGATGGTCGCAATATAAACTAGAAGATCTGGCCATTAAAGAAAGAAATAGTTTCGTCATAGGTCCGTTTGGTAGCGATTTGGTCGTAAGCGATTTTAAAAACGCTGGGCATCCAGTCATCTTTGTAAGAGATATCCAACCAAATCGATTAGATTGGATTAGCAACATTTTTGTCGATGATGAAAAGTTTGAAAAATTAGCTGCGCACAAAGCACAGGCCGGAGATGTGATTTTTACCAAAATGGGGTTGCCCCCAGGGATCTCAGCAGTTTATCCGGACCTATTAGGCACTGGCATTATTACGGCTGACATTATTAGGTTGAGACCTAATTTGGATGTTGTTGAGCCTGAGTACCTGTCTTATGTAGCCAATTCTCGATTTTTCAGGCAGCAGGTACGGATGATTACTGCTGGGCAAACAAGGCCAAAGCTTACTTTGGCTGATTTTAAAAAGCTGATTGTCTATCTTCCGAGTTTAGACGAACAGAAGAGGCTTTTGGAATTGATGCGAAAAATTGAAAGCATAAGATTTGATAGAAAAATACAGAAGTCACTGCTAAATCACTTCTTGGGATAAATAATGTTTAACGAACAAACCGTCACAGAAAATGGAATTATCGACCGATTAAAAGGTTTAAGCGGAGTAAAGTGGACATACTGCCACGGTGAGAACCTGCCCAAACAAGCACAGGATATCTTCGTTGATGAGTGGCTAAAAGACGCCTTGTGTTCGTTAAACCCCGATATCGCCAAACAGCCGGATTACGCCGATGAGGTGATTTATAAGCTGCGTGGTGTAGTGCTGGAAGCACGTCATACTGGCCTGGTAAAAGCCAATGAGAACTTCCATGAATGGTTAATGGCCGAAAAAACCTTACCCTTTGGTGAGAATGGCGACCACATCACCATCAACCTGATTGATTTCGACAAACTCGAAAACAACCACTTGGTGGCGTCACAACAGGTGCACTATATCGCAGCTACCGAAGTCTATTTTGATATTGTGCTTTATGTGAACGGTATTCCACTTGTGGTTGGCGAAGTGAAAACCGCTACCCGCCCGAGTGTGACCTGGCAAGACGGCGCCGCCGATTTCATGGGTGGTAAAAAGCACTACTGGAAGAACGTTGAACCCTACTTTGTGCCCAACCTGCTGTGTTTTGCCAGTGAAGGCAAAACCTTTGCTTATGGCGCCATCAACGCCCGGGTAAAAGACTGGGGCCCTTGGCACAATACCGACCTGCGCGATGACATTTTGCCCGGCTTGGCATCGGTGCTGGATAGCTGTGAGGGCTTGTTAAACCCGCAAACCTTATTGCAGTTACTGGAATCTTTCGCGCTGTTTTCAACGGTTAAAACCGGTAAGAACACGCCACCTAAACGCATTAAAATTCTACCGCGTTACCCCCAGTTTGAAGCAGCCAAGCAAATAGTAGAGCGTGTGCGCAAAGGCTACCCGAAAAAAGGCCTGATCTGGCACTTCCAGGGCTCGGGTAAATCCTTATTGATGCTCTACGCCGCCAAGATGCTGCGCAGTGATAATGCCCTGAAAAACCCCACCGTATTGATCGTGGTAGATCGCCGCGACCTGGATAGCCAAATCAACGAGACCTTTGGCGGTGCGGACGTTAAGAACCTCATCAAAGTACAAAGCTGCAAAAAACTCGGCGAACATATCGAGCAAGACAGTCGTGGCATTTTGATTACCACCATCTTTAAGTTTAAAGATATCGAGATCGACGATAGTAACCCCAACGGACTTAACAACCGCGACAACATTATTGTGTTAGTGGACGAAGCCCACCGCACGCAGGAAGGTGGCTTGGGCGAAAAAATGCGCTGGGCACTTCCCAATGCGCACTTCTATGGTTTAACCGGTACACCGATTTCCGGTATCAACCGCAATACCTTCAAGCTATTCGGTGCTGAGGAAGACCCCGGCCGCTACATGAATCGCTACAGCTACAAGCAGTCAATCCGCGATGGCGCTACCAACCCAGTGAAGTTTGAACCACGCTTGGCGGAGCTGCGAGTAGACCGTGATGCCATCAACCAGGAGTTTGAGCAGCTTGCCCAGGAAAACAACCTGGACGAAGAGGAAAAGGCAGCACTATCAAAACGCGCGGGCAAATTAGCGGTGATGCTCAAAGCGCCCAAGCGAATGGCCGCCGTCAGCGCCGATATTGCCGAACACTTTACCAGCCACGTCAAGCCGAAAAAAATGAAGGGCATGGTGGTGGTGTACGACCGCGATGCCTGCGTGCAGATGTACTACTTACTGGGTGAAAAGCTCGGCTTTGATGCCGTTGAAGTGGTGATGAACGTCGACCAGGCACCCGTGAAGGCACTGGAAGGCGACAAGAAAGACAAGGTCAATAAAGACTGGCGCAAATGGCATGACGAGTTGGAGCTGCCGATTCAGCAAGCGGATTTTGAGCGTTGGCAGCACATAGATGCTGAAGATCAGGTGCAGAAAGACTTAATCGAGTGCTTCAAAGACCCCAAGCACCCGTTACAACTCATTATCGTAACCGCCAAGTTGCTCACCGGGTTTGACGCGCCAATCTGCTACTGCATGTACTTGGATAAGCCGCTGCGTGACCACACGCTGTTGCAGGCCATGTGCCGCACCAACCGATTGTACGAAACGGACGAAGTGCGCAAAGACATGGGCCTCATCATTGATTACCTTGGCGTGTTTGAAAACCTGCGCACCGCGCTGGCCTACAACCCGGAAGAGATTGATGGTGTGGTGGAAGGCATTGAAGCCTTTAAAGAGTTATTGCCAGCCCAACTGAAAAAATGCTTGGACTTCTTCCCCTATGTGGACCGCACGCTAGAAGGCTTCGAAGGGATAATGGCAGCGCAAGAGTGCCTGCCAACCAATGAAAAGCGTGATGAGTTTGCCGCGAGCTTCGGCGTGCTATCCAAATTATGGTCAGCTATAAATCCCGATCCATTCTTAAGTCCGTTCAGAAATGATTACAAATGGCTAGCGCAGATTTATGAGTCAGTACGTCCGGTAGGTCAGACCGGTGCTTTGGTGTGGGCCGCGCTCGGCCCTGAAACTATTAAAATGATCCACGAGCATACCGACATCAATCGCATCCGCGACGATATCGACGAGCTGATCATGGATGAGCACGCCATTTTCACCCTGACCGACAAAGAGCAAGAGCAGCGCGCGAAGCGGCTCGAAATTGACTTGATGGGCCGCCTGCGTGGTCACACCGAACCGAAGTTTGTTGAGCTGGGTGAGCGCCTAGAAAAATTACGTCAAGACTACGAAGCCGGTGTCATCAAAGCCATCGACTGGTTAAAAGGTCTGTTAGATGCAGCTAAAGACACGGTGCAAGCCGAGCGCGAAACCGGCGACCACGTCGTTACCGAAGAGGACAACAAGCAGGCCTTGACCAAGCTCTTCTTGGAAACCCGCCCAGAAACCACGCCAAAGCTAATCGGCGATGTTGTAGAGCAGATCGACAAAATCGTTAAAGCCACCCGATTTGAAGGCTGGCAAAACTCCAGCAGCGGCCCGCGCGAAATTCAGAAGGCACTGTTGGTGACACTGGCTCAGTTTGGGTTGGGTAAGGACAAAGAGCTTTTTAATAAAGCTTATTCTTACATCGAAGAGCATTATTGATTATGAAGTTTGTTGTTGTTCAGAGAAATCATTTTTTCCCAGATAGTGGTTTGGATACTGCTTATCTAAAAATAGACCATTGGAATGACTATTCCTTTGTGACTATGTTTAATTTTGCACTGCATGATTCTAATGGAGAGTTTCATGAAATTGGAGGTGTGAGGATAGGGTTCGCAGGGCAAACGGAAAAGACTAGTACATATGAAACTTTGGATGCTGAGTTCTATCACTTAAGTGAACGCTATTTTTCTCTAGGAAGTAAAAATTTTTATAAAAACATTTCTAAACTTAATTCCGATGCTAGATCTTCGGTTTTGTTGGCGTTACGGGATGTAGTGTATAACCAGAGTCTTCTTGAGAGGTATATAGGCGAAGAGGTGTTTAAGACTTCTCTGCTTCGCGATTGCAGCGTTTCGACGGTGAAAGGTCAATACTCTCGTCTGATGAATGGTGGCGTAGAGCTTACGGATTATCATTTTGAATTTTGGCGGCCACAAACCGCATTGCAGAGTGAGCTAAGGCTTATTTTTGAGGTCGATAGATCTCGGTCGCCGAATACCAATATTCACGCGATTATTGGCAGAAATGGCGCAGGTAAGACTACATTATTGAATGACATGATTTATGCTGTATGCAATAAGGATCAAACCCACTCAAGATTCCAGGAGGTTTCTATATGGGGGAGCGACGAGATCGAAGAGGATTATTTTAGTAGTCTGGTTTCTGTCTCGTTCAGTGCTTTTGATTCATTTGATCCTCCAAGTGATCAACCTGATCGCTCTAAGGGAACTTGTTATTTTTATCTAGGTCTAAAAACTCCAGAAAAAGATGGAGTACATAAATCCTTAGCGGATCTAAGGCTTGAGTGCATTGAGGCTCTCGCAAAGTGTTTCTATAGTCAGGAGAAAACGCTGCGATGGTTGGCTGCCTTGGATACTTTGAATTCAGACGATAATTTTGCATCTTTAGAGTTGCATCGACTGTCTGAGCTATATTTCTCGGCGGGGTTTGATGCCGGAAGTACAGGAAAAGAGGGTGATGAGGAATTTGAAAAATTTAAGGCCTTAGCAGAACCATATTTAGAAAAATTGAGTTCCGGTCATGCGATTGTATTTTTAACAGTAACCAAGCTAGTTGCAACAGTAGAGGAAAAAGCTCTGGTTTTAATGGATGAGCCAGAAAGTCATTTACATCCGCCTCTTCTCGCCGCTTTTATTCGTACGTTGTCCGATCTGTTGATCGATAGAAATGGTGTGGCTTTGATCGCAACTCATTCGCCGGTGGTTTTGCAGGAGGTTCCAAAATCATGTGTTTGGAAGTTGCTACGATCCGGTGATGAATTGTTGGTGGAAAGGCCGGCTATCGAAACTTTCGGTGAGAATGTCGGAATATTGACCAGAGAGGTCTTTCGATTAGAGGTTGTAAAGTCTGGGTTTCATAATTATTTGATGAGTTCTGTGCAGAATGGCAAGAGTTATGAGTCAATCATCCACGAATTGAATGGTTGTCTCGGGTTAGAAGGTAGGGCTGTTCTCAAAGCTTTGGTTCACGATAGAGACAAGAAAAGCATTATCAATGATTAAAGTTGAGCCTCCCAAAGTTTCGATGGAAACTTCGTATAATGCATGCTGCGACAGCATGACATGCAAAGCTGATAAGAAAAAGTACGAGGCTGTATTAAAGGAGTTAATATTTCAAGAGGCGAATTATGTTGATTTTGCAGCGAAGGGTGAATTATATCTATTGAAGGAAGTTTCGGCTGGAGTCTTCGAGGATCCCGTAGTTATTGGAGAGTTAACTAAGAGCCAACTCATTGAGCTCTATGATACCCGTATGGTAAAACGGTTTCCAGGTAGAAATGTTTACGATCGAATTAGGGTTTCTTCAGGTGATCGTTGTCCATATTGCTGTGATATCGGCAGCGTTAAAAATCTTGATCATTACTTGCCGAAAAAAATTATCCTAATTTCTCTGTTCTTCCATTTAATCTTATTCCATCATGTCGTGATTGTAATATGGGCAGTAAAGGATCAAAAGCTGCCAAAAATGCGGAAGGACAAATAATACATCCTTACTTAGATGCTCCACACTTTTTTACCGACAGATGGTTATTTGCAAGATTTTATTTTGAGGATGGTGTGGGTGTGTTTGAGTATTTTGTTCAGCCTCCAAAAAATTGGAGCGACGAAGATAAAAAAAGAGTTGATCATCACTTTAATGTTTTCGAATTGGCCGGTAGATTTTCGAAGTCGGCGGGAGATAGAGCTGTAACAATTCTTCAGCAAGTATCCAGTCTGTTGGATTATGGGATTGACGAGGTTCAGGTCAAGGAAGTGTTAATTGGTTCAGCACTCAGGGCATTTTCTGTTGTAAATCATTGGGAAGTGGCGATGTTGCACTCATTATTGGACGCGGATTTACGGCGGTAAGAGAAAAAGGCCGATGACAAATGGTTTTCATTCGGATCCGCCCCTTTTTTAGACGGAGGCAACATCTCGGTAAGTTCTATACACTTCGGCACATCGGTATTTGCCAAAGCAACATAAAAGTTGCTTTTTAGCCGTTTTATTTCACATGCCATAATTCCCCTTTCCAACTCCGGTAATGCCATGGCTCCCCAGCAATTCCCCCTTACGCCCCTGCTCAGCACACTCTCAGAGGTATTAACCGAGGCCCGTGCCCGTATTCAGCGCGATTACGCGCACATTAATCCCGTGGTGGGTATCAACCGGCAGGTGTGTGCCTGGGTGGTGGAGTATTTTGGGTGACGTGTCGATAAAAGTGCACTTTCTCGACCCGTTGCCGGGGTATGTCGATGTAATCAACATTTCCCGGCCTGAGCAGAGGTTATTGGCCGCCGGTTGTTTTCCGGTGGCAGTTTGGCGGTGTTTTGAACACTCGGTGTTGGTGGCCAAGGTACGATGGCGCGAAACTCAGCCAATGGCGTTGGTGTACTGCCGCGGCAAGGTGCGGTGAGAGCCTTTGCATCCCCCCGCAAGCCTGTATAATCGCGCCTCTGCAATTGAATCAGGCATTTCGGCATGTGGTTAGGTGACTTTTTTAAACAATCCGGTCAAGAGTTTTCCTTTACGCGCGCGCAGGCGAGTCGCTTTGCCAAGCAGGTTGCCGATGACTTTAACCCCATTCACGATACTGATGCCAAGCGCTTTTGCGTGCCCGGCGATTTGCTGTTTGCCTTAACGCTTGCGCAAAATGGTTTGTCGCAAACCATGGATTTTACCTTTGCCGATATGGTGCAAGAGGATGTGGCGCTGCGATTTTGCGAAGATGGCAACAAGGTGGATGTGCGCGACGGCAATGACAAGTTGTACATGTCGGTGGCCCGCGGTGGCACCCAGTCTCACGATGCGCAGCTCATTGAAATGTTAACCCGCGCCTATGTGGCGTTTTCTGGCCACACCTTTCCGCACATTCTGGTGCCCCTGTGGCGTGAGCAGCAGGTGATGATCAATCCAGCGCGCCCGATGGTGATTTATCAATCCATGCATCTGCAGTTTGATCGCCTGGATATCGCGGATCTTCAACTCAAGCCTGCCGGCAACAGCCTGACCGTGGATGGCAAACGGGGCCAAGCGAAGGTGAGCTTTGCGTTTTACGATGGCGAGACCCAAGTAGGACGCGGTGAAAAGTGTTTGGTACTTAGTGGGCTGCGTGAATTCGATGAAGCTGCCGTGGAAGGTGTGGTGGCTTATTATGACGAGCGCAAGGCGCGCTTGGGTTAAACAGCCGGTGGCCGACGCTACCCAAGGGGGTGAGCGGGTTGCTACACTGGCCGCTGATCGACGCGTAAGGAAATGCCGTGCCCTATACCTCAGATTCCCAGCAGTTCGATGAGCTGGTCGCCGATAACCCCGATGCCAAACGCATTTTGGCCGAAGGCGATTCCTGGTTTGCCTACCCGCGTCGCTACATCGCCTTCGGTAAGCCCAGCAATGTTGTTCATCATTTAGCTAAGCACGACCACTTGGCAATCTACGCCACTGCCAGCAATGGCGACGAGGCGGTGACGATGATGAGTGGCGAGCAAAAGCACGCGATGATGAAGCGTATCAGCAATACCCACTTTGACTATTTATTGTTTTCAGGTGGCGGCAACGACATGGTGGGTCGTTACGATTTGGATTATTTAGTGCGGCCGTTTGCGCCGGGTCTTGATCGCATCGGCGCAGTGCACGAGCAGCGGCTGCAAAATAAGTTACTGCAATTGCGCGCGGTTTATGAAGAGCTCATTCACCGGGTGGAGCAGTTTTCACGTAATCCCCACACACGCATCATTACCCACACCTACGATTATCCCATTCCCTCCAAGCGCGGTTATGCGCTGTTTGATGTGTTTCCCATTGGTGAGTCGTGGATCTATCCGGTGTTTCGCTCGCTAGGTTACAGCGATCGGACGCTTATGGCAGACGTTGTGCGCTATTTGCTCGAGCAATTTCGCGCCATGTTGCAGGCATTGGCAGTGGAGTACCCAGGTCGATTTGTGGTGGTAGACACGCAGGGCACGCTGGCAAGCAATCATTGGCGCAATGAAATTCATCCAAATTCTGCTGGCTTTAAGCTTATTGCCCAGAAAATTTTGGCGGTGCTGTAAGCGCGAATACGGCACCCGCAATGGCGCCAGATAGACATTGCGCCAACATACCCAGGGCGCCGCGCGCGCCGGCGACCACAGTGATTTCCATGATGGGTTGCATGCTCAATAAAATGGCCGCCATTGCGGTAAACCCCGCCAACATAAACAGCGCCAGTCGAAGTGACGGCCAGCGGCCTGACAGCCACCCCGCACAGGGCAGCGCAATGGCAAGGCCCACGCCAATGATGGGCCAATAGGCAGGGCTCAGACCCACCAGATCATTCCACGTGGATTGCAACCTGACTGCCAGCGGTATTTCAATGCCCAGTGCTGTCAGTCGATACAAGACTGCTTGCGAATGGCTGACGCTCGCCACTACAAAACCCGCCGTAGCGGCCAGTAGCCAAGGTAACAATCGGTGCTTGATAAACATGTGTTAATCCTTAAATCATGTGGCAGCGGCTGGCGATAGCAAGCGGTTGGTTGCAAAACATGGCATTGCCTATACAGTAACGCAACTACGGGTTAGTTAACGGGACATCAAAATGAAAAGCAAATTATTACAACGGTTGAGCTTGGGTTCCTGGTTGGGGCTGTTTCTAGTGGCGCTAACGACGCAGTTACCGCAGTCTGTGGTTGCCGCCGAGGGCGATGCTAAATCCCTACAACCTTATTCGTTAACTACCGTTGCCGAAGGCCTGTATTTGCCTTGGGCAATGGCCTTTCTGCCCGACGGTCAATTATTGGTGAGTGAGCGCAGCGGCAGTTTGCGGCTCGTCAGCAAGGGTAAGCTTTCGGCGCCGCTAACCGGCGTGCCCGCCACTTTTTTTAAAGGGCAGGGTGGTTTACACGACCTGGCCCTGCATCCCGATTATCCAAACAATGGCTGGGTGTATTTATCGTTGGCGTGGGGCGAGCCATCTGCCAACGCCACGCGCATCGTCCGTGGTCGCATTAAAGGCAATGCGTTTACGGACGTGGAGGTGATTTTTACCGCAACACCCACGAAGCACACGCCGGTGCACTACGGCGCGCGCATTGCGTTCCTGCCAGATAACTCATTGGTAATGGGTGTGGGCGATGGCTACGATTTTAGAGAAGACGCGCAAAAATCCGATAGCTTGCTCGGGAAAATGATACGCGTAAACGACGACGGCAGCATTCCCGCCGACAATCCCTTCGTGGACAAAAAAGGCTATCACCCAGCCATCTATTCATTCGGTCATCGCAATCCACAAGGCATGGCCTATGACCCCGTGCGAAAAATCTTGTTTAGCAACGAGCACGGCCCCAAGGGCGGCGATGAAGTTAACATCCTTAAGCCCGGCAACAACTACGGGTGGCCGGTGATCACCTATGGCGTGGATTATTCCGGCGCGTCCATCACGCCCTACACCGAGTACCCCGGCATGGAACAACCGCTGATCAATTGGACGCCCTCCATCGCGCCTTCGTCACTTGCGGTATACAACGGTGACCTATTCCCGGAGCTGAAAGGTGACCTGTTGGCGAGCGCGTTAAAGTTCAAGGAGGTGCGCTGGGTACAAATGGATGGCAACACACCCACACACCAAGTGTCGCTGTTCAAAGAGTTGGGCGAGCGTTTGCGCGCGGTCTACGCAGGCCCCGAAGGGGCATTGTATTTGTTGACCGACAGTCGGGAAGGCAAGGTGATTAAAGTCATGCCTAGCAAATAGTTTCAGACTGATAGTTGGGCATAATTGCGCAGATGGGAAGTAGTCATAAAAGGACGTGCGATGAATACAGAATCTAAAAATGCCACCTTGATCTTTGCGGGAATCTGCAGCGCTGTAGCCGCATTGCTGCATTTGGGTTGTATTGTTTTTGGCGGCGATTGGTATCGTTTCTTAGGGGCCGGAGAGCGCATGGCACAAATGGCGGAGGCGGGCAATCGCTACCCGACGTTAGTTACCCTGGCTATCGTTGTGGTGTTGACGTTGTGGTCGTTGTACGCCTTGTCTGGCGCTGGCGTTATTCGTCGGCTTCCGCTATTGCGATTGGGGTTAAGTATTATTGCGGTAATTTATTTGGTGCGCGGCGTTGCTTTTGCAGCGCTCATGCCATTCTTTCCTGATAACAGCGTGACGTTTTGGGTCGTCAGCTCTGCCATCTGTTTCGTGTTTGGGCTGTCCTACGCGCTTGGGACTTGGCAGTCTTGGGCGCGCTTGAGTCGTCCCTTGGCATAGGCTCGAAATCCGTCGATATTTACCCGGGGCACCATTCGTGTTTTAAAGGCACCATTGGTGTTTTAAAGACATCGCGTGTAACGCTTTAACTGCTTTTGGCCAGGCGTTGGTTGAGCGTATTGAGTAACGGGGACAGTTTACTTAATAACTACAAAGCGCTTTAATCTGCGATGTAGGTAAAACTTTTTCAAGGAGCAATACAATGGCAAGGATGCCAAGGCTTGTAGTTCCGTATTTCCCTCATCACGTAACTCAGCGCGGCAATCGCCGTATGCAGACGTTTTTCTCCGATGCCGATTACCAGCACTATCTCAATCTGATTTGTAAATATAAAGATGAAGCGGGTGTACAGATCTGGGCTTATTGTTTGATGCCAAACCATGTGCATCTGGTGGCTATTCCGGCGCGTGAAGATAGTCTTGCAGCGCTGTTCCGCCAGGTGCACAGGCGATATACACGAACTATCAATTTGCGCGAGGGTTGGAAAGGGCATCTGTGGCAGGAGCGCTTTCATTCTTTTGTCATGGACGAGCAACATTTGGTAGCAGCTGTACGCTATGTGGAATTGAACCCCGTTAACGCTGGGTTAGTGCGTCAGGCCGCGCAATGGCCTTGGTCTAGTGTGCGGGCTCATTTGTTGGGTGAGGATGATAAGGTGACAGCGGTGCAACCAATGCTAGAGCGCATTAACAACTGGCAGGGCTATTTAACTGGCGACGATGATAGCGACCTGATTGACGTAATCAGACAACACAGCCGTTCTGGTCGGCCAGCGGGTACTGATCAGTTTATGAGTCAACTTGAGAAAATGACGGGGCTAGCGCTTAGGCCTAAGAAGCGCGGTCGAAAGCCGTTGCTCTAGGTGTGTTGTTGCGAAGATGTGAAATGCCTGAGTGGGCTGGAAATAGGTAAACTGTCCCCGATTTATAGCAACCGTTCGGTGATTTCTTCAAAGCGGTGAAAGACGGCATCGGCCAAGTGTTCGAATTCGCTGTTGCTGTCATTGCGCCACAGCCATGCGTGCATACCCGCATGGCGCGCGGCTTCTAAATCAAATTTAAAATCGCCGAGGTAGGCCAGCGCACGCGGGGCTATTTGCCAGTAACTTGCGACGGCCAATAATCCTTCGGGGTGGGGTTTTACCTGTTGGCAATCTTCGCGGGTGATGATGTGCTCGATGGGAATGCCGAGCTTTTTAACCATGTGATCGGTGGCGCTGCGCATGTTGCGCGTGACGATGGCCATGGGCACTTGCGCGCTGCGCAGTTGATGCAAGGCGTGTTCTGCACCCTCAATCCAGGTGGCGGCGTGGGCCCCAGCCAGCTCGTGCCGCTCGATAACGGCCTCAGCTTGTTGGCGCGCTGCTGGATCGGTGAGGCTCGCAAGATGTTCTAGCAACCCCTCCCCATTCTGTAACCCCAATTCCCGTCGCATGGCGGCGAAGTCGAGCCGGGAGTCCACAAGGGTGCCATCTAAATCAAAAATAATTCCGCGCAGTGTCGTCACTCGGGCGTTGCTCGCTGATAGAGGGAAAGGGTTGCGTCAGTAGTGCAATTGTTCGCGACACTGGATGTGATCGGTTTCATCCACAATCACTTGTAACCGCTTACCCCATTCGCCGTGGGTGACGTAACCACATTCGGTGCTGAGGCGTTTGCCCTGTCGTTCCAGTTCAATGCGGTAGACGCCGTCGGCTTGATTGGCGTCGTAAAAAATACGCTGCTCTTCATTTGGGCCTATGGCATCAAAGCGAAGGCTATTGGAGGGAAGCGTGACCTGTACGCTGCTCAAGGGCCATGGGCTGTTGTTGTACACGGTCACTGACGGCGTAACGCCGCACAGCAGCAAAAAAGCCATGGCGCTCGCACACAGCGCAAGCGCAGTGCCAAGGGCAAGGTACATCAGCCAGCGTTTGACTTTTTGTTCCATAATTTTCCGATATTACCGTGTATGTTGCGGTGCAAAACCGCGTTTACTCGCATCAATCTAGCCATTGATAAGCGACGTAGGCCGCCGCCAAGTACAGTGGCCTGAGCCAAGGCAGTGGAAACCGTCGCGGCGCTCGCTGCATAAAATCCGGCAGCTGATGTTCGGCCTTTAACATTAATTTCACTGCTTGGTGGCCAGACCAACTGCCCATGGCAATGCCGTTGCCATGAAAGGCCAGTGCGCAGTAAAGGCCGTTTGCCAATTTGGCGACATGTGGCGTTTGACTGCGGCTTAGGGCAACGCGTCCTCTCCAGAAATAGTCTATGCCAAGGCCGTGGGCGGCGGGGAACAGTTGCAGGAAGTCCGCCGTGTGTTGCGCCCGTCTCGCCGCAAAACTCGTCGCAGACTCTGAAATTCCGGCGCGGCCACCGAACAATAGCCGTCCATCGGGCAACAGGCGGAAGTAATATAGCAGCCGACGCGTGTCGTAGGCCGGTGTGAGATGGGCCCAATGCATGGCACGCAAGGTGTCTGCAGGCAGCGGTTGGGTCACTAAAATATTGGATTGGGCTGGCAGCAGTCGGCCGCGCAATTTTCGGGTGAGCGTGTCTTGGGTGTAGGCATTGGTGGCGATAAGCACCCGCCGTGCGCGCAATTGAAAGTCCTCGCCCTGAACGCGCCAGCCAGCAGGGCTGGCGCGCAGTCCCGTGACGCGCGCGGGCGCATGGATGTGAGCGCCGCGCGCTAGTGCTGTGTCAATCAGGCCATAAAGGTATTTGAGGGGGTGCAGGCCAAAGCCTGTTGGCGTCCAAAGTGCCGGCTGGCTGTAGGGGTTGATATTGCCGGCACTGTCCAGATTTGCTGTGGGGCGCAGCTGCGCCTGCAAACCGTAGAAGTGCGCGAGTTCCCGTTGGTAATTCAGCAGGTCGGCACGGCGTTCATGCTTGTGGGCCAGTACCCATTCGCCCTGTCCGCAGCGATCGGCATCAATGCCGTGGTTTTCACACAGGGCAGCCACGTGATCGATGGCGGCAAGTTGGCCAAGCGCGTAGCGTTTGGCGTCGTCTTCGCCAAATCTATTTGCGATGGCGGTAATGCCTAAATGATCCCCGCCAATGCAGCAAAAGCCGCCGTTGCGACCACTGGCGCCCCAGCCCGGCGCGTGGGCATCGAGTACCAGCACTTGCATACCCGCCTCGGCAGCAGTGAGGGCCGCGTTCATGCCCGTGAAGCCGGCCCCGATTACGATCAAGTCGTAACTGGAATCGAGCGAAACGGGCGGCAACTGCGGCGCCGTGGCGGTGTCGGCCCAGTAGCACTCAGGTGCCGCCGGGCCGATGGGATCAGGCGCTTTCGGCGGCGCCATGGTTAACCTCAACTTGCGCGGCTGGCAGGGTGTCTTCCGCGCGGCGACCAAAGTAGTGCACGATCAGCCACAAAAGCACGGCGCCCACCAACATGCACAGCCACCAAGGTAGGCCAAAGCCGGCGGGTAGGGTGCCGATAAGCATACCCACTCCACCCACAACGAGGCAGTAGAGCATTTGGCTGCGTACGTGGTCGATCAAATCACAGCCCGAGGCCATGGCCGACAGCAGTGTGGATTCAGCCAACGGCGAGCAGTGGTCGCCCCAAATGGCGCCCGCTAAGACGCCGGATACGGAGGAGTAAAATATGTGCAAGTGCTCGGTGCCGGTCATGTCGTTGTGCACCAGCACTGCCCAGGCCAAGGGCACCACCATCGGCATCATGATGCCCATGACACCCCAGCTCGAGCCGGTGGCAAACGCCATGAACGCGGCCAACAGGAAGATCACCAGCGGCATCAGGTTGGGATTTAAGGTGTCGCCCAGTGCTGAAATCAAGAAGTCCGAGGTGTGCAGTTCGGTGTTCACCGCTGACAGGGCCCACGCCAAGGTCAGCACAAAAATCACCAGCATCACGGCTTTGGCGCCGGCAAACCAGGCATCGGTGATTTCGTGCACGGTCAGCAATCGCTGGCCCAACGTCATCACAAAGGCCACGATACAGCCAGCCACCGAGCCGTACATCATGGAGGCAAAGGAGTTGGCGTTGCCAATGATCTCGCGCAGCGAATCGTCGGCGCGGTCTGGACTCGCGAGCCCGGTCATGTAAATGGATACCATGGTGACGCCAATGAGCACGCACATGGGGATCACGGCATTAAAGGCGCGATGGGGCACGCCGGGTTTGGCTTCGAGGTCTTTTTCTTCGGGGGCTGGGCCACTGTCGTGATCCATGGCGGGGCTGAGTACGCGACCGGTGTGAAACGCGCGCTGCTCGGCGCGCAACATGGGGCCAAAATCCTTGCCTGAGCTGGCAATTAGCAACACAAACACGATGGCCAGCACGGGGTAGAAACTGTACATGAGGGAATTCAAAAACACCGAATAGGCGGATTCGTCAAAGTTGCCGATGGTGGATAGGCCGTCGTTAATGACGCCGACCTGAAAGCCGATCCAGGTGGTGACGAATAAAATGGCCGATACGGGCGCCGCGGTGCAATCGACGATGTACGCCAGCTTTTCGCGAGAGATGCGCATGGTGTCGGAAATCTTCTTCATGGTGTTGCCCACAATCAAGCTGTTGGCGTAATCGTCGAAGAAAATCGCCAGCCCTAAAAAGCTGGTGGACAGCTGTGTTTGTGAGCGGTTCTTAACCACGCGAGTAATGCGTTCCGCGATACCCATGGTGCCGCCATTGCGGGAGATGATGCCCACCATGCCGCCAATCAAGAAGCAAAAAACCACCACCTCCATGTGCTCGCGCTCGGTGAGCGCGTTGATGACATACACTTGGCAGGCGTCCAAAATGGCGTGGCCGAGGCCCGTTGCGGTCATCCCGTAGACCATCCAAATGCCGGTGATTAAACTCACAAACAGCGCCACCATCACGTTGCGCAGCAGCAGGGCCATGGTCACCGCCATAAGGGCGGGGATTAGCGAGAACCAGCCCGGCAGCGCGGTAATTTCGGCGTCGGCCAGCGTGTGGCCGTTACTGCTCAGCGTGAGCTGTGCGGGGCTTTGATCGCTAACCAAATCGGTGAAGGTCAGCGTGCCCTCTTCTAAGGTGCCCTGATGGGCCTTGCCGTTAACGGTGACAAACAGTGTGCGCTGTTGCAGCGCGTCGGCGTTGGCTATGGTGACACTGAAAGGCACTTCTTTAAGCACAATAGCGGGCAGTGTCCAGGGAGTGTCAGTTTGATCTGCCTCAGAGGCAAGACAGCTCGCGCTCAGCAACAGGGCGGCAATGGTAAGTAATAACGTCCGAAACGGGCGGTATTTGCTATGGTTATATGGCATGGGGCACCCAGAAAATGGTCTTGTGGGAAAAAGCGAAAGACGGAATGTAACCAACGCCACGCTCGAACGCCAGTGTTCTATTGCTTGACCCCGATAGGGTATTGAACAATTATTCGGATTGGCGCAATTTGATTAAATACTGTGCATACTTTTGAACCCTCTGGGGTTTAGTTGTGTGCAAACCATAACAACAACGACGCAGGCTCAAATGGATCACGCTATCGCCAGTCCACCACTGCCCACTTTGCTTAAGCAGGGTTTCGCACTACTTAACGCGGGCCAGCCCCAGCAGGCTGCACGCCTGTGTCAGCAAATCATGTCGATGAATCCACGGCTACCTCAGGCTCATTTTTTAGTGGGGTTGGTGGCCCTTGAGATGCGCGACCGCGCCACTGCCGTACAGGCCTTCGGTTCCGTGACCACCTTGCAACCCAGCCACGCTGCTGCCTGGGCGCACCTCGCCAAATTGTTTATGGAAGAGGGGCAGGTCAATCGCGCCGATGCGGCGTTGAAGCAAGCGGAAGCCCATAAAAGTAGCGACCCTTTAGTGCAAGACCTGTTGGGCGCCGTCTATTCGCGCATGGGCGATCACGGCTTGGCGCGGCAACAGTTTGAGCAGGCGGTGGCCGGCGCGCCCGACAATATTCAGTACCGTTTGAATCTCGCCAGCAACCGCGTGTATCACGGGGAGTTGACCCAAGCGACTGCCGACTACCAGCAGGTGCTCGCCAAAGTGCCCGGCCATGCGCAGGCGCACTGGGCGTTGGCGTCGGCGCACAAAGCGCAGGACGACACCCACATTGCGCAGATGCGTGAGCTGCTGGCGCAACCGCAATTGCCAGAGCGCGCACAGGCGTTTTTGCACTATGCCATCGGTAAAGAAAGTGAAGATTTGGAGGATTGGTCCTCGGCCATCGAGGCGTTTATGGCGGGTGCCAAAGCGCGTCGCAATACGGTGGCCTTCGATGAAGCTGCCGAAATTGCCATGGTTGAATTTTTAACGGAACACTGCACCGCCGAGTGGTTGGCTGACGGGCCGGGCAGTGAGCACCGCGCACCCATTTTTGTGTTGGGGCAGCCGCGCACCGGCACCACCTTGATTGAACGCATCATCTCCAGTCACACCGATGTGACATCGGCAGGTGAATTGCAGCAGTTTGGTTTATCGTTGCGGCGCCTCAGCCGCCATCAAGACCCGAAGCGGTTTTCTGCAGCACTATTTAACGCCGCCCTGCCATTGGATTACCGGCAGGTGGGCAATATGTACATGGAAGCAACTCGGCGTATGCAGGGCGATACTTCGCGCTTTGTGGATAAGCTGCCCGTCAACTATCTGTTGATTCCATTTATTTTAAAAGCGCTGCCCAAGGCTAAAATTGTGCACCTCACGCGCAACCCCATGGACGCCTGCTTCGCCAGTTTCAAACAGCTCTTCGCCGACGCCTATTTGCATTCCTACGATCAAGCAGAAATGGCGCGTCACCACGCCCGCTATCGGCGCTTGATGGCACATTATCACCGCGAATTTCCGGGGCGCATTTTTGATATCAGCTACGAAGCCACGGCACAAGATCTTGAGCCCAATGCGCGCGCGTTGCTGGACTATTTAGAGCTGCCCTGGCAAGCGCAATGTTTACAATTTCATCAGCAGTCAAGCACCGTGGCCACCGCCAGTGCCGCGCAGGTACGCGAACCCGTACACACCCGCTCCATTGGCCGCTGGAAAAAATACCAACAACAACTGCAGCCCATGCTGCAGACGCTCAGCAGTGAAAATATCGAGGTTTAACACGCATTAGTCTAGCTAAAACAAGGGGATCACAATGACAAGAGAGGCACCCATGCAAACCAACCATCCGACGTCACTCAGACGCAAGCGACTCGCTGCCAGTATCACGGCTGCGCTCTTTGCCACCGGCCTATCTGCCACTACACAGGCACAAGATTGGCTTGAAGAGATTACCGTAACGGCCACAAAGCGTGCCGAAAATGTGCAGGATGTGCCGCTGGCGATTTCTGCATTTACCGGTGACTTTACCAAGGACAATAATCTGGATGATGTGAAAGATTTAATTAACATCACGCCGGGTGTAACGGGTAACTCGAAAGATTCCTTTTTAGATGCGGTGAGTGTACGCGGTATTCGCACCCAAGATTTTGGTGTGGGTGGCGATCCCTCGGCGGCGTTCTTTAAAAACGATTTCTATGAAGGTCGCAACGGTGCTGCGGTAACCAGTCTGTACGACATGGAGCGCTCGGAAGTGTTGCGGGGGCCCCAAGGCTTCTTGTTTGGCCGCTCCTCTATTGGCGGCGCCATCAGCGTGCACACCGCCAAGGCCGACATCAACGGCGGCAATTCAGGTTACATCGATGTGGACATTGGTCAGCGCGGTCACGGCGTGGTGGAAGGCGCCGTCAACATGGCCATGTCTGATAACTTTGCCATGCGCGTAGCCGGTTATCACTCGCAAGAAGATGGTTATGTGGAAAATTTCTCGGGCCAAGAAGATCAAATTGGTCACGATAAATCCGCCATTCGCTGGTCGACGGCCTATCAAAGTGGCGAGCTCGGCATCGACACCACGGTGGAATACGAAACTCGCGAACAATCGGGTTCTGTGTATCGCGCCGTGACCACAGGTGATACCTGGGAGCGTTTACAAGCATCAAATGGCCCCATCACCGTGCGCGGCAACAAGCGCGATGCCGATATTGATTTGGCCGCAGGCGAAGCCGACAACGCCGATATTCTATCGTTTGGCTTGAAGCTGACTTACGACCTCGGTTTTGCAGAGCTGAGTTCCAATACCGGTTACAAAGATCACGACTACTACTACTCCGAAGATTACGACGGCACGCCCGCCAATCTGAGTAACTACACCCAAGATCAAACCGGCGATTATTTTCAGCAAGAATTTCGCCTGACCTCCACGGGTAGCGACGCCTTGTCGTGGTATGCGGGTGTGTCTTACTACCGTGAAAGTATCGACACCCGGTTCAACTTCCGCGCCTCCGAAGATGAAATGTGTAAGTACTATTACTACGAGTACTACGATGCCACCATCGGCGGTTGCAGCGATTACTACACCGACTTTGAAGCCAGTGCAGACGGCAATTTGGACGAATCCAGTCGCGCCAAAGGGGATTACGAAGGTTGGGCCGCGTACGTGGATTTAACCTATGAGTTCAGCGACCAATTGGATGCCAGCATCGGTGTTCGCTATTCAGACGACCAGAAAACCTTTACCCAAAATGTGCCTGAACCAGATAGCTACTTGGGTGCCTACTGGGCCTACGGTTTCTACACCGACGGCGATATTAAAGGCTCGAAGAGTTGGCAAGACACCACCTTGCGTGCACTGGTGCGCTGGCGCCCCATGGATAGCGGAATGTTTTTTGCGAGCTACACCCAAGGCTACAAGCCCGGTGGCTTCGGTACTTTTAACATGGACTTTGATGACGACTTTGAATGGGGCAGCCAAATCGATCCCAACGTTCAAAGTTTGAACACCTTTGAACCTGAAACTGTCGATTCATGGGAGCTGGGTTATAAGGACACGATTCTGGATGGTAAAGCCAATGTCACCATGACGGCCTTCTGGTACGACTACCAAGACCTGCAAGTGGTGATCGCCGACGGCGGTGCGTCGAGTGTGCAAAACGCGGGCGTAGTGGATGGCAAAGGCCTTGAAGGAACCATCACCGCGGCGTTAAACGACAACTGGGATTTGTATTTGGCAGCGGGTTATTTGGATACCGAAGCCACCAAGCTGTCTGATATTTGTGGCTTGGACGACCCGCTCGGTTGTGAGGGCAGCTCACTGTTTTGGTCGCCAGAGTTTGCCGGCAGTGCCGTGCTTAACGCGCACTATCCCATTACCGGTGGCCAGCTGGTGGGCAACTTGTCGGTTACCTGGGAGTCCGAGCGCGGTGGCGGTTGGGAAAACGTCGCGGAGTCCAAAATCGATGCCTATCAAGAGTGGACACTGCGTGCCGGTTATCGCTCCGATGAAAATTGGTCGATCATTGGTTACATAGAAAACCTCACCAACCAAACCACCTATGACGGTATGAACAACAACGGCGGCATCGTGCCCGCGCATTTCTTTGGCCCGAGTCGCCCGCGCACAGTGGGAGTTAGCTTCGGTTTCGAATGGGAATAATGCCTGTTTGCTAAGTCAGCCTTAAGCCCGCCTTGTGCGGGCTTTTTTTTGCCTGGTGCTTTGTCGTGTAGCCGGCTGGCACTACGTAGAACTGGCAACTGGCGCTAAAGGGCTCCCGCTTATCAGCGTAAGGTAAAGGACAGAATCGCACCCCCTCTCAATAACAATCGCTAACTGTAAGAGGATTTCCCATGCGCTCGATCGTCCGCCCGCTCATGTATTGCCTCGTCTCTGCAAGCCTGACGTCAGCTGCGTTTGCAGAAACGCTTTTCAATGAAGACTTTCAGGATGCCAACGCCAATGGTTGGGCATTCAGTGGCTACGGGACTGCTTATGTCACCGTTTATGCCGGGAATTATTCATTGCGGCTAACGCGCCAGCGCACGGCGGACCAATCTATGAGCTCAGCGGGCTACGACAATGTGCAAGTGGCCATGCAATTTGCCGCTTCAAGTTTGGAGTATGGTGAAACTTGTGTGGGCGAGGTGTCCACCGACGGCCAAACCTGGCAGCGCGTCATCACGGTGTATGACGGTCAGGACAACGGCGTCACTTTGTACAGCGGCTATTTAGCCCCGATAGGCGGTGACAACAATGACAATGTGCAATTGCGCTTGCGCGCCAGTGGCAACAGCACTGGCGATTATTGCTGGGCAGATAATATTCTGGTGACCGGGGATGTCATGAGTGCGGCACCAGATATCCAGATATCGGGCGCGCTGGATTTTGGCGATGTGGCGGTGGGCGCCAGTGCGCAGCAAAGCGTTACCGTGAGTAATCTCGGCAATGCCGATCTTCACATTGGCGCAGTGTCGGCGCCCGCTAATCCGTTTTCTGTGAGCACGGACACTTGTGCCTATGCCACCTTGGCACCGCAGGGCCAGTGTCAGGTGACGCTGGCCTTTGCGCCTACCACCACTGGCAGTGTGAGTGATTTGTTCACCATCAACTCCGACGATCCAGACATGCCGGCAGCGGACGTGCAACTGCTGGGCAACGGCATCGCGGCACAGGCGGTATATGACCCCTTAACGGGCAATGGCAATGTAAATCGCACCGCGTTGAGTTACGCCTCGCTCAATGGTGGCAGCGTGAGTTTAATGGATTACAGCGCCTATGCACTGCCCGCCAATGGCGCGAACCCCCAGCACAATTTTGAAGGTAATTTGACGCTTTTTGGCGAAGCCACCAACGGCAGTTTTGTGGAGCGCGGCACGAGTTTGGCTTATGCCTACACCGACCCGGGGCACCTGCCGGAATTCAGTTTTGACTTCGTGCAACACGGGACGCATTTGATACCGGTGCAGCGCGGCTTAATCGCAACGAGTCACCCCAGCTGGAGTTACATTTTAGAGCCAGGACGGGTGTGGCAAGAAGACGGTGATAATGGCTACAGCCGTGTTTCACTGCCGTTCTCGCTGCAGGAAAATGGCGCCAACTGCACGCACAACGGAGTGATGAGTTTTGCATTTAAAGATGACGGCAGTATCACCAAAGTGGCCTACCAAATTGCGGCGGAAACCTGTGCGTATTTTAAATACGATATGTGGGGCTTGTTGTCTGCCAGCTACGCACCCGCAGCGGTGAGTGGTGCCGTTCAGTTGCAGGCTCAATACGAAACAGAGGTGGCTAATCGCATGATGGTGAAACCTATCAGTGAGCTGGCCGTGGACTATCCCGCGGCTGGAATCAACACGGCTACCCTAGGGTCTGAACAGAGTGCTGATCATCGCACGGTATTTGGAGTGGCCATTGCAGGTGTGCACTACGCCGGCGGTTGCGATACGCGCCAGGGCACCTATCCCCATTGCGATGTCTTGGATATACCGTCTTACTCTACGGCCAAATCCACTGTAGGCGCCATCGGCCTGATGCGTTTGGAGCAAAAGTACGCGGGCGTGCAAAAAGATTTACCTTTATCCAATTGGGTCGGCGAATGCTCTGGCAGTCAGTGGACTGGTGTGACCTTCGAACACGCACTGGATATGGCTACCGGAAATTACGACTCATCTGGCTTTGAGGTGGATGAGGCATCAACAACTACGAGCAATGACTTTTTTCTGAAATACACACATGCGGAAAAAGTGGCTCACAGTTGCGCTTATCCCCGTAAATCTGCGCCCGGCAGTCTGTGGGTGTACCACACCTCCGACACCTATCTGCTCGGTCGTGCAATGAATATGTTTTATCAGTCACAAGCGGGGGCAGGGCAAGATTTTTACGCCGACCTGTTAGTGCCGGAAATCTGGCAACCGTTGGGCCTAAGCCCAGTTACCTACACCAGCTTGCGTACTTTTGACAGCCAATCTCAAGTATTGGCGGGCTATGGTTTGACCTATCACCGCGACGATGTCATTAAGTTAGCGGAATTTTTAGCGCAGGCGGATGGAAAAATTAATGGCCAATCGCTTTTGGATACCGCCATGTTAGATGAATCAATGCAGCGCACCGGCGACCACGGGTTGAGCGCGGGTAGCGTGTATGATCGCTATCAAAACGGTTTTTGGGCGTGGAACGCCAAAGACGCAATGAATTGTAGCAGCGATGTCTGGGTGCCTTATATGTCCGGTTATGGTGGGCTGTCGGTGGTTATGCTGCCCAATGACATTACCTATTACATGTTTAGTGATAACAACGAATACAGTTTTGTGGATTCCGCAAAAGAGCTAAATAAAATCCAATCCCTGTGTCAGTAGATGGCTCATGCTTGCGCCCGCACACCTGTGCGGGCTTTTTTGTCTCGGCCCATTGATGCTGGACGATTCGCCCTTGTACTTGGGTGGCGAGGCTGGTACAAAAGTACCATCCAATGTTTCGGGTAATACCATGCTTGAGAACCTGATCAAGCTGAGTGAAGACTCAGAGTTGAACCTGCAAGCCCAGTTGCGCCAGCAAATTGTCACGCTGGTGGCGGAGGGGTTGATTCCAAACAGTCAGCGCCTGCCTTCATCGCGTCGCTTGGCAGACAGTTTAGGTATCTCGCGCAATACGGCGGTGCTCGCCTACCAACAGCTCATTGACGAAGGTTATTTAGTGAGTCGCGAGCGCTCTGGTATTTACGTGAGTCAAGCGGTGCAGTGCGGTGGCCCGCGGTTAGCTGATGGCGACGCCAAACCCGCAGTCAATCGCCTGTGGCGTCAACGCTTGGCAAAGCACGTGCAGGTTGATTCGGGCTTTCCGGTACCGCCCCAGTGGCAGGATTATCCCTATCCCTTTTTGGAGGGCGAATTTGATCAGTCGTTATTTCCCGTTGCTGAATGGCGCGAAGCGAGCCGCCTGAGTTTAGGGGTACGTGAAATTAACGATTGGTCGCGCGCCCGCGGCGACGCTGACGACCCACAATTGATCGAGCAAATTCGGACCAAAATCTTGCCGCGCCGTGGAATATCTGCGCGGCCGGATGAAATACTAATAACCAATGGTGCTCAGCAGGGACTGTTTTTACTGGCCAATTTGTTGTTTGACGTGGATACGTGCGTGGCTATGGAAGAACCTGGCTATCCCGATTTTCGCGAGTTGGTGACGCGCGCTGGCAGTGAACTAGAGTTTCTACCCGTCGATACACACGGTATAGATATCTCGAAAAACAGCGGTCGCAGCCAATTTATCTATGTGACGCCAAGCCATCAGGTGCCCACCACGGTGACACTAAGTTCCGAGCGACGCACAGCGATGCTTGGGCAGGCTGCGCAGTTCGATCAAATTATTATTGAAGATGACTTTGATAGCGAAACAAATTTTTTAGGCAATCCTCACCCCTCGCTTAAAAGTCAGGACCGTGAAGGCCGGGTGATCTACATCGGTAGTTTGTCGAAAGTAATTTCCGCGGGTTTACGCCTGGGCTTTATGATTGCGCCGGCAGAGCTGATCGAAGCGCTGCGCCACGAGCGGCGTTATCTTTCGCGTTTCCCTGCGGCCAATAATCAACGCACTGCGGCATTTTTTTTATCGCTCGGCCATTTCGATGCCACAATGCGGCGACTGCACCAAACCTTTAAAGATCGATGGATCGCCTTGCGCAACGCCTTGAATCACTATTTGCCGCGCGCCGTTTACACCATGGAGTCGGAGGGGGGGACTTGTTGTTGGGTGCAGGGGCCCGCTGGCTTACAGGTTGAGGAGTTGTGTCGGCAGGCGGAGATGCGCGGCATCCTCATTGAGCCCGTCGCACATTTTTACGGTGCAACCGAGAATCATTCAGGCTGTTTTCGGTTGGGGGTGAGTTCGTTGCCGGTGGAGAAAATTAGACCCGGCATTGCTAAATTAGCGGCACTGATTCGTGAGCTTTCGGGTGAACCCTGCGATGCATTGGATGAATCCAATCCACAATGGTTCACCAACGCGGAGCTTACCCGCGCACTGGCAGGCGCTCGGCTGCTAACCAAAACCGTGTACGGGCAACCGCTAACTATCGATTTGCTAGCTGACGGTCGCATGGTGGGGCACGCGGGATTTGCCAATGAAGAGCAGGACGAGGGCCGATGGTGGGTGGCCGACGATCGATTTTATCGCCAGTGGCAAACCTGGTCATACGGTGAGGCCATGAGTTTTTATACCGTGGTGGAACAAGATCAAGTGCGGTGGTATGACCACGACCACCGATTTATCGACAGCGCCATCATGCGGCATCAACAGGCCAAAGATACGAGCGCAGTACAACTGGAACCATAAGCGGTAAATAACTGGCACTAGGGCGCAGATTCACATGCCCTTACTCTGAACACAGTTAGGGCAATAGGTGCTATTGCTCACATGGGTATGAATCAGGGAATTTGCCAATGAGTCGTTTTGCCGTTGCCGGTTTGCAGCTTGCATTAAACAACCAAAATAATCTTGATGAGCTAGTGCATGAAGTGATGCTGGCTAAAAAGCGGTTTCCGTGGTTGCACATGGTGGTCATCGGCGAGTTGGCGCTGTTTGGTCCCTCTACTGAGCAGGCAGTTACTGCAGATCACCCAGTGTTTGAGCAATTGGCCGAGTGCGCGCGCGAAAACAATGTTTGGTTGGTGCCGGGCAGCCTGTTTGTGGCCGATGGGCGACAGGTATACAACACCACTCCGGTGTTCGATCCCCAGGGGCAACAGGTGGCCAGCTATCGAAAAATTTTTCCCTTTGCCCCCTATGAAAAAGGTGTCACGCCCGGCGCTGAGTGCTGCGTCTTCGATGTGCCCGGTGTAGGTCGATTTGGGGTCAGCATTTGCTACGACATGTGGTTTCCGGAGGTGTCGCGCACCTTGGCGTGGATGGGCGCGGAGGTCATTTTGCATCCCACTATGACCAACACCATAGATCGCGAAGTGGAGATCTCCTTGGCGCGCGCCAATGCGTTATCCAATCAGGTGTACTTTGTGGATATCAATGTGGCGGGACGCTTAGGCAATGGGCGTTCTGTGGTCTGTGGGCCGGGCGGAGAAGTTGTACATCAGGCCGGCGAAGTGCGCGAAGTCATTGCCGTTGAGTTGGATTTGGCACATGTGCGACGTTGCCGCGAGCGCGGATGGCACGGTTTGGGCCAGGTGCTGAAAAGCTGGCGCGATTGTGATGTGCAATTTCCCGCCTACCAGCAGGGCGCTCATGCATCGCCAGCCTTGCAGCAATTGGGCGAGCTGATATTGCCAGAACAGGACAGCTAACTGGACTCATTTTAGCCGCGTAACTGGCTCTACGTTGGGCGGCCTGAATACGAGACAGTAGTGTTGGATAGAATAATATAATGTTGAGGGGTCACCAGTTGTGAATACAAAAACTACATTTCAATTAACGGCATTGGCTTTTGCGTGTGCGTGTGCAGCGCAGCCGACAGTTGTAAGCGCTGCTGAAAACGCGGTCGAGCTGGAAGAGGTGTTGGTCACCGCCACGCGGCGTTCGCAACGCGTACAAGATATTCCATTTAATATTTCGGCCGTTTCCGGCAGCGATTTAGAAGATCAGCAAATCATCGACGCCGTTGATGTGTTGCGCTCTGTGTCGGGCGTGTCGGTTATTGATCGCGGCTATCGCAACTCAGGCATGACCAATGGCATTGTTATTCGTGGGATGAACGTCGACAGTGGCGCGAATGGTGATGTGCCATTGGCCGCCGTGCCGACCGTTGCTACCTACGTGGACGATACGGCACTGTATGCCAACTTTATTTTGAAAGATATTGAACGTGTAGAGGTGCTGCGCGGGCCACAGGGCACGCTCTACGGCTCTGGCTCATTGGCCGGCACTGTGCGTTACATCATGAATAAGCCGAGTACTACCGAGTTTGCCGGTGAGGTCAGCGCAAACTATGGGCAGACAGAAGGTTCCGATGGCAACAATTTAAGCATTGATGGCCTGGTGAATATCCCGCTTACCGATACGCTGGCTGTGCGAATGAACGCCGGTAAAATCAGCAATGATGGTATCGTTGACTACGTCAATGTGTATGCCGTGGATGCAACTGGGGATCCCGTTGTGAGTGGCGATCGATTGACGTCAACTCCGGTGTATACCCAACGTAAAGATGCCGACACAGTTGATATTGAATATTACCGTGCGTCAGTTCTATTCGCGCCCAGCGATACGTTCAATGCTCAACTATCCATTCAACATCAAGAGGATGAAATTGGCGGCCGTCGCCAAGCCACGCGCGGCGCCGATTTAGTAAACGGTGGCAACTATGGTGACTATGAAAACGGCGCCATCATGGAGGAGCCATCTAGCCGTGAAGTGGAACTAGCCGCGCTTGAGGTCGAGGTTGATCTCGGCTTTGCAACGCTCACGTCAAGTAGCTCACAAACTAGCCATGAAGGCGTAGGCATTAGCGATAACAGCGGCGTGTATGCGCAGAACGGTTGGTTCCAGTACTACGGTTCATCGCCGCGCCCGTTTGCGCAAGCTGAGCGTTTCTACGACGATGCAGCATTCGCCCAAGAACTACGCCTAGTTTCAAACGGCGACAGTGTGTTGGATTGGACCGCGGGCCTGTACTACACCAAGCAGGACGGCAAGCTGGGGCAAAATAGCTACTTAAAAGGCTACGATGAATATCTGTTTGATCTTTGGGGTGGCTACCAAATTTTGACTGAGCAAGATTTCAAATTCCGCCGCAATCAAAATTACGAAGAGACTGCGGTATTTGGCGAGCTCACCTACCATGTGTCGGACGCTTTACACGTGACATTGGGTGGCCGCTACTTCACCAATGATCTCGACGTAGATGCTGAAGTTTCTGTCCCCATTTGGGGCGGGGCGCCGGGCGAGGCGAGCCAGAGTAATTCTGATGATGACGTGTTGCTCAAAGCCAACGTTGCCTACGATGTTGACGATAACACCTTGCTCTACGCCACAATCTCGGAAGGTTACCGCCACGGTGGTGCTAACGCGGTGCCCACTTCAGGTAATTATGCAGAAAATCCAGACTACTTTACGTTTACCTCTGATCGCGTGGTGAACTACGAGTTGGGCTACAAGGGCTCAGTAGATACGATGTCCTATTCGGCGTCTGTGTACTACACCGATTGGACGGACCCGCAATTGAATACGGCCACCAATAACTGGGGTTTCTTTGCGGTTATTAACGGGCAATCTGCACGCACCCAAGGTTTAGAGTTGGAGCTTTCCGGCAGTCTTTCTGAATCGCTGAGCTACTCCGCAGGCTATACCTATGCTGATGCGAAGTTGACGGATGATGTGTATAAACCTGCCGGTAATTTCTATGGCAATGGTGTTAACTATGAAAAATTGGTTGCCGAAGATGGTGACACCTTGCCAGGCACCTCCAAGCATGTGTTCAACGTCAGCCTTGCGCACAACACCTACCTGAATAACGGTATGCAGTTGACCAGTGTGTTAAGTGGCTATTTTCAATCGGATTCTCTAAATTCATTGGGCCGTACAGTTGAGAGTGATCCGCTGTATTCCGTGGCAGCCGCTGACATTGATGGATTCCAATTGTGGAACTTCACCTCGACTTTGCGTGCAGACGCCTGGACAGTATCGGCCTACGTGAAAAATATTGGCAATGAAGCGGGGACTACGGGCAAGGTTACGGCGGCACATATGGGCTCTGAAACCAGCCCCTCAAATAATTTCTACGGCAATGCCTCAAACGATTACCTCAGTTTGCCACGCACACTGGGTGCCTCTGTGATGTATAAGTTTTAACCTTCCTCAGGTGTTTAAACCGGGCCTAGCCCGGTTTTTTTGTTTGTTTTGAAATGTAAATACATCGGCTGATGGCAATTATTTCGGGTGGTGTTAGTTTGGCGGACGAGTGGGATGGCATGTCTTGGCAATTTCTGCAATTATCTGATGCAAATGATTTAATCGTGTATAAAAGAGCGCTTGCGTGTGATTGATATTGACAACCAACAGCAGTCGATGGCCAGCGAGGTCATGGCACATTTCGATGCCGGAAATTTGGCTGACGCGCTTGCGGTAGCTCGACAGTTGACCGGTAAGTATCCGAATTTCGCGTTGGGCTGGTACATGATGAGTCGCCTGTACTCAAGATTAAACAAGTTTGCAGAGGCAGATGCGGCGATAGATAGCGCGCTGAATTTAAAGCCAACCAATAAACATGCCCTTCAAAAAGCACTTTGCCATTTCGCCACAGGCAAGCGCCTTGCAGCACTAGAGCTTGCGGAGTCATTGCTCACAGAGCGATTCACTGCGGCCAGCTTGCATTTCGATTTTGGCAATTTGTTGAATGAGTTGAACCGCGTAGAGGACGCGCTGGTGCAATTTAATATCGCCATTGAGATGGACCCAGCCCCCAGCGCTTTTTATTTCAATAAAGCCTGTATGCAGCGGTACCTGGGCGATATCGATGGCGCCTATGAAAACTTCAGCGAAGCCATTCGACGCAGTCCCAATGATTATGAAGCTTATTATTCCCGTTCCGGGTTGCGGCCTGCGCGCTCTGGGCAGAATACCATTGCTGAGCTTACTCAGGTTGTTCAAGCTGCAGAAGCAAGCGGTCGACAGGTTGTCGATATACATTTTTTGTACTTTGCGCTGGCAAAGGAATACGAAGACTTGGGGCGCATTGAGGACGCCTCAGCTGCGCTCCAGAAAGCAAATGGCCGCAGGCGATCTTTAATGCAGTATCGAGTGCAAACCGACGTCGAGATAATTCATCAGATTGAGCAGGTGTTTCAGCCCGCTGTATTTGCGGAGCCTAAGCAAGGTTATCGCGAGGCTGAGCCCATTTTTATTTTGGGGCTGCCGCGCACGGGCACGACTCTCGTGGAGCGGATCTTGGCCAGCCATTCGGCAGTTGAGTCGGCAGGGGAGATCAATGACTTTTCAATTGCACTCATCGAAGCGGTTAAAACATCGGGCTTGCCGGTAAACAATCGCCAAGACTTTATAGCTGCCAGCGCTCATCTCGATTTTGAATCTCTGGGGCGCCGTTACATGGAAAAGACAACACAATACTGTCCAGGATCGGTGCATATCATCGATAAACTGCCCTTTAATTATTTGTATGTGGGTTTAATCAAGTTGGCGCTGCCCAATGCCAAAATTATCAATTTGCGCCGCCATCCGCTTGATACTTGCCTTGCCATCTATAAACAGTATTTTAAAGATGCCTACCCATTTTCCTATGACCTCGCTGACTTGGGCACCTATTATTTGGCCTATGACGCATTGATGCGGCATTGGGAAAAGGTGGTGCCCAATGGGTTTCTGCGCGTCGACTACGAAGCGGTAGTCGCCGACCCCGAGCAACAGGCGCGCCAGATTGTTGCGTATTGCGGTTTGCAGTGGGAGGCCGGTTGTTTGGATTTTCACACCAATAGCAGTGCCAGTAAAACTGCCAGCGCAACCCAAGTGAGGCGGCCGGTGTATGCAGATTCAGTGGCTAAATGGCGACGCTATGAAACGCTATTGGCGCCTCTACGGGCGCAGTTTGAGCGTGCAGGTTTGGCGTTGTAAATGAGCGTAAGCCTGCGATAAGTTCAAGCGACTGCGGCTTCGGAATCTGGCCTCATGGCGGGGCGGTATCTGGAACTATGGATAAAAATCCTGTCTCGATAGAGTGGAACTTGGTGCATTTTGTTGTGTGCAACCTCAACTCACCAACGCGAGGCAATACCAATGTTAAACGCCAATTCTCTGCGGATCGGTCTACTGGCGCTGTTTACAAGTACCGCGGTCACTGCAGACATACTATTTAGTGAAAATTTTGAAGATGGCGACAGTGCCGGCTGGAACACCAGCGGTAATGTGGCGGTCAGTGGGACCCAATCGATCGGCAATTACAGCTTGCGATTGAAGCAAACCGCCAGCGGCGCGCACAGTGTAAATGCCACAGGCTATTCCGATGTTCAAATCACCATGCGTTTGGCAGCTACAGGCCTTGAAGGCAGTGACCGCTGTTATGCGGAGTACTCGTTGGACGCGGGCACCAGTTGGACGCAAATGTTGGAGCTGGCCGATGGCCAAGACGACGCCACTTTTTATTCTGCCAGCGCCAATCCAGCCGGTGCGGATGACAACAGTAATCTGCAGGTTCGTTTTCGCGGCACAGGCAATTTGTTGGGCGACTATTGTTGGGGCGATGAGGTTATGGTCACCGCGACCCTGGGCGGCTTAACGCCTGCGCCAGAGATTGAACTGTCGGGCAGCGGTAATTTCGGTTCAGTCAATGTCGGCGATAGTGATCAGCGCCAATTTATAATTAGCAACAGTGGCAACGCAAATTTAGTGTTGGGTGCCCTGAGCTCCGCTACTGCACCTTTTTCCGTGCAGGCTGACAATTGCTCAGGTCAAACATTGGCCGGTGCCGGGAGCTGCAGTATTAGCGTGGTTTTCTCACCCACCTCAACAGGCTATGCCGGAGACAGCTTATCGCTGAGTAATAATGACGCCGACGAGAATCCGCTGACCCTAGCGTTAACGGGTACCGGCACTGAGCCGGGCACAGTGGTGGACAATTACGATCCACTCTCGGGTTCGGGCGCTGTGGTGCGCAATGAGCTTAGCTACGCCGCACTGACCGGCGCACCGGCAAACGGCAGTTTGGTGCAAATGGGTGCGTTTGCACTGCCGGCAGAGGCCGCCCAGCCCGTGCATCAGTTTGAAGGCAGTTTGCAATTGCATAACGAAAGCACGAGCGGTGCCTTTGATGAAATCAAGGATACCTTTCGCTACACCGGCAGTGGGGACACTACGCGCAAGCACTTGCCAGAATTTGATTATCAATTTGTGCAAACGGGTACCCATCTAGTGCCGGTGGAGCGGGGCACGCTAGCCAATAGTCACCCCGAGTGGGAGTATATTTTACAGCCTGGCCGCGTCTGGAATGAAAATGGTGACAATGGTTTTTCGCGCGCGGCCATTCCCTTTGCCCTGCACCAGAAAAACGCCAATTGTATGCACAATGGGGTGATGAGTTTACTGTTTAAAAATGATGGCAGCGTGTCAAATGTAGCCTATCAAATCAGCAGTGAGACCTGCTTGTACTTTAAGTTTGATATGTGGGGCACTTTGGCTGCCAGTTACACGCCGCAGGTGATTAATAATGCAGATACAGTAAAAGCGGATTATCAAACCGAGGTGGCAGCGCGCCTGCCAACCAAACCTGTTGCCGCGCTCGCGCAGGATTTCCCCGGTATTGATCCCAGCCAGTTTGGCAGCGCTGCGGAAACCGATCCTGCGCATATGACGCTATTCGGCGTCACCTATCAAGGCGTTAACTATGTGGGCGGTTGTGCGACGCGGGCCGGCGACTACCCTTATTGCGATTGGCTTACAGTCCCCTCATATTCCACCGCCAAAACGGTGTTTGCGGGCACCGCCATGATGCGCCTAGAAAAACTTTACGCTGGTGCAAGCCAGCAAATGATTGGCGATTGGGTAGCTGATTGCGGCGCCACCGGCACTTGGGGCGATGTAACCTTTGAGCATGCCAGCGATATGGCTACCGGCAATTATGGCTCGGCGGGCTACATGACTGACGAAGGGCGAACCCATACTAACGATTTGTTTTTGCCCGAAGATCACGCCAGTAAAATCAGTTATAGCTGCAGCTATTATGATCGAAAAGTGGCGCCTGGAACCCAGTGGGTATACCACACCTCGGACACCTATGTGCTGGGCACGGCGATGAATGCATTTCTTAAAGCGCAAGCGGGTAGCAATGCCGATATTTTTTCAGATGTCATTGTCAATGATCTGTGGAAGCCTTTGGGTGTTAGCCCAACCGCACAAGTGAGTCGTCGTACTTATGATGCGGTAGCGCAACCCTTTGCGGGCTGGGGTTTAGTATTTCAGCGCGATGATGTGGCGAAGATTGCAAACTTCCTCAACGTGGCTGACGGTCAGATCAATGGGGTCGCGATGTTAGATAATGCGATGTTCGATGCAGCGATGCAGCGCAACAGTGCTGACCGTGGTCCAATACCGCTGGCCGACTACCACTACAACAATGGTTTTTGGGCGCACGAAATTAGCGGCGATTTAAATTGTAGCAATCCCTTGTGGGTGCCCTTTATGTCTGGTTATGGTGGTATCAGTGTGTTGTTGCTGCCCAATGGTTTAAGTTACTACTACTTTTCCGACAACGACACCTACCTGTGGATGAAGGCGGCACAGGAAGCGCACAAGTTATCGCCGCTGTGTCAGTAACAAGGCACCGGTAAATTATCTAAGTGGCCGGGCCAGTCCCGGCTTTTAAGTGTGTTTTAACGCGGCATAGATGACGGCGATAGACCACAGCCACTTGCTGTTTCACTTCGCGTTTAAGCCGACACATGATTTGCAGGGGCGCCAAATAGAGTGATGGCGACCGCGATCGAAATACCCATAAATAGGCCGACAAACGTGCCACATAAAAGAGACCATTAAGTATGGAGAATTCGAACCAAGGTGCTCCTGCGCAACAAATTGTTTGGTGGGGTTTACCCCGGCAATCGCCCCATGGACTGATGGCGCGGTTGTGTTTGGCGATGGTGGCAACGGCAGGATTTTTCTACGTCAACATATTGCCAGCGCTGGTCGATGGCTTGGTGACTGGACGCGCCTATTCGACCGCTGAAGCCGGTCAAATCGGCTCGGCCAATATATACGGTGCGGCTATCGGTGCTTTGTTGGCCGTGCCATTGGCGGGGCGGTTGCCTTGGCGTTGGTGCTGTGCCGCACTGTTGTGCGCCTTGATGGCGGTGGACTTTGCCTCTGCATTATTGACGGCGCCGGATTGGCTGGTGTGGATTCGAGGTGGCCACGGGGTCTTGGGCGGTCTATTGGTTGGGATTGCGTACAGTATTTTTGCGCGTACCCACCAGCCGGCGCAAACCTTCGGTGTGCTATTGGTTGTGCAATACGGCTTGGGTGGCTTGGGAGTTATGTGGCTGCCCAATTTAGTGCCGGTGTTTGGTGCCGAGGTGCTGTTTTGGTGCTTAATGCTGTTTAGTGGGGTGAGCCTGGGATTGCTGGCGCTACTGCCGGATTACCCAGTGCTTGAGCCACTGCAGGTGCGCTTGCAAAGCCGTTCGGGAGGCATCGCTTGGTGGCCATTGTTGGCCACTTTGGCCGCGTTGTTTTTGTTTCAAGCCGGCAACAACGGCCCCTATGCGGTGATTATGGGGCTGGCAAAGTCCCATGGATTGGCGCTGGATTACATCACTCGCTGGTTGGGTATCGCCGCCTGGTTAGGTGTTGTTGGGGCGGTTTTAGTGATTGTGTTTTCGGGCCGCGCGGGGCGCTTGGCGCCGCTCACTCTGGCCATGGTGCTGACGGTGTTCGCGACCTGGGCACTGTTGTACGCCGGTCATGCCGGTCTGTTTGCCGCCGCTAATTGTGTGGTGGGAATTACTTGGGCATTTGTGATTGCCTATCTACTGGGCATGGCAGCGGAATTTGACGCCGAGGGTCGCATGGCTGCGTTGGCGGGTTTTGCCTCAAAAATGGGCTTGGCATCGGGCTCGCTAGTGGCGGCGGGCATGGTCGGAGATGGCGGGGCCGCTAGCAGCGCTTATGTGGCCATGTTGTGGGTGGCGGTGGGGGCCTTGGTGTTGGCACTCTTATTAGCCGCCGGCCCAGCGCTGTTATTGGACCGTTTGCGCGCGGCACCAGCGGAGCGCGAGCGCTCGCCCTCAGTGAGTGTGACTCAAGAGGCCGCCGATGGCGCTGCCAAGGCGGTCTGATCGATCGGTTGCGCGAAAGTTAGCCAGCCACTGTGCGCGTTGGCCCGGCTGAAACAATAACTCGGCCATGATGCGGTTAAAGGCGAGCTGGCCCAGTGCAGCAATCTGTTCCAAATAGGGCGTTGCCAGCGCTGAGTGTGCCAAGCGGGTGCCATGGCGGGTGGCCAGCGTCACCAACGCTTCGGCATCGAGCGGTGTCGCGAGGGCGAGGGCGAGGGCTCGATCAATTAAACCGCTGGCCTCGCTTGCCGCCAGCGCTCGCAGGCAGACGTTGATTTCCACCGCCAGTTGATCGTCACAGGCGCGGCTCAGCCGGTCCACTATGGCTTGGCTGAGCGAGGCGCCGATGGGCTGGTGCTCTAACAGCTGGCAAATGGACACCAATACTGGGCTGGGCAGGCCCGCAATGGCACTGTTAAGGGCCTTGCGATGATCCGGTTCATCCACTCGCGCCACCACATCCGCCAAACCTTGCAATCCCAGCGCTTGCCAGTGTTCCCAAGGTCCTTGCTTTAAATAGTGCAGTGCGTCGGCATGAAACTGGCTGGCGGGCAATTTTAGTTGCGCGGTTAGGCGGGCGTGCAACATAGCCAGTTGGTTGTCATTGGCTTGCCAGACGTAAGGGTTGTGCTCCAGCAATCCCTTGGGCGTTTGGCCTGCTTGCGCGGCCGCCACATTGCGGGCAAGGGCGTCCACCAATTGGCGCAATAACCCATCGCGCTCGGCCAGCGACAAGAGACCCTGCTCGTCGAGTGGCAACTTAAACCACCAGATATTGGGTGCATGGACTCTATCCTCGGCCCATAAAATAAACGCCAAGTGGGCCTGACCTAAATAGGGAAAGGGGTAGGGGCGTTCGCCTGCTTCTATCTGACGCCAATCGTGCCTGGCCACCGGTTGCAGGCGCACGCCGCAATCCTGGAGCCGCCATTGCAGCCCTAAGTGCTCGAAGAAATCGGTCAGGCTGTGCATCGTCGGTGCTGGGGCTGCGGGGGGGTGCGTCATGGGGCCTCCATTATTGGGGGCGGGATTTTAACGCAAATTGCAGGTCATTGCCGCCGGTGACTTTAGCTGCCTTGGCTATACTGGCATCAAGCTCGCCACACCCTAAGGAAGTGCAATGCCACAGCTCGTCGAAATACAGCAGTCGCCCAATGTGTTAGCCGCTGATTATAAGCACGCTGCCGTGGGGGCTCGGATTATGCTCACCGGCCACATCCACCAAGCTATGCCAGACTGCGCCGGCGAGGCCTATCAGCAACATTGGGATTGCCTAAACCGCTATGGCGAAGAGCGCTTTGATGAAGAGTTTACCGTGGTCGAGCGGGTGCGCGCGGGCTTTGCTCATTTGATTGAGGCGAGTGCGGGAAACATCGCCTTGGGCACCAGTGTGCACGAGCTGTTCGTCCGGTTTCTGTCTGCGCTGCCGCTGGCAAAACGGCCGCGAATTATCGCCAGTGACGCGGAGTACCCCTCGGTGGCGCGCCAGTTGGCTCGTTTGGCTGAAGCGGGTGTTGAAGTTATCCTGGAGCCCGCCAATCCGGCCAGTACATTGGTGGAGCGATTGGGGCGCCATATCAACGATAAAACGGCTGCCGTGTGTGCCTCGTCGGTGAATTTTGAAACGGGCCATCAGAGCCTTGAGCTGGATACCTTGATGCCTTTGTGCGCGGCGCATGGCGTCGAATTATTTGTTGATGCCTACCACTCCATTAACGTGCTGTCCTTTTCTGTGGCCGATTACAATTTACAGCAGGCATTCGTGGTGGGCGGTGGCGCTAAGTATTGTCAGATGGGCAGTGGCTTGGCGTTTATGCACGTGCCACCCGGCCGAGATTTTCGCCCAGTGGTCACCGGTTGGTTTGGCGGGTTCGACCCCATAGTTGACAGCCCCGCACAAACGCCCTTGGCCTACGCCGATGGTGGCGCGCGTTTTGGGGGATCCAGTCAGGACATGTTGCCCCTGTTTCGGGCCGCTAAGGTGTTTGACTATTTTGAGCGCAGGGCATTAACGCCGGATTTTCTAGACGAAGTGCACCACCACCAATTGGCCCATTTGGCAAAGTGCTTCACCGATGCATGCTTTGCTCCCGCACACATTCAATTGTCCACGTCAGTGGAATACATGGGCGGGTTTCTGTCGTTTTCTTCGCCCTACGCACAGCAACTCAGTGAAGCCATGCGCGACCGCGGCGTCCACACGGACTTCCGTAAGCAATGGCTGCGCATGGGGCCTGCGCCCTACCTGTGCGATGAGCAGCTAGAAGACGCCATTGGCGCGTTGGCGGAATCCGTGCAGGAAGTGTGTACTTAAGACGCCGCAGCCATTGCGCCGAGACAGCACTGCTTGTGTTTCTTTCCGCTGCCGCAAGGGCAGCGGTCATTGCGACCTACGACGGTGGCTTTGAGTTTGGGCGGCTCGCTACGGGCGTAGCGCCAATGGCCGTCTTCCTGCACGAAGTGGGATAGATCGTGCAGATGGTGCAGTAACCCATCCTGTTGGTACCAGCATTCAAACTCCACCGTGTCGCCTTGGGCTTGACGCACCATAAGCTGGCCAAACTCCGCGGCGCTGAGCCATTGCGCCAGCGCCTCGCGATCAATATCGGCGCGCGCAGCGCTCGCCCAGCTCCGGACAATGTATTCGAGGTCTTTTATTGCATGGGCCGCAAACCGCGAGCGCATAAGGGCTTTGGGGCTATCCGCTGGGGCGCCCGCGTGCAGGGGCGCGCAGCACTGCTGATAGGGTTGGCCGCTACAGCAGGGGCAGATATCGGGTAGCATTTCTGTTCCTTTTTAGGTATTTTGCCAGCCTTTCGCCAACTGGAAGGCGAGGGCGGTGATGCCAGTCTATTTGAGCTGGCCTACTATAATGCAAAGCCCGCCTAGGCCTAACCCCAAGACGATCTACCCATGACCGATTTTGACGATATTCGACCCTACCGCGATGACGAAGTGGCGCCCGTACTGGCCCGCATTGTCAAAGACCCCGAGCTGCAAACTGCCGTTGCGGCATTGAAATTTCCCACCTTGACCAAGTTGCTGCCGTGGTTGATGCGGCCACTGGTGGCAATGAAGTTAAAGTCGCAGTTGGCCGGTATCGAAACCGTCCACAGTTTGCAGGAGTTGGTGTCGCACTACTTGCATGCCATGCTTGAGAAAAAATCAAACGGCGTGACTGCGAGCGGTTTAGAAAAGCTCGATCGCAATCAGGCCTACCTGTTCGTCAGCAATCATCGCGACATCGCCATGGATCCAGCCATGGTGAACTATGTGTTATTTCAGAATCAATTTCAGACGCTTCAAATTGCCATTGGCGACAATCTGCTCACTAAGCCTTACGTGTCGGATTTGATGCGTTTGAACAAGAGTTTTATCGTCAATCGCTCTGCCAAAGCACCGCGCGAGAAGCTCAAGGCGGCAAAATACCTCTCGTCTTATATTCACCATGCATTGTGTGAGCAGAAATCCAATGTTTGGGTCGCCCAGCGTGAAGGGCGCGCAAAAGATGGCCGCGATAAAACCAATTCTGCCGTGGTGGGTATGTTCGCCTTGAGTCGGCCAAAAACCCAGTCTCTAGGCGACTATTTGGCAGAGCTGAAAATAGTGCCGGTGTCTATTTCCTATGAATGGGACCCCTGCGACCTCGCCAAAAGCCGTGAGCTGTATGTACTCAAAACGGAGGGCAGCTACCAAAAAGGCGAGCACGAAGATGTGGCCAGTATTGCCGCCGGAATCAATGGCCATAAAGGGCGCATCCACTTAAGTTTCGGTGACGTAATTCAAGGCGATTTTAAGGGTACCGATGAGGTGGCCGCGGAAATCGATCGACAGGTGCTGAAAAACTATGTGTTGCACCCCAGCAACTGCTTGGCTTTTCAACTGTTGACCGGCACTGTGCCGGCGGTGGGCGTGGGCGAGAACGACCAGCCCTTTAACCCCGCTGACTACCCCACGGAACACGCGGAACTGCAGCGGCGCATTGCCGGACTTAACGACGAGCAGCGCGATTTACTGTTGGGTATTTACGCCAACCCCGTACAGGCAAAATTGTCTGAGTCGTGATCCCGGAAATTAGCTAGCGCTTTGACGCCGGCGCAACCAGTAGCTTGACCAATTGGTTGCTCTCGGCGGACGTGATGCATTGAGCGTTCAGTTGTTTGGTGGATAGCTGCTCGCTCAGGAATGCTTGGCCCTCGGGCACGACATCCACCAAAAACAACAGCGAGTTCGTTTTTTCATATTCATTGTAATTCGCAGAGCGCGGGTCTACGTGCAGGGTGACAATTTTGCCTTGCACGTCGCCCCGGATAGCGGCCTCACAAACGCCGGTACCGGCGAAGGCACCAAATTTGGGTCGCGAAGTGACAATGCCGAGGGCGTGTTTGGTATCGCTGCGGGTGCGCTCGTCCGACCTGCGCTGATCGGTGGCAAAATAGGTAATGAGGCCCACCAATACGATGAGCAGTAGGGCGCTGATAAAAAGGATGGTTAATTGCCGCTGGTAGGGCGTGATCATGTGGGCTCGGCCATTGGCTGGTGAATAGGGCGTTGATCTGAGTGTAGTCTAGCTGTGCGGCGATCGTCAGCCTGACCTGTCGACGCAAAGTCGGTACACTGGAGCGCGGCTGAGGGTGCCTGAGAGTGACTAAAAGTGATTAAGAGTGACTAAGAGTGATTAAGGGTGCGCGATCCGATAACAAATACCCACAATTTGCAATGCATGCGCGCCAAACCAGCGGATGGAGTCAATTCTAGAGGGAACTTTTTATGGCAGATTTTTTTGCAGGGCGACATATCTGGCTCACGGGTGCGTCGTCTGGCATAGGCGCGGCACTGGCTCAGTTGCTCGCCGAGCGCGGTGCTCACCTGACGCTGTGCGCACGGCGCCAATCGGTTTTAGAGCAAGTGCGAGCCGGCTTGGCGCACCCCGAGCGCCACAGGGTTGTGGTGTTGGACTTAGCGGCGCCGGAAGACGTATTGGCACAGGTGCAAGGGCGCGCGGAAACAGATCCCGTCGACATGTTGATCAACAACGCGGGCATTGCTCAGCGTGGGCGCGCCGATGAAACGCACTTCTCCGTCGACCGCCGCGTTATGGAAGTGAATTATCTGGGCGCGGTGGCGATGACCAAGGCACTGATGCCGGCACTGGTGGCCTCGGGCCGTGGGGTGGTGGCATCTGTGGCCAGTGTGTCCGGTTTGTTGGGGTCACAGGGACGCTCCGCGTATAGTGCCTCAAAGCATGCGCTGATGGGCTTTATGGAAAGCTTGCGCGCTGAAATGCACGGCAAATTGCAGGTGACAGTTGCCTGTCCAAGTTGGGTCAAAACACAAATTTCCGTTAACTCGCTCACCCCAGCCGGTGATGCATTGGGGGTGATGGAGCCAGGGATCGCCAATGGCCTGAGTGCTGAGGCCTGTGCAGTGGCTATTTTGGATGCCATTGAGCGGGGCCGGGATCAGGTGGTTATTGGCAAAGGTATCAGTGCACTCGCGCCTACCGTTAAGCGCTTTTTTCCGAGCATTTTTACACGCATGAATCGCAATCGAGTCTATCGCTAATGGCGCTGAACGCCGACATCAAAAAAACCATTCAAACGGCCTACAGTCAGTTTTTAGATGCCCGTGAACTTAAACCGCGCTATGGGCAAAAACTCATGATCGCGGAAATTGCGCGCACCTTGGGTGGCATTGAATTGGATGATGAAGGCGTGCGCGTGGGAGAGCGGCACATCTGCGTGGTTGAAGCGGGTACCGGTACCGGTAAAACCGTGGCCTATTTACTGGCCGCTATTCCCGTGGCGAAAGCGTTAGGTAAAAAGTTGGTGGTGTCTACGGCCACCGTCGCGCTGCAAGAACAAATTGTTTACAAAGATTTACCCGATCTAAAACGCCAATCGGGTTTGAATTTTACTTTCGCGCTTGCCAAGGGCCGCGGTCGCTACTTGTGTTTGTCTAAACTCGATCGGATTCTCACCGATGTGGATGCCGCCAACGCCAGTGATCAAGCGCTCTATGAAGACGAATACCCGCAGGTCGATGAGCAGGCCTTGACCATATACCAGTCCATGATGGACGCGCTCGCGGCCAATAAATGGGCCGGCGACAAAGACGAATGGGCGGACGAAATTGAGCCACAGGTGTGGTCGAGAGTGACCACGGATCATCGCCAGTGCACGGGCAGGCGCTGTTCCAATGTGGCATCCTGCAGTTTTATTAAATCGCGTGATTCGCTGGGCAGTTTTGATGTGATTGTCGCCAATCACGATTTGGTGCTCGCAGATTTGGCCTTGGGCGGCGGCGCCATATTGCCCGACCCGGCCGATACCTTTTACATCTTTGATGAAGGCCATCACCTGCCAGACAAAGCCCTCAATCATTTTGCCGAACACTCCCGTTTAATTGGCACGCTCAAATGGCTGGAACAAACCAACAAAGTGCAGGGTGCTATGTTGGGTGAGATCAGTGGCGCGGGCAATATTGATCGCTTTGCCGAGCAATTGCCGTCGGCCATACAGGACGTCAAGCGCAATTTGGAATTGGTCTACCCAATGATTACCCAACTCGCCGAGCGAATTGAAGACCCCGATCGCTCGCCGCGCTACCGGTTTGAACAGGGTCGCGTCCCTGAGCCGTTGCGCGAAGTGAGTGTCGAGCTGAAACAAACTTTCGATCGACTGGCTGAATTGCTGGGCAAAATGAATCGCGAGGTTGAGGAGGCGCTGGAGTCTAGCCACTGCGACGTGCCCAAAGTGGATTTGGAAACGTGGTTTCCGCAGATCGGCGTTTGGCAATCCCGTGCTGAAGCGAATTTGGCGCTCTGGGCCAGTTATGCCGAGCCCGAAATGGACGGTGCCTTGCCAAAAGCGCGCTGGATAACGCTGGTCGATTTTGGTGGCAGTATCGATTATGAAATTTGTTCCAGCCCCATATTGGCGGCGCGCACACTGGAGTACAGTTTGTGGAATCGCTGTTGTGGGGCGGTGGTGACGTCGGCAACGCTCACGGCACTTGGAAAATTTGATCGATTGAAAATGCGCGCAGGTACGCCCGATAACGCCCACTATGCCATCGTGCCGAGCCCCTTTGACTTTAATAAGGCCGTGTTGCGCATTCCCAAAATGGCACAGGATGCCAGTGACAGTGTCAACCACACGCTTGCGATCATCGAGGGTTTGCCAGATCTTTTGGCTGAACACAATGCGAGCTTAGTGTTGTTTGCGTCGCGCCGGCAGATGCTCGATGTTTACGATGGCTTGCCACTTGCGTGGCGCGAACATATTTTGATGCAGGGCGACAAGTCGAAGCAGGAGATGATCAGCGCGCACAAGCAGCGCGTGGATGACGGCCAACCGAGCGTGTTGTTTGGCTTGGCGAGTTTTGCCGAGGGCGTGGATTTGCCCGGCGGCTATTGCCAGCACGTGATCATCGCGAAGATTCCCTTCGCAGTACCTGATGATCCGGTAGAGGCGTCGCTGTCGGAGTGGATTGAGGCGCGTGGTGGCAACCCCTTTATGGAGATCACTGTGCCCGATGCAGCGCTTAAGTTGGTGCAGGCGTGCGGGCGTTTGCTGCGCACGGAAGCGGATTCTGGCGCCATTACCTTGCTCGATAATCGCCTGTTGACGCGCCGCTATGGCAAAGCCATATTAAATTCGTTACCGCCGTTTCGGCGGGAGCTCAACTAGCACACATGTACGATCAAAAACAACTGCTGCGCCACGCGTTAGAATCGCTCCAGTCGGCGCTTATAGCGAGGCAATACTGGGCCACTATGGCACCTACCCCCGAGGCCTTAGCCAGCGCCGCGCCCTTTTGCGTAGATACCCTGAGTTTTCCCGAATGGTTACAGTTTGTGTGCATTCCTCGATTTCGCGCGCTGTGCGATGGCGGTGGCGCGCTTCCAGCCAATAGTAATATCAGCGCCATGGCAGAGTACTATTTTAAAACGCCTGAAGATCAACCTATTCGAGCAGCAATTGCGCGGATAGATGCACTGTTGAGCGCCGGCAGCAACTAACCGAGAGATTCGCGATTTAGGCAGTGCAAATTCAGAAAAAGGGCCTGCTTTCAGTGGGGTTGCTTCGCTCAATCTCGCTGGTCTGGCCGTCTATCGCATAAGGGCTCGGTCAATGGTGACTTTCTAAGTCATTGAATTACTATAGCCTCCACCCAAATCAATTGAACCAGCGACAGGAAGATCACTGTGGTGTTACAAAAGTTAGCGGACAAACGTGTCTATCTCCCCATTGTTATTATTGCCACCTGCATCGGGCTGACCATGGTGTTAGGCGGCATGGAAAAGCCGCCTGAGGAAAAGGTGGCAGACGATGTGGCCCCGCTGGTAAAAGTGGAGCCCATTCGCTTTGAACCCATGCAGCTTTCTGTGACGTCGCAAGGGCTGGTGAAACCAAAATTTAACACCCAATTAGTGGCACAGGTGAGCGGTGCGGTGACGTTTATTGCGCCCGAATTTGTGCGCGGTGGTTTTGTTAAAAAAGGCCAAATTCTGGCGCAGATTGAAGCAGCTGACTACCAATCACTGGTATTGGAAGCCAAGGCCGCATTGCTGTCTGCACGCGCCAGCCTGCAACAGGAAGAGGCGTTAAGTGCAGTGGCTAAGGATGAGTGGAGCCGCATCAAAAATCGCAAACCCACCGCACTGAGCTTGCGCGAGCCGCAGCTGGCTCAAGAGCAAGCGCGCGTAAACGCCGCGGAGGCGGCGCTGGCGCGGGCTGAAAAAAATCTTGAACGCACCCGCATTCGCGCGCCGTTCCACGCGCTGGTGGAAACTCGCGATATAGGTATGGGCAGCTACGTCAACCCCGGCGCACCCATCGCCAAAGTCTTGTCTGTCTCCGAGGCCGAAATTCGCTTGCCGGTGGCCGACAATGAGCTGAAATTTTTAGAGCAGCAGGGCGTGGGCGCGGAGGTCGTGTTGAGGGGCCAGCTCGAGGGTGAACCCGCCGAATGGAAGGCTCGCATTATTCGCACCGAAGGTGTGATTGATGAAAAGAGCCGCATGGCCTACTTGGTTGCGCAAGTGCTGAACCCCTATGGTTTAGCGGCGCCCTCGGAAGGCGATGCGCCACTGGATCAAAAAACGCACCACGCGTTGCGATTTGGCAGCTACGTGCGCGCCGACATTAAAGGCATGTCCCTACCCAAGGCGGCATTGATTCCGCGTCACTTGGTCGTAGAAGGCCAGGTGCCCGTGCTCAATAGCGAGAGCAAATTGCAATTTAAGAAAGTGACAACATTGCGCGACCAGGGCGTAAAGGTGGTGGTGATCGATGGCGTCCAAGACCAAGATCAGTTGATTGTGTCCGCGTTGCAGTATCCCGTTGAAGGCATGACGTTGCGCTTGCCTGCGGTTAAATCTGCTCCCGGAAGTGGTCCAGAAGGTGAAACCGTTGTGGCCGAGCTGGCCAAATCCAAAGACTAATCGAATCGAATTCAAGGGACCGCACACGTGACAGACTTAACGCCCGACCTGCCCAGCCGCGACGATCCTACGCGCAAGGGCATCATCGCTTGGTTCGCCCGCAATACTGTGGCCGCCAATCTGTTGATGATTTTTATCATTCTTGGTGGATTGATCTCAGCCTTCAGTATTCGCCAGCAAATGTTTCCAGAAATCGAAATCGACTGGTTGCAGGTGCAAATTTACTACCCGGGTGCTGCGCCCAAGGAAGTCGAAGAGGGGATTACCCTTAAAGTCGAGGAGGCATTTAAAGGCATCCAGGGCTTGGAGCGTGTGATCACCTATTCTCGTCGCAGTGCATCGCAGGCCTACATCAAGGTGGCCAAGGGTTACGATCCGCAGGAAGTGCTGGACGAAGTTAAGGGCGAGATCGACTCCATCTCAAGTTTTCCCGCGGGCATCGAGCGGCCGCGCGTTGAGCGCTTTAAATACAAGCAAGAGGTATTGTATTTATCGCTCTATGGCGACATGACGCCCACCCAGTTGAAGGATTTGGGCAAACGCATTCACGAAGAAATTCAGGCGCTGCCAACCGTCAGTATCAGCGAATACTATTCCGGGCTGGGGTATGAAATCGGCATTGAGGTCAGCAAGGACAAATTGCGTGAGTACAATTTGTCGTTCCAGGATATCGCCCAGGCCATTCGCAGTGAATCGAGCAATATGTCGGCGGGCCAAATTAAAGCTGCAGACGGTTATATTTCTCTGCGCGTCGAAAACCAAGCCTATCGCGGTTATCAGTACGAGCAAATCCCACTGATCAATTTGCACGACGGCACGGTAGTTAAATTAGGCGATGTGGCCACCGTTCATGATGGTTTTGAAGACGGCATTCAATACTCCAAATTTAACGGCAAGAATTCCGTGGCATTTTTTATCGGTGCCACGCGCGATCAAAGCATCACCAATGTTGCCAAAGTGGTTAAAGACTATGTGGCAGATAAGGAAAAGCAACTGCCCGACGGTGTGCACCTTGAGACGTGGGTCGATTTTACCTACTACTTGCAGGGTCGCTTGGACATGATGTTGACCAATATGTACATGGGCGCCGCATTGGTGTTCTTTATGTTGGCGCTGTTTTTGCGGGTGAGACTGGCCTTTTGGGTCATGGTTGGACTGCCTGTGAGCTTCCTCGGTACGCTGATGTTTATGCCCATGGACTGGGTGGGTATCACCATTAACGTCGCGAGTTTGTTTGGGTTTATCCTGGTACTCGGTGTCGTGGTGGATGACGCCATTGTGATTGGTGAGAGCGCCTACCAAGAAATTGAGGATAAAGGGCAAAGTGTCGAGAATGTAATTCGCGGTGCCCAGCGGGTGGCGATGCCGGCGACTTTCGGTGTATTGACTACAGTGGCCGCGTTCATGCCTATGCTTATGGCCGATGGCCCTGCCAAGGGCTTTTCCATCGCCATCGGCGGCGTGGTGATTTTGTGTTTGTTATTTTCGCTGGTGGAATCCAAGCTCATCTTACCGGCGCACTTGGCGCACATGAAATATCGACCGCACAATCCAAAAAATCCCTTTCACTGGGCGCGCAGTCACATTGACAGTGGTTTAAAGCGTTTCGTAAGTGAAATTTATCGACCGAAACTAGAAGTGTTGTTGCGCTACCGCTATGCGGTGCTGGCAACTTTCTTTGGAATTTTGATGGTTAGCATCGGCTTATTTAATAGCGGTTTGATTCGCTTTATTGGCACACCGAAAGTGCCCAGCGACTTCCCCGATGTAAGGATTGAAATGCAAGTGACGGCCTCGGAGCAGGCCACGCTCGACACGGCACTCGCCGTGGAAAAAATGATAAAAGATGTGGATGCGCAAATTCTTGCTGAGTACGGCCAGAGCATGATTAAAAGCATGCACGTGGATCTGCAGTCGCGCACCCGTGCACGTATCATGACCATGTTGGTTGACCCAGAGCTTCGGCCCATCGATACCTTTGAATTGGCGGCCAAGTGGCGCGAAGCACTGCCGGCGCTACCCGGTGTGAAGTCGCTCAATATTCAAGACAATTTAATGGGTAATGATCGCGACGATGGCGATATTAGCTTTCGTTTAGAGGGCGCCAATCAGGACGAGCTGGAAGCGGCCATTATGGACCTGCGCGATAAGCTGAGTACCTTGGTGGGCGTCGGCGATATCAACGACAGTCGTCGCCAGCAAACGCAAGAAGTACAGCTTGAATTAAAGCCACTTGCCTATTCCATGGGCCTGACGCTCGCGGATGTGGCGCGCCAAGTGGGCTACAGCTTTTACGGCATTGAAGCGCAGCGTATTTTGCGCAACGGTGAAGAAATTCGCGTGATGGTGCGCTACCCCGAAGACCAGCGCAATGCCATCGGTTTGGTGGAGGAAACATTAATTCGCACACCCAATGGCGCCGATGTGCCGCTGTCGGAAGTGGCAGACTTTACCATCGTCAATGCACCGGCTGAAATTCGTCACGAAAATGGCAAGCGCTCCATAAATATTTGGGCGGCAGTGGATGCCACCCAGGCCGAGCCGCAAAAAATTGCCGGTGATATTCGCGATAACTTCTTGCCGGCGATGCTGAAAAACTACCCGAGTGTGTCGAGTTCTGTGTCTGGACGCGTGCAGGAGGAAATGGAAGATCAAGCCAAGCAGTTGCGCAATTTCATCCTCTCCATGGTAGTGGTGTTTGCGCTGCTGGCGATCCCGCTGCGGTCTTACACCCAACCCTTGATGATCATGTCAGTGATTCCCTTCGGTCTCATTGGCGCCATGATTGGCCACATCATCATGGGCTTGGATATGAGCGTCATGTCGGTATTTGGCTTGATCGCGGTGGCCGGTGTGGTGGTGAACGATTCGCTGGTGATGGTGGACTATGTCAATAATGCCCGGCGCGAGGGCATTCCCATCACGCAGGCGGTACTAGATGCGGGTTGCAGGCGTTTCCGGGCGATTATCCTGACCTCGCTCACCACCTTTATCGGCGTCTTCCCAATCCTGTTGGAAACCAGTATGCAGGCGAAAATTGTGATTCCAATGGCGGTGTCGCTGGCCTTTGGCGTCCTGTTCGCCACCTTGATTACGCTCGTGATGATTCCCTGTCTGTATGTGGCCGGCGGTGACATTCGCAAGAAATTGGGCGGGTTTTGGGGCTCGGTGAGGGTGCGGTCAACACAACTGGGGCGCGGAAGTGCTGAGGGCTAGTTGCTGGAGCGATCTTTACGGGTCGCTCTTTCCTAGGCCGATTGGCTTAATTTCACTTAATCTATTCTTAAATTAAGGCTTAACTTCCAGTTAATTCGCTCGGATTTGTAAGCCTTTGTCCTCACGGCGCGTCGGCATGCTCTGCTACAATGCAGCGCTTTGCCGAGCTGCGCCCTTACAATGACACCATTTTCAGCCCAGATATCCCGACTTCGACGCCTTGCGTTGGGGCTGTGTGTGGGCGCTTGTCTGAGTGTACATGCGACGCAAGCCCCCGTTGATCTCGACCAAGCCCAGCAATTGCTATCTTCCCAGCCGGCGCGGGTAATTGAGATGTTGGCGCCGGCTGCCGCTCGTAGCGCGGAGTCCGACGAGCAACACTTGGCGCTACTGGCATTGCTCACGCGCGCCTACGTAATGCAATCTAGCCTACCAGAAGCCGGGGCCACGGCCAGCGCGCTGCTCACGGCGGCGCGACGCCAGGGCAATTTGCGTTATCAGGGTGTTGCCCTGCGCGAACAAGGCGCTATTGCGGCTGTGCAAACTCGCTACCAAGACGCGTTGGATTTGTACCAGCAAGCCATGGCCACATTCGACAAGGATATCCATCGCCGTGAACGGGGCTTAACCTTAAACGCCACCGCTCATGCCCAGCGGGCGCTGCATGAATATGGCCCCGCGTTAAGCAACGCTCGCAAAGCCCTGGCGCTGTTTCGGGAAGTGGGCGCTACCGGCGAGATGGCCGAAGCATTTAACGCCATGGGCGTAATACTTGAGCGCATGGGCGATTTAGAAGAATCGCTCGCGGCTCATTTGCAGGCCTTGGAAATACGCCGTGCGTTAAATCTCCGCTCGGGCGTGGCGGATTCGCTGTACAACATTGGCGAGATCTATCGCGAACTGCAAGATTTCGCCACTGCAGAGGGCTATTTATCGGAAAGCATTGAGCTGGATCGTTCGCTCCATAATCGCGGTAACGAAGCTTACGGTTTGTATAAGCTCGCCGACATTCAATGCGCTCTCGATAAATTTGATTTGGCCCGTCAAAACGGCGTACAGGCACTCGCGTTGTTTCAGGAGTTGGGGGCGGCTGAAAATGTGGCCCACGTATTGACCAATTTAGCAAAATTGGAATACCGCGCTGACGACTTGGATGCCGCACTTACTTATATTAAGCAGGCTCGGTCAGAGATGCCGCTGAGTGCTGCGCCTGAAATACAGGGCAAGCTGAACCTCTATTACGCACGCATTCTATTGCGCCGCAATGCGCTGGAGCAGGCGGCAGAAGTGGTGTCAGAGAATTTGTCGATGCCTGAATTGCTAGATGCTGATTCTCTGCTCACCTTTTATCGCGTGCGCGCTGAAATCTATGAAGCTCAGGGGGATATGGCAGCGGCGTTAGCAACGCTGAAAGAACATAATCGGTTGCGCGCCCAACGGATGACTGAAATTCGCAACGAGTCGCTCGCCAAGGTGCGCGCCAGTGTTGAGTTTTTGCAGCGCGAGCAGCAATTGCAATTGCTATCGCGAGACAAAACATTAGCGGTTGAAAAATCTGCGCGTCGCACACTCGAGCGCAACGTCATGCTCGCGAGCTTAGTGTTGATCCTGTGTTTGGGGATGGTATTGCTGGGACGCTTTCAATTGCGGCGCGCCAATCTCAACTTAAAAAATCGATTGGCCGAGCAACAAGATCAATTGCGCGTTAAAGAGTTGGCGTTGCTGGCCGCACAGGATCAGCTTGGGCGAACGCGCGATACCGATACCCTAACGGGCCTATCTAACCGGCCATTTTTGATCGCGAATATTGAGCAAGATTGCGCGAAAAGCATGCGCGACTATCTCAATTGGCTACAGCAGAAGGCGCCGCTGCCGGTGCAGTCTGATTTAGTATTTTTTCTCGTAGATATTGATCACTTTAAGGCTGTCAACGACCGGCTTGGTCAGCAGGCGGGTGACCAGGTATTGGCACAGATGCGTGCATTGTTGACGCAGGTGTTTCGCGAAACCGATTACTTGGTGCGCTGGGGCGGCGAAGAATTTTTAATTGTCTCTCGCTTTAGTCAACGCGAAAACGCGGCACTGTTAGCCGAGCGTTTACGGGCGCTGGTGCAAAGTACGCCTTTCGAACAAGCCGAAGGCGAAGGCCTAATGCTTACGGTGTCTGTAGGCTTTGCCTGTTTTCCGTTTTATACGGATCGCCCAGGGCACTACAACTGGACTCAGGTGGTCGATATTGCCGACCTGTGTTTATACGCCGCAAAACGCAGTGGTCGCAACCAATGGGTGGGCATGACTGGGGTAGAAGGGCTGGAGCACGTAGATACCTTTCAACGGCTTTTCAGTGAGCCAGCACAGGTCATTCGCGAGGGCTGGGTAAATCTTTACACATCGCAAGACGGTCCTGAACAGCTTGTGTGGCAATATCACGAGCTTGGCTTTAAGCCCAATTAAAAAGCCGGCCCAAGGGCCGACTTTTTTGATCTTTATAAATACCGTTTATTAACCGGCGACCAAGCGCAGTATCTGCCCGCAGAACCACGCCGCATAGGTGCCGACAGCGTAGCCCAGCACCGCTAGCAGTACGCCCACGGGCGCCAGCGACGGGTGAAAGGCTGCGGCGACCACTGGGGCAGATGCCGCACCGCCCACATTGGCTTGCGATCCCACTGCCATATAAAACACCGGTGCCTTTAAGATACGACACATGATTAACATCATAGCCGCGTGCACGGACATCCAAATACCGCCCAGTAAAAAGTAACCCGGGCTTTCAAAGATGGCCTTGATGTCCATGTGGGTGCCAATGGTTGCCACCAGCACGTAGATGAACACCGATCCTACTTTGGACGCACCCGCACCCTCTAAGTGTTTGGCGCGCGTAAATGACAACAGCATGCCCAAGGTGGTGGCGATCACAATCAACCAGAAAAAGGTGCTGGTCAAACTGAAGCGCGCGGTACCTGGGTAATGGGTGCTAAACCACGGTGCAATAATGTCAGCACCGAAGTGGGCGACACCGGTGATCACAAAGCCAACAGCACAGATCAGCATGAGATCCGGCAGTGATGGGATGCGGGAAATTTCCGCTTGACGCTTCTCAACCCGTGCACGCAATTCGCCGATGGCTGAATTGTCGGCGCCAATGGACTTATCGATTTTGTCGCTGCGGCCGGCCATGATCAGCAAGACCGCCATCCACACATTGGCCACGATGACATCCACGGCCACCATGGCGGAGAAGATGTGATCTGAGGCTCCAAAGATTTCTTTCATGGCAGTTTGGTTGGCGCTGCCGCCAATCCAAGAGCCGGCAATGGTGGTCATGCCGCGCCAAACCTGATCGAGATCTGCGCCCAAGACATCGGGCATCGCCCACGACATAAACAGTAGGGCAACAGGGCCGCCAATGACGATACCCAAGGTGCCCGTAAAGAACAAAATCAGGGCCTTGGGGCCTAAATTGATAATGCCTTTGAAGTCGATACTGATGGTTAGCAATACAAGACTGGCCGGCAACAGGTAGCGCGATGCCACATAGTACAGCTGTGATTGCTTATCGATGATGCCAAAGGTGGTCAACAACGACGGCAGGAAATAACACAACAGCAAAGCCGGTATGTAGCGATAAAAGGCTCTCGCCCACGGGTGGTTGCTCTGCGAGGAGTAGAAGACGCCTCCGAGAATTGCGGCCAACAGGCCCAGCTCCACGGCATCATTGGTAATAGGCAACATAAGCGCTCTTTATTGTTAGTGGTTAGCGGTTGGATATCACTGCAAAGGGCAGTGCTTAGCAGTGTAAAGGACGAATACAGGCGCAGTAATCCCAAAAGAAAAGCCCCCTTGATTGGGGGCAAGCGGTAGTGCGGTAGGTCATGCCGCCACAGGGTGCTTGGTGCGGCGGCACAAATCCAGTGTGCCGACCCCGGATGACAGCGGTGTGACAGCTAGCGCATGTCTGCTCTGGCCTGCATTTCGCGCACGTCGCGCACGCGCTCCTGCAGGATGGCCTTGAGGTGGTAGTTGTCCTCTGCCAATTTGAGTGCATTGCGCAGTTGCACCATGGCGGCGTCGTAAATACCGTTGAGAATAAAGTATTCAGCGCGCGCCTCGTGCACGCCCAGAATATTGCCCGCTAGACCATGGACTTCTGCCAATTGGTACCATACAAAGGGATCAGCCTTGCGCCGGCGGGAGTGGCGCACAAGAATCTGCTCGCTTTGCAGGTAGAAACCGGCCTTCATAAGGGTATCTGCATAGGCCATGTTGATGGGGTGGCTCGCAGGTTCTTGTTGCAATAGCTGCTGGTACAGTGCGATGGCGCGGTCATACTGTCGCTGAGCGGTGTAAATCTCTGCCAGCGCCAGTTGATAGGCCAGCTGATTGGGTTGTTTCTCAAGCAAGGGCTGAAGGGCTTCCAGCGCGCGGTCGGCCTGTCCTGTTTTGACGTAAGCCAGCGCCAGCCCGTAGCGACTGGCATCTTTGTTCAGGCTGTCGCCCTCGATTTCACTGGTAAAGCGCTTAACTGCGGATTGGGGGCTTTCCTCTTGCATCAGCAGCACGCGCGTGCGCATCAGGTGAAATGTGAGGTTGTCGCCCGGCTGCTGTCGCGGATGGCGCGAGGCGCGGTTCATCGAATCGGCGATACGGGATTCAGTCACTGGATGCGTGAGCAAGAATTCCGGCGGTCGGCGCGAGTAGCGAGTGCCACGCTGCATTGCTTCAAACATTTCTGGCACGGCATAGGGATCAAGTCCCGCGGCGACCATGGTGTCCATGCCCACTCGGTCCGCTTCCTGTTCATTTTGCCGAGAGAATCGCAGCTGGTTGTCGAGCGCGGCGGCCTGGGTCGCGGCCATTGCGGCCATGCCGGCGTCACCACCGACGGTGGCCAGCAGCACGAGGCTGGCCAGCATGGCGGCAGTGGTGGGGATGCTGGCATTTTTTTGTGCTTCGACGCCGCGCGCGAAATGGCGCTGCGAAAGGTGGCCCAATTCGTGTGCAAGTACCGAGGCCAGTTGGTTCTCTGTGCCGGCAGTGGTGAGTAGGCCCGTATGCACGCCAACCACGCCGCCGGGCACGGCAAAGGCATTCATGGTGGGATTTTTAACCAATAGCAGTTGTAAGCGTTTGTCCGGTAGTTGGCTGTACTCTGCCAGCCGGGCCAAGAGTCGCTCCAAATAGTCAATCATCAATGGGTCGTGAGAGGTAGGTACCTGCGCTCGAAACGCGCGGGCCCATGCTTCGCCCAATGCACGTTCCTGCTGGGGTGATACAATGCCGCTCGATGCATCGCCCAGCGCGGGAAGTTTTACGTCATTGTTCTGCGCAAGGGCAGTGGTTTGGAGGCTAAGGCTCAACACCAGCCCTGTGAATAGCATTAACGGGCGACATTGGCCAATCTTTGTGGGCACTACAGGCTCTCCTAATCGTAATCTGTGGCCACTGTATCCGGTTCAGGTGTTAGCCACCAGCGGCGGCGGGAATATGTGAGGTCGCCGAACGGGATCAGTACCGACAGTTTAGATGCGTTAATCGGTCAAGGGTTCAGCCTTTTTACATTTGTTTACTCAAGCAGACAGCAGTTTTAGATATGGACTCTCCTACAGACATAGCGCCCGATTTGGTGATTGATGCCACTGGGCTGGCCTGCCCCATGCCCCTGTTAAAGGCAAAGCAAGGCTTGAATTCGCTGGCCAGTGGCCAGATTTTAGAACTGCGAGCCACAGATGCTGGCGCTGAAAGAGATATCCCTGCATTTTGCGCCATCAGCGGTCATCGGCTATTGCAATCTGAAGCGCGCGATTCAGTATTTTCCTATTGGCTGCAAAAGCGCTAGGATTCGCACCCCAAACGAGCAAAATTGCCCTGGAATAGACCACCTATGTTAAATATTTTTCGCAGTTGGACGCAGCGTTACTTCTTTGATGAAGAGGCGGTGTTGTTGCTGTTGTTATTGGCGATAGGATTGCTGGTGGTAGTAACCATGGGCACGATTCTGGCGCCTATGATCGCCGCCTTGATTCTGGCGTTTTTGCTACAAGGATTGGTGGTGCGATTGACGCACATTGGGCTGCCGCAGGGGGCGTCGCTGTGGTTGGCGTTTTTGATGCTTGTGAGTTTTATTGCCTCGCTGGTGTTGATCGTTATGCCGATATTGTGGCGTCAGGTGGGCAATCTGGTTGAAGAACTGCCGCGTATGGTCAGTGTGGCCAAGGTCCAGCTAGCTCAACTACCCAGCAAATACCCCGATATCGTGTCTGAAGAACACATTCTGCAAATCACCAAACTGGCCAATATAGAGCTAGGTGAGGTGGGCCAAAGCCTGGTTACTTATTCAGTGGCCAGTGTGCCCATGCTCTTAGCGGCATTAATCTATTTGGTATTGGTACCCATATTGGTGTTTTTCTTCCTTAAAGATCACGGTGTTATTTTACAGTGGCTAGGCGGACTCTTGCCGCGGCGGCGCCCAATTATGCAACGCGTGTGGTTGGAGATGAATGAACAAATTGCTAACTACATTCGCGGTAAGGCACTGGAGATCTTGATTGTCGGTGTAGTGTCCTATGTCGCGTTCGCATTCCTTGGACTGCGTTATTCATTGCTGTTAGCCATTGCCGTGGGATTGTCGGTGCTCGTGCCATACATCGGCGCTGCAGTTGTGACCTTACCGGTGCTGTTAGTGGGATTGTGGCAGTGGGGAATTGGCTCTGAATTCTATTGGTTGTTGTTTATCTATACCGTGATCCAAGCGCTCGATGGCAATGTGCTAGTACCCGTGCTTTTTTCCGAAGCAGTGAATTTACACCCTGTGGCGATTATTTTAGCCGTATTGGTATTTGGCGGATTCTGGGGCTTTTGGGGCGTGTTTTTTGCCATTCCTCTTGCGACGTTAATCAAAGCGGTGCTCAATGCCTGGCCTACCAAAGGCGCGAATGATGCCATTGCTACCTCCGTTTGAATGCCTTGATTAAGGAATTGTTTTTGAACCGTTTAGCTGGGTTGCTTTGGCCCTTTGCCCTTGTAGCAACCGCGTTCTCAATCGGCGTCAGCGCGGTAACTGCGCCAACCGATGACAGCGCACTGCGCATTGTCAGCCCTGCGAAGAGCCCGAGTGATCCTCGAGCGTACCGCTATATCACCCTGCCTAATCAAATGCGTGTACTGTTGGTGTCGGATCCCAATACTGAGCAAGCGGCGGCGTCTATGCAGGTAGCGGTAGGCAGTGCTGCGGACCCTGAAGGGCGCGAAGGTTTGGCGCACTTTTTGGAACACATGCTTTTTTTGGGCACAGAGAAATACCCTGAGCCAGATAGCTATCAGCAATTTATCAGTAAAAGTGGCGGTAGCCACAATGCCTATACAAGCCTCGATCACACCAATTATTTTTTCACTATTCGGCCAGAGCATTTACCGCAGGCGATAGCGCGTTTCGCTGAGTTCTTTAAGGCGCCGTTGTTCAGTGCGGATTACGTGGCGCGTGAACGAGCGGCTGTTAACGCAGAATATTTGGCGAAAATCCAAGATGATGGTCGGCGCGCCAATGCGGTATTAACCCAGGTTAGCAACCCTGCGCATCCATCCGCTCGATTTTCGGTGGGCAATCTGGATACCTTGGCCGACCGTAAGGATGATTCCGTGCGCGATGCGTTGCTCGCGTTTTATGCGGAACACTATTCTGCCAACCGTATGGCTTTGGTGGTGTTGGGTCGCGAGTCGCTAGATGATTTGCAAACGCAGGTAGTCAATCATTATGGCGGCGTGCCAAATCACGATCGCGCACCTCAACAAAATGATGCGCCGCTATTTTTGCCCGATCAGCTGCCACGTGAAATCGTTTATCAACCTTTAAAGCAGCTGCGTGAGTTGCGCTTGATGTTTCCGGTGCCGGCCAGTGGGACATATTTTCGCGAAAAGCCCTTAACCCAGCTGGCCAACATGCTGGGCCATGAAGGTCGCAATAGCTTGCTGTCGGCATTAAAGCGTGAGGGTTTGGCGGAGGCGTTATGGGCAGGTGAGAGCGACATGGGCCCCTACGGCAGCACCTTTGTCATCTCAGTGTCACTGACTGAAAAAGGGCAGGCGCAGCGCGCACGCACACGCCAATGGATTTTTGCTGCCATTGAATTGATTCGCCAGCAAGGATTGGAGGCCTGGCGATTTGAAGAATTAAAACAGTTGGCAGAAATCAATTTTCGCTTTCAGGATGTGCGCAACCCCAGCAGTTTAGTGCAGGGGCTGGCAAGTGCGATGCATCGTTATCCGCCCCATGAAGTGTTGCGAGCCCCGTACCTTTACGATGAGTTTGATGCAGGGCTGCTGGCCATGTATCTAAAGTATTTGACCCCCGAAAATGCACTATCCCTAGTGTCTGCTGCTGACGGTCAATTTGATCAACGAGCTCCACTCTATGGCACACCGTATAAGGTGCTGACGCCAAAGCCCTTTAAGCCGCTACCTAAAAATCTGTTGACACAAATCAAGTTGCCGGCTCCAAATCCTTTTATCCCCTCGCGGTTGCAGGTGCGTGAAGTTGCCGATCAAGGGCAGTTTCCCGAGCTGATGATTAATGAGCCCGCACTGCGAATGTGGTTCAAGCAAGATGAGATATTCCGATTGCCGCGCAGTGTTATTCGCGTGCAATTGCGGTCACCGGCTGCCGCCAACGGTTTACAGGGCCGGGTGCAAGCAGACCTGTACGCCGCTATGGTGCTCGATGAACTCAATGAGTACAGCTACCCCGCATTTCTGGCAGGTTTGGGCTTTGATATTCGCGCCACTGCGCGAGGTTTCGATATTACCGTGGCTGGCTACAATGATCGCCAAGGCTTGTTACTGACAGAAATCTTGGAGGCGTTGATCAGCCCGCGATTAGAGCCCGCCCGTTTTGCCAATATTCGCGCGGAAATAATGCGCCGCACAGAAAATGGAGATCGACAGCCGCCTTACATACAGCTGATTCGTCAATTGGTGCCGACCATGTATCAACCTGCATGGACGGCCGAAGAGCTGGTAGAGGCCATGGCCAATACCGGGTTGGCGGATGTAAAGCGATTTAGCCGAAGCTTCGTGTATGGCAGTCAGGTCGATATGTTTGCCTATGGGAATTTACTGCCTGCCGAGGCGCGTCAGCTCGCCACTTTAGTGGGACAGCAGCTGGTTCGCGGAGCGCCCAAGCCCTTGCCGGGACAACTCAAATTACTGACCCCCACGTGGGGCGGCTACGAGCGCCAGGTGGATGTAAAACACGATGACCATGCACTGGTGATGTATCATCAAGCGCTTGATGATAGCGACGCCGCCCGCGCTCACTTGATGGTGTTAGCGCAAAGTATTCGCGCCCCATTCTTCAATAGTTTGCGAACGGAGCAGCAGTTGGGTTACGTGGTATTTGCAGGGCAAATGCCGGTCGCTGATTTTCCGGGACTGGTGCTGGTGGTGCAATCGCCCTCAGCCAGCGCGCCGCAATTGCGTGCGGCCTTTGAAGATTTTATCGATAACATGCCCAGTTGGCTTGCCGATGATTTGCCGGCTCAGCGCGCAGCGGTGATGGCCGAATTGGAGCAAAAGCCCCGAAATTTAGCGGAGCAGGCGAGCCGTTACTGGGATGATATTGCTGCTGCCGGGCCTGGTGGCAAGGTAGATTTTGTCCGGCGACAACGCCTACTCAAGGCCTTGTCCGATGTTAATGCGGTGACCTTGCGCACCTTTGCGTATCAGGTGTTTGATCCACAGCGTCGCTTATTGTTAGGTACTGAAACGACGGTAAAAGCGCCTGAACCCGTTGTGAGAATCAACGATGTGCATGCCTTTAAGGCACAGGGGCCGCACTATTTTGTGCCTTAGATGGCTTTAAATGTCGACCCGAAAGGGGCTAGTCGTATTCCAGTAGGTCCTTTCTGTAGAAATATTACAGATGAAACTAATTTCTTTGGGTGGGCATTTTGGCAATTATTTTAGGTATTTACGCCGCAAAACTCGCAAAAGTCCCTTTTACTCAGTATTATGGCCGCCAATTATCAAATGGTTGCTTAAAACAATGCATTTGATTCTGTAAAAAAACTACAAGAATGACATTAGATGGCGAGATTAGCGCTCAATTCTTTATTTTTGAGTGATCATTGCGCCACTTCTATACTCTTTCGATTGTTTATTTCACACGTTGACTACAACCGGCACGACCGGGTGAAAGGAGAGTTGAATGACAGAGGATATTGATGCCCTCGAAACGCGCGAGTGGCTCGATGCTCTACATGCGGTAATTCGCTACGGTGGCGATGGCCGAGCGGCCTATTTGCTCAAGCAGATGTTTGACCGGGCCACCATGGCCGGTGTGGAGTTGCCCGCTGCGATTACTACCCCCTACCGCAATACCATTCCCCCGAAAAAAGAAAAGCGCATGCCTGGCGACCTGTTTATGGAACGCCGTATTCGCTCTTTGATTCGCTGGAATGCATTGGCCATGGTGATGCGTGCCAATGACAATGATGAAGGGCTGGGTGGTCACATCTCCAGTTTTAGTTCGGCCGCCACACTATACGATGTGGGCTTTAACTACTTCTTCCGTGGTAATGATGGTGAAGAGCTAGGTGATTTGATCTACTACCAGGGCCACAGTGCGCCAGGTATGTACGCTCGCTCCTTCCTTGAGGGACGCTTGAGTGAAGATCAATTAGACAACTTCCGTCGCGAAGTGGATGGCGCAGGTCTGTCGTCCTACCCGCACCCTTGGCTGATGCCCGACTATTGGCAATTTCCCACTGTGTCCATGGGCCTGGGGCCACTTCAGGCAATTTATCAAGCACACGTGATGCGCTATATGTCGGCGCGCGGTTTGGCGCCGCGCGGTGATCGCAAAGTGTGGGCCTTTTTAGGTGATGGCGAGTGTGATGAGCCAGAATCTTTGGGTGCAATCGGTCTCGCCGGTCGCGAGGGCTTGGAAAATCTAATCTTCGTAATTAACTGTAATTTGCAGCGACTTGATGGCCCCGTGCGCGGTAACGGCAAAATCATGCAGGAATTAGAAGGTATCTTCCGCGGTGCCGGCTGGAACGTAATTAAAGTCGTTTGGGGTCGCCACTGGGATGCGCTGTTAGAAAAGGACACCACCGGCCTGCTGCAAAAACGCATGGACGAAGTGTGCGACGGTGAGTTGCAGAATTACAAAGCCAATGGCGGTGCCTACACGCGCAAGCATTTCTTCGGTAAATACCCAGAGTTGCTTGAGCTAGTGAAAGACATGAGCGATGACGAGATCATGAAGCTCAATCGCGGTGGCCACGATCCCTACAAAGTCTACGCGGCTTATGCAGAGGCGATGGAGTGTAAGGGGCAGCCCACAGTGATACTTGCACAAACCGTTAAAGGCTATGGTTTGGGTGCAGCCGGCGAGGCCGCTAATATCACTCACTCGGTGAAAAAGCTGGATATTGAGTCACTCAAAGGATTCCGCGATCGCTTTGGTATTCCGATTTCAGATGAAGATCTGAAAACTGTGCCCTACTACCGACCCGCACCAGACAGTCCGGAAATGCAGTATATGCACGCCCGCCGCAAATCGCTGGGTGGTTACTTGCCGGCTCGTCAGGCTGATTTTGAGGCGCTGGAAATTCCGCCGTTGGAAACGTTTAAAGCACAACTTAAAGGTACCGGTGAGCGCGAAATTTCTACCACCATGGCGTGGGTGCGCTTTATTTCTACCTTGGTAAAAGATAAAAACATCGGCGAGCGCGTTGTACCTATCGTGCCCGATGAAGCGCGCACCTTTGGTATGGAAGGTATGTTCCGTCAATTGGGCATTTACTCTTCTGGTGGCCAACACTATGTGCCACACGATCATGACCAGATCATGTACTACAAGGAAGATAAAAAGGGCCAAATTCTGGAAGAGGGCATCAATGAGGCGGGCGCAATGGCCGCTTGGTTGGCAGCAGCGACCGCTTATAGCAATAGCCACTGCCCAATGATTCCCTGCTACATCTACTACTCCATGTTCGGTTTCCAGCGCATAGGTGACTTGGCATGGGCAGCGGGTGATAGCCAGGCGCGCGGTTTCTTGATTGGCGCCACCGCAGGTCGAACCACCTTGAATGGTGAAGGTTTACAACATCAGGATGGACACAGCCACGTATTGGCGAACACCATACCCAACTGTAAAACCTATGATCCTACCTACAGTTATGAACTGGCTGTGATCATGCACGACGGCATGAAGCGCATGTTCCAAGACAAAGAAAACTGCTTCTATTACATCACCACCATGAATGAAAACTACGTGCACCCCGACATGCCCGTAGGTGCTGAAGAAGGCATCGTGAAAGGGATGTATCTGCTCAAAGAAGGCAAGAAGAGCAAGAAGGGAGGGCTGCGCGTACAGTTGATGGGCGCCGGTACTATCTTGCGTGAAGTGGAAGCAGCCGCTGAAATTTTGCGGGAAGATTTTGGTGTGGAATCTGATATTTGGAGCCTGACCTCGATCAATGAATTGACCCGCGATGGTCAGCGGATTTCGCGCTGGAATATGTTAAATCCTGAAGCGAAAAAATCGAAAAAAGCCTATGTGACGGAATGCTTGGAAAACCAAGAGGGGCCGGTCATTGCGGCCACTGATTACCTAAAAACATACGCCGAACAATTGCGTGCGTTTATTCCCGGTGATTATGTGGTCTTGGGTACCGAAGGTTTCGGTCGCTCTGATACGCGCGGTAAATTGCGTCGCTTCTTTGAAGTCGACCGTCACTTTGTCACCGTAGCGGCACTTAAGGCGCTGGCAGATCAAGGGGCTATTAAAGCCTCGGTGGTGAGCAAAGCCCTTAAGCAATTTGGCATTGATTCCGAAAAGCCCGATCCCATGAGCGTGTAAGCGCTCTGGATTGGGTGGATTGACAGGATTATTCAAGGAGTAGACCTTGGCTATTGAAACGATCGCGGTGCCGGATATTGGCGGTTCCGAAGATGTAGAAGTGATTGAGGTGTGTGTTGCAGTTGGCGATACCATCGAGTTGGAGCAATCCCTCGTGGTGTTGGAAACTGACAAAGCCTCGATGGAAGTGCCCGCAAGCGTTGCGGGCAAGATTACCAAGTTAATGGTGAGCGAAGGCGATAAGGTTTCGGAAGGTAGCGTTTTGGTAGAAGTTGAATCTGCAGCAGCGGCTACCCAAGCGCCAGCGCCGAAGTCACCAGAACCCACTGCAGAGCCAGTCCAAGCTGCGCCGAAGCCCAATGCGCAAACTGCTTCGGCGGGCGCGGAAAAGACCATTGAGGTGCCCGATATTGGGGGCGCTGAAGACGTGGATGTGATTGAAGTATGCGTGACGGTGGGTGATGAAGTGAGCGAAGGCGACTCACTGATCGTACTGGAAACCGACAAGGCCTCTATGGAAGTGCCTGCGCCTGCATCGGGCAAAATAGTGAGTTTGGCTATTAAAGAGGGTGGCAAAGTGTCACAGGGCTCTGTTATTGGCGTGATGCTCACGAATGACGGCGAGGCGGTTGAGGCACCTGTTGTCAGTGCTGCGGCAAGTGAAGAGGCTGCGCCAGCTGAAACAAGTGCGCCTGCTCAGCAAACCGCGCCCGCCGGCGATCAAAATTTGGTGGTGCCAGATATTGGCGGAGCCGAAGGTGTGGATGTGATTGAGGTGTGTGTCAGTGCTGGCGATAGCGTAAGCGAAGGCGATTCGCTGATCGTGTTGGAAACTGACAAGGCTTCAATGGAAATTCCATCGGCGTTCACCGGCACGATTAAAAGTTTGTCGGTCAAAGATGGCGATAAAGTATCCGCCGGCGATGTTATTGGCGTGATAGCGGCTGAGGGCGATGTTGCGCCCACACCTGCACCAGTCGCTGCGGCGTCCGCTCCCTCCACATCTGAGCGCGCAGTATCGCCCGGTGTGCAGAACCAAGATGTTGAGACTGCTGCAACTAAGGGCTTCGGAGACAGCGTTTACGCGGGACCCGCAGTGCGCAAGTTGGCGCGTCAGCTGGGCGTGGACATGGCCAAGATTAAAGGCAGTGGCCCGCGCAATCGCCTTACAAAAGACGATGTGCGTAGCTACGTGAAAACCATTATCAATGACGTGCAAACGGGCAAGATGTCCGCGGGCGCAGGCAGTGGCATTCCGCAAGTGCCAGCGGTTGATTTTGCCAAATTTGGCCCCGTAGAAATGGTCAAAATGAGCAAGATCAAAAAAATTACTGCGGTCAATATGCAGCGCAGTTGGTTAAATGTGCCGCACGTTACCCAGTGGGATGACGCGGATATCACCGATCTTGAGGCGTTCCGTAAGTCCATGAAAGCGGAAGGTGAAAAGCGCGGTATAAAGTTGACGCCTGTGCCTTTCTTGCTAAAAGCCTGTGCCGCAGCATTGCGTGCGGAGCCGAGCTTTAATGTCTCCATGCATCACGACGGTGAGCACATTGTGCAAAAGGACTATGTGCACATCGGCATGGCAGTCGATACCCCCAACGGTTTGATGGTGCCGGTTATCCGTGACGTGGACAAAAAAGGTTTGTGGGAGTTGGCGGAAGAAGCCACCGCGATGGCCAAAAAAGCGCGCGACGGAAAACTGATGCCTGCGGACATGCAGGGCGGATGCTTTACCATTTCTTCGCTTGGCGCCATGGGCGGCAACGGCTTTACACCGATCGTTAACACTCCAGAGGTGGGTATATTAGGCGTATCGCGCGCCCAGATGAAGCCCGTGTGGAATGGTAGCGAATTTGTACCGCGCAATATGTTGCCACTCGCACTGTCCTACGATCACCGAGCCATTAACGGCGCTGATGCAGGTAGGTTTTTTACCTTCCTTACCGGTGTGATAGGGGATATTCGCAAGCTGTTGTTGTAGATTGCATTTTAATAAAAAAGGGCGCCTCGGCGCCCTTTTTAGTAGGCGCTGTTTGTGCACTATTACCCCCAGATACAATTGCAAATCTAGAGCTGTTTCAGCCTGTGGATTTTGATAGTATCCAATCGCAAGTTAAACATAATTATTATTGGATTTGGGCTGGGCCCCTAAGTTGAGGCATTGGATGCGATTTCTAATCTTGGTGGTTTTATTAATACTGCCCACTCTTTTAAGCGCAAAAGAGCTACCCTTAGACTCCTTTATACAGCAGGGGGACTACCTAGATATGTCCTTGTCCCCCAATGGAAAATATATTGTCGCTCGTATGCGATATGACGACCGAGTCGCGGCTATTTTCGTTGAGCGTGAGACTGGAAAAATTATCGGTGGATTAAAACCGACCCTTGGCAGTGAGATTCATCGAATCATTTGGGTGAATAATGAGCAGGTTACCTACCAAATTGCCGAGCGGGTAAGCTATCTTGATGCCCCAATTCCCACTGGCGAAATATTTACGGCTAGCTATACCGGCCAAGGTGCGAAGCTGCTTGCGGGCTATCGTGCCGGAGACTTAACCACTGGGACCTTCATCAAAGGCCGGCAGTATGATAAGTCCACTTTTCGGATGCTACATTCTTTGCCAGATGATTCGAATCGAATTTTGGTGGTCGAATACCCTTGGACTCTCGAGGGCAATACTTGGTATGACACTAGGAAACGTTTTCCGATCGTCAGTAGGCTTGATGTTCGCAGCGGAAAGAAAACTCGATCGGAGACATTGCCCTTCAGAGATCCCCAGCTGCTTGTCGATGCGAATGGAGTCCTAACGTTTGCGATCTGGGAGGATGAGGCGGGAGACGAACAAGTGTCTTTTCGAGAGTCAGCCGAGTCAGATTGGGAGGTGCTCAAGGGAGACGGGATATCGATTGGATCTGGTTTTGTCGCGCTTAAAATCGACAACTTGGGTGAGAAGGCCTATTTCATGGGTGCATTTGGAGAGGCGGGTTATCGGACCATCTTTGAGCTGGACATTCAATCGAAAGTGCTCGCTCCAATGTTCACTGATCTCGATGCAGATATATCTGATTGGGAGTTTGATCCCGATACCGGACGGGTTGTCGCGGGGGTTTCATTTAAGAAAAAGGCCCGCTATCACTTTGCAAATACCGACAGCAGCTTCTTAAAAGCCTATAAGAGATTATCTCGTGCATTCAAGGGCCAAAATATTTCCGTGGTTAGCCGAACGCACGATAATTCGCATTATCTAATTCGTGTGACAAGTGATGTGAATCCCGGGGAGTATTACGCCTTCAATCGGACTAACAACAAGGCAGATTTTGTTTGGGCGAATTCGTCTTGGATTGATCCTCGAGAAATGCTGCCGATGCTTTCGGAAGCAATCGAGGTCTCTGATGGCGTAGAGGTGCCTGTACGCCTTACTCTACCCGAGCAATCAGAGAATGCCCCTGTGGTTTTAGTGGTTCATGGCGGCCCTCACGGTGTGTCTGATCACTGGGGGTTTGACCCAGAAGTGCAATTGCTTGCAAATAGAGGTTATGCAGTCATACAGGTCAATTTTCGGGGGAGTGATGGCTTTGGGGCTAATTTCGCTCGGGCAGGTTACGGTGAATGGGGCGGTAAAATTATTGATGATATCTACCAAGCAAGTGGCGAGATTATCAATAAGTACAAGCTAAATCGGAAAAGTGTCTGCTCATACGGAGCCAGCTTTGGTGGCTACGCATCATTAATGCTAGCTGCTCGCTATCCAGATTTTTTGAAATGTGCAGTGGGCTATGTTGGTATCTATGATCTGAATTTGATGTACACGTCGGGGGATATTCCTATTCGTTGGGGCGGCGTTTCCTATTTAGAAATGGTGTTGGGAAGGGATGCAAAACAATTGGCAGAATATAGCCCAATTAACTACGCCAAAGATATCAAAGCTCAGGTTATGTTAATTCATGGAGCAAAGGACAACCGCGCGCCGCTCGAGCATGCCGAAGCTATGAAAGAGGCGTTGGAAAATGTTGGTAATAAGCCAGAATGGCTGATATACGGTCGCAGTGGGCACGGGGTCAGAAACTTGGATGATAGAAGAGAGCTCTATACTGAAATGCTTAATTTTTTCCAGAAAAACTTGGTCGTATCTGAGAGCTAACGTTGATAGTGCTTGAGCTCCTTTAAGTGGCGAGGGCAGTTTCTTTCGGATAGTTTCAGACTCGAACCTTGGTCTGAATAATCGACCAGCAAAAAAGGGCGCCTCGGCGCCCTTTGTTTACTCGAATGGAAATTAAAAGGTGTAGGCAGCACCTACAGAAAACATGTCGATGTCTGCGTCGTCTATTTCCAAACGCTCATATTCAGCTCGCAGCTGAAATGAAAGCAATTGGAATTTGGCGCCGATACCATAGGCGGGATCGGAGCCGGAGCCAGAGGCTTTGAGTCCGTCAACGGTGATATCGCTATCCCAATTAATGACGCCAGCCTTGGCAAATACGCCGACTGGGCCGAGGTTAACGCCAGCCAATGCGGATCCCATAAACGCTGACGATGTTTGCGACACATCAATATTTGCGATTGTTCCCGCTTGGGTGCCGAAATCCACGTAGGAGCCTTCTACCGCTAGGTTCAAAAACGGGATAAGGCCGAAGTTATAGCCTGCGAAGCCCTTATAGCCGACGTCGTCATCGTCAAAATCACTACCATCGCCGCTATAACTGAGTTGAGAGGTGCCGATAGAGCCTCCAACATAAAAGCCGCTTTCATCGCCGGCCATGCTGGTGGCAGATCCCAGTAGCCCAGTAATTGCGAAAATGGATATCAGGAATTTTTTCATGGTGGTTACTCAGTGGTTGCAGAAATGAAAATCCTACGCTTGATTAGCGTATCTGTCGACGATAATCACTGACTTTGCGACACCGGTCGCGAATCACTGGTAAGGGGTATTTAAGTCTGCGCTTCGCATGTGTAGCGCGGGCAGAAAATTGCCATTAACCCTATAAAAAGTAGGGCTGCCAGAATAGTTGAGTTGGCAACTGATTAATTTGCTGTTGGCCCGTTAGTCTCGTTAACAGCTTTGCTAGCCGTGTGTGCAGCCTCTAATTTTTTGAGCAGCAAGGTAGCATTGCTTGCCGCTTTCGGCACCATAATGAATACATCCAGAGTTTTGATCGGGTACCTAAAAGGCACTGGCCTGTTGAGACTCTTGGCGGCTTCGATGACACCGGCACGGTAACCCACCATATAATCGATGTTGCGACGATACAGTGCATTGGTGGCTTGAACATGATCGGCAACTTCCATAAATGATATGCGTCTTACTGGCAATTTTAGATCGTCGATTAGGCCACCATAGGTATACCCCCGTATAACAGCCACTCTTTTGCTGTGTAATTCGTTGATGCCAGTGAAATTGTCCATGGGGTTGAGGCTATAGATATCTAGTGCAAAGGTGGTAATGGGGAGCGCTGATCGTAAGACGGCATCTCTATAGCTTTCGATATTGGGCAGCCCAATCCAAAGATCCACTGAGCCGTCTGCCACCATCCGAATTGCCCGTTTTGGTGGTAGAACCAGCACTTCAATCTGGTAGCCCGCTTGATGGCACAGAAATGTCGCTAGTTTTACGAGAGAACCCTGTGCTCGGCCGAACTCATCAATATAGCAATAGGGGGAGAACTCTATACAGCCGTAGCGGAGCGTTTTGGCTGTTGTATCAAATACATCGGATGCCGAAGATTGCGCCGATACCAATGAGGCGTGAGCTAGGCAAATTGCAATGCAGCTGATTTTTAACCAAAAGGGCAATATGTTGGTTCCGTTAATACAGGCACTGTGCCCGGCTATTGTTAAGATTTTGACCCTGTGAGCTAGTAAGGGTAGCAGGTCTGGTTTTGCAGTGTGCGTTGAATGGTACTGATTACTGCGTACGGGTAGTTGCATCCGTAAATTATGGCCCGTGGGTTGGGTGTCAGGCGGCGCGCTCACAGGGTGGTCAGGGAATGGTTGCTGGTTGCGAAAGATTCATCATTTAAGGTATAGATGGCATATAGTTGAACATTGGTGGGTTTCGCTGCGCCAAAAATCGCGATATTTGACTAAGTAATTCCGCATTTATTGAGAGTCTTAGGCCAAGGTAATTTGAGTTGAGCGCATTCGATAATGGCAAGGAGCGGCAGATGAATGAATTAAAAGGACTGTTGTCGGTGATGGTGGCGCGCTCAGCGTCGGATTTGTATGTGAATGTGGATGCTCGCCCGACCTTGAAAATTGATGGGCAATTTCACACGTTGGCCAGCCCACCGTTGGATCGCGAACAAACCCAGAATCTCATACTCTCGCTTCTGTCCGATGAGCAGCAAGCGCAGCTAACGCAAGATAAAGGCATTGATTTTGGGCTAGGATTCCCTGGTATTGGTCGGTTTAGGGTCAATGTCTATTTTCAAAAAGGCACCTTGGCCATGGTGGTGCGCTATATCAAGGACAGAATTCCCAGTATTCAAGAACTGGGTTTGCCGGATGTGGTGCACGATCTGGCTATGGCTGATAGAGGCTTGATGTTGGTTGTTGGGGCTACCGGTACCGGAAAGTCCACCACATTGGCCGCGATGATTGATTATCGTAACACCCACAGAGCGGGGCATATCCTCACCATTGAGGATCCCATTGAGTACACCCACTCGCACAAGCAATCGCTCATTAGCCAACGTGAAATCGGCATAGACACTCACAGTTACGCCGACGCGCTAAGATTCGGGTTGCGCGAAGCGCCCGACGTTATAATGATTGGTGAAATCCGCGATTCTGAAACCGCGCGACAGGCAATTCGTTACGCGGAAACAGGGCACCTGTGTGTGTCTACCATGCACGCAAATAACGCTTACCAAGCGCTCGATCGATTTTTGAATTTTTTCAATGTAGAAGAGCAAGTGCGCGTGCGACAGGATTTATCTCAATACCTTTTGGGGATTATGAGTCAGCGCGTTGCTCGTGGTATTCACGGTGAGCGAGTGACACCAATCGAAATGATGCTCAATACTCCCTACATTGCAGAGCTGATTGAAAAGGGTCGTCATGCGCAAATCAAAGAAGCCATGAGCGGTGACGAGAATGTCAATTGCCAAACCTTTGACGATTCCCTTTACCAATTAATTTCTGCGGGTCGCATCAGTCGTTCGGAAGGCATGCGCCTTGCCGAATCGCGCATTGATTTGGCATTGCGTTTTAAAATGGGCCGCGCAGACGTGGAGCAACGGTATCTGTCGCCCCAGAAACATTGGCTCTCGAAAGCGGCAAATTTCAACCATTATGCGCGGGTCTGTATCGATGTGCATCGTGGCAGCCAGACCCGCCGCCCCGATATGAGTGATATTTTAAAAGAGGCCATAGCGGTGGGGTTCAGAGAACGGGGATATACGCTGGTAACTGAGCAGCCCGATCTTGCCGTCACATTTGCCTTTGGCCTGTGCCACGAACATATTTTGGGAGCGCCGGAAGAGCTCGATCTAGATGCCGAGCATGCAGAGGCGGAGGAGGGCCGACTAATCATTCAAGCCAAGGACGTAACTACTGGAAAGGTCGTGTGGCATCTCATGGCTAAAAGGCCAGTAGGAGGTCGGCCCTCCAATCAGCAAGAGATTAATATTGAAGTCGCCAATTTAATGAGTTCATTGCCATTGAGCAGCCAGCTAGACAGCAAGCGAGCCTAGTGTCATTGCAGCACTTCGGTTTCAGGGAGACATAGGCCAACGGCCTGTAATTGTCTGCCTAAATGAGGATCTTTTGTTTGGCAAAAGCGCTGATACATCGCGAGTAGGTCCTCAGCGTTGAGTGTGCCCTCTCGATTACAGGCTCTGGCTACCAATTCCAAAAGCCTGGCAAAGGTTGCGGCCAGCTCCGAAAAAATGTGTCGATTATCGTTAGCGTGATCAGCGAGGTAGTCGTAGGCATTCGTTCCCATGCCGATTAGGTAATCTTTCCCGATGCCACGACGGCTAAAATTCTCCGGAAATAGTGCGCCTAAAAACAGTGCGAGATCACCCAGTTGGCGCAACAGCTGGCAGCGTTCCCAGTGTGCTTGGGTGTCGCGCGCATCCTGATAGAGAAGTGCCAGCGGTCGAATATTCAATCGGCCATCGTCATAACTGAACAGTTCTCGGCTATCGCCTAAGCGCGCCATCATGCTGCCCAGATACCAAAGCGTATCCGTTTGCGGTCGCTCCGGTATCTCGTCAACTAAATCGTGCAGCCGATCCCGAAAGTAATCCGCCAAGGTCATGTGAAAGGTAGCCTGTTGCAATTGCTGTCCTCCTACGACTGTTGCTATGGCTTCTAAAAGCAGCGTCTATTGATAACTATAGTTAGTCATTGAAGGTATTGGCAAGAGCATAAAGACTCCTGTTTTTATAAATATTAATTCTTATGCGAGAGCCATATATCCCCCTTGATTTTTTTTGGGCCGCGCTTATTTTCCGCCTTGGAGGCAGGGGACGCACTCCTCTGGCCATCCTTTCATCTGTGCATTTTTGTATTTAAATGGGAGGAATTCCTATGCAGTTCAAACCGCTATACGACCGCGTGCTGGTTAAAAGGCTGGCCGCAGAAACCAAGACCAAAGGCGGCATTGTTATTCCAGAGAAATCCGCTGAAAAGCCCACGCAAGGTGAGGTAGTTGCAGTGGGTCAGGGCGCAATATTAGACAATGGAGACCTGCGCGCGCTGGCGGTAAATCGGGGTGACCGCGTATTGTTTGGTCAATATGCCGGCACCGAAATAAAGGTAGGTGGCGAAGAGCATGTGGTATTAAGAGAGTCAGATATTCTCGCCATTGTTGAAGAGCAAACACAACAACAGGAGCAGGCGGCATGAGTGCAAAAGACATTCGTTTCTCTAAAGATGCGCGCGAGCGCATGTTGGCAGGCGTAAATATTCTCGCCGATGCAGTGAAGGCAACTTTGGGACCTAAAGGTCGAAATGTAGTGCTAGAAAAAAGCTATGGCGCGCCCCGTATTACCAAGGATGGCGTTTCGGTGGCAAAGGAAATCACCTTAAAAGATAAATTCGAAAATATGGGCGCCCAAATGGTAAAAGAGGTGGCTTCTAAAACCGCTGATGTGGCCGGTGATGGAACTACCACGGCAACTGTTTTGGCGCAGGCGCTGGTGCGCGAAGGCCACAAGGCCATCGCCGCCGGTATGAATCCTATGGATCTCAAGCGCGGCATTGATGCCGCGGTTAAGGCGGCCATTGATACCTTGAAACCCCTTGCGAAACCCTGCAATGACAGTAAATCTATTGGTCAGGTGGGTACGGTGTCGGCCAACTGGAATGAAGATATCGGAAAAATTCTAGCGCAGGCCATGGATAAGGTGGGTCGTGATGGTGTCATCACGGTGGAAGAGGGCAAGTCGCTTGAAAACGAACTTGAAGTGGTCGAGGGCATGCAATTCGATCGCGGTTACCTATCGCCCTATTTCATCACCAATCAAGACAAAATGCAGGTGGAGCTAGACAACCCTTACTTGCTGCTGTGCGACAAAAAGGTAACCAATATTCGAGAGTTACTGCCTGTTTTGGAAGCTGTTGCCAAGGCCAGTCGGCCCTTGTTGTTGATTGCCGAGGAGGTAGAGGGCGAAGCATTGGCAACTCTGGTGGTTAACAATTTGCGCGGCATTTTAAAAGTGGCAGCCGTAAAGGCGCCAGGTTTTGGTGATCGTAGAAAAGCCATGCTACAAGACATTGCTATTCTGACAGGAGCCACGGTTATTTCAGAAGACATTGGCTTGTCACTCGAAAAAGTTGAGCTTTCGCAGTTAGGTAGTGCTGCGCGCGTGGTTATCAACAAAGACAATACGACGGTGGTTGATGGCGCCGGACAAAAGGCCGACATTGACGCACGGGTTGCACAGCTCCGCGCTGAAATTGAGGCGACTACGTCCGAGTACGACAAGGAAAAGCTGCTCGAGCGTGTGGCTAAACTCGCCGGCGGTGTTGCTGTCATAAAAGTGGGGGCCGCCACTGAAGTAGAGATGAAAGAGAAGAAGGATCTTGTGGATGATGCATTGCACGCAACGCGCGCCGCTGTTGAGGAAGGCATAGTGCCCGGTGGTGGTATCAGCCTTGTGCGCGCGGCGGACGCGGTGCGAAAGGCGGCGTTAAAGATCACCAATGACGACCAGAAAGTGGGCGTTAAAATTGCTTTGCGCGCCATGGAAGAACCCTTCCGGCAAATTGTACGCAATGCAGGTGTTGAGCCCTCTGTGGTGTTGGAAAAAGTGCGAGCCGCGACCGACGATACCTATGGCTACAACGCGCAAACGGAAACCTATGGCAATATGTTGGACATGGGCATCATTGATCCTGCAAAAGTCACCCGAACCGCCTTGCAAAACGCAGCATCTATTGCGGGGTTAATGTTGACAACCGAGGTGATGGTCGCCGATAAAACAGTGGATGCCAAAACCACTAGCGCAGCAGATATGGGCGATTTCTAACGGAGTGTTTGTTGCTGTACAAGGCGTTGACTCAAAGAGGGGGCATCTAGCCCCCTTTTTTCATGCCTCTGCGGTACAACCTTCTGTCTACAGATGCTAGGCTGAAGAGTCTGTCTATTTGGATGAGCCATGATGAAGTCTTGGTTGGCCGCCCTGTGTTGTAGTTTGGCGTTAACGTCGGTCAGCGCTGAGGAGTTAACTGTGGCGGCGGCAGAGCTGGCGCCCCACGCTGGTCAGCAGGTGCCTAACAAGGGCTGGGTGCCTCGCCTGCTGAGCTATGCTTTAGCGGAGCGAGGATACAAGACAAACGTGGTTTTTATGCCTTTTCGCCGTGCATTGTCTTCAGCGCAACAGGGGCAAGTGCACGCGATGGCACCGCTCTATAAAAGCCCCGCCCGTGAACAGCTAATGATTTTTTCAGAGCCATTGGCATATTCTCAAACGGCAATTTTTTACCACCACCAAAAGCCTATAGCGTTTGAGCAGGTCGCCAATTTGGCCCGTTTAAAGATAGCCGTGATGCGCGGCGCGAGGGTTAGCGATGAATTTGATCGCGCGAGTGAAATCATTAAAGTTGAGGTAAGCAGTTACGAGCAGTTGGTTCGCATGCTGGTGGCGCGTCGGGTTGATGGTTTAGTGGGGGAGGAGTTTGTGGTCCGCAACGCGATGCTCACGGCAGGCATCAGCGAGCAAGTGTTGGTGCAGGCTGATCAGCCGCTTGCGACGCAAGGCCTCTATGCCGCAGTCTCCAAACAACTTCCCAACGCCATCGCATTGGTGGAGGCCATTAATGAAGGGGTGAACGCCGCCCGAGATTCTGGGAAGTTAAGTGAAATACTGGCGGAATACGCCATGCAGGAAGAGGCCGGTACGCTACGAATGAAGCAGGATTAAAGTCTATATTCGGACATCGCAAGCTATATAAACTACACAATCGTTAATCTGGCTGGCGCCCCTCGTCGTATAGATAGGCCCTATAGATCGGCCCTATAGATTGCGGGTTTTATCATAAAAATTGCAGGCGTTCTAATGCGCCCAAGCGGTTGGTGAGTGTCAAGGGACTGGTATGCATAATCATATTCAATCTGTTCTAGCCGAGTGGTTGCCGCTGCGTGAACAGCATCGCTGGGTATTGGGCGTGGTCACTGAAACCCAGGGCTCTAGCTATCGAAAGGCGGGTGCCATGATGCTGATTAGTGAGCTGGGCCAGTGCTTAGGCCTGCTTAGTGGCGGTTGCTTGGAGCGCGCATTGCTGGCTGAGGCCAAGCGTGTGCTGGCCTTTAGTCGCCCGCGGCAGATCACCTTCGACGCCACTCAACAGGCGGATGTGGCCTGGCAATTCGGGCTAGGTTGCGGCGGCCGCGTCACCATTCGGCTTTATCCCTTGACCCGTGAAAACGATCATATGGCGCTGGCAAAGGTGCATGCTAGCTTGCTGGCCGGAAGCGCGCTTTGGTTAAAATTGCCGCTTCACAACGACATGCTGCAGGCTGAGCTGACGCCGTTAACGTTTGGCGATGCTACACCCAGTGCGCATGTCGCGGGCGATCGTTTGTGGGTCCCGCTCCAGCCACAATATCGGTTGGTGGTATTTGGCGCTGGCGTGGATGTGGTGCCCTTGGCTCGGATGGTGGCGGCGTTGGGCTGGTATCTAACGCTGGTGGATCACCGAGTGGGCATGACCCGCCCCGAAGACTTTCCCGCTGGCACCGAATGGCTCCGCCTGCAGGCTGACGCGCCACAGGTAGTGTCACGACTTGCTGACGCGCAAGCGGTGATGGTGATGACGCACAACATAGATTTGGATGCTAGAGCGCTGCAGGCCCTGCGGGGGCGGACACTCAGCTATATTGGGCTGCTGGGGCCCGCCCACCGCAAAGCGCGTGTGTTGGCCTCCTCTGGCGTCGCAGAGCATTCGCTGTCGGTACCCATAGATGGCCCCATGGGCATTCCACTCGGTGGTGAGTTGCCAGAGTCAGTGGCGTTGTCGGCGGTTGCGCAGTGCCACCGCGCCTTGGTCATGGGGCGTCAGAGTGACGGTCTATGCCATAGTGACGTGCTGCAATCTACAGGGCAGCGCGCGTGAGCGTTTATGTGCTGTTGCTGGCGGCGGGTGCCAGTCACAGATTTGGCGCGCCAAAACACCTGCAGCATTGGCAGGGGCGGCCGCTGTTAACGCACATGACGGAGCGCGCTGAAGCCGTCGCACCCGGCCGAGTGCGAGTGGTACTCGGCGCCCATGCGACTAAATTGCGTCCGCTATTGTCCGCGCAACAGGTGCTCATCAATGCGCAGTGGCAGCAGGGGATGGGTAGCTCCCTGGCGTTTGGTGTGTCCCAATTACCGTCTCAGGCGCGCGGAGTCATTGTCTTATTGGCAGATCAAGTGGCCGTGAGCCTAGACGACCTGCGAGCGTTGATGCCCACGGGCACCTCAATTGAACCCAGAATTGTTTGTGCAGAATACGAAGGCGTGAGAGGTGCGCCTGCGTATTTTTCCAATCATTTTTTCTCAGAGTTAGCGGCGTTGCGTGGCGATCAGGGTGCAAAAGCATTGCTAACACACCCAGTGGCGCGCACCGTTGCCATGCCGTCGGCGGCGGTGGATATCGACACCGTTGCCGACTTTGAAAATTTTCAACAACAGAGGGAGATAGCCAGTGCTACAGCTAACGATTAACGGAGAATCTCGCACAGTAGATGCCGATCCCAATATGCCGCTGTTGTGGGTGCTTCGGGATTTACTGCAACTCACTGGCACCAAATACGGATGCGGTAAAGGGCTGTGCGGTGCCTGCACCGTGCACCTAAACGGAACTGCTGTGCGCGCCTGTAGCCTGCCGGTAGCGGCGGCAGTGGGCGGTAAAATTACCACCATTGAAGGGCTGTCGGTGAATGGCGACCACCCGTTACAGCGCGCGTGGACTGAACATAAAGTGCCTCAGTGTGGCTATTGCCAGTCGGGACAATTGATGAGCGCGGCCGCGCTATTGGCCCGCAACCCAACACCATCCGCTGCACAAATTCGCGATGCGATGTCGGGCAATATTTGCCGTTGTGGAACCTATCCACGCATTGAGGCCGCTATTAAAACGGCGGCGGGTGTACAAATACAGCCCGCGCAGGGAGGCAAGTAATCATGGCTAACTTCAAAGTGGTGAATCGCCGAGAATTTTTAAAATTGTCGGGTTTAAGTGCCGTGGGTATTAGCGCCACCGGTCTGGCATTGCAAGCGAGTTTACCGGTCCACGCAGAGTGGACCGGTGCCAGTGGATCGGCGTTGTCGTTGAATGTATTTGTGCATATTGCAACTGATGATCAAGTGACGATTGTTGCGCATCGCTCGGAAATGGGGCAGGGGATTCGCACTGGGCTGCCGCAAATTGTGGCTGATGAATTGGACGCTGATTGGAATAAAGTCAACATCGTTCAGGCGTTAGGTGATAAACAATACGGTGATCAAAACACCGACGGTTCGCGCAGTGTCGTTGGTTTCTATCACACCATGCGCGAGATGGGTGCTTCTGCTAAGGCCATGTTAATTTTGGCCGCTGCGCAAGCGTGGGGTGTAAAGCCAGAAGAATGTGTGGCGGTCGATCACAGGGTCACACACCCCAAAAGCCAGCGCGCTCTGCGTTATGGCGAGCTCGCCGAGCGTGCCGCTCAGTTGCCACTACCCGATCCTAAAACGCTAAAGTATAAATCACCCGACCAATTTAAATACATTGGCAAGCCAGTGCCTATGGTGGATTTGGCCGACATTGTACGAGGCGATACCACCTATGGTGTGGACGTGGTGCTGCCGGATATGTTGCATGCCAGCATCGAGCGCTGCCCGTGGCTAGGCGGCAAGATTCAAAGTGTCGAGGATAGCGCGGCGAGAAAAGTGCCGGGCGTGGTCGACATTATTCGCCTTGATGGCGGTGTGGAGCCGCCAGCATTTGTGCCCTTGTCCGGAGTTGCCGTACTGGCCACAAATACCTGGTCCGCGCAGCAGGCGCGCAAAAAACTCAACATCACGTGGACCAATTCAGGCCATCAAAATTTTGATTCAGAGGCCTCGATGCGAGCACTTGCAACGCAATTGCCTGCAGCATCTAAAATTGTCCGCAGTCGCGGCGATATTGCAAAAGGCCTTAATGGCGCGCAGCAGAAAATGTCCGCGGTTTATACCGTGCCCCATCTAGAGCACGCCACTATGGAGCCGCCTGCCGCCACAGCTCGTATGACCGAGAACGGCTGTGAAGTATGGGCCTGCGTACAAGCGCCGCAAAGAACCCAGCAAGTGGTGGCCGGAGCAGTTGGTATAAAACCCGAACAAGTCAAGGTGAATGTGACCTTGTTGGGCAGCGCATTCGGTCGTAAATCAAAGCCCGATTTCGCTGCGGAGGCTGCCTTTTTGGCAAAGGCGGTTAATCGACCGGTGAAAGTCATTTGGAGTCGTGAAGACGCGGTACGGCACGGCTATTATCATGCGTTTAGCGTTCAGCATTTTTCCGGTGGCTTAGATCAAAAGGGCCAATTGATTGCATTAAAAGCGCAGGTGGCGTCGCCTACGATTATGTCTACCTTTGCGCCTGATCAAGTTTATTTGCAGGATTTTGAAGTGGGGCAGGGCTTTGCCAATATGCCCTATGACATTCCCCACCAGCAGGCCTCGGTACACGCAACGCCAGCACACACCCGCATTGGTTGGTTGCGCTCGGTGTACAATATCAATCATGCCTTTGGGGTAAATAGTTTTATTGATGAAGCCGCGCACTTGGCCGGTCAAGATCCGCTGGCCTATCAGCTGGCGATGCTAGGGGCCGACCGGGTTGTCGATACGCGCAACGAAGGTTTCGAAAAGGGCTATAACCCAGAATACCCCTACAGCATCGCGCGCATGAAAAATGCCCTGCAGCGGGTTAAAGCTTCAGTGGGCTGGCCTGCGAAGGTAAAACAAGGCGAAGGATGGGGAGTGGCCGTTCACCATAGCTTTTTGAGCTATGTGGCCGTGGCCACGAAGGTGGTGATCGAAAATAATCGCGTGCGGGTAACCGATGTACACATCGCACTTGATTGTGGTCAAGTGGTCAATCCAGATCGTGTGCATGCGCAAATGGAGGGCGCAGTCATTTTTGGTTTATCGCTGACGCTGATGGGCGAAATTTCCTTTGAAGACGGGGCCGTGGTGCAATCAAATTTTGATGACTACCCGCTATTGCGTATTCAGCAAAGCCCCAACATTGTAGTAACGCTCATTGACAGCAATGAAAAGCATGGCGGAGTCGGTGAGCCGGGTGTGCCACCTATTGCGCCAAGCGTTACTAGTGCTATCGCGGCGGCAGGCGGCCCACGCATTCGCACTTTGCCTGTATCAAAGCAGCTGTCTATAGGTTGATGTGTGTAATGGATGCCGTGTTTCCCATAAAACCTACGGCATCCATTTAACGAAAATATCCTGTAGCTAGTTGCCAAATGCCGCCGGGATTTTGACTTTTTTACGCTGTGCCACTTGTGCGGCATCTATTTCCGACATGGGTTTAAATGACTTGTCATTTTTCCCTTTGTAATGGGTAATTCGCGCAGGCGGAATATGGGTAAAAAAGACCACTTCCTTGGTGGCTATTTCCAAGTCCAAGGCAATGTGTTTGGATGCTTGGAGCGTTTGCCCACTTAGCAGCCATGATACGCCCTTGGGGCTCTTTGCGATGTCGGCGGATGCTAAATCCATGTATTCAATTTGATAAATATAGGCACCATCATATCCACCACACCCTTCATTTAGTGAAGTCGATATTGTAGGCCGGCTGCGGTTTTTTTCGGTCACGGCCCAGCGCTCAATATCTAGCGCTTTACGGAACATTTGAATGACCCTTTGATTAATATAGCCCGCGATACCGCCTAGCCGTTGGACTTCGCCTTTGGCATCATTCCATAGATCAAAGCCATCGCGCTTTATGATTTCGGGTGATCGTTCATCGCCACGGTAAAAGATTTTCTTCATTTCGGCATCCTTTCGAGTTTTAAGGCATTTAACCAATCGTTGTCAGCGCTAGGGTAGAGCAATACGGCGGGAATGTCGGCTACGAAGTGGTCAACTAGTACCAGCGTCCATGCATTGCGCTATTGGACGCTCACGTTAGTCGCTGTGTTTACTTGAGCGCGCGACATGAACTCCATCGGCTATCGTTTGGCAGGACTATCGAAATTTATTGGGTTGGTTTTTTTTTGATAGCCACCGGCGCTGATTTATAGGCGGGCGTTTGGCTTTTGGGATCTACTTCGCGGCCGATCAGCGGGTTAGTTTCTGGGTAGTAACCCAATACGGCGCCGCGCTTTATGTTAAAGGGTTGTACCTGAAATCCGGATAGGTGGCCTGCGGCTGAGCGCAATTCTACACAGTCACCTGCACACAGATCGAGGTCCGCCATGTCATCGGGGTGCATCAGTACCGTTTGGCGATTCATTACACCGCGATAGCTGTCCTTTTGTTCGTAGACAATGGTGTTGAATTGACCTTCACTGCGGGCGCTTATAAGCCGCAGCGGGAATTGCTCTGAATTTGCTTGGCCAATGGGTTTAAGTGGCTTGAAATACGCTTTGCCGGTGGGGGTATTGAAATGGGGTGTGTGCAGGTGTCGGCCGGCAATGTGAAATTCCTCTCGTGTTTCGTCTAAGGTTTTCAGTGGTGCCATCTCGGTAAGTGTGCGTGACATGGCCTGTCGTATTGCTGCGTGGTTGCTAAATTCTTCAAAAATTTTTCGGAAATCGGGCAAGGCCGTCGCCGCCAATTCCGACAGTATTGCCACTTCTGAGTGCACGTTGCTCATGCGGTGAATGCCACCATCACTCATGCGGACATAGCTAAACATGGATTCCTGCGTGGTTGCCTGCCATTCTTCGTCCCGTGCCGCCACCGGTAAAATTAAACAGCTGCTGTGATCGGCGCTGTGTAAATGGCCGCGATTTAAGGTGGTGGTGAGGTACAGCTTGAAGCCGATGCGATCCAATGCGGCCTTACTCCACTGGGTGTCGGGTGCTGCTTCCAGTAAATTGCCGCCTAACATCAATGCAAAGTCTATGGCACCTTCATGGGCCGCCTTCAAACACGCCATAGTATCGAGCCCCACATCGGAGGGAGAGGGGATGCCCAGTTCTTGCGCCATGGCGTCAATGACATGGCTGGCGAGTTGAGGTTTAACACCCACAGTGCCCATACCCTGCACGTTGCTATGCCCGCGCAGCGGCAATAAACCTGCGCCGGGCTTGCCCACCATGCCGCGCAGTAATGCGAGGCCGGTGAGTGCCTCTAGTGTATCGACGCCGTTGATATGGTGCGTGAGGCCCATTCCCCAGGTAAATACAGCGGCCTGTGCGGTGGTGTAACGTGCGGTAACCGCCTCAAATTCTGCCTGTGTTAACCCGGTGTGTAGCAAGATGTCCGGCCATGTGAGCGTCGCAATACTCTTTTGAAAAACGTCAAAGTCTTCACAGTGGGCGGCGATGTAGGCGCGATCCTGCAGGCCCTGTTCGAGCAATAGTTTGGCGATGCCGGCAAATACCCATGCGTCACTGCCCACCTTGGGTTGCAGATAGAGCGATGCAATTTCATGGCCGCCGGCGATCAAGGAGCTTGGGCTTTTCGGCAACGCAAAGCGCACGAGACCGGGCTCTTTGACGGGGTTGATGATCACCACTTCCCCGCCTCGATCTCGACACGCTTTGAGCGCGTGTAACAGGCGCGGATGATTTGATGCGGGGTTGGCACCGATGACGAAGATTAAATCCGCGTGTTGTAAATCCGCGAGCTGTACTGTTGCCGTCGCTGTGCCAATAGTATTTTGTAGCGCCACGCCTGTGGCTTGGTGACAAAAATACGAGCAATTGTTGACGTTATTCGTGCCCTTTGCCCGGGCTAGAAGTTGCAACAAATAGCCCGCCTCGTTCGATGAGCGGCCCGAGGCATAGAAGAAGGAGCGCTCGGCAGGACATTTTGCGAGCTTGTCGACGCAGAGCCCCATCGCCCTATTCCAACTAATGGGTTCAAAGTGCAAGCCATGCGGCGCCTTATATAGTGGGGTGTTAAGTCGACCGAGGTGTTCGACCTCATGCCCCGTCAGGGATTGCAATTGTGCGATGGGGTATTTGAAAACGTCCAATGGTATCGCTGATTGATTATCCGTGGACTGCGCCTGAACGCTTTTATTGCACACCGAGGGAAACTCGCCCAATTCGTTGGTCATGCCACCGCGCTGCCCGCCCATGCCGAGCCCGCACGCTTTGCAGGTGTTGCGACTGGTCAGGGCCTTACCTGAGGCGCGCAGGCCGATACGCCTAGCCGTTGACAAAGTGTAAAGAATTTTTTTTAAGCCGCCGCCAACGGGCGTGTCATTAGGCATAGTCGGTGGCCTGCTCTCGGTAGGGTGGTCAGATTGATTGTACACCTACTGCTTTGGCTGGGCCAAAGGTAGGAGTCAAGGTGTCAAAGCCTCATGCTAGTTACTGGTTTGGGGTCTAGATTGACGCGCCTAAATATATGGAGCGGGATTTATCGTGGCGCATTAATACACTTATGGCACGCATAGTATGGAACCAACGTTCCGCTCAGCTTGGCACAACTTATTAAAAACAGGTTTATTAATTTGCATTTATTTTTTTTGAATAAAAACATTGAGATGTTGTGCGTATTTTTTCTGGGGTCATGCCTCTGTAATTTTTATTTGGTCTAGCCTGAATTTTCCTGCGGGAAGGTGGGTTAATACTAAATGATGAGATCGAATCGTTAAGTAGGATCGCCTTGTTGTCGCGCAAGGACCACGGGAAGTAATTGACAAGTTACTTTCCAGGCTACCTCTCTTACTTAGGAAATAGCGAGATGACTAACAAAAATAATTTAACGTTTACCGCATTGGCGTTGGGCATTGCTGGCTGCATGTCAGCCCAAGCTGCCGATCGGGTGTTTTTGCAGGAACGCCCAGATATTGTCAACAATCTGGCCGCTGGGCCTGCGCTTATGCAGCAATCTGCTACGGCGCAAATGTTAGGCCTGAGTGCGTCTGAATCATTGCAGGTACGCAAGCAGTACACCAATGCAGATGGCTCAGTCACCACGCGCTATACGCAAATGTACAAAGGGCTGCCAGTACTGGGAGATGATGTGATTATCAGTCGCCACAATAATGGTGCGCTACGACTCGCGCACGGGGCCATGCTCAGTGGCATCGCGGCTGATGTGGTGAATACCAATGCGCGCTTAAATGCCGATAATGCCATGCAAAAGGCCAAGGCGCATACCATGGCGGGCGCAACTGTAATGGCTGGCAGCACACCTGTCGCTTACGAAAACGAGACCTCACGGTTGGGCATCTGGCAGGATCAAAATGGTCGAGCTCGCTTGGTATATGAAGTTTCGTATGTTCAATACGGCGATACCCCGACGCGGCCTTATGTGATCGTCGATGCGGTAAGCGGAGCCATTCTGCTCGAGCGAGACAACCTACAGACCGCCGATGCTTCTGGCCCCGGTGGCAACCAAAAAACCGGTCAATATTATTACGGCACTGACTTTGGTTATATGAATGTGGCGCAGTCGGGTAGTACCTGTACCATGAGCAATGCCAATGTAAAAACTGTGAACCTAAATCACGGTACCTCCGGTAGCACGGCCTTCAGTTTTACCTGCCCAGAAAATACAGTTAAAACAATCAATGGCGCCTATTCACCGCTGAATGACGCCCATTATTTTGGCGGTGTGGTATTTGATATGTTCAATGCCTATGTGGGATCACCACCGCTTACATTCCAGCTACAAATGCGCGTGCATTACTCGAATAACTACGAGAATGCATTCTGGAATGGTAGCGCTATGACCTTTGGTGATGGTGCCAATACGTTCTACCCATTAGTTTCTTTGGATGTGTCGGCGCACGAAGTGAGCCATGGATTTACAGAGCAAAATTCAGGTCTGGTTTACTCCGGAAAATCGGGTGGCTTGAATGAGGCATTCTCCGACATGTCCGGTGAAGCGGCTGAGTACTTTATGCATGGCAGTAACGACTGGATGGTAGGAGCCCAAATCTTTAAGGGCAATGGCGCACTGCGTTATATGGACGATCCAGCGAAAGATGGAAAATCCATTGGCCATCAGTCTGACTACACTTCTGGCATGGATGTTCACTACAGTTCCGGGGTGTATAACAAGGCATTCTATTTGTTGGCCACCACTAGCGGCTGGAATACTGAAAAGGCCTTTAAAATCTATGCGCGAGCAAACCAGATGTATTGGACTGCCAATACCAATTGGGATGTGGCGGGTAATGGCGTATTAGATGCGGCCTGTGATCTTGGTTACAACATTGACGACGTAACGGCTTCGCTAGTGGCTGTGGGCATCTCCTCTTCGGCGAGCAATCCAGATTGTGGTGGCACACCACCGCCACCACCACCACCGCCAGGTGAGTTAGCGAACGGCGTGCCTGTTTCGAATCTTTCAGCTTCAACTGGCAATGATTTGATTTACACCATGAATGTGCCCGCGGGTGCCACCAACATTAAATTTGAAATGAGTGGTGGTAGCGGCGATGCCGATTTGTATACGCGTTTTGGCGCGGCACCTACCGACAGCGCCTACGACTGTCGCCCGTACTCTTCGGGCAACAATGAAACCTGTACTGGGTCTGCCACGGGTGGTACCTACTATGTGCGTATCAAGGCCTATAGCACCTTTTCTGGTGTCACCATTAAAGGCAGTTATACCGAGCCCGGCACGGGTGCGGATCCCATTGACGAAACGGTTTCCAATATTTCTGTTGCGAGAAGAGCGTGGAAATATTATTCCGTGACACTCAATGGCGATTATGCAGACCTCAAGGTCACTATCAGCGGCGGCTCAGGTGATGCAGACTTGTATGTGCGTCAGGGCGCTCAGCCCACTACGTCTTCATACAATTGCCGTCCGTATCTGAATGGGAATAATGAAACTTGTAACTTCACCAACCCAGCAAGTACTACGTGGCATATCGGTATTCGTGGTTACACAGCAGCATCAGGTGTAACGCTTCGCTATACCGCAACGCCTAAGTAGTTTTTTCAAAAGCTACTCAATGGAATGAGAGGAGCTTCGGCTCCTCTTTTTTCTCCTATCTTTATTGCGCATTGTCTTTAGACAGGGTGTCCTTATGAATCGCTTATTTTATTTGCTTACTACGGCTTTGCTAACGGGCTTGTGCTCAGCACATGCGTTGGCAGAATCTCAACGCCAGTGGATTTCTATTGGCAGCGACGCGGTCGCTAAAATTAATCAGCAAAGCTTTCGTGGCGTAGACTTGCGACCGGTGCAATCCATCACTGGTACAGGTATTACCGTTGCGACAATTCCAGAAAATCAAATCCAGTTGCTTAGCCAAGTAATGCACGATGAATTTCATCGTTGCGGAGGCTTTGTTTTTCATGAGTCACAGGCAGACGCGCAGCAATTCTCTGCTCAAGCAGCCGCCCCAGCCACTGCACAAATGGCCGTTAGTTACACCATTGATAACCCCACTGGCGTCGGCATGTTACTGGATGAAATGTCGTCCAATAATTTAACCAGCACGGTAAATAACCTGAGTGCCTATCACAATCGTTATTACACTCAGCAAACCGGTGCCGATGCGGCCAATTGGATACGTAGCCAATGGGCCAGCATTGCCAGTGGGCGCAGTGATATCAGCGTGGCACTGTACAACCACAGCTGGCTGCAGGCCTCGGTGGTGGCGACCATCACCGGCACTACCTATCCCAATGAAGTGGTGATCATTGGCGGGCATCTCGATTCCATTAACGGCAGTAACCCGGCCGGTGGCCGTGCTCCAGGGGCAGACGATAACGCATCGGGTATCGCAGTGGTCACTGAAACTTTGAGAGCCATGGTGGCCAGTGGATTTAAGCCGGCGCGAACCGTCAAGATAATGGGGTATGCCGCAGAAGAGGTGGGCCTACGAGGCTCTAAAGCCATTGCTGAGGATTACAAAGCGCAGGGCGTTAATGTATTGGGTGTCGCTCAGTTTGATATGAGCGGGTACAAGGGCACGGGCAATCGCGACATCGTGTTCATGACTGACTACACCAACAATGCACAAAATCAGTTTATGGCGCAATTGGTCGACACCTACCTACAGGGCGTGGTCTACGGTTTTGATCAGTGTGGCTACGGCTGCTCAGATCACGCCTCCTGGCACGCACAAGGCTACCCGGCGTCTATGCCATTCGAATCCAATATGAGCGATTACAACAGCAGTATCCATACGGCGTACGACAATACGTTTGATGCTAGTCACTCTATAAATTTTGCGCGTCTGGCGGCCGCCTTTGTGGCAGAGCTTGGTAAAGGCGGCGATGGCAGCACGCCGCCCCCACCGCCTCCGCCAAGTAATGAACTGGAAAACGATGTCGCTAAAACGAATCTCAGTGCCAGTACCGGCAATGATTTGGTGTACACCATGAGTGTACCAGCCGGTGCAACCAACATCAGTTTTGCAATGAGTGGCGGCACTGGTGATGCCGATCTGTATGTGAAATTTGGTGCCGCCCCCACTGATAGCAGCTACGATTGCCGTCCCTATAAAAATGGCAACAATGAAACCTGCAGTGGCAGCAGTAGTGGAGGTACCTACTATGTGCGCGTCAAAGCGTACAGTAGTTTCAGTGGTGTCAGCTTGGTGGGTCGGTATACGGAAGGTGGCGGCAATACCAATGAGCCCATCAACGAAACCATTACGGGCATAAACTTAAGTCGTGGTCAGTGGGCTAACTATACGCAATTGTTGGGCGCTGGCTATCAATTGCTGGTTGTTACAATGAGCGGCGGCTCCGGTGATGCGGACCTCTATGTCCGTTACGGCGCAAAGTCCACGACCAGCAGTTATGACTGTCGCCCCTACAAAAATGGCAATAGTGAAACCTGCACCTTCAATGCGCCAGCCGGCGGGATCTGGCACATCGATGTGCGCGGCTACTCGGCGGCCTCAGGTGTTACGGTAAACATTCAGGCTACGCCATGAAATATTGAAGCCGCATTAACGCCGCGCCTTGTGCGCGGCTTTTTTACGTAAAACGGTTTAAAGGCATTGTACTGCCAGTCGCGCATGGCCAGCACCAGTGTGACCCCGTTGCGCGCATTAATTTCTAGCCCAGCGTCGGCATCGTTAAGCTGATTAAATTCGTGGGCTAACTTCTCCAGCTTGCGTCCAAGTGCCTGTGCTGATTGAGGTGAGAACATGCCATTAAGTATGAACAGTTGATTCGGTGGTTCTGAAAAATCCGCGTCAAATAATTCACGTTCAATTGTGCGCTTAAAGAAGTTCGCTATTGGGCCGCCTGTGTGCCAGTGAAAATTAGCGGCAACCTTGAGCTTAATGCGGCTATTTGGCAGCAGTTCAATGATGCCCAGTCGATCCAGCAGCGCTAACTTCTGAATAATGGCCGTTTCCTCCAAATCGTAAAAATTCGCAATATCTTGCATGGACCAGCGATTTAACACGCAAACTGTAATCAAGAGGGTGGTAGCATCTTTGGCAATCTCCTGTTCCTGCGCCAAAGTTAGCTGGTTTAACCCAGGGTGCTTTTGGTTCATCAGGTTTATTCAATTTGGATATTCCGTGCCCATGCCCATTCCTTGTATTGCTAAATGCTGTGTAATTGCGACAGATCAAATGCCTGAGTACGAAGCAGTTTATAAATGTTGACGGGAATGCGAATGGCAGTAGGGCGGATTTGACGCGTAAACTACCTTACACGGGGCAGTTTTGAGTGGCATTGCCATTAGTCTATACCGCGCTGGGCAGCATACTTTGGCTAACTGTTGCATGCATCGTATATGCCCGAAGCTCAGGATGTCTGATATCAGGTCATCTAGTACAGCTGTAGTACGCACGCTCGTATGTCATGGGCGTACATGGGCCAACTCTGCGATGAGTGAATTGCCATTCCGGATATTGATGGTCCACAGGTTTTTCTGGAAAGTACCCATTAAATGGTGACTGTTGGGTTCTATATCCTGCGCTGTGCCATAATACAAGCCGGTGAGTTTTTGAATTTATAAAACTATTTCGTGAAGTAATCTATGAAAGTTGATTGTATTGTCATCGGTGCCGGTGCCGCAGGACTCATGTGTGCGGCGACGGCGGGCTATCGAGGGCGCTCGGTTGCAGTGTTGGATCACGCCAATAAAGTCGGCAAGAAAATTTTAATGTCCGGCGGTGGGCGATGCAATTTCACCAACTTTTCTGTCGATGCTACGAATTACCTTTCGCGCAACCCGCACTTTTGTAAATCGGCATTGAGTCGATATCGGCCTCAAGATTTCATTGAATTGGTGGATCGACACGGCATTAATTATCACGAGAAGACCAAAGGGCAGTTGTTCTGTGATCATAAATCGAGCGATATTTTGCAAATGTTGCTGACTGAGTGTGACTACGCCGGTGTGGAAATCAGCACACATTGCACTGTAGTTAAAATTGAACAAGAACAGGGGGACGGGGGCTTTAGGTTGCGCACAAGCTTGGGTGATTATCGATGCCAGTCGCTGGTGGTCGCCACGGGTGGCCTCTCAATTCCGACCATGGGGGCCACAGGTTTTGGCTATGAGGTTGCCGGCCAGTTCGGCATCCAGTGTTTACCCCGTTGGGCCTCGTTGGTGCCATTTACCATTACCGACAAATGGCAGCCGGTGATCAGCGCGTTGGCCGGTGTATCGTTAGATGTTGTGGCTGGCGTGGGCGATCAACAGTTTTCCGATCCCTTATTGTTTACCCATCGGGGCCTAAGTGGCCCAGCCATGTTACAAATATCGAATTATTGGCAGCCGGGCGCCCCCTTAACAATCGATTTTCTACCTGGGCACAATTTGGCCGCATTGATTACAGAGTGGCGCTCCAGTGGCCAGAAAGGCGAGTTGAAAACCCTACTGAGTGCTATCTTGCCAAAGCGCTTCGTGCAGGCTTGGTTGGAGCAGTCGGTGGGCAGTCGTCAAGTTCAGCAATACAGTGATGCGGAGCTGGATATTTTGCAGTCGCAATTTCACCGTTGGACAATTACGCCCTCGGGCACAGAGGGGTACCGCACTGCCGAAGTCACCATGGGTGGGGTGAATACCGACGAGGTGTCATCGAAAACCTTTGAGGCTAAAAAGGTGCCCGGGCTTTATTTTGTGGGTGAAGTGCTCGATGTGACGGGCTGGTTGGGTGGCTATAATTTTCAGTGGGCCTGGGCCAGCGGCTTTTGTGCAGGCCAATACGTCTAGGGAGTTACCTTGGCCTCTAGCGCTGGTCGCGTTAGAATCGATGCTTTTGATAATGCGTAGGACAATATTATGGGCAGGGCCTATCAGAACCGCAAAGAATCCATGGCAAAAACGGCGGATGCGAAATCCAAGGTTTACAGCAAATATGGCCGGGAAATATATGTGTGTGCGAAGTCTGGTGGCGTAGAGCCGGATGGTAATTTGAGCTTGCGTAACCTGATTGAAAAGGCGAAAAAAGATCAGGTGCCTGCCCATGTGATTGATAAGGCCTTGCAAAAAGCAAAAGGCGGCGGCGGTGAGGATTTTTCACCGGCACGCTACGAGGGCTTCGGCCCGGGTAACTGCATGGTCATCGTAGAGTGTCTGACCGACAATCCTAACCGAACCTTTGGCGATGTGCGCCAGTGTTTTGTAAAAACAAAAAGCAAAATAGGCACGCTAGGCTCTGTCAGCCATATGTTTGATCACGGTGCACTATTTGTGTTTACCGGCGATGAAGAGGCCGTGCTGGAAGCCTTGATGGAAGCCGATGTGGATGTGATCGACATTGAGAGCGAAGGCGAAAAGGTCACTGTAATTACCCCACATACGGATTACTTTAAAGCGAAAACAACGCTGCAAGAAGCGTTTGAAGGCATCGATTTCGATATTGACGAAATTCAATTTCTGCCTCGTGATACCACGCCTGTTGAAGGCGAGGACCGGGAGATGTTCGACAAGATGATGGAAATGTTAAACGATGTAGATGACGTTCAGAACGTCTATCACAGCGCCAGTCTGTCAGATTGATTTGAGTTGCATTAAAAAAGTGCCCGGTTCGCCGGGTATTTTTTTGCCGGCCCGATTAAGCCAGGCATAAAAAAAGCCGGTGATTTTCATCACCGGCTTTTTTATTGGAAGGCCAATTATTTGTTGGCTTTCTTTTCTTTCTCTTTGGCAATCACTTCTTCTGCCACGTTCTGTGGGCAAGGTAAGTAGTGAGAGAATTCCATTGAGAACTGACCGCGGCCAGAAGTCATGGTGCGCAAGCTGCCGATGTAACCAAACATTTCTGACAGTGGTACGTCAGCTTTGATGCGAACACCGGTAACGCCTTTCTCTTGGTCCTTGATCATGCCGCGACGACGGTTCAAGTCACCGATAACATCACCTACGTGATCATCTGGCGTGTACACGTCAACTTTCATGATGGGTTCCAACAACTGTGGAGCCGCTTTTGGCATGGTTTGACGGAAGGCGCCTTTTGCAGCGATTTCAAACGCGATGGCAGAGGAGTCAACGGCGTGGAAACCACCGTCGAACAGCTCAACTTCAACGTCCAGCACGGGGAAGCCCGCCAGTGGACCAGTGTCCATCATGGTTTTGAAGCCCTTCTCAATAGCTGGGAAGAATTCCTTCGGTACGTTACCGCCCACAACAGATGAAGTGAACTTGTAGCCGCTGCCTGGCTCGCCGGGCTTGATGCGGTAGTCAATCTTACCGTATTGACCAGAACCACCTGATTGCTTCTTGTGGGTGTAGGTATCTTCAACTTCGCGGCTGATTGATTCGCGGTAGGCAACCTGAGGCTGACCTACGGTCAATTCAATACCGTGGGTACGCTTGAGGATGTCTACTTTTACATCCAAGTGCAGTTCACCCATACCTTTAAGGATGGTCTCGCCAGAATCTTCGTCAGTTTCAACGCGGAAAGATGGATCTTCAGCAACCATTTTACCGATGGCGATACCCATTTTCTCAACACCGGCTTTGTCTTTCGGCGCAACGGCGATGGAGATTACTGGATCTGGGAACACCATGGCTTCCAGTGTGCAAGGGTGCTTTGGATCACACAGGGTGTGACCGGTTTGAACGGCTTTCATGCCCACGATCGCGATGATGTCGCCCGCGGTGGCCTTGTCAATCTCGTTGCGGTCGTTGGCATGCATTTCTACCATGCGGCCGACGCGTTCGGTTTTACCCGTGAACGAGTTGAGGATGGTGTCACCCTTGTTGATTTTACCGGCGTAAATACGAACGAAGGTCAAGGCGCCAAAACGGTCATCCATGATCTTAAACGCAAGGGCCTTCAGGGGCGCGTCAGGCGTTACGATGGCGTATTCGCCAGTCTCGTTACCTTCTTCGTCGGTCAATGGCTGCTTGGTCGCTTCCGTTGGGTCTGGCAGGTAGTCAACAACTGCATCCAGCACCAGCTGAATACCTTTGTTCTTGAACGCAGAACCACAGTAGGTGGGGAACCAGTCCAGCTTGATGGTGCCCTGACGGATGCAGCGCTTGATGTCTTCCATAGAAGGCTCTTCGCCGTCCATGTAGGCCATCAGCAGGTCATCGTCCTGCTCAAGTGCAGTTTCGATCAATTCCTGACGGTACATTTCAGCATCGTCAACCATGTCGGCAGGGATGTCTTCAACGGTGTAGTTTTCTGGCAGACCTGAGTCATCCCAGATGTAGGCTTTGCGCGACAGCAGGTCGACAACGCCTTTAAATTCGTCTTCGATGCCGATTGGCAGCACCATAACCAGCGGACGGGCGCCCAGTACTTTCTTAACCTGCTCTACCACGCGGTAGAAGTCGGCACCCATGCGGTCCAGCTTGTTTACGAAGATTACGCGGGCTACTTCGGATTCGTTAGCGTAGCGCCAGTTGGTCTCTGACTGGGGTTCTACACCGCCAGAACCACAGAACACACCTACACCGCCGTCCAGTACTTTCAAGGAGCGGTACACTTCAATGGTGAAGTCAACGTGACCGGGGGTGTCGATAATGTTGAAGCGGTGGTCTTTCCAGAAGCAAGTGGTTGCAGCGGACTGAATGGTAATACCGCGTTCTTGTTCCTGTTCCATGAAGTCAGTGGTGGCGGCGCCATCGTGTACTTCACCGGTCTTATGGATCTTACCGGTCAGTTTCAGGATACGTTCAGTGGTGGTGGTCTTGCCGGCATCTACGTGCGCGAAAATACCAATGTTTCTATATTTAGCTAAGTCTGTCATTGCGATACTCGATAAGCCAGGGCGAAAATTGCGCGATAGTCTACAGAAATTCGCGGCAGTTTATTAGTGGATTTACAGGAATTTTTTAACGATTTGTTGGGTTTAACCGTTCGCGGGCGCTATTGAGCGCTAAATTGGTCAAATTTTCTACCCATAACGGCCTTTTTTTGTGAAAAATTCTTGGGTTCGGCTGTTCGGCCGGAGCTGAGTACGGTGATAACCCCAGTGTTTATGGGCCTATCACGCTGTTTTGTAAGGATTTTAATAGCCCTTTTGGCTACTCCGTCACCCTTTTCGGAACGATTCGTTCCGAAGCCCTAAATTGCTTTGCTATCCAGTGGAACTGTCTACTAGTCTGAATGGACGATGTACAATTTTTGTTCGAGGTAGGGAAATGGCCGATAAATCCTGGATGTTGCATCCGCTGGCAATTCGTCATGCACGTGAATGCATTGTGATTATCAAACGAGATTTTGATGTGGCGCTCAAAATGTCCGATCCGGACTTTCTGGAGCTGTTGCACGACAAGGTGGCGCTGGGGGCATCCCGCGATTTAAGCAAAGCCTATGCGAAGTTGGTGGCCGACGCGGGTGTCGGCAAAGTAATGCAGGCATTGGGCAGTGCACCCGCGCGACCCGTGGTTGCGGCGCGTTAAAGGCTCGGCGGCCCGTTCGGGCTGCCCGCTGTGTTCTAAAGCACCCTTTACATAGACCGCTCTAGCTGGCCTCGCGCTCGACAAAGGCGCTTGGGCAAGTTTGTACGGATCGACCGCGTCGTTTCTGCTATGTGTGGGTAATCTAGGCGTTTTACGTGTGGTCTACACATCACCGGATGTCGCTGTGCGGGGCATCTCACCCTCCAACGCTTCCCACTATTACAAATCGTGGGTCGTGTATTACAAATTGTAGGCTGTGGCCAATTGGCGTTGAAACAAGGCGAGCACCTTGTCTTGAGCACCTGCGCGTCGCGTCAATGCGGCAATATCGACGGCGTAGTGGCGCGTGGCTGGACATAGCGCACGCATTTCCCCGCGGGTCAGCCAGGGCTGCACATAATGACTGGGAAAAAACCCGATGAAGTGGCCTGTGGCCACCAGCGCCATGCGCACTTCGTAGATATAAGCATTGGCGCTTCGGCGCAGGCCCTCCATGGCCAGCGACGCCTGCCCCACGGTTTGGATGCCTGGATGGATAAAGGGGCTCGCGGCCAGTCGTTCGTCGCTAAGGCTGGCTTCATCAGCGTCGAACAGCGGGTGGCGTTTGTGGCAGTACAGAAAATAGTCTTCGCTGTAGAGGGGGGTGTATTTCACTGACGAAAGATCGCGGTGGCGCGGTGCGAAACAGATATCTGCGCGCCCGTCGATCAAGGCCTGCTCCATCTCTGGGAGACTGTTTGTGGAGATGTTTATCACCACATCGGGGGCTTGTTCACAAAATCGCGCCAGAGTTTCCGTAAGTTTAAAGCGCGGGTCTGAGACGATGGCATCTGAGCAGATGATGTTTAATTCGCCAGTCACCTGGTCGTGCAGACCATTAACTTCACGCCGAAACAAATCCAGTGCGCCAAATAACGCTTGTACCGCGTCATAGACGGTTTTGCCTTCTTCCGTCAGGGCGAAGCCTGCGCGTCCGCGCTGGCATAGGGTTAAACCGAGCCGGCTTTCCAAGTCCGCCATGTGAGTAGAAATAGTGGAGCGTGCAATATTGAGCTGTGACTCCGCCGCGCTAAAGCCGCCGCAATCGGCCACGGTTTGAAAGATGCGCAACAGCTTTAAGTCGATATCGTTAATTTTTCTGAGCATTGACATAGTGAACATCGTTGAGCAGCGCAAACAGTAACTGCAATAGCTTATTGCTGCGCTGTTGGTTGAGGCAGTGGGCCGCCATTTCGGTGGTGTAGTACATGTCATCGGGAAGCAGGGGGGTGAGCAAGCCCTTGGTCACCCAAGGCTCGGCCACGTGCTCGGGCAAGAAACCCAGGTAAGTACCGGATAGGATGAGTGCCAGTCGCGCTTCCAGTTCCGGCGCGATGGCGCAAGTGTTGAAAGGTGCCTCGCGATTTGTCAGCTCGGTGTGCCAGCTGTAACCGGCGCCGACAAAGTCGTGCTCGTGCAGCGTGTCGACGGTGGGTGTAGTGCCGCTGAGCAGCGGATGATGTGGGCCGCAGTACAGAAAACTTCGCTCTTGATACAGCACTTTGCTAAAAAATTTATCGGTTAATGGCGATTGGGGCGCCAATCCAATTTGAGCCTGCCCCGCACCTATGGCCTCGGCGATGGCGGCCGGATTTAGTGCGTTTACCCGCAGGTGAGCACTCGGGGCCTGCTTGCGAAATCGACGAACCACTTCCGAAAAGCTGAAGCTCGGGTGGTTCAAACTATCGTCGCTGATGGCAATGACCAATTCACCTTGCAGTTGGCGGTGCTGTAAATGCGTGATTTGCTGCTGAAAGGTGTCGCCGGCGGCCATCCAATGTTTTGCTGCCTGGTAGGTGGCATCGCCTTCGGGCGTCAGGGCGAAACCGCCGCGACCGCGCTGGCACAATCGAAAACCCAGGCGACTTTCCAGTTCAGACAAGTGGGTGCTAATGGTGGATCGCGATAGCCCAAGGCGCTGCTCGGCGGCACTCAGGCCACCGCACTCGGCAACAGCCATGAAGAGCCGCAATAGGCGAGGGTCTTGATCGGGGGGTTGCTTCACAATTCTTAGACCTAAGCGGGCAAAGGTTGGCTCAATCTTACTTTAATTCCTTCACCTTGTGACAGTCTTGCAGCTGAGGTTTAATGCCCTGCACGAAATATGGGTCAAGCGGTCGTCAGAATGAATCAACTTCAAAGTATCACGCTAATCGGTATGCCAGGGGCAGGCAAAAGCACCATTGGCGTGTTGCTGGCTAAAGAGCTGGCTAAGGATTTTGTCGACACAGACGTGTTGATTCAAGTGCGCGAGCAGAAAACCCTGCAGGCGATTATGGATGCCACAGATTACCTCAACCTGCGCCGCATAGAAGAGGAGGTTATCTTGGCAACGGATTTGCGCAATCACGTGATAGCGACCGGCGGTAGCGCGGTGTATGGCGATGCCGGCATGCAGCACTTAAAAGCCTACGGCCCTGTGGTGTTTTTGAGTGCGTCATTGGCTGAGTTGCAGCGCCGGATTCACAACTATGCATCGCGTGGTATTGCGCGCAGCCCCGATCAATCGTTTGATGACGTATTTGCAGAGCGCAATCGGTTATATCGCCATTACGCTGATATCACCGTGGAGTGCGATGGAAAAAATCAGGCGGTGGTTATAGAAGAGCTGCTCTCCCAACTGGCTGGCGTGGGCCAGTTCTAGACTCTCAAACTTAGTGTTTGATTCGCTGCGTCCAAGCGGTGCGGTATTTCAGCCATACTGTGGCCATGGGTGCTGGCACTGATTGCCAGCCACAGTGGGAGCTGCAAATGACTGAATCCAAGAAAGAACTACACCAGCCACTCGGTGGCAATGAGATGCCCCGCTTTGGTGGGCCCGCGACCTTTATGCGCCTGCCAGCTAAATCTATCGACGATCCCTTGGATGTGGGCATTATTGGTGTGCCGCTAGATATCGGCGCGTCCAACCGCCCCGGCGCGCGTTTTGGGCCGCGCGAAATTCGCGACGAATCGCGCATGTTGCGTCCCTTCAACGTCTCCACTGGCGCCGACCCTTTCAACAGTTTATCTATTGCCGATATTGGCGATGTACCCATCAATACGTTCAACCTGCAAAAAAGCGTGCAGATCATCGAAAAGCACTACGACGCCGTGGTTGCAGCAGGTATTACGCCGGTGTCTATTGGCGGCGATCACACGATCGTGTTGCCCATTTTGCGGGCGCTAAGTAAGAAACACGGGCCCATTGGGGTGGTGCACGTGGACGCCCACGCCGATGTGAATGATCACATGTTTGGCGAGCGCATCGCCCATGGGACACCTTTTAGGCGCGCCATGGAAGAGGGGTTGCTGGACGGTAACCGCGTGGTGCAAATTGGTTTGCGGGGCACCGGTTACTCCCCGGATGAATACCAATGGTCGCGCGATCAGGGCTTTCGCGTAGTGCAGGCTGAAGAGTGTTGGTACAAGTCTCTGGCCCCGCTCATGGCGGAGGTCCGCGAGCAGGTCAGCGGTGGCCCGGTCTACATAAGTTTTGACATCGACGGCCTGGACCCAGCCTTCGCTCCTGGTACGGGTACTGCCGAAGTGGGTGGACTTACGGTGCACCAAGGGCTGGAAATCGTACGCGGTTGCCGCGGCCTGGATGTTATTGGTTGTGATCTGGTGGAAGTATCTCCGCCCTACGACACCACCAAAAACACGTCCGTTGTGGGCGCCAATCTGCTGTATGAAATGCTGTGCGTCCTGCCGGGCGTTAAATACAGTGGAGCGGGGGCTAAATAGCCCCTAAAAATAACAGAACTGCCTGTGAATCTTTGGTCATTGGTCAGTTTTGCTAAAATTCGATTTAAAAGTGGTGACTTGTGCCGCCAGAAGTGCTGGCGGCCAATCTCTTTGCAACCTTAATTTTTCTCGCCAGCGCTAGAATTTGGCAGCCCAAAAGGCGTATTTATGTATCAGATTGCGCCCACAAAGCGCGCAGAATAAACAAGGTTGCAGTTATGTCGGTATTTTCCCATTCGGCCTTCGATGGCCATGAACATGTCGCTTTTTGTCACGACGCCAAATCCGGCTTGAAGGCGATTATCGCCATTCACAACACCAACCTTGGCCCCGCGTTGGGTGGCTGCCGCATGTGGCCTTACGCCAGTGACGAAGAGGCGCTGCGCGACGTCTTGCGCCTGTCACGCGGCATGACCTATAAGTCTGCCATTTCAAATATTAAGCTGGGTGGTGGCAAAGCTGTCATCATCGGCAACCACCGCACCCAGAAAACTGAAGCGCTGTTGCATGCCATGGGCGATTTTGTTGAAAGCCTTGGCGGTCGCTATATCACTGCTGAAGATTCCGGCACTAGTGTGGCCGATATGAAAACAATTGGTGAGCGCACTCGCTACGCCGGTGGTGTCGTCGAAGGCACCGAGCACGGCGGCGATCCAAGCCCTACCACCGCCTATGGCACTTTTGTCGGCTTAAAAGCCGCGGCTCAATACCGTTTGGGCCGCTCTGACTTACAAGGGCTGAAAGTGGCCATTCAGGGTGTAGGTAACGTGGGCTTCCGCTTGGCCAAGCACCTTCACGACGCCGGCGCCGAATTGATCGTTTCCGATATTTTTGCCGACAATACCGAGCGCGCGGCCCGTGAGCTGGGTGCAAAAATTGTTGAGGGCGACGCGATTTTCGACCAGGACGTGGATGTTTTCGCGCCCTGTGCCTTGGGCGCGATCATTAACGATGACACTATTGGCCGCTTGAAAGCCGCTGTGGTGGCTGGCGCCGCTAACAACCAGCTTGCCGAAGAGCGCCACGGCGAATTGTTGCGCAGCCGTGAAATCCTCTACGCACCCGATTACGTGATCAACGCCGGCGGTATCATTGACGTCTACTACCAGCGTACCGGTGGCAGCGCTGAGGCGCTGAAGACCCACGTAGAATCCATTGGCGATACCCTTGTTCAAATCTTTGATCGTGCGGCACAAACAAGCACTCCAACGGGTATTGTGGCAAATAAAATTGCCGAAGAACGCTTTATGAAAGCATAAATTGCAATCTTGGCCGAAAGGTCAGATATGCATTGGGGGTAAGGTAAAATCCCTCGTTATATGTTTTTCCTCCTGTGACTCTCCCTTGCAATTTGTATGGGATTTCAAGCCCGGCGCTAACCCGCCGGGCTTTTTTTATGTCCGCAATTCGGAGCTTGGGGTTTCCTGCGCTGTTTTGATAGGTGTCACTCAATAATCGACTTCTACTTTGGATAATATGTCCCTCCCACCCATCTAGCGATGATTTTGAAGGAATTGATTGAGATAGGATATCTAGCATGAAACACTTTTTTGCAATTTTTTTGGCGACGTTGTTTATTGGAAATACATCGTTTGCAGTGTCTGAAGGGACCGATGTTCGCCACAGTAAGGATAGCCCCATTGTCACTCGCTATCCCGGTTCTTGGATTATTAAATATTCAAGCAGTGATTTTGATAAATATGTGGTAGCGCTCAATGCCAAGCGCCACCCAGAGCAAAAGAAGTACGCCTTTCTAACTGAAAAATTTAAGGTTATCGAGGGGATAAGAACATCTATTGATTACCGACTGCCGAAAGGCGGGTCGCAACGTCAAGTTTATAAAAATTATGAAAATGCACTAAAGAAAAAGGGCTACAGCCTACTGTTTGATTGCTATAGGAAGTCCTGTGCAGTTGGAGCTGAATCAGTACCGCGCATGTTGTCCACGGGCGGACATATTCCAAAGCTGGCTAATTCAAACGCGCATATTATGACGACCTCCTCGTATTTGGCAGCAGAGAAAGTAGAGGGGAATAAAATCACCACGGTTGCTGTGATGGTGGGTTACAACGAGGGATCACCGTCCGCCGGTCTTGTTTATCGCATCGATGTGATTGAATCCACAGAGCTAGATTTATCGCAGGTGACTGTGACTGATCTCAATGACAAATTGGCGACACAGGGGCGAGTGGCTCTCTACGGGATTACCTTCGAATTTAATAGCGCTCGTGTCCAGTCAGAGTCCGAGCGAACGCTACAAACTATTGCTGACTACTTGGCAGCCAATCCAAGGCAGAAGGTTTATGTGGTTGGCCATACAGACAACGTGGGATCGATTGAGGCTAATTTGTCGCTGTCAGAGCGGCGAGCGGAGGCTGTAGTAGCAGAATTAATAAATAGTTATGGGGTGGCATCACACCGTTTGGCACCAAAGGGCGTAGCCATGTTGTCGCCAGTTGCACCGAATACATCGGAGGCCGGTAGAGAGCTCAATCGCCGTGTAGAAATTGTCGCTCAGTAATTGGCGGTGTCATTTTTTGCCAAATAGCCCCGCTTCGTCGCGGCAATTGGTTAAATGAAGTATAGGTATCGTTCTATTGAGATTTATTGTTGGGCGGTCCTTCGAGCGTTGGGATTTTCGTCGCGCGTGCGACTGGATTTCGGAAACGAGTGGTTGAGTAATTTTAATGCCGTGTCGTAACTGTGCACCCAGACCAAAGTTTGTAAGTGTTCAGTGGCTGAATATCCCATGCTCTGTAATTGTGCAATCCACTGTTGGGAATAGATAGCTTGTGAATGGTGGCATGCCGCTAGCGCATTGCTAATTGCGTCGTGTTGGTCGGTGTCGATTGACAACTGTTGGTGCAATACCCGTTGCGTGCATTCATGCAGTTCCGATTTTTCTTGAGCGTGAAGGGAAGTCGTTGCACCGATTAGCCCTAGGGTAAGAATCGTTACGTACATTGATTTAACCCGCATAAGGTTGTTCCTTGTTCAGTGTTTGATGAGTCCTTCATTGCCGGTCAGGATGTTTTCGTTTCCATCAACTGAATACCGTGCAACACAAAATGTGACAATAAGTTTCACCTACTGAAATTTTTCATGCCAAGAATATTTAGTTATGTTTTTCGATTGGATGTGCACTTTAGCGGGCGAGTGTCAGGTGAGGCAGGTGTACGTATAACCGTTTTAAAGGTGTAATGACGTTGTTATGAAGTTGTTATGAAAAAGCCCCGCGCTTCGGGGCTTTTTTGTCAGGCAGGTTAAACCAACTGTTTTAACTGTTCGAGATCATAGGCCGCCATTGTCTGGCCTTCCTTTAAGCGCAAAGGCCAGTCCGGATTTGATATTAATGCACGACCTACAGCCACTAAATCGAATTCATTACTATTTAATTTTTCCAGTAACTTGTCGAGCGATGCGGGTTGTCCACCGGAGAAACCTTTCTTTTCGTCGTCCACAAAGGCCTTGTCTAAACCGACACTCCCGACGGTGATGGCGGGCTTGCCCGTGAGCTTGCGGGTCCAGCCAGCGAGGTTCAGGTCTGAGCCCTCGAATTCAGTTTCCCAAAAGCGGCGGGTCGAGCAGTGGAAAATATCGACTCCAGCGTCTGATAAGGGCGCTAAAAATGCGGCCAATGCTTCCGGTGTCTCCGCCAGGCGCGCGGTGTAATCTTGCATTTTCCACTGTGAAAAGCGCAGTACGATGGGAAAGTCGGGCGCTGTGGCCGCGCGTACGGCTTTGATGATCTCAACGGCAAAGCGCGTGCGGGCGACTAGGTCTCCGCCGTATTCATCGGTGCGTTCGTTCAACCCAGCCCAAAAGAATTGGTCGATTAAATAGCCGTGAGCCCCGTGAATTTCCACGCCGTCGAATCCGAGATCCATGGCGTCTTTCGCGGCTTGTGCGTAGGCGGCTATGACTTCCTGAATATCGGCCAGGGTCATTTCATGGCATTTCTTTTTGCCGGGTGCGACCAGACCGGATGGCCCGAAACCCGGTACGCTCGGGTCTGGCTCCATGCCTTCTTTGCGGACGGCCCCCACATGCCAGAGCTGGGGCATGATCTTGCCACCGGCTGCGTGCACGGCATCCACAACTTTTTTCCAGCCCGCTAGGGCCTGTTCGCCATAGAAGTAGGGCACGTTTTCATAGCCATTAGCGGCCTTGTGGCCGATGCAGGTACCCTCGGTAATGATTAAACCAACACCGCCTTCAGCGCGGCGCTTGTAGTATTCCACCACCAGGTCATTGGGCACGTTACCGGGCGAAAATTGGCGCGTCATGGGCGCCATCACGATGCGATTCGCCAGCGCGAGTGGACCGAGTTTGAACGGGGAAAACAACGTATCAAGAGAGTTCATAGGTACCTCAAATTAGGGTTGGAGTGTGTGCTTGTATTGGTTCATAACTTGATCAAACAGCGCTAAACCGTGGATGCGTGAATATTGCAGGGCGCCTTTGCAGGCCAGCACCAGCAAAAGGGCTTGGTGACGGGTTTCACCTTTGAACGACATGACACCTTGCTGCCGACCTTGTTCAAGTAGCTCGGCAATGAATTGGATTTCGTGCTCATCCAGCTGCGCGATTGCGTTGCACATGCTGCTTGGCAGTAGGTTGATGTCTGACTGCAGGGAGCTGAGGGGGCAAATTTTGTTTTCACCTTGGGCGTATTCCAGGGACCACCGTAGATAGGCGTCCAAACGCGACCAGGGCTCTGGCATTTCACGTCGGGCCTCACTAAAGCGGCGTTCGTGCCACTCTTTAATCAATTGGCAGAGGGCAACCCCTAAATCTTCTTTACGGGGGAAATGGTGATGAATACTGGCCTTAGTGATGCCCAAGGCGCTGGATAAATCTTGGTAACTGAAATTTTCAAAGCCCTGAGTTTGCAATAATTGCATGGCGAGTGCGAGGATTTCGTCTTTTCGATGCTTAGAGCGAGTCTGGACCATGAGCGGTAACCATCTACCTGGTAAGTTGTTACCAAATTAACCTACTGGTAGGTAGGTTGCAAGCCAATAAAGTGGCTATCTAGTCACAGTCTGCCGGTCAATCTGAAATTCCACTGGCAGATGGTTTCTGAGCTGCTATAAATTAATACAGGTTAGCGAGGGTATTGGTTGAGGTGCTTGCCACATCAACGCTAATGCTAGTCATGTGTCTCCTTTGATGGACTTGGTTTTCTTAGATCTTTGACCGTAAGTGGTCAGGTGTAGCGGTAGACCCCCGCAGCCTTGAGTAAATAGCTTCTGGTCATGCATCAACCCGCCTTATCGGCGGGTTTTTTTTGTGCATTTTTTGGGGGCGGCGCCTCTGGAGTTTGGCGCCGGTGTGATATTGCTAGGGCGCTACGCAGGCCGTGCAGCGCACGTACATGCCGCGCGGGTCGTTCATCTCTGCCATCAGTGTGAATGGCTGGATCAGCGGTTCTAGCGTTGCGCGCAGGGATGACGGCACTAGGCTATTGGTCAATTGGCTGGGGCCAATGCGCACGTCCTGTAACAGGGTCTGCATGAATTTTTCACCCGGACTCAGTGGATGTTCCACTTCCTGTACGCCGTATTCAGTGATTTCGGCTAATTCAGCGGCCGCCTTGATGGCATCATTGAGGTAGCCAAGCTGATCCACTAGGCCAATTTCCTGGGCGGTTGCCCCAGTCCAAACACGGCCCTGCGCAACTTGGTGTATGGCTTCCGGTGTCGTGCCGCGTGCTTTCGCCACCAGTTCTAAAAACTCTTGGTAGATGTTGTCCACACCCATTTGAATCACTTGTGCGGCTTTTTCCGGCAGCGCTCGGTCTAATCGAATGGCGCCGGCCATTTCCGTAGTGCCTACGCCGTCGGTGTGAATGCCCAGATTAGCCAATGTTTTTTGAGCAGTGGCAAAGGCGCCAAAGACGCCAATGGAGCCCGTAATGGTGGTTGGAGTTGCCCACACCTGATCGGCACCGGCAGTCACCCAGTAGCCGCCCGATGCCGCTACAGAGCCCATGGAAATGACCACGGGTTTGCCCGCTTCGCGCAAAGCCAGTACCTGCTGGCGAATGATTTCAGAGGCAAAGGCGCTGCCGCCGCCGCTGTCGATGCGCAATACTACCGCTTTGATAGTGTCATCTTGGCGGGCCATTTCCAGAAGTGCTGCTGTCGAATCACCGCCAATGGTGCCCGCGGGTTGTTCGCCATCTACAATAGTGCCGCTGGCAACCACTAGGCCTACCTGGTGTTTAAACGGTAGGCGCTCCTTTTCTGTGGCGGCCAAATAGTGATCGGCATTCAGCGCGCTATAGCTATTCATCTCTTCGTCGTAGCCAAATCGCTCAACGAGCATGCTCTTTAATTCTACGCGGGTCAGCTTGCGGTCGATGAGACCACTGCTAATGGCGAGGTCCGCGCTGTTGCCCTCGGCGTCCGCCAACAGACTGTCGGCATTGTTAATGTAATTGTTGATGGCACCTACAGGTAAATTACGGCGCTCCTCAACATGGCTGGTATACGTACTCCATAGCTCGTGCAACCACTGGCTGTTGTGTTCGCGCGAGGCGCCGGACATGTCATTGCGCGTATAGGGTTCAATGAAGTCTTTGTAATCGCCTACGCGGAATACATGAAAATCCAATTCCAGCTTGTCGATAGCGTCTTTGAAATAATTGCGATAGCTGCCATAGCCTGTCAGAAACACAGCGCCAAGTGGGTTGATATAGATTTCATCGGCAAAGGTGGCCAGATAATAGGTATTTTGATTGAAGCTATCGGCGAAGGCGATGATGGGTTTCTCGCGAGTCCGGAAGTGCTCGAGCGCTTCGCCCACTTCTTCCATTTTGCTTAAGCCGCCACCCAATAAATAATTTAAATCCAGCACCAGGGTGGTGACGCGATCGTCGTCCGCTGCACGGTTGATGGCATCCACCAATAATTTCACGCGGGTTTCCGTTGGCCCTTTATCGTCGCTTAGGATTTTGGACATGGGGTCCACGTAGGTGAGCTGATCTACTAAGAAGCCCTGAGGTGCAACGCGCACCGCGGTTTTATCGGGCATGACAAACGGCTCATGGCTGGTGATGGCACTGACAATAATGAGCACTATGACTAAAAATAGGATGTTGGCCAGTGCAACACGCAACCAAGTGACTGCGCCCCAAAGGCCGCCAAAAAAACGACGAATAAATCCGGGTTGAGCTTGAGACATGTAACGCTTCCTTAAGTGTTTATTCCTGAGCGGTGGCGATTGCCGCGTATTGCAGCCAACGGCTGGTCATCATGGCAGTATTGAACAGAACTGTACTCGCCACTAGGGTCACCCAGCCGTGTACATCAGCGAGTGGCGACATAACGTTGGTTACACCCACGATAAAGTAAAACAGCACCACAAAACAGAGCCAGCTGTAGGTGCGGTAGTGCTTTGCAAGCATGCCCGGCACAAAAATCACCAAGGGCAGGAGTTGTATAAGCAGAGTTGACCAGCGCGCCTCGGGGCTCAGCTGTTGTGCTAGGGCATCAAGCACAAGGACCGCCAGCGCGATCGCTGACAGGCGCTGGCCCCAAAGGGCCTTTTGGTGCACGTCCGTGGGAGTGGAGGAGTCATTCATAATAGTTTCTTCGTCAGGGTTGCCAAGCGTTTTCCGAGTGCCAGGCACAATGCGGATTCGTCATCTGACAGTGGGGTGGAGTGTTGACCGGCCCAATGGCTTGCGCCGTAGGGCGTGCCGCCGGTGTGAGTACTGTGCAGTGCCGATTCGCTGTAGGGTAAACCCGCGAACACCATGCCATGGTGCAGCAGGGGCAGCAGCATGCTGATTAAGGTGGATTCCTGACCGCCGTGCAGGCTGCTGGTGGAGGTAAACGCCACCGCAGGCTTATCGATCAGGGCACCGCTGAGCCACAAGTCAGACGTGCCATCCAAGAAGTGCTTCAATGGTGCCGCCATATTGCCAAAGCGAGTTGGACTGCCTAGCGCGAGCCCCGCGCAGTGTGCGAGATCGTCATTGGTGCAGTAGATGGCGCCCTCGTCGGGCACTGCCGGTAGGCTGGCTTCAGTGTCGGGTGAAACTGGGGGGACTGTACGTAATCGAGCCGGTAACCCCGAGGCCTCAATGCCACGTGCGATTTGGCGGGCCATAGCGTAGGTGCCGCCCGAGCGCGAGTAATAGAGCACCAGCACATAGGGTTCAGCCATTAAAATAGCTCCAACACGGCTTCCGGTGGACGACCCATTGCAGCTTTGCTGCCGTGCACCACAATGGGCCGTTGTATTAATTTGGGGTGGGCAGCCATGGCATCGATGAGCGCCTGCTCAGAAAGACCGGTATCGGCTAAATTGAGCGTTTTGTAGGCTTCTTCCCCCGTGCGCAGTAGGGCGCGGGCACTCAACCCCAATTGCCTGAGCAGCGTTTTAATTTGGGCAGCGCTAGGCGGCGTTTCTAAATAGCGTACGATTTCCGGTGTAATGCCTTTGGCTTCCAGCAGGGCGAGCGTTTCACGGGACTTTGAACAACGCGGGTTGTGGTAGATAGTTGTCATAGTACGGCTTCTTGATTTAATGGGAGTGGTCTCAATGACCGGTCAGTTATGCTTCATGTTAAAAAGACGCTATTGTAAACGCATCACAACCGAGGCCCAAGATGCTCGTTGGATTAGGGCTAGATCTTTTTGAGGATACGCATGTTGAATAACTTTTTCGGTGGGTTGTGGCGGCTGATACCTGAGCTTGCCTATCAATTTCAAGATAAACACTGCCAAATGAGCGCGGGCGCACTGACTTTTATGACCATGTTTGCGCTGGTGCCGATGATGACGGTGACCTATTCCATGTTTTCGCTGTTTCCAGCATTTCAAGGATTGGACAGCCAGCTGAACGCCCTGATTTTCTCGAATTTATTGCCAGAATCTGGCTCTGAAGTGTCGCAATACCTATCGGACTTTTCGCGTCAGGCGCGCAAACTCAATTTGGCCAGTGTGCCACTCCTCATCATCACCGCCTATTTGATGTTAAAAAATATTGAAAAGACGTTTAATCGCATCTGGGGTGTCAAGCGCGGGCGTAGGGGGTTGTCCAACTTTCTCATCTACTGGGCGATCCTTAGTTTAGGGCCATTGCTGTTGGGTGCTGGACTCGTCATGAGCACCTATTTGCTGTCGATCAAATTTTTTGCCGATGAGACCACAACCTTAGGCTTCATCGCGCCACTGTACAGCTACTTACCACTATTGCTAACAGCGCTGGCGTTCACGCTGCTATTTGCCGCCGTTCCCAATTGTCGAGTGCCATTGCGCAAGGCGGCGATTGGTGGCATCGCTGTGGCGATTTTGTTTGAACTTTTAAAGCGCGCGTTTGGCGTCATCATGGCCAAGTCGTCAATCACCATGATTTACGGGGCCTTTGCTTTTTTACCGCTGTTTTTAATTTGGGTGAATATCACTTGGATGTTGATCCTGAGTGGCGCGATTTTAGTGCGCGTACTCAGTACCGATAACCGGGTAACGCTCAGCATTAAGTATCCAGACTTAGTTGCTGCGTTGGTGTTGCTGTGGGAGTTTCGCTGCCGGTTGAATACCGGTGATAGCCTTGCCGATGGCGATCTTTTGCGCGTTGGCGTGGGCTCTGAACAGTGGCAGCGCTTGCGGGATGCGTTGCTTGAACATCAGATCATTACCGTGACCGCACAGGGTGATTACGTGCTATGTCGAGACTTGGGTAACTTCACCTTGCGTCAACTTGCCGATGCTATCGGTGTGGAGGCCCACATGCCCGGAGTGTCAGATTACCTGCAACAATTTGACTGGTTCAGTTCAGTGGCGCCGCGATTGTTGAGTATTGATCAGCACACCGAGCAACAATTGGATATTCCCTTAGCGCAAATATTCGATGCTCATGTGGAGCGCCCCACCTATCCTGATGAAGGCGAAGGCTTAGAAATGTTACACAGCGAACTCTCCGATACGGATACGGCATTACCCCGATTGACTGATGTCGAAACGGAGGGCAAGGCATGAAAAATCTATCGGGCGGAGCACTAGTGGCCGCGTTGTTGCTGAGTGCTTGCAGCCCCTCTGGCGATCACAGTGCGAGTGATGCAACGCCGATATTGTGGGCGGCGGGTGCTGAACGACCTCTCGAGCGAGGGCAGTGGCAGCTGGTGAACTACTGGGCTGTCTGGTGTAAGCCCTGTGTTAAAGAAATTCCAGAGCTCAATGCATTGGCCGCTGCCGAGCCGATGTTGCAGGTGGTGGGGGTGAACTATGACCGCCCGCCGCTCACTCAGCTGCTAAAGCAGGCGGATACGCTAGGGATTCAATTCCCGCTACTCATTGCCCATCCGGAAGGCCTCGGAATCGCTACGCCGAGAGTGCTGCCTACGAGCTACATAGTTAGCCCAACGGGGCAAACGGTGGCGGTATTAACGGGGCCTCAAACCCATGACAGCCTGCGGGCGGCGCTGACAAAAGCGGGTTTTTAACGGGGCCTGCGTGATACCGATGCCCGTCTATAATAAGTAGAGGTCGTTTTAGTGCAGAGAACGTAATTTACATGCCCATTCCCCTATTGATTTGTGATGACTCCAACATGGCCCGCAAGCAGGTTACCCGTGCATTGCCGGAGGATTGGGATGTTGATATTACCTATGCGGCCAACGGCGTGGAGGGCATTGATGCCATTCGTGCGGGCAAGGCGGAAATGGTATTTTTGGATCTCACCATGCCGGAAATGGACGGTTACGAAGTGTTGGAATTGGTTAAGTCCGAACGGCACAAGGCAATAGTCATTGTCATTTCCGGTGATATTCAACCGGAAGCACGCGATCGAGTCATGGCACTGGGAGCCTTGGAGTTCATCAAAAAGCCCATTAATAAAGATAAGTTGGCGGAAGTGTTACACAGGTACGGTTTGCTATGAGCTACCCACTGCCGTTTTCGGAAACCCATCGCGATTGTTTGCAGGAAGTCGCCAATGTCGCCATGGGCGCAGCCGCTGAATCTCTCGCAGACTACGTGGGTGGTTTTGTAGAGCTACCCATTCCGGTGATTCGCTACTTGGCACCCAATCAACTGTACGAAGGGTTGATCGAGCAACATGGCGAATGCCAAGTATCGGCGGGTGTTCAAGCATTTGCAGGTGAGAATGGCGCGGCATATGCCATGGTTGTGGTGAGCGACGAAAGCCTCTTGGCCTTGGCCAAGGCTCGGCAGCTGACGTTGGATGATCTTGAGGTCGAACAAAATTTAGTGCGCGCTTTGACCGCGACCATAACGGAAACATGCCTGACGATGATGGCGGAACTAAGTGGCCGCGAGTTTACCTTTGAGCCACTATTTATCGCGGGCATGCATGAGCCACTGGCAAATTTGCACTTGGACGACTTGGTGTCTTTGGATTTTGTCACCAGTGTTGAAATTTGTTACACCCTTGAAAATAGCCCCTTTGCCTGTGACCTTTTGTTGTTATTTCCTGAAACCCTCAACCAACCCCTGTTGGATTTACTCGACCAAATTCTGGCGCAATAGTGGCCGCTAGGCAAAGGTGATGGCGTGCGCGCGTTCGGCGCCGGTCAAGTGCGGTATGTCATTGAATTCGGCCAGTGTATAGCCATGGCTGTTCTTTACGAGTCGGGTGATGCTGGCATTTTGAATGCTCAGGTTCAAATCGATGGTGGCGCTGTTATCCAAGCCTTGCAGCTGGCGCAATATTGACGCGATGACGCCGCCAGACGTTACTAACAAGGTGGTGCCCGTCACCTGTGCGACTAATCGATGCCACGCATTTGCGACCCGATGGTGAAATCCTATCCAAGTTTCTTGTTCTTGATTCAGCGCCAACTCATCCGTGGACCACGCTTGGACGGCCGCGCGCAACAGCGTGTAGAGGTCTGTTGAAGTCGGTTGGGCGGGCAGTGGATAGCTTGGGTTTGCGGAGAGGTAGGCCAAAACCACCGACTCAAAATCATATTCGTTGAAACCTGCATCCTCTCGCTGGGTGTGGATCTGCAATCGATCTATCAATGGCGCGGCGGTTTGATGTTGACGTGCCATGGCGCCGGTGTACAAATCTATGGGGCCGCCTAACCCAGCCTCAAGACAATACTCTGCCAGCCACTGTGCCTGTATTTCGCCGAGTGGGGACAATTGATCGTAGTTGTCACCGCCCAAACTGGCTTGGCCGTGGCGGATGAGAAGGATGTCGGTCATGGGTATTTTCCTGTGTGCTATAGCCATTCGTAGTGATTATTGTACCGGCTCAGCTTTATAATGCAGGCTTATAGTAACTGGGTGCCGACGATGCGATTACAGCAATTGGATCTCAACCTCTTGGTGGTGTTCGAAGCCATCTATCGCGAACGCAACCTCACGCGGGTTGCAGAGCAACTTAATATTACACAGCCTGCCGTCAGTAATGCACTGAATCGTTTGCGCGAACGTTTAAATGATCCGTTATTTGAACGGGCGCACCAACGAATGGTGCCCACGCCCGTGGCGGACGGTATGATCGAGGGCGTTCGCGAAGGGCTGGGTCAGCTTCAGCGCAGTATCGAGGCCCCCGCGCTATTTGTGCCGGCCGAAAGTCACAAGACCGTAGCCTTCGCCATGAACGATTTAGCCGAATCATTGGTGTTGGGGCCGCTGCTCAAACAAGTAAGTCACTTGGCGCCGCATATGACGGTGACCAGTTTCAACGTGTCTCGGCGCGAAGTGGTAACGGAGTTAGCCAGTGGCCGACTCGACTTTTCAGTTGACGTGCCCATCATGTCCATGGCCGATCTGTGTCACCAGCCGCTGATGCAAGAGCCCTATGTGTGCGCTATGCGCCAAGGTCACCCCGCACTGGCGGATGACTTGTCCTTGTCGGGCTACCTTGCGCTCAAGCATTTGCATGTTTCCAGCCGCCGAGCAGGACTGGGTTATGTTGATCACGCGCTCAATCTGCTGGGTAAAGTTCGCAATGTGCAGCTGCGTGTTCAGCACTATTTGGTGGCTCCAGACATCGTGCGCGAAACGGAATTAGTGTGGACCTTACCCGCGGCGCTCGCGCAGCGTTTTGGATTGGCGACGCGACCACTGCCGTTCGAATTGGCGCCCCTGCAATTGCATTTAATCTGGCACCGTCGCAGTGAGGAAAGCGGCGCCAGCCGTTGGTTACGAACGTTACTATTAGATGAAGCCGACGGCGAACTCAGGCATTATTAGCGCCTGAGGTGAGAAGCTATGAAACACTCAGCGTTGCAACTGTCGGTCTTTGGTGAAAAATTCGCGGGTCAAACCGGAGCGTCCTCGCTGATGGACGATTTGGGCGGCGCGCTCAACGACAACCCCAACATGCTATTTATGGGGGGCGGGAACCCCAGTCGAATTCCAGCCATGGAGGCACTTTTTGCTGAGCGCATGGCTAGCATGGCGCGCAACAGCGACCAGCTTTTTGGCGCACTGGGCGTGTACAAGTCACCTCAGGGCGATCGGGCATTTTTAGCCGCGTTAGCTAAAATGCTATCGAACATCTGCGGCTGGGAGCTTACTGAACGCAACCTCGCTATCTCAAATGGCAGCCAATCCGCATTTTTCGTATTGTTTAACCTCTTTGCCGGGCGCATGCCTGACGGTTCCAAGCGCCATATACAGCTGCCGCTGGCACCTGAGTATTTGGGTTATGCGGACAGCGGCCTGAGCGAGGATTTTTTTCGCAGCACTAAGCCCACCATTGAATTGTTGGAGGGCAATTTATTTAAATACCACGTGGATTTTGAGGCATTGGCATTGACCGATGCCACCGCGGCGGTGTGCGTATCGCGGCCCACCAATCCCACCGGTAATGTCATCAGCGATGATGAATTGCAACAGCTCGATCGCTTGGCGCGCGCACAAGGAGTGCCGCTGATAATCGACAACGCCTACGGTACACCTTTCCCTAATATTTTATTTACCGACGCCAAACCCTTTTGGAATGACAACACCATTTTGTTGCTCAGCTTGTCTAAGTTGGGCTTGCCCGGTGTGCGCACGGGAATCGTGGTAGCGAATGAATCGGTGATTCGCGCTTTTAGTAATGCCAATGCGGTATTGAATCTAGCCTCGGGCAATATGGGGCCGGCTTTGGTGCAGCCGTGGATTGAGTCGGGCGAACTCATCCAACTGTGTGAGCGCCATGTGCGGCCGCATTATCGCAATAAGGTCGGCGCAGCTTTGACGCAGTGCCGCGAGGCATTAGCCGGCACCCCGTTCAGAGTACATCGCCCGGAGGGCGCGCTGTTTTTGTGGCTCTGGTTTCCGGATCTACCCATTACTAGCGACGAGTTGTATAGGCGCTTGAAAAAGCGCGGCGTGCTGGTGGTGTCGGGCCACCACTTTTTCCCCGGCCTAACGGAACCTTGGGCGCACCAACACGAATGCATTCGCGTCAATTACGGCCAAGATGCCGATACCGTGCGCCGCGGTTTCGCAATTATTGGCGACGAGGTGGCGCGTGCTTATAGCCATGGCTAATACAGTGACCACGTCCATACCAACCCTATTCAGGACAGTCGGCAGCGCCGATTTTCCACCGATTTTTTTAACCTTTGGAATTACTATTTATGAATATTGTCATCGTAGGCGGTGGCGCGGGTGGGCTCGAATTAGCCACTCGCCTTGGCCGCAAATTGGGTCGCCCTGAGCGCGCTAAAGTCACTTTGGTGGATAAAAACGCCACTCACATCTGGAAGCCTTTGTTACATGAAGTGGCCACCGGCGCGCTGGATGCAGGCATCGATGCCGTGAGTTATCGAGCCCATGCGCGCCGCCATGGGTTTCATTTTCAACAGGGTTCATTAGCGGGCCTTGATCGTGCCGCGCGCACCATTCGACTGGCGGCCATTGAGGATGATCAAGGCCGTGCAGTAGTGGGAGAGCGGACGATCGATTACGACTATTTGGTCTTGGCGTTGGGCTCGTCCACGAACGATTTTGGCACGCCGGGCGTTAGTCAACACTGCATTTTCTTAGATGCACCGGCGCAAGCGGAACGCTTCCACCAGCGCATGCTCAATGGGTTTGTACGGTTAGACGCCAGTCGCGATGCGTCAACGCTTCGCATCGCCATTGTCGGCGCAGGTGCGACGGGGGTAGAGCTTTCGGCGGAACTTCACAATGCCGCTCAGTGGCTCTCCGTTTACGGGCTACCCAACATCAGTCGCGACCGCTTACAAGTGACTCTGGTAGAGGCGGGGCCACGCATTTTGCCGGCACTGCCCGAGCGACTGTCTGGCAAAGCCCACGCTGAATTGGTCAAGCTTGGCGTTGAGGTGTTGGTGAATACCCGCGTTGCTGCAGCAGAAATCAATGGCCTGCGCACTACTGAGGATAGGCTGTTGGAAGCCGATTTGATGGTTTGGGCTGCCGGTATTAAAGCGCCAGACTTTCTGGCCAATTTTGCGGGGCTGGAGACAAATCGCATCAATCAATTGGTGGTGCGGCCCACGTTGCAAACCACGGAGGACTACCGCATTTTTGCCTTGGGTGATTGCGCCGCCTGCGTCATGGCCGACGGGCGCAACGTGCCGCCAAGGGCGCAGTCGGCCCATCAAATGGCGGATTGTATCTACGACAACCTATTGGCCATTTATCGCAGCCGCCCACTGAAACCGTTTATCTATAAGGATCACGGCTCGCTGGTTTCGCTGAGCCGTTACTCCACAGTGGGCAGTCTAATGGGCAATCTAACGCGGGGCAGTATGATGATCGAGGGGCGCTTGGCTCGGATGGTGTACATCTCCTTGTACCGCATGCATCAGGTGGCACTGCACGGTTGGTTGCGCACGGGATTGTTAGCACTTAGTGAAAAGATTGGACGAGTGGTGCGGCCGCGGCTCAAATTGCACTGATTTCCTTCAAGCATGGCAGGCTTTGCTATTCTGATAGCTGCCTGTCCATGCCGAGGAGATGTTGTGTGCTTAAGTTTGTTATGTATGTCAGCGATGCCTGTCCAAAGATGCTCGATGATCAAGAGCAAATGATCAGTGACTTGATCGATATTGAGCGCACGGCGAAACACCGCAATAGCGCGTTAAACATCACCGGGGTGTTGTTGGTCGACAATGGCCACTTTATTCAGTTATTGGAGGGCTATGAAGCGGAAGTGGATGAGTTGTTGGCGTCTATTAAAAATGACAGCCGCCATAGCAATGTCTGTGTGCTGATGGATGAGGAAGTCAGCGCTCGATCCTTCGGCGATTGGAATATGGATATCTTTACGCTCGACATTCAACCAGAACTGAAAAGCAGTGATCTACATCGATTTCGCGATTGCTATCTGGCCAATGAAAAGCCCAACGCCCGCGAAGTGGCAACTTGGGTGAGACGGTTAATTACCCACCCAGAAATTCGCTTTCAAGGGGCAGCCGCCTGCTAGCGCCAACGCTCCCACGCATTCATCACTCGCTCTGGATACCAGTAGCGTCCGTAAGAACCGTTATAGCGAGCGAGTGCGTCGGCCCAATGGCCGTCTGAGCGCTTGAGATAGTGTTTGAGAATGGTGCACCCATAGCGCAGGTTAGTTTGCATATCGATGAGATTGTCTTCTGGCCGGCCGATTTCGTGTTTCCAGAAAGGCATAATTTGCATCATGCCCTGCGCACCTACGCGAGATACCGCAAAGCGGTCAAATGCACTTTCCACTTCGATCACGGCTAACACGATTTCCGGTTGCAATCCGGCCCGCGTTGCTTCGCTATGCACGGCGCGAAGTATTTTTAATCGCTTCTCAGGTTCGTCGACAAAGCGTTGCAAGCGGCTAGATTGAAGCATCAGCCAGGCTTCTGCATCGAAGCGGTCGGTGAAACTGTCGGCCGCCTGCACCGCATTGAGCAGTAGCTGGCGCAGCTCGTCGTCCACGTCGCTGGGCTTGGACTGGCCTAGTGCCAGCCCTGGCAGTAACACCAGGGCCAGTAACCAAGTTGCGATGTACGCTTTAGCCATGGAGCTCCGCCTATTAGTGCGCCAGTGCGCCCTGTAAATGGGTGATCGCTCCCGCCAGTGGCAGCTGCCGGCTTTCGCTGTCGCGTCGGCCTTTGTACTCAACTTCGCCATTTTCTAAGCCGCGGTCACCCACCACGATGCGGTGGGGAATACCCATCAACTCGGTGTTGGCCAGCATCACACCCAAACGGGCCTTATCTTCGTCCATGAACAGTACATCGATGCCCGCGTTGAGCAAGTCGGCGTAGAGCTGCTCGCAGGCGAGGCGCACGGCGTCGGATTTATTGATGTTAATGGGGATGATGGCCACCTGAAAGGGGGCTATCGCATTCGGCCAAATGATGCCGTTGTCGTCGTGATTCTGTTCAATAGCCGCGGCCACAACGCGCGTCACGCCTATGCCGTAGCAGCCCATGGTCATCACCTCTGCTTTGCCATTTTCATTCAAGACGCTGGCATTTAGGGCTTTTGAGTACTTGGTACCCAATTGGAATATGTGGCCCACTTCAATGCCGCGTTTAATGCCTAGGCTACCTTTGCCATCGGGGCTGGGGTCGCCGGCGACGACATTGCGGATATCTTCCGTGCGGCTAAGGCTTGCATCGCGCTCCCAATTGACGCCAGTGAGGTGGAAGCCATCTTCGTTGGCGCCACAAACGAAGTCTGCCAGCTGGGCGGCGCTGCGGTCCACAATAGTAAGAATGGGAAGGTTAACTGGCCCCAAAGACCCCACGCCTGCGCCCAATTCGGATTTGATCCGGTCCTCGGGTGCAAAGGTCAGAGGGCTGCTAACGCCCGCCAATTTTTCTGCTTTTATTTCGTTCAAATCGTGGTCACCGCGAATCACTAGCGCGACAAGCGGCTGGGTTTGATCTTGCTCTTCAGCTTCCCCTAAAACAATCAGCGTCTTGACGGTGTTGTTGGCGGTCACTGCCAGTTGTGCGCAGACCTCTTCAATGGTGTGTGCGCTGGGGGTGGCCACCTTCGTCATGGACTGGCTCGGCTGTGCGCGCTCACTGGTGGGCGCTAACGCCTCTGCCTTCTCGATATTCGCCGCGTAGTCAGAGCCATCACTAAAAACGATGGCGTCTTCACCGCTGGCAGCTAATACGTGAAATTCATGGGAAAACGCGCCACCGATAGAGCCGGTATCGGCCAATACGGGGCGGTACTCCAGGCCAATGCGGTCAAAGATATTGCAGTAGGCTTGATGCATCACTTGATAGGTGGCTTGCAGGCATTCTTCGCTGGCGTGGAAAGAATAGGCATCTTTCATGATGAACTCGCGCGAGCGCATAACACCGAAACGGGGCCGGATTTCATCGCGAAACTTGGTTTGAATCTGGTAATAGGTGGCAGGTAGCTGCTTGTAGGAGCTGATCTCATTGCGCACCATATCGGTGACCACTTCCTCGTGGGTTGGCCCCAGGCAGAAGGCGCGATCGTGTCGGTCTGTGATGCGTAACAGCTCTGGCCCGTATTGCTGCCAGCGGCCAGACTCCTCCCATAATTCGGCAGGCTGCACCACGGGCATGAGCATCTCCTGCGCGCCGGCGTTGTTCATCTCTTCACGCACGATGGCTTCGACTTTGCGCAAAACCCTCAATCCCAAAGGCAGCCAGGTGTAAAGGCCCGAGGCCAGCTTGCGAATCATGCCCGCCCTCAGCATCAGTTGGTGGCTGATGACTTCGGCATCGTTCGGGGTTTCTTTCAATGTGGCAATTAGAAAACGGCTGGCGCGCATGGTGCTCTCTTTAAATGGCTCGGAAAGTTCAAACGGGCTATTCTAAGGGGCGAATGCAGATGGGTACAATGAGGTTGGCTATGTTTTCCCTTCATCCACAGCTAGAGCAGGACTCAATACTGCTAGGTCATATGGATTTGTGTCAGGTGCGCTTGAGCCTAGATGCAAATTACCCTTGGTGTCTGTTGATCCCGGAGCGAGGGGCCGTGACTGAAATTCACCACCTCAGCGAAGAGGATAGGCATCAGTTGATGGATGAGTCCTGTCGATTAGCCGAGGTAATGGTGGGCCTTTTCGACCCAAAGAAGATCAATGTGGCAGCGCTGGGTAATATGGTGCCGCAGCTGCACCTACACCATGTGGCGCGCTTTGAAGGAGATGCCGCGTGGCCCGCCCCCATCTGGGGGCGGGCAGCGGCGCTTGCGTATGCACCCGAGGCGCTCGCTAAGCGGCGCGATAAGCTCATCAGCGCCTTGGTGGGCGAGGGTTTTACCCCCGCCGCTAACTAGGGCTTTAGGACGCCATCTGGGATTGCTGGTAATTCTCCAGGCCCACGCGATCAATGAGCCCCAGTTGAGTTTCCAGCCAGTCGACGTGTTCTTCTTCAGACTCCAAAATTTCTTTAAATAAATCTCGGGTAATGTAGTCCTGTACCGACTCGCAATACTTAATGCCGTCTTTTAAGTCTGGAATGGCCTTCAGCTCCAATTTAAGGTCGCAGCTCAGCATTTCCTTGACGTTTTCACCAATCAATAATTTGCCTAGGTCTTGCAGGTTGGGAATGCCCTCTAGAAACAAAATGCGCTCGATCAATTGATCGGCGTGCTTCATTTCATCGATGGACTCGTGATATTCCTTCTCGCCGAGCTCCGCTAACCCCCAGTCTTTGTACATGCGCGCATGCAAAAAATACTGATTGATGGCAATGAGTTCGTTTCCTAGGACTTTGTTGAGGTGGGCAATAACCTGAGGATCGCCTTTCATGATGGCTCCGTTCGCTCGCAGATAAATGTGCGGCAAGTGTGTGCCCGAGGCGAAACAGTGTCAAGAAAAACAGCGGTAAGTGATTGAATTAAATAGATTAAATGAATTTTTGTTAATAAGTAAAAAGCGAATGCAAGCGATTCGCAATCCGGCGCTATGCAGCCGTGTAGAACAGGGCCTCTGAGCAGGAAGTGTGCATCTGCAGTGTTTCATCGATAATTTCTTGTGCCAATACACCGCATTTACCGCACTGGCTGGCCACGCCCAAGGCTTTGCGAACCTGGCGCAAATTGGTTGCGCCCTCAGCGACAGCGTCGGTTATTTGGGAGTCGGTGATGCCTTTACAAATGCAGACGTACATGGTGCTTCCACTAATGCGTTGTTGATAGGCAAGAAGTTTACATTAATGAGAATCATTGTCAATACTTTATGGGAATTGTTCTTATTTATAACTAATTTGCGGTAACCCATTGAAACTGATGCTATCGGTGCCATATACAGATTCAATGACACTGCCGCGGTGGTGCGGGTAACATAGCCGCCTTTCTTCGCGCAGCCAGTTGTGCTTGCGCCCATTGCGGTGATACGGGCGATCGCCGCTCAGCAAATTATTTGTAAGACTCAAACTTAATCAGTAACAAGGAGAATATCATGGGTGTTTTAGTAGGTAAGCAGGCGCCAGACTTCACTGCAGCTGCCGTATTGGCTTCGGGCGAAATCGTTGAGGATTACAACCTGTCCGCTGCCATTAAGGGCAAAAAGGCGGTCATCTTTTTCTATCCACTGGATTTCACCTTTGTTTGCCCATCTGAGCTGTTGGCTTTTGACCATCGCATCGAAGAGTTTAAGAAGCGCAACGTAGAAGTAATCGGTGTTTCTATCGATTCACACTTTAGCCACAACGCATGGCGCAACACACCCGTTGACCAAGGCGGCATTGGCCCCGTGCGCTACACCTTGGTAGCCGATATTCAGCACAGCATCTGTAAGGATTACGACGTTGAATCTGAAGGTGGCGTGGCATTCCGCGGCTCTTTCCTGATTGATGAGGACGGTTTAGTGCGTCATCAGGTAATCAATGACTTACCACTTGGCCGCAATGTTGACGAAATGTTGCGTATGGTTGATGCCTTGGCATTCCATCAAGAGCACGGCGAAGTCTGCCCAGCGGGTTGGAAAGATGGCGACAAGGGTATGACGGCTTCACCCGAGGGTGTGGCTGCTTACTTGAAAGAGAACGCTGACAAGCTATAACGTTGGTGCTTTAAAAAAGCCGCGCAATGCGCGGCTTTTTTGTGCCTGAATAAAAGGCCGGCGCATTATAGGAAGGCACTGTGACATTATCCCAAATTGCTAAGACGGGTTTTTCATACATAGTTCTATTTAATATTCTGCATAGTGATTAAAAACCAGAAGAATTTTATAAAGTTAGTACTTCCTTCACGCCTTTTTTAAATTCAACCTGTCTAAGCTGACAGAAGTTTCCACACCCTAGCGAACAATGGCTGTGGGCAGTGAATTCGCCTCAGTAAAATATGACATCTCTTTGTATTGACATATATAACCTATTGTTTTCTATAAGTATTTTTTGGTGTGGTTAATTTTTGGACAATTTGTAGAGGTGCCCCGTCGAATGGGCAATTGCGCCCGTTTCTCAGATATCATGCACAGACTTATCCACAGAAATTGTGGATTAATGCAGTTGTGCACAGGGCGTCAATGGAGATCTCGAAGTTTTTAGCACAAATGTTCATATTAATAGGGAAACGAGGTGAAAAATTCGACGGCGTTGGGGATTCGACTGCCTATACTGGATGAAGCGCCGCCAGAATGCGGCACCCGGTCACTGACACAAGATTGATTAGACCCTCAGATTTTAAGGAGTAAGACGTGGAGGCAGATCGCCGCAGGTATGCACGCCAAGCCACATCCATTCGCGTAGAAATGACGCACCCCGCTTTCGGCACTTTGGTGGGATATACCCGAGATATTTCAGATGGCGGCGCATCGGTGCAGCTGGAAACCGAGCTGTTGCCGCCCAAGGGAACATTAGTGCACGTGGTATTTCGCAAAATTGCCGGCCAGGTCAATCAAGAACCCGTACCCATGAAAATTATGCATCAGCATAAAACCACCGTTGGCTTGATGTTCTGCTTGCAGGACTAGGTCAGCCTTTAGCGGCTGGGCTACCTTGGCTGGCGATTTTGGCTAGCGATCTTTACTTAACTAGTGACAATGGGCCGGTAGCCACAACTTCAAATCCCCGTCAGTGGCCAGTTGCCTCAAATCGCCACACTGCAGCGCGCTATTGTCTCGCACATCCAAATAAGTCAGCTTTAGCCAATTGAGTGCTTCAGGCAGTGCTTTGAGCTGATTGTTGCGCAGGTCCACCTGGGTAAGCTTGGCGAGTTTGGTCAATTCGGGCACCTGCCGCAGGTTGTTGTCCGCCAAATTTAACGTGGTTATGCCCGCAAAAATCTCTATTCCGGCCAGTGTTTGGATACCCGCATTGGTGCAATTTAGCCGCGTAAGGCGGCTGGCCTCAGTCACTCGCTGGTCCTCAATAGTTTGGTCGAGGCAGCGCTGCAAATTTTTATCGACCACAGTAAAGTCCATAAACAGGGGCGCAGGGGCGTAAACCGTCCGCTCGTTGACAGTTACCTCGTAGCCAGAGCAGGCTGAAATTAGCAGCAGGCTTAGCAAAATTATTGCCTTCAGCGAAGGTCTGGGGTGTGGGTGTTGCATGCTTCTGTCTCCGGCCCGCATGTTCCTAGCAGCTTAGTTTAGGTGGGCCGGCAGCATAGTGCTGAATGGCATTTGGAGCCATAGTTGCATTACATTATTTTGCGACTGAGCCGGCACTTTCTCCCTTATAAGGTTTGTCTGGGCAGGGTATACTCCAGCACGATTATCCACCTAGCGCCCCATGCGGGGTGTGTAGAATTACTTTGAGGAGTTGTCATGCGTAAATTAGTGGTAGTTTTTGCGGCATTGGCGCTGGCTGCGTGCCAAACCATGGATCCCTATACCGGTGAGCAAAAGACCAGCAATGCGACTACAGGTGCAGCAGTGGGCGCTGTGGCGGGTGCGGTTCTGGGCGCGGCGACGGCCAAGAAGGGCGCTGATCGAGGCAAAGCTGCCGCACGCGGAGCTGCGGTTGGCGGTATCGCGGGTGCCGGTGTGGGTTATTACATGGATCAGCAAGAGGCTGCCCTGCGCGCAGAGCTTGAGGGCACCGGTGTGCGTGTTCGACGCGATGGCGACAAACTTTATTTGATCATGCCCGGCAACATTACGTTTGCAACTGGCCGCTATGAAATCCGCGGTGACTTTTACCCCACTCTCAATAGCGTGGCCAAGGTCTTAAAGAAATTTGACGAAACCGCTATCAAAGTCGCGGGACACACCGACTCGGTGGGCAGTGACAGCAGCAACCAAATTCTCAGTGAACGCCGTGCCCAGAGCGTTGCGCAATACCTGCGTGGGCAGCAAATTGTGGCGGGCCGGATTCAAGCGGTGGGCTACGGCGAGCGCTACCCCATTGCTGACAATGGCAGTGACATGGGCCGCGAGCAAAATCGTCGGGTAGAGCTCGAATTGATACCTATGCAGTAAGGGTAGTGAATTAGAAAATAATAACGAAGGTGATGTGGATGTATAAGCAACTGTTGGCGGGTTTGGCGTGTTCATTGATGGCGGTAGCCGGCTCCGCCGGGGAGCCCGCACCGCAGGTGTTGGGTGATATTGTCCAACGCAATTTCTTATACAGTGTGGGGTTGTCTGAACCCGGTACGCTCGGAGTTGCCCACGTGCGTTATCAAGTGGTGATTCAAGATGCCTGGCACTCCACCATAGTGCCAGGTGACGCGCTGCAGGTAGTTACCTCTGGTGGCTGCTTGTCGCTGCTGCAGCCTGGGCAGCGCTATTTGCTGACATTGACTCCGGCAGCGAGCGACGCCAAGGCCGCAGGAGTTGCTTGGGCGGCAAGTTGTGAAACACCTACCGAGGCGCAAGCGCAAGCGGATATCGAGCGTTTAAATCAGGCGCGTCGCTTGCAGGCGAGTACCTTCTAAACGTTTTGATTGGATAAAACTTAGACGCAGTTTGTCTTCGAAAAAGCCCGTCCAACTGGATGGGCTTTTTTGTTTGTGTGTTGCTTTAATATTTAGGTGATTGACTAGCGAAAATTGGTGCTATTGCACCCATATCTCCACGCGCTGATTGCGCGGGTTGTCGGCGCTTGCGATCGGCATCACAGCGCCAAATCCGGCCACCGGAGCAGTGTGAATACCCAGTGCGTACAGCGCCGCCTTAACCCGGCTCGCACGCAGTTTGGATAGGACTCTGGCGCGGCTTTCGGTATTTTTCGCATCGCCAAAGCCAATGAGCAGCGGTGTTTTTCCGCTAAAATCTGCGTGTGACATGACGCTGGCCAGACGCAAAATATCTTGCTGCGCTTTGTTGTCTAACTCTGCGCTGCCCGCTTTAAAGCGAATGTTTACCGACAGTCGCTGTGCGTTTGATACCAGTGCTAAGTAATCTTTGTTGTCGACGCCAGCCAGATCTGGCGCAACAATTTTAGGGTGTTGCGAGACATAGCCAACCGCTTGCACGCGCGCCTGACCCTGCGCGCTTTGCATAAACGCAATAAATTCCTTCAGCAGCGGGTTCGCTTCGGTGAGGTCGCGATAGATAAACAGGCGCCGAGACAGTGCGTAGTCTTCCGTTGCCACACGGGCTATGGATGGCGCTAAGGGTTCAGTACCTTGGTCATAGAGTGCTAGCGCTTTGGCTTGATTGATGGAGGCCAGTCCAACAAAGCCAATGGCGCCGCGCGAAGCTGTGACAGCCTCCGACAATTGATCGTTGGATTCAAAGCGTGCCGCCGTTGTCGCTAACGTGGCCCGTTTAGCCAATACCAAATGGTTAAAGGTATCCCAGGTGCCAGAATTTTCGTCGCGCGCAAATAGCGTGATGGGTTCATCGAGACCGCCGACGGCTTTCCAATTGCTAATGCGACCGGCAAAAATGTTGGCAATCTGCGCAATGGATAACGCCTGCACAGGATTGTTTGGGTGCACGATGATGGCGAGCCCGTCGATTGCGATAATTTTTTCTGCGTCAAAACTGTTCATGTCCCCCAGATGGGCCAAACTGGCTGCCTCCTTGGCTTTAATCGGACGCGATGCCATGGCGAGTTGTGCGCTACCCTCTAGCAGCCCCACGAAACCTGTAGCTGAACCGTGAGCGGCGATATCGATTGCTATGGGGGGTGTTGTGAGGTCGTTTGAAACGTAGCCTTGGACCCTTATTTCATTCGCAGAGGGGAGGGGCAAGCGAGTGACCTTGATGAGCCCCTTCGCTCGCAAAAAGTCTTCCGCAAGCGCGGGCATTAATGTAGCGCCCACGGTATTGGAGCCTTTTATGGTAAATAAAACTCCCTGTGTATCGGCGGTAAACGGTGGCAGTGTCGTGGCATGGCAAACAACGGGCAGTGCTAGTAGCGCCAGTTTGCGGGACCAGCATTTAACGATGCGTATTAAATGGGTCATTGAGACATCCTCGGCATGTGAATAAACGGTACCGACACGGCATAGTGCCGATAGGGCGCGGCAAATCTATGACAGTGATGTGACAATTGTGTGACGCAGAAAGATAAGTGACTGAGCTTGAGGCTTATGCGGGCTCATTAGTCCTATGGGAGTGTCCAGCGTGGCGCTGAACACACAGTCTTAGAACCTGTAGAATCGCACGGGCAAATTCCAGTAAAACGAAATGAGGTAATTCTCGATGGCAAAATCATTGGGTGTTGGCGGCGCGACACCAGAGCAAGCTCTGGCACAGTTGTCCGTTATGAACGCAGACATTGCACCGCTCGCGCAGTCCGAGTTTGAGCAGCGTGTAGCGCGCGCCTGCCAATCGATGACTGAGCTAGGCATTGATGCCATCTACCTCAATGCGGGTACCAACCTCTATTATTTTACCGGCATGCGTTGGTACCCCAGTGAACGCATGGTTGGCGCTCTATTGATGGCCTCCGGCGAATTGCATTTCATTGGGCCGGCCTTTGAAGAAAGTACCCTGCGCCAATACATGTTGCTAGCGGGTCAATTTCACGGCTGGCAAGAGCACGAAAGTCCCTACGCCCTGTGCGCACAGTTGCTGGCAGATAAGGGCCTGTCCTCGGGCGTCATCGGGCTAGATGAAGCAGCCCCCTTTTTTATCACCCATGGACTCCAGCAAGCAGCTGCCGGCGCGCGCTGGGTCAATGCCGATGTCATCAGTGCGGCCTGTCGCCAAATTAAGTCCAGTGCTGAACTCGCGTTAATGCAGCGCGCAAAAGATATGACCCTGGCGGTTCACAAAGCCGTGGCCTCCATACTTCGGCCCGGTATTAGCACCCTCGAGGTGGAGCGCTTCATCGATCAGGCGCACCGAGCCGTGGGCGCCTCGGGTTCGTCGTTTTGTATTGTATTGTTTGGCGTTGCCAGTAGTTTTCCCCACGGCGTCAAAGAGCCGCAAATATTGCAGGACAATGATTGGGTGCTCATCGACACGGGCTGTCGCCTGCAGGGCTACAACAGCGATATTACCCGCAGCTACGCCTACGGGGAGATCAATGAGCGCCAGCGACAGGCCTTTAATGCAGAGCGCGATGCTCAACTGGCGGCTTTCAATGCTGCGCAAATAGGCGCGCCCTGTGGTGCGCCGGACGACGCCGCACGGCGCGTGTTAGCAGAACATGGCTTTAGCGGTGATTACTCTCTGCCGGGGCTGCCCCATCGAACTGGCCACGGCTGTGGGCTGGATATTCATGAGTGGCCCTATTTGGTAAAGGGCGATACCACGCCGCTAGCGTCTGGCATGGTGTTTTCCAATGAGCCGATGTTGGTGTTACCGGGCGAGTTTGGCGTGCGGCTAGAGGATCATTTTTATATGACGGAAGATGGCCCGCGTTGGTTTACCCAGCCCTCGCCATCCCTTGAAAACCCGTTCGGATTGTAAGGCTGGCGCCGGATCGTGGTTGACCAATTGAATTGTCCCATCATCTACACCGACGCTGTGCTGGCGGAGCACGCAGCGCACTTGGCGCAGCGTCTGGGTCAGCCCTGTCTCGGCCATAAAAATGCGTCGGATTTAGAGACACCGCCCTATGTTTTACAGTGCACAGAGATGGGGTTGCAGCTACAGCAAACAGGGGCGCGGGCCCATGGCCCGGTGTGGGTAGATTTTAACGGTGGGGGTGCCGACCACCGGCGCCAATATGGCGGTGGGCGCGGCCAGATGATCGCCAAAGCGGTGGGCTTAAAAGCCGGTGTTTGCCCGCTGGTGTTTGATGCGACGGCGGGCTTGGGTGGTGATGCCTTCGTGTTGGCAAGTTTGGGGGCGAGAGTCCTGTTGCAGGAGCGAAACCCGATTGTGCATGCGCTGTTGGCCGATGGGCTGGACCGCTTGGGTGCTGATCGTCGCGCAGAATTGCTGGCTGTGGCTGCACGTATGCGCCTATTGCCACAGGGCGCAGACTCCACCCAACGCATGCCCGCGGCGGATGTGGTTTACTTAGACCCCATGTTTCCTGCGCGTCAGAAGCAGGCTGCCGTCAAAAAGGAAATGACCGCATTTCACACGCTCGTGGGCGAGGACGATGATCAGGACGCACTGCTGTCATTGGCGCTCGCGCAAGCCCGCTACCGCGTAGTGGTCAAGCGACCACGCAAAGCGCCCTGTCTGGCGGGGCGAGAGCCCGCGCTGACACTGGAGGGAAAGTCCAGTCGCTTTGATATCTACCCCTTGAAAAAGATGCCCGATGGATTAAAAAGCGAGTGGTTAGCGTGAATGGTTGCGGTCGTCGGGGCGAAAGAAGTGCCACAAGCGGCTGATCAACATGCGCAGGTGCGCCCCCATGGCCATAATGAACCCCAGCCCCGCCAGCAACAGCCCGGCCAGTGTGAAAGCCTCCTGCCTCAGCGACGGATCGATCAGTTGCTGCGCCATGTAGACCAAGACCATGCCAACAAAAAACACCATGGCGCCCAGTTTGAATTGGGCAAACGCCTGACTCAAGGGGGCTTGATAGTGGCGTTTGAGTAGGTCGAGAAACAGCTGAAGTTTGCTCATGATTGCAGTTTAGCAGCCCACAGTGCCCGCCGTTGTGATCCATTGTGTCTCATGGTTCGTAAACCCACCCAACGGCAAGGTTGTGCTGACCGCTCCATCGGTAGGTGCGCCATTGCCGAGATTATGGGTAGTTAACGGTGACATAGCAAAGAGGCAACACATGGCACAGGGCAAAATATATACATTGGGCATTAGCGCCTGTCTGCTCGGCGAAAAAGTGCGCTTTAACGCCGGTCACAAACGCAGTGCTTTTTGTGCAGAAACACTGGCAACCCAGGCTGAACTGATACCTGTGTGCCCCGAGGTTGCCATTGGTTTGCCCGTGCCTCGCAAAGCCATCCGGCTGATGCACGACGGCGACGACTTGCGCGTGGTGCCCAGTAAAGGCGAGGCCGGTGATGTGGACTATGGTCCCGCCTTGCGCGATGTAGGTAAAGCGTTCATGGCTCGCCATCCCAACTTGGACGGTTTCGTTTTTATGAATGACTCCCCCAGTTGTGGCCCGGCCCATGTTAAAACCTATCGAGCCAATGGCTATCAGGCAGGTCGCGACGGTGTTGGTTTTTTCGCCCGAGCGGTGCAAGAAATAAATCCACTGCTGCCAGTGGAGGATGCAGGACGGTTGAACGATCCTGCGATCCGTGAAAATTTCATGGTGCGTATTGGTGTTTATCGCGACTGGCGACAGCTCAACCGCGCGCCATTAACCGCCGGGTCATTGATTAAATTTTACAGCCCTTACAAGTATCTATTGATGGCCCATTCGCAGGTGGCCTACAAACAAGTTGGGCGCCTGTTAGCCAATCACGAGCAGCGTCCAGTGGAGGATGTGGCACAGGACTTCATTGAGGCCTTGATGGCGGGGCTTAAGGTGTTGGCCGACCGCAAGGGCCACGCAAATGTATTGATGCATCTACTGGGGTATTTTAAGAAGCATTTGGACAGCGATGATCGCCAAGAGGTGCTCGCGGTGATTCACAATTATCGCAAAGGAATCATTCCGTTAGTCACACCTGTGACCTTGTTTCAGCATCATCTGCGGCGTGCGCCCAATGCTTATTTGCAGGCGCAGAAATACTGGCAGCCCCACGCCCCCGAGTTGGGCTTGAGAAGTGCAATTTGATGGCGCCTAATCGCCCTAATTTGAGAACTCTATGGCCCAGTTGATCTGGTTTCGCTCCGACTTACGCATTGCTGATCATCTTCCCTTGACCTTGGCTCGCCAAAGTGGCGAGCCAGTGTATGGGGTTTTTGTTGTGACGCCGGCGCAGTGGCAACAACACAATGTGGGGCTGCCAAAACGGGATTTTTGGGCCCGATCGTTGATCGCCCTGCGTGCAAAATTAGCCAGTAAAGGCATTCAACTTGCAGTGCTCAGTGCCGACACCTTTGCACAGGTGCCCAGCGTGTTAATGGCATTTGCCAAGGACATCGGTTGCTCCCGCATCTTGTGGCACCGTGAATATGGATGGGATGAACGGCAGCGCGATAGCGCCGTTTGTGAGGCATCTCGTCGAGCGGGCATCGCCACCGAAGTGTGCGAAGATCGCTGTTTGGTCATGCCGGAAAGTGTGCTCACCGGCGGCGGTACGCCCTATAAAGTATTTTCTGCCTTCAAGCGCAATTGGCTGGCTCAGCTTGCCGATCAATGGCGAACGCCAGCACCGGCAATCCGCAAGTCCGGTGAGGTTGTGGAGCAACTTCCGAGTCAATGGCAATCCGAGATCGCTGGGTTTTATCGCGATGGAGAGGACCCAAAACAGGTGCAGGCGCTTGCCACACTCTGGCCTGTGGGTGAGGCGGAGGCGAGCCGTCGGCTGCAACACTTTTTAAGCGAGCATGTTCGCGCCTACGGCGAGGCGCGGGACTTTCCTGCCCGGCCCGGTACGTCGCAATTGTCGCCATATTTGTCCATTGGCAGCATCAGCGCTCGCCAATGTGCGGCGGGCTGGCTTGCCGCGGCGGAGGGCGATTGGCACGATCCCCAGTTGCAGGTTTGGCTCAATGAGCTGGCGTGGCGCGATTTTTATCACTATGTGATGTGGCACTTTCCGAAGGTTTCCCGCAACCAGCCCTTTGTGGATAAAACGCGCGCGGTGGCGTGGCGACATGCTCCAGACGACTTTGATGCCTGGTGTCGCGGCGATACGGGGATTCCCCTGGTCGACGCCGCGATGCGCCAATTGTTAGCGACTGGTTGGATGCATAATCGATTGCGCATGGTGGCCGCCATGTTTTTAACAAAAAATTTGTTAATCGACTGGCGTAAAGGTGAAGCGTTTTTTATGGAGCGACTGGTCGACGCCGATTTTGCCGCAAACAACGGCGGTTGGCAGTGGAGTGCGTCCACCGGTACCGACGCTGCGCCTTACTTCCGCGTGTTTAATCCGGTGAGTCAATCACAGCGGTTTGATCCTGAGGGTGCCTTCATCCGGCAATGGGTGCCGGAGCTGGCACATTTGACCAACAAGCAGATTCATATGCCCACCGCTGATCAGCGCGGTGACTATTCAGCGCCGCTGGTGGATCTAAAATTCAGCCGCCAGCGGGCCATTGAGGCGTTCGCCTCGCTGTCGTAGTGGCTTAACACTCCACCACATTGACGGCGTTAATGGCCAAGCCACCCTCGGCGGTTTCTTTGTATTTTGCCTGCATGTCTTTGCCGGTTTGGAACATGGTTTCGATTACGGAATCGAGGGACACGTGGTGCACACCATCGCCCCGTAACGCGAGTCGCGAGGCGTTAATGGCCTTGATGGCACCCATGGTGTTGCGCTCAATGCAGGGAATTTGAACCAGCCCGCCAATGGGGTCGCAGGTGAGCCCAAGGTTGTGTTCCATACCGATTTCTGCAGCATTTTCTACTTGTTCATTGGTGCCACCCATGACCGAAGTGAGGCCCGCTGCAGCCATGGAACAGGCAACGCCGATTTCACCTTGGCAGCCAACTTCTGCCGCAGAGATAGAGGCATTGCGTTTAAATAGCATGCCAATGGCTGCGCTGGTCAGCAAAAATTGCACCACAAGTTTTTTCAAACCCCCCATATCGGGCGTGTACACAAACTTAACAAAGTAGGCGAGCACGGCGGGAATGACGCCGGCTGCACCGTTGGTCGGCGCGGTCACCACTTTGCCGCCAGCGGCGTTTTCTTCATTGACTGCCAGGGCAAATAGGCTGACCCAGTCCATGACGGCGAGGGCATCGGGCACACCATTTTCAAGCCGGTCCTGCAGGTCGTCGTTCAGTTCTGCCGCGCGGCGCTTTACACCCAGGCTGCCTGGTAGCGTTCCGCGTGTGCTGCAGCCCCGTTGGATACAGGCATCCATGACTTTCCAGATTTCATAGACGCCATCAATAACTTCCTGCTCTGATTTCTGTGACAATTCGTTGGCCATGGCCATCTGTTCGATGCGCAAGCCATCGCGCTTGCCCATGGCGAGCAACTCTTTGGCGGACTGGAAATCGTAGGGCGCGTCAAAACCCGAATTTTCGGCGTTGGCAAACTCGTCTTCAGCCAGCACAAAGCCGCCGCCGATGGAAAAATAACTTTTGCTAAACAGCGCGGTGCCCGCGGCATCAAATGCGCGGCAGGTCATGCCGTTGGGGTGCTGGGGCAAGCTGGCGCCCTTGTTAAACAGCAGGTCGCGATCTTGCTCAAAGGCTACAACCTGCTCGCCAAGTAGAGACAGTTGCTGGTTGCTGCGAATGGCACTGAGCAAGGGTTCGATTTCATCGACCGCGACGGTGGCGGGCGCCTTGCCAGCCAAGCCAAGCAGCACGGCGGTGTCGGTGCCGTGGCCTTCACCGGTCATGGCCAGTGAACCAAACAGGTCTACGGTGACCCGATTGATTTGATTGAGCGGGCAGGGCAGTTCTTGGAGGAAGCGCCGCGCGGCAATCATGGGGCCCACAGTGTGGGAGCTGGAGGGTCCAATACCCACTTTAAACAGATCAAATACGGAAATGGCCATGGAAATTTCTGCCCTTGAAAGCGATGTACGTCAGTTTAGCTGGTTGCGACTGGCGGGTCGGAATGCTAGGTGAGCTGTTTCCAATAGTCAACTTGTGTTTCCAATAGGCAATTTTTGTTCAAATATTGGCGCATGGGGGAGTTTTTAAGGGCCAGTTAAGGAGCTTGGCCCAGCTTCACCTACACTAGTTGGGTGCCGTAATGAGAGTGAAATTTCATGTCTTTGTGCAAAGCGTCTGTGTTTATTGCCAGCAGCCTCGACGGTTTTATCGCGCGCCCCAATGGCGACCTGGATTGGTTGCCTAGCGCTAATGAGCGCGACGATATGGGCTACGGCGATTTCATCAGCAGCGTCGATGTGCTGCTAATGGGGCGTCACACTTTTGAAAAGGTATTAGAGTTTGGCGATTGGCCCTATGCATTGCCGGTGCGAGTACTCAGCCGGCGAGGCGTGGAGATTCCCGAGCCCTTGCAGGATAAAGTGTCGGTCATGTGTGGTGAACCAGGCGACCTATTGGCGACCTTGGGCGAGCAGGGATTTTCACATGCCTATGTGGACGGCGGTGAAACCATACAAGCATTTATTGCTGAAGATCTGATTCAGCGATTGATCGTCACCCATGTGCCGGTGTTGATTGGCTCGGGCCTGCGCTTGTTTGGTGAGTTAAAAGACCCGCAATGCACCGTGCCTTGGCGCCATCAAAAGACGTTTACTTGGCCAAACGGCATGGTGCAGAGCCACTATGTGCGCCAGTAATTAGCAGGGCTTGGATTTGCCACAGACAAGCGCATACCATTTTCGAACAGCGATTAATCGCGATCGTCTCGCTGCCAGCGCTTGGCCGACTCAGCATCCGAGGCTCTGGCGTCAACCCAGCGATCACCCTCAACCGTCGTTTCCCGCTTCCAAAAAGGTGCGCGGGTTTTTAGGTAGTCCATGACAAATTCACAGGCATTAAACGCATCGCCACGGTGGGCGGAGTTGGCGCCCACAAATACGATTTGATCGGACGGTTCAAGTTGGCCAACGCGGTGTAGGATTAGCAATTGCTGGAGTTGCCAACGTTGGCCGGCCTCTTCGCCAATGGCATTCAAGGCTTTTTCCGTCATGCCGGGGTAGTGCTCTAGATAGAGGCCGCCGACAGTGGTGTCTAGGTTGATATCTCGCACCAAGCCGGTGAAGGTCACTATGGCGCCAATGTCTGGGCAGTCTTGTCGCAATTGTCGGTAGAGTTTGCTCTGCGCGAAGTCTTCGGTTTGCACCGCCACATAGAGTTTCATCCCCCGGTCACCGGCGGAAAGAAAGCCACTTCGTCACCGTCGGCCACTGGGCTATTGGGTTGGGCCATGGTCTGGTTGATAGCCACCAACCATTGGGTGCTGCTTAGGGCATCCTGCCAGTGAGGATAATCCTTGATGAGCTGGTCTATAACATCTTTTGCCGTATGCAGTGACTCCGAGTTGAGATCAACGCTATCGGTGTCCAAAAGGTCGCGCAGGCGCGCAAAAAATTTAACATTAATCATGTTGCTATTGCTCGTCGACTCGATAGTGGCCGCTTTTTCCGCCGGTTTTTTCCAGCACGCGAGCGCCGGTGATGATCATACCTTTATCCACGGCTTTACACATATCGTACAGTGTTAGCGCCGCCACAGTAGCCGCCGTGAGCGCCTCCATTTCGACCCCAGTTTGACCGACTAGGCGGCAGCAGCTTTCAATGCGCACGCGCTGGTGTTCAGGTTCAGGTGTGAGCTCAACTTTGATGTGAGTGAGCATCAAGGGGTGGCAAAGCGGAATTAAGTCAGCGCATTTCTTCGCCGCCTGAATGCCGGCAATGCGAGCCACGGCTAGCACGTCACCTTTTTTGTGATCGCCACTGTGGATGAGCGCCAAGGTCTCGGCGTGCATTTGGACAAAGGCCTCCGCCCGCGCTTCGCGCTGCGTATTGGCTTTGCTGCCCACATCAACCATATGCGCCTGCCCGTATTTGTCGAGGTGAGTGAGCTCCGACATTTTGCGATCTCTCGTTTGGTGAGGAAAGTCTAATGATACCAAATAGGGCTTCGCAGCGGTGGTTGTGTGGCCATATGAATTGCCCTAACTATACTGAAATATTGCACCCATCCCGCCGCTACAGATTGCTTGCTTTTAGCGGTGCTCAGGTGGGTTGATAGGGGACGATTCTATGGCCGACGCCAACATATCTCTAGAGCGGCAGCTACACAATCTTCGGATTGTGAGTGATTTTGCCATTGGCATGCTGTCATTAACGTCGCTTGAGCAGGTTGTATGGTTTTTAGCGCGGGACGTGATTGCCAAAATCGGGTTTTCAGATGTTGTGGTTTACCTTTACGAACCCGACACCAAGACACTGGTGCAAAAGGCGGCATTTGGATTAAAAAGCCCCGAGGCTTACACCATCCTAGATCCCAAGGCGATTCCTCTTGGGCAGGGGGTGGTGGGGAAAGCCGCGGAAAGCCGTTGCGCTCAATTAATTGCCGATACGCGAACCTATCCAGGATATATCCACGATGTCGGGGCGGGCCTGTCTGAATTGGCCGTGCCTATGCTTTCCGCAGGTCAGTTAGTTGGGGTTATTGATTCGGAGCATCCTGAGACAAATTTTTATACTCAGGATCATCTCGAAACAGTTTCTGCGGTAGCTTCTATTGCTGCAACAAAAATTATCCAAACGCAAACGGTTACGTCGCTACAGCTGGCTATTGAAGACCTAGAGTACAGCAGTAAAATTCAGACGGTTTTGTTTGAGATGGCGGAATTGATTTTTCACACTGATTCACTGCCTGAATTCTACCGATTAATGCATCGTAGTATTTCGCGACTTACGTTTTCCAAGAATTTCTATGTCGCACTGCTTGATCCATCTAATGCTCAAGTAATAATCCCCTATCGCGTAGACCAGCGAGACGGAGATGAGACCGGTGAAATCATACCGTTTGATTTAGACAAGCCAAGTTTAACTGCCTTTGCGCTGGCAGGCACTGAACCATTGCTGCTTTGCTCGGAAGATTTACAGCAGCTGATTGAGGGAAACAAAATCGAGGTGCTGGGCACTTTGCCTACAAGTTGGTTGGGCGTCCCCTTTGGGGAGGGGGCTGTGCGCGGGTTGGTAGCGGTGCAGAGTTATGACGGTGGATACGATTTTGGTCCAAAAGATAAGCAGTTATTGATGTATGTTTCTAAGCATATTCGCAATGCCATAGAACGGTTTCAATCGCGTGTAGATTTAAATTTTTTAGCGCTACATGACCCGCTGACGCATTTGCCAAACCGCAATTTATTTGCCGACAGATTGGGGCAAGCGGTGGCTAAGGCAGAGCGTGATGAGGGGTATGAACTGGCGGTAATGTATTTGGATCTGGATCATTTTAAGCGAGTGAATGATACCCATGGCCATGCAATGGGAGATAAGCTTCTAATGCAGTTGGCAGGCGCGCTTGCGGGTTGCATGCGCAAAATGGATACGCTTGCACGCTTTGGTGGGGATGAATTTGCGGTGTTGCTCGAGGGCCCAGAAAGCTGGCAGGCGGCCAGGCGGGTCGGTGCAGATATGATCAACGTCGTGCGCAATAATCAAATAATTGACGACGTGCGAGTCAACGTGTCTGCGAGCATTGGCGTGTCTCTGTATCAGAGCGGGCAGTCCTCCATAGAGCGTTTGATGTCCGAGGCGGATGAGGCCATGTATCAAGCCAAGCTGCTCGGCCGCGATCAGATTCAGGTCTACTCGACTGCGGGTGCACAAAAATATTCTGCAACGCACCGCCTAGATCGCGATTTCAAACGAGCGATAGCGCAGGGTGAATTCTATTTAGTGCTACAGCCTGTGGTGTCGCTCGATGGCGGGCAAATGGTCGCTGTTGAAGCGCTAGTGCGCTGGAATCATGCCGATCACGGTGAGTTAAGCCCCGCGAGCTTTATCAGCGATTTGGAGAAATCCGGACAGATTGTAGATTTGGATATATGGGTGTTCGGGCAGGCGCTGTTGTTACTGAAAAAATTTCAGTCCCAAACGTTTGTTTTGAATATAAATATCTCGGGTCAGGGCTTAATCAACGCGGATCTGTTAAAGGTGGTAAGAAAGGCGAGACAGATCCACGGCGATCAATTGAGTCGCCTGTGTGTCGAAGTCACTGAAAGTAGTTTGGTGGATGATGTGGAACTCGCGCAGTCTGCATTGCGGGAATTGCAGTCGTTCAATATTTCACTGGCAATCGACGATTTTGGCACTGGATATTCATCGCTAAGCTACTTGCATAAATTCTCTTTCGATCGACTGAAAATAGATCGCGCATTTATTGTTGGCTTGGAAACGAGTCAAGAAAAGGCTGTGATTCTCAATACTATCGTCAGCCTAGCCCGGGCCTTGGGTATTCAAACCGTGGCTGAAGGCATAGAGGAGATTAAACAGTTTGAGCTGCTGGCGGAATTAGGCTGCGACTTTGGGCAGGGTTTTTTAATGTCCCGCCCAGTGGCGCAAAATGTATTGGTGAAGATGCTGGCAGATGATTGGCGTTACTAACCGAGCAGTAGACGCTCCAGCGTGCGCAGGTAGATGCGGTGCAATTTGTCGAGGTCGGCTGCACTAACGCATTCATCTACTTTATGGATAGTGGCGTTTACTGGCCCCAGTTCTACCACTTGGGAGCCTGTGGGCGCGATAAAGCGACCGTCACTGGTGCCCCCCGCAGTGGACAATTCTGTTTGGCGGCCTTCAATGTCTTCAATAGCACCTACGATGGCGTCTACCAACTCCCCTTGGCGGGTCAAAAAGGGTTGGCCCGATAGGTTCCACTGCACTTGATATTTTAGTCCGTGTTTCTTGAGAATAGCCTCAGTGCGTTCGCGTAATATGGCCTCGGTGACTTCGGTGGAAAAACGAAAGTTAAATACAATTTCTACATCGCCGGGAATAACATTGGTGGCGCCGGTGCCGCCATTGATGTTGGACACCTGAAAGCTGGTGGCTGGAAAGAAATCGTTGCCGCCGTCCCACATTTCCGCCGCCAGTTCGGTGAGCGCTGGGGCCATGGCGTGAATGGGGTTGTCCGCTAAATGCGGGTAGGCCACGTGGCCTTGAACGCCTTTAACGATGAGTTTGGCGCCGAGTGATCCTCGGCGACCATTTTTAATCACATCGCCCACTTGGTGAGTGCTGGAGGGCTCGCCCACTAAGCAGCAATCGATTTTTTTGTTATTGGTTTGCAGCCATTCCACCACCTTTACAGTGCCATCAACTGCCGGGCCCTCTTCATCACTGGTGATCAAAAACCCGATCCGACCAGGGTGATCTGGGTGCTGTGCCACAAACGTTTCACAGGCTGTGACCATGGCCGCCAAACTTCCCTTCATGTCGGCCGCGCCACGGCCGTAGAGCATGCCTTCGTGCAGTGTGGGTTCAAAGGGCGGGAAGCGCCATTGCTCGGCGGGTCCGGTGGGCACCACGTCCGTGTGGCCGGCAAACGCCAGCAACGTGCCGCCGGTGCCGCGCTCAGCCCAAAAATTGTCCACCTCGCCAAAGCGCAAGCGCTCTACCTTAAAACCGATGGCCTCAAGGCGCGCAATCATCATGTCTTGGCAGCCTTCGTCGGCGGGCGTGACGGAGGGCCGCGCAATGAGATCACAGGCGAGCTGAAGCGTGGGCGAAAGGTCGGTCATGGTCGTATCCCATAGGGGGCGTTAACGCCCCGCGTAATGCTTGTGTGGTGGTGTGCGCTTACGTAGCGATGCAGGCCTTGCCGTTACTCAGTTCGCGTGCAGTGCGTCGTTCAATGCAATGGCGGTGCGATTGGTTTTACACTCGACCGCGCCGGTGATTGAATTGCGACGAAACAGCAGGTCCGCCTGGCCGGCCAGCTCCCTGGCTTTCACTTCTTTCACCAGTTCGCCTTGGTCGTCCAGCAGCCGCACTTTGGTGCCCGCGGTGACGTACAACCCGGCTTCCACAGTGCAGCGATCACCCAACGGGATGCCAATGCCCGCGTTGGCGCCCAGCAGGCAGTTATCGCCCACCGAGATGACAATGTTGCCGCCGCCGGACAAGGTGCCCATGGTGGAGCAGCCACCACCCAGGTCGGAACCCTTACCCACAAAAACACCAGCGGAAATCCGGCCTTCGATCATGCCGGGGCCCTCTGTGCCCGCATTAAAGTTCACAAATCCCTCGTGCATGATGGTCGTGCCTTCGCCGAGGTAGGCGCCTAGGCGAACGCGCGCGGTGTGCGCGATGCGCACGCCCGAGGGGACCACATAATTGGTCATCTTGGGGAATTTATCGACGCAGGCGACTTCCACTAAGCGACCCTCACACCGGGCCTTGAGTTGGCGCTCTGGCAGTTCGGCCAGATCAATGGCGCCTTCGTTGGTCCACGCCACATTGGGCAGGACGCCAAACATGCCGTCCAACTTGGTGGCATGGGGTTTCACCAGCCGGTGCGACAGCAGATGTAACTTGAGGTAGCCGGCGGGTACGTCGGCGGGCGCGTCGTCGTTGGCTAATACCACGGCGACCAATGGGCGCTTCGCTTTACTCAGGGTGTTGAGTGCGGCTGCCAGCTCGGCATCGAGCTTGGCTAAGGCCTCTGCCAGATCTGCTGCCTGGTCGGGGTTCATGGCGTGGCTGCCCGGTGCACCAAAGTGTTTTTGCACTTCAGTGACAATCTCCTCCCGAGGCGCCAAGCGCGGTGCAGGGTAAAAAACTTCGAGCCACTGGCCCTGGGCGTTTTGGGTGCCCACACCCAGTCCTAATGCGTAAATAGACATGGTTGATCCTGCGTTATGTCGTTAAAAAGGTTGCGCAGTGGAGGCGAATTAGCCCAGCAGTTGCGCGTATTCATCCGCTTTAAAGCCCACGCGACGTTCACTTCCGGTATCCAGTAGTGGGCGTTTAATAAGCGTGGGGTGTTGCACTAATAGCGCCGCGGGGGCTTGGGTCGCCTGCGCTTGTTCGGCGGGACTCAGTTGTTTCCAGGTGGTGCTGCGTTTGTTAATCAGCGCCTCGCCCAATTCGTCAAACCACGTCTGCGCCTGCGCTTGTGAAAGGCCATCAGCGCGAAAATCGTGGAAGGTGTAGTCAATGTTTTGGGCTTCTAGCCACTTGCGTGCTTTTTTAACGGTGTCGCAATTTTTAATGCCGTAGAGGGTGTTCATCGCAATTTAATATGAGTTTGTGGTCAAGGAGGGCGGCAAGGATACCAGAGATGCTGCGTGGCTGCATGGCCTAGCGGCCCCGATCGCGATGGGTTTTAAGTGCAAAAGTGACTAACCAAATAACGATTTGGACAGTACTTAAACGCCTTTGATCTAAAGCATCAATAAATCTTTACATAAAATAGTGATAGGCGTAGAAGTGCTTCGCCTGCAGTGAGAGGCCCTATCAATTAGCAGAGGTAGCATGGGAAGTGGCATTGCGCGATGAGTGAATCAAATAGCCAACAGCGATACAAAGTGGTGTTTTGGGGACAGGTTCAGCCGACGGTAACTCGCTCGGAGTTTGCCAAGCGCTTTGCCCGCTTTTTTAACGTGCGCAATCTCACACACTTGCGGCAGTACTTCACCGGCCGTTTGATGGTGCTGAAATCGGGCCTCACTGAGGCTCAGGCGCAGGGACTTGCCACGCGGATTAAGCAGTTCGGCGGTGTGTGCAGAGTGGAGTGCTATGCGCGCGCGAGTCTCGACGGTGAGTTGGCGCTCCGGCATCGCCCGTCATTCCTTCAGCCTGATTTTGACGTCAGCCAATTGTCGCTGACACCGATGGAGGCGCCAGTGGTAACCGCACCTGCGCGGCGAAACCCCTTTGAGGCGCGCGAGGTAACGCAGCGGCGCTAGGCTTTTAGGGTCTTTTTTGGGCGTTTGCGATTGGGGTAGCACCAGCGGCACAGTGGGCACTGGGTCCCGTCGCAGCCGCGGGCTGTACAGTATTCCCGGCCATAGAAAATAATCTGCAAGTGCAGCTTGTTCCACTTTTCTTTTGGAAATAGGCGCTTTAAATCCTTTTCGGTTTGCACTACGTTTTTGCCGTTGGTGAGTCCCCAGCGCTGCGCTAATCGGTGGATGTGAGTGTCGATGGGAAATGCCGGGACTCCAAAGGCCTGTGCCACCACGACGCCGGCAGTTTTGTGGCCAACGCCGGGCAGCTCCTCCAATTGCTCCATTTCGCGCGGTACTTCACCCTGATATTTTTCCACCAATATGCGCGACAAATCGGAAATGGCCTGCGACTTTCTCGGCGCAAGTCCACAGGGACGAATGACCGCTTTGATGTCTTCTACGGGCACCTGCATCATGTCAAAGGGATTGTCGGCGAGGGCCCAGAGTGCCGGCGTCACTTGGTTGACGCGCTCGTCTGTACACTGCGCAGACAGCAATACCGCCACTAGCAAGGTGTAGGGATCTTTGTGGTCGAGGGGCACTGGCGTGGTGGGGTAGAGCGCTTCGAGTTCACTGAGAATTTTTGCGACGCGCGCGGCTTTATTGGGGCTGGTCATCAACAGCCTGCCTCTACAAATGCGCGTATGCGTCTAGCGGCGGCCACGCAAGCGTCCCGTTCGGCCACCAGGGCGATGCGCACATGGTGCGCACCTGGATTGCCCTGCGGCGTATCGCGTGCAATAAATGTTCCGGGCAATACGGTCACGTGGTGCGCGCGAAAGAGCTCGCGGGTAAATTCCGTATCGCTTAGTTCAACGCGCGGCCACAGGTAAAAACTGGCCTCTGGGCGGCTGACATCAAGGCAGCCATTGAGCTCGGCAAGTACGGCGTCAAATTTATCTCGATAGCGCCGGCGGTTCTCCACAACGTGTTGTTCATCTCGCCACGCGGCAATGGATGCGAGCTGATTCGGTATGGGCATGGCGCAGCCATGGTAGGTGCGATAGAGCAAAAAGGGTTGCAAGATGGCGGCATCACCGGCGACAAAGCCCGAGCGCAGCCCCGGCAGATTTGAGCGCTTGGAAAGTGAGTGAAACACAACACAGCGGCGGTAGTCGGTGCGGCCCAGCTGTTCGCAGGCCTGAAGGAGGCCAGGTGGCGGGGCGTCAAAATAGAGTTCGGAATAGCACTCGTCGCTGGCGATGACAAAATCGTATTGATCTGCGAGTGCAATCAGCTTTTTAAAGGTCGCCAGTGGCGTAATGGCGCCCGTGGGATTGCCAGGACTACAGACAAAGAGCACTTGGCAGCGCTGCCAGACGTCGGCGCTAACCGCATCGTAATCCGGTAGATAACCCTGTTGTTGATCGCAATTCAAAAAGTGAATGCCGGCACCGGCTAAAAACGCGGCGCCTTCATAAATTTGATAAAACGGATTGGGGCTAACCACCAGCGCCGGTTGGCTGCGGTCGACGACCGCCTGCACGAACGCGAACAATGCTTCGCGGGTGCCGTTGACGGGCAGCACTTGGCGTTCAGCGTCCACGTGCGATAACGCAAAGCGATGTTCTAGCCAGTGGGCGATCGCTTGGCGCAATTCGGGAATGCCTTTGGTGGCTGGATAGTTACCCAGTCGATCCAAATTATCGGTCAGCGCCTGCAGTACGAAGTGGGGTGGTTGGTGCTTGGGCTCGCCAATGCTTAGGGGAATGTGATCGCTACTCGGAGGCGTGACCCCCTGCTTTAACTGCGCCAACCGTTCAAAGGGGTAGGCTTGCAATTGGTTGAGATTGGGGTTCATGGCGTGACTCTGATTTTTTCATTGTTTGTTATGGTATGCGGCGTTTTGCTAGCTGTGCTGACCGACGATGTCGTCCAGAGCTTTGCATATGCTGACCTGCAGTGCTTCACACTGTGCTGCATCGGATAGCGGTTGACCCTCGCTATCGGTAATAAAAAAGATATCTTCGACGCGTTCACCTAGGGTGGCAATTTTTGCATTTTGTAACTGAATGCCAAAACTTAAAAAGACGCGGCCAATGGCGGCCAGTAAACCGGGGCGATCGGGGCTGATAACTTCTAGAACCGTTGTTCCCGCCAACAAATCGTTGCTGATCATGGTGCGCGACGGCATGGCAAAGTGCTTTAGGACGCGCGGTGTGCGACGCTGAATAATGTCGGGGTATTTATCCACCAGCGACAATTCGTCGTGTAGCGTGCGGCGGATGATGTCAAAACGATCGTGATGCGTCGGCTCGCCGTTTTCATCGAGAACGAAAAAGGTATCGATGGTGTAGCCATCCGGTGAGCTGTACAGGCGCGCGTCCTGAATATCCAAGTCTAGGCCCGAGAGTGCGTTGGCCGCGGCGGCAAATACGTTGTCGCGATCTTTGGTGCGCACAAATATCTGGGTCGCACCTTCCATGCCGTTAAACCGGCTTTGGCGAATTAACACCAGTGGCTCATCGCTGCGGTGACAGGCGATGGCTTCGGTGTGCCACGCGATGTCTAGGTGTGATTCGCGTAAAAAATAATCGTCACCCATGTCGCCCCACAAGGTGCGAATGCGACTTTCGGAAAAATTTTTATCTTCCAGTTTGCGAATGGCGGCCTGTTGGGTCTCCAGGATAATGTCTTGTCGATCGATTGGGTTTTCGAGCCCTCGCCTCAAGGCGCGTTTGGTTTCTAGGTACAGTTGACGCATTAAGCTGGCGCGCCATGTATTCCATAAGTCCGGATTGGTGCCGTTGATGTCGGCAACCGTTAACAGGTAGAGATAATCGAGACGCAATTGGTCGCCCACCAAGAGCGCGAATTTGTGGATTACGTCGGGGTCAGAGATGTCTTGTTTTTGCGAAACCGCCGACATTAATAAATGCATTTCCACCAGCCAGCTGACCAGCCGGGTTTCGCGCCCAGTGAGTCCATGGCGCTCACAGAATGCCTCGGCGTCCACTTTGCCGAGCATCGAGTGATCGCCGCCGCGCCCTTTGGCGATATCGTGAAAAAGGCCGGCAATGTATAGCAGTTCGGGCTTTTCAAGTCGCTTCATGATGTGGTGCGCCACAGGATATTTTTCCTGGGCGTAGGGCAGCCGAAAGCGCCGCATATTTTTCATGACCAGCAAGGTGTGCTCATCGACCGTGTATATATGGAATAGGTCGTGCTGCATTTGGCCGGTAATGCGATCAAATTCCGGCAGGTAGCGGCCCAATATACCGTAGCGCTTCATGCGCTTGAGCTGGCGAACCAAGCTGTAAGGCGAGCGCATTAAATCCATAAAAAGGGCGGTATTGTCTGGATCTTTTCGAAATTCATCGTCGATCAGATGTCGGCACTCGCGAATTAGGCGTATGGTCGAAGCGCGCACGCCCAGTATGCGCTTGTCTTTTCCCATCAGCACAAAGATTTCTAGGAGTGCGCTGGGGTCGTCTTCAAAGACGCGCGTGTAAGCGGCTTCGATGAATCCGTTGCGTAACTGAAAGCGGGCGTTGATAGGCTCCACGTTCTGTTGCTGACCGGCCTGTAAAATGGCTTCGCTCAAAAACTGCAGCAATACGTCGTTCAACTCTTGCAGCGCTTGCACGATGCGGTAGTAGCGGTGCATGAATTGTTCGATGGCGAGCCGTTCGGGCGTGTCCTTGTATCCAAAGAGGGTGGCGAGTTCGCGTTGGTGGTCGAATAGAAGGCGCTCTTCGCCGCGTTTGGCGAGCATGTGGAGGCCATAGCGCACACGCCACAAGAACTCCTCGCCCGTCAGTAAAATGGCGAACTCCTCTTCAGTGAAAAAGCCGCGCCCTTCAAGTTGTCGGATAGTGCGCACGTTAAAAAAGCGCTTGGCCACCCAGCCGATCATTTGAATGTCGCGCAGGCCGCCCGGCGCGTTCTTTACATTGGGCTCAAGATTGTTGGAGGAGTTGTCGTGTTTTGCGTGGCGTTCTTGTTGTTCTTGAAATTTGGCTTTAAAGAAGGCGTCCGGTGGCCAAATTTTGTCGGGCCCGGTGAGAGCCAATAGCTCATCGCGCAATTGGCCGTCGCCCATCAGTGTGCGGCTCTCCAATATGTTGGTGGCCACGGTAATGTCTTGGGCGGCAATTTCAACACACTGAGCGAGCGTGCGCACGCTGTGGCCAATATCAAGACCAATGTCCCAAAGGAATGTAAAAAAGCCTTCAATGGCTTCAAGATCGGCCTGCGGGAGTTGTTCTTGGTGTAAAAATAGTAGGTCGATGTCCGATGCAGGGTGCAGTTCGCCTCGGCCATAGCCACCTACGGCGATGAGGCACACAGATCCCTGCCAGTGGAATTGGTGCCACGCGTAGTGCAGCAAGAAGTCAACAAAATGGGCCTGCTCGTAGACCAAGGTGCGAATGTCCTCGCCCTCGCGGAAGCGCCGGTCGAAATTGACCTTGGCGGCGTGCAGTGCGTCTTTAAAAATGGCGATGGCCTTACCGTCTGCAAGGCGCATCCGAAAGTGGTTTTGGTCAAAAAAGAAGGGCGTGCGCTCAAAGTAGGGCGTGTTTTTCACTTAGAACGACTCTTCCTTGCGCGCCGTTAGCACCTCAACGCCATCTTTGGTGACGGCCAGTGTGTGTTCCCACTGTGCCGAAAGGCGGCGATCTTTGGTGATGACGGTCCACCCATCGCCAAGAAGTTTGGTGCCTGGCTTGCCCGCATTGACCATGGGCTCAATGGTGAAGCACATGCCTTCTTTTAGCTCCATGCCAGTGCCGGCTGTACCGTAGTGCAGGATTTGCGGGTCTTCGTGGAACACATCGCCAATGCCGTGGCCGCAGTATTCGCGCACCACTGAATAGTAGTTGCTTTCGGCGTGCTGCTGGATGATTGCGCCGATATCCCCGAGGCGGCAGCCGGGCTTCACTAGCTCGATCGCCTTGTAGAGACATTCTTGGGTGACCTGCACCAGGCGTTGTGCGTGGCTCGGTACATCGCCTACGAAATACATTTTGCTGGTGTCGCCAAAGTAGCCGTCGTAGATGACGGTGACATCAATGTTGATGATATCGCCCTTTTTGAGCACCTTCTTCTCAGAGGGGATGCCGTGGCAAATCACTTCATTGACGGAGGTGCACACGGATTTGGGAAAGCCCTTGTAGCCTAGGCAGGCGGGGATGGCGTTCTGCTTTTCCACGATGTGGTCGTGAATCAGCTTGTCCAGGGCCTCGGTGGTGACACCGGGCACCACGTGGGGCTCAATCATTTCGAGACACTCGGCGGCCATGCGGCCTGCGATCCGCATTTTGGCGATTTCGTCGGGGGTTCGGATGGTGGCGGACATGGTTCAGGGGTTCCTTGACTGCGGATGTGCCCTACACAGGGCGGAAAAGGCCGCATTGTACCCCACTTTAAGGGTCGTCGGCAGGCTCTGTCAGGACGGTTTTTCTTTGTGTTTGGGCCGCTTTGTGGTATAAAGCGCGCCGCTGGAATGATCTAGCGAATTTATCTTAACGTCACACATGGTCCGTCACGCCTGACCTGGGTGCCTGAAAGCCTTGAATTTAAAGGGTTGAGGGTTGGTCGGTGGGGGTCATGGAGGCTCAACCCGAAAGGAAACTGATATGTCTCAAGTAAGCATGCGCGAAATGCTGCAGGCTGGTGTGCACTTTGGCCACCAAACCCGCTACTGGAACCCAAAGATGGGTAAATACATCTTTGGTGCTCGCAACAAAATTCACATCATCAACCTCGAGCACACTGTGCCCGCTTTCAATAGCGCATTGGACGCTCTGAAGGCAATGGCTGCCCAAAAGAAGAAGATTCTTTTTGTTGGCACCAAGCGCGCAGCGCAAAAGGTGATTAAAGAGCAGGCTCAGCGCGCTGGCCAGCCTTTCGTTAGCCACCGGTGGTTGGGCGGAATGCTGACTAACTACAAAACCATTCGCCAGTCTATTAAGCGCTTCCGCGAGCTCGAAGCACAGAGCCAAGACGGTACCTTCGATAAGCTGACCAAGAAAGAGGCGCTGATGCGCACTCGCTTGATGGACAAGCTGGAAAACTCTATCGGTGGTATCAAGGATATGGGCGGTCTGCCGGACGCGCTGTTCGTAATCGACGTTGATCACGAGCGCATCGCCATTCAGGAGGCCAACAATTTGGGTATTCCTGTTTTCGGTATCGTGGATAGCAACAGCAACCCAGACGGCGTTGATTTTGTTATTCCTGGTAACGATGACGCCATCCGCGCCGTGAAATTGTACGTGACCGCTGCGGCTGATGCCTGCTTGGAAGGTATCGCGGCCAGTGGTGCGGCAGTTGTAAACAAAGATGAGTACGTAGAAGCGAACGAAGCTGCGGCTAAGTAATTCGACGTCTTATCACGCGCACGCCCTTGGTGGCGAGCGCCTAGGAAAGGGGGCTTGGCCCCCTTTTTCCCATGAACAGTTATTTAATTTAAGAGGATAGGTTTATGTCAGCTATCTCTGCTTCACTGGTAAAAGAACTGCGCGAGCGCACGGGTTTGGGCATGATGGAGTGCAAAAAAGCACTGGTTGAGTCCGAAGGTGATATCGAACTGGCCATCGACAACCTGCGTAAGGCCTCTGGCCTGAAAGCGGCAAAGAAAGCCGACCGTACCGCTGCTGATGGCGTTGTGTCGGTAAAAGTAGCCGACGATGGTAGCTTCGGCGTTGTGGTTGAAGTTAACTCTGAAACTGACTTCGTTGCCCGCGACGAAAACTTCTTGGCCTTCGTTGGCAAGGTTGTAGATAAGGCCTTCGCAGACAAGCAAACCGACGTCGCCGCCCTGATGGCGGGCGAGCTGGAAGATGCCCGTTCTGCGCTGGTTCAAAAGATCGGTGAAAACATCGGCGTGCGCCGCATCGTTGCGGTAGATGCGGCCGGTGGTTGTGTAGGTGCCTACGTTCACTCCAACAACCGTATTGCCGTGATCACCCAGTTGAAGGGTGGCAACGTTGAGCTGGCCAAAGACGTTTCAATGCACGTTGCCGCGGTAAACCCACAGGTGGTTAACCCCGATCAAGTAGCTGCAGAAGTTGTCGAGAAGGAAAAGGACATCATCAAGGCGCAGCCAGACATGGCGGGCAAGCCCGCTGAGATCGTTGAAAAGATGATGGTCGGCCGCATCAACAAGTTCCTGAAAGAAGTCAGCTTGACTGAGCAGGCTTTTGTTAAGAACCCAGAATTGACCGTTGGCAAGCTGGTAAAAGACGCCGGTGCTGAGATCGTTGCATTTACACGCTTTGAAGTGGGTGAGGGCATCGAGAAAGCCGAGGTGGATTTCGCCGCAGAAGTTGCCGCTCAGGTTGAAGCTTCTAAGGGCTAATGCCTTTAAAACCCTCGGCTTGCGTGGGTTGGGGGCGTTGTAAAAGAAGAGGTTGGGTGTCGCACCCAGCCTCTTTTTGCTGTTAAACTGCCACGAATTTTTTGAGCGCGGAGCGGACCATGGCCAGTAGTCGGGACAAAAAGTACAAACGCATTTTGTTGAAACTCAGCGGTGAAGAGCTGATGGGGCAGGAGGGGTTCGGAATTGACCCCAAAGTGCTCGACAAAATGGCCTTGGAAATTGGCCAGTTAGTGGGTATTGGCGTTCAGGTGGGTCTCGTAATCGGCGGTGGCAACCTGTTTCGTGGTGCAGCCCTCTCCGCCGCAGGTCTCGATCGAGTGACCGGTGACCACATGGGTATGCTGGCCACCGTCATGAATGCCCTGGCAATGCGCGACGCCCTTGAGCGGAGCAATATCTCTTCGCGGGTCATGTCCGCCATTCCGATGAGTGGCATTGTCGAGCACTACGACCGCCGCCGCGCTATTCGCTTCCTCAAGGGCGGCGAGGTGGTCATCTTCTCCGCAGGTACGGGCAATCCATTCTTTACTACTGACTCCGCCGCTTGTTTGCGGGGCATTGAAGTAGAGGCCGATATCGTCCTGAAGGCCACTAAGGTTGACGGCGTCTATACCGCCGACCCCATGAAAGACTCCAGTGCGACCAAGTACGACCAGCTCACTTACGATGAAGTGCTGAACAAAAAATTACAGGTCATGGACCTGACGGCCATATGTTTGTGTCGCGAGCACGACATGCCGGTACGCGTGTTCAAAATGAATAAAGCGGGTGCGTTGCTGAATATCGCCGTTGGCAATGAAGAAGGCACGCTTATAGAAGAAAGCAAAAAAGGGGACGATCAATGATCAACGATATTAAAAAAGATGCTGAAAGTAGAATGCAAAAAGCGTTAGAGGCGCTGAGCAACAATTTCAATAAAATTCGTACCGGCCGCGCGCACCCCAGCCTGCTGGATTCGATCCAGGTGAACTACTATGGCTCAAACACGCCTTTGAGTCAGGTGGCGAATATCTCTGTTGAGGATGGCCGCACACTGTCGGTGACTCCGTGGGAGCCAAACTTGGTGCCCGAGATTGAGCGCGCCATCATGAAGTCCGATTTAGGACTCAATCCCTCTACTGCCGGTAGCGTCATTCGCTTGCCTATGCCAGCACTCACGGAAGAAACGCGTAAAGGTTTTACCAAGCAAGCCAAGGCTGAGGCAGAAAATGCGAGGGTGTCTATTCGCAATGTGCGTCGCGATGCCTTGGCGCAAGTGAAGGGGCTCGTTAACGATAAAGAAATTGGTGAAGATGACGAGCGTCGCGCAGCTGACGAAATTCAAAAGATCACCGATAAGTATGTTGCTGAAGTCGATAAAGCGTTGGCGGCGAAAGAACAGGATCTGATGGCGATTTAATTGCCTGGAGATTTGTGTGACAAGCAATCGTTTACGCCATGTTGGCATCATTATGGATGGCAACAATCGCTGGGCAAAACAGCGCAAACTACCCGGAGTCGCTGGCCACAAGGCCGGTGTTGAACGCATACGAGATGTTATGCGTGCCTGCCAAAAAGAGGGCGTCGAGGTATTAACGCTGTTCGCATTCAGCAGCGAAAACTGGCAGCGCCCCGCCAAAGAGGTGGAGGCGTTGATGTCCTTGTTCCAACTCTATCTCCAGCGCGAGGCGCGCAAGTTGCACGACGAAGGTGTACGTCTGCAGGTTATTGGCCGGCGCGATCGCTTCGGCCCCAAAATTCTAAACGCGATCGAAGACGCAGAAACCTTGACGAGCGCGGGTACAACCCGGCTCGTTATTGCTGCGGACTACGGTGGCCAGTGGGACATCGCCAATGCGGCGCGGGCTGTCGCAGTACAAGTGGCTGCTGGTGAACTGCAACCTGCTGACATTGATGACCAGTGTCTGCACGCGCACACCCAGTTGGCGGATTTGCCAGCGTTAGATCTTTTGATAAGAACCGGTGGTGAATACCGCATCAGTAATTTTTTATTGTGGCAGGCAGCGTATGCCGAGCTGTATTTCAGTGAGCAATTCTGGCCCGATTTTGATGACCAGTCTCTGCACCTAGCCGCGCAGGATTTTTACGGTCGCCAACGCCGCTTTGGCTTAAATGGCGACCAAGTTGAGGAGGCTGTGCGTGCTTAAGCAACGCATAATTACAGCGTTATTGATTGTGGCTGTTCTGCTGGCAGCGTTGCATTATTTGCCGACGTCGCTGTTTCAATTGTTGCTGGCCACGGCGGTTCTCATCGCTACTTGGGAGTGGTCCAATTTAGCAGGCGTTACGAGTTATACGCTGCGCGGCGCCTATGTGGTTGTCACCGCCGGCATTATGGCGGCGGCGGGTTATTTGGTTGGCCTTAGTCACGAGTTGGATACGCAGTGGCTGAGGAATTTGCTGATGATTGGCAGTGGCTGGTGGGCCCTGTCGCTGCTTTGGGTGCAAGGTTATCCCTCCAGTTCGCTGTTGTGGGGCGCGCGCTTGCCGCGTTTACTCATCGGTTGGCTGGTAATGGTGCCCGCGTGGTTGGCGCTGTGCTATTTGCGCGAGCAGCCCGCGGGTGCATGGCTAATGCTTATGGTCGTCGCCGTGGTCGCCGGTGCAGACATTGGTGGCTATTTTGTCGGCCGAAAATTTGGCAAGCACAAGCTGGCGCCTCAGGTGAGTCCAGGCAAAACGTGGGAGGGATTCTGGGGCGGCTTAGTAACCAATATATTGTGGGCAATCTTGCTGGGATTGTGGTTGGGCGAGGGGCGACTCCCGTTGTTGTTGGCGATTATCATCCCCGCGAGCTTGGTCTCTGTTCTGGGCGATCTCGTTGAAAGTATGTTGAAACGACATCGCGGTATTAAAGACAGTAGCCAGTTATTGCCCGGACATGGTGGAGTATTAGATCGAATCGACAGCATTACTGCAGCGGCTCCAGTCATGGCGTTGGGCATTTTGATGACCGGGTTCAGTCTGGTATGAAGCCCCAGAGCATTACCATTCTTGGCGCAACGGGCTCCATCGGTTTAAGTACCTTGGATGTGGTGGCGCGCCATCCGGATCGTTATCAGGTGTACGCGGTCACGGCTGCTCGACAATGGCAGTCGCTGGCTGCATTGGCCATCACACATACAGCGCGCTATGCCGTCATCGCAGACGAGCAATACGCGGAGGAGTTACGGCACGCACTGCGCGATACAGATACTACCGTGCTGGCTGGAGAAGCGGCCCTGGCTGAAGTCTCCAAGGCGGCGGAGGTTCAGGTGGTCATGGCCGCAATAGTCGGTGCGGCGGGTCTTTTGCCCACTTTGGCGGCTGTAAATGCGGGTAAAAAAGTCTTATTGGCCAATAAAGAAGCGCTGGTTATGGCGGGGCACCTGTTTATGGAGGCCGTCGCTGCCAGTGGGGCAACGCTATTGCCCATTGATTCAGAGCACAATGCCATTTTCCAGTGTCTGCCCGAGCGATACACATCAACCGTCGGCGCTGGCGTCAGTAAAATACTGCTAACCGCCTCTGGCGGACCGTTTCGCACTTGGGAATTCGATGCCTTGGCTGCGGTGACGCCAGCGCAAGCCTGCGCCCACCCCAATTGGTCTATGGGTCGAAAAATCTCGGTAGATTCCGCCACCATGATGAATAAGGGCTTGGAGCTTATCGAAGCCTGCTGGCTGTTTCGCACCACCGCGGTTCATGTGGAGGTGGTGATTCATCCGCAGAGTGTTATCCATTCCATGGTTCAGTATGTGGATGGCTCGGTACTGGCGCAGATGGGGAACCCGGATATGCGCACGCCAATTGCCCACGCGTTGGCGTGGCCTGAGCGCATAGATTCCGGTGTGCCGCCGTTGGATTTGATCGCCACAGCCAAGCTGGATTTCGAGGCGCCTGATATGACGCGCTTTCCATGCCTGCGGTTGGCCTATGAGGCAGCGCAAAATGGGGCGGCACCCACAGTGTTGAATGCCGCCAACGAAGTGGCCGTCGATGCGTTTTTAAGCGAAAAATTGCCGTTTAGTGGCATTGCAAGAATTTGTGAGCAAGTCCTGCAGCAAGTGCAACACGCGGAACCTGTGAGCATTGACGAAGTCTTAGCCGTTGATGCGATGGCGCGCGAGCGTGCCGAACACCTGTTACAGGGTAGCTAAATAGAATTTGGCCAGACGTTAGCGTTGGCCCGGAGTTTAAAATGGCGCATGTAGAGACAATTGTTTGGTTTATCGTGGCCCTCGGCCTACTGGTGACCATCCACGAATATGGCCATTTTTGGGTGGCTAGGCGCTGTGGCATCAAGGTGCTGCGCTTCTCTGTGGGTTTTGGAAAGCCGCTCGTGAGTTGGTATGACAAGCAGGGTACCGAATTCTGTATTGCCGCTATCCCCTTGGGGGGGTATGTCAAAATGCTCGACGAGCGCGAAGGTGATGTGCCCGAGCACCTGCTGAAACAGGCCTTTACCCAAAAGTCCGTATTGGCGCGGATAGCGGTGGTTGTCGCGGGCCCAGTTGCCAACTTTCTGCTCGCCATCGTGTTGTTCTGGATTATGGTGATGCCCGGCGTCACGCAAGTTGCCCCGGTGATTGGTGCTGTGCAGTCGGATTCTATTGCCGCAAAAGCCGGCATTGAGGCTGGGCAAGAGATTATCGCCGTGGACGGCGAGGCCACAGATTCTTGGCAGGCGGTGCACCAGCAGTTGTTGGAGCGATTGGGCGAGACTGGTCGCATTACATTCACCGTCCGCTATCCAAATTCATCCTTGGAATACATTTCTGAAGCAGAGCTGGCTGATTGGCTGGTGGACGAGGATGAGCCCGATGTATTGGCAGGCATAGGGCTAACGCCCTTCCGACCGGTGTACCAGGCCAAGTTGGCGCAGGTGCTGCCCGAATCGCCGGCTGCAATCGCCGGGCTTCAGGCGGGCGATTGGATAGTTGCCGTGGATGGCGAGCCGGTGGCGGATTGGAGTGCGTTTGCGAACTATGTGCGGGCCAGACCGGCGCAATCAATTGAACTTACCTTGGAGCGAGGTGTCGAACGCCTGAGTTTGCCTGTGACCCCCGAGCGCGTAGAGCGCGATGGCCAGTGGGTTGGACAGGTTGGAGTAGCGCCGGAGACCCCAACATGGCCGGAAGGTTATTTGCGTCACAAGCAGTATAACTTGGCGCAGGGATTGTGGCGGGGCGTGGAAAAAACTTGGGAAACCTCGGGTTTTGTCTTGCTTTCCGTCAAGAAATTGTTAGTTGGTGAAATATCCACTAAAAACTTGAGTGGCCCCATAACCATTGCTAAAGTGGCGGGCGCTTCGGCAAAGGCCGGTTGGGAGTACTATGTCGGCTTTTTGGCCCTGCTCAGCGTCAGTCTGGGCGTGTTTAATCTCTTGCCCATTCCGGTATTGGATGGCGGTCATTTGATGTATTACCTGATAGAGCTGGTGAAAGGCAGCCCTGTCCCAGAAAAGGTCCAAATGTTCGGCTATCAACTGGGTCTATTGATGGTTTTAGGTGTCATGATGTTAGCGGTCTACAACGACATCATGCGGCTTTGAATCATTCGATCCGTCATATTTGCAGCACTGAATTAATAAATTAGAACAGAAATTATGCAGCGTCTTGTCTTACTTATTGCCTCCCTGATTCTCTCATCAGTGGTTTTAGCCGAAAGTTTCCGTGTCACCGATATTCGTGTCGAAGGATTACAGCGGGTTTCCGCCGGCTCTGTTTTTGCCGCGCTGCCTGTGCGTATCGGCGACTTTATGGATACCGTTGAAATTCAAGAGGCGACCCGCTCTCTATTTGCGACGGGCTATTTTGCCGATATTCAAATAGGTCGTGATGAGGGGGTACTGGTTATCACCGTGAAGGAGCGGCCAGCCATTAGCGAAATCGTGCTTGAAGGCAATAAAGCCATCAAAACCGAAGATCTCATGAAGGGCCTGCGTGATAACGGCTTATCGGAAGGACAAATCTTCAAGCGCGTGACACTTGAAGGACTTGGGCAGGAGCTTCAGCGCCAGTATGTCGCTCAAGGTCGCTACAGTGCCAGCGTTAAAACGGAAGTTATTGATCTACCGCGCAATCAGGTGAAGCTGCAAATTACCATCGATGAAGGCAAAGTCGCTTCGATCGAGCACATTAATCTCGTCGGCAATAACGCCTTCGATGACGATGAACTTCTGGACTTATTTGAACTTAAATCTACGGGTTGGCTAAGTTGGATTACCAGTGACAACAAATATGCGCGTGAAAAACTGACGGGCGATATAGAGCGCCTTGAATCACACTATATGGATCGCGGCTATTTGAAATTCAGAATGCCTTCGACCCAAGTCTCAGTAAGCCCTGACAAAGAATCGGTTTACATCACCGTTAATATTGAAGAAGGTGAAGTATTTAAAATTGGCAAGGTGGAGTTGGCTGGCGATCCAATTTTGCCTGAAGAATATATTCGCATGCTGGTGTTGGTGCGTGAAGGCGATACCTTTTCACAGGTGTTGATGACCACAACCTCGGATTACATCACTAAACGTTTAGGCAACGAAGGGTATACCTTTGCCGAGGTAAAAGGTATACCCGAATTAAATCAAGAAACAGGATTGGTGGATGTGACTTTCTTCATCGATCCAGGCAAGCGCGCCTATGTGCGCCGGGTTGAATTCCGTGGCAACACCAAGACTAAAGACGAAGTCTTACGCCGGGAAATGCGTCAGATGGAAGGCGCTTCAGCTAAAAATACGGACATCGAATATTCGAAGTTAAAGCTTGAGCGCTTGGGATTTTTTAAAGAAGTCCAAGTCGAAACTAACGAAGTGCCTGGCACAGCTGATTTGGTAGACGTAGAGTATACCGTTGAAGAGCAGCCTTCAGGATCCATTGGCGCGACTGTCGGCTATGCACAGGGCACAGGCTTGGTGCTTGGCGGTAATATTCAGCAAAACAATTGGCTTGGCACCGGTAAACGCGTGGGTATTTCGGTTAACACCAGCAAATATCAACAGGTATATAGCTTCAATTATATGGATCCCTATTTCACGGTTGATGGCGTCAGTCGTGGATTCAGTGTGTTCTACCGCGCCACCGATTTTAGTCAGATTAACGTTGCCAGCTATTCTACCAACACCTACGGCGCGAATTTGAATTTTGGCTACCCCATTTCAGAGGTTGAGCGTTTAGGTTTTGGTATTGGTTATACCAACATGTATATTAAGACTGGCAGTCGCGCAGTACAGGAGATTAGACGAAGTCCGAATCTCATTGAAGGTATTGATAGCAATTTCATCACCGAATCAGATCTGCAAACGCTCATTGATGAAGTGAATGCCGCTAATACAAACCCCATCTCGGGTGGCGCACCTGCTCTAGATTTCAGTAGCCCCATTGACGAAGTTGTCAACACACTGAACAACCCGGAAGGCTTTATTGATGCCAACGGCGACCGCTTCGACAGCTTCCCGTTTACGCTGTCTTGGGCGAAGTCCACATTAAACCGTGGTCAGCTGGCAACCCGTGGTTCGTCGCACAATCTGTCGTTGGAGTTTTCAGTACCCGGCAGCGACATGGAGTTTTATAAGCTCCGCTACTCGGGCCAATATTTCCAGCCAATTTATGGCGATTTTACCCTGCGTTTCAGGGGTGATCTTGGCTACGCAGATTCCTACGGCAAAACCAGCATTCTGCCGTTCTTTGAGCACTTCTATGCCGGTGGCTTCGGCTCGGTGCGGGGCTTTAAGCGCAACACTCTTGGCCCGCGCAGTACGCCGGCGGCTACTTACGATGTGGTTGGCCCCTATTTTGGTGCCCAGGGCCCGGGCGTAGGTGCAGAAGATACCGATGGCGATGGCAGCTACGATACTTTCCAGGGTGGCTACATTTTGTGTGACCAAACCCGGGACGTTATTTATAAACAGGGTGCTGATGTTTGTATTCAGGATAAATTGCGCGCCAGTGTAATTGGCCGCGATGATCTGCCCTTCGGTGGTAACGTGTTGATCGAAGGCAGTGTTGAATTGCTGTTCCCGCTGCCGTTTATTGAAGATCAGCGTATGCTGCAAACAGCGTTCTTTGTGGACACAGGTAACGTATTTAACACCAACTGCGGTTTTTATCAGCAAAACTGTTTTGACGTAGACCCAGGCAAGCTGTCGGCCTCTTACGGCATTGGTTTGACATGGATTAGTGGATTTGGACCTTTGACCTTTAGTTTGTCGCGGCCTTTCCAATATAATCCAGAAGATGAGCGCGAGACTTTCCAGTTTTCACTGGGTACCGCATTTTAAATTCAGGAAAACTCAGCGCTGCGCCTTGGTGTAGCACACATTAGTAGAACGGAGAATAAAAGTGTCTAAACTGAATTCAATTTTAATTTTGACTGTCGCATTATTAGCTGCACCTTTAGCCATGGCAGCAGACAAGGTGGTTGTGTTTGACTTGCAGTCGGCGATTTTGAATACCGATGTTGCAAAAAAGCGCATGCAAGATATGCAGGCTAACTCTGAGTTTGCCTCTATGCAGGCCAAGTTTGAGTCGTTGCGTGCCGAGCTGCAGAAGATGGCCAAGGAAGCTGAAAAAAATGGCGTAACTTGGAATCAAGAGCAAGCGGCTGAACATCGTAAGAAAATGGAATACGCTCGCGCCGATCTGGAGTTGGTTGTTAAGAAGTTGCAGGCCGAGCGCAATGCAACTGCCCAGCGCGTGATGGAAGAACTTAATCCAAAGGCCCAAGTAGCCCTCAAAGATGTGATCAGTGCTGAGGGTATTGGCCTCGTGTTGAGCACGCAAACTGCGTACTATGCTGAGCCCTCGCTTGATATTACCGCTAAGGTTACTGAGAAGCTGAACAAGGCCAAATAGTAAACGTGGCTCGGTCGTAAGGCCGCGGCATGCATTGAAAAGGCGATACCTTTCGGGGTTCGCCTTTTCCGGCTTTTGAGGTTGAGCAAATATGCTCAATGTGGGGTGTAATTCATTCGATCAATAAAGGGTGAAAATGGTGGCCAAATATACCTTGTCTGAATTGGCGCAACTTGTCGGAGCTGAATGGCGTGGCAACCCTGACCACCCGGTAGAGCGCCTTGCAACCTTGTCGCAGGCGAGGTCAACAGAATTAAGCTTTCTTGCGAATCCACGCTACGCTAAATTCCTAGAAAATACGGGCGCGGGTATTGTTGTATTGCATCCGAAGATGGCCGATCAGTTTGCTGGGAATGCATTGTTACACCGTGACCCCTACCAATGTTACGCCAAAATTACTGCGTTATTTGCGCCTGCCCCACACTCAGCGGGTGGCGTGCACCCCAGTGCCGAGGTGGCAGCTGACGCATTTGTGCACCCTCAGGCGACTATTGGGCCCCGTGCTGTTATAGCGTCAGGTGCCCGAATTGAGGCGCAAGCCATAATTGGTGCCGCCAGTGTGGTGGGGTCAAATTCAGTTGTTGGCACTAGGTCGCGTTTGGCGGCAAACGTCACCCTGTATGGCCAGGTTTCAATCGGTGAGGACTGTATCCTGCACAGTGGTGTTGTCATTGGCGCCGATGGTTTTGGTTTTGCACCAACCGGTGAGGATTGGCTTAAAGTCCATCAGCTAGGAGGTGTGCGCATCGGTAATCAGGTAGAAATTGGCGCAAATACCTGTATCGATTGTGGCGCATTGGACGATACCATTATTGGCAACGATGTGAAGCTCGATAATTTGATCCAAATAGGCCACAACGTGGTGATTGGCGATCATACCGCTATCGCGGCACATACCGCGGTGGCCGGCTCTACGCACATTGGCGCGCGCTGTACCATTGCGGGCTGTGTTGCGATCACCGGACACATCACTATTGCGGATGGCGTGCATGTGTCGGGCGGCACTGTGGTTACTAAATCAATTACTGAAGCCGGTAGTGCCTGGTCGTCGGGCACGCCGATGTTGGCAACGCCCGATTGGCGTCGTCAAGCAGCGCGCTTTGGACAGCTGGATAAATTGGCTAAGCGAGTGCGCGATTTAGAGAAGCACCGCTAGGGCTCTAATAATTTACTGTGTATTGCCTGTATTTTGCGGGGAGTACAAGAACACGCTAAGGTACCGATATGATGGACATCAAAGAAATTAAGGAATACCTGCCTCATCGCTACCCCTTCCTGTTGGTGGATCGGGTACTCGAATTGGTAGAGGGTGAGCACATTGTCGCCATAAAAAATGTATCCGCGAATGAGGATGTATTCAATGGGCATTTTCCACAGGCGCCAATCTTCCCGGGCGTCATGATTATCGAAGCATTAGCGCAGGCGTCTGGAATTCTAGGGTTTAAGACTTTGGATAAGCGTCCAGCAGATGGCTCAATCTATCTTTTTGCCGGCATCGACGATGTGCGCTTCAAGCGACAAGTAGTGCCCGGAGATCAGCTGCGGCTCGAGTCTAGGGTAGTGTCTGCAAAGCGCGGCATTTGGAAATTTGATTGCAAGGCCACCGTCGATGGTCAGTTAGTGGCTTCTGCTTTGATTTTGTGTGCAGACCGTCAGGTGTAATTATCTATAATCGAGAGTCTGTTTTAGTTGGCTATTTAAATTTTAGGGATTTCTACTGGGGGCGATATTGCCTATGAGATCCGAGCCAAGCGAAGCAGCGTTTGGGCATTTTATTAGAAGGATGTTGGCTTGATAGATCCGCGCGCTATTGTTGACCCCTCCGCTACACTTGCGCCCGATGTGCAGGTGGGCCCTTTTTCGGTAATTGGTCCTGGGGTGGAAATCGATAGCGGTTGTATCATCGAGTCCCATGTCGTGATCAAAGGCCCCACGCAAATCGGTAAGCACAATCACATTTTTCAGTTCGCCAGCGTGGGAGAAGCGACGCCCGATTTGAAGTACAACGGTGAGCCTACGCGACTGGTGATAGGTGATCACAATGTTATTCGTGAAGGCGTAACATTGCACCGGGGCACGGTACAAGATCGCAGCGAAACCACCATTGGCAACCATAATTTACTGATGGTCTATGCACATGTGGGGCACGACAGTGTGGTGGGTAATCATTGCGTCATAGTGAATAACGCCGCCCTTGCCGGGCATGTTCATGTTGGCGATTGGGCAATTTTAGGTGGTTTCACGCTTGTTCATCAATTTTGCAAAATTGGCGCGCACGCTTTTACGGCCATGGGGTCGGCCATAGGTAAAGATGTTCCTGCGTATGTAACTGTTTCAGGCAACCCCGCCGAAGCAAAGAGCATTAATACCGAGGGATTGCGGCGTCGCGGTTTTAGTAAAGAGCAACTCGCCACGTTAAACAAAGCATTTAAACTGATCTACCGGCGTGGATTGCGTCTGGAAGAAGCCCTGGCAAGCCTTGAAGAAATGGCCGTCAACGAAGCCGCGCTCACGGCACTGATAGATTCACTGCGCAGCTCTGAGCGGGGCATAGTGCGCTGAGTTAGTCTCCATGATTCACCCATCTGCAATTATTGATCCCTCAGCGCGCATCGCTGACGATGTTCGCATCGGTCCCTACACGGTTATAGGCGGCGACGTAACCATTGGCGGTGGCACCCGCATCGGCTCCCATGTGGTTATTCACGGTCCTGCGGCTATTGGTAAAGACAATCGGATATTTCAATTTGCGTCATTGGGTGAAGAGCCTCAGGACCTCAGTTACAAGGGTGAGGGCACACGCCTGGAAATCGGTGATCGCAACATCATTCGCGAATATGTTTCATTTAATCGCGGCACCACCAAGGGCGGGGGCTTGACGCAGATTGGTGATGATAATTTGTTTATGGCCTATTGCCATATTGGGCACGACAGCGCGGTGGGGAGCAAAAATGTATTTGCTAACTCTGCATCCTTGGCTGGCCATGTCACTGTGGGCGACCAGTGCACCTTGGGTGGATTTACGCTAGTCCACCAGTTTACAGCGCTGGGGTCCCATGCATTTACCAGTATGGGCGCAGCGATCAATCGCGATGTCCCGCCCTTTGTCATCGTGTCTGGAAATTACGCACGTTCCTATGGAATTAATAAAGTGGGTCTGAAGCGCAAAGGCTTTAGCGCCGACTGTATTGCTGCCATTTTAACGGCGTACAAGTTAATGGTGCGCAACCGTCACTCCCGCCAGCAAGCCTTTGAAAAGCTCGAACCGTTGATCGCACAGTATGATGCCGTGGCCGAGTTTGTAAGCTTTATCGAAAACAGTGCGCGCGGAATTGTGAAGTAATGGATTCGTCCCGCCCAGAGTTTTCATTTGCTATGTTGCATCCTCGCTATTGGTTTTTGTGGTGCGCCTTTGGTTTGTGTGCGCTCACTGCTTGTTTGCCGTACCGCGTTCAATTGGCGATGGGGCGAGGCATTGGCATATTGTTCCATCACTTCGCTCGTGATCGTCGAGCGGTGGCTGCGATCAATCTCGCATTGTGCTTTCCAGATTTAACCGAGGCAGAGCGAACCCGGTTGCTGCGCGCTAATATGGAGGCCATGGGTATCGGTCTGATCGAGCAAAACATGGGCTGGTTCATGCCGCGTAGCAGGTTGCGCAATTTGATTGCGGTGGAAGGGTTGGAGCATATTACTGCGCTGGGCGACCAAGGGGCCATAATCGTGACGCGCCATACGAGCAGTGTGCAGTTAGCCGTGGTCGCCGCGACGATTTTTCATCCTTTCGCGGGCATGTATCGCCGCCATAAGAACTTGGTGATGGATTTTGTTCAGCGCAAGTGCCGCGAGCGGATGAATGAGGCGTGTGAGGCCTTTGAGCGCAAAGAAGTGCGCACCATGCTCCGGTTCTTGCGTCAGGGCAGCCGAGTACTATACGCGCCCGATCAGGATTACGGGATTAAGCAGGGGGTATGGGCCAGTTTTTTTGGTGTCAAAGCCGCTACCGTAACCGCGACCTCTCGATTTGCAAAGCTGGGCAAGGCGCGCGTCATTATGATGGATTTTGTTCGATTGCCGGGGCTGCAGGGTTACAAATTGACCTTAGGTGCCCCCCTAGAGCAATTTCCTAGTGACGATGAGCAGGCCGATGTGCAGCGGGTAAATGACTTGCTGGAAGCGCAAATTCGCCGTGTGCCGGAGCAATATCTATGGGTTCATCGACGGTTTAAAACGCGCCCAGAAGGCGAGCCTAAATACTACCCACCTAAACGTAAAAGGTGAGTGAGCGCCGTAAAGGTGTATGCCTCAAATTAATGAGGCCGACCGACAAATGGCGATCTTAAAGTGGCAGAGCAGTGGTGTACTTCATGCTTTCCATGGCAAAACTTGAACTCACATCGGCAAGTTTCACTTGGCTGACAAGCCGCTTATAAAAGGCGTCATAAGCTTTGATGTCCGATACCACCACCCTCAATAAATAATCAACATCGCCACTCATGCGATAGGCCTCCATCACTTCGGGCATATTCTGCAATGCCCGAGAAAATTCATTCAGCCATTCGTCGTTGTGTTGATCGGTGCGAATGAATACAAAGACGTCTACTCCCAGATCGAGCTTTTCGCGTGAAAGCAGTGCCACCCGCTGTTGGATGAACCCCTGCGCCTCAAGCTGCTGAATGCGTCGCCAGCAAGGGCTGGTGGTCAGATTGATTCGTTCAGCAATGGCCTGCACCGACAAGGTCGCATCTCGTTGAAGCAGGGATAGGATTTGGCGGTCTACACTATCCAGCATAAAATTCCTAAATATCCTTACATTAGGGTAAATAATACCCTAGTTATAGGTGATTGAGGTATTTTTAGGCAAATATTTCGGGCTATCCAAGCATAAAATAGCTAGAAATTCACGGCGACCGGATGGGTTGCCCCAGCGAGAATCTGACAATGCTATCTAACGCCCCTGAGGTTGCGCACCAAACTGATGAGGATCTTTGGACCCGCGTGCGCGCCGGGATTGTCAATCCAGCGTCCGGTAGTTTTCTCTATGCGGATTGGACGGCCAGTGGCCGACTATACCGCCCCATTGAGATGCGTTTGTCGGAACACATTGGCGCTTTTATGGCCAATACCCACACCGAAGACAGTTTAAGCGGGCGCATGATGACCCATTGGCTGCAGCAGGCGGAGGCGCGAATAAAGGACCACGTCAATGCGGCCCCCACAGACGTTCTGCTATCCACCGGCAGTGGCATGACCGGCGCCTTGGGCAAATTGATCCGGATGATGGGTTGGTGGGCACATGAGCAACACAAGCCTTCAGTCTTGGCGGCCTTGGGCCGCAAGGGAGGGGCGCGCCCCTTGGTGTATATCACCCACCGTGAGCACCACAGCAACCACACCATGTGGTTGGAAAGCCTAGCGGAGGTGCGCATGATTCCCACGGTGGGGTTCGATGAAATCGATCTTGCATGGTTGGCTGCCGATCTCGCCGGTGAATCGTCGCAGCGGGTAAAAATGGCCTCTGTGACAGCGGCTAGTAATGTTACCGGCGTGCGCACGCCCTATCGAGAAATTGCCGGGCTGATGCATGATCACGGCGGGCTTTGCTTTGTGGATTTCGCTGCCTCAGCGCCCTATGATGCCATCGATATGCACCCGAATGAGCGTGAGTCACTGGACGCTATATTCTTTTCGCCCCATAAGTTTTTAGGCGGCCCAGGTAGTCAAGGCGTGCTGATATTTTCCAGTAAACTCTATCGCAATCAGGTGCCCGAACAGCCGGGTGGCGGTACGGTGGTGTGGACCAATCCGTGGGGAGAGCACCGCTTTATCAATGATATAGCGCAGCGCGAGAATGGGGGTACGCCAGGAATATTACAAACCTTGAAAACCGCGTTGGCCATCCAGCTCAAAGAATCCATGGGCGTCGAGCGGATTCATCGGAGTGAGGCTGCGCTGAACGCCCGATTTTTTGAGCGCTTGGATGCTATGTCTGACGTGCAAATCTTAGCGTCGCAACACCGTCAGCGGTTGAGTATTTTTTCCATTGTGTTTGATAAGGTGCACTATCAAACAGCGGTGCGACTTTTAAGTGATCGATTTGGTGTTCAGGCGCGCGGCGGCTGCGCTTGTGCGGGGACCTATGGCCACATTCTTCTGGGTATCGATCGCTGTGCCTCGCGGGCCATCACCAATCAGCTTGATGAAGATGCAGGTGCCGATAAGCCCGGTTGGGTTCGCATCAGTTTTCACCCCGCTATGACGCTACAGGACGTCGACACCATCGCCGATGCGGTGGCCGCCGTGGCGACAATGAGTGGGCAAGATTTGTCAACCGATCGGCCCGTTGGCCCGAATATTTGGGCGCCATTGGTATAGGTGTCAATGCAGGGGATTGTTGCGTGTATAAAGTATTGGGCGGGCGCTAGCTCCGCCCTTCAATCATCGACAGTGCCAGTTTCGCGACATTGACCGAGCCACCTTCTTTGCCGAGTTTGCCACGCACTTTGTTGAGCTCGCCAATCATCGTGTTGCGATAGGCAGTATCATCTAACAAGCGCAGTGTTTCGTCGGCAATGTGTTTGGGTATGGCATCACCTTGAATGAATTCTTTGACGATTTGTTTTTCCGCGACAATGTTCTCTAGCCCGATGTTGTCGATCTTAACCATTCGCTTCAGTATCCAGTAAGACAGAGGCGCGATTTTATAGACAATGGTGTTGGGCACACCCATAAGTGCAATTTCAAGGGTGGCGGTACCCGAGGCCGTCATTATGGCGTCGCACACCTGCATGACATTGTAGGAGCGATCGCGAATTGCCCGCACCTGGAGCTCGGGGAATTGTGCGAGTAGCGGTTGAATATCGGTGAGTTGGATGGTGCTGGCCAAGGGTAAAATGAACTGCGCATCGTTTTTAGTCTTACGCAGCTCGCTGGCTGACGCAAGCAAAATGGGCAGCACTCGCGCCACTTCACTTTTTCTGGAGCCGGGAAACAGTCCGACTGTCGGCAGCCCCTTTTCTAGTTGATAGCGCTCATAGCATTCAGCGGCACTGCGATTGGGGTGTACTTCATCCACTAAGGGGTGGCCCACAAAGGTGCACGGCACGCCTGCATTCTCGTAAAACTTTTCTTCGAAAGGGAATAGCACGGCCATGTGATCAATTTTTTTAGCCATAGTGTGTACGCGGTGAGAGCGCCATGCCCAAACCTGCGGGCTGATGTAAAACAGCACCTTGATTCCCATGGCCTTGGCTTTTTCAGCTAGGCGAAAATTGAACTCTTGGTAGTCCACTAAAATCAATAGATCCGGAGGCGATTGCTTTAGCTCATCGACCAAAAGATTGAGTGCCTTTTTAATTTTTCCGTAGTGCCTCACCACTTCCCACAAGCCCACCACGGCAATGTCGGCGCAATCTACTAACAGGTCACAGCCGGCTTCGCGCAACAGGTCTGAGCCCATGCCTTTTACGCGCGTGTTGGGCGCCAATTGGTGCAATGCTTTGACCAAATTGGCTGCATGCAGATCACCTGATGCCTCTCCGGCACTGATCATTACAGAATATGTTTGGCTCATAGGGCTGATTTAATCACGCTGGCAATTAATTCGATTTTGTCTTCCGTGAGTTCTGGATAAACCGGTAGTGCGAAACAATGTTGCATAACAGATTCGGTCACCGGCAGCGAAACGTTTTTGCAGTCATCGGCAAACACTTCCTGTTTGTGCAGGGGCACAGGATAGTAAATGGCGCAGGCAATGTCCTGTGCACGCAGGGCTTCCAAAATTTTGTCGCGCTCGGGATGTAGGCAGCAGTATTGGTGAAATACGTGTTTGCCGGTGCCGTCTTGCGCCGGAGTTTGCACATTTGTGCCCGCAAGATGTTTCCGGTAGAGGCTGTCAACGCGGCGGCGGTTATCGTTAAATTCATCGATCAATGGCAGCTTCGCCCGCAATACTACGGCTTGTAGTTCATCTAAACGCGATGTGTAACCAACTAGGCTGTGGTGATACTGAATTTTGCTGCCATGATTGCGGTATTGCTTTACCAGCGCCGCAAGTTCGTCGGAGTTGGTGGAGACTAATCCGCCGTCGCCATAGCAGCCCAAATTTTTTGACGGAAAGAAGCTGAACGCGCCTAAGTCGCCAAAACTGCCGGTTTGACGACCGTTGATGTGCGCGCCGAAGGACTGGGCGCAGTCTTCCACAATGTGTAACTTGTGTGTATCACACAATGATTTCAGTGCAGGCATATCAACCGGTTGGCCAAACAAATGCACCGGTATGACCGCGCGGGTTTTATCGGTGATGGCTTTTTCAACTTCGGCGAGGTCAATGTTAAACGTAGCGGGGTTGATGTCCACAAATACTGGCGTTGCCCCTACGTATTTAATGGCTTCTGCGGTGGCGATAAAGGTAAACGGTGTGGTAATGACTTCGTCGCCGGGTTTGATGCCCAGAGACAGCAATGCCAAGTGCAGCGCATCCGTACCGGAGCCTACGCCGATGGCGTGTTTAACGCCAAGGTAATCGGCTGCCTCTTTTTCAAATGCCTGAACATTTGGGCCTAAAATAAACGCCGCGGTTTCCATGGCCTCACGCATACCTGCGTCTATCTGGTCTTTTAGGCGGTGGTACTGTTCGGTCAAATCAACCATTGGGATTTTCATGGGGCAATCTCAAATAAATAATTAATTATCTTTCATTAAACGTGAAATTTGTTGTGCTGTGGCCAGCGCGCGGCGGCCGTCTTCTCCGCTAACCTGCGTGGGCTTGCCCTGCTGAATGCTGTCCAAAAATGCAATGATTTCAACTTTAAGGGCGTCATTGTTGTCGAACAAGCTCTCTTCGCTTTCAATCTCAGGGATGCCGGGAAACATTTCCTTGTCACCCTTGCTGTAGAGCTTGAGTGCACGGTTTTGGAAGTCAATGGTGATGCAGGAGTCCTCCTGAAAAATACGCATTTTTCGTTCGGTTTTCAGGCTGACGCGGCTGGCGGTAACGTTGGCGACACAGCCGTTTTCGAATTCTATGCGGGCGTTGGCGATGTCGGTGGACTCGGTCAGCACTTTGGTGCCAGAGGCGGCAATCTGTTTCACTGGCACGCCCACGATATTTTGGATGATGTCGATGTCGTGAATCATCAAATCCAAGACCACGTTGACGTCATTGGCGCGCGGGTTGAACGGTGCCAACCGGTGCGACTCGATAAATTTGGGGTGTCCCAAGCGATCGCCCAAGGCCAGCAGTGCGGCGTTAAAGCGCTCAAGGTGACCCACTTGAATCAAGAGGCCACGGGCCTTGGCCAGCTCGATGAGTTCATCGGCCTCGGCCACGGTTACCGTAATGGGTTTTTCGATAAGCACATGAATGCCATGCTCTAGGCAATCTTTGGCGATTTGGTGGTGATATACCGTTGGCGCGGCAATGCTGACGGCGTCCACGCGCCCGAATAAATCGCGATAGTCGGTCAATGCTTCGCAGCCGTGTTGTGCGGCAATGTCGTTGCAATTGTCGGCGTTGGCGTCAACCACCGCCACGAGGTGACTGTTGGGCAAACTGGCGTATTTTTGAGCGTGGAATTTGCCGAGATAGCCAACGCCTATAACGGCGGTATTGAGCTTGTTCATGCGCGCGGGGGCCTCTGTGCGATGCTAGCGGAACAGGGGCGCTATTGTAGCCCAAGGTTTGGGCAAATGCTTGGCGCCGGTGGTATCATCGCGCTTCCAGTTGCGATATCCCTTGGTTAAATAATGAGCAAGTTCAAGCCAGAGCCCTTTATCAGTTGCTATGGAGGCGCCTTGGGTGCCGGTGTAGACGAAGTGGGCCGGGGCCCTTTGGCGGGTGATGTGGTAGCGGCGGCTGTCATTCTTGATCCAGCTGCGCCCATTGCAGGGTTGGCTGACTCCAAGAAGTTGACTGAGAGAAAGCGCGAGCTGCTATTTGTAGAGATTCAGGCCAAAGCACTCGCGTTTTGTATTGCGCGCGCTTCGGTGGCGGAGATAGACCGCATTAACATACTACAGGCCAGCCTATTGGCCATGACCCGGGCCGTCGAGGGCCTAGCGATCCAACCAGAGCACGTGTGGGTGGATGGCAATAAAATTCCTACCTGGCGCTATCCCGCTGAGGCAGTGGTCAAGGGCGACAGTCGCGTAGCTGCCATCAGTGCCGCGTCCATTTTGGCCAAGGTCACCCGCGACCGCGAGCTGGTCCTGCTGCACCAACAATTTCCAGATTATGGGTTTGCCGATCACAAGGGCTACCCCACAGCAGTTCATTTGGCTGCCATAGAAAAGCACGGCATTACGCCGCATCACCGTCAATCCTTTGGGCCGGTTAAAAAGCGGCTCGAACAATTGGATTTGTTTTAAGTATGAGTGCGTCCTTTGTACATTTGCGCCTGCACACGGAATTTTCTTTGTCTGATAGCGTGGTGCGTATCGGCGGTTTAATCAATCGCTTGAAAGAGTTGGATATGCCGGCTTGTGCCATTACCGATCAAACCAACTTTTACGGCCTCATTAAGTTCTATAGCAAGTGCGAAGGCGCTGGTATTAAGCCCATTGTCGGCGCCGATTTTCATTTGGCGGACGAGGAAGGTAATCCCACGCTGTTAACCCTGCTGGCGATGAATAGCCGAGGCTATAAAAACATCACCGAATTGATATCAAAAGCGTGGCAACACGGCCAGCACCACGGCGTCGCTAAAATCCAGCGGGCCTGGGTGAGTGAGCACGCCGAGGGCGTCATTGCGCTGTCGGGCGGTCGGCTTGGCGATGTGGGTAAAGCCCTGCTGGGCGGTCGCGCTGCGCAGGCGGCGGAGTTGTTGCAGGCGTGGCAGCGGGATTTCCCCAATCGCTTTTACTTGGAACTCACACGCACAGGCCGTGAAAACGAAGAAAATTATTTACACGCGGCGGTGGCACTGGCGGCGCAATTTCAATGCCCTGTGGTGGCCACAAACGACGTGTGCTTTTTACACAGCGAAGAGTTTGAAGTGCATGAGGCGAGGGTGTGCATCGGTGAGGGGCGCGCCTTGGACGATCCACGTCGCGAGCGCCGCTATAGCGATCAGCAATACTTGCGCACGGCTGACGAAATGGCGGAGCTGTTTGCCGACATTCCCGAGGCGGTGGCAAACACCGTGGAAATTGCCAAGCGCTGCACGGTGGATATTCAATTGGGCACCTACTTTTTGCCTGATTATCCGATACCCGATGACTTTGACCAGGGCGAAATTTTTGAAATTTACTCGCGCGAGTTTATGCGCAGTGAAGCCGTTAACGCCATGGTGGAAAAATGGGCCGGCAAGGAAGACACCCCAGAATATGCAGAGGCTTTGCGGGTCAATTTTTTCTTTCAGAAAATTACTTACGAAGGTCTTGAGTGGCGATTGGCTCGGATCTTAGATAAGCGCGATCCGGACTACGCCCACAAGCGACAACTATTTGTAGACCGGCTCAAGTTTGAGCTGGATATCATCATGCAAATGGGCTTTCCGGGCTATTTTTTGATTGTGATGGATTTCATCCAGTGGGCCAAAGACAACGGAATTCCAGTAGGGCCAGGGCGGGGCTCCGGTGCCGGCTCGTTGGTGGCTTACGCACAAAAAATTACCGACCTCGACCCTCTGGAATACGATTTGCTGTTTGAACGTTTCCTGAATCCAGAGCGGGTATCAATGCCCGATTTTGACGTGGATTTCTGCATGGAAAACCGCGACAAGGTGATCAGCTATGTGGCGGACAAATACGGGCGCGACGCGGTTAGCCAAATTATTACCTTCGGCACCATGGCGGCTAAGGCGGTGGTGCGCGACGTGGCGCGGGTGCTCGGCAAGAGTTACGGCCTAGCGGATAAATTGTCGAAAATGATTCCACCCACGCCGGGTATGACACTCAAGCAGGCGTTGGAGGAGGAGCCCATACTCACAGAATTTTTGGCGAGCGATTCCGAGGCGCAAGAAATTTGGGAAATGGCCGTACGGCTTGAAGGTCTTACCCGCAACGTCGGCAAGCATGCCGGCGGGGTGGTAATCGCGCCCACTAAATTAACCGACTTTGCGCCGCTGTATTGCGATGAAGAGGGCGGTGGTCTGGTTACCCAGTTCGACAAAAACGATGTGGAATCAGCGGGCTTAGTCAAGTTTGACTTTTTGGGTTTGCGCACGCTCACGATCATCGACTGGGCGGTGAAAATGATCGACCGCGATCGCAAGCTCACGGGCGAAGCGCCGCTCGATATCTCGGCGTTACCGCTCGACGATGAGCAAACATTTAAGTTGCTAAAGCGCGCTGAAACCACAGCGGTGTTCCAGCTGGAATCGCGCGGCATGAAAGATCTTATTAAGCGCCTGCAGCCCGATAACTTGGAAGACATGATCGCACTGGTGGCGTTGTTTCGCCCCGGCCCTTTGCAGTCGGGCATGGTGGATGACTTTATCAACCGTAAACACGGTCGCGCCAAGGTGGCCTATCCAGACGCCACTTATCAGCATGAAACCCTAAAACCGATTTTGGAGCCCACCTACGGGGTTATCGTATACCAAGAGCAGGTAATGCAAATTGCGCAGGTGTTGGCCGGCTATACGCTGGGCGGCGCCGACATGTTGCGCCGTGCCATGGGTAAGAAAAAGCCCGAGGAAATGGCGAAGCAGCGCTCTACCTTTGAGGAGGGCGCGGCGAGCCAGGGCATAGATCCGAATCTGGCCATGAAGATTTTTGACTTGGTGGAAAAATTTGCCGGTTACGGATTTAACAAGTCGCACTCGGCCGCCTACGCCCTTGTTTCCTACCAAACTGCGTGGCTCAAAGCTCATTACCCCGCGCACTTTATGGCGGCCACCATGTCCTCTGACATGGATAAGACAGATAAGGTGGTCACATTTATTGAAGAGTGTCGGGAGATGGGCCTGACCTTGTTGCCACCCGACGTAAACAGCGGCGAGTTCATGTTTAACGTCAATCCAGAGGGCCACATTGTTTACGGCCTAGGCGCCATTAAGGGCTTAGGTGAAGGCCCCGTGGATAACATCATCGCAGCGCGCAACGAGGGCGGCCCCTTCACTAGCCTGTTCGACTTCTGTGCACGTATCGACCCGCGCAAGGTCAACAAGCGCGCGTTGGAGGCTCTGGTGCGCTCGGGAGCCTTTGATCGCATTGGCCCCCAACAGAATCTCGATTACGACCGCGCCGTGTTGATGGCAGCCATAGGCGAGGCGGTAAAGGCGGCAGAGCAGAGCCACGCCAATGCCAGTGCCGGCATGATGGATTTATTCGGGGAAGTGGTGCCCACGGCGACAGAGGCCAATGGCGACGTCTACAGTGAGTTCAGCCAAGTCAAAAGCCTCACCATGCGTGAGCGGCTCGATGGTGAGCGCGATACCTTGGGCTTGTACCTCACCGGCCACCCCATTGATGAATACCACCGAGAACTGAAGTATTTGGTGTCCAATCGCATTGCTGACCTCAAGCCGGAGAAGTCGAACCAGCGCATTGCGGGCTTGGTGGTGGCCATGCGGGCAATGAAAACCAAGCGCGGCGACACCATGGCCTTTGTCTCCCTCGACGACCGCTCAGGGCGTATCGAAGTGGCCTTGTTTGCCGACACCTACACGAATTACCGCGATAAAGTGGTTAAAGATGCACTGTTGGTGATTGAGGGGCAGGTGAGCCATGACGATTATTCGGGCCAGTTAAAAATGCGTGCCGATACCGTTCACGACTTGGGTGAGGCGCGCGCCAACATGGCCAAGGGCGTGCACATGGAGTGGCATCCAGGCGAGGTACAGGATGGGCAATTAGAACAGCTACAGCGCCTCCTCAACGCACACCGCGGGGGCACTTGTCCTATCACCGTGGATTTCCGCACCGAGCAGGGGCGGGGGCGCGTGCACCTGGGCCAAGAGTGGCAGGTCAACGCCTCTGAGGACTTGCTGGCTGCGTTGCGTGAGTTATTTGGCGCCGAACGCGTGCGAATGGTTTACTAAGGCGGCGCAGCCCGCGGTGACTAAGTGGTCGTGTATTGTAGGGCGTTCATACGAATGTTTGAAATTATTGGACTTGAATCATAGGTATTTCTGACAAAAAGCCTGTGGATTTAGGCCGAAATTGTGGCCGCTAAGGGTGACTCGGCACCGCCTTTCGCGTATCTTTAGCGGCATTTTTAGGCCCCTCAAATGGGGGATAAGCGTGGGCGAAAGCCCCCAAACCAAGAATTGGCGAAGATGAACCTGAATTATTTGGATTTTGAACAGCCCATTGCGGTGTTAGAGGCAAAAATCGAAGAGCTGCGCCTAGTGGGCTCAGACAACGATCTCAACATCACCGAAGAAATCAGTAAGCTACAGGACAAAAGCCGAAAGCTTACGGCCAGTATCTACTCGGATTTGAGTCCTTGGCAGGTCGTGCAAGTGGCCCGTCATCCTCAGCGCCCCTATAGCTCCGACTATATCAAGCGTATTTTTACCGACTGGGACGAGCTGCACGGCGATCGTCACTTCGGCGACGATCACGCCATCATTGGCGGTGTGGCGCGCTTGGATGGCAAGCCAGTGATGGTTATCGGTGAGGAAAAAGGCCGCTCTGTGCCCGAAAAGGTCATGCGCAATTTTGGCATGCCCAAGCCCGAGGGTTATCGCAAGGCGCTGCGGTTAATGGAAATGGCCGAGCGTTTCAAAATGCCCGTGCTGACACTTATCGATACGCCCGGGGCCTATCCTGGTATCGACAGTGAAGAGCGTGGGATCAGTGAGGCCATCGCCCAAAACTTGGCGGTCATGTCGCGCTTGCGCACGCCTATAATCTGCACGGTGATCGGTGAGGGTTCGTCCGGTGGCGCCTTGGCCATCGGTGTGGGCGATCAGCTCAACATGCTGCAATACTCCACTTACTTTGTTATCAGCCCAGAAGGCTGTGCCAATATTATTTGGAAAACTGTGGAAAAGGCGCCCGACGCGGCCAAAGCCATGGGCGTAACGTCTACTGTGCTGGAAGAGCTGGGTATTGTGGATGAGACTATTCCAGAGCCCTTGGGCGGTGCCCATCGCAATATAGATGAAATGTGTATGACGTTGCAGGGCAAGCTGGTGGATCAAGTGGATCGCTTGTGCGCCTTGAGCACAGATGAGCTGCTCGACACACGCTATAAGCGCTTGATGAGCTACGGCAACTAAACGCCCATTCCAGTTTGTATTAAAGGCCGCACTAGCGGCCTTTTTTATTGCACAGCATCGCTAGTGGTGTGGTACAGGCTGGCGTAATTTGAGCAAGCAGCGGTTGATTGTAGCGACTAGACTTGGATGAGTTAGGTCTTTCACTACGGGAACCCTCAGTGTCGCACACACAGCAAGTGCCGTCGGCAGTGCGCGCCAGTCAGCTCACGCGTCAAATACCGCAGGAGTGGCTGTCATTGGCAGACGGCCTGCCATCACAACAAATACATAGCCTCGTGTTTGCCCAAAATCAGCTGTGGATGGCCACGCCGAATGGGTTGTGTGTGTTCGATGGCGAACACGTGGTGAAGTTGGACCAAGCGTCGGGCTTACTTACGCATGGTCTACGCACAATTAGTGCGGCTAAAGATCAGTTATTGGTCTGTTCTGACCTTGGCTTAGACGTCGTAGACTGCGGTAGCAAACGGGTACTGAACTCGCTCAACACTGCGGACTTTGGCATTGGTTGGTGCCAGTGTGCGGTAGCGCAACCAGATGCAAGCTACCTTATTGGGTCTGCCCGAGGGCTCCATCGTTGGCGCGCATCGCAAGCTGCGCCGACGCCGGTTTCGCCAAATCTTGCCGGCGAACCCATTGAAGACATGGCGACGGTTAACGGTAGCCTAGTATTAATCTTTGCGCGTCTCTCCGGTCTTTGGGTGTATCGACAGGGCGAGGTTCAGCCGTTGTTTCCCGGCGGGCGTTCGGGCATTGAAGACATTCAGCATATTTCAGCCTCGCCCTTTGGTTTTCTGGTGACGACCCTAGACGCCATATACCAATTCACCGCCGATTTACATTTGATTGGCAAAGTGGGGCAAGGTACGCGCCGCTGGACGGCGGCGTTCCAGGTTACCGCCAATTACATGGTCGGCAGCGACGCCGGCAATCTCTATGAACTTGCGGAAACAGCATCGGGACCAGATATTCCTCAGCCATTGGTCGAGGGGCTGGCCGTCAACGATGTCACGTTTGATCCGTTTGGGAACGTGTGGGTGGCCACGGATTTTACCGGCGTCTTAAAGCTACCCGCTTTGGGCAATTTCATCGATTGTTATGTCAGCAAGTTGCGCAATTCCTATTTGTCGGTTCGCAATACATCTGATCATCGTGCGGTCGTGGTGGGTGGAACGACAGCCAGTTTTTATTGTCCGTTTTCGTCCGAATTTTCCGCGCAGGAAATAGTCGCGCTGCGCGGGCACAAGTGTTGGGATGTAATCAATACCGCGGCCGGCGAGGTGTGGGCCGCTGCTGAGGCTGGCCTGATTTGGTTAACTAATATTAACAGCACATCTGCTGACTGCTACAAAGAGAAGTCTGTTGGCGCAGGTCGGTGTTTATATGATCTTGGCTCGGTGATGTTATTTGGCACCGTATCCGGGTTGTTTGCGTTTTATAAACAACACCACCGTTTCGAGCCAGTGCATGATGAACACAATAAAACATTGAGTTACGTGTATGCTATAGCAGAATATTCAGAGCACTATGTGTATGTGGGCACCTTAGGCCGCGGCTTGTGGCTCATGAATACGCAGAATTTTCATCTGTTGCCAGTGCCGTTGGTAGAGCCAGTGGCAAACATTTACAGTATTGCAACCAATGGTCGGCGCGCACTGGTGGCCGCCGATAATTACTTAGTGTTGATTGACGGCGATGACAGCAAAATTGTGTATCGCAGCGAGTCTGCCGTCGCGGCTTGGGCCTGTGCTTGGTTTGATGACAATTTGGCGATTCTAGGTACTTCACAGGGTTTGGTGCTGCTTGACATCGCATCTGGACGTTTGATGTTTCAACTTAAGCAGTTTCCCACACGCATCCATTGGGAATTTACCACTGCGCGTAGCTTGTGTCAGTCGGCGAGCGGGCGATATTGGTGTGGTACCAATGAGGCGTTGCAACACATTAACTTGGCTGCACTATTAGCCGCAGTAACGGCGCCAGAACCGCGCGTGGTGAGTGTGGAATCCGACGTAGACGTATCTGAAATGCAGGGAATGGTCACGGTGCTCGCCCCTCGGTGGCTGATGACCATGCAGCTTTCGAGCAGTTGGTATTGGTCGGAATCAAGTATTGGCTATCAATACCGCGTTGTTGGATTACATGAACAATGGCTGCCGCTCGGTGCGCCTACAATTTATTTGTGCTCACTTCCCGTTGGACGTTACACGCTGGAAGTCAAAGTAACTTGCGACCTACTACAACCTGTTGCGCCCACAACATTGTTAGTGATTGAAGTGCTTGGGCCGACCCGTTTAGCGAAGTGGCGCCATTCAATAGTGAATCTGGGGGCGAACTTGATCAGTTCGTTGATGCACCCGCGCTGGATTTGGCGACGCCGCCAACAATTGTTGAATTTCGAGCGTGCATTGCAATTAAAGGGCGCAGAGTTATCGAGTGCGCAGGCATCTATCAATGATCTGGTGGATCGCTCGACCCAGCACATTTATCAAGATCGACTGACTGGGTTGTTGAATAGTCGAGGGCTGGAACAGCAATTGGCAGATTGGGTAGAGTTAGCCATGTCTGGCGATGGCAATGTGGGCGTGCTTGCCGTAGAAGTGGATAGTTTTCATGACTACATTAAACTCAGTGGACAGTTGAGTGCTGAACTCTGCCACCTAAAAATATCTGAAGCACTTCAGCGTACATTGAGTAATGACGCGGTTTGTGTGGCAACAGAACAGAGCGGTTACTTTGTGGTGGTATTGAATGGCGCTTCATTATCGCTTGCGCAGGCAACGGCCGGTCGGCTTCGCGAGGCTATCAATGATTTGCAGTTATCAAATCCGGCTTCAACGGTGAAAGAGCATGTTACGGTGAGTATTGGGTGCTTTGATTTGGTCTCGTTAGTTAACCGCTTGGTATCGATTAATAGCTATCCAGAGATGGAGCGTACTCGGTGGTTGGCCAATCAGCTTTTGACGGAGGCCAAAAGTCATCTAGCCGTTTGCCAGCAGGCAGGTGGCGATCAAGTTTTCCCTAAAACCTAAAATTTTTTGGGCGTTTCCCGCTCCTTTTCCAAAAATTATTCTTTTGATCTAAATTCACGTGCCATAGGGCACACTGAAGCATATTGCCGGTGTTTACTGCGTAAATGGTGTTGCTGGAACAGCATTTTTATGTGCTTGCGCAACCTCATTCATGCCTTTGAGTCCCTGGGCAATTGGTCAAATGGTTTAAATCGATCGGCAATCGTCTCGATGTAGGCATCATCTTGCTGCTCTTCTGGCGAGGTGTCTTGTTGCGCGTTAGCTAGCGGCAGTTGTACTAAAAATTCCACGCCCGTGACGTCCAGTGGGATAAAGCTCAGCGTGGCGTTCTGTTGATCAGACGCAATGCTGAGCGCCCAGCGCGGTGGGTGCCGAAGGCTAGGCTCGAGTTTCACAAAGGTGGATTCAGCGCCGCTCAGGTTAATGGTGTGCGTTTTGCCATTGCTGTGCGCGGTGATCTCAATGCTCCGCAACGGTCGGCGAAACGCCCATTGAAGGCAATCTAGCGGTTGCTCAGCGTCGCAGTCATTGGCGACCAGTGTTTTATTGATGCAACTGGGTTTGCCATCGCGCACCTGCACGTCGACCACTTCAGTTTGAATTTCGTTGCCCTCGAACCCCTGGCCCTGTAACTCCAAGCGCAGCGAGTAGCTCTCGGGTTGGTTGACGACATTGCGGTGGCTTATTTGGCCCTCGTAGCCGGCCACTATTTGTTTTACAAAATAGAGTCCCAAGCCTTTTCCGTGGATTTGATCCTCAGTACGCGTGGTAAATCCCAGTTGGTAGATTTGCTGGGCTTTTGAGTCTGGGATGTGGGGCCCGTGGTTGTAAACCGACAATTGAATGGCCTGAGTATTTTTAGTGAGTGAGATAACCACTCTTTGATGTTGAGCGTGCGCTGCGGTACTTTGCTGGCCGTGAAAGTAGAGCGCATTTTTAATCAGGTTTTCTGCGGCGAGCACAATATGATTTTCGTTACCCAGCAGTTGGCATTGGTGGTCTAGGTAGCATTGGAACTGACTGTTGCCAAGTCGGATGATGTCTGGAGTGTCGGACAATTCACTGGCCGCCCCCTGCAGGCTGGGTTCAAGTGCACGATAGATCGCTTGATGGGCAAAGAAGGTGGGAACGAATGGCAGCTTGTGGTCCGGCTCTAATTGCTGCTGGTAAAAATATTCTTCACAGTCGCAGATGTGATTGTTGATGTGCAGCGCCATATTGTCAGCCGTGGATAAGTCCAATAGATCCCACAGGTAGCTAAGGCTAATCAACGCTTGCTCAAAACCGCTGTGTTGCGGGTTCATTCGCTGGCCGGCACGCAACGCTTGTTGAATTTTATCGTAACTAATGACGCCGTTGTGCCTAACTTCGGCGGCTATACCTTTGAAGTGCAGATATTTTTCATCGTACTCAATGTATTCTAAGAGTTTGTCGCCAATAAAGGCTTTCAGCTTTTCTGTTTGATTCGAGTGGCGCTGCGCTTTTTGTTGCAGTTGGCGCTTGCTCTGTTTGATGTGATCGAGCTGAGTCGCTAGATTTGCCTGTGCGTTATTGGCGCGACGGCGCTGGTACTGAAACCATAACAAGTCTACTAGCCAACATATGAGACCGGCGCACAGTGCGATCTCAGGATATGGGGGCGTAAACAGGTCTGATTCAAGTTTGAGCGCCTGCTGCCATTCCGGTCGTGCAGCAATCATTGTGAAAAGGGCCGCGCCCAGCAGTGCAATGGCGCCCAGCCAAGGGGTGCGTAAAAAGCTGCGCGTTAATGTTTTATCAGTTGCCATAGGTATTCCTTATTTGGGCGTGGACCAGGCGTAGGCACCTTGGTCGCCCGCAGTTATGATGCCCGATCCGGTTTTACATCGAGCCGTAAAGCTGCTCGCACCACCCTCCGCGTAGTCGAAAGCGCTGCGCAGTGTGCGTATATGTTGGCGGTAGTTGGCAGATGAAAATTTTTCGGGGTCCGCGTCCAATGCTTCGGCCATGGCCAGTGTGCCGACCGCGCGAGGACTCACCTCAACGAGATGTTTAAGAATCTTCCTCGGTGTTGGTGCCAGCGCACGTTTAGGGTTGTTCGGATTCATCAGTTTGACACCGCGCCAGTAGACATCCCAAGTTTGTAAATCGATGGTTAGCTCGCCACGAGACAAGGTTTGCGCCGCAGCCGCGTGTGTAAGTTGGCGTTGACGTAAAATGGCTTTGATGCGCCAGCATAAAACCTGTTCGACATTGCGTTGATGCTTGGCAATAAAATCGTGGGGCTGGGTTCGCTCGAAAGCGCTCGCTTCGATGTCCGTACCGCTGTGTTCTGACAGGTAAATAATGGGCAGATCGGGCCACTTTTTCTGCAGCGCTTGTGCAACGGCGAAGCCCGCGCTGTCGTTGCCATTCATGTTGGCGTCCAATATCGCGATATCGGGAGCCCGACTGGCTTGGGCAATGTATTGCTTGGCCGAATCGGTAAGATGGAACACCTCTAGCTGATTATCTTGCCCGTCAAAGTCGCCCGAACTCAGGGCTGCAGAGAACTTCTCTACCCAGTGGCTTTGATCTTCAACCCAAAATATGTGTGCCATTATGTGACCTGCGTCTCGTTTTTATGGGCCTGCGCCGCGCGTCGCTGCTTTTCTCACGGATTTTTCACAGCCCCTGCTTATAACAACACCAAGGACGCCTGCAAATGAGTAGGCCATAGGTTTTGTATAACACATTGTGGGAGACAGCAAATGTCTAGTGATCTGTTTGTGATCTGGCCCGGTGAGCCGGCTGTTAATCTGGCCCTCTGGCTGGTAATTATAGTGGTGATGATGTATCTCGGACGCGATGCCTCTCACCAATTGTTAAATCAAACGGGGCGCAGTATTTATCGCACTATGCGTATTGCCGCCTTTAGCCTGCGGGCCTGGCAGCAAACCCTGCGAACGCGCAACCAGGCGATTTTGCAGAGTGCGGGTGAGGCACAGGTTCGACGCGTCATAGAGCGCGAGTTTGTGCGCGTCAACGACACCATTGCTCGTGACTTGGGCCACTACCCAACCTTGCACCGTCAGGTGAGCGACACAGTGAGCCGGCTAGAAGACGATTACAACCGCGCCATAGATACACCACCGTCTCCGCCGGCGTGGTTGGAAGTGGTCAATACTGTGGCATCAATTCCTCGCAATGGCGACCCCGCGGCGGTGAAAATTCTGGATAGGATTCAACAGACTCTCGAGGGCGCTCACCGCGAGACAATGGATGCCTATATCAAAGCGAGTCGTCAATCGCACAAGCTGTTGGGTTCCATGCAGCCCCTGTGGCGGCAGGTGGGTGCAGACTTGCAAAAAGTAAAGCACGACGTCGAAAGTCTTGAAGAGCGCGCCGCGGTTATCGACGAACATATGACTGAGTATCAAGCCATTCGCAATTCCAGCGAAGCGGCCATGTCAAAACTGACTTCATCATCGCTGACGCAATTTTTTATCTCTGGGTTAGTGCTGGTGATTGCGGTCATGGGCGGCCTAATTAACTTTCAGTTGATTGCCATGCCCATGTCAGAAATGGTGGGTGGGACCAGCTATATCGGAGCCATGAAAACCTCGGACATCGCTGCGCTGGTGATTATTTTGGTGGAAATAGCCATGGGGTTGTTTTTACTGGAGTCGCTGCGTATCACCCACTTGTTCCCGATTATTGGCTCGATGGACGATCGCGTGCGTCGCCGCATGATTTGGGTAACGCTAACCATTTTGACGATTCTGGCTACCGTTGAGGCGTCACTGGCGTATATGCGTGATCTGTTGGCGCTGGATCGTGAAGCACTCACACAAACGCTGGCCGGGGCCAGCGTGGTGGAGGCTAATTTTCGGTGGATTCCCTCATTGGGGCAGATGATTATGGGCTTCATCTTGCCTTTTGCTTTGGCGTTTGTGGCGATACCGCTCGAATCATTTATTCACTCTGTACGCACTGTTGTCGGTTTGTTTGCGCAGGGCGTGTTAACGCTGTTGGCACTACTGGCGCGTTTGCTGGGTGCATTGGTGCAGCACGCGTTTCGGATTCTGGTACATGCTTACGATCTGGTCATTATGGTGCCGCTCAGTATTGAGCGCCTCGTAACGCGCAGCGCGCGCAGTAAGGTGCAAACCAGCAGCAGCGGCGCGAATACCGAAGTCCTTTGGCAGAAAGAGGAGAGCCAGTCATGAACAAGTTGATCACCCTAGGATTGGTGCTGGCGTTGACGGCCTGCACGCAAAAGGTGCCGCAGCAGCGAGCAGTGTATCTATTGCTGGACACCTCCGGCACCTACACAGAGGAACTCACTAAAGCGCAAAACATTCTGAATTATTTGTTGGCCACGTTAGATAGCGGCGATTCAGTGGCAGTGGCGCGTATCGATAGCGGCAGCTTTAGCGAGAAAGATATTATCGCCAAGGTGACGCTCGATGAGCGTCCCAGTCAGGCCAACCAACAAAAACGCGCGTTTAAGCAGCGAATGGATGACTACGTTAAGAGCGTCACTCGTGGCAGCCGCAATACCGATATCACCGGTGGTTTGATTCAGGCCAGTGAGTACTTGGCGGAAACCGGTGCAGGTGAGCAGTACGTATTGATCTTTTCAGATTTGGAAGAGGATCTCGCGAAGGGGCACATTCGAGACTTTCCCATCACCTTGGCGGGTATCAATGTGGTGGCGCTCAATGTCACTAAATTGCGCAGCGATAACATTGATCCGCGGGATTATCTAAAGCGTTTGGCCCGTTGGCAGGAGCGCGTAGTGACCGGTGGCGGTCACTGGCAGGTCGTCAATGATTTGGAGCGCTTGGATCAGCTAATTGCCAGTCGTTAACAGTTCTTCTGCAGGTGTTTTTGCACCTGTTCCCTCGCTTCGGCGCCGTTAGGGCGCCGTTTTTTTGTCCACTAATCGGGGTGTGGGTGCGTTAAGGTAGCGCTCTAGCATCGCATCGATTTTGCCCTCGCGATGCAATTGTTGGTACACCTCTGAAAGTTGTGCCGCACTCACCGGTGACTTGGGTGAAATGCCACTGACGGTGTCATAGGGGATATTCCAGCTGGTCACCACTTCAAACCGATCGTGCGCTTGGTGTTGTTGCAAAAAGTAGGCAATTAAAATATTGGAGTCGAGTAAGGCATCCAGTCGCCCTTGCGCTAACCGCTTGAAGTTCGCCTCCACATCCTTGGCATCGTCGCGCACCACCGTGCTTCGGTAGGGTTCATCGGACAGGCCGCGGTAGTGGTAGCCCAAAATCATCCCGACGCGTTTGCCCACTAGGTCATCTAGGGAATTGACTGTAAAGGTTCTCCCTTTTGCTTGGACCAACTGGTTATATTCGCGAATGAGGGTGCTGGTCCACTCCAGCGCCTCGGGTTTCTGTACCCAAGTGGGATGCCCCAGCAGCATGACATGGACCTTGCCACTGGCCAGATACTGTTCAATGCGCTTGCGAGGCACGCGCCGGAAAATCACGGGGCGTGCAAGGCGTTCGCTGATGAGCTCTGCAAGATCCCAATAGACGCCGCCCGAGACCTGATTGTTGTGCATGAAAACATAGGGCTCTTCTGCGTAGCCACCATAGGCGATTACCAATGGCTGTTTATTGGTCGATGTCGGTTTGGCCTCTGCAAATTGCACGAGCAAGGCGGCAAACAACATGAACGCTAAACGCATAGTGCAGGTCCCCAGCAGGTCGTTGGTGCCCAAATGAGGCACCTTAAGGAAGACCCACTGAGTATAGCAGCCGGGGGCTATTGGAGATGCGCGGGGGTTAGGCGGCGGTTTTGGCGCAGGTGGCCGGAGGTGGCTGATGGAAGCGCTTTTCTAAGTAGGCGATGATGTCGTTGGACTCAAACAGCCATTGCACCTGTTCGCCCTCTTGAATGCGAAGGCAGGGCGCTTTCACCTTGCCGGTAGCTGATTTGAGTTCAAGACGGAATTCGGAGCCGTCGTGAATATTGCGTGTTTGCATCGGTAAATTTAGTCGTCGCAGCGCACGGCGGGTTTTTATGCAGAAAGGGCAGGCATAAAACTGGTACAACGCCATGTGAGCCAGTTGGGCATTGACTTTAGCTTGTTCCGGCTTGGATCGTTTCATGGGCGCGGGGCGAGTCAGGTAGTCCACGAGAATGATGATGCGGCCAAGGCCTTCGCGGAGCAATTTCAAGATTATGCGCATAATGTTGTTTTGGCTTAAGCTAAAATGGCGCGCATTATAGGCCATTGTGGCGCAAGATTTAACGTTTAATCTGCACCCTGCTGGTTAAATTTCAGTCAATTTTGGAGTTGTTATGCCCAAAGCCTCGGCTCGTCATATTCTCGTGAAAACCAAAGCTGAAGCCGAACGGCTGAAGCAGTTATTATCCAATGGTGCGGATTTTGGTCAGTTGGCTAAAAAGCACTCAACCTGCCCATCCGGGAGAAAAGGGGGTGATTTGGGTGAATTTGGCCCCGGCCAAATGGTTAAGGCATTTGATCAAGTGGTGTTTAAAAAGCCTGTGCTGGTGGTACATGGGCCGATCAAAACGCAATTTGGCTTCCATTTAATCGAGACCATCTATCGAGATGAGTGACAGGCGAACACAGATGTTCGGAACGCCAAAGCTCGCGAACAATAGCGTCTTATTGAGCGAATTGTCAGGCTTGGAATACAGTGGCGGAGTTGAAGTGCGCTTAATGCAGAGGCGCTAAATTGGCAGCCCAACGAATGTCGGGCTGCGGGTAGCTAGATGTTAAATGTCAAAGAGGTTCTTGGTTTGCTTTTTGGCAATTTTGGCAGCCTTTTTTTCCTTGGGGGAAAGTAGGGCTTTTTTCTTGGTGTTTTTACTGCTCTTTAACTCTTTACTCATATTCGACTCCTAGGGGCTCTGCCCATAAACGGAAGACGTGGGCGCGATTGTCCCGGACAGCAGGGCAGCTTGCCCAAAGCGCTATCGCGTCAATCACCCACTGACACTAGGCCTTTGTTTGAGGTTTGTCTATGGGTTTGCCAACTATATTTTGTGCCAAGTTGGCTTTTCAGTTAGATAGCGAAGGGCCAAAAAAAACCGCCAAAGCGGCGGTTCTTTTCGTTGAGCTACGCCAGACGCTGGCGGCGTGTCTTTATCAAAATCGACCCGCAGGGCCGGGAAAAACCACGGGACTTTCCGTGCCATCTTTGGCAACGCTGGCGACGCCAAAGTAATAGTTGTCGATCACGATGTTGTTCAAGGTAAAGTGCTCGACCTTGCCGACGAAGCGGCTGTGGGTCCACTCCGCGTCGGTGGTGAGGCGCCAGTAAACTTTATAGCCGGCAAGTTGCTTGGCATCTTGTTGACTGGCAGGCTGCCAGCTCAAGTGTGTATCGGCACTTACTTGGCCACTGATTTCAACCCCAGCCGGCGGTGCCGGCGCCCAGGCCAACGCGGCCAGTGTGACCGCATTGAGGCTGGTCAACTTGGCGGCGAAGGGAAAATTAACTCCGGCCAAGGTGTCGCCGTAAACAATGCCATCTTCGGTCCGTAAATCTTGGTGCTGGCGGTTGTAGTTTTCCCAGGCTTCCATGATGCGCACGCCGGGAAAGCCCGCTTCATTAAAGGGGCGGTGGTGGCCACCTCGACCAAAGCGGTCGAGCCGATAGATCATCATTACGTTGAGGTTGGGTACATACTGCTCGCCCACTTTTTTAATGTAGCGCGCCAAATTGCGTGACGGTGAGTCCACTTCTCCGCCGGTGTAGCGGCGCAAACGGGCCTCTTCTTCGGATTCAACAAAGCGCGTTCCCTCCGAAAATACTCGCGCTGTGCGGTTGTCGATAACGCCATTGATGCCTTCAATGTTGCCGATCATGTCGTTGTTCAGGACCGCGTGAATGCGCCAGTTCTGTGCCTTCGCGTAGTTGGCCAAAATTTCGCCGCCATACAAACCTTGTTCTTCACCGGACAGCGCGGCGTAGACCACCGTGCCGTTGAATGTGTATTTTGATAGTACGCGTGCGGCTTCCAATACACCGGCAACACCCGAGCCGTTATCGTTGGCGCCGGGCGAGTCGTCCACCGCGTTCATGACATCGCTAACACGCGAGTCAATGTCACCCGCCATCATAACGACGCGCTTGGGGTCGGCCTTACCGCGCTGAACAGCAATAACGTTAACCACCTCAGTGGCAGTGGGAATGCGTTTGCCAGAGACCCTATCCGATACGGTGATAACCTCAAGACAATTGCCACAGGCGCGGCTGATTCGCTTAAATTCTGCTTCTATCCAGCGCCGGCTGGCGCCAATGCCTCGGGTTTCAGAGGTGGTCTCTGACAGGGTGTGGCGGGTGCCAAAGCTGACCAATTTGGTAATGTCGGCCTCAATGCGTGCGGCGCTGGCCGCACTACCGATGGTGTAGAGTTCCACCTTTTCCGCCGGCGGGGCCTGCCAATCCGCTCGGCAGATTTGGCTGAATAGCGCCGCGGCGAAAACGAGTGATGTGCGCATCATAGTGAGCTCCTCAATTACGTGAATTTGAGCGTGTGGTTACTCAGTCTTGCCAAATAACTGCCCAAAGAAATTGCCCTTGTTCCAGCTGGGTCGACGTCGATCGTTGGCTACTGTTAGCCCGATTTGATAGTTCACTTGCGCAAAGCGCGCCGCAGCTGTGTAGTTGATGGGCAAATCAAGGTCGTCGCCGGCCTGATGGTATTGGTGCTTTAAAAAATCGGCCCATGCAGCTGCGCCATCTTCCTCTTTGTTAAAGGAATCCTGGCCCGTGGCAAGAAAAATTGAGGGCACACCCTGCTTAACAAACATATAGTGGTCTGATCGAGTAAAGATACCTTGCGACGGCCATGGGTCGTCAATTAACGACAACTTCAACGGTTTTAGGGCGCGCTCTGTGGTTTGCTTTAAGCTCGAGTGCTGAGCGCCAAATGCCACAACGTTTTTAAAATCAAATGTCAGCAGTGGCATATCCAAGTTGATATTGGCAACGATGTTTTCAATGGGCGCGGTGGGGTTGTGGGCAAAGTAATCTGAGCCCAGCAGACCTTTTTCTTCGCCGGTTACCGCTAAAAATATGATTGAGCGCTTGGGTGCCTTGCGTTGTTGTACAAATAAACGCGCAGTCTCCAACATAATGGCAATGCCCGAGGCGTTGTCCATGGCGCCGTTAAAAATCGTGTCCATTTTCTCGCCGGTTTCGCCGGATTCATCAATGTCGCCGTGATCGTGATGGCCGTTTGCAACGCCGATGTGATCGAGGTGGCCGGAGAAAACCACATATTCAGCTGCCAGCTTTTTATCACTGCCCGGGAGATAACCCACAACATTGGGGCTGGTGATGTCACTTATGATACTTTTCTTTGCTAAATGTGCAGACAGTTTTAAATCGATGGCATTAATGGGTTCACCCTTGGCCATTTTTTCGAAAATACTGTCTAAATTCTCGCCGCTATTGGCAAACAGTTTTTTGCCGGCTTCGATACTGACACCGGCGCGATTTTGCAGGTTGGGGTAGGTTTTTGCCGGTGTGCCTGCCTTAGTGACCCAGCGCATGGTGGGGATATGTACATATTCACGGTTGCGCGCGAAGGGAAAGCGTTTTTCACTCTCTGGGCTGCTGAGGCTGATCATGCCCACCGCGCCGTGGCGGCTGGCTGCCGCACGTTTTTCACTGTTGAAGTGAGCGCCTTCTTCGGTGGGGAAGCTCGCGGGCTTACCGGACAGCACAACCACAATTTTTCCCTGTACATCTACGTTCGCGTAATCGTTGTGGCCCAGTGGCTCGGCCTCAATGCCGTAGCCTATAAATACCAGCGGCGCGGTAACCTTACTCTCCGCTTCGAGCACACTCGCGCCTATGGCGAAGTCATCTAAAAAAGTCAGGGCTTCTTTGCCCTTGGGGCCGATAATTTCGAATACCGGTGAGGTTTGATCGAGAGTCGCTTGTTTAAACGGCACACTTTGCAAATAGCTGCCGCCATCGCCCATGGGTTTAAGGCCTATTTGTTGCATTTCGCTGGCCACATAGCGGGCGGCAATTTCGTAACTGGCGCTACCGGTCTCGCGCCCCAGCAAGTAGTCGTCGGCGAGAAAGGTCAAGTGCGCTCGAATGCGCTCGGGGTCCGCCTTGGGCGTTTTAGCGCTGAGCGGATTGGCGATCAGCAAGCTGGTAAAAAGGGCGATGGCGAGAATAGATTTCATAGTCAAGCTCACGTGGTTGTTATGATGTCGTGCACGGACGAATGCGGTGATTAGCTAAAATGACGAATTAGCGGGGCAATCCCCCAGCGCCGAAGGCTGGGGAGGGGGAAACTGGTGATTATTGCGCGAGCTGGGTACCGCAGAACGGACAAAATTCAATTTCGATGGAGCTCAGGTTCAGCACTTCGTCTTCTTTGCTGGCCTCGCCATTGGCGACGTCTTCTTCAGTGGCGAGCCAAAGGCTAAACAACTCCCAGTGCTTTTGCGGTTTTCCGGCGATTTTTTTGACGCGATAAATTTTCAAATGGTGCGGGTGAATGTTGTTCGTGCACATATGGCCTTGGCCCAACTCGGATTGGCTCTCGCGCTCTAGATCTTGCTTGGTAAAACCGCTCATGGTGTTTGCTCTTTACAGTGTTAGCGTGAAAACAGCAGGTTTTTACCCTGATGCTCGCACACGAAATATTGATCGGCCAGAGGGGCGCAGTCTGCCAGCGTGAGCTGACGGGTATCCGCCGCCTTGTCTGAGATCGGCAGAGTCGCTTTGTCCTTTTTCAAATAGCGAAATAGGTTGGCAAAGCGCTGATTAAAATTGAGCCCCTTGGCGTGGTAATCGTAAAACAGATAGCTGAAGTTGCCAAAACTGGTGGTGATGCCGCCCAAGCCAATGCTGCGCATCTTATCTAAGTAGAGCGCGTAGGCGCGGTACAAGTAGTCTCTTACGTCGCGCTCATTGTCGATGGCACCCTTAAACGGTGGCAGTTCCAATGTGTTGTCTGCCGACAGGGCCTGCGGATGCAAATTGCGATTGTGTTTGTTGCGCTGCAGTGCGTAAACACGGTCACCGCAGCGAATTTGCTCACCTGTTAATAGGCAATTGCTGGCGCCGGTTGATGTCGAGCCGTGCGCCGGCGTTGGGTGGGGGCCTGCGGGTAGTGGCTCAGGACGGTTGATGGCGAGGGCCCGCTGGCGAACTTTGTTTGCCGGTTTTCGCAGGGCGATGCCCGCCCGCTCTGCCGGGCGCTTCAACAGTAGCCACTGGGTTTGCTCGTTATTGCGCTTGAATTGATAGAAGGCGGGTAGTTGTTGCCCCTCACCCTTGGCCTTTACTTCACAATAAAGTTGCTGGTAATAGCCGCGGGCCATGGCCAGGCAATCAGTAATGCTCGCCGCAGTGGTGTCGCTGGCGGCGCTCGCCAGCATTAAAAATGTGGCTAAGGCGTTAAATTTGGTACTTTTAATTGCCACCTTAACTGGCCTGCACGCTGGCTGTCGTATGGATACGTCGCTCCAGCCACCACACGGCAAGGGGCGCGCACAGGTAGACCGCCATGGCCGTCAGTAGGATAGCGCTCTTGTGTTGGGGTGGGGGTATTAGGTAGTTGCTGGCAACCAGCGCAACGAGCACCAGCGTCAGCCCCACGTACCATGGCTTAGCAAAGGGCGACGCACGCCAAAGCAGCAGACCCGCACTCGCAACGAGTGCCATCTCCAATAGCATGGGTAGCGTGTTAACGTCCCACAGTGCTAGGCCCACTTTCACGCCTGGCCAGATGGCGAGGTCGGGCCTATGTACGAGGAAATCCAGTGGCCAATGGGAGGCCACCACCGCAGCCAGTATGAACGCCGCCGCTTTGCTGTAGCGGAACAGCCACACTGCAACGGCCGCGAGACCCATAGCCCAAATGCCGGCAGCCAATAGGCTGTGCGTGTAGGGTTGATGAATTAAAACGAGTGGGTTGGAAAGTAAATTAAAGTCGAGGTTAAAGATTTCGAAACCTTGCCAGCACAAGATAACCCAACCGATATCCACCAGTTGGGCGGCGAGAAACAGTTGCCAAAGTGGCAGTTCAGGCTTTGCAGCCTTGGCAGCTAAGGCTGCGCTGTAGTGGCCAATGAGCATCGGACTTCCTTGTGATTCGCTAGAAAAATTGGACTATATCACAAGCTTCGTGATGTCAGCGGGGGGGCACATCGGCCTCGGGGTCGGGGGCGGCCACCTGATCTACTGGATGGATAGCGGCTGATTTACGGTCGCCTAACTCGGCCACCAACATGCCCGCCACAATGGCACCCGCGCCCAGCATGCCCAGCAATCCCAATCGCTCGTCCAACCAAACGGCGCCCGCAATGTGCGCAAAGATGGGTTCAAGGGCGAACACCAACGCCACCTGGTGAGCGGGCAGGGTCCGCTGGCAGCTGGTTTGCACCCAAAATCCAAAGGCGGTGGACAGCACGGCCATCCAGAAAAACGCAAATATGATGTCTGCGCTCATCAGTCCGCGCCAGTGCTCGGCCGACAAGCTGAATACCGTTTTGCTGAGGTCTGCATCAAATAGGTAGGAGGCCAGCAGGCTATAGACGGATACGGCCAGCATCTGCACCAAGCTTAGGGTTACGGCGGGCATGCGCCGCGCGTAGTGGCCGGTCAGGACGATGTGCAGGGCGAAGCCCAGGGCGCCAATTAAGACGAGGAAGTCGCCCTTATTGAGTGTTGAGGTGGTGCCGCCGGTGAGCAGAAACAGACCCAAGGTGGATAAGCCCACGGCCAACCAGACCGCGGGACCAATGCGCTGGCGAAACAGTAGCCATGCCAGCAGCGGTACTAGAGGCACTAGCAGGCCAGTAATAAAGCCCGCGTTGGACACGCTGGTGTGACGCAACCCCTCAGTTTGGGTAAAGAATGCAATAAATAGCACCAATCCAAGGCTTAGGCCCGCCCGCCATAGCTGCGCTCTGGTCAAGTCTTGGGCGTCTGCTGACTGGGTGCGGTTGCGAGTGGACAGCCACAGAGGGATCAAACTCAGCGCCGCCAGCGCAAAGCGCAGGGCGTTCAAGGATTGGGTGGTGAGCTTGCCGAGCGCATGTTCGGTGACCACAAAGCCAATGCCCCAAATGGCGCAGACTAAAACTAATAATAACGTCGCAAAAGGGCGAGACTGGATGTTCATGATGACTACCTGGAGCGATTCATAGTGCCGAGTGCGTGACTGTTAAGGCCAATTCGGTTGAATGACCATGTGAACTGGCGGCTCGACGCTGGGGCACTACACTTAACGAGGTTGGCGGTTGCCCGCGGCCGGCAGTATACGAGGACCCGCATGCTCAAGACAGAAAAAATTAACGTTCAGGATCTGGAAGTAGGCATGTTTGTTGCCGAACTGGATCGCCCTTGGCTGGAAACGCCCTTCCTCATACAAGGCTTCTTTGTTGATTCAGAGGAAGACATCCTGACATTGTCGCGTTTTTGCGAGCATGTGTACGTTGAGCGCAGCGTTAAAGCACACCCTGAAGGTCCTGCGCGCAAGCTCATGCTAGCCGCCGAGAGTCAGGCTGTAGAGGCGCTTTTCCCCGATACAAAGCTGTCAAACTATAAGGATTCAAACCGCTGGAATGTGGAGTTACCCAAAGCCAAGGCGGCATTAGATACCTTGGCGGATACGGTAAAGTCGCTGCTCGAATTCCGCGATCGCGTCGTACTGGATTTACCGCGCATTAAGAAGGCGGTGGAGCCCATGATCGACAGCATCACGCGCAACCCCGATGCCTGCTTATGGCTTGGCCGCATGCGCAAACTCGACAATTACACCTACCAACATTCACTGGGGTGCGCCATCTGGTGCGTGGCCTTGGGGCGGCAGTTGGGCCTGCCTAAAAGTGACCTGCGCAGCCTTGCCATCGGTGGTTTGTTGTTTGATGTCGGCAAGCTCAAGGTGGATCGAGAGTTGTTGTTGGCCGAGCGTCCGCTTTCGGAGTCCGAACGGGAAGTGGTACAAAAACACGTTCAAGAAAGTGTAAAAGTGCTGCGCAAAAGTGGGGTTATCAACAAAGATGTCTTAGAGATGGGGGCCTATCATCACGAGCGCATCGATGGCACGGGTTACCCCTTTAAATTGGCGGGCCACAATATCCCGATATTTGCACGGATTGCCGCCATTGCCGACAGTTACGACGCCATGATTAGTCAGCGCCCATACGCGGCGGCAAAAACACCCGCCGAGGCGATAAAAACCCTTTATGACGAAAAGGGTAAGGCATTTCAGGCTGAGTTGGTGGAAGAGTTTATTCAAGCGGTGGGGATCTATCCTGCTGGATCCCTTGTGGAACTATCCTCCGGTGAGGTGGCCATCGTGGTTGCGGAATATCGCACGCGCCGGTTGCGGCCTCAAGTGATCGTGGTGCTCGATGAAAACAAAGAGGCGCTCATTGAGCTAAAGGAAGTGGACCTCATGGAAGTCACTCACACCGCGAAAGGCAAGCCCCTCGAAATATTGGGTAGCTTAGAGGCCGGCGCCTACGGCATTGATTTGGCATCAATTGAGTTATGAGTGTGCCTTCCCATCGGCCCGCCATTGACCGTCAGGCATTTTTCGCGGCACTTGAATCATTTCAGGCTCAAGAGGCTTTGCAAACCGGAATTTTGCTCATTGATCTCTGCAACCTAGGGGAAATCAATCAACAGTCTGGCTATGTTGCCGGCGATGCAGCCATCGACACCTGCATGGAGCGGTTAAAAGCAATATGCAAAATGCCGGGCACCTTGTTTCGCACGGGCAGCCATCATTTCGCGTTCATTTTGCCGGGGCTTTCCAATCCGCCCCTCATGTCCTTAGCCATCAATAAAATAAAGCGGCAACTGGCTGAAACGGTGGTTGTTGGTAGGGAAAGTATTACGCCAGAAATCCACGTGGGCTTAGCGTTTGGTTCCAGTGATTCAACCAATGCCTATTCGTTGTTTAGGCGGGCTGAGTTGTCGCTCATGGAGTCGCGACGGGGCAAGCCCTACCGTTTTGACGCGCTGGACGATCAAAGTGACGCCGACGAGCAACATTTGCTGGCGAATGCCTTTCGGCAAGCCCTATTTTCCAATGAATTTGAGCTTTACTATCAGCCCAAGCTCAATCTAGCGACGGGCAGGGTCGATCAAGTCGAAGCGTTGTTGCGCTGGAATCTCGCGGGTAGAGGATTTATAGCACCGGATCAAACAGTTTTATTAGCCGAGCAATTGGGTGAGAGTTATAACCTCACCAAGTGGGTAGTGAATACCGCTGTTCGACAAATTAAAAACTGGCGGCCCGAGTGGGACTTGGGCGTTGCGGTAAACATCCAAGCGGGTTTGGTGGGTGAGCCCGATCTTAGGCATCTCGTTCATGACGCCTTGGCCATTTGGGGTTTGGAAAGCAAGCACCTGACATTGGAGATTACCGAGTCAGCCATCATCGAAGACATTCACTCGGGGCTAGAAAATTTGCAGCAATTAAAAGACGCCGGTATTGCGTTGTCCATCGACGATTTTGGTACCGGCTATTCATCGCTGTCGTATTTTAAAAACATCCCGGCCAGTGAGCTGAAAATAGACCGCTGTTTTGTTAAAGATATGCTCAATAATGAGCAGGATAGACACATCGTTAAAATTGTTGTGGATATCGCGCAACTCTTTGGTCTCACGGTTGTGGCCGAAGGTGTTGAGGATGCAGAAACGCTCAAGTGTTTGGCATCCTTGGGGTGTAATTACGCCCAGGGCTACCACATCGCAAGGCCGCTGCCCGTTGCAGAGTTTGAACAATGGATTGCAACGCAATAGCGACCCAAAAAATTCAAACGCTGGACAATGCCGCATTAGCTCGTTAGATTCTCGCTGTAATAACAATAATTGAAACAAGAGAATGCTATGGGTAGCCAAGATATCGTCATTATTGGTGGCGGCCATAATGGTCTGGTGTGTGCGTGTTATTTGGCGGAGGCCGGGCAGAAGGTCACTGTGCTGGAACGGCGCAGTATTACTGGCGGTGCGGCAGTAACAGAGGAGTTTCATCCAGGCTTTCGAAATTCCACCGCCAGCTATACCGTGAGTCTGCTCAATCCCAAAATCATTGAAGACCTCAACCTCAAAGCCCATGGCTTAGAAGTTCGACTGCGCCCTCAGTCAAATTTTTTCCCGTTGCCCGACGGCAACAGCTTGTCTTTTATGTCAAATTTTGAAGCGACGCGCGAAGAGGTTGCGCGCTTTTCCCAGCGCGACGCTGCGGTGCTGGGTGACTTTTACGAAATGCTCGAAACACAAGCCGACTTGTTGCGCTCCGAATTGCTGCGCACGCCGCCCAATGTTGGCGGTGGCTTGTCGGATTTGTTACACGTGGGAAAATTTGCGCTGGGCATGCGTGCGCTGTCTATGCCAGAACGACGCGACGCATTGGATATGTTCACCAAAAGCGCCAAGGATATTTTGGATGCGTGGTTTGAAAGTGATGTGGTGAAAGCGGCTTTCGCATTCGACAGTGTGGTGGGGGCCTATGGCGCGCCCAGTACGCCCGGTTCCGCTTATGTATTGCTGCATCATGTATTCGGCGAAGCGAATGGTGTGCCAGGGGCCTAGGGACATGCCGTGGGTGGCATGGGCGCCATTACACAGGCCATGCACAAAGAGGCCTTGGCGCGCGGCGTGCAAATCGAAACCGATGCAGAGGTTGCCGAAGTCGAAATCCAAGAGGGCTGCGCCACGGGTGTGCGGCTGCTGGATGGTCGAACAATAAAAGCCAATCAAGTAGTTTCGAATGTGGGGCCAAAGCTGTTGTTTGAAAAGTTGGTGGCGCCCCGCCATTTATCGCAGGAATTTACCCGGCGCGTGCGGGGCTTTAAAGTGGGCTCCGGAACCTTTCGCATGAATGTTGCTTTGTCGGAATTACCAGATTTCATTGCCCGTCCGGGCACCAACTGCCAATTGCACCATCAATCGGGAATTATCATCGGCCCGTCTATGGCGTATTTGGAGCAAGCCTATTTGGATGCGCGGGGGCAGGGCTGGTCAAATCAGCCGATTGTTGAAATGCTCATTCCATCCACCGTGGATGATTCCTTGGCACCCAGTGGGCAACACGTGGCGAGTTTATTTTGTCAGCAGTTTGCGCCCTCATTGCCAAACGGTGAATCGTGGGATGCACATCGCGAGCAGGTTGCTGATCTAATTGTTGAAACGGTCAATCAGTATGCCCCCAATTTTAAGCAATCGATAATCGCTCGCCAAATTCATTCGCCATTGGATCTTGAGCGCAAATTTGGGTTGATGGGTGGCGACATATTCCATGGCGCCTTAACGCTCGATCAACTTTGGTGCAATCGGCCGTTTATGGGCTACGCGGACTACAAAACGCCCATTAAACAATTGTTTATCTGTGGCTCGGGTACGCACCCAGGTGGCGGTGTCACGGGGTTACCGGGCTACAACGCCGCGCGCGAAATTCTCAAGGCGATTTAATTTTCTTCGCCTTTTTACACCCGCGCTCGCTATTTGTCGGCGCCAGCGCCAGAGCCCCATGCGATAGATGTTCAACGAGAAAATTTATACTCAGGTGATATTGTTGCGTGTGCAGTTACTTGGCCCCGTGAGCGGCCCTTTTGATGCTGTGAGACGGTTTTATCACGGACAATAGGTTGGGCGCACTGCTTCATTTTTTTGATTGCTTGAATTCCAGCGCCAGCAAGCCTAGTCTTGACCCGCTAATCCCGCATACTAACCAATGGAACGGTACAATGAAAAATATAACTGTAATTGGAATTTGGGTATTGGGCTTGTCAGTAATGCTGTCGACCGGCTGCTCTAACGACAAAAAAACCGAGGTTCAGAAAACCGCTGAAAAGCAAACGGCTGAACCTGCCTCCCGCAATCAAGAAGAAAGTCAAGGCATTGTGCTGTTGCGCGGTCTGCCTACGCTGGGCACACAACACAGTATCGCCATTGTAGAGCTCGATCCCGAATCACAGAAATTTGGCGATATCTTGCATGAATTCGTTTACGAAGACTTTGAGCATCCGCTGCACCATTTGTATTACAGCCCGAACGGCAGGCTCTACGCGACGGGTCTCGACCCCGCCTGCAGCCTGGCGGAAATTGGACTGCACCGCGATGCAAGTGGCAGCCCTGCGATCAAGGGCATGCAGTGTTTAGACACCCAAGGGCAACAGGTGGGTGAGGACATAATGTGGCACACCGTTAACGGCAAGCAGTATATGTTTGTGACGTTTATGGGGGGCACCGGCGTATCACAGGCGGATGGTGGTTCCATTGGCGTGTTTGAGCCGCAAACCAATGCGGTGGTCAAGGTCATTGAGGCGCGCAGAAGCGAAATTCCAGAGGGTGCACCCTATATTATGTACCCGCACGGTATTTCAGCCTACGGCGACCGCATGGTGGTGAGCTCCACCATTCACCCGGATCTAGCCACCGGTGTGGGTAACGCGTTAACTATCATCGATTTAAATAATTTTACGCCGATACAAAATATCACCATAGAAGATGCTAAGCCCGTTGGGTTTCCATCCTCTCCCGTAGAAGTTTTATTTGTCCGGCCAGAAATTTCTAAGCTCGCGAAGCCCAGCGTTTTAGTGAACACCATGTTTGGATTTGAGACTTGGCAAGTCCCTTACAATGAAGCAGATAAAAGCTTTGGTAATCCGGTGAAGGTCTACGACGGCGTGTCATCGGGGACCGGGGTGCCCCTAGAGTTTTACGGTACCGAAACGGAGCTGTTTATTAGCCACGCGTTGCCCGGCGTCGTTAAACGCTACAAGCTCGACAGCTTGCCTGAATTGGTCTCCTCAGGCCCTGATATTCAAGCTGAAGCTGGTGCCCACCATATGATTTTCTATCCCACTCAGTCTGGTCGGAAGGTAATCGCGGTGCAAAATAATCTATTGAATCTGGGTAATGCCGCTGATGGCGACCCCACCGATGTGGATTTTATTGCCAAAGTTAATGATCACTCGATAACGGTCAGTGATTTAATGACCGGTGAGCGACTGGCCGCCGTTAACTTCAAGCAGCGCTATAAAAAGGGCGTAGAGAATGTTGAAGCCCTGTTTGGGTCCGGGTTTGTTCATCATCATTAGTGATTAGTATGTTTCGCACACTGGTGACGACGACTTCGGTCGCCGGTATTTGTATTGGGCTCTTCGGGTGTAAACAAGAGCCCCTCACTGCCACACCGCTGAAGGATTTCGAAGCGCCCTTTGTCTTCGGCCATTTTCAAGTGCCAGCGGATAACGCGTTGACCGTTGAGCGTGTGGCGTTAGGGCGGTTGCTTTTTTACGATCCAATACTGTCCAAGAATAACCAAGTATCTTGTGCAAGCTGTCACCAACAAGCGCGGGCTTTTGCGGACGGCAAGCACACCAGTGTCGGTGTCTCTGGTAAACCATTGGCATTTAACAGCATGAGTTTGGTCAATTTACTCTGGGGGCCGCAGCATTTTTTCTGGGATGGCCGTGCGAAGTCACTAGAGGCGCAGGCACTAGTACCGATTCAGCATCCAGATGAAATGGGGCAGGATCTAGATATTCTGGTTAAAGAGCTGTCCACACATGCCGAGTACCCATCGCTGTTTGCTGCAGCCTATGGCGATATTTCGCCACAACACATCGCGGCGGCCTTGGCTTCCTTTCAGCGCACCCTGATTTCTGCAAACTCCCGGTACGATCAATATTTGCGTGGCGAAATTACGCTTACCGACCAGGAAGAACTGGGCCGAAAACTGTTCATGGCGCACCCAGATGCTAAGGCAAGTCAGCGGGGTGGCAACTGTATCGATTGTCACAGTCAATTTGTAACGGCGGGTTTCTCGACGCGACTGGATGGCTTTAGCAACAATGGATTGGATGTAGAGGCTGATCTAAAGCCGGGTTTGGCGGCAGTGACGGGAAAGCCGGAACACCGGGGGCTATTTAAGGTTCCAAGCTTACGGAATATCGCAGTCACCGCGCCCTATATGCACGATGGTCGCTTTGCGACATTGGCGCAAGTATTGGCGCACTACAATAGTGGGATCGAGCCCAGTACAACCTTGAGCCCATTAATTGTTGAAGCGAATAACCAAGTCAGCGACACCGCGGGCGCTATTAGTTTGAATCTTTCTGAGTCTGAACAGCAGGCGATAATTGCATTCTTGCATACCTTGACGGACACCGATTTTCTCACCAACCCAGCATTTTCTGATCCATTTAACCGCGCCCAAGACGCCACAGCGCAAGTTTCAAAGGACGCACGATGAATAACTTTTTGACATCAAAGCGCGTGCGCAGGGTGTTGTGGGGTGCGCTTGTCGCAATGTTAATGATGGCGCTGGGTGCTTGGAGCTTTTGGCCAAACACCGTGGTTATTACATTGCATCCATTTGTTGGCACGCAACCGTTAACGCTAAATGAAAAGGTCTACCAAAACCCTGTGGGTGTAGGTGAATTTAGCGTGCGAGACTTTCAGTTCTTTATGAGCAATATCCGCTTTGTATCAAATGACGCAACGCAGACTGTGATGGATAGTTACCATCTGGTGCGTTTTGATGATGCCGCACCCATGGCATTGGTGTTTGATGCGAGCTCTCTCTTGGGCGTGCATACGCTGGAATTTGGCATCGGCGTTGATTCGGCGGCAAACAGTTCGTTGAAATCCCGGGGAGATTTAGATCCCAACGGCCGCATGGCGTGGAGCTGGGAGGTGGGTTATAAATTTGTGCTGCTTGAGGGCGGCTTTGAACATCAGGGGCAGGCCCACCCTTTGGTGTATCACGTGGGTTTTAGTGAAAACTATAAGACCATTCGCGTGCCATTGAATAGACCTTGGTATCAAATGTTCAGCGCCAAGGTCGACCTGCTAGTGGATGTTAAAGCATTGTTCGACGCAGTGCACGGCGTCAATATGGCGGACGTAAATACGATAAAATTTGATAGGCAGGACGCGCGCCGCATGGCAGATAACTATGCGCACCTTGTCATCCCTTGTGACAATCGATGTGTTCAAGGTTTAAAATAATGTCACTGATTCACAACGCGCGTCACTCGAAAAGATCGACGGCCATGGCCCCTAGAGATGTGTGCCCCCTAGACGTATAAGGTCAATGGACGTGTAAGGTCAATAGACGTGTAAGGTCAATGGGCGTGTGTGGCTACTGTAAAGCTAACGACTTCATGTCACCCAGCCTGCCGGGCAAATCTTCTCATTTATTACATTCTTGGTGTGGACCTCTATGACTGTAGAAATTTCCGTTTGGTCTGACATCGCCTGCCCTTGGTGTTTTGTGGGTAAGCAACGCCTAGATCGCGCGCTCACGCTATTTTCTGAAACGAGTGACGTGCCCGTGGCCATTCGCTGGCGTTCATTTGAGCTCAATCCAAGACCTCAGGCTGTGGACGACCGGCCTTACGCCGAGCGCTTGGCGCAAAAGTATGGCCGAAGTGTGACTGAAGCCGAGCAGATGATCGCCACCATGGCCAACACAATTGCAGCCGAGGGCGGCACGGCTGATTTTGGCTCCATAGTGGTGGCAAATACTTTCGATGCGCACCGCTTACTGCACTGGGCAGCCACAATCGAATCTCAGGATGCACAGGTCAATGCACAATACCGTCTGAACGATGCGTTAATGCGGGCTTACCTCGGCAGCGGACTGAATGTCAGCGACCACGAGGCGCTGCTCAATCTTGTGGGGCAATTGGGTTTAGACGTTGGGGCCGCCCGTAGCGCCTTAAGTCAAAATCGCTTTGCCCAAGCCGTGCGCGACGATGAACAGCTGGCCCAACATTACGGCATTTCAGGCGTGCCATTTTTTGTCATCGGTAAATACGGTATGTCAGGCGCACAGGAGGCCGATCAGTTGCTAGCGGTCCTGAATAGGGTGGTAGGGGAAGACAACCTGCTGGAAAACAGCGCGGATAACGGCCCCCATTGTGACGACTCGGGTTGCGAGCCGTAATTTCTACCTTAATGACTTTTGATGTTGAAATGATCAAGTTACTCTCTGGTGTAAGCCCCACCTTGGTATCTGTTTGCTGATCGAGCATTAAGATAGCCAGTCTGTAAGACTAAATAGCGCACAAGCCTGAGCCCTGCGGGTATGTTGCAATGCTCTGTGTCGCCGGCGGGCGCTTTGTGGATGAGGCTGATCCAAGGGCTTGCGCAGCGCGGTAAGCCACAACCGGTTTTCGATAACATATTCTTTCTAGCCAACTGGCACATTAAATGAACCTCACCGCCTGCTGCCTCGTCTTAAAGGTAAACAACGACATGATGGGTCAATGAAACAAGCAGAAATCGATTTGTTGGTCATTGCCGCGCAGCAGGGCAGTAAAGCGGCTTTTGGGGCAATTTATGCGCACTTTCAAGTGCCATTGCAGCGCTTCGCCTATCGATTGTGTGGTGACCGAGCGCTTGCACAGGACGCCGTACAGGATGCGTGGCTGCGCACGGCAAAGCACTTGCGTCGCCTCGATGATGTTCGGGCGTTCCGTAGCTGGCTCTACCGCAGTGTGCGCTGGCAATGTTGGGACCTTTTGAAACAACGCAAGCGAGAGGTTGCCATGGCGGCACAAGATTCGCCAGAAGCTGCGGGGGAGGATATGGCTGGCGCAATAGAGGCAAGCGCTGGCATTGCCGCTGCCCTGGCCAAGCTGCCCGAGGTAGAGCGGCAAATCGTACAGCTTTTTTATATGGACGAACTGAGTGTGGCAGAAATTGGCTCTGTGCTTTCAGTACCTGCCGGCACTGTGAAGTCTAGATTACACAGAGCGAGAGCAATGCTTAAACAAAAATTTGAACAGTGAGGCGTACACAATGAAAATTGATGAGCGAATTAAAGCAGAGTTAACCGGTGAGTCCGAACGCATAGATGCGATTCTCAACCAGCGCGAGGGTATGGTGGATATGGTGATGGGCGCCTTTAGTGCAGGCTTAGGGCGCTGGGTGGTATTGCTAAATATCATTATTCTCATTGTTACCGGCGTTATGTTTTGGACCGGCTATGAATTTTTTACTGCCACTGCACTTGAAGAGCGCGTCTATTGGGGCGTGTGTGTGGTGTTGGCGGGAATGGTTCAAATTGCCGGCAAGCAGTGGGTGATGCAAGAAATGAGTCGCGGGTCCTTGCTGCGAGAAATAAAGCGGGTTGAGGTTGCGGTGGAGCGATTGGCGGGCAAGTTGGAGCAGTAAGGCTATTTTTTATTGCGCTCAATCTCGGTCGATTAAATTGGCGAGGGGGATGCGGATAGGTGGGTTGGCGCCCACCTATCCTGTCGCTCTCGATTGAGTCCTATTTACCTGTGTGTCTAGGCACAAAATTGGATTTCACATCCTTGTAATAGTCCATCGCTTCTGCAATCTGCTTGTCTGATAGTTGGGTTTTTTCGTTGTCGATGGTTAGTACCTTGTACGAATTCCATGTTGGAATTCGCTGATCATTGGGTTTGGCGACGCCCATTCGGACGCCCACAAAAGGCACTTGGTTGGATTTAATGTAATAGACCTGGTTGGGCATTAGCGTCATTTCCAGATTGGTCCAGGGCGCATTTTTAGGGTCTAGCAAAAATAAGTGCTCGCCAGGTTCGCATTCGATTTGAATCAGGTTGCCCGGATTTAATGTGCCTATATAGGTTTCTCCATCCCAAATTTCGTGGGGTACACCGTCGCCCATAAATACACTCGGGCGCACAAAATTTACGAGCGCCTTATCTTTGGATGGCTCTGCCTGAAATTTCGAGGGTTTCATCACGGCATTACTAGAGCACCCGAGAGTGAGGAGTAAAAGCAGGCCTACTGCGATGCGATTTAGCATTGGAATTCCTTGTTTTAAATAATGTAACTAGGTGGATGTCGAGGTGGGTGTCGTTGTGGATGTCGTTGTGGATGTCGTTGTGGATGTCGTTGTGGATATAGCGCCTAGACGTGATCCTTTTGGCAGGTCGAGGAGGGTAATATTTTTCAGTTGCTCGGGGTAGGGGCGTTCAAAAAATTAAACCAGTGGGGCCTGTTGGTCTCTCAATGTTGAATTGGACTAGCTGGGACTTGATGTGAATGATTGCTTTTTTACGCTTATGGATTAAGCGCGCAACACCGTATTTTTGGTACGTTGGTGCAGTAATAAATTGTCTTTTTGTGCAACTAAATAATCCGTTGCGCGTTACCAAAACGTTTACGCCGACGCGATATTGGATCAAAATTTTGTGTTATCGGTGCCCTGTAAATTTCTTTTTAATTATCATTTGTGGCATTTTCTATAGAAAATCGAGCAATTCGCTATATGCAATTTGTGACTGCCAAGTCTGACTGGGTATTCAACTTCCTGAGTGTTGCGTTATATATTGGTAATCGCGCTATAAAACAGCAATTTATATGTAAAAAAGTGTTAAAGGTGTTCTATTGTCTGGGGCTTCTTTTCCCGTCGCGCAAAGTTTCATATATTTGAGGGGCAAAAAGAGCTGCATAGCTCCGGTGCTAACGCATGATCGGGCTTAAGGAAAATAGAATAAATACCAGCACTAGCTGTCGCGCCACTGACATTGAGCTGTTGTCTGTATCGAGCGTAATTGATCGCCACGATTGACCTCCGTTCCGGCTAACTTTTATTCCCTCCTCTTTTATCACCAAGGACTGGTCTGGCGTCCTCTTTTTTGCGTTGGTTGTTAGATAACAATAAATAGACACACTTAAGTAGGATTGAGCCCTGTATGAAATATCCAGTCAGAAAAATAGCGTCTGCTGTAACTGCAAGCATCTTGGGTATCGCCCTGTCATCGCAGGCCGGTGCAGATAACGCCGTTCAGCAACTGGCTGTACAAGCCGGTTCCAGTGCAGTAGCACAAGACGGTTCTCATTTACCCAAGCGTTACATCGTTAAATACAAGCAAACTGCTGCTAACACAGCCATGGCCGGTGCCGGCTACAGTGTTTTCAGCGAGCGCGACATGGCCAAAGCCCGCCAGAAATTGGCAGAGCGCGGTGGCAAGGTACGCGTTAACCTCAAGCACAACCACGCGATTGCAGCGGAACTGAGCGAAGCGGCCGTTGCTGAATTGCGCATGGACCCAGCCGTTGAGTACGTTGAAGAAGACGTTCCACGCAAGCTGATGAGCCTGTACAACGACGACATCGGCAATCCAACGCAAACCCAGCTGACCCCCTATGCCATCTACCAATCACAAGCGAACCAGCTGACTCTTCAGTCTGGCCAGAAAGTGTGTGTGATTGACTCGGGTATTGCCGGTTCTACCGGTGAAACGGGCGGTCTGAACAACGATTTCAACTGGAGCACCATCACCGGTGACAACGACTCTGGCACCGGCAACTGGTTTGCCGATGGCGGCCCACACGGTACCCACGTAGCCGGTACTGTTGGTGCAGCGGACAACGGATTTGGTGTTATCGGCATGGCGCCCGGTGTTCCCATGCACATTATCAAGGTGTTCAATGATGCGGGTTGGGGTTACTCCTCTGATCTCGCGCAAGCGGCCAACTTGTGTGCTGCAGCCGGTGCTAACATCATCACCATGAGCTTGGGTGGCGGTGCAGCAAACACCACCGAAGAGAACGCGTTTAAAAACTTCACCCAAAACGGTGGCCTGGTATTGGCCGCCGCGGGTAACGATGGCAACAACGTGCGCTCATACCCAGCCGGTTATGATTCAGTGATGATGGTTGGCGCCAACGATGCCGACAACAACATCGCTGATTTCTCCCAGTTCCCAGCATGTAACACAACCAAAACTAACTGTGTTGAAGTGACTGCGGGCGGTGTTAACACCTTGTCTACCTACCCATCAGGTGGCGCAACTCTGCCTTCTTTGACGGCGAGTGGCGTGGGTTATCAATCTTCTGCCTTTGAAAACGTGGGCGCGGCATCCGGCTCTTTGTTCTTCATGGGCACTGCCGAGGCCACTAACTCAGGTGCCAGCGGCAAGGTATGTTTGATTGACCGTGGTGCCATTTCTTTCCACGACAAGGTTAAAAACTGCCAGAACAGCGGCGGTATCGGTGCCATTATCGTCAACAATGTTGCGGGCGTATTGTCTGGAACTTTGGGTGATGCAGCGTCTAACACCACCAGCATTCCTACTGTGGGTGCAGCGTTGGAAGATCGCTCTGCGTTGATGGGTGCTTCAACCGCGTCTATCTCTATCGAAGCCGGCGACTACGGTTACATGAGCGGTACTTCCATGGCGACACCTGGTGTAGCCGGTGTAGCTGCGTTGGTTTGGTCTAACCACTCCACTTGTACTGGTACTCAGATCCGTAACGCGTTGAAAGCCACTGCCGCCGATGCCGGCGCTGCGGGCCACGACGTTTACTTCGGTAACGGTATCGTTAAAGCCAAGGCTGCCAGCGATTACCTGACCCAATTTGGCTGTGACGGTGACACGGGTACGCCTCCACCTACCGGTGGCGATGTGCTTGAAAATGGCGTTGCGAAGACTGGCTTGGCGGCCAGCGCTGGTAGCGATCTGAAGTTCACCATGGAAGTCCCTGCGGGAGCCACTAACCTGAGCTTCGACATGTCAGGCGGTACCGGTGATGCGGACCTCTATGTGCGCTTTGGTGCAGAGCCTACGTCAAGTGTTTACGACTGTCGTCCGTATGCCACAGGTAACAATGAGTCTTGCCCAATCACCACTGCGCAGGCCGGTACTTACCATGTCATGGTTAAGGCTTACTCGACCTTCTCAGGTGTGAACTTGACCGGTTCCTTCACCGAACCAAGCACCGGTGGCGGTGGCGCGGGTAGCGCTTCTGCGACTGATCTGTCTGGCGCGCGTCGCTCTTGGTCTCACTACACCGTTGAAATTCCAGCGGGCATGAGCATCATGAATGTCAACATGTCTGGTGGTACTGGTGATGCCGATATGTACGTTCGCTACGGTGCGCAGCCAACCTCTAGCAAGTACGATTGCCGTCCTTACCAGAGTGGTAACACTGAAGCCTGTACGCACAGCAGCCCCGCTGCCGGTACTTGGTACATCAGCATCTACGGCTACAGAGCTTACTCCGGTGTTGATCTCCTCATTGATTGGCAGTAAGTCTGGTTTGATTAACATTGTGATGTAGTTAATCAACCAAAAAATAAAAAGCCGGTGGCGAAAGTCACCGGCTTTTTTTATGGGCGAGCGACTGGCAAGCGGCACCCTAACGGGCGTTAATTCCAATGAGTGTCACTATTTTTTCCTATGCATTAGGCCATCTGTAGGCTGCACTTAAGTGTGAGAGTCCAATAAAAGTTAAGTAAAATTAAGTAAATAAAATGTTGACTGAGATGCCAGCATTCCTATACTCGGACTGACCTAGCCAGAACAAGGGAAGGGGTATTAGGGAGATGTAAGTCCGGCTTTAGGCAAAATATAATTCTAATTAAGGCCTAGCTATGAATATCTCTACGTCTAACGGGCGCACGCGCCTGCATCAGGTTTTTTCTTCATTCCGCCACCTTATTTTTGCCACCTTGCTGTGCAGTCCGGTTGTTCAGGGTGCAGTAGTCGTGACGGAAATCATGCAAAACCCCAACGCCGTGAGCGACGCCAGTGGCGAGTGGTTTGAAGTGTTTAATACCGGCAGTGCCGACGTTAATCTAAACGGTTGGACCCTGCGCGACAACGGCTCAGACTCCCATGTGGTCAATCGCGACGTGGTTATTGCCGCGGGCACCTACGCGATTCTGGGGCGCAATGGCGATGCCACCACCAACGGCGGCATTGGTGTGGACTACCAGTACTCAGGTATCACGCTGGCCAACTCCGCCGATGAAATTATTTTGGTTCAGCCGGACGGCACTGTGGAAGACTCCGTGTATTACGGATTGTCGGGTTGGCCCAATCCAACGGGTGCGTCCATGGAGTTGATGTCGGCGTCGCTCGACAACAATGTCGCCGGCAACTGGTCTACCGCCACGAATGTGATGGCCAGCGGCGATAAGGGCACACCGGGCTCCGGCCCAGATGGCGGCCCTGTGGGCAATCGCGCACCCTCGGTGAATGCCGGCTTCGACAAAACCCTGACGTTAACGGGCCCCAGCGTAAGTGCGACCTTGGCGGGTTCGGCCTCAGATCCAGATGGTGATCCGCTCACAGTGCAGTGGGTCTTGGCCGCGGGCAATGCAGCCAGCGTCACCCTGCACACTCCGTCGCAAGCGAACACCGATGTCACCTTTACCGCGCTCGGCCAATTCACCTTTGAACTATCCGCCGATGACGGCCAGCTGGTGACCACAGACACAGTGACGGTGAACGTGGTTGAGTACACGCCACCACCGCCGGCGGGCAGTTACAACGTCTATTTTGGCAACACCCATGCGCACTCAGAATATTCCGATGGCAATAAAGCCAATGATCCGGCGTTTATGGATGCCGCTTCAGGCTTCCGCTATGCGCGCGATACCGGTGGTTTGGATTGGTTGATTTTGTCGGAGCACAATCACAGCATGGCCGGCATGCAGTTGGCCAACTTTCATGCGGGCAAAGCAGAAGCCGCGTCGGTGGATGCCGAGTCTGCCAGTTTTACGCCGTTTTTAGGCACCGAGTGGGGCACCATTACCACCAACGGCAATCCCGATGGTCACGTGATTACCGTCACCGACGGTTTGCTCGGGTGGGAGCCAGGCAATTACGACGTGTTTATCGCACGCAGTGATTACGATGCATTGTTCAACTATGTGGCCAGCGTCGGCAGTTTTGTGGAGTTGGCGCACCCCGGCAGCGGCGACTACAGCAACCTGTTTAACATTCCCTACAACGCCGTGTGGGATCAGGCCATTAGCCTAAGTGCGGTCAAGTCTGGCCCTGCGTTTGCCCAAGAGACCGACTACTCAAACCCCAGTGCGTCGAGTTACCAGTCGCGCTATTTTGATTTGCTGTTAAAGGGTTACCACGTGGGGCCCACTGCGGATCAAGATACGCACTATCACAATTGGGGCTTGGCCAACGAGCAGCGCACAGCGGTATTGGCTACTGAAAACTCCCGTGCTGCCATTCTGGAAGCGCTGAAGGCCGGTCGCACCTATGCTGTAGAGGATCGCAATATTCTGGTGGACTTCAGCGCCAATTACACGGGCCAGACTTTTGCGTTAGCTGATACGGTGCAAATGGACGTGGGCACCACGGTGGGTTTTACCGTAACCGTGAGCGACCCCGATGCCGGTGACAGCATTAGCCAAATTGAATTGCTCAGTGGCGCTATTGATGGATCATCTGTGAGTACGGTAACCAGCGTGGCGTCAGATACCTTAACCTGGTCTGTGACACCCACTGCACCCACGCAAGTCTTTTACTTGGCGCGTATCACCCAAGCCGACGGACAGAAGGCGTGGACCGCACCCATTTGGCTAAACCCCACGGGCGCGCCCACGGGTAACACGCCACCCGTTGCCAATTTCAGTCACACCACCAGCACACTGACGGCGAGCTTCGTCGATAGCAGTAGCGACAGTGACGGCAGTGTCGTGAGCTGGACGTGGGACTTTGGCGATGGCAACGTCTCCAGCGCCCAGCATCCGAGCCACACCTACGCGGCGGCCGGAAGTTATTCGGTGACGCTCACAGTAACTGACGATGCCGGGGCCACTGCCTCTAGCACCGGTAATGTTTCAGTGGCCGTGCAGCAACCCCCGAACGCCAGTTTTACCACCGCAGTGAATGCGTTGACCGTCAGCTTCACTGACGCAAGCACCGACGCCGATGGCAGTGTGGTGGCCTGGTTGTGGGATTTTGGTGATGGCGCGACTGATACCCAGCAGCACCCAACCCACAGCTATGGATCGGTAGCAAGCTACACGGTTGCGCTGACAGTGACCGATACCGACGGCCTGACCGACACCACTACCGCGAGCGTTTCCACTGCGGCGGCAGCCGGGTGCACGAACGCTGCCGGCACTTGGGACGGCGTCAGTTTTACCTGTGAGGAGGTAGACGCCGTGTTGGATATGACCAACAACGCCACCTTTAATCAATTATCCTCAGGGGCTGGGCTGCGCAATAGCGACACGAACCGCATCATCAATAATCGACCCATCGCAAGCATGGATCACTTAAGTGGTTTATCGAAAATCAGTGGTTCTGATTTAACAAAGCTGCGCGACTATGTGCCGACTTGGCTGAGTAGGTAGCAGCAAACCAAATAAAAAAGCCTCCATCTGGAGGCTTTTTTATTGCGTAATCGGCATTCAATTTTAGCAAGGCCGCAGCAGCAATTGGCTTAAAGAATTAAGCGTTGATGAATGCTTAATTAGGTACCATTTTTCTGCGTAGTTGAACTCAACTAGCTCGCGGTGCGCTGTACGTGAAAGGCCAGAGATTTACGTTTCGCCTGTTGCACCACATTGACCTTGAGTAAATGCCAATTGGCGCTTGTCAATTGTTCCGTATAGGCGTCAATGAATTGTTCTTCGTCACCCGTTAGCGCAATAGTGATTTGGCATTCTTCATTTGCGCATAATATTTTGCGTTCCAGTATGTGTAGGTTGGCAACTTGTTCGCTCGCTGCGTCAATGGCTTTCACTACGGGATTGACAGATATTCCGCTGGCTAAGTCGGTGTTACCACTATCCGATTCAGTGACGATTATTTTTTCTACCTCAACCGTCTGTTCACCCTGTTCTGGGTGCTGAGAGACAATTTTCTTGATGATCACTTCGGTATTTTTGTTAGGTGTGCCTTCATCCAGTTCAAAATCTTGATCACTGTGGCGTGTACGCTCTTGCACTACTAGTTTGTCGAGTGGGCTTTGCTCTGCCTCTTGTTCGAGTATCACGGTTTTGGTGGCTGCTGGTTTCGTTATGTCATGCATCAATACAGCGGCGGTATAACCAAGGCCAAAACTGATGGCAATTGTCAAAGTGGCTTTTAGCATGTGGGCTTCCTTTAGGTGCTTGTCTGGCAGTATAACCAGACTGGCGTGCCAGCGCATCTGTTGCGCTGCGGGGTGAAATGGACGCGGATGCTTGAGTGGCAAGTTGGTGTGACCGATTCAAAAGCGCTCTATTAAAATACAAACATATTCCTAACGTTAATGAACCTGAATCGCTGGAGGGGCATAGTGCGAAAATGAAAGAAATTTGAACGGCGGAGGAACGGATAAAATGAGTGGCGCGCCACTTGCAAAGTGTGGCGTGGTGGCGGGGCTTTAATGTGAAATTATTTCGAGTGGGGTGAGTGGGTACTTTGTGCATGGTTTGGGCGCACGGTTTGGGCGCATTATGCGGGTGCCATTATTGCAATGACACCCGCGTCTGGTTTTGCCAAGCTTATAGCGTTAGCTCGCTACTACTTGCACCAAATGTCGACGGTGCGCGCAGTGTCACCTGTAGGCATGCCACCCCAAGACGTTGAAGACGCCATGCCGCTGTCGTAGGCCTCATACTTTTCAAAGCCGCGCTCTTTACATTTAGCGTCTGCGAAGTCTGGGTAATCCAACTTTTCTACGCGGTTATTGTTCATCCAGGCGCCGGCTTCCACGTACTTTGCAGAAATATCCGGTGGACGCTTATTGCCATTGGCATCGGTGGGAATCACGCCAGCGGATGGACCGGCACAGCCGCTGACCACCAAAGCAAAAAAACCGGCTGTAATAAGGGTGTACTTCATGTGTTAGCTCCTTGTTAATTACATCGCAAAACGCTTGCGGGGCAAGGTATGAAAATCGCCTGCTGTTGAACGGGGCATTCACAGCCCAACTGCTGAAGGTGATAGTAGACACAGGGAGTGTAGTTAATTCCCTCAATTCGGCCAGTGATAGCATGGAGTAATGAAATGGCTCATTATTTGCAGTGTATTGAAATTTGGCGGGGCTATATAGCTGGCTAGGCGGGTAGTCTCGGTAACATTTACGCAGTTCAGTCGGTAATTTTGGTGTAATTTTCTGTCGTTGCTGTTCCTTATTTTTGTGTGGTCAAAGAGCCAGAGCGGAGGGGATACTGCAGATACTAGCGGGGGCGACATGAGTGGCGGGCATACGAACCATAGCCTTGACCACCCTGTTACTGCGTCGGTAAAAGGTAATCCGCCTAGCCCCATGCACATCGCCGAGATTCATGGCTAAGCGCGGCCAAAGCGCCGGCAATAGGGCGTTCTGCCCAGTTGACCACTAAGGCCAACGCTTTGAATGGCCGCACCGCAAATAGCGCGATAAGCGTACTTTCGTGGCACTGTGGTTAAATGTGAGACAATCTTATACAGCACCCAAGCAGTTGTTTATCTTTGCTCGATCACAAAGAGGCGTTTCTTTGCCCATGGAGAGGCATAGCTAATTGCTGATCCTATCCCAAGAGTGCTGAGAGAGCGACGGGGCGCGGTTGCTACCGTTGCACTGAAGCGGTTATCGCCCATGAAACTGAACGCCAGCGTTCTATCGTCTACTAAGTTGGCATCTTTATAGATGCCGGGAGTGTTCACTTGGCCAATATCAATCTGCTCGAATGTGGCGTTCGGGAAGTCAATCAGTAGTAGATGCAGGCATTCTTCATAGGGGCAGTCGTCGGATGTCACTAGCAGATATTGGTCATCGTGGAGGCGATATTGATCTTCTAGAATAATGCCTGGCACAGTAAAAGTATGCTTGGCGTCTTGCGCAGAGAGTATTGACTGTCCGTTGTCTTGAGGGATTAACGTTAGCGCGCCCGTGGGTTCCATAGCTGCCTACAGTAACTCGTTTAGTAGAGGCTTAATCTTATTTGGGGTCAGTGTAACAACTATGACCAGCCGTTAGGAAATAGAGTGGTATTCATCCAAATATCTGAGTAGGCAACGGAGTTGTTACGCCCATCCGAGCACCCTTCCCCCAAACGTATAAGAAACTGTTACGAGCATCCTACCCTTTTGTTTTACAGAGGTAGTCCCAGATAGAATTTACAAATCCAAAATTCCTATTGCCAACTCTATGATGTGTCACATGTTGATTGGCTAGATTATTTGTCAGGTTAGTCGCTGGGTTTACATGTAATAGTGAGGTATTACTGTGGATGAAAATGGTAAAAAGCATGCCGCTGAAATGTAGAACAAAGGCTACCCCGATGCTCATTGGTACAAAGAGCATAAAAATAGGCGCTGAAATGCCAATGAATGCTGCCTCAATAGGGTGCACGCTGTAAGCGCTCCACGGCGTGGTGCGAGTTGATCGGTGATGTACAGCGTGAATTTTTATTAGCCACTTAGTATGCAGTAATCTGTGAACAAAGTAAGAATAGGTTTCGTAAAAAATAATAAAAACAACTACCTGGAGCAATAATTCGATTAAATTCTCTGGCCAAACCGTGCTGTAGACCAATCGAGTGAGCAAGCTGAGTGCTGCAAAAATGCCGCAAGCGATAATGCCATAATAAATTTCGATTCGCCGCTGATTGGCTCTAGGCGCACGGTCGTCGATCCATGCCGCCATTTTTCGATCAATTAATAGATGGCTGGCTCTCTCAATGATGTAAGCACTGATGAGGTAGGCAGTAGTATTTGAAGCGAATGCAATGGTGAACGCAATTGGCCAAGGTGCAGCAATCCAATAGCGCAGTAGTTCATCGATGAGATTCATGTTGTTAAGTCTGAGTAGCTTTATATTTCAATTAATCACTGGTCTTGAAGTCCGATGCTTTGGATAACTGTCTTGCAAGGAGGCTCCATGGCCGCTACCCAGTAGGTGAGGCTCAAGGCAGCTGGTGCATGGATTTTCAGCCACTAATTTAGTTTGTCGTCATCTACGTAGGCGATTTCGCCGTTGACGATTGTTAATACACTGGTGGTATTTGGCAATTCCTCTAGTGGTACTTCAAGTATATTTTGGGAGAGTACGGCCAAGTCTGCTTGCATGCCGGTTTTAATTTGCCCCAGTTGAGCTTCTTGTTTGCCGGCATAGGCGGAACCGGAGGTATAAAGTTGTAGGGCGGAGGCGACGTCTATGCCTTCTTCGGGGCGGGCTGCGTGGATACGCGCGAACATCATATTTAAATAGGGGTTCATTGGCCCATCAGAGCCAATAGCTAGCGCAATGTTATGGTCGATTAAGGTCTTGAAGTACATGAAAGGGTGGTTTTTGGGCAAACGCTGAGTGCCAATGGCTTTATTCATAAAGTGCGAGGGATTTTGCACAACAATAATGCCTTGCTTTTTAGCGCGCTGCAGTAGCGCTGCGTTGAAACCATCGCCGTGTTCAATTCTTACCCTGTAATCAGGCCAATTGACGTCGCGCTTTTCCATTTCAGTCAGTAAGGTAGCTAAGGTTCTGTCGCCGGAGATGTGAAATAGGGGTTGCGAATTTCGCTCGATGACACCATCCAATAGTTTGCCGATATAGTCGGCACTAAAATTGATGCGCCCACGCCAGTTGGGTTGATCGAGATAGTCAACGCTAAGTGCGGCACCGCGCTCGATGGGCGTGCCATCAAGAATCCATTTTTCGCCTTGTACAATAATTTTGGGGTTGATAGTTTTCGCACTGGGTAAGTATGTATTCTTGGCTACCGAGATGTGAGGCATGGGGATTGCCGTCACTCGCACCGGCAGCTTGGCTTGTTCTAGTAATTGAAGGTATCGGTCGAATTTCAGCATTGGCATATCGTGCCAACTGGTGATGCCGAATTTTATGGCGCGCTCTGCCTGTGTTTTGAGCTGGTCGATAATTACTTCATCGCTCAGTTGGTTAACCATGGTGGCTTTCGGCACCCAGTGCGCATATTCATACAGACGCCCAGTTAACGCCCCCTTAGTGTCTTGTTCATAAAACCCACCATCATTTGCTTCGGGTAGCGCGCCTATGTTTAACCCGTTCATTGCCAGCGAATTCATGACATCGCCATGGCCATAGTAAGTTGCTAGCCAGACGGGGTGCTGTGGGGCGAGTGCGTCTAGAAAGGCGGCGTTGATGCTGGCGTCATCGATTACACGCCCACCAATGCTCACGTATAGCCACGTGCCCTTAGCAGTTTTGGCCACGGCATCTTTGATGGCCGTTGCTACTTGGTGTTTGGTTGGGTTGAGCGTGTCAAAGGACAGCCTTTTTATATTCCCTGGGCTCATTATCGAGTGATGGTGTGCATCGATAATTCCGGGGATAACCAGCTTACTCTCTACGTCAATGATGCGCGTCATTGCGGATGTATATTGCTGAATATCTTTGTTCTCGAACACGCCAACGATGATGCCGTTGTGTATGGCAATGCTATCGTGTGTTGGATGGACTTCGCCGGACACAAAAAGGCTACCGTTGGTAATAATAAGGTCGGCTGGATGGGTGTCTGACTGCGCAGAGGAAATGAATAGCGTTGCGTTTAAACCTAAAATAAACCACACAATGGCTCGCATGTAACGTTTCCTTGTTTCTATTGTTATTGGTGTTATTGGTGTTATTGGTGTTATTGGTGTTATTGGTGTTATTGGGAATAGCGGCGTGTAATCACCTGACTAGCTCAATGTTAACGCTCTTTTTTTAGGTGGCGGTTGGGCATAACGCTGCGATTATTCCAGTGGGTCTGCTATCTCGGCTCCGGCCGATGTGCCCGAGATTACGTCAGATTAGCATCTATTTGCCAGGAGTAACAAAACGGTGCGGTTTATTGAGTGCTAAAGGGCTGAGAGGCGGCGATGAGTCAGAGGTATTTGCGCAGCGTAGCTTGGATATTCTTTTAAGTGAGGCCAAAGAGCGGGAGCGCAGGGGAGGCGGGGTGTGCTAACCAGCGCGATGTTAGGCGCGATCATATAAACCAGACGACGCGTAGCCTAGAGCACGCGCTTACAGCGTTACTGAAAGACCACCCATTCTGCCCCATGCACATCGGCGAAATTTATGGCTGAGCTTGCCCTATGCATAGGGATCAGCGAATACCCTACTGGCAGTAGCCAAAGGGCCGGAAACAGGGCGTTCTGCCCAATTGACCATCCAAATCCAACCCGCTGAATGGCCGCTCCGGAAGGGCGCCTAAGGCGTGGATTCGTCGCAATGCAGATTATCCAGCGGAGCTGCTTAGGCTGTGTTCAACCTTCTAATTCTGATAGCTACAAAATTATTTGGCGTCTAAGTCATCCAATAGTGGCAGTGTCCCGTAGCACTTAAAACATGCATAACAACAGAACACATTAGGGGTGCTCATGCGTATTAACACACCAAGCCAAAACATGGGCTTTAGTGCTAAAGATATTTACGGCAATAGCTTTAGCCTTAAGAGATTGAGGGGCAAGCGCGTGTTATTGGCGTTTTTTCGTGACGCAGCCTGCCCCTTCTGCCACTTGCGCGTGTATGAAATTACCCAGAACTACCAACGCTGGAAAGAGCAAAATCTGGAGGTCGTGGCGGTATTCAGTGATACCAGTAGCCAGGTGCGCCGCTTTGTGGCCCAGCATCCTCGGCCGTTTACCATTCTCGCAGACCCCAATTTACAACTGTACAACCACTTCGGTGTAGAAACCTCGGGCGCCGCGCTCTTAAAAGCGCTGCTGTTAAAGCTACCCCGCATTGTGAAAGGCTTTTGGTTGGGCGCGAAACCCAGCAACAATCCGCACGTGACGCTGGTGCCAGCAGATTTTCTATTTAATGAGGCCGGTGTGTTAGAGCACGCATGGTATGGCAGCAATACCAGTGATCACCTGCCACTGGCTGAGATTCAGAGTTTCATTAACGAAGGGCGGAGCCGCATTTCAATTACAGCGGGCGCCCTTGCAAGTGTGGCCAAATGAGTAACTAGGGTTCATGGGGTTGGAGCAGGGGGGCAGGTTGACCCTTTGACCCGTCTCTTTGATCCCTTCCATCGATATGATCCATCGATTTGATCCATCGATCCCGCCTGCGGTGGTGCATATACGCACCATACACCATAGAAAACAATCCAACCGCAACCAAATCTATATTGGTAGACTTGGCGCAACCATTACCGTTCAAACACAAATAATTAGGAATCAACCATGAACACGGGACAACGGCTGGGCTATTTACTTTGGATCATCGCGCTACTTCCCCTGGCTGCCACTGCCAGCACCGATGAACCCACCGCAAAAGCGGAAACCGAGATCACGCAGCTTTTTCGTGGCTACATGAGTAAATACAATCATTACATTACCCGGGGCGCGCTACCGAATAAGCCCGACCTCTACGCCGACAATTTAATAGTGATGTCGTCTGCGAGGGACGCAACGAGTGTTACATCAGATGAAATGAACCGACAAGTGACCGTTTTTTTAGACTCACTGAAGTCTCAAGGGGTAAAATCGGTTACCTGGGAAAGCATCGACATTACCTTGTTGGATGGCAATCTAGCGCTGGCAAGTAATGTCGCAGTGCGTTACAACGACAACGGTGAAACCGTCAGCCGGGTGGGTGCCACCTACTTTCTAAACAAAATAAAAGACCAATGGCGCATCACGGCCTTTGCGGTTCACAACCCAGACTATCGCTGATTTTTTCACAGTACGGTTGCTAGATGATCAATTGGGATGATTACCGGGTTCTATTGGCAATACAACGCAGCACTTCATTGCGCGCCGCAGCAAAAAGCCTCGGCGTGAACCATTCTACGGTTCAGCGTCGATGCACAACCATCAATCAAAAATACGCCAGCAAGTTGATAGAGCAAACCGGTGCCAGCTATCGGTTATCCGAGCTCGGACTCGCCCTGTCTGAAACGGCAGAGAAATTAGAAAGCCTTATTCTTGAAGATGAGCGTTTGTATGCGGCCAGCCAGATTGAGCTGGCTGGCGAGATTAAATTATCTCTGCCGCCGCCGTTCCTTCAATTTTTGCTGCTTGATGACATTAACGGTTTCCGTCGAGAACACCCCGGCATCAAGCTGACGGTGCAATCGTCGTTCAAGCTTGCTGATCTTAATTTATCTGAGGCCCATGTCGTTATCAGAGTGTCGAATCATCCGGCGGAGCACTTGGTGGGCCATCGGCTGTTTCCTATTGGTGTGAACTACTATGCAAATCAAGATTACCTCAACAACACAGCGCGTCGGGACCTGCAATGGATCACCGCTCAGGTAGGGCCCGAACATAATGCTTGGATTGCCGACTCACCTTATCCCGAAGCGCCATGCCATTTATCTATTGATGACATAACCGCCCGGCACCAAGCGGCCGCCAGTGGCCACGGTATGATTCGCGGTGCAAACTACATTGCAAGTCATTTTCCCGACCTGGTTCCCCTACACAAAGCCTCCGACACGCCGTTTCAGGACGTGTGGGTGTTAACCCATCCAGACTTCATCGGTCTGCCCAGAATCAAGCGGCTGATTCAGGCTTTGGTATCTGCTCTGAAGCAGAAACGACAAGTGATTGAAGGGAATATTTAGCTTGTATTCATTAGAAATTTGGATCAGATAGGAATTTACACAATTTTACGTGCCTAGATTCTTATCTGGCACCAATTATTTTGATAATTATTATACTGACCACCAAACCTCGACCCCCAAACCTATAAATAAAGTGTCCCCGGATTACCTACCGAATTTCGCAATTTTTCTCCCATGACTTGAGCAAATTTTCAATTAAGGACATCCCCAAAGCTTTGTTTGAAGCATTTACTAGAAAATCATAGCCGCCCAACTTGAATGTCAAATAGAGTAAATCAACATCGTACAGTTTCTTAGCTGGAAATATTGAAATCTCCAATCCATCTTTAAACTCAATATCCTTAGCTGTTATATCTACCAACTTATCGGCTCCAGTGCTTTCTAAAATTGACTCGACTTTACCCGCCGCCAAATCTAATATCTCTTCTGAGTTGGAAAATCTATAGTAGGAAAGACTTTCAAGCTTCTCGGACTTCTCTAAGTCATATGGCACCGCTATAGCGCAACCGTCAATAGTTATTGTGCTCGTTTCTCGACCTTGGCACCCCAATGCAAGCAGGGTTATAGAAAAATATCCTAATAATATTCGCAAAAAATGATTGGAACGCATAGTTATACTCAATAAGACTTTCTTCATATGATAAGTAAAAGTGCGGGGACAGCCACACTAAGAAAGTGCGGGGACAGCCACACTAAGAAAGTGCGGGGACAGCCACACTAAGAAAGTGCGGGGACAGCCACACTAATAAAATGTAACCAATAAAAAACATACAATCCATACTTAATTACCGTGGGCGACATGCGGACTTCCGTGTATAAAGAAACTAAAGCCCAACCGGTGATCAAGGATGACAAAACCGCGCAAACATCTCATCAACGCTGCAAGAAAGTGCGGGGACAGCCACACTAATAAAATGTAACCAATAAAAAACATACAATCCATACTTAATTACCGTGGGCGACACGCGGACTTCCGTGTATAAAGAAACTAAAGACCAACCGGTGATCAAGGATGACAAAACCGCGCAAACATCTCATCGACGCTGCCACAACCCCTTACTACCATATCGTATCGCGCTGCGTTCGCCGAAGTTTTCTGTGCGGGATTGATAAGCAGGGTAATAACTTCGAACACCGGCGGCAATGGATTGAAGAAAAAATTCTGGCGTTGCCTCACATTTTCGCCATTCACGTGTGTGCCTATGCCGTCATGTCAAACCACTACCATTTGGTATTGGAGATAGACAAGGCGCAATCCGAGGTTTGGACCACAGAAGAAGTGATTGAACGCTGGCATCGGCTATTTAAAGGCAACCTGTTCAGCCAACGATTTATGCGGGGTGAGCCGCTATCATGTGCTGAGCGAGGTGTGCTAGACAATTGCGTTTCTGTTTGGCGCAGTCGACTGGCGGATATCAGCTGGTTTATGCGGCAAATTAACGAGCCTATCGCCCGCGAGGCCAATGCGGAGGACAACTGTACCGGACGCTTCTGGGAAGGCCGCTTTAAATCCCAGGCCCTGTTGGATGAAAAAGCCTTGACCGCCTGTATGGCCTATGTTGACCTCAATCCCATTCGCGCCAAAATGGCGAAAACCCCGGAGCAATCCCACTACACCAGTGCACAACGCCGCATTCACAAAGCTAAACGCGCTCACAACCCCAATCATTCGCAGCAACAAGCCCGGTCACTTAGACCCTTTGTCGGCAACCCAAGGCAAGATATGCCCGCGGGGCTGCCGTTTCGGTTGACGGACTATCTAGAGCTGCTGGACTGGACCGGTAAACAAGTACGCGCCAATAAGCGCGGTGCCATCTCAGCAGAATTGCCACCCATTTTGGAGCGGCTAGCTATAGATCCAAAGCACTGGCTCTACAGCGCCACGCAATTTGAAAGCCGGTTCAAGGGTTTGGTGGGCGGCGTTTATAAACTCAAGCAAGCCTGTAAAAAATTAGGCTATCAACGCACCCCCGGGCTGGGTAGCTGTCGACTTTTAAATTAAACCGCTCATATCTGCTGCTAATTTCCTTAGCTGCTCTCGGCAGGGCGTGCTAGTGCCTCTAGTATCGATATTTGGCATTTAAAATTGTATTGAAAGATATTGTCCCACTTAGATTTCTATCGAGAATGTTGAGCTTAGAAAAATCGCAGGCTATTTTACTATCGTGGCTGTCCTTTTTGTTTTGTATCGATATTTGGCATTTAAAACCGTATTGAAAGATCCTATCCCACTTAGATTTCTATCGAGCAGTCGAGCTTAGAAAAATCGCAGGCTGCTTTACTATGGTGGCTGTCCTTTTTATTCACGAGAGCGGAACTGATTGTCAGGTATGTAGGCATTGATGCCGTCTGCTTTTAGGTACTCATAATTAGCCTCATTAGCAAAGCCCGTATCGGCGGTGACAATAATCTGGTCTGCGAGAATGTCATCACTGATGCCTGTTCTTTTATAGCGCAGCTTAATTTCATCAAGAATAGGCTTTAGCGTATGGTGTTCCTGCCCTTCGCCAAAAGCTTGAGCCTCAATGATAATCTGGTGCTTTTTATCCACTGCTGCCACACCGTTGTAGCCCTGGATAGTGCCCTTGCTGGTGAGCATTTTCCCCGATTCATTATCAGTGATATTGCTCTTGATCTCTTTTGGCCGCTTAGCTTGCCCCATCCTTGGAGCTGCTGTCTTTAGGAAGTTTTGTATCCGCTCAGCGTGTTTTGCCAAGGTGTCTATGCTTTGTTCAAGCTGCTCCTTTCGCTCACGCTCTTTCGGTTTTCGCTTATCCAAGCGTTTGTGTTCCTTCATACACTGCTTAATTTGACGCTGAATTTTGTCGAGCTTGAGCGCTAGCTCGTCTAGGGTTCCGGAATGTTCTTTGGCGGCATTGGATGACATCTTACAACCATCAATGGCAATCAGTTCATGGCCCAGCAATCCCTGCTCATCGCACACCAAGAGGATTTGCTCAAAGACCGACTCGATCGCGTCTGGGTAGCTACTGACAAAACCGGCGATACTGGTAAAGTACGGCACCGTGTCACAAGACAGCGCCTTAAAGATGATGTTGTTTTCACATTCCCACTGAATATCGCGACTCGATCGCACACCTTTGTAGTAAGCAAAAAGAATCACTTTCAATAGAATGGCTGGATCATAGGCGGTACGCCCACCAGCTTCATTTTTGTATTTGTCGTAAAACGCAGATAGATCGATATGATCTTCTATCAAATGATGCAGGGTAAATTCGAAGGTGTTTGGCCGAAGTTGATCTTTGAAGTTGACCACAACCATCGCGGTTTGATCGTAGGAATACTTCTTGAAGTTTGGCATGGCTGAATTCCCTTTAGCGATGCCGAATTTTATCAAAAAACGTCGTTTTTTGGGAGTTTTTCTACAGCCTCAACGCCGCCAGCAGAGGCGCAGCTTTGCTGCGTCCTGCTGACTGGCCTTGTTACACGTACGCTGAGTTTGTACGTGCATTAATTATTTCTATAGAAGGGTTAATTTTCTCTACAAGCTCGGTAATAAACCCTTTATCTTGAGTACTCATTCTACTACCACAGATAATTTGTTTAATCTCAACATCAACATACTGCTTATTTGGCGTAAAAATCCGTTCTTCCGCTTCATACTCCCAAACGTCGAGTTTGTGACTAAGAATATCAATGGCAGAACCGGCATTAAAATTGTTTCGGCCTATACGATGTAATCCATCATATATAATGGGGCGGACCGTATATTTTGGAGAGTTGATTTCAACTCCGATAGCTACACCTTTGTGACCCTCTGCATAATGCGACCACATTAATTCATTATTTGGATCTCTGGATAATGAACAAACTCGTATTTTGTCTTTCTCACCTTTCAATACACGAGCCATATCTTCGTCAATTTTTCCATCGCTTTGACTATACAAATATCGACCTTCCATTGGATCATTGAGATCAAAATATGGAGCTGCATAAAGTCTATTCTTCAGGATTATGTCAGTGAAAAATCTAAAACCCTGAATCCCTCGATACTTATAAAGTAGCACCTAGCTCTCCCTAGTACGTGTAACGCCCGCTTCAGCCGCTTGTCGGCTGCAAGCGATTGTTAGGCAACTAATTAATTATCGCGGAACTGACCGCTCATGCTGACACCAACTGCACTCATACTTAGTTCTAGCCGTGCTTCTAAGTACACAGAAAAACGTCATCCTTCTACATTTTTCACACTTTATTGGGACTTTTTTATCAAACCAAAAACTTGACAAGAAAATTATTAAACTCGGGGGGTTAAGCAAAGTCACCATCGACCAGAATTTAAGATCTGAGTACTCTTGCAGAATATTTAGAGGCATTTGGTAAAATATAAATAAGACTACTATGAACCAAATGCTAGGCAAAAATATCCATAAAGAATGTCCAATTATGAAATGTTTCCAGAAACTCATAGCCTGCCTAACGCCGCGCTAAACCGCGCCGGCTCTTTCGGCGTCGGATTTGAGCGCCTTGTTATGAGTGGAAAGCTGACACAAGTGTGTAGCTGATTAAATACACGAACAGAGTAAAATATAACCAAAACAGTTTCAATAAAAAGACTCGATATTGCTCTACAGTGGAGTCACTATGCTGACCACGATGGATATACTTTATAAATTTAACAGTATGAGTTGGTGTGTTATTTCCAACCAAATGAGGGTTTCCCAAAGCTTTAAAGTCACTTGGACAGTGAGCCTTTAAATACTCAAACAGGCTCGATAACTTCCGGCCCCAAACAAAAAGGAGAATCACCATAATGACGAAACTAGCTAAAGCTAATAACGCTAAAGTTTCACCGATCATAGGATTCAATTACCTCATAACAGCCTTATTCAATGCCTCGGAGGCGTAATATATTGCGCCCACGAGGCATATATCCCAGAAAGCGAAAAACTTATACTTGCAGGTTTCCCAATAAAGTCAATAAGTTACAGCAGTGCTATTCCGGTGGGCGTAAAGTTTCACGCCCCCGAGGCATATATCAGCACTGACCTTTTAAATTATTTTTAAGCCTGCTTTCCACCAATCGCTCAGTCATAGCACCCAACCCCCTTGCGCAGCGGTGAACGGAAGCCAAATTAAGCAGGGCAAATGGCCAAGGATGGCCATTTGAGCGGCGTTCCGCCATGGACCTCGGTGCCACCTGACCCCAAAAACAGCAATGTAGATTTAAACGACAAACCCTTCGCCCACAAAAAAGCCGCACAAAAGCGCGGCTTTTTGTAGATCAAAAAACTTACTGACAAGCCTCACAATCCGGCTCATCAATCGAGCACGCCTTCGGCACTGCCGCTGGCCCACTCGCCTGCATGGGCGCATCACCACCGGAAGCCACCTTATTCAGGGTGCCCTGAGTCACAGTAGACTTTTCGGTAGACGTGGCCGCCAAGGCGCGCAGGTAGTAGGTGGTTTTTAAGCCACGGAACCACGCCATGCGGTAGGTCAGATCCAGCTTCTTGCCCGAGGCGCCGGCGATGTAGAGGTTCAAGCTTTGGGCTTGATCCAACCACTTTTGGCGGCGGCTGGCGGCGTCTACGATCCAGCGGGGTTCCACTTCGAAGGCGTTGGAGTAGAGCTGCTTTAAATCGTCGGGGATGCGATCGATTTGCTGCACGGAGCCCTCGTAGTATTTCAGGTCGTTAACCATCACCGAGTCCCACAGGCCGCGATCTTTTAGATCGTGCACCAGATGTGGGTTGACCACGGTGAACTCGCCCGACAGGTTCGATTTCACGTACAAGTTCTGATACGTGGGCTCGATGGACTGCGACACGCCGGTGATGTTGGCGATGGTGGCAGTGGGTGCGATGGCCATGACGTTGGAGTTGCGCATGCCGTCTTGCTGCACTTTGGCGCGCAGGCTGTTCCAATCTAAACGCTGGCTGCGATCCACTTCAATGAACTGTTCGCCACGGTTTTTCACCAGCAGTTCGATGGAGTCGATGGGCAGAATGCCTTGATCCCACAGTGAACCTTTGAACGACGAGTAGGCGCCGCGCTCGACGGCCAGCTCGCTGGAGGCCTCGATGGCGTAGTAGCTGATGGCCTCCATGGAGGTGTCGGCGAATTCCACCGCGGCGTCGCTGCCGTAGGGAATGCGCTGCTCGTACAGGGCGTCTTGGAAGCCCATCAGGCCGAGACCCACGGGGCGGTGGCGGGCGTTGGATTGCTTGGCGGTATCGACGCTGTAGTAGTTGATGTCGATAACGTTATCCAGCATGCGCACGGCGGTGCGCACGGTGGCGCGCAGTTTTTCTAGATCCAACTTGCCGTTCACGATGTGTTGCTTGAGGTTCACGGAACCCAAGTTACACACGGCGATTTCTTCGTCGGCCTTGGTGTTCAAGGTAATTTCTGTACACAGGTTAGAGGAGTGCACCACGCCTACGTGCTGTTGCGGGCTGCGCAAGTTACAGGCGTCTTTAAAGGTGATCCAGGGGTGGCCGGTTTCAAACAGCATGCCCAGCATTTTGCGCCACAGGTCGGCCGCTTTCACGGTTTTGTACAGGCGCATCTTGCCTTCGGCTGCCAGTTGCTCGTAGTGCTCGTAGCGGTCTTGGAAGGCCTGGCCAAACAGGTCGTGCAAATCGGGCACGTCGTTGGGCGAGAACAGGGTCCACTGCTTGTCTTCAAACACGCGCTTCATGAACAAGTCGGGCACCCAGTTGGCGGTGTTCATGTCGTGGGTGCGGCGGCGATCGTCACCGGTGTTTTTGCGCAGCTCAAGGAATTCTTCGATATCCATGTGCCAGGTTTCGAGGTAGGCACACACGGCGCCCTTGCGCTTGCCGCCCTGGTTCACGGCCACGGCGGTGTCGTTGGCCACTTTCAAGAAGGGCACTACACCTTGGGACTTGCCGTTGGTGCCTTTGATGTAGGCGCCCAGTGAACGCACGGGGGTCCAGTCGTTGCCCAGACCGCCGGCGAATTTTGACAGCATGGCGTTGTCTTGAATGGCGCCGTAGATGCCGTGCAGGTCGTCGGGAATGGTGGTCAGGTAGCAAGACGACAACTGTGGGCGCAGGGTGCCGGCGTTAAACAGCGTGGGCGTTGAGCTCATGTAGTCGAAGGAGGACAGCAAGCGGTAGAACTCGATGGCGCGCTCGTTTTTGTTTTCTTCTTCAATGGCCAAGCCCATGGCGACGCGCATGAAAAACAGCTGCGGCAATTCGAAGCGGGTGCCGTTGGAGTGAATGAAGTAGCGGTCGTACAGGGTTTGCAGGCCCAGGTAGGTGAACTGCAAATCGCGCTCGGCGATGATGGCTTTACCCAGTGCGTCGATATCAAAGGTGGCCAGTTCCGGGTTGATCAGCTCCAGCTCGATGCCGCGCTTGATGTAGGCGGGCAGGGCGGCGGCGTAGAGGTGCTCCATGTCGTGCTGGGTGGCGGAGGTGGCCACACCTAAGAAGGTCAGGGCCTCGGCGCGCAGCTTGTCGCACAGCAGGCGGGCGGTGGCGTAGGTGTAGTTGGGCTCTTTTTCCACCAGCGTGCGGGCGGTGATCACCAGTGAGGTGTTGACGTCTTCGAGGGTCACGCCGTCGTAGAGGTTGCGCAGGGCCTCGTCCAGAATTTCCTGATCGCTCACGTCTTTTAGGCCAGCACAGGCTTCGCTCACCACGGTGCGAATGCGGATCATATCCAGCGGTGCTTTGGTGCCGTCGGGCAGGGTGACATTGATGCTTGGCAACTGCGTGTCGGCCGCGGCATCACCGGCGGGCTTTTTAGCGGCGCGGGCGCGGGCGTGTTCTTCGCGGTATAGAACATAGTCGCGCGCCACCTTGTGATCCCCGGAGCGCATCAGCGCCAGCTCGACCTGATCTTGAATCTCTTCAATGTGGATGGTGCCGCCCGAGGGCATGCGACGGGTAAAAACAGCCGCCACCATTTGGGTGAGGCTCTTTACCGATTCGCGGATGCGCGAAGAGGCCGCGGCAGTGCCGCCTTCAACGGCCAAAAAGGCCTTGGTGACCGCCACTTCGATTTTGGAGGTATCGAAGGGCACCACGGTGCCGTTGCGCTTAATGACGCGAATCTTGCCGGGCGCCGTGGCGCTGACGGTAGACTGGCTGGTGGTGGTTGGTGCAGCAGCAGGTTGGCTGGCGCTGGTGTCGGTCTCGGTGTGCATGAACGTCTCCGCGTTTCTGGTGAGTGGGTAACCCGTGGGCTGGCCCGGGGCTATCTACTGTGTTGTAAAAATTACGTTAGGTCTGTGTGTACTTAATTAATTGGTGCTTATTTATTTGTGCTAAATCGTCTGTGCTTTATCGTCTGTTTTGGTGCATCCGCTCTGGGCCATCTGTTCCCGAGCGTTACGGGCTTGCCATGCTTCCCACGTTTACCATGGCCACTGGCACTTGATGGGCGGGCCTTGGGGCCAGGTTGCTGGCGTTCTGGGCCGTTCTGCACAGTTACCGACGCGAATGACCGAACCGCAGGCAGCTGCCATCGGGCAAAAGCATGCCGACGGGCCAGTGCGGGTGGGCTAGCGCCTGAAAATGTCTCGCTTGGGTCAAAAACGCATCTGCCATGAACGTCCCCAGTCCTTCGTTGTTGGTGCGTGTCCCTCTGCGCGGCAAAGATTATTCGAACTCAGTTTGCTCACAAAGGGCGCTAAACCGTCATTGGCTCGGCGCGACACACGAACAGCTGGTTGGCTGGCCCTCAACGCTGCGCACGGGGCGCAAGGGTTGCCATGAACCGCTTGGCCTAGTAGGCCGCACCAGATCACTTAGCCCTATATATTGGGGTTTGCCTGAATTGCGGTACAAGATAATGCGGTTTAGGGCGTAATGCAAGCTCACTGTGCTGGGGGTAGCTTGTGGATAAAATGTGGGTAATTGAGGAGGTCAGTAACCACTAATCGGCCAGTGCCGGCGAGGCAGGCGTTGGTGTTTTGGCAGCCCCTGTGGGCACCCGTCGTGTATAGTTATACCTTTTTGTTCTATGACAATTGGCCACTGCCGAGGTGCCCTTTGGCTTGGGTGTCATTGGGGCGAGTTTGGTGGGTAAGAGGGAAATATCGCGTGGAAAATGAACGGAAAGGGTCGCAGCAGGGTGTCGCGCGCATTGTCAAAGCGACGCGTTATTCGTGGCAGGGCTTTAAGGCGAGCTGGCAAACCGAGGCGGCATTTCGCGAGGAGGCGCTGTTGGCTGCGGTGCTCTTGCCTCTGGCGGTGTGGCTGGATGTCACCACCGTCGAGCGGGTGCTGCTGATTGCCGCCGTGTTGTTGGTGTTGGTGGTGGAGTTGATCAACAGTGCCTTGGAGGCGGTGGTGGACCGCGTGGGGCTGCAGCACCACGCCCTGTCGGGCAAGGCCAAAGACGCGGGATCGGCGGCGGTGTTCACCACCTTGACCATTGCCATTTTTACCTGGGTGTTGATCGTCGGCGAGCGCTATTTTTGGTAGCGGTAAAGGCAAAGGAACACACTGTGGGAGTGGCCGTGAGCGCGACGGTCACTGTCGCGCCCAGTTCGTTGCCTGTTTGAGTGCCTGTTAAATGCCAGTGGCCAGTGGCCAGTGGCCAGCGCGAGGCGCTAGCGGCTGCCCAATAAAAATAACATTAATGCCTTTTGCGCGTGCATGCGGTTTTCGGCTTGGTCCCACACTTTGCTGATGTGCGGGTCTTCCAGTAATTCCGCAGACACTTCCTCTTCTCTGTGCGCGGGCAGGCAGTGCAAAAAGATGGCGTCGCTGGCGGCCTTGGCCATGAGCGCGTGGTCAACCTTAAAGTCTTTGAAGGCGCGCATGCGAATCTGTTGTTCTTCCTCTTGGCCCATTGAGGCCCACACATCGGTGGTGACCATGTGCGCACCGGCCACGGCCGCGGTGGGGTCGTTAAAAATTTGCACCTGATTGCCCGCGTTGGCGAGAAATTCGGCGTTGGGTTCATAGCCCGGTGGGCAGGCGATGTGCAAGGTGAAGCCAAACTTTAGCGCGGCATTGATGTAGGACTGGCACATGTTGTTGCCATCGCCCACCCAGGCCACGGTTTTGCCGGCAATGGGGCCGCGGTGTTCGGTGAAGGTTTGCACGTCGGCGAGCAGCTGACAGGGGTGCAGTTTGTCGGTGAGAGCGTTGATAACCGGCACCGACGAATACTGCGCAAAGCGCTCCAAGCCCTCGTGGGCAAAGGTGCGAATCATAACGATGTCCACCATGCGCGAGAGCACGCGCGCGGTGTCTTCGATGGGTTCGCCGCGCCCCAGCTGGGTGTCCCGTGGCGATAGAAAAATGGCGCTGCCGCCCAATTGCGCCATGCCCGCTTCAAATGACACGCGGGTGCGGGTGGAGGATTTTTCGAAAATCATGCCCAGCACTTTGCCTGTCAGTGGGCGCGGTCCCTTACCTTCGCGGTGCAAGGTGCGCAGCTCTGAGGCGTGCGCAATAACGTGGTTAAGTTCCTCGGTGCTGAGGTCGTCCAGTGATAAAAAATGTCTGCAACTCATGGTCTTAGTTTCTAGTTTTGTGTGTGACTCTCCGGGCGCAGGCAATCCTGCGCCAGAGCGTGTTGTGGGCCGACCTCTGTGTGCCTTGGCCCGCGAATTCAGGCGGCGGGGCTAAAGTTTTTCACCAGTTCGATCACGCCCTCGCACAACTCGGTAAAATCCTCGTCGTTAATATTGAGCGTGGGCAGCAGCCGCAAGGTATTGCCGGCGGTGACGTTGAGCAGCAGGCCACGCGCGCGCGCCAGGCCCACCAACTCGCCACAGGGTGCGTTGAGCTCGACGCCCACCATCAGGCCCTTGCCGCGAATATCCACAACCTGCGGCAGGTCGGCCACCGCCGTGCTCAGGCGTTGCAGCAGCTCTGCCCCGCGATTGGCGGCCAAGGTGATGCAGCCCTCGCGCTCGAGTGTGTCGAGCACCGCCAGTGCCACTGTGCAGGCCAGCGGATTGCCGCCAAAGGTGGTGCCGTGATTGCCCGCCTGCAGCACCTTGGCGGCGGCGCCGCGCGCGAGGCAGGCGCCAATGGGAAAGCCGTTGCCCAAACCCTTGGCGGTGGTGACCACATCGGGCAGGATTCCGTTGTGTTGGTAGGCGAAAAATTTTCCGGTGCGGCCGTTGCCCGTTTGTATTTCGTCGAGCATGAGCAGCCAACCCCGGGCGTCACACAACTGGCGCAATTGATTTAAATAATCCGGCGCGGGCACGTGCACGCCGCCTTCACCCTGAATGGGTTCCACCAATACCGCCACAATTTGATCGTTGTGGGCGAGCGCGGCCACCGCTGCGGGATCGTCGTAGGGCACGCGCACAAAACCTTCTACTAAGGGCGCAAAGCCCGCTTGCACTTTGCTGTTGCCGGTGGCCGACAGGGCGCCCATGGTGCGGCCGTGGAAGCTGTGTTCCATCACGACGATGGTGGGGCAGGTTTTGCCCTGTTCATTGCCCCACTTGCGCGCCAGTTTGATCGCCGCTTCGTTGGCCTCGGTGCCGGAGTTACAGAAAAATGCGTTGTCCATGCCCGCAAGCTGCACCAGTTTTTCAGCGAGTTTTTCTTGCGCGGGAATGTTGTACAGATTGGAGGTGTGCACCAAGGTGTCGGCTTGGGTGGCGATGGCTTCGGTGATGGCGGGGTGACAGTGACCCAGCCCGCACACGGCAATGCCTGAAATGCCATCCAAGTAGGCGTTGCCCGCGTCGTCCCACACGCGTGCGCCGCGGCCCTTCACCAAGGTTAAGGTTCGGTCGCCGTAGTTGTTCATCAATGCCGCTGTGGTCATCGCCGCTAATCCTTTGATATGTAAGGGCTTTAAATAAAAAACCGCAGAATCTGCGGTTTGTGTATAGCTAAAGTGCAGAATATTCTATTTATAGCCGGTGCACTTGGCAAGGGTTGCTGCCCGTTATTTCTGTGCACCGCGCCGTGCGCGCGCCAATTACGATAGCAGGGACGCGTAATCGGATTCCAATTGTTGAAAGTTTAGCCCGGCAATGAAGCGGCTGAAGCTGAGCCACGCGGCCAATCCTTTCAGGTCGGCAAAGTGCGGCGGCACGAACTTGGGCGGCACGATGATGCCCTCTTGCATCAGTTGCACCACGGTGGGCATGTCTTCCAACTGGATTTTGCCCACAAACAACAGGGGCAGTTTGTCGAGCTTGCCCTGGGCCACGGCCAGCCGCATGAAGTTAAAGGTTTGCACAAAGCCTTTCATGTAGGCGATGTCTTTGGTGAAGGGTTTGCCGGTGGGCGTGCTGCCGCGGAACACGCGGCTGGCGATCTGATAGCTGTCGTCTTCCGACAATTCCTTTTCGCGCAGGTAGTTGTAGACCTCGATAAAATCGGCGCCATCTTCGGCCAAGGTCACCGCCCGCACGCGGTTGATGAGTTTGTACAGGCGCGTGGGCGTCGAGCGCAGGGTAATGATTTCCGTTAATACCGCGAGCCCTTCTTGGGTCACGGTGGAGGAGGGCTGGCCCTTGCCTAAGAAGGTGCAATAGGGCTGCGCCATGCCGTTCAGCGTGGTGCCCAGATGCACCCATCCCTCGTGGGCTTCGAGCACGTCGATGTCGTTGTTGTTGAGCAGCGCGCCCTTGCGGATTTTGATGTAGTCGGTGCCGGCGGCGGCGTCGGCAGTGATGCCGTCGCTGATCATCACGCGGATGCCGTCGTTGGGAAAGACCTGCCCCATGCGCGCGTTGAGTTCGGCCACGGCCGCCTCGGCGTCGATGTTTTTGGGGTCTTCTTGCATAGACGTGTGTTTCAGGAGACTGACCAGGGTGGCCTCCATGTTGGTGCCCAGTTGGGCCACGGTGGGATCGCCGGCGTGGAACACGTCGGACGCAGAACCGTAGAGCTCTTGGGACAAATCGCCGAATTCATCGGTGCCGCGCGCCTCTAGCATGCGCACCACCATTTGGTATTCGCGGCAGGCGCGTCGCATCATGCCCGTGACGGGGCTCAGTTGGCCGAGCTGGCGATTGATGTCGCGCTCTATGTTGTGAAACTCTTTGCGCTTGTCGTGCGGGTCGAAGCCGAGCGGCGTTTTGTCGTAGTAATTGTGGGCAATCTGCGGCAGCTGTTGCCCGCGGCTGGCGAAGAACTGGCGTTTGATGTCGGCATCCCACTTGATAGCGTCCAGAATGCGAATGGGTTTTTGGGCTTCGACAATGCGGTTGGACAGGTCTTTTACCGTCGCGAGGTACTCGGGTGTAGCAGCCATGAATAGTCCTTGGTGGCGAGTGCAAAAAAAGGCCGTTGTGCAGTAACTGTATAGCAGCTTGTGCTTCGAAAATAGCGGGCCGTAGCGAAAGCGGGTGTGCTTGGGGTAGAATGCGCGCCAATACCTGAGCGCGTCACTCGGAATTGCGGCGCGTTCAATTGGCATCACAGGCTTAGAAGTGGGGGTTATCTGTGGACACTATCGAAACGATCAAGCAACAAATTAGCGAAAACACCATCATCTTATACATGAAGGGTTCGCCCAATGCGCCCCAGTGTGGTTTCTCGCAACGCGCATCGCAGGCCATCATGGCGTGTGGCCAGCGCTTTGCCTATGTGGACATTTTGTCCAACCCAGAGATTCGCAGTGAGCTGCCAAAATACGCCAACTGGCCAACTTTCCCGCAGTTGTGGGTGAAGGGCGAGTTGATCGGCGGTTGCGACATCATCACCGAGATGCATACCAAGGGTGAATTGAAGCCCTTGTTGGACGAAGCCTCTAGCTAAGGCGCGTCATAGTGAGCAAAGCCCCGAATGGGGCTTTTTTTTCGCCTGCGATTTCACTTTGGTTGGAAATTAACTTTAGTTATATAAACAGCGTCAAATAATCTTAGACTTTATAACGGGGCTATTTTATGTTGCTGCCTTTCCCTGCAACCCCGTGTGTTTGTGCCCTATGGTGAATTTGTTTGCGTATTCCGAGACGCTGTCGCTGCTGCTAGTGACGGGGCTCTTGCTGTGGATGCTCTACGCCTTTGTGCGCGAACAATTCAGCCCCGATGTGGTGGTGGGCATCGCCGTTGCCGTGCTGCTGGTGACGGGGCTGCTGGAAAGCAAAGAGGTGCTGGGGGTACTCAGCAATAACGCCCCTGCGACCATCGCCTGTATGTTTATTTTGTCGGCGGCGCTCGAGCGCACCGGCTGTGTGGATTGGTTGGCCAATCGCATCATGGCGGCGTCTGGCACTAGCCCCCGGCAGGCGCTGTTGGTGTTGATGTTGTCGGCCATGGCCATGTCGGCGTTTATCAACAACACGCCGGTGGTGGCCATTTTTACGCCGGTGGCCATCGCGCTGGCGGCCAGCCGCAATATCAAGCCCTCGAAACTGTTGATTCCGCTGTCCTACGCCACCATTTTGGGCGGCACCATGACCATGATTGGTACCTCCACCAACATTTTGGCCGATGGCGTGGCGCGCGACTACGGCATGACGCCGTTTTCCATGTTTGAAATTACCGCGCTGGGCCTGGGCATGGCGTTGGTGGGGGTGACCTTTATCGTGCTGTTTTCGCACCGGCTGTTGCCGGACCGGGAAACCCTGTCGAATCAGCTGCGTATGAGCGGTGAGCGCACCTTCATGACCGACCTGATGGTGCCGCACAATTCACCCATGATCGGTAAAACCATTGGCGAGGCCGACTTAAACGGCAACAGCGGCAATCAGGTGTTGCGCATTTTTCGCGGCGATGAAGAGTTGACCGAGCCGGCGCGCAGCACGGTGTTGCAGTCGGGCGATCGATTGATTCTGCACACCAACATGCAAGATGTGGTGGAGTTGCGTGAAAACGGGCTGCTGGAATTTACCGCCAATGGCGACGATAAATTTGAAACCATCACCACCCGCGATGTGATTTTGGTGGAGGCCATTGTGGGTCGCAACTCGCGCTATTGCGATCGCCCCATGCGCGACCTCAACCTCACGGCCCGCTACGGCATTCACGTGCTGGCGGTGCACCGCCAAGACGAAAATATTCAGACCAATCTCGACGACCTGCAACTGCAATTTGGCGACGTCATGTTGGTGGAGGGCAGTGCCGTCCAAATTAAAAAGTTTTCTGATAACGGCGACATGATCTCGCTCAACGCGGTGCAAGAGCGCGCCTATCGGCGGGACAAGGCGCCCTTGGCTATCACCGCCGTGTTGGCGGTGATGGGTTTGGCGGCCTTTAACGTAATGCCCATCGAAGGGCTGGCCCTGGTGGCGGCGGCGGCGGTGATTATGACCGGCTGTTTGGATGTGGACGACGCCTATAAGTCGGTGGAGTGGCGCATCCTGATGATTATCCTCGGCATGCTGGCGTTTAGCCTGGCCATGTCGAAAGTGGGCTTGGTGCAATTAATTGTCGATCAGTTCTTGGTGTGGGCGCCGTTCTTGGGGCCCTGGTTAATGTTGAGCCTCATTTATTTACTGACATCGATACTGACGGAGATATTGTCCAACAACGCGGTGGCCGTCTTGGTGGTGCCCGTGGCCATTGGCCTCGCGCAGCAGATGGGTGTCGATCCTCGCCCCTTTGTAGTGGCCGTGATGTTTGCCGCCAGTGCCAGCTTTGCCACGCCCATTGGCTACCAGACCAATACCTTCGTCTATTCCGCCGGCGGCTACCGCTTTAGCGACTTCCTGCGCTTGGGGGTACCGCTCAATATCGCCATGTGGTTGGTGGGCTCTGCGGTCATTCCGCTGATCTGGTCGTTCTGATATCCCACAAGCTATAACTCTGCCGTCCGCGCTGCTGCCGTTTTCATGGCGTCGTCCATCGCCCGTCGTTCGGGTCTTCTGAGGCTTTTTTTAGTGCTGCTAGGGCGCGGCGTGGGTGGGGCTGGAAGATAAAGCGCAATATTGTTGCGATCGTTGTTGATAATGTTTCTCAAGTGCATTAACATTCGCGCCAACTTGAACCAAGACCCATTATTAAGGATGTCACCATGTTTAAACACTCTCTGTTGGCTCTGGCCGTAAGTAGTATTGCCATGAGCGCTGCCGCACAAGAACCCACCAGTGCGGAGCTGTATGAGTTGATCAAGCAGCAGCAGAAACAGATTGAAGCCCTGCAAAAGAAGTTGGAGGCCACCGACAAAAAAGTGGTGATCACCGAGCAGGATCTGGGCGCGAAAATTGAAGCCACTGCCGATGCCATTGAGCAGACGGTAGCCGGTGGTGCGGCCAGCAAGACATCCATTGGCGGTTACGGCGAGTTGCATTTGAACCGCATGAATGGCGTGAATGGAAAATCCGATAAAAATCAAATCGACTTCCATCGCTTTGTTTTGTTCTTTGGCCATCAGTTCAACAAGAGCGTGCGCTTTTATTCGGAGTTTGAGTTGGAACACGCCTTGGCTGGTGACGGCAAGCCCGGTGAGGTGGAGCTTGAGCAGGCTTACATCGAGTGGGATTACGCCGGCAACCAAAGCGTTCAGGCCGGTGTGTTTTTGATGCCTGTGGGCATTTTGAATGAAACCCACGAACCCGACACCTTTTATGGCGTTGAGCGCAACAACGTCGAGAAAAATGTGATCCCTTCAACTTGGTGGGAAGGCGGTTTGAATTTCAAAGGTGAGCTCGCCGAAGGTTGGAGCTATAACGCTGCTGTGCACTCCGGCTTGGCGATTGATGTGGACGGAGGCAAGTACAAAATTCGCGACGGCCGCAAAAAAGTCGCCAACGCGCCAGCCGATACCTTTGCCTACACCGGCCGCGTAAAATACACCGGCCTGCCCGGATTGGAATTGGCCGCCACCTTGCAATACCAAGACGATTTATTGCAGGGTCAGGGCTCAACCCTGTTAGGTGAGCGCGCCCTTGACGCCACATTGTTCGAGGCGCACGCCGTCTACCAAGTGGGTGATTTTGGTTTGCGCGCCCTCTACGCCCAGTGGGAATTGAACGACATGATCGACGCGGCGAAAGCGGGTGCCAGTGAGCAAAATGGCTGGTATGTGGAACCTAGCTACCGCATCAACGAAAACTGGGGCACCTTCGCGCGCTACAGCACATGGGATAACCAAGCGGCCGATGCGGCCAATTCAGAAAACGTCGAGTGGTCTATTGGCGCCAACTACTGGGTTGCACCCACTGCCGTGTTGAAGGTTGATTTGACGCAGCAGGAAGTGGCCGGTGGCAAGACCTACGAGGGTTTCAATCTTGGCGTTGGCTATTCCTTCTAAGGCGAGCCTAGCGGCGCAATTGATTGCGCAACCACGCAGCTGCTGTCGAGTTTTCGGCAGTGGCTGTTTGCACGTTCAGGGTTTGGCTTACTTCGTGAGATGATGCACCCCATGATTGCGAATGCGTTACGCACACTGTTGATCCTTGCCACCTTGGTGGTTGCCCCGCTGGCACAGGCGCAGCGCGGGGTGTTTTTGACGGTGGACGACTTCCTTGCCCAGCACTTTGAGGTGCCGCCGGTGAGCGAAAGCTTTTGGTTGTCTGGGGAGCAAAAAGCGATTGCCGAAGAAATTTTGCAGCGCCCGCCGGGCTTGCGCGCGCGCTATTTTCGCGCCGGCCCTCGCACGGCGTGGGTGCTGGAAGAAATTGGCAAGGAGCTGCCCATCACCGTGGGTGTGGTGGTAGAGCGGGATCAGGTGGTCAGTTTAGAGGTGCTCGAATACCGTGAAGTGCGCGGTGGTGAGGTGCGCTACGGGAGTTTTACGGCGCAATTCGACGGCGCGCGTCTGCTGGCGCAGGGCCAGCGGCTCGATCGACACATCGATGGCATTTCGGGCGCCACATTATCCGTGCGCGCGCTGCAAAAGATCGCTAGACTTGCGCTCTATTTTCACCAACAAACCGAGGCGGCTCACGCCGAAATACCGCCATCAACATGCTCAGAAAAACTTGGCGACCCATCCTGTGGCGCTGGCACAAACGGATCGGCCTCGCGCTAATATTGCTGCTTTTTTGGCTATCGGTCACCGGCATCTTCCTCAATCACACCGATGACTTGGATTTGGCTGAGCAGCCGCTTGGTCACTCACTGCTGTTAAAACTGTACGGTATCGAACAGCCACAGGTAATTAGCTATGGCGTTGGGCCGTCGGCATGGCTGTCACTGGCGGGCGACATGTTGTACTGGAATGACGTCAAACTCACCCGCTGCGCACCGGGGGCGTTCAGCGCAGTGGCCATTGCAGAGCATTTGATTTTGGCGACTTGTGGACAAGCGCTGTTGCTCTTGTCTGATGGTCAAATTGCCGAGCGTTTGGGGGCCAGCTACGGCACGCCGCAGCCTCTGGGAACGCTGGGGCGGTGCGATGCAACGCTGTGCATGCAAAGCGGATCACAGCGCTATTTACTGGATTTTGATCAACTGCGTTGGTACCGTACCGAAAGCCCCCTAGAAATCACCTTAGTGCCATCGGAGCCGCCCTTAGCGCTGCGCGACACATTGAACAAGCAATGGTTGACCACCGACGTGAATTGGGAGCGACTGATGTTGGACTTGCACGCGGGTCGCAGCTTTGGGTTAGGCCCCTGGCTAATGGATGGCGTTGCCATTTTGATAATGGTGCTATCGCTCAGTGGCTTGGGTATTTGGTTGGCGGGTCGCAAGCGCCGCCGTTAAATGTTGGTCACTCGGGCGCCATCAGGCGGTCCATGCGCAAGCCCACCGAAATAACACCCAACGCGGTGGTATTGTCGAGCACCGGCCAAGCCACGTGAGCAATGAATTGCCGGGTGGATTGGTCGTAGTGAATCGGCGCTATCCAATATGCATCTGCGTCAAGATCGATACTCTTTAAATACTTTGCCTCATCACCTTGCCAGTAGTCGGTGGTTTTTTCTGCTGACGCGATGACTTCACCCCGCTTGCCCATGACGATAATTTCCGCGATGTTGGGGTTATCTTTATGCAGTACTTTTAATTTTTGCACGAGTGATTGCACGATGAAACCTGCCGCTTCGAGGCGCGTGCTGGGCCAGTGCGATTCGCGCAGGATTATGTCGTTGTCGCTGACGGGTGTGTGCTCGTGCAGGCTTTGTTTAACCATATCTGTCAATGTCTTGCGCAGGCTTGCAATGTACTGGGTTGCAGTGCGTTGTTCGTCATCCGTGAGCTGCATGTTGTTGCGACCGCACTGGTCGGTCAGTTGGTTGATGTGGCTGTGGCCAGCGGCGTAGGATTTGTGCAGCGCGATATAGAGCGGAACAAACCGCAAAAAAGTGCGCTGCCAATGTTGCGTGTCAATTTTATCTCGCTGACTCAAGTAATCGACGGTCTTTTGATCCGCGATAAATCGGTCGATGCGCCCCTGTTGCATCAATTTAATCAATTGACTTTCATCGGTTACCAGCAGCGTGGGCTCCATTGCGTTGTCCAGCAGCCAGCGGTGCTCATTGCTGCCGCGCACTACGCCAATGCGCGAGCCTTGAGCGGCGCGGTTGCTGATCCACTGCCAGCGCTCAATGACTATGGGGGTGGTGAGCAGGCCATCGGCGGGCGCGGCCATCACCGGAAACAGCACCTGTGCGCGGCCGGTGTTGAAATTATTGATTGCGCGCGCCCGGGGCACGGCGCGGATTTGCCAGCGTGCGTTGAGCGCGAGCTTAATGCACTTGACGGTGTCCGTGGTGCTGCCGTGCAGTTCACCATCGATGAGCATTTGGTAGGGAGGGTGGATACTGGTGTTGGCAACCAATTCCTTGGCAGTCGCACCGATTGACAGCGACAACGTAGGCAGCGCGAGGAGCAATCCAATCACTGACTTCATGGGTGATTTCCTGGTGTGCGTTGTTAAAGACCCAACGCACACCAGCAGTAGTCAGATATTAGGCGCCGTGGGGTTATTACCGCTTGCGTAGAAAGCCTAGCATGACGTCTAGATTTGATGCACCTAAATGTTTGCTGCGTGCCGGCGACCAACCCGTGGCGGGTTCGGGGGACTCCACGGTGTCTTTAAAGGGCATTTCCAGAGTCATCGCCAGGCAGTCAAAGGTGTGGGCAATGTAGTTGGTGCAAATGGTGAGGTTTGCCGTGCCGGGCTTATCCACTTCGTAACCCTTGGCGGTTTGGAAGTCGGGGTTGGTGTTCATGAGCGTGCGCTTGTAAAAGTCGAGCTCGGCCTGCTTGGCGTCGCTCCAGCTCTTGATGCCCTCTGCGCCGGCGATAAAGTTGTAGGGCAGGGCTTCGTCCCCGTGCACGTCGAGGCAAAAATCCACGCCCACGGCTTTCATTTTGTTGAGTACACACAATACCTCAGGGCTGGCTTCGGCCGTGGGGTTGAGCCACTCGCGGTTTAAATTGCTGCCCACGGCGTTGGTGCGCAGATGGCCGCGCCGGCTGCCATCGGGGTTCATGTTGGGTACCACGTAAAAGGTGGCGTTTGCCAAGGCTTCGCGGGCCACCGGGTCGTCTGAGTCGAGCAGCCGTTCCAGGAAACCTTCAATGCACCACTCGGCCATGGTCTCGCCTGGGTGTTGGCGGCCGATAACCCAATAGCGCTTTTTGCTGGGTGCTTCGTCGCCAATGATCAGCAGGTCCATGTCTTGGCCGTCGAGGGTGTAGCCCAAATGCTCGTAGGTGACGCGGCTGTCGGTGCTGGCCCAGCTGATCAGGTCTGCATGGCGCTCCATGGAGTAGGGCGCAAAATAGGCGAAGTAGATGTTGTTGCTGGCCGGCGTGTGGTTAATGGTCAAGGATTTGCCGTCGAACTGGGTGTCAACGCGAAACCAGTTTTCACGGTCGTAGGACGCCACCGCTTGATAGTCTTTAAAACCATCAACATAGGCGGCTTGGCCCGCGTTGGTGATGTTCAATTTGCAGGCTTGGCCCTCGGCACCGGTAAGGCGAAAGTAAAACCACTGATAAAAATCAGATTGGTTGTCTTTGCGAATGGCGAGCTGGATATCGGAAGCCGATGTGCATGAAATGACTTCGATATTGCCGGCGTCAAACTGGCTGCTGATCTGCATAACAAAAAGGTCCTGTTAACTGAGTATTGAGCGCCTGAGCGCTAATTTAGAACGCGATAGCCGCGCCCACGCAGGCAGTTTTTCACCACCTGTTGTTTTTCTTGGCGACCACTCGCCGCGCCTCTGGCCGCGCCGGTGACGGCGCCTGCACCGGCCCCGCGTTGGGCGCCTTTAGTGCCGTTTAATACCGCGCCTATTGCACCGCCGACAACGGCACCGGCGGCAGCGCCACCGGCTACTTTACCACCGGTGTTTACCTCTTGTGCGTAAGCGCGACACTCGCCCAAGTCTTGTCGATATTGGACCATGTCGATGCCTTGGGTATCCACAATGGGTTTATTGCGGGCGCAGCCCGACAGCGCCAATAGGGATAGTCCAACTGCCAATAATTTCAAGCGTGTGTTCATTTTGGGTTCCAATGTCTAGTGGGTAACCCTAATACAACGTTGGCGCCGGCAGGAGGTTGACCTGACGGTGCAGTTTATCCTCGCTCTGGCACCGCGGCCAGACCCGCCACCAGACAGTCCCAAAAGGCCGCTACCGAGGGAATGTGCACGCGCTCGTCGGGTGAGTGGGCGCCGCGAATGGTGGGGCCAAAGGAGATCATGTCCCAGTGGGGGTAGATCGCACCCAGTAGACCACACTCCAGCCCCGCGTGAATGACCTTCACCGCCGGTTCGACGCCGTACTTTTCGGCATAGACCGCGCGCATTTGCGCCAACAGGGTCGAGTCCATGTTGGGCGCCCAGCCCGGATAGGCGCCATCTAACTCGATATCCGCGTCGATGAGCTGGAAGTGGCGCGCAATATTGGCGGCGAGGTCATCGCGCGCCTGATCCATGAGGCTGCGCACCAAACACTGCACCGTTAGGCCACCGTTTTCCATGCTCACTGACGCCAAATTGTTGGAGGTTTCCACCACGCCGGGCAGGTGCTGGCTCATGCGCAGGGCGCCGTGGGGACAGGTGAGCAAGGCGCTGACAAACTGGCGCGTGTGACTGGCCGAGAGGGCTTGTGGCACGTCGTCGGCGCTCTCTAAGCTGAGCAGCATGTGGGTTTCAAGGTCACCATACTGAGCGATGAGATCGGCTTTAAATTTGCCAAAGGCGGCCTGCACTGCATCGGCTAAGCTCGCGGGCACGGCAAAGGTGGCCGAGGCGTCGCGGGCGATGGCGTTGCGCAGGGTGCCGCCCTGAAAGCTCACCAATTGCACGGGCAGCGCATCGGATAACCGGGCGATAAACAGCGCGACACATTGATTGGCGTTGGCGCGGCCGAGATTGATGTCCAGACCTGAGTGACCGCCCAGCAGACCGCTGACGCTGAGGCTGAGGCCGCAGTAATGATCTGCGACCGGCTGCCACTCGCAGGCGACGTGGGCACTGACATCGATGCCGCCGGCGCAGCCCACGTAGAGTTCGCCTTCGTCTTCCGTGTCGAGGTTAAACAGCAGCTCGCCTTCGAGCAGGTCGGGGCTGAGACCCTTGGCACCGGTCATGCCGGCTTCCTCGTCGATGGTAAACAACGCTTCGAGCGGACCGTGCGCCACCGTGTCACTTTCCATGATGGCCAGTATGGCGGCGACGCCAATGCCGTTATCGGCGCCCAAGGTGGTGTCTACTGCGGTGACCCAGTCACCGTCGATGACCGTTTGAATGGGGTCGCGGGTAAAATCGTGGTTCGAGCCCTGACTTTTTTGCGGCACCATATCCAAATGGCTTTGCAAGATCGCGCCCCGCCGATTTTCCATGCCCGCGGTGGCGGGTTTACGCACAATGACGTTGCCCACTGAATCGCGCAATAACGTCAGGCTGTGGCGCTTGGCAAAGGCCTCAATGGTGTCGATAACGGCCGCTTCGTGTCCCGAGGGGCGGGGCGTATCGCACAGCATTTGGAAGTGGCGCCACAGGGCTTGAGGTAGCAATTCGGAGAGGTTTGCACGTTGAGTCATGGGCTTCCTGTAATAGTGTCGCAGCAAAAATAGCGGGCATTGTGCTGATTGAGGGGACGAATAAATAGCCTTGAGCCCCAATGCGCCACGAATCTGATCGTTTATTGTGCAGGCCTGCTGAAATCCTGAGCAGCATTAATTCGCGGGCCCACCCGGTATTTGACTAAACTGATGCAACACGGCATAAAGACCCACGGCGGCGCGCAACTGACTGAGCCTCCACATGCCAAGCCGACAGGCACAAGTAGAACTATAAGGCCTCATGGACATACCGGGTTATAAAATCATCGATCGGCTGGGGCAGGGCGGCATGGCGACTGTCTACCTCGCCATTCAAGAGAGCTTCGAGCGCGAGGTGGCACTGAAAGTGTTGCTGCCGGAGTTGCTGCGAGACCCCGCTTTTGGCGAGCGTTTTTTACGCGAGGCGAAAATCGTTTCGCGCTTGGTGCACCCCAACATTGTGACCGTGTATGACGTGGGCGTGCAGGGCGACCACCACTACTTGTCCATGGAGTATGTGCCGGGCCAAGACCTCAAGCAGCTGCGCACAAAACTGACCCGAGCCGAGGGGCTGCAAGTGGTCAAGGATATCGCCCGCGCCCTCGACTACGCCGCCCGCAAAGGTTATGTGCACCGCGATGTAAAACCCGAAAACATCATGCTGCATGAAGAAGATGGGCGCGCCGTGCTCATGGATTTTGGCATTGCGCGCCCCACCGATGTGGCCAGCGGCATGACCCAGACGGGCACGGCCATCGGCACGCCGCACTACATGAGCCCCGAGCAGGCAAAGGGCAAGCCGGTTGATGCGCGCTCTGATATCTACAGCTTAGGCGTGGTGCTATTTCAATTAATTACCGGGCGCGTGCCCTACGACGCCGACTCCGCCGTGGCGGTGGGCATCAAGCACGTGGCCGAGCCCATCCCCCGTTTACAGGCACCCTTTGCGGTGTTCCAGCCCATCGTCAATCGCGTGCTGGCCAAAAATCCAGACAACCGCTACCAAACGGGCGCTGAGTTGGTGGAGGATTTGAATCAAATCGATGCGGATGATTTGCGGCGCGTCGATGAGCTAATCGATTTGGCGGCGCAGCGCTTGGAACACGCCGACCTGGACGCGCCGACGGTGGTGAGTCAGGTGGGCGATACGCTCGCCACCTCGGCGGCACAGGCAGCGGCCGACGCAGATGATTATGACGCGGTGGAGTCCGACGCCGTGGCGCAGCACTGGCCGCAGTCGGGGCAGGGCACGCCGGTGCAGTCTATTGGTGTGAATCGATCGCAAAACCCCTTTGGCGCCAGCCACTGGCTGCGCAATACGATCTTGTTAGCGGTTATTGTGTCGGTGTTGCTGTTCAGCTTTCGACAATCTCTGCCCGCGCCTTGGCCGGCCACAATAACCCAGTGGCACCACAGCGCCCTCGATTGGGCCAAGGCTCAGTCGCTGCCCTTGTCTGAACCACAGTGGCGCTGGCTCTATCAGTTGGGTGGCGCCGAATGGCCACAGGTGGAACAGGCCGTAGTTCACGGTGACATCGCGGATAAAACACCGCCTCAGTCAAGCGACGATGCCGCTGGGCAAACACCCGTTGCTGCCAAGCCGGCAACGCCGCAGCCAACGTCCGCACAAAGTGCGCGCACGCAAGGCCTCGATGCGGTGTTGGCCGATACCCGCCCCGTGTTATCGGAACAGGGGTTGCGCGCGCGCGCGACCATGACGCCCGAACCGCAGCCTACACCGCTAGCTAAAACTGAGACGGCGGCCTCGGCTATCGATGCGCCTGCAGCCAGTGCTGAAACTGCGCCGGCGCGCGCGGCGGCTTTGCAGGCTGCAATGGCCGATGACCTCACGCAGGCAGCGCCATTGTCCGCGTTTTACCGCGACCTGGCCGACCAGCCTGATCAGCAGGCGCTGCTGGCGGCGGGGCAGGATTGGGTGGTGGATTTTTACCAGCGGGCCATTGCCACCGCAGAGTCGGCGCAAAACCCTGAGCTGGTGCAAACACTGCTGGATTCATGGCAGACGCATTTTGGCGCTTGGGTGGATGCTGATACGGTGCAGGCCGTGCAAGCGCGGGTGGCTCAACGGGCGCGCCGCGAAGCCTTGCTGAATCAGGCGCAGTCCTACCTTGCCGCCAATGCGCTCTCGTCGCCAGCGTCCGGCAACGCGGTGGATACCTACCGCACCTTGCTGGAGGAATTTCCCGATTCAGCGGAGGCGCAGGCCGGATTGCGCGCAGTGGCCGAGCGATACGCACAGCTGGCTCAAGCAAAGTTAACCAACGCCGATTGGCGCAATGCCAAGGCATTGGCCACCCGTGGCTTGACCGTGCAAAAGGATCATCAAGGGTTGCGCGCGATTATTGGTCAAGCCAATGCAATGCAGGCGGCAGATCGGGCGAAGGCAGAGCGCATAGCGGAATTAAACCGCTTGGCGACGGCGGCGGAGCAGGCGGGCAATCGCTATGGTGCCGAGGGGGCCTTGGCACACTATCAAGCGATTTTGGCACTCGATTCGAGCCATGAATCGGCGCTGGCCGCGGTGGACAATGCCATTGCCAATACGCGCACACAGGTCAATGAATTCATTGCGCAGCGGCGTTTCGATCAGGCGCAGCAAACTTTTGACATGGCCCGCCAGCGACTGCCCGATCACCCACAGATTCAAGCCTTGGGCCGCACCCTGTCTGCGGCCATTGAGGCGGCCATGCCGCGCATAGATCTAGTGCGCATTGGCGCCCAAGCGACGGTGGCGTTTAGCGATCGACAGCCGGTGGTGCAGGGGGTCGAACGCACCTTGTATATCGGCATGAAATTTCATAATTTTGATGAAACTGCAGTGGTCCAAGCGATTTTGATGGACGGTGCGCGGGCCATACAGATTGCGCAAGTGCCCGTGGTCGTCAGTGGCGCCCAAGGGGAGAAAATTTTCCGTATCGACCGCCCGGTGGAGGGATTCGCCAAGGGCGGCTATAACTTGGACTTGATGCTGGACAATCAATTGTTGCTCAGCCAGCATTTTCAAATCGATAACCCCTAACGTTGTTTTCAACAGGAGACTGATATGCGACTCATGCTCCGAGTCTGCGCCATCACCGCGTTGTGCGTGTTAACTGCCGCCTGCCAAGCGCCAAAAAATATTCAGCAATTGCAGCAGCAAAACCAAAATTTGGCTGCGGAATTGGCGACAGCACGCGCCAATATTGCGCAATTACAGCAGCGCGAACAGGCCTTAGAGGCAGATGTGGCCGAATTAAATCGGGTCATGAATGTGCTGGGTACGGAAAAGTCGTCGCGCGTGCAGGAGTCGTCACAACTGCGGGGCTTGATGCGCAGTTTTGTGCAGGATCAAATTGATTTGTTGAAAGATTTTTTAGTTAAAGGGGATCTGCTCGATTACGTGGGCGGCGAGTTGGTGACGCGCAATGGCATCGCAGATAAACCCGATCAACAGTTGCTGCTGGTCGATTTGCAAAACCCATTGCCCAGCGAAGGTGTGCTCACTGGCGTGGGCGCCTACTTTACGATGCCAGGCAGTTTTCGGGTAAAAGTGTTGCGGCGCGTGGACGCGAATTTAGTGGTGGTGTGGGAGAGCAAATTGCTACCCGTGGCGCAAGCGGGTAAGCAGCGCATTAACTTCCCGGTGAGTGTGGGCGTCGAGCGGGGCGATCTGCTGGCGTATTATTTTCCCAATCAGGTCAATGCAGCAGTGGATGCGGGCACGGGTGACACGCGCACCTATGACGGCGATCTTGCCTTGGGTAAAACCTTGGCGGTGCGCTCGTTGGATAACGCCAAGCAAAAGCGCGCCTACTCCTTGGGCGTGTACGGCTTGTTAAAAACGCCTTAACACAAACTCTCGGTTTTTTTACAGGCGCCCATTGAGGCGCCTGTTTTGTTTGGGCTGTAACTGTTTGCCGCGCGAGCAGTGTCGCAGTGCAATTAATCTACAAACGAAAAGTCGGCGCGCTTAGGCTGTACGTCAAAACCAAATAATGCGCCGTAAAAATTCAGTTCCAGTTCGAGTTGATCCACGATGGATTGCGCTTGGCGAAAACCGTGGCCCTCACTGGCAAAAGTGATGTGGGCGGTTTTGACGCCCTTCTCGGCGAGTGCAGCCACCATGGCCTCGGCCTGATTGGGGGGCACCACCTTATCTTCAAGCCCTTGAAAGAACGCCACCGGGCAGGTGAGCCGTTGCACGTGGAAAAGGGGTGAGCGCGCGCGATAGGTGGCCTCGCCCTCGGGCCAGGGGGCGATCAGAGAGTCTAGGTAGCGGGATTCAAATTTGTGTGTATCCGTGGCCAGTGCGGTGAGATCGCCAATGCCGTACAAACTGGTGCCGGCACAAAATAGGTCGCGAAAGGTCAACGCTGCGAGGACGGTATAACCGCCGGCGCTGCTGCCCTTTATGATCAGCCGCTCTGGGTCGGCCAGCCCTTGGTCCACTAAGTATTGCGCGCCGGCGCAGACGTCATCCACATCGTAGATGCCCCAGTGGCCACGCAGTCGATCCCGATAGGTGCGACCATAGCCGGTGCTGCCCCGGTAGTTCACATCCAGCACGGCAAATCCGCGGCTGGTCCAGTATTGAATTTTAAAATTGAGTGCGCTGCTGGTGGCTGCGGTGGGGCCGCCGTGACTCAACACAATGAGCGGCGGGCGTTCACTTTCGGGGCCCGTGCAGTGAGGGTGCGTTGGCGCATAGTAGAGGCCGTGGGCGTTGTCTGACTGGGTGGTGGGAAAGCACACGGCGCGGGGTTTACTGATAAATTCGGTGCCGATGGGATTGCTGACGGAGGCGCGTTCACAGTGCCATTGGTGCTGATCGAATCGCCATACGGCGCTGGCTTCCGATGCACTGGCGCCCAGTAAAATGACTTGGCCTTGGGCGCAGGCGACGTCGGCCATATCGGTGAGCGGTGTTGCGATAGGGTTCCATTCGGAGGCGGCCTGCCCGAGCACCAAGATGCCACAGTGCCATTGCCCCTGTTGGTTGTAGGTGGCGAACAACCGGCTGTCGTCGAGAAAGCCAAAGCACGACATGCCGAAGACCCACTGAGGGGTGGCAAATTCGGCGGCCATGGGCAGCAGCGCGCGCCAATCGGGGTCGGTAAATTGATACAGATTCCACCAGCCGCTGGCATCGTGGGCCACAATCAATTCACCGGCCGGTGACCAGAGCGGTTGAAAGCAACTGCAACCGGTTGGCGAAATAATCCGCGTTGACTCAGTGGCGCCCTGGGCATCAAGAGTGGCTAAGCTCAGATCCGTTTGATCCCACGGCATGTTTGGGTGGTTCCAGCTCAGCCACGCGAGCTTGTTGCCGCAGGGGCTCAGGGCAGGGCTGGCATAGAAGTCTGCCCCTGTGGCGAGGCTGTGGATTTGGCCGTCGACCAAATCGATGGCCACGAGGCGGTGCTCGGGTTCATCGGTGCCGTTGTGTCGCTCTTGTACGGCGATGAGCCGGTTGCGCTGGGCGTCAAAACACACATCGGCGAAGCGGCTGTGTTCCGCAAAGGTCAGTTGTGTCGGCGGGTTGGTAGCGTTTGCTGCTGTGGTTCGCGGGTTGGACGCTTGGTGGGTTTGTGAGAGCGTCTGCTGGTAGATTTGTTGATCATCGCCGTTCACAAAGAAAACCTGCGCACCCGATACCGTGTAGTCGCCGCCGCCGTATTCATTCACTTTGCTGCGCACGCTAACGCCGGGGGGCGTAATATCTTGCGCGCTGCCGCCGAAGGGTTGACGCACAAGCACCGTGCGGCCTTGTTCTGCGGGGCGCGACTCCAGCCACCAACTGGCCTCCTGATCGATATAGGGCAGGGCAAGCCGGACACCGCCTTGCGTCAACAGGCTTGCTTGAATGGGGGACGGCCAGCTGCCGTAAGGTAGGGATTGCATTGACGTCATGACGGCATATCCTGATAGCGTAGTGGGTCAGCGGGTAATAGGTTGTGGTGGCCACAGACTGTAATCAAGTTGAGCGCCACCTGCCATGTAGTGCATGAGAAAAATTCCAAACTGCGCGCAAAACAATAACAAGACACGCGTAAAAAAATAAATAGCAACAGGGGCAACGCTAAGTGGCAGACAATATGCACAACGCCAATACCGTGCGCTATGACGCCTGGTTAGCGCGCTACTTTTACTGGCTATTAGTGGGTGTGCTATTGCTTGCCGCTACATTGCGATTTTGGCAATTGGACGCGGTTGCCACGGCATATTTCGATGAAATTAATGTTCCACAGTTTGGTTACGCGCTGCTCAACGACCTCCCACAAACCCCTTTTATGACTGCACATCCGCCATTGCCGCACTATTTATTTGCCGGTGCCATGGCGCTCTATTACCAGCTGCCGTGGGTGGCAGGGGCGGTGACTGATCCCTGGGCGGCAATCGACCCCTTGAGTTATCGTTGGTTGACCGCTGCCGCGGGGACCCTGTGTTGTCTGCTGCTGGCAATGTGTGTGCGCCGATTGGGCGGCAGCCCTGGCTGGGCACTGTTGGCCGCGGGCTGTGTGGCCATCGACGGCGCGTTAATTGTGGATTCGCGTACGGGGCTCAACAATATGTTGATGCTCACGCTGGGCCTGGCGGCGCTGTGGGCGTTTGCGGTGGCGTTGCAGCAGCGCTGGCGCTGGTTGCCGCTGTTGGTCTGTGGCGTCTTGCTGGGTGCAACTGTGGCCACCAAGTGGAATGGGTTGGGTTTTTGGCTGGTACCCGCCGCGTTAATGGTTGGGGCATTGTGTTATCAGTTTGGCGCTGGGCGCGCACTGTCGCCCAGTTTACCTTGGGTGACGCATGCGCAATGGCTGCGCTTAGTGGTGTGTTTGTGGCTGGTGCCTGCGGTGACCTATTGGCTTTTGTGGCAACCCTATTTGGCCCACGAGGCGCAGTGGGGTTTTATAGAAATTCATCAGCGCATGCAGGCCTTTCATACCCAAGAGGTGGGCGCGGCGGGGCACCCCTATTGTTCGGCCTGGTATCAATGGCCCTATCAAGGGAGGCCGATGAGCTACTTTTTTCAGCCCGAATCGCTGGCCGCTGGCGAGGGTTATCTCGCGATTCACCTGTTGGGCAATCCCTTTTTGTATCCCTTGAGTTGGTTGGCGGTGTTGGCGTTGACCCTGCGCGGCGGTCGCCAACTGTGGTGTTGTGCACGTCAATCTGGCGAGGCGCAGGTAGAGTTATTGGCGCTCGTCATACCCCTGGCATTTTGGGCCAATTGGCTGCCGTGGAGTCTGGTGGATCGTTGCCTTTTTAGCTATCACTATGAGCCGGCCAGTGTGTTCGCGTTCGCAGCGCTCGCCGGCGTGATGCTGCACCGGGATGGGCGACCCATGTCGCAGGCAGCGTGGCTTAGCGCAGGGCTGTGTCTCCTGGCGATCGTTTGGGCTGCGGTGTATTTTTTGCCGTTGGCACTGGGTCTGCCTTTGAGTCATGAGGCATTTTACGACCGCATGTGGCTGCGCGCATGGATCTAGGTGAGGGGTGTTGAAAGCGTGAACGGGGCCGCCTCGGTGCGTTACTATGCGTCTTTTCGCATTGCCTAACAGGTTGATTAATTTGCCATGATGCCAGATCACGGTTTACCCAGCGCCGGTGCGCCCCTTGCCCTGTCGGTTGAAGTGGTCAATCAGTTGGCCACAGTCGGCCCTATTTTTCTGGCATTTTCGGGTGGGCTAGATTCAACGGTGTTGTTGCACTTGCTGACATCCAGTGGCGTGCCGTTCACGGCGTTGCACATCAATCACCAGCTCTCGCCGAATGCAGATCAATGGCAACAGCATTGTGCGCGCGAGTGTGCGGCCTTGGCAGTGCCCTTTGAAGCTCATCGCGTTCACATCGACACCGGCGGACAGGGTTTAGAAGCCGCGGCCCGTGCCAGTCGCTACGCCGTGTTCGAAGCGGCGTTGGCTGCCGGTGGCGCACTGCTCACCGCCCATCACGTGGATGATCAAGCGGAGACCCTGCTCCTGCGCTTGGTGCGCGGTGCGGGGGTCGCCGGTTTGGGGGCTATGTCCAGCGAGCGACCACTGGGGCAGGGCGTGTTGATGCGGCCGCTGCTGGGTGCCAGTCGGGCTCAATTACAGGCCTATGCGCAGGCACATCAATTGCGCTGGATTGACGATGAAAGCAACGCCAACACGGCATTTGATCGGAATTTTTTACGGGCGCAAATCATGCCGCTCCTTCAAGAGCGCTGGCCCCAGCAGGCTGGTCGATTGGCGCAAGCGGCGACCCACTGCCGCGAGGCGACCCAACTGCTCACTGAGTTGGCGGAACAAGATGCAGCGGTTTTGCAGGCGCGCGACGAGTTGGTGGGGGTGTCGGTTTCGCTCGAGGGGTTGCGGCAATTGTCGAGTGCGCGCCAACGCAATGTGTTGCGTCATTGGCTGGCCCAGTGGCGGGTGGTGTTGAGCACGGAACACTTGGCGCTTTTGCGCCATCAGTGGTTGGCGTTGCCGACTGATGCACAGCCCGAATTGGTGGTTGAGGGCGGTCGCCTTGTGCGCTTTGCCGGGCGCGGTTTCTGGCTGCCCCATGTTGACCTAATACCGCCGGTGCCTGTTGACCTCTATCCAGACCAAGTGGTGGCCATTGGCGATTTACGCCTGTGTTTGCGGGCCAGCGATGCCACCGATCGGGGCCTGGCATTGCCCACGTGTGGCCACTGGCACCTGCGGCCCCGCGCCAGCGGTGAACGGTGCCACCCCAGTAGTAGAGCCCGATCGCAAACGCTTAAGAAATGTCTGCAGGAAAAAGGGCTCGCGCCCTGGTTGCGCCAGTGCGTGCCACTGATATGTGACTCAAGCGACCCCTCGGCCATTTGGGCTGTGGGTGATTTGTGGCGTGAACAGGCCGCGCCCACTGGCCCTTATGCCGTCCATTGGTGGCTTGAAAATCCGCATTGCTAATTGAGCACACAAGGCTTTTCTGGTAGTCTGGCGTCCCATCTCAAGGGTGGTGGCTCTCAATTCCCCCCAGTCGCAAAATTGATCGTCAGAAGGCACCGGATAACGGTAAGGCTTTCTGGCGTTTTGTGCATTTGTGTGGTGTGAGCCAGCCCCGGCGGGAAGTCTGTCCTCGACGGTCTACACTGCCAGCTGTCTTTAAACACCGCGGCGCCTTGGTGGCTGCACTTAGTTCTGGAAAAAGGTTCTCATGACCCGTTATATATTCGTTACCGGTGGCGTTGTCTCCTCATTGGGTAAAGGCATTGCCTCTGCTTCTCTGGGTGCGATTCTTGAAGCCCGTGGCCAGAAGGTCACCATCATGAAGTTAGACCCCTATATCAATGTGGACCCGGGCACCATGAGCCCATTCCAGCACGGTGAGGTGTATGTCACGAGTGATGGCGCCGAGACAGATTTGGACTTGGGGCACTATGAGCGCTTCTTAAAATCCCAAATGACCCGCCGCAACAACTTTACCACCGGGCGCGTGTACGAAACGGTGTTGCGTAAAGAGCGCCGCGGCGACTACTTGGGCGGCACCGTGCAGGTCATCCCCCACATTACCGATGAAATTAAACGTCGCGTGTTAGAGGGCGGTTCCGATTACGACATCGCCTTGGTAGAGATTGGCGGCACCGTCGGTGACATCGAATCCCAGCCCTTCTTGGAAGCGGTGCGCCAACTGAAGGTGGAGCTGGGTTCTAGCCGGGCCCTGTTAATTCACTTAACGCTGGTGCCTTACATCGCCACCGCCGGTGAAACCAAAACCAAACCTACTCAGCACTCGGTGAAAGAATTGCGCTCCATCGGTCTGCAGCCCGACGTGCTGTTGTGCCGCTCTGAGGTGGAAGTAGACGAAGATTCACGCCGTAAAATTTCGCTGTTCACCAATGTCGAAGCGCGCGCTGTTGTGCCGTTGCCCGACTGTGACACCATTTATCGCATTCCCGGTTTGTTGCAGGCGCACGGCTTGGACAACTTCGTCGCCGAGCGCTTTGGTTTAGATTGCCCGCCCGCGGATTTGTCCGAGTGGGACGCGGTGATCGATGGCAAGCTCAACCCCGCACGGGAAGTGACCGTGGCCATGGTGGGCAAGTACATGGATCTGTTGGATGCCTACAAATCGCTCAACGAATCCCTAAGCCACGCCGGCATTCACACCAAAACCAAAGTGAATGTGAATTACATCGACGCCGAAGATGTGGAAAAGCAAGGCACCGATTTGCTGGCCTCTGCGGATGCGATTCTCGTCCCCGGTGGATTTGGTGAGCGCGGCGTAGAAGGCAAGTTGATGGCGGTGCGCTATGCCCGTGAAAATAATGTGCCCTATTTGGGAATCTGCTTGGGCATGCAATCGGCGGTCATCGAATTTGCCCGCAATGTGTTGGGCTTAGAAGGCGCCAACTCCACAGAGTTTAATAAAAAAGCAGAGCACCCCGTGGTCGGCTTGATTACCGAGTGGATCGACAAGGAAGGCAAGCGCGAGACGCGCGATGAATCCTCCGATTTGGGTGGCACCATGCGCTTGGGAGCACAGGAGTGTCGCTTGGTATCTGGCTCAAAAATTCACGGTATCTACAATGCCGATGTAATTGTTGAACGCCACCGCCACCGCTTCGAAGTGAATAACAATTATGTAGACCTCCTGCAAAAGGCCGGTTTGAAAATTGGTGGCTGGTCGGCCGATGATACCTTGGTGGAAACCGTCGAAATTGAAGACCACCCGTGGTTCGTGGCGTGCCAGTTCCACCCGGAATTTACATCCAAGCCGCGCGAAGGGCACCCGCTGTTCACCAGTTATATCAAAGCCGCCATTGCGCACAGCACTAAGGCATAGGAGAGATACACATGGATAAAACCATTAAGGTTGGTGCGCTCACGGTTGCCAACAATGCGCCGTTTGTTTTGTTTGGCGGCATGAATGTGCTGGAATCGCGCGACATGGCCATGCAGGTGGCTGAAGCTTACGTTGAAGTTACTCAAAAGCTGGGTATTCCCTACGTCTTCAAGGCCTCGTTCGACAAGGCCAATCGCTCTTCCATCCACTCCTATCGTGGCCCTGGCATGGAAGCCGGCTTGAAAATATTTCAGGAAATTAAAGAAACATTCAAGGTGCCGGTCATTACCGACGTGCACGAAATTGAGCAGTGTCAGCCGGTGGCAGATGTTGCCGATGTGATTCAACTGCCGGCATTTCTGGCGCGCCAAACCGATTTGGTGCAAGCCATGGCTAACACCGGTGCCGTGATCAATATTAAAAAGCCGCAATTTTTAAGCCCATCGCAGATGAAGAACATCGTGGAAAAATTCCGCGAGTGTGGCAATGAAAACGTCATTCTGTGCGATCGGGGTACCTGTTTTGGTTACGACAACCTCGTGGTAGATATGCTGGGCTTTCGCACCATGAAAGAAGTCAGCGGCGGCGCTCCCGTAATTTTTGATGTGACCCACGCGCTCCAGTGTCGCGATCCATCCGGTGCCGCTTCAGGTGGTCGACGCCACCAAGTGGCCGAACTAGCGCGCAGTGGTATGGCGCTGGGACTAGCCGGATTGTTTTTGGAGGCGCACCCGAATCCTAACCAGGCAAAGTGCGACGGCCCCAGTGCCTTGCCGCTCGATAAACTTGAGCCATTTTTAGCCCAAGTGAAGGCGGTGGATGATCTGGTTAAAAATTTTCCCGATTTAACGATTGATTAAGAGCCCATAGAGGCTTCAACCATAACCTACGGAATGACAGCTGGAGTTTACACAGATGACAAAGATTGTTGACGTTCGCGCGTTTGAAGTACTGGATAGCCGCGGCAACCCCACCGTGAATGCGGACGTAATCTTAGATAGCGGAATAATTGGCACTGCCTGTGCGCCAAGTGGTGCCTCAACGGGTTCGCGCGAAGCGCTCGAGCTGCGCGATGGCGACAAGGCGCGTTATTTGGGCAAGGGTGTTTTAGCGGCGGTTGCCAATATCAACGGCACCATTAAAGAATTGTTAGTTGGCATGGACGTAGAAGATCAGCGCGCACTTGATGACGCCATGATTAACGCCGATGGCACGGAAAATAAATCAAAGCTGGGTGCCAATGCAATTTTGGCCGTTTCATTGGCGGCAGCTAAAGCTGCAGCGCAAGCGAAGGGCGTTCCACTCTATGCACATATTGCCGATATTAACGGCACTTCCGGTAAGTACTCCATGCCCGTACCGATGATGAATATCATCAACGGCGGTGAGCACGCCGACAACAACGTGGACATTCAAGAGTTCATGATTCAACCGGTCAAGGCCGCCACCTTTACCGAAGCGTTGCGTCAGGGCGCCGAAATTTTCCACGCGCTTAAGAAAGTATTGAGCGAGCGCGGTTTGAGCACGGCCGTGGGCGACGAGGGCGGATTCGCGCCCAATTTACCTTCTAACGAAGCCGCGCTGCAGGTAATTGCCGAAGCGGTGGCCTTAGCTGGCTACAAATTGGGTGAGGAAATCACCTTGGCTCTGGATTGTGCAGCTACCGAATTTTACCAAGACGGCAAGTACGATTTGGCCGGTGAAGGCAAAGTGTTTAGCGCACCGGAGTTTGCCGATTACCTCACGGGCCTGGCCAACAAATACCCAATTCTTTCCATTGAAGATGGCATGGACGAAAGCGACTGGGACGGCTGGGCCGACCTGACCCAAAAAGCCGGCGCCAAAGTTCAGCTGGTGGGCGATGATTTGTTCGTCACCAACACCAAAATTTTGCGTGAAGGCATCGAAAAGAACATCGCCAACTCCATTCTGATTAAGTTCAACCAGATTGGTTCGCTCTCCGAAACGTTGGATGCCATCAAAATGGCGCAGGATGCAGGCTATACCGCAGTTATTTCGCACCGATCCGGTGAAACGGAAGATACCACCATTGCCGATCTGGCCGTGGCGACTGCGGCGGGCCAAATCAAGACCGGTTCCCTGTGCCGCTCTGATCGCGTAGCCAAGTACAACCGCTTGATTCGCATCGAAGCCGAATTGGGTGCCAGTGCTCCCTACCGTGGTCGCGCCGAATTTAAGGCGTAATTGATCGCAGTCAGCAGACGGGTAGTGCAGGCATCGCCGCGCTACCCGTTTTTCGTTTAAGCTTGGGTTTTTAGCGTTTACTGAACGGTCACACAATAGCCATGAAATGGATTCTGTCCTTGTTACTCATCTTGCTTGCGGCGTTACAGTACCGCCTGTGGGTGGGTGATGGCAGTTATGCAGAAATGGCGCGATTGGAGGCGGCGATCGAGCGCCAGCGGGCGGAAAACGACAAGATGCGCGAGCGCAATCGGGTGTTGGCGGTTGAAGTGCGCGAGTTAAAGAATGGCTTAGACGCTATTGAAGAGCGCGCACGCCTCGAGATGGGCATGATCAAAGAAGGTGAAGCTTTCTACATGTTGGTTGAGCCAGAGCAGGAAGCCCGGTAATGGCAGCCCTTTGGATTATCGTGCCAGCCGCCGGCATCGGCGCGCGCATGCAATCACAGCTGCCAAAGCAATATTTGCCGCTGGCTGGCAAAACGGTGCTCGAACAGACCATGTGGGTCCTGCTTCAAGCCCACCATCTCAAATCTGTTGTGGTCGCACTACACCCAGACGATCAGCACTTTCAAAATCTCGATGTGGCGCAAGACCCGCGCATTCAAATTGTTGTCGGTGGCGCCGAGCGCGCAGATTCAGTGCTCAACGCCCTGCTTGTAATACAAGAGCAAGCCGCAGCAGATGATTGGGTATTGGTGCACGACGCCGCGCGCCCCTGCTTGCAATTGACCCTGCTCAATCAGTTTATCGATTCCCTGTTCGCCGGTAGCCAAGGCGGAATTTTGGCTGCCCCCGTGGCCGATACGCTCAAACGCGTGGGTGCGCAGCATGAAATCTTAGCCACTCAAGATCGCACCGGTTTATGGGCGGCGCAAACCCCGCAGATGTTTACGCTCGCGCAGTTGTTGCCCGCGTTGCAGCAGGCGCTGGCGGTGGGTCGGCAGATCACCGACGAAGCCAGCGCGATCGAGGCCGCGGGCCATGCGTTAAAAGTGGTGCCCGGTCCCAGTGACAATTTAAAAATTACTCGCCCTGAGGATCTGCCACTGGCGGAATTGATCCTGAGGGCGCAACGAGGAATATAGCTCCATGCGCATCGGCAATGGCTACGACGTACATGCTTTCGGCGAAGGCGATAAAATTGTAATCGGTGGGGTTGTGATTCCCTACGATAGAGGATTGGTGGCGCACTCCGATGGCGATGTGCTGTTGCATGCGCTGGCGGACGCGCTGCTTGGCGCCTGCGCACTTGGCGACATTGGCAAGCACTTTCCCGACACCGATGCGCAGTATAAAAATGCCGATAGCCGCGCGCTATTGAGAATGGTGTATGCCAAGGTCAAAGCGCAGGGATTACAGCTTGCCAATACCGACATGACCATCGTGGCGCAAGCGCCAAAAATGGCGCCCCATATTGTGCGCATGGTGCACAACATCGCCGAGGATTTGGAGGCGCGCGTTGATCAAGTAAACGTCAAAGCCACCACCACTGAACAGCTGGGTTTTACCGGTCGAAAAGAGGGCATTGCCTGTTATGCCTCGGTCTTGCTGGAGCCGCGCCCGTGAGCGATTTTGATCTAGCGTTTCCCTTTGCGTTGGGCGCGCCGTCGGTGAGTGCGCAGTTTCGCCAACACTGCGAGGATTTTGTCGTCAATGAAGTCTTGGGCTTTAGCCCCAGTGGCGAGGGCGAACACCTGCTGTTGGAAGTGTTAAAGCGCGATGACAACACGCCGTGGATAGCCAAACAAATTGCCCGCATAGCCGGTGTTCAACCGATGGATGTGGGTTATTGTGGACTCAAAGATCGCCGCGCGGTGACGCGGCAATGGTTTAGTGTCTACCTCCCACAACAATCTGAAATTGACTGGCAACAACTTAATTCGGACACCGCGCAATTGTTGGCAGTGCACCGCCACCATAAAAAGTTACGCCGAGGCGAGCATCAAGCCAATGAATTTATTATTCGATTGCGAGACTGTCAGGGTGACCTTGAATTGCTGGAAACCCGTTTAAATGCCGTGTCTCAATCGGGCGTACCGAACTATTTTGGCGAGCAGCGTTTTGGCCGCGAGGCGTCCAATTTGCATGAGGCCGCGACACTTTTTGCAACCTCTCTAGCGCGCGACAACAGCGCGCGTAAAAAAGGCGGACGCCGCAAGGGCGAGCGCAGGCCCGGCCCGAGCGGCATGGTGCTGTCTGCGGCGCGCTCTTGGCTGTTCAATCAGGTGTTGGCAGCCCGTGTCGAGCGCGACCTGTGGCGCGAACCCATGGCCGGTGAAACCACTGAATTATCAACGGGCCCACTGTGGGGGCGCGGTCGCAATGGGAGTGCCGGCGAGCTGCTCGCCCTAGAAACCGAGGCGCTCGCGCCTTGGTCGGATTGGTGTCACGGTCTGGAGCATGCGGGTTTAGCGCAAGAGCGTCGGCCACTGGTGCTGCGACCCATGCACTTTACGTGGGATTTTGATGGGCCAGATCTGACCTTGTCATTTACCCTGGCCCCGGGTCAGTTTGCAACAGCGGTGTTGCGGGAGCTGTGCCGGTTGGAAATACCTGCGATCAGCGCTGATTAAATCGATCCCAATGGGCGGATCAGTAATAGTGCTGTGATATAGTTCACGGCACAAAAAGCCGCTAGCGGCCAAGAAGAATAAGCAGGACCTTGTGGGGGCAGTTGCGTGACCAATCTACTATTTCAGGGAGTCGGAATGACCTCCCAGCGCACCCGTGAACGCTTGATTCAACGTTTGATGGATCAGGGCGTTTCCAACGAGCAGGTGTTGGATATTATCCGCAATACACCGCGACACATCTTTCTAGACGAAGCCCTGTCGCATCGCGCTTACGAAGATTCCTCATTGCCCATCGGTTTTGGGCAAACCTTGTCCCAGCCTTATATTGTCGCTCGGATGACTGAACTTTTAGTGGGCGCAGCGGCCAAAATGGACAAGGTGTTAGAAATTGGCACCGGCTCTGGCTATCAAACCGTTGTGCTCGCCCAGTTAGTGAAGCAACTTTATAGCGTGGAGCGCATTAAACCGCTGCAAGATAAAGCGCGCGAACGCATCCGTACTCTTGGCTTGCGCAACGTCTTACTGCGCCATGCAGACGGCGGTTTCGGCTGGCCAGAACAGGGGCCTTTTGATGCAATTTTAAGCGCGGCGGCGCCGAGGGTCGTGCCCGAAGGTTTGAAACAACAGCTGGCGCCCGACGGCGTTTTGGTGATTCCCGTCGGCGGGGAGCAACAGGAGTTGCAGCTGATCATGCGCGATGGCGACACCGACACCTTTGTAACTCGATCCATCGAACCCGTAAAATTTGTCCCGCTGCTGTCGGGCACCACTCGCTAAACAAGGATTCATCCCGCTATGAAAGCAGTTCTGCGGCGTTATTTTCCCGTGTTTCTCAAAGGTATGGCCATGGGGGCTGCGGATGTTGTGCCCGGGGTGTCGGGTGGCACTGTGGCATTTGTCACTGGTATTTATGATGACTTCATCGGTGCCTTGCGCAGTATTCGGCCGTCTACCTTTATGTTGCTGTTAAAGGAAGGGCCGGCAAGCGCGTGGCGGGCCATCAACGGAAATTTTCTGCTGGCTGTCGTGGCGGGCATTGCCACCAGTCTTTTTACCTTTGCGGGTGTCATTAGTTATTGCCTGACGACTTATCCTCTATTGGTATGGTCGTTATTTTTTGGGTTGATTTTCGCATCTTCGATTTACATGTATCGACAATTGGAACGCTGCGGTTGGCGCGAATGGCTAATGCTAGTGATTGGCTTGTCTGTGGCATGGGGTGTCAGCTTGGTACGCCCAACGGATTTTCCGCCCTATGACTGGATGCTGTTCTTCGCCGGCGCTTTAGCAATTTGTGCAATGATTTTACCGGGTATCTCCGGCAGTTTTATATTGTTGTTGATCGGTGCCTATCCTTTGTTCCTACATGCGCTGAAAACGCCTGACTTTGCCATGCTCGCCTATTTCATGGTGGGTTGCGTGACCGGTCTACTATTATTTTCACATGTCCTTGGCTTTCTATTGGCGCGCTTTCGCGCACGGACATTAGCGCTATTGACTGGATTTCTATTTGGCTCATTAAGCGTAATCTGGCCTTGGAAGCACGTGGTGCAAACCCGGTTAAATAGTAAGGGAGAGGTTGTACCCTTCATTCAAGAAAATGTATTGCCCGGACAGTTTGAAGTATTAGTGGGGCAGGAGTCGCAATGGGCGGCTTGTCTACTGATGATGGTGTTGGGCTGTGCACTGGTCTGGGGGATCGAGTGGATTGCAGGCGTCATGGCACGTAAGTCCACAGCAATTGCCAAGATTTAATCGAATGAGTGTAATTCGCTCACAAACTAACAGATATATTTTAGATAATTTTCTAATATGAAAAAGCTGTTAATTCTGATTCTGAATATAAGGTGCTCGCGTAAGTCGTGTATATTCAGAGGCTGATGCAAAACCCTACAAGCGTACTATTTGGCCAAGGTGGCCAAATAGCAATGTTTTGTATTTTGCTTTTTGGGCTATTTGGGTGTGCATCAGGTGGGGGCGGGGCGCCAGTTCAAGATCGCACCCGGCCGTCACCCATTCAGGGTGTGGATCGTCATACCGTGCAGAAGGGCGACACACTTTATTCTATTGCTTGGCGCTATGGTGTTGATTACAAAGCGCTTTCACGTCGCAATGGCATTGGAAATGACTACACAATCTACCCTGGTCAAATAATCCACCTCGATGTCGATCGAAAAATTGTGACCACTAGGTCACATTCATCCCGCAAAAAAGCTCCGACCACAACGCGGAGTCCTGTGGCCAAAATGCCCACAACTAAACCTGTCATAACTGACAAATCTACAAGTGTGACAGGTGTTACTGAATGGATCTGGCCGGCGAAAGGGAGAATCATTCGCACCTACTCTCCCAATAACGGCTTGAATAAGGGGATTGATATTGAGGGGCGTTTGGGAGAGTCTGTGCACTCTGCTGGCGCCGGAACAGTGGTTTACTCCGGTGACGGTTTAAGGGGCTACGGCAAGCTGTTGATCATCAAGCACGATGAAATTTACCTCAGCGCATATGCCCACAACGACAAACTACTCGTTAAAGAGGGGGAAAAAGTTAAAGGCAATCAGAAAATTGCCGAAATAGGGTCAAGTGGTACTGATACCACGAAGCTTCACTTCGAAATACGACGCAAAGGAAAACCGGTAGATCCGCTTAAATATTTACCTAAGCGAAACTAAAAAACCGGGCGCAATGTAAGTGAATGCCGACTTTTAGCCATTAATGATAAGCAGTCTTAAACTGCAGGCTAAATAGTCCGTCAAGGGTGTAGGGTTTGGGAAGTGCCATTTTGGGCTTTCTTAGATTTTGCTAACCGAGAAGAAAGGGCTAGAACTATGGCAGTACAAAATAACAGGGACTCAGACTCCTACGGAATTGATGACGTCGCAGTACACAATGCAGAAGAAATCTTCAAGACTGCAACCACTTCTAAAAAAAGTGATTCCACACGATTAACCAGCGCTTTTGAAGATGCTGGCACCTATCAAAAAACGCTTGATGCCACCCAGCTTTATTTAAATGAAATTGGATTCTCGCCGTTATTATCGGCTGAGGAAGAGGTGTATTTCTCACGCAAAGCCTTAAAAGGCGATGAGAGTGCCCGCAAACGCATGATTGAAAGTAACTTGCGTTTGGTCGTCAAGATAGCTCGCCGCTATGTGAATCGCGGTCTGGCTTTGCTCGATTTGATTGAAGAGGGCAACCTTGGATTGATTCGCGCGGTCGAGAAGTTTGATCCAGAGCGTGGCTTTCGCTTTTCGACTTACGCCACTTGGTGGATTCGACAGACCATTGAGCGGGCGATCATGAATCAAACCCGCACCATTCGTTTGCCGATTCACGTAGTTAAAGAATTAAATGTCTATTTACGGGCTGCCCGTGAATTGACGCAAAAGCTAGATCATGAGCCGACGCCCGACGAGATTGCTAACTTGCTTGAAAAGCCGGTCGCAGACGTAGAGCGGATGTTAAAGCTCAATGAGCGCGTCACCTCCATGGATGTTCCCATGGGACCTTCATCCGATAAGGCGCTGGTAGATTCTATTCCCGATCAGCAAGAATCTGACCCGGTAATGTTGCTGCAGGATTCTGATTTGCATGAGAGCCTCGATGGTTGGCTGTGCGAGTTGACTGAAAAACAGCGCGAAGTTATCGCCCGCCGGTTTGGTTTGCGGGGCTATGAAACGAGCACGCTAGAAGAAGTGGGGCGTGAAATTGGTTTGACGCGTGAACGAGTGCGTCAAATCCAAGTTGAGGCGCTTAAGCGATTGAGAGATATCCTGGAAAAGCAAGGTTTAGACGGTCAGGCATTATTTAGTGCAATGTAATTGCAGTCTAATTGCAGTCTAATTGCAGTCTAATATTGTTACGCCATTAGCCCCCTTGCTCCCATAAAAAAACCCAGCACGCTGGGTTTTTTTATGCCTATTTTTTGATTGCAGGTTTCACTGCAGGCTGAAGTTCAGTTTTCGTGTATCGGGTTCAATGCTGTCGAGCGTAACCGTTACAGGGGCATCTAAATGCAGTACCTGAGCCTCATTACCCTCTTCATCTTTCAGGGTTAACGTCAAGGCGATGGGGTCGAAATCGGGTTTACAGGTTTTGGTTCGGATGACCGCGAAGCCCTCAGCACCATTTTGATCCAGTCGAATGCCAATGCCGGCGCTGTTGACCATGCTAATGCGACCGGTGAAGGTTTGCCCCAGTTGTTTTTCGAGGAACTGACACAGGAGCCAGCTCTCAGTCTGTCGCACAGCCTGACGCCCACGACTTACGCAATCTTGAAGTCGCTCTACGGCGGCTGAGTCCATCGCGTTGATGGGCTGTTGGTTGAGCCAATTCACGATTAACAGCTGATTGTATAAATCATTAAATCGGCGAATGGGGGAGGTGACCGTTGCGTAATGTTTAAAGCCAAGCCCCAGGTGGGGTTTGGGCTCTGTACTTAGCTGGCCGGGCTGTAGTTGACGTCGAAAGTTTGAGAGCAGGTGTTGACGGTCGCCGCGCTCTAAAGTCTTGATTAAATTGACATAGCCTTCCAGTGTCTGGACCTCGAACTCTTGGAGCGCAGGCTCCTGCGCAAACATTTGTTTAATGGTGTCGAGTCGCTCTTCTCTTGGGCCCGCGTGGGTTGAGTAAATGGCTGGCAATTGCTCGCGCGCAAAAAACTCGCCTGCAGCGACATTGGTTGCAAGCATGGCCTCTTCGACAATTTGATGGGCTTTGGTGCGCGTAAGCACGTCAACTTGCGTGATTTTTAATTGGCTATCCAGCGTGTATTGGTAATCTGGCTTGTCATCCATTATGAGGCAGTGGGCTGCACGCCACTGGTGGCGCAACTCACTAAACGTGGAAAGCTGGGTGACCAGCGGTTGCAGTGCGGCATCAATCGCGTCAGTTTGACCTGCGAGGAAGGCGCTAATTTGGTCGTAGCTGAGTTTTCCGTGCGATCGTATTTTTGCGAGTGCAAAACGACACTCAGCAACGGCGCCCTTGGCATCAATAGTCAACTCTGCCACTAGCGCAGGGCGCAGTGCATTAGCGACTAATGAAAAACTTTCGTGCGACAGTTGTTTGGGCAGCATGAGCTTTTGATTGCCAGGAAAATACAGGGTATTTGCCTTAGCGTGTGCCTGTAGAAACAGTGGGCTCTCTGGTGTGATCAGGCAGCTGGGCTGCGCGATGGCCACCCGCAGTTGGTAGCCGCCGTTGGGCAGCGCTTCAATATGCAGGGCATCGTCCATGTCTGCGGTGTTGGCACCGTCGATAGTGACAAACGGAAGCTCAGTGAGATCGTCGCGCGCAGAGCTTTCGATGGCGCTGGTCAGTTGTTCGGAAAGCGTTGCGGCCTGTTGGTCAGCCTGTTTTTGAGCTTCAGAGCTCAGTACCGGTAGGTCAAATTTAGCGAGCATGTATTCGGTTTCAATACCGGCTAAGGTGTCGCCGCCGACGATCCGCTCCACTTTAGCCTGCGCTTTGCCTTGGTGGTGGAATGGGTGCTGGGCAATGCTACACAGTAGAAAATCACCGGGCTTTGCGCCCTTGCGCGCCTTGGGTGGCAGGAAGATCCATCGGCTTAACTGCGGTAAATCGGGAGCCACAAAATGGCCCTGGCCGCGCACGGTGTAGCGACCAACAAAGCGGCCAAGATCGGAGGCTAAAAGCTTTTCAATTTTTGCTTCAAACTTGCCGGCTTGCTTGCCTTCCGTAACCTCAAACACCTCAACTTCCACTCGATCGCCCGGTAGGACGCGATCCATTTGCTCCGGTGCTAGGAAGGCATCGCGGCCATCGTCTAAATTGACAAAGCCAAATCGCGATTGGGTGCCACGGACGGTCCCTTGGATAATGTCTCTACTGGCGCGAATGTCTTGCTTCAGCTGCTTAAGTTGCTGCAGGGCTGAGGGATCAAACATGGAGGATTCTCTTGAGGTGAGCGGGCGCACATCATACCAAAAGGGAGGGGGTTGGGGGGCTCTATTGGGGTTTAGCCGTGCGCATGCCGCAAAAAAGTTGGCCCACACACTGGCAGATGTCTTCGAGGTGGGTGGAGTCTGCGTAAACTCCATCAATAACCAGCTGTGCAAGCCCGTGTAGCGTGCCCCAAGTCACCTGAGTGAGTCGTAGACTATCTTGCTCTTTGGGCAAAATGCCTGCCTCTTGCCAGCGCTTTACGGCAGCTAGGTGGTGCCGAAAGGACTCATAGGCGATCTGCTTGAGCGAGTCGTCGGCGAGTTTATCCCGCCACAGGGTGTGCCCAAACATCAAGCCATAGAGGGACGGATTCTTAGTCGCGTAATCAAGGTACTGTTTGGCAAAGGCGGTATAGCGCTCGGCAGGTGGCGCGTTACTTGCGGGCGATAGCGGTTGCATCAACGCATCCAATTGCGCAAATCCATCCGCTGCCAGGGCGCAAAGCAGGGCATGTTTGTCGCTAAAGTGGTGATACAAGGCCGTTCGCGAGACGCCCACGCGCTCCGATAAGCGGCGTAGGCTCAGCCCGTCGATGCCGCTGTCGCGCAACAGTGCGGCGGCTTCCCGCAGCAGGCTGGCCCGCAGATCGCCGTGGTGGTAGGTGTTGTTGGGCTTTTTCATGGGGCGAATCTAGCAGTGAATCTTGACAGTGTCAAAATGCAGCCGTAATCTTGACGCTGTTTAGTTTTGTCGCGGCCTGCACCGAGCGTGCCGTCGCATTTAATAGCCAGCCCCATGGGCCAGCCAGGAGGCGTTATGCATCCGCTCGAACAACAATTTGCGTCCAATAAGGCCGTTTCACTGCGCATATCGAACGCCGTCGCGCAGCTTCAGTTTATTCGCCCCGATGCCCTCAACACGATGAATGTGGATTTTTGGCGTGAATTTCCCGCCTGTTTGCAGGCATTGTCAGCCTGTGCCGATGTGCGGGTAGTGGTGATTAGTTCGACGGGGAAACATTTTACGGCGGGCATGGATCTGGCAGTGTTTGCCAGCCTCAATGGCCCCGAATTTCAGATTGAAGCGTCTAGAAGAGCAGAAATGCTGCGGCGCTGGGTTCTGGAATTACAAGCGTGCTTTACCCAGTTAGAACAGCTGCGTGTGCCAGTTCTGGCGGCTGTTCAAGGCGGCTGTATCGGAGGCGGTGTTGATTTACTGGCCGCAGTGGATTGTCGATACGCGAGTGCAGATGCCTATTTTTCAATCAAAGAAATAGACCTAGCGATTACCGCCGATGTGGGCACTTTGCAGCGTCTGCCCCATCTGATGCCGCAGGGCTTGGTGCGCGAGCTGGCTTTCACAGGGCGAAAATTTACTGCGCAAGAAGCCAAAGCCTGTGGCTTTATCAATGCGGTTTACTCAAGCCCGGTTGAAATGAACGAGGCGGTGATGGCGCTGGCAAAAACCATTGCCGAAAAATCGCCATTGGCCGTGCACGGCACCAAAGAAATGCTCAATTACAGTCGCGATCACAGTGTGCAGGACAGTTTGCGATACGCGGCCACGTGGCAGAGCGGAATGTTTCACGCTCACGAAGTCATGGAAGCCATGACCGCGAGCATGGAAAAACGCGCACCAAATTTCGACGACCTGCAGCCGAACACGCCAAAATTAACCCGATAGCACGAGAGAATCTTTTCATGTCCCATTCAGTTTACCCCCACTTATTGAGTCCCTTAGATTTGGGATTCACTCAATTAAAAAACCGCGTGATCATGGGTTCAATGCATACCGGGCTTGAGGAGGCGGAAAATGGTTTCGAGCGCATGGCCGTTTATTTTGCAGAGCGCGCCCGGGGTGACGTTGGGTTGATTGTCACCGGTGGTTTCGCCCCCAATCGTGAAGGCGCAACCAGTGATCACGCTGGTGGCATGGAAACTGAACGCGACGCTGAAAATCACAAATGTATCACCGAGGCTGTACATCGCGAAGGTGGAAAAATTTGTATGCAGATTTTGCATACGGGGCGCTATGCCTTTTCCGAGAAACTTATCGCTCCATCGGCTATTCAGGCACCCATTAATTTCTTTACTCCACGCGAAGTGACTCAAGCGGACATAGAACAGCAAATTGAGGACTTTGCACGCTGTGCAGAGCTCGCTCAAAAGGCGGGCTATGACGGCGTTGAAATCATGGGCAGCGAAGGCTACTTCATCAATCAATTTATTGTCACGCACACCAATAAGCGGGGCGATGACTGGGGCGGTGACTACGCCAACCGTATGCGCTTTGCGGTTGAGGTCGTGCGCGCTGTGCGCGAGCGGGTGGGTGATAAATTTATCATCATCTATCGGTTGTCGATGTTAGATTTGATCGAGCAAGGCAGTAGCTACGATGAGGTTGTAACACTGGGGCAGGCCGTGGAAAAAGCTGGCGCAACGATTATAAATACCGGTATTGGCTGGCACGAAGCGCGCATACCTACCATTGCTACGAAGGTCCCCCGGGCGGCATTTACCTGGGTGACGGCCAAGGTACGTAAAGCGCTCAGCGTGCCCGTGATCACCTCAAACCGAATCAATACGCCCGAGGTGGCCGAGGCGGTTCTGGCACGGGGTGATGCCGATATGGTGTCTATGGCTCGGCCATTTTTGGCGGACGCAGATTTTGTTAAGAAAGCTTCGGAAAATCGCGCCGACGAAATCAACACCTGTATCGGCTGCAATCAAGCGTGCTTGGACCATGTGTTCAGTCTAAAAATGAGCAGCTGTTTAGTTAATCCAAGGGCCTGCCACGAAACTGAACTGGTCATTACTCCCACCGAGCAGCCTCAGCATTTTGCCGTGGTCGGCGCCGGCCCGGCGGGCCTCGCATTCGCGACTACAGCCGCGGAGCGGGGTCACAAAGTGACGTTGTTTGATTCGGCTGCGGAGATTGGGGGGCAATTCAATATTGCTAAGCGCGTGCCCGGCAAGGAAGAGTTTTACGAAACCTTGCGCTACTTTAATCGCAAGTTAGAAATTACCGGCGTAGACATTCGCCTAAATACCCGTGTCGATGCCGCTCAGCTAAACGATGGTGATTATGATGCCGTCATTTTAGCGTCTGGAATATCCCCGCGTACGCCAGCGATTCCGGGAGTGGATCATCCCAAGGTATTGAGCTATTTGGATGTCTTCGCCGGCAAAACGCTCGGTAAAAAAGTCGCCGTGATCGGCGCGGGTGGCATTGGCTTTGACGTGGCTGAATTTATCACCCACACCGGCACGTCGACCTCACTGGATGTCGCCGCCTTTATGGCCGAATGGGGTGTTGATATGACCATGCAGGCCCGTGGTGGTGTGGCTGGTATGCCCAAGCAGCTACAGACTGCTGATAGGGAAGTGTGGCTACTGCAGCGCAAAACAACTAAAGTGGGCGCGGGGCTGGGTAAGACCACCGGCTGGATTCATCGCACCGGACTAAAGCACAAGGGTGTGCACATGATGGCCGGTTGCGAATATGTTGCCATCGATGATGACGGTCTGCACTTGCGCGTTGACGGGCAAGAACAGTTGTTGCCCGTGGACAATATTATTATTTGCGCCGGCCAAGAGCCGCGTCGTGAACTGCAATCTGACCTCAAGAAACCCGTGCACTTAATTGGTGGAGCAGATGTGGCTGCTGAGCTCGACGCTAAGCGTGCCATTAACCAAGGCACGCGCTTGGCGGCAACCTTGTAAGGCAGTGGCATGGCGCTGTTGTACTAGGCGGCTTAGGCCGCCTTTGTTATTTGGTGCCGCACGATCGTCGGCTATTGCAGGTGTTTAAGTAACGCCTGAACGGGATGTTGCAATTGCTGTTTAGCAAAGCGCTTAGTTTGGCTGCGGCAGGAATAGCCTGTGGCGAGTAGCAGATCGACGCTGTGAGTTTCGAGTGCTGGGCGCCAGCTCATATTAAATAATTTCTCAGAGTTGTTTTTATTGCGGCTTTCATGACCATAGGTGCCAGCCATGCCGCAGCACCCCGTCTCCACAATGTGTAAACCAAGGCCTGCTGACTCAAACACTTGTTGCCAATTTTTAATGCTAGCGGCGGCATTGGTCTTTTCCGTGCAATGTGCCATGAGTTGGTATTCGACGTTGGTGTTTTGCGCGCGCTTATTTGCGGGCCAAGGCTGCTGCGTCAACCATTCCTGAAGCAGATGCACCTTGGGCGCGCGTTGCGCGCCGAGTGTTTTTACATATTCAGCGCGATAAGCAAGGGTCATGGATGGCTCGATGCCCACCAGTGGGATGCCACTTTCTGACAGCGTATTCAGCATGGTGGCGTTATTCACCGCCGCTTTGGCAAAGGGTCCAAGAAACCCGTGCACATGCAATGGTTTGCCATTGGGTTTGAACGGCGCGAGCAAGGGGTGTAAACCTAAGGCCTGCAGTAGTGACAAGGTGTCGAGCAGCAGTGGCGTTTCAAAATAGCTGACAAAGGCATCTTGAACGATAATGACTGCGCGTTCGCGCTCGTCATTTGTTAGCTGCTCAATGTTCTCGGGTGTCGCCCACAATACACCCATCCCGTTGATCGCCTTTTCGATGGATAGGCCCGTAAGCAGTGGGCTGTCGACCATGCCGGCCACTTTATCGAGCAGATAGGCCATGGGCTTAAACGACATCAGCCCGTTGTACAACCAAGGCAGTTTCGCCAATGTGGGCACCATGAATTCCAGCCCCCCAATGAAATAGTCTTTCAGTGGGCGCAAATAACGTGCGTGATAAAGCTCTAAAAATTTCGCGCGAAAATCTGGAACATCTACCTTCACTGGGCATTGGCCCACACAAGATTTGCAGGCAAGGCAGCCGCTCATCGCATCCATAACTTCGTGTGAAAAATCGTAGTCCTTGGACAAGCTGTTTTTAAGGCGCGTTGGCAGGCTTGCTAGAAATGATCGCTTGCGCGCCGCTTGCGCGAGGAGGGTTGGATCGGCGGCGCGGTCGGCGAGTTGTTTGAGCCATTCGCGAATCAGTGAAGCGCGTCCCTTAGGGGAGTGCACCCGTTCGCGCGTCACTTTCCAGCTAGGGCACATGGCGTCATTTGGGTTCCAGTTGTAGCAGGCGCCGTTGCCATTGCAAAACATGCCTTCGCTATAGCCCTCCCACACTTGCACCGGTATGCGTCTGTCGTGCTCCCCGCGCGTGGGTGCGGCGTCTAGTTTTGTAAGTTGGTGGTTGCTGTTGGGTGTTGCAATTTTGCCGGGATTGAGTTGATTGTATGGATCAAAAACACCTTTGATCCGCTGTAGTTGAGGGTACAAGTCGCCGAAAAACGCTGGCGCATATTCACTGCGCAAACCCTTGCCGTGCTCGCCCCAAAGCAAACCATTGTATTTTTGAACCAGCTCCACCACCGCATCTGTAATCGTGCGAACACGCTTAATTTGTTCGGGATCTTTCATGTCGATAATCGGTCGCACGTGCAATACGCCGGCATCCACGTGCCCGAACATTCCATACTCTAAGTGGTGGCTGTCTAGCAAATTGCGAAATTCAGCAATAAAGTCGGCCAAGTGTTCGGGCGGCACGCAGGTATCTTCGACAAAGGGGATCGGCCTCGCTTCGCCATGTACGTTGCCTAAGAGGCCGACGGCTTTTTTGCGCATGCCCCAAATTTTATTTACGCTGGCGTGTCCGCGCACCACTGAAAAATCGCAGTTCTTTGTAGGTGTGTTTTTTACAGCAGTCAGGGAGGCACTGATGTCTGCTAGCTTTTCTTCCAGTTCGGATTCCGTATCAGCGGTAAATTCAACCAGATTAATACCTGCCACTTGCTCGTCGACGGGCGGGAAAAAGTCGCTCACGGAATGCCATACGATGTCGTTTTTTGCCAGCGTAAAAACACGTGAGTCAATAGTCTCTATGGAGGTTGGGTGTGCGCGCATCAATTCAGTGGCGTCGCGCAGGGCTGCATCAAAATCCTGATAAAGGACGTTCACCAGTGCGGTGAATTTGGGCGAGGGCAAAAGATTGAGCTTGGCTTCAGTAATGAAAGCCAGCGTGCCTTCGGCGCCACACAGAATGCTATTGAGATCGAGCTTGCCGTCCTCTGTGTAAATATGTGCCAAGTCATAGCCGGTCAGGCAGCGGTTGAGCTTTGGAAATCTTGCCTCGATGGCCGCACCGTGAACGTTGGCGATGTCGCGCAATATGCGATGGGCTTCACCTACGCGGTCTTGGCGTTCACAGATGGCCGCTAACTCGGGTTCACCTACTGGGTGAGAGCCCCAGTGCGAACCATCCAAAAACACGCTGTGCAGTTCAAGTACATGGTCCCGGGTTTTACCGTATCGACAAGACCCTTGGCCGGAGGCGTCAGTATTAATCATGCCGCCAATTGTCGCGCGATTACTGGTAGACAGTTCCGGGGCAAAAAATAGGCCATGGGGCTTTAAGGCCGCATTGAGTTGATCCTTCACTACGCCGCATTGAACCCTAACCCAGCGCTCTTGCACGTTTAATTCCAGGATTTGGTTCATGTGGCGCGACGTGTCCACCACCAATCCGTCGGTCAACGATTGACCGTTGGTGCCGGTCCCGCCGCCGCGCGGGCTTAAGACAATGTTTCTAAAGCGTGGTTTAGCGGCCAGCGCAGTGATCAACAGCAGGTCTTCTGTGTGGCGGGGATAGATGACGCCTTGAGGCAACACTTGGTAGATGGAGTTGTCCGTGGCTAGCACTGTACGGTTGGCATAGTCAGGGTTGAGTTCCCCCGCAAAGCCCTCGGATGTGAGTGCTTCCAGAAAATCTAGATAGTGTTTCTGGATGGGCGATGTTGCGCGTATTGCTGGAATCATCAATGTTCGGCCTGCGGGCAATCAATCTCGGTGTGGGGGCGCATTTTAGCGATTTCGTGGCGCGCTGGCTAATACCGAAGCGATGCTTTGCTAGGGACTGCTAAATACGCCGATTAATCTGAGGGTAAACAGCCACATTTCCTTGGTTTTGCCATGGGCGCCTTTGTAAGACATTCATCCACAAAATGGCTGGATAGACCTGTGGATAACCTAAGGGTAAGTGCACTGGAGGCGTGAGTCGCCGCAGCCCACACTGGCTAGCGCATTTTTTGATCGCGTTAATAGATAAATTTGATGATCCAAGATTGTGCGAAAGTGTGACTTATCTTCTATCTTTTATAGAGGGCGGCGCAGGGGTAAGCGTCTGCCGAGACGCGAGCAGCAAGGTTGCTGCTATCACAAGCTGGAAGAGCAGGACACAAATTGAAGCGAAGAGACTTGTTAACCGGCCTTTTTGCCGCCTCCACATTTGCCCTGGGTAATGGTTGGCTTTGGAAGCACGCCCAGGATATCTATACACCGACAACTGCCAGTGACCCCCTCGTCACCGGCAACATCTCGGACTCAGAATCGGTACGCGCGCTCGCAGAGCCGACGACTAAACCACCTCAAGCGCAGCCTAAGCTAGGGCCGTCAACGGAAAAAGCTGCTGCGCAAGCGCGTTTGGCTGCAGGCACCAGCGCTCCTGGCCCTGCACCCAGTGAGCCAGAGGTGTCGGCGAAGGGGCCAGCAGCACCGGAACCCGAATTAGTACCTCAGGTGGCAGATGATCGCATCTTGGAAAAGGTGCGCAATTTCGAACAGGAATTTACCGACGATATCTATCTGTCTGATCAGGAGCGCATCGTGATGCTATCGGTGCTGGCGCGCATGGAGCGGGCGGAGGCCTTCATTGGCCATGGCAACTACAATATCTGCGACTTTGACTACCTGCTTAAAGTTGCCAAGCGGTTCCCTCAAGTGGGCGCCTTTAGCCGTGTTGAGATGGACTTCGTTGAGCGGATATTTTTCGCCGATGCGAGGCATTACGGGTTTATGGGGGAGAAGGTAATCGCGGATTTAACCGCCGCCGTGCCCGATAAGGAGATATTGAAAGTTCCCTACAGCGGCCAGTACATCTACCGCGGTCAATCTGAGCAGTACTATCAAAAATTAAAACGCGACATTGGCGACAGCATTATTTTGACCTCTGGTATTCGCAGTAACGTCAAGCAGATGCATTTGTTTTTAGCGAAGACTGCTGTATCCAATTTCAATTTATCTAAGGCATCCCGTTCTCTGGCGCCACCGGGTCATTCCTTTCACGGTGTCGGCGACTTCGATGTAGGTAAAGTTGGGTGGGGGATTGCCAATTTTAGCGATAAATTCGCACAAACCGATGAATTTAAACGCATGCAGGACTTGGGGTATGTGCAGATTCGATACACCGAAGATAACCGCTTAGGTGTGCGCTTTGAGCCTTGGCACATCAAAGTGGTGTAAACTGGCCCGCGCAATATTACTGGCGAGGTTAGGTGATGGGCGATGTCATACCCTTTAAAAAGCCCAAATTAAAAGACAAGTTCAAAGGCAAAACACTCTGCCGTGAAGGCTTTCACAAGTGGGCGATAGTTACGTCAAATAAATTTGATGTCAAAGCAGGGCGTTTAGTCACCGTCTATAAGTGCAGCCGGTGCGGTGAGCAAAAAGTGAAGGCCCATTGACTACCCGATGGAATCTGCGCTGGCCAGTTCATCAATGGCGGTGTATGAAAAGCGCTGCGCTAAATGCGTTCGTTTGCCTTCCAGCTACAGGTATTCTGCCAAACGCTACTTCTGAATTAGCTGTGTGCGCGATTTGCTAATGAGATCGTGCAACGTTTGGCTGTCCTTATCGATAATCGACCACCAATAACCAATGCCCGCGAGCGCTAGCGAGATCCACGCTAAGCACCACCGCAGCAAGGCCGTGCGCAGATTTATACGCTGGCCCTGTAAATCTACCACTGTGATACGCCACGTTTTCATGCCCAGCGTTTGGCCTGATCGCACCCAGAAAAAACTAAAATACATCGCCAGCAACAGCAACCAGCCGATAAAGCCGGTCCAGCCAAGGTTGGCCTTTTCGTCGGCGGGAATGGTGTAGTCAAACCACGCGACTTTGGCCCACAAGAACACAGCGCCGTAGGCGAGGCTGACGGCGGCAACTAGGATCGTATCGTAAAACATAGCACCCAGGCGGCGCAGTAGAGAGGGGTATTGAGGTGTCGTCATGGATGGGACTGTATGATTCGATAGGTCAAAGTTAAGGAGGACTGATGCGCAGGAGAGCCTAAGCTAATGGTGCCGCACCCTTCAAGAGGCAGCTCTTCTCTGCGTAGGTATATTTCGCGTTGGCCCTCGGGCGTCACATAGGTGCCGTTGGTTGAGTGATCGACCAACACAAATTTACCGCGCCGATACAGCAAGTGGCAGTGCTCCCTTGAAGCCAGCGGGGTGTCGAGCGTTTGGGCATTGGTGCTGGCACGGCCCAAATGAAAGGGCGACTGATCCGGAAAAACACTGACATCTATGTCGGGGCCTACAAGTTGCAGTACTTGGCGCTGCACCTGTTGGGTGGTGTGCAGTACCGACATGACCTGAGTGGCGTTGTGCAGCTCGCGCTCGGCTTGCCATTGGGCGCGATAGATTACGCTGCGCTCAGCCCCACCTTTGAGGGCAACGCGGTCAAATTCGCGGCATTGCGGTTGTTGTCGCTCCGGCAGTGCGGCAAACATGCCACTGGTCACTATGATTTCTTCTGCCCGGGCAATATTTGCAACAAAGGCGGCATCATTCACCGTTTCGCCAAACAGATCGCTGTCGGCTTCAAGGACTTCGCCAAAGCTCAAGCCAATGCGCAGTTGCAGTGAGCCCTCTAGGGTCAGTCGTTGAATGGCGATGGCGGCGTTGAGCCCGTCGCTAGCAGTGTTGAAGCAAGCCATGGCCTCGTCGCCGATGGTTTTGATGAGCCGCCCATGGTGGGTGTGGATAGCTACCGTGGCCCCCTGCAATAGTTGCCGAATTTTAAACTCGGCAGCGTGATTGCCCAAGTCTTTGTACAGACTTGAGCTGCCACACACGTCGGCGAACATAACCGCGCACTGTCGAGAGTTATTGGCCATAAGATGGACTCTGGATCAAAGTGCAGATTATGAAGGCTTGTGGCTCTGGTTACAATTCGCTCACGCCTAAGTGGGGATTTTTGTTTCCGCGGCGGAATTCGCAGCCATGATCAACTGAGTTTGCTATTCTGGCCCTTACCTCTAGCGTTTAGCATCGCGCCGCGGCTTGCCGTCGGCAGTGCGTCCGTTGGATTAAATCAAATTAAGGAGCGTAATGATGGCTACTGTTACATTGCATGGAAATCCCTTTGAAACTGTCGGGTCTTTGCCGGAGGTCGGCTCATCTGCGCCTGCCTTTACCCTAGCAAAGGCCGATCTGTCAGATGTGTCACTGTCAGATTTTGCCGGAAAGCGGGTTGTATTAAATATTTTTCCGTCAATTGATACCGCCACCTGCGCTACATCGGTGCGCGAATTCAACAGTAAAGCTGCGGCGCTCGATAACGTTGTGGTGGTGTGCGTGTCTGCAGACCTGCCCTTTGCATTGGGCCGATTTTGTGGCGCTGAAGGTATTAGTAATGTGGTTACCGCGTCTAGTTTTCGCGCAAGTTTTGGCGATGATTACGGTGTGGCTTTCAAAACTGGGCCTTTAGCTCAATTGCTTTCGCGTGCGGTGGTTGTGATCAATACCGAAGGCAAGGTGGTGTATACACAGCAAGTGGCGGAAACGGGCGATGAACCGGATTATGCCGCCGCGTTAAGTGCGCTGGGCTAAATGTCAATTTTGTAGGGATTTCGAACTAATGCTTAAAAGCCCCCGCGGGGGCTTTTAAGCGCTGGTTCTTTTGGGCGTACATTGCCTTGTCTGCCACGGCAATGAGTTGGTCGAGTTTACGGGCTTGTTCTGGGTAGATGGCAATGCCGCAACTCACCGACACGTCCACGATCTGCCCGTCGATTGCTACCGGTTGAGTCAGTGTTTGCTGGACTTTATCTATCATTTGATCGGGTGGTGTTCCGACAGTGATGTCAGGCATTATTACTATGAATTCGTCGCCGCCGATGCGACAGACTAGATCGTTGATCCGTAGCGCATTCTGAAGCCGCTTTACCGACGTAATAAGCACATGATCGCCAGCCGCGTGACCGTAGTGGTCGTTGATGGGTTTGAAATCATTAAAATCCAAAAAAACGATGGCGATGCGCCCGCCGCTGCGCTCAGCCGCTCTGGCACACAGTTCAAAAAAATCGCGACCGCGCCGTAAACTGGCGGCCCCCGTAAGTGAGTCTTTTCCCGCCATATCCTGTAGGGCTGCAATTTTCGTATTGATTTTCCCCGCCATTTTAATGAACGCATTTTCTAATCGGCCGAATTCATCTTTCCGTTCAGAGGCTTTGCGTAAATCGAAACGTGAATTCTCTAGTCCCTCTACCCATTTCAGCAACTCGGAAAGCGGTAATGTCAACTGCCGCCGTAGATGAAAAAATGCAAACACTGAGAAGCACGCCATAATCGCGATCAGCAATGCGGAAAGGGAAAAGTAGTGCTTTTGCTTCTGCTGCGCGGCCTCAACCGCCTCTAGTGTTCGTTTGTCCACCGATTCATAAAAGAGCTGTATTGGGCGCATAATGCGTGATTTAGCCTGATGGTAGGCGCTATTAAAAACCAAATTGATCGCTTCTTCGCGCAATCGTAAGTCTGTACTGGACGGGTCGCGTGCTTGTTGAGTTGTAAATTTGTCCATCAGCAACATCGCTTGATCTTCGATGCGAATGAGTGCATCGGATTCGCGTTTGGCTTGTGCGAGCAGTGACAGTTCTGACGGGCGAAATTCCGCTTGCTTCATTTTGTCGATTAGCGAAATTGAAGGAGCACCATTGCGGTCTACGGGTTGATTGTCGGTGACGAAATTCCAATAAATTCGGCTGTAATTTTGCGGTAGCCTCGTGCTGCCATCGCGTATTTCCTGGATGCGATTGAAATGGTGGTAGTAATTGCGGTCGCCAGTGACGATGTAGCTCCGCACCATACGCGTCAAATCATCTGAGCTATGTCTTAATTCATCGGCGAGTTGGTAGGAGACAAATCGTTTTGTTTGCGCTTTGTTTAATTCGACGGTCGCCTCGAGCGCCAGTGCAATGCTTGCAATCAGTGCGCTTAAAAGTAGGCCGGCTGCCAAAAAAAGTACGCCAATACGCGCAGATATGGTCATAAATGTGAAGGGTCACAAAAGGACTAAGGCGCCACTCAGTATAGTCTAGCCTGTGGCGAGCTTTGCCTAATCATTTGCTATGACTAGTGGTTGGTTTTATAACCATAAGTGGAAAAAGTGGGTGCCGCACCGCGAACTGACCGCAATGTACGAGGTTTGAGCAGCGCAATGTCATGCGCTATTTGGGCAGGCACAAAAAAGCCCCGTCAATGTGACGAGGCTCTTGTGTTGGTACCAGAGGCCGGACTCGAACCGGCACGCTTTTAAGGGCGGTGGATTTTGAATCCACTGTGTCTACCAATTTCACCACTCTGGCTTAATTCGGCTTCAAGGGCACTGGGCCGTTGAGAGTGCGTGATTATAGCGGCGACTTTGTCGCCGTCAACTGATTTTAATCATCAAATTGCTTGGGAAGGGTGGGCGCTAGGAATTGGCGCGGCTGGCCTTTTGCTATACCCTTGCCGTCCTTTTTGTTTAACTGATCAGATATTAACCATCGCCATGCGCAGGCAAGACTTTTACTACCAGCTCCCTGATGATCTCATCGCCCGCAATCCCGTGCCCGAGCGCACCGGTAGCCGGCTCTTATGCCTGGAGGGTGCCACGGGTGCACTCTCGCACGGGCAATTTGCCGAAATCATCAACGCCGTTGAGCCCGGTGATCTTATGGTGTTTAACGATACTCGGGTTATACCAGCGCGGGTATTCGGCCAAAAGGCGACGGGCGGGCAAGTCGAGGTGTTGGTGGAGCGAGTCATTGATCGCCACAATGTGAAAGCCCACGTTAAGGCCAGTAAATCGCCCAAGCCTGGCAGCCAGATAATTTTGGAAGATGGCTCCACCGTTCACGTGGAGGGCCGCGACGACGCGCTTTTTCTGTTGCGTTTTGAGGGGCCCGCCTTAGAGCTGCTGGAGCAGATCGGCCACATGCCGTTGCCGCCCTATATCGATCGCGCCGATGCCGCTGCAGACCGCGAACGCTACCAAACGGTGTACGGCAAGAAAGCCGGCGCGGTAGCCGCCCCCACAGCGGGATTGCATTTTGACGAGCGACTAATGCAGCAATTGGCTGAAAAGGGCGTGCAATTGGCGTTTGTAACGCTGCATGTGGGCGCCGGTACATTTCAACCTGTGCGCGTGGATAATGTGCTCGAGCACAAAATGCACAGTGAAGTCATGGAGGTTACGCCCGAGGTGTGTGAGTTGGTGCGCGCCACCAAGGCCGCCGGCAAACGCGTCATAGCCGTTGGCACAACCTCCGTGCGCTGCCTAGAGACCGCCTCTCAAGGCGGTGAAATCGCGCCTTATCAAGGGGAGACGCAAATATTTATTTACCCCAGTTATCGATACAAGGTGGTCGATGCCTTGGTGACCAACTTCCACTTGCCAGAATCGACGCTGTTGATGCTTGTGTCGGCCTTTGCGGGCTACCGCTTTACGATGGATGCCTACCGAGAAGCCGTAGCGGAACGCTATCGCTTTTTTAGTTATGGCGATGCCATGTTCATTACCCGAAACCCATTGGCGCACGAAGAGCCTGTGGGTGATCAACCCGGAGTCTAATCGTGTCTTTTATGCAGTTTGAAGTGGATACCACCGATGGTCGCGCGCGTCGAGGTCGTTTGCGATTTCCCCGTGGCGTGGTGGAGACCCCGGCATTTATGCCCGTGGGAACCTATGGCACGGTAAAAGGCATGCTGCCGCGAGACATCGAAGCCACTGGCGCCCAGATTATATTGGGCAATACCTTCCACTTGATGTTGCGTCCGGGCACCGAGGTGGTGAAAGCGCACGGCGACCTGCACGATATGATCCAATGGCAGGGCCCAATCCTCACCGATTCGGGTGGCTTTCAAGTGTTTAGCTTGGGCAAAATGCGCAAAATTACCGAGCAGGGCGTGACCTTTAAATCGCCGATTAACGGCAGCCCGGTAGAGCTCAACCCTGAAATTGCCATGCAAGTACAGCGTGATCTGGGTTCAGATATTGTGATGATATTTGACGAGTGCACGCCTTATCCCGCGTCAGAGCAGCAGGCGCGCACCTCAATGGAGTTGAGTTTGCGTTGGGCGAAGCGCTCAAAAGACGCCCATGCCGATAGCCCTTCGGCGCTCTTCGGCATTGTGCAGGGCGGCATGTATGAAGATTTGCGCTCTGAATCCTTGCAGGGCCTGACCAATATTGGCTTTGATGGCTATGCCATTGGTGGTTTATCAGTCGGCGAGCCCAAGGCAGACATGGTGCGCATACTCAACCATATCGTGCCGGAAATGCCTGTGGAAAAGCCGCGCTACCTGATGGGTGTGGGTAAGCCGGAGGATCTGGTAGAGGGTGTGCGCCGCGGTGTAGACATGTTTGATTGTGTGATGCCAACCCGCAATGCGCGCAATGGCCACCTGTTTACCACCACTGGCGTTATCAAAATTCGCAACGCCGTGCATCGCCACGATACCAGCCCGCTGGATGCACAATGCGATTGCTATACCTGTCAAAATTTTAGCCGCGCCTATCTGCACCACTTGGATAAATGTGGGGAAATGTTGGGCGCTCAGCTAAACACCATCCACAATTTGCGCTTCTACCAGCGGGTGATGGCAGAGCTGCGCGACGCCATCGCCAATGGGCGGTTAGAGGAATATGTTGCCGAATTTTATGGCCGGCTCGGCAAGCCCGTACCACCGGGCCCCGATACGCAGGTTGTTGAGCAGGGCTAAGCGGGTATAATCGCGAACCTTGCAATTGGGTGCCAGCGCCCTTATCTACGGTCTAAGACAATAACAAGGCGCACAGCGTCGGTCTGATCAAAAAGTGCACAAATCTAAATAACAGGGGCGCCAACCGCGCCCGCGACGGAAACCACTATGTTGAATCGCTACCCCCTGTGGAAGAACCTGCTGATCTTGGCAGTCATTGCCATGGCCTTCGTTTTTGCCATGCCCAACCTCTATGCGCCAGATCCGGCTGTTCAAATTTCGGGCGAATCCAGCGCCATGGAATTAGATGAGACGGTACTTAACACGGCTACTCGGGCATTGACGGAAGAGGGCATTGTCCACTTTGGTGAGACAGTGACCGAAAAAGCCGCGCTCATTCGACTTAGTAAAGTTGAGGATCAACTGCCCGCTAAGCGCATCATTCAGCGCGCCCTTGGCGACCGCTTTGTGGTGGCATTGAATATGGCACCGACCACACCAGACTGGCTGCGCTCCTTGGGTGCTGGGCCCATGAAGTTGGGCTTAGATCTCTCGGGTGGGGTGCATTTTTTGATGGAAGTGGATACTGCCTCAGCCATTGCCAAGCGGCAGGAATCCAGTATTGCTGAATTTAAGGGCAAGCTGCGTGAAGAGCGCATTCGCTATGTATCGGTAGATCTCAGTAAGGAAGGCGTGATCACTGCGGTATTTCGTTCAGCTGAGGATCGCGACTCAGCCACCGCTATCTTCCGCAAAGATTTTGCAGACTTAGCGCGCGAAACCTCTGACCGCGATGATGGCACTTTTGTCGTTACCGCCACCTATACCGAATCAGCCATTCGCGAAATCGAAAACTACGCGGTCAGTCAAAACTTAACCACCTTGCGCAATCGCGTAAATGAACTGGGCGTGTCTGAGCCAATCGTGCAGCGCCAGGGCCGCAATCGCATTGTGGTGGAATTGCCCGGCGTACAAGATACCGCGGAAGCTAAGCGCGTTATCGGTAAAACCGCAAACTTGGAATTTCGCTTAGAAGCTAAGCCCAGCGAGTTGGTCACCAATAAAGAACAATTTGATTTCCGCAGTGAAGCGGATCAACGCCGGACAGGGGGTGCGTTTTTAGAGCGCCAATTGATTATTTCCGGTGATCACGTCAGTGGCGCGCAGAGTAGCTTTGATCCTGAAACGAATCAGCCACAAGTTAACATCAATCTCGACAGTGCTGGTGGCGCTAAAATGCATCGCTCTACACGTTCCAATGTAGGGCGTCGTATGGGTGTGCTGTTTATTGAATATAAAACGCGCCTTGACCGCACTATCAACGCGGCGGGCGAAGAGGTGGTGACACCGCGTCAGCTGGTTGAAAAGAAGATCATTTCACTGGCCACCATTCAAAGTGCGCTGGGCGTGCAGTTCCGTATCACCGGTTTAGATAATGTCGCCGAAGCGTCTGAATTGGCGTTGTTGCTCCGTTCTGGCGCCTTGGCTGCACCGATGTATTTCGTAGAAGAGCGCACCATTGGTCCATCTCTGGGTGCCGAAAATATTCGCGTGGGTGTGCTTTCGGTGCAAATTGCCTTTGGTATCGTGCTGATCTTTATGCTGCTGTATTACAAGGTGTTTGGCATTGCGGCCAATGTTGCATTGGCGGCCAACGTGGTGCTGTTGGCGGCGTGTATGTCGATGCTGGGAGCCACCCTAACGCTGCCAGGTATTGCCGGTATCGTGCTGACCGTAGGTATGGCGGTGGATGCAAACGTGCTGATTTTCTCGCGCATCAAGGAGGAGGTGGCAAATGGTTTGCCCACCCAGTCGGCGATTAATGCGGGTTACGAGCGTGCCTTTACCACCATTTTGGATGCCAATGTCACCACTCTGATTGTGGCCGTGATTCTCTACTCCATTGGTACGGGCCCTGTAAAAGGTTTTGCGGTCACGTTGAGCCTCGGTATTTTAACCTCCATGTTTACGGCCATTATGGTTTCGCGAATGGTGATCAACACTATTTACGGCGGTCGCAACGTGAAGAAGCTGTGGATTTGAGGAATTGACCATGACTATTGCAAATAAAGTAATTAATTTCATGGGCGCCCGCATGATCGCCACGGTGATTTCTGGGTTGCTGATTTTAGGCTCTATCGGTTCGCTCGCAGTTAACGGCTTGGCCTTTGGCCTAGATTTTACCGGCGGTGTGCAAATTGAAGTGCGCTATGAGCATAAAGCGGATTTAGAAAAAATTCGCGGGTCATTGACCGAGTCCGGCTACAGCAATGTGGTGGTGGTAAATTTCGGATCCGATGAGGACGTGCTCATTCGCATGCAGCAAGCATTCGAAGAAAGTTTGGGCGATGAGGTTGTGTCGCTGCTGAAAGCGGAAGAAGCTGGCCAAATTGAGCTGCGTCGCGTGGAGTTTGTGGGCCCGCAAGTGGGTGCAGAATTGCGCGATAGTGGTGGCATCGGCATGCTATTCGCGTTGGCGGTGGTAATGGCTTACGTCGCTATGCGCTTTCAGTGGAAATTTGCCTTAGCGGCGGTGGCGGCATTGGTACACGATGTCATTATTACGCTGGGTGTGTTCTCGGTGTTTAAAATTGGTTTTGATTTGTCGGTGCTCGCAGCGGTGCTTGCCGTCGTTGGTTATTCGCTGAACGACACCATCGTGGTGTTTGACCGCATTCGTGAAAATTTCCCCATTTTGCGTAAGACGGATTCACTCGAGGTGGTTAACGTATCGCTGACGCAAACGCTCGATCGTACCTTGATGACGTCCGGTACTACCTTGATCGTATTGTTGGTGTTGTTTTTCTATGGCGGTGAGCTGTTGAGTGGCTTTTCATCGGCGTTGCTCGTGGGTATCGTGATTGGTACCTACTCGTCCATCTATGTGGCATCCAATTTGTTGTTGGGACTGAAGATCACTAAAGAAGATTTAATGCCGCCGGCGAAAGAAGACGGTGAAGTGGACGAAATGCCTTAACCTGCATTAAGAAATGGCGACTTCGGTCGCCATTTTTGTATTCATTGCGCTATATTTGCCACTCCACTCTTAGCGACGTTAACCATGAGCGATTCCACCCAATCAGCAAATGAGCGAGTTAAACGCCGATACTTATCCTTGACGCCGGAGCAAATCGACAGCGCCAGCCCAGAGGAGCTGCGCGAGCGCGTTGTGCGTTATCAGCGTATCTTTAAAGGTAGTCAATGCGGGTTCTGGGAGTGGAACCTCAAGTCCAATAAGCTGTATTGGGAGGGTGAGTTCTGGGAGCAGCTCGGTTATGACCGCGAGGCTCGGGCCGTGGTCGATACAGGGCAGGACCTGTTTGCCTTTGTGCACCCTGAGGACGTCGATACCATTCAAAAAACCATCGAAAATCACCTCGTAAATAACGAGCCTTACAACGTTATTTATCGAATACGGCGCTCCGATGGCAGCTATTGTTGGACACAGGCGCGCGGTTTGTCTTTTAAAGCTGCAGATGAAAAAGTCGCCTTTCTCTCGGGTGTGAATTTTGATATCTCCGAGCTAAAGGCCGTGGAAGAAAAGTTGCGTGAAAGTGAGGCTCGCCACGAGCGAATTATCGCAGCGTCTAACGACGGCATCTGGGAGTGGAATCGCGAAGATAAATCTCTGGATTTTTCTAATCGTTGTTGGCAGATGCTCGGCTATGAAGAGCATGATGCTGTCATGACCCAGGGCCGTAATCGCTTGCAAGTCTGGTATGACTTGATGCACCCCGAAGATGTGCCACGCTTCAAGGCTATGTTGGCGGACCACATCACTAAAAATCGTCCTTTTGATATTGAATACCGGATGCGAGCGGTGGATGGTCGCTACCGCTGGATCAAAGGTCGGGGCTCTGCGGCGCTCAATGCGCAGGGCGAAGTGGTTAGCATGGCGGGCAGCAATATGGATATAACGCTGCTGAAGGAGGCGGAGGAGCGCGTCATGCTCGCCAAAGAATCGGCAGAGCGGGCCAATCGTGCTAAATCAGAGTTTTTATCCAGCATGAGTCACGAGTTGCGCACGCCACTCAATGCCATCATGGGTTTTGCGCAATTATTTGATTACGACAGCAACCTCAACGCCGAGCAAAACGAAAATATTCGTGAGATTCGCAAGGCCGGCACGCACCTATTGCAGCTGATTAATGATGTGTTGGACTTGGCGAAAATTGAATCGGGTAAGTTGTCGCTGTCTTTAGAGCCCGTATTGCCGTCGCGCGTCGTGCGCGAGTGTGTGCAGCTAGTGCAATCGCTCGCCGAAACGCGCGCGGTTAAAGTCAGTGTGGATTATCGCAAGTGGTCCAATACCTATATTCACGCAGACAGTGTTCGCTTAAAGCAAGTGCTGCTAAATTTGATGAGCAATGCCATCAAATACAACCGCATGGGAGGCTCACTGGAGGTTGTGTTCTACATGCCTGATGAAGAGCATATGCGCATTGGTGTGCGCGATACCGGTGTCGGTATTCCTAAGTCAAAGCACAAGGAAATGTACCAGCCTTTCAATCGCTTGGGGGCAGAAGGTGGAAAAATTGAGGGCAGTGGTGTTGGCTTGGTTATCACCCGCCGCCTCATGGAAATGATGGGTGGAACCATAGATTTTGAAAGTCGAGAGGGGCAGGGCACAACATTTTGGCTGACATTTAAAAAATCCGATCAGCAGGATGCCGTGGCGCCACAACATACCCATACGCCCATTGCGCGTGCTGAGTTAACAATCAGCAAACCGCACAAGGTGTTGTACATCGAAGATAACCCTTCGAATATTCGCGTCATCCGACAGTTTTGTAGTCGCTTCGAAATGTTGCATCTTGAAGTTGCCGAGGAGGCCTTCCTCGGCTTGTACAAGGCCAGAACCTTTAATCCAGATGTCATTATTTTGGATATTAATTTGCCAGGGATGGATGGCTTTGAGGTGCTGGAGGTTCTCAAGACGGACCCGGCAACCGAGTCGATTCCGGTGGTGGCGCTGTCGGCCAATGCCATGAGTTTTGATATTGAGCGAGGCAGAAAGGCGGGCTTTTTCGAGTACCTGACTAAGCCAATTGATATCAATGCGCTTATTCAAACCCTCAATCGATTAATGAGCTAGCGGCAGTTGCCGCTAGCTGTTTTACGATCTACTTATTTTTGTACGTGGCCCATATGACCACCCACAATTTGAAGTAGCGGCTTGAAGACCTTGGGGCCTCCGCACACCACATTGCCATTTTCTAAGTAGCTATTGCCGCCTTTGAAGTCAGAGATTAGGCCGCCGGCCTCTCTCACAAGTAAGACGCCTGCGGCGATATCCCACTCGTTCAAATTCATCTCCCAAAAGCCGTCGAAGCGTCCCGCAGCCACGTAGGCCAAATCCAGTGACGCTGAACCCGCGCGACGAATACCCGCAGTTTGGCCAGCGATTTCCTGCAATGCTGCCAGATAGGGGTTCATGTTTTCCAGGGCCCAGCCATTAAACGGGATGCCGGTGCCGATCAGTCCGCCTTCGAGGCCCCGACGTGAGGTCACGCGAATGCGACGGCCGTTAAGCATGGCGCCCTTGCCTTTACTGGCGGTAAATTCTTCGCGTTTGATGGGGTCGTAGACAACGGCGTGTTCGATGACGCCTTTGCGTTTGCAGGCAATTGAAACTGCAAAGTGGGGGATGCCGTGAATAAAATTGGTTGTGCCGTCTAGCGGATCGATGATCCACTCGTATTCACTGGTGCCGCTCTTACCCTCGTTAAAACCGCCCTCTTCGCCACGAATGTTGTGATCTGGGTAGGCTTTACGAAGGTGGTAAATCACCTCTTTTTCAGCGGCCCTGTCGATTTCGGTCACGAAATCATTTTGGCCTTTGGCTTCAATGGCAACAAAATCTACGCGCTCCATAGCGCGTTCAATCAGTTCTCCGGCCTTGCGTGCGGCACGCAGGGCAATGGTCAGCATGGGTTCCATGGGGACTCCGACAGGGCAGTTGAATGTTAGAGAGCGCAGTTACCGCGGGGCAGGTCTTACCTGCGGGGTAAATGAGGGGCGCGGATTATAACAGCACTAATATCGATAGCATAGCCGCTTACTGGCTTTCTATTGGGCAGTGGTGTGCCTTTTGTTACACTGCGCGCCCATTTTGATCGCGTGGAAGCATTCCCATGACCCAACAATCCCATGATTGGCTAGCGAAAGTACGTATTGTCCTGGTCAACACTAAGGCCTCAGGCAATATCGGTGGCGCGGCGAGAGCCATGAAAAACATGGGGTTGGCAGACCTTTGGTTGGTAGAGCCGCGAGAATACCCGGCGCCTGAGGCGTCGTGGCGAGCAGGCAACGCTGAGGACGTGCTCGACGGCGCCACGGTTGTGGCCACGCTCGAAGAAGCCCTGGCTGATTGCGGCTTGGTGATCGGTACCAGTGCCCGCGGACGCAGTATCCCGTGGCCGATTCAAACGCCCCGTGAAGCTGCGACCCAAGTGGCGCACGAAGCCCGCCAGCACCCGGTGGCGATCGTGTTTGGTCGGGAGGATCGCGGCCTGACCAATGAAGAGTTGCAAATGTGCAATATTCACTTGCATATCCCCGCGAATGAGGCCTACAGCGCGCTCAATTTAGCTACCGCAGTGCAGGTGGTGTGCTACGAGCTGCGCATGGCCATGCTCACTGAGCGCGATGGTGTGGAGCCGCATTTTGATGATTGGGATCAGCCCCCCGCCAATAATCAAGAGTTGGAGTACTACTACAAGCACCTGCAGGAGACGCTCGAGAAGCTGGATTTCATTAGCCACGACAACCCCCGCCAGACGATGACGCGCTTGCGCAGGCTCTACAACCGCTCCCGGTTGGACCAAATGGAGCTCAATATCCTGCGAGGCATCCTGACTGCCACCCAAAATGCCATGTTTCACAGCCAAAAGCGCATTGAGGCCCTAGAGGCCAAGCTGGCGGACAAGTCGTAATACCTTAGTGCCGCGCTAGGGTTTATACTTGACTGTATTAGTGGGGTATTTATAATGCCCCTCCCATTTGTGGGGCATTAATCTCGATGAGAAGGCGCCTATGAGACTGACAACCAAAGGTCGTTATGCGGTGACAGCCATGCTCGATCTGGCAATGCACGTGCAACACGGCCCAACCAGCTTGGCGGATATTTCCAAGCGACAAGAAATCTCCCTGTCCTATTTGGAGCAGTTGTTTTCTAAACTGCGTCAATCTGAGTTGGTGAACAGTGTTCGCGGGCCCGGTGGCGGTTATCGTTTGAGTCGTGCGGCCGATGAGATTTTTGTCGCGCAGATAATCGATGCGGTTAATGAATCCATAGACGCCACCAATTGTGGTGGCAGCGGCAATTGCCAAAAGGGCAAGGTCTGTCTGACGCACAATTTGTGGCGTGATCTGAGCGATCAAATTCACCAGTTTTTGAATTCGATTAGTTTAGCGGCGCTGATGGAGCGTCACGATGTACGCGCTGTCTGCACTCGCCAAGATCAAGACACCCTATCGGTTACTTTGATGGAGGCCGATCATTCGTGAATGCGCCGGTGTATCTAGATTACGCAGCGACGACGCCAGTCGATCCACTGGTGGCCGAGGCCATGGCCGCGTGTCTAACGACTGAGGGCACTTTTGCCAACCCCGCATCGCGTTCACATATTTACGGCTGGCAAGCTGAGGAAAAGGTTGAGGCCGCGCGCGCCCAGGTTGCAACCTTGTTGGCTGCTGATCCGCGCGAAGTGGTGTGGACCAGCGGTGCCACAGAGTCCAACAATTTGGCCATTAAAGGCGTTTTCGAAGCGCAGGATTTTAGCGGCCACCTCATCACTTGTGTCAGTGAACACAAGGCGGTGATCGATCCCGCAAAATGGCTGGAGGCAAAAGGCGTTGCCGTGACATGGCTTAAGCCAGATAGCGCTGGCTGTGTCAGCCTTGCTCAAGTTCAAGCGGCACGTAGACCCGACACGCGCTTGGTGAGTTTGATGCATGTCAATAACGAGACGGGTGCTATTAATCCCGTGTCGGAAATTGGCGCTTGGTGTCGCGCAGAAAATATTTTAATGCACGTGGATGCCGCGCAATCAACGGGCAAGCTCGATGTCTCCGTAGGCGGCTTGAGCGCGGATCTGCTGAGTATGTCTGCGCACAAGTTTTACGGCCCCAAAGGTGTGGGGGCGCTGTATGTCCGGCGCGCCATCGCGCATCAATTGAAAGCGCAAATTCACGGTGGTGGCCATGAGCGCGGACTGCGCTCTGGCACCTTGGCAACCCATCAGTTAGTGGGTATCGGTGTCGCCGCACAGCTGTGTCACGCCCAGCGGGTTGACGAGATGGCCCGCATAGGAAATCTGCGTAACCAACTTTGGGATGGCATTGCGGATTTGCCGGACGTGCGGCGCAACGGCGCTCCCGCGAGCGTCAGCCCCACGCATTTAAATGTGTGCTTTGGCGGGTTGGACGGTGAGGCGCTGTTGCTGTCTTTGCGCGACATTGCAATATCCTCAGGTTCGGCGTGTACATCCGCCAGCATGGAGCCTTCCTACGTATTGAAGGCAATGGGCATGAGCGATGCCGATGCCCACAGTTCAGTGCGTATGTCGCTCGGACGATTTACGACGCAAGCAGATGTGGCACGCGCCATTGCCCATATACGAACGATTGTCGGGCAGCTTCAGGCGGCCTGATCAAACCAATGATAGCCAGGTGACCTTGTCACCCAGCAAACGCAGTAGAAGGTCTTATGACTGAACAGATAGACAAGGCGTTAAAGCGCGAATACGAAGCCGGCTTTGTATCGGCGATCGAATCTGAAACTTTTGCTCCAGGCCTCGACGAAGATGTCATTCGCCGAATTTCTGCCATGAAGGAAGAGCCGGAGTGGATGCTGGATTGGCGGCTGAAGGCCTACCATAGCTGGCGTGAAATGGAGGAGCCCGAGTGGGCTCATGTGGATTACGAAAAAATCGACTATCAAGCGATTTCTTACTATTCCGCACCCAAGAGTATGAAAGATAAGCCCAAGTCTCTGGATGAAGTGGATCCCGAATTGCTGCGCACCTATGAAAAGTTAGGTATCCCGCTGATTGAGCAGCAGATGCTGGCGGGCGTTGCGGTGGATGCGGTGTTTGATTCGGTTTCCGTAGTGACGACTTTTCGTGAAAAGTTGGCCGAAGCTGGGGTGATCTTTTGCCCGATCTCCGAAGCTGTGCATAAGCACCCCGAGCTGGTGAAGAAGTATCTCGGCAGTGTGGTGCCGCCCAAAGACAATTTCTTTGCCGCGTTAAACTGTGCGGTTTTTACTGACGGGTCCTTCGTGTACATCCCCAAGGGCACCCGCTGCCCTATGGAATTGTCCACCTATTTTCGTATTAACGAACAAAATACTGGGCAATTTGAGCGTACCTTGATCATCGCCGATGAAGGTAGCCATGTGAGTTACCTAGAGGGTTGTACCGCCCCGCAACGGGATGAAAATCAATTGCACGCGGCGGTGGTTGAGTTAGTGGCGCTCGACGACGCGCAAATTAAATATTCCACTGTGCAGAACTGGTATCCCGGTGACGAAGAAGGGCGTGGCGGAATTTACAATTTCGTTACCAAGCGTGGTATCGCGCATCACCGCGCAAAAATTAGCTGGACACAGGTAGAGACTGGGTCTGCCGTAACTTGGAAATACCCGAGTTGCATACTTAAAGGCGATGACAGCGTGGGCGAGTTCTACTCGGTTGCCTTGACCCGTGCCAAGCAGCAGGCTGACACCGGCACCAAAATGATTCATCTGGGTAAAAATACCCGCTCCACCATTATTTCAAAAGGCATTTCGGCCGGGCGCAGTAACAACAGTTATCGCGGTTTGGTGCGCATGAACCCAGGCGCAGAAGGTGCACGCAATTTCACCCAGTGTGATTCGCTGCTGATTGGCGATCAGTGTGGTGCGCATACCTTCCCCTATGTTGAAAGCCGCAACGCGAGCGCAATCGTCGAACATGAGGCAACGACCTCTAAGGTGAGCGACGATCAAATGTTTTTGTGTCGTCAGCGTGGTTTAGACCCAGAGAAAGCAGTGTCGATGATTGTTAATGGCTTCTGTAAAGAGGTCTTTAAAGAGTTGCCCATGGAGTTTGCCGTAGAAGCGGGCAAACTGTTGGAAATCAGCCTCGAAGGTTCGGTGGGTTAGGTTCGGATTTAGGAATTAAATATGTTATCCATTAAAAATTTGCACGCGCGCGTCGAAGATAAAACCATTCTTAAGGGGTTGAACTTAGACGTTAAGCCCGGTGAGGTTCACGCCATCATGGGGCCTAATGGAGCGGGTAAAAGTACGCTCGGTTATGTGCTTTCGGGTCGCGATGGCTATGAGGTAGAGCAGGGCAGTGCCGAACTTGACGGGCACAGTTTATTTGATATGGAAACCGAAGAACGGGCGCGGGCAGGCTTGTTTTTAGCGTTTCAATATCCGGTGGAAATTCCAGGCGTTAGCAATATGGAGTTTCTAAAAGCATCTGTAGATGCGGTGCGCGAAGCCCGTGGTGATTCGGCGTTGAGCTCTGCTGAGTTTTTAAAGTTGGCGCGCGTGGTTTGTAAGCAGGTCAATTTACCCGTTGAATTCTTAAAGCGTGGCGTTAACGAAGGGTTTTCCGGGGGTGAAAAGAAGCGCAATGAAATCATGCAGATGATTTTGCTGGCGCCGCGCTTGTGCATCTTGGATGAAACAGATTCCGGGTTGGATATTGATGCATTGAAAGTGGTTGCCGATGGCGTCAATAGTCAGCGTTCCAGCGACCGCGGTTTTGTTGTAGTGACTCACTACCAGCGGCTATTGGACTACATTAAGCCTGATTTTGTGCATGTGCTTTCCGATGGCAAAATTGTAAAAAGCGGTGGTCCGGAGTTAGCCAAAGAGCTTGAGGCGCAGGGCTACAGTTGGTTGGCGGATCATCCCGATGAGGTGCCCGCCGAATGAGTGCTTGGTTAGACATGGCGCTCAATGGCGCGCCGATAAATGACAGCTTGGTGTCTCAGCGGCAGCAATCACTGGCGCTGTTGAGAGCAGCGCGTTGGCCGAACCGTAAGGTGGAGGCGTGGAAGTACACGCCTGTTCGAGCACTAGAGCAGATTGATTATTCTGCTGCCAATCAGAGCACTGCTGCTCGTGGCGTTGATGCAGTCGAGGGCCTGTCGGCCATCGAGTTGGTTTTGATCAACGGCGTTCCTCAGGCTATTGCTGGTGAATTACCTGCGGGCTTGCAGGTGCGTGCTTTGTCCGAGGGCGAGGCGATTGCGGGTGAGCTTTTCGGCAGTGTCAAACCAAGTCGTCACATTTTTGGTTTGGTCAATGATGTGCTTGCGGCCGACGGCTGGGTTATCGATGTGGCACCTGGTGTGCAAATTGAAACCCCTTTGCGCATTGTGTATCGAACTACCGAAGCGGCGCAGGCCCACGGCCGAGTCTTGGTGCGCCTTGGCGACAAATCTCGCTTGACAGTAATCGAGCAGGCCGAGGGCACAGAGCCGAGCATGTCCACGTATTTTTCTGAGTTTTCTGTGGGTGTGGGGGCGCATTTAGAGCACTACCGTTTTGCCTTGCAAACGGGTGCCGCAATGAGTGTGGGCGGCTGTCATGTATTGCTCGCAGAGCGAAGTGAATTGCATTCTACGCTTGTGGGGTTTGGTAGCGACTTGTCGCGCTTGGATGTGGATGTAATTCACGGTGGTGAATTTGCCAGTGCCAAAGTTAATGCGATTTACCTGCTCGACGGCCGCGAATTGTTTGATTTGCATTCTACTATCGAACACGCGTGTGCCAATGGCACCACAGAAGAAAATGTGCGGGGCATTGCTGGCGGGCAGTCAAAGGCTGTTTTTAACGGACGTATTCATATTCATCGTCACGCGCAAAAAACGTTGGCGGAGCTCAATAATCGCAATCTGCTATTAACCTCTGGCGCGGAAATTAATACTAAGCCTGAGCTGGAGATTTATGCGGATGATGTGCGCTGCGCTCATGGGGCAACAGTCGCGGAAACCGATAAAGGTGCGCTCTATTATTTACAAAGTCGCGGCATCAGTCGCTCACAAGCACAGATAATGCTGAATTTTGGCTTTATTAATGAGTTGGTGGATGCAATGCCTAATGCGGCATTGGCGCAGTGGTTGCGGCCTCAACTACGCGCGCGATTTGCACAAATGGGTGACGCATGACGTTTAACGTTGCAGCTATTCGCGCCCAATTTCCTATTCTGTCGCGCGAAATCGACGGCAAGCCGCTAGTGTATCTGGATAACGCCGCGACCACTCAAAAGCCGCAGTGTGTGATTGATGCGCTAGTGGACTATTACTCCACCTGCAATAGCAATGTGCATCGTGGAGCGCATCGCCTTGCCGACGAGGCCACTACGCGTTACGAAGGCGCGCGCGATACGGTGGCGACATTTATCAACGCCGCTGCCAGAGACGAAGTGATTTGGACCAGTGGTACTACCGAGGCCATAAATATTGTGGCGCACGGTTTAGGGCAGCAGTTAACGTCGACCGATGAGGTGCTGGTAACTGAAATGGAGCACCATGCCAATATCGTTACTTGGCAGCAGGCATGTAAAGTTAGCGGCGCCACGCTCAAGGTGGCACCGATTTTTGACACGGGCGAACTTGATTACGATGCGTTTGTGGCGCTCTTAAATGAGCGCACTAAATTGGTGGCATTTCCCCATGTCTCCAATTCCCTTGGCACGGTCAATCCTATACAAAAAATGACGCGCGCCGCCAAGGCGGTAGGCGCTTGGGTATTGGTTGATGGCGCCCAGGGGATTGCGCACGGGGGTGTCGACGTCCAGAGCATTGGTTGCGATTTTTATGCCTTTTCCGGCCATAAAATGTTTGGGCCAACGGGCATTGGTGTGCTTTGGGGGCGGCAATCGTTGCTCGCCGAATGGCCTGTATGGCAAACCGGCGGCGAGATGATTAGCGAGGTTAGTTATCAGTCCGCTAAGTGGAACACCTTGCCCTATCGATTGGAGGCGGGCACACCCAATATCGCGGGAGCCATTGGTTTTGGCGCTGCCATTGAGTGGTTTGCCGCACTGGATTTGCCGGGTTTACAGGCCCATGAGCGATCACTTTTGGATTATGCCACCGCCCGTGCAGCCGACTGCGAAGGAATGCGCGTGGTGGGAACGGCGCCAGCCAAGTCCGGAGTGTTGAGTTTTTTGCTCGATGGAGGGCATCCGGCTGACATCGGTTTTCTATTGGATCGGCAAGGGGTGGCAATTCGCACCGGTCACCACTGCGCGGAACCACTCATGAACAGGTTAGGTGTGCCGGGTACAGCCCGTGCATCTTTTTCAATTTATACAGATTTATCGGAAATCGACGCGCTGTTTACAGCGCTCGAAAAAGTTAAATCGATGTTGGCGTGAGGTATGTGCCGTGACTTCAACTGTCTCTACATTTGATCCCGCTGCACCTTTGGTGTCAGTGACCGAAAAGGCGGCAAAGCACTTTGCTCGCAAGCTGTTGGACGCCAAAAAGCCAGTGGTGCGCCTGAGTATTAAACCCAGCGGCTGTACTGGCTACGCCTATGTGCTCGACACAGTAGATGCCGCGGAACCCGGCGACACAGTGCTGGTGGTTGATGAGGCGGTCACTTTGGCGATCTCCCCAGACGCGGCTCCGATTATTCGGGGTACAGAGATCGATATGGCCATCGAAGGGGTCAATCGCGTGATCAAGTACAACAACCCCAACGTCGTGGCCGAATGCGGTTGTGGCGAAAGCTTTTCAGTGAGCTGAGGCCTGCATGCAGCAGCAAATGGTGGTAACCCGTCGCGATTGCCCAGCGCGACGCGTCCCAGTAGGCACTCCGGTGGTCATTCCCGAGGGTGAATTCGTGAATATTCGCCAGAGCTTGGGCGGCAACTATACGGTGACCTGGCAGGGCAATATGCTGCGCATCGATGGCACTGATGCCGACGCTATCGGCGCTGAACCAGAAAAGCTCGATTTTACCGACGATGGCTCCGGGGAGGTTCAGGCGGCGCAGGTATGGTCGGCGCTGGAAACGATATACGACCCAGAAATCCCAATCAATTTGGTGTCGTTGGGGCTCATATATGACGTTGCCATTGATCAGCACACAGGTCGAGTCGCGATCAAAATGACCTTAACTGCGCCCGGTTGCGGTATGGGGCCGGTGCTGGTGGGAGATGTTGAGTATCGCGTCGCCAAAGTGCCAAATGTTCAAGAGGTGGCCGTGGATTTAGTGTTTGATCCACCTTGGTCGCGCGAGATGATGTCCGAAGAGGCCCAGCTTGAGGCGGGATTGTTTTTTTAGTGGGCCAAGAAATTGCCCGGTGTTCATCTGCTGTGATGGCGCCGGGATCCGCAAGGGCGTAGAGGAGAGTGGTCGTGGGTTTGCCCAGTACAGACGAAATTTTGGAAGATGTGGCGTTTTTTGACAACTGGGAAGATCGCTATCGCTATATCATCGATTTGGGTAAGGCGTTGCCGCCCATGGATGATGCGCTCAAAACACCAGAGCGATTGGTGAAGGGGTGTCAGAGTAATGTCTGGATAGAGCCTGAGTTTGATGGGGCGCGATTGATCTTCACGGTGGGCAGCGATGCAGTCATTGTGCAGGGGTTACTTGCCGTCGTAATGGCCGCATATCAGGGGCAAACACCCGCCGCTATCATCAACTTTGATATCGACAGTTACTTTAAAGCGCTGGATCTAGAGCGCCACCTGAGCCCGACGCGGGGCAATGGGTTGAGAGCCATGGTGGGCCGAGTAAAGGCTATTGCTCAGGCGGCACAGCAGTAAGTAGGAAAATTGTCCTCATAAATGCGCTTTGCCGCGTACAAAAGTACCTGAAACCCGCGTATAATCCGCGGGTTTTACGTTTCGGAGGTCGGAGTAAGGCGCTAAATTGGTAGCGATCTGCTCGGATTTTCATTGAAAATACGGTGATTTGGTCCAGAAGTGGGCCGGCACCGCCACGCGCCAGTTCGCTGGTGTATTTATTGATCATTCACTCACTGAAGTAAGTTCGGAGATTTACATGGCCGTTGAACGCACCCTTTCCATCATCAAGCCCGATGCCGTTGCCAAAAACGTTATTGGTGAAATTTACACCCGTTTCGAAAAGGCTGGCCTGAAAGTTGTGGCAGCAAAGATGAAGCACCTATCGAAAGCTGAAGCAGAAGGCTTCTATGCTGAGCACAAAGAGCGTGGTTTCTTCGCTGATTTGGTAGCTTTCATGACTTCCGGCCCTGTTATGGTACAGGTGTTGGAAGGTGAAAATGCCGTTCTGGCAAACCGCGACCTGATGGGCGCTACCAACCCAAAAGAAGCCGCGGCCGGAACTATCCGTGCAGACTTCGCCGAAAGCATTGATGCCAACGCAGTTCACGGTTCCGACGCCGTGGCGTCTGCACAGCGTGAAATTGGCTACTTTTTCGCTGAAACTGAAATCAGCGCGCGCTAAATTGAGCGATCAGGTGAACCCTATGGTTGAGGTACAGGAAGCCAGTACTGCGCCCGCAAAAGTGAATTTGCTGGGTCTAACACATTCGAAAATGGAAGCTTTCTTTGAGTCCATTGGCGAAAAGCGCTTCCGTGCCCAACAGGTTTTAAAATGGGTTCATCAGCTGGGTGTGGTCAACTTTGACGAGATGACCAATATCAGCAAGCCTCTCCGCACCAAACTCGCTGAGGTTGCGGAGATACGCTTTCCCGAGGTGCTGAAACAGCTGGATTCAGTGGACGGCACCCGAAAATTCTTGATCAAGGTTGACGGTGGCAGCGCCATCGAGACCGTGTTCATTCCCGATGGCGAGCGCGGTACCTTGTGTGTTTCCTCGCAGATCGGCTGCTCATTGGACTGTAGCTTTTGCGCTACCGGCAAGCAGGGTTTTAACCGCGATTTAAGTGCGGCGGAAATCATTGCTCAGGTATGGATTGCCGCCAACTCCTTTGGCCAATTGCGGGTTGGTGGGCCTAGAAAAGTTACCAACGTTGTGCTGATGGGCATGGGCGAGCCACTGTTAAACTTTGACAATGTGGTAGATGCCATGCACCTGATGATGCATGACAATTGCTACGGCATCTCGAAGCGCCGGGTCACCTTGAGCACCAGCGGCGTAGTGCCCGCCCTTGACCGGCTGGGTCAGCATACCGATGCCTGCCTGGCGATTTCGTTGCACGCACCTAACGATGCGCTGCGCAATGAGTTGGTGCCCATCAACAAGAAATACCCCATTGCCATGCTGTTAGATTCCGCGCAGCGTTATATTGAAGGGTTGCCAGATACTCACCGTAAAATCACTATCGAGTACACGCTAATCGATCAGGTAAATGATCGCCCTGAGCACGCCCACGAATTGGCGGAACTCCTGCGCGATGTGCCGGTCAAAATTAACTTAATTCCGTTTAATCCCTTCAGTCAGTCGGATTATAAGCGGGTGAGTAATAATGCATTGCGCCGCTTTCAAACAATTTTGATCGAGGCGGGGTATATTGCTACGGTACGCACAACGCGCGGCGATGATATCGATGCGGCCTGTGGTCAACTCGCGGGCAGCGTAAATGACCTAACCCGTCGAGCGGAACGCTATCGCAATAAAATGGCACAGCAGGAAGAGGCTGTGCGCATCATAGATCAGTAAACTGAGTGATAAGGGTATCCATGTCTACTATCAAAACCGCTGTGTTATTGGTGATCGTCGCGCTGCTGTCGGGCTGTGTAACGACCATGGAAAAAGAGCCACCTAAGATTCAGCCCTCGAAAGCGCTGGAAACGCACATCCGCCTTGGCTTGGGTTATATCAGCGAGAGCAATTTGGACTCGGCGCGCTTTCATTTGAATAAGGCTGCGCAGATAGAACCACGCGACCCCGGTGTTCTGAACGGCAAGGGACTCTTATTTCAGCTAGAGGGTGAGCCGAAGCTGGCCGAAAAATCCTTTAAAGAGGCGCTTCGACAGGATCGAAACTTTACACAAGCGCGTTTGAATTATGCCACTTTCCTCTATAACAAAGAGCGCTACCAAGAGGCGTACGAAAATTATGAGATCGCGGCTGAAGACCTCAATTATGACCGGCGGGCGATCGCATTGTACGGTGTAGGAATTTCAGCGCAAAAGGTCGGTCGTGAAGATCGCGCAGTGGCCGCATTTTCGCATTCGGTGTTACTGCAGCGCAATTTGTCCGCGTCGCACTTGGAGCTTGCCGACCACTACCTCAAGCAACAGGATTTTGCTAAGGCTAAGCAGCACCTGACGCAATTCGAGACCTACAGTCGCCCAAGTGCACGGAGCTTGTGGATTGGGATACAAATTGAACGCATTTTTGGTAACAAGGACAAAGAAGCAAGCCAAGTCATGAGTTTAAAAAACATGTTCCCCTATTCAAAGGAGTACTTGGCGTACAAGCAGAGTCAGGGAAGCCGATAGCCCATTGCAGGGCTAGACAATAATTAACAATGAACGGCCAAAATTATGACTGCTGAAACCAACAATGAAACGCCGGTAGAGGAGTCTGTTGATTTGCTCACGCCGGGTGGCTTTTTGCAAAAAGAGCGTGAAGAGCAAAAGCTAAACGAGAAAGAGGTGGCAACTAAGCTGCGTATTACGCGGTCGAAATTGGCAGCCCTTGAAACCGATAGTTACGACCAATTTCCGGGTGAAACCTTTATCAAAGGGTATCTCCGCGCGTACAGCCGTTTGCTCAAACTGGACGAAGACGCGGTATTGCAGCGGTATTTCGATTATGTGTCTGCGCATTCCGAAGTAAGCCAGCTGATTACGCCGTCACGACCTCAAGGCGTAGTGTCTGCAATGGCGGTCGAGCGGATGAAAACTCCGATCTCTCCACTGGTGTGGATAGGATTTATTGCGCTTTTGGCGATTGTTGTGGTGTGGTTCGCACTGCAAGACTCGGCGAGTACAGCCAATGTGGATGAGACAGTATCCGTTGCTGAGCAGGTTGGGCAGGCGGTTACAGAAACACAAGTGGAAGGCGCGCTAGATGCAGAGAATCTAGCGACTGAGAGTGCGCAGGCGGACCCAGTTGTCCAGCCAGATCAAATGGTGGCTGCTGACGATGTCATTCAGCCCAGCGCTCCACAGGCCGTTGAGACGAAGCGTGCTGCATCTGATGTGCAAGCAGCCGGTGCCCTCGAGTTGCGGGCACCTGATCGGTTGGAGTTGCAGTTTGCCGATGAGTGCTGGGTCGAGATCAGTGACGCCAATGGCGATGTATTGGCCACCGAATTACAGGCTGCTGGCAGCGCAATAACGCTCCAGGGTAAGGCGCCATTTAACGTCATGTTGGGCAACGTTAAAGCGGCCACATTGGCGCTCAATGGGCAGTCAGTTGAAGTTACGCCTAAAGGAAATAATCGAGCACTGCGCTTTGTGGTTGGCTCGTCGAACCAATAATTGAGTATTCACGATGCATTTTGAATCGCCCATTAAACGTCGGAAGTCGCGCCAGATTATGGTGGGCAATGTGCCCGTGGGTGGCGATGCACCAATTTCGGTGCAAAGTATGACCAATACCGAGACCACCGATGTGGCCGCTACCGTTGGCCAAATTCAGCGTTTGGCCAATGCCGGTGCAGACATCGTTCGAGTCTCCGTTCCCAGTATGGAGGCGGCAGAAGCCTTCGGTTTGATTCGCAAGCAGTCCCCTGTGCCGCTGGTGGCCGATATTCATTTTGACTATCGCATTGCCTTGCGTGTAGCAGACCTAGGCGTGGATTGTCTGCGCATCAATCCGGGCAATATCGGCCGTGAAAAACGTGTTGAAGCGGTGATATCTAAAGCCAAAGATTTGGGGATTCCCATACGCATTGGTGTCAACGCCGGCTCATTGGAAAAAGACTTACAAAAGAAATACGGCGAACCTACACCCGACGCGTTAGTAGAATCTGCGATGCGACACGTGGACTTTCTCGATCGCTATAACTACCCAGATTTCAAGGTGAGCGTTAAAGCGTCTGATGTTTTTATGGCGGTCGCCGCCTATCGGAAACTCGCCACGAAAATTGAGCAGCCCCTGCATCTGGGTATTACAGAAGCCGGTGGATTGCGCTCTGGCACGGTGAAATCGTCCATTGGTCTTGGCATGCTTTTGATGGATGGCATAGGCGACACGATTCGGGTATCGCTGGCTGCTGATCCAGTTGAAGAAGTGAAGGTCGGCTGGGATATGTTAAAGAGCCTGAAGCTGCGTGCCAAAGGTATTAATTTTATTGCGTGCCCCAGTTGCTCTCGTCAAAATTTTGATGTGATCAAAACTATGAATGAACTGGAGATGCGCTTAGAAGACATCACGGTTCCTCTTGATGTTGCAGTGATTGGATGTGTGGTTAATGGACCCGGTGAGGCTAAAGAAGCTGATTTAGGCTTGGCTGGGGGCACACCTAATAATTTGGTATACGTGGATGGACAGCCCAGTACTAAATTAAAAGCGGAAAATCTTGTTGAAGAGTTGGAAGCGTTAATACGCGCCAAGGCCGCTGCCAAAGCAAAAGCAGAAGAATCCATTATTGCTAAGGCGTAGTGGTCGAATTTTAGATTTGAGTGGATGTTAACGTGAAGAAAATTCAAGCCATTCGTGGCATGAACGATTTACTGCCAAGCCAGTCAGGCCGTTGGCAGTACCTTGAAGGGGTTGTGTCCGATGTGTTGCGGCGCTATCACTATCAGGAAATTCGCTTTCCGATCTTAGAGCAAACGGAGCTGTTTAAACGCTCCATTGGCGAAGTTACTGATATTGTCGAAAAAGAAATGTACACATTTCTCGATCGCAATGACGAAAGCGTAACCCTGCGCCCAGAGGGAACCGCGTGTTGCGTTCGCGCCTGTGAAGAGAATGGCTTGCTCTACAATCAAGTGCAGAAACTCTGGTATATGGGCCCGATGTTCCGCTACGAAAAGCCGCAGAAAGGTCGCCTGCGCCAATTCCACCAAATTGGTGTCGAGGCGTTTGGTATGGCTACACCGGATGTGGATGCAGAGTTACTTATCCTATCTGCCCGCTTATGGCGCGAATTGGGTGTTGCAGATGCGGTGACGCTGCAGTTAAACAGCCTCGGCGTGCCTGAGTCTCGGGCCAAGTATCGCGAGGCGCTGGTGGACTATCTGTCCGCGCACCGTGAAAATTTAGATGAGGATAGCCAGCGTCGGTTGGAGACTAACCCGTTGCGGGTACTGGATAGTAAAGATCCCGCCACGCAGGCGCTACTGGTTGATGCACCGCGCTTGGGCGATTTTTTAGACGATGAATCCAAAGATCACTTTGCCCAGGTGTGTTCACTGCTCGATGCGGCGGGGGTGAACTACCAAGTTAACGAGCGTCTGGTGCGGGGTTTAGACTACTACACCAAAACCGTATTTGAGTGGGTTACCGACAAGCTTGGCGCCCAAGGTACAGTATGCGCAGGCGGCCGCTACGATGGTTTGGTGGAACAATTGGGCGGTCGTAGTACGCCCGCCGTTGGTTTCGCTATGGGCATAGAGCGCTTAGTTTTGTTGCTTGAGGCACTGGAATGTGTGCCAGAGGCTGCCACGCAGCGGCCAGACGTGTATATTGTCGCCGTCGGCGATGTGGCTGCTGCCGGTTTGGCCTTGGCGGAAAGCCTACGTGATGCATTGCCCTATTTGGCTGTTCAAACCCATTGCGGGGGTGGTAGCTTCAAAAGCCAAATGAAGAAGGCCGACAAGAGTGAGGCTGCTATCGCATTGATTCTGGGTGAAGATGAGGTAAAAGCAGGGCAGGTTACGGTCAAGTTCTTGCGGGAACAGGCGGATCAGCAAATGCTGCAACACGGCGCCCTTATTGAGTTATTGAAAACACTTTAATCAGCGCAAGCTGAATAGAAAATAAAGAAGACTGTCTGGAGATTGAAACAGTGTCTGCGCATTTAACTGAAGAAGAACAACTCGAAGCTCTCAAGCGTTGGTGGGCTGAAAATGGAAAATCCTTGATCGTTGCTGCTATTTTGGGCGTCGGTGGCTATATGGGTTTCAACGCATGGCAGGACGACCGCCAGGCGAGTGCAGAAATGGCTTCCAGTAAATTTGAAGACATTACTGAGTTAATGTCCAAACAAGAGCAGTTGTCTGAAGCAGATACAGCGACTGTGGCGCATTTGGCCAAGGGCCTAAAAGCGGACCACGGTGATACGTTATACGGTGTGAATGCCGCTATGCTACTGGCCAAGCAGGCGGTAGAGGCCGGCGAGTTGGCTAGTGCAGAAGCAGAGCTGCGCTGGGCCCTTGAGCAAAGTGGTTCAGACAATGTCTCGCATTTGGTGCGCGTACGCTTGGCTCGGGTGCTAGTGGCGCAGGGCAAGGCGGAAGAAGCCCTGACGCTGGTAGCCATCGAAGACCAAGGTGCCTTTAGCTCCCTGTACGCGGAAGTAAAAGGTGACGCGTATGTCGCCAAAAAGGATAACGCCAAGGCTGCGGAGGCCTATCAGGCCGCGTTGGCGGGCCTAAGCGGGAATGATATGGCGCGCGCAGGTCAAATCCGAATGAAATTGAACAGTGTCCAGCCGGCGGCTGCCACCGAAGAAAAGGGTGCCTAATGAAGCACGTATGGGCGTTGTTGGCGGTTTTGATGTTGGGTGCTTGTGCGTCTACAGATGACATCGATATCGAGCCAAAAGAACTACAAGATTTTGCCGCTAAAGTAAAAATCAAAGAAGTGTGGTCGCGCGGCATCGGCGCGGGACAGGATGATCGCTACACTCGGCTGGTGCCCGCATTGAGCGGCGACACCTTGTATGCAACGGATATAGAGGGTGAAGTGTATGCCCTAGATAAACGTAGCGGAAAAGTCCGCTGGACGGTTGAGCTGGACGAGGCTATTAGTGCAGGTGTTGGTTTGTCGTCTGATGCGCTTTTACTTGGTAGCTATAAGGGTGAAGTGATCGCACTAAACAAAGTTGATGGTCGCGAAATGTGGCGAGTCCAACTTTCAAGTGAAGTATTGTCTGAGCCTGCTGCCTCAGCGGGCATAGTTGTCGCGACCACCAATGACGGCAAGCTTTATGGCATCGATGCAACTTCAGGCTCCATTAAATGGATGTTTGAAAGTGTCCAGCCGATACTGACGCTGCGAGGTACAAGTGCCCCTGTTGTTAAAGGCGACGTAGTGTATGCCGGCTTTGACAACGGTAAAGTCTACGCCTTCGAAATTGAAACTGGATTGATTCAGTGGGAACAACGCGTCGCTATCCCGAAGGGGAAGTCTGAACTAGAGCGCATTGTTGACATTGATGGCACGCCATTGTTGGCGGGTGAAATATTACTCGCTGTTAGTTATCAGGGTCGATTGGTAGCTTTCTCGAGCGCCACGGGTCGCCCTTTGTGGGCTGAAGAGGCTAGCTCCGTGCAGGGTCCCGCAGCTGATTACGGGCAAGTTTATATTGCCGGAGCTGCTGATAAGGTGCAGGCGATGTCTCTGGCTAACGGGGTTAGTTTGTGGGTAAACACTGACTTGTTGCGTCGCAAACTCTCGCCACCAGCCGCGTGGGGAGACTTCGTCGCCGTGGCCGATTTTGAAGGTTATCTACATTTGCTAACTCGTGAGTCCGGCGCAATGGCGGCTCGGACAAAGGTTGATGGCGACGGTGTGCGCGCGCGCATGCTCGTGGATGGGGATACCCTGTTTGTATTAGGTAGTGGCGGTGAGCTCAGTGCGCTTCAATTAAAGCCGCTCTAACTTCTCCGCAATAACTGCTATTTTTAAAAGGCCAGAAGGGTGCAGACCCTTCTGGCCTTCACGTTGTTTATGAGTGCAAAGCACATGATTCCTGTTATAGCCCTAGTAGGGCGCCCAAATGTGGGCAAATCCACACTGTTCAATTGCTTGACGCGATCACGCGACGCCTTGGTTGCCGATTATGCGGGTTTGACCCGCGATCGGAAGTATGGCGAAGGCGAACTCTTGGGCCGCAAATTTATGGTCATCGACACGGGCGGTATTAGTGGCGAAGAAGAGGGCATAGACAGCGTTATGGCAGGACAGTCGCTGCAGGCCATTGAAGAGGCTGATGCAGTCATGTTTTTGGTGGACTGCAAGGCAGGCTTAACACCCGCTGATGAAATGATCGCTAACCACCTGCGTATGCGCAGTAAACCCACTTTTGTGGTGGCAAATAAGGTGGACGGCACAAACCCGGATATTGCCCTGGCGCCGTTCTACGAAATGGGCATGGGCGAGATTTTTCCGACCACCGCAACGCACCGAAAGGGTGTGCGATCGCTGATGGAAATCGTGCTCGAACGATTCCCAGAAACGGAAGCTGAGCTTGAGGATAAGCCTCGTGGGATCAAGATAGCGGTAGTGGGTAGGCCCAATGTGGGTAAATCCACCTTGGTCAACCGATTGCTGGGAGAAGATCGTGTAGTGGTGTTTGACTTGCCGGGCACAACGCGCGATAGCATCTATATCAATTACGAGCGCCACGGCGCTAACTACACGTTGATCGACACTGCGGGCATCCGGCGTCGAAAGAGCGTAAAGGAAACGGTCGAAAAATTTTCCATAGTTAAAACCTTGCAAGCTATTGAAGACGCCAATGTGGTGGTCTTAATGGCCGACGCCAGTGAGGGTATTGTTGAGCAAGATTTGCATCTCATGGGGCACACCATTGATGCCGGTCGAGCGCTGGTGATTGCCCTTAACAAATGGGATGGATTGGAAGAAAGTCACAAAACATACGTGAAAAGCGAACTCGAGCGCCGTCTTCGTTTTATTGATTTTGCCGACATTCACTTTATTTCCGCGAAGCACGGTACTGGCGTTGGGCACCTCTACGAGTCCATCGAGAAGGCTTATCAGGCGGCCACTGAGAAATTTTCTACCAACTTTTTGACGCGACTATTGCAGGATGCAGTGCGCGAGCACCAACCGCCGATTGTACGCGGCCATCGAATAAAACTTCGCTATGCGCATCCAGGTGGACACAATCCTCCGATCATCGTTATTCATGGCAACCAGACCGGTGAGCTGCCTGCTGCGTATGTGCGCTACTTAGAGAAAATGTATCGCCGCGCGCTGGAATTGCACGGCACCCCAATTCGATTGGAGTTTAAGTCAAGCGAAAACCCATTCGAGGACAAGGCAAAACCTGCCACTCGACGTCGCGACGGCAAGGTTCAAACTGGCAAGCGACCGCAGGGCGAGCACCGCAAGGCGTACCAAGCGCGCAAAGGGAATGCTGCTAAGCCTAAGCCAAGCGTCAAATCGGTGACGCCAAAAACGACCGAAAAGGCATCGAATGCTAAAAAGCCGACGGCGTCGCAGCGCACACGGCCGACCCACAGAACCAAACCTAGCGGTGGCAAAAAGGTGTAGTTGATATATCACCCATTCTGCTCGAAAAACACCCGCCCGTGCGGGTGTTTTTGTTGGTCGGCAAGAACTTTTTAAAAAAGTTAAAAAAGGGCTTGCCAAGTGAGTTGGGATGCGTAGAATGCGCGCCTCTCCAACGGGAACACAGTGTGTTCGAGACGGCGGAGAGGGGGTTTGAAGTTCAGGTTGTTGGCATCGCTAAGTGCCTGATTTCCAAAGTCCCGTCGGTTGATTGCTGATTTGAACGAAGTTTGAAGAAAGTGATTGACAGGCAAAGCGAGATGCGTAAAATGCGCATCCCACGGTTGAGGCCCAGAGCGCCTAGCCGAGATCTTTAACAGCTGAATCAAGCAATGCGTGTGGGCACTTGCGGATAGGTCGGTACAGCTTCTTCGGAAGCAAAAGATTTATCAGAAGCAAGTGACTCATCAATTCATTACGTGAATGTAAGTTAATACGTTTTCTGACCAAGATTTAGATATCCAGATGTATCGGATGTCGAAAGATTTAAACTGAAGAGTTTGATCATGGCTCAGATTGAACGCTGGCGGCAGGCCTAACACATGCAAGTCGAGCGGTAACAGATCTAGCTT
>NZ_JACHXZ010000002.1:0-44054 GCF_014192475.1 Simiduia aestuariiviva
TCCGCTCCGCGGTCCGGCGACCAGCATAGCTGGCCGCGCGAGCCAGCGCAGGTTGCTGATCGCAACCTAAACGCGCCGTCTCGCCCCCATGCGAACGCCCAATGTTATGCATTGGGTCGGGCCGGCGACTGCCGGTCGTCAAGCTTCTAAATTAAAACGCCGTGTAGGTGATCACTCGCCCGTCCCTGGGCTCGGCCTTCGGCCAGCTAACGCTGCGCTAATCGGCTCCTGGCCGATTAGTCCTGCAGGGCGTTTTTCTTTGTCTGGTAGAAATGTGGGCGATGTCCTACCCTCGCATGGGAAAACCCTCTCTCTATTTGTGGGTCCGCTCCGCGGTCCGGCCATCGGCGGAGCCTCCGGCGCTCCACAGCGCAGGTTGCTGATCGCAACCTAAACGCGCCGTCTCGCCCCCATGCGAACGCCCAATGTTATGCATCGGGCCGGGCCGGCAACAGCCGGTCGTCAAGCTTCTAAATTAAAACGCCCTGTAGGTAGTCACTCGCCCGTCCCAGGGCTCGGCCTTTGGCCAGCTAACGCTGCGCTAATCGGTTCCAGGCCGATTAGTCCTGCAGGGCGTTTAACAATGTATCGGTTCTGGGTTTCTATTAACTCAAGGGTCAATCAAGCAACAGGGTCCTTTATTCTAGGCTAATCGATGGCGGCTCAGTAATTTGAACTCAGTTTGTGCTCTAGGCAGCATTGGGACACTACATTTGAGGTTAAAATCAAAAATAAAATAGAAGTTTGACAATTGATTGCCACTACTAATTAATCCATAAGGGACCACAACATGGACGTTAGTCAGCAAACTAATTCCCCCTATGCGTCTTCCACTAAGGAAGAGCAAAACACACAGGTGCTATTTGCAATCATCGAGCAGCTAGTGGATTTTGTTATTCATTCGGTTCTCAGAGTTAAGCGAAAGCAGTTAAAGATTAATGTACAGCCCGAGCTTGTTGAGGCATATAGTCGTTCGCTTTCTGCAACCTGGAAAAGAGTTGAGCAGTTGCAGCTAGCGGGAAAACGACAACGACGACGATATTTATTGTTCGCCGCTGCTCCTTTTGCCGTGAGCGTTTACCTTATAGCGTTCACTCAGTATGGGCTGTTGCCAATGTTTCTTACCTGTTTTATCGGAGCTGTGTACATCGCAAAACCGGCAGTCTTGTTTAAGCAGCAGGTTATTAAAGAAGTTATGCCCGAGCTGCTTTTTCATCTCCCCGGTTATTTGTATAGGCAAGACGGCTACATTCCAGTTAAAGAGTTAGAACCTAGTAAGTTGCTGCCCATGTACGATGATGTGTTGACACGGCAAGAAGACTATTTTGAATGTCAAGCGGCAGGATTGCACTTCGAGCTAGTTGAGTGCGAATTGGCAAAATATAAGCATGAGAAAGGCGAGCAGCGTGAAAGCACAGAATTTAAAGGTCTGGTTTGTCGTATGGCTTTTGATTCGTCCGCCAAGCATCAGATAGTCTTTCAGTATAAATGGCTATTTTTACTTCGATGGCTACAGCCAAAAATAATGGGAATAGCTAAGCAAGCTAAGATGTCCAAAGGGATGTTAGGAGGCCGCTATAATATCTATTGCGCCAGTTCAGGTTATGTTAAAGAGGTTTTTACAGAGTCGATTTTGACAAAAATTGAATTTTTAATAGGAAGTCTTGATGTAGCTGCACCAGAGTTCAGCGTGGTGGAAAATCAAATTATCATTTTTTTGCATCGGCCTAAAAATTTTCTGGAAGCTCCAAATTTTGGGCAGATTCACGATAAACAAACTTTTCTAGAGAGCGTGCTAAAGGACGCCTACTTAATGGAGGAGTTGAGATCCGTGGCGGAGTTGTTAGCTGCAAATATATCGAAACTGAATAATGCCTGAGCTACTGAATTAGCCCCCTAAGCTGGCAGGTTTCTCAGGCAAAATGTCCATAACATTTGAGAGCGTGTGCTCCGCGAAGCCTGCACCCGCCTGCGCATAGTAATTAAACACCACGTCAGCACCTGCATTGATCATGGCGTTGCGTTCGTCATCGTATTTGGCGACGGCGGCTACTTTGCCTGTATAGCCCGCAGTTCTAAGCTGGTGAACAGCGTCAACCATCTCCGACAGCGAAGGCATGGTAAACATGACAAGTTTGTATTGGGTTGCGCTAAGGCCCTCCCAGAAATCAGCATCTTCAGCATCACCATAGATTACTTTTCTGCCGCAGCTCGTGTGCGACGCGATTTTCTTTTTGTCGGTGTCGACGCCACATACTTTCAAATTGTATTGGCTGGCAATAGTATCGTAGGCACCGGATCCTACACGGCCCATGCCAACGATCAACACGTCAACATTGCGCGCTGGGCACTGTGGGGCATCATCGGTTGCCAAATCTTGTTCTATCCGCTTTAAAGAGTTTTTGAAGCGGCTGTAGATCGTGTGGGATCTGCCATTAATTAAAGTGGATAGTACGAATGATATTGAAACAGCTATTGCCAGGGTGGCAAGCCAGTCTTCAGATAGCCAGCCCAATTGGAGCGCCAGTGCAGCGACAATTAATCCAAACTCGCTGTATTGAGTTAACGCAAGACCCGCTAGTAGCGCAGTTCGCACACGCATTTTGTAACGGGAAAGGATCAATAAAAAGCCTAAACCTTTTAGCGGCAGTAGCAGGCACAGTAGCAGAGCAATGCCCAACATCTCTAGACTTGGACTTGCAGATAATCCAATGTTTAAGAAAAAACCAATTAAGAATATATCCTTGAAGCTAATCATGGATTTAGCGAGCTCGCCGGATTTTTTGTCGCCGCTCAGAAGCATGCCAAATACTAGTGCACCAAGATCTGCCTTCATACCCACCAATTCAAACAATGAGCTACCCAGAAATGTTAAAATAATGCCGGAAAGAATGAGTACTTCGTCATGTCCGCTGGCTTTTAGTAGGTAGCTAAATAATGGGCGAGCGAAGAACAGCAGAGGTAAAAGCAATGCAAATAAGGTTGGTATTTTCCCTGTGGACACTGTTAAAAACAGTACGGCAATGATGTCTTGCACAATCAGTATGCCCACTGCTAGCTGTCCATGTCGAACACGAAATTCACCCCTTTCTTCGAGCATGGCTACTGCGCACACTGTTGAGCTAAAACTCAGTGCAAAAGCAATGAGTGCAGCCTGGGTCCATGTGATGTCACTCACTAAAGGCAAGCCAAGTGCGCCAACAAACATGATCATCAAGGCGGTTAATCCGCCGAATACGACGCCATGTTCAACAGTCGAGCGATAGATTTCGGGTTTGAGCAGGCTTCTAATATCTAGCTTCAAGCCAATAATGAACAACATTAGGGCGATGCCCGTATTGGCGATCACCTCAATAGTGGTGTTGGACTCCACGCCTAGATGTCCGAGAGTAAACCCTGCAATGAGGTAGCCCACCAGTGGTGGTTGACCGATTTGACGTGCGGCGAACCCGAAAGCAAAGGCGGCTAAAATAACAAGGCTGTCCATATCGTTCCCTAGAGGTTTAGAGCGTCAATCTCTGCATTTTTTAATATAGCCTAAGATTCTTTTTGGCCGGCTACAGACACTACCCGTGCAGTCAGTTGCCCTCGATCGAGCGTGACATGGATAGTATCGCCCACCGTGACATCATTTGCATCGCGCAACAGGGTATTTTGTTCATTAGTGGCGAGTGCAAAGCCTCGCTGCAAGGTTTGCAGGGGGCTTAAGTTGTTGAGGTTCTGCGAGGTATTTGCGAGCTTAAATTGAAATCGCTGAATACGTTGAAGTGTCAACCTTACAACCTGTCGATGAAAATTTTGGAGTATGCGCTGCTGAATGGGAATCTGCTTGCTGGGGCTAGCGTTTAGCAGCCGCTTGGTCGCGTTGGCTAAGCGCAACTTTCCTTGGTCAAGCTGGCGGCTAGGGTGAAGGCGGTTTAATAATTCCTCAGCATGCTTTAGCCGTCTGCGGCTCTCGGCAATTTGTTGCTGGGCAATTAGCTGTAACCTCGCTTCATGTCGATCCAACGTTTGCGCAAAAGATTCCAGTTTGGGCTCGCACCGCGTTAATCGGTGGGAAATGTGGTCGACGCGCTGCTTTGTCTGGGTAAGCGTTCGCAGCGCAGCCTTATCTAGCCTTGATTTTAAACTGGAGCACCGGGCGAACCACTCATCTGCACTAGGTGAAAGTATTTCCGCTGCAGCTGAGGGCGTAGGGGCACGAGCGTCAGCCGCAAAATCGGCGATGGTCGTGTCAGACTCGTGGCCTACACCTGTAATGATTGGAATTTCGCTTGCCACTATCGCGCGCGCTAGCCCTTCGTCATTGAAGCACCAGAGATCCTCTAATGAACCGCCGCCTCGGGCCAGTAAGATGACGTCAAATAATTGAGCGCGATTGGCCCGCGCAATGGCTTGAATGATTTGGTTGGCAGCGCCTGCTCCCTGTACCGGTGTCGGGACTAGAGTGAGTGGTTGACCGGGCCAGCGGCGCATGAACACAGACAAGATGTCGTGCAGTGCTGCTCCCGATGCAGAGGTGATTATCGCAATGTGCTTGGCTGGGCTGGGGAGGGGTCGCTTTCGCGCTGTGGCAAATAGGCCCTCGCTGGCCAGCTTTTCTCGTAATTCTTCATACGCGCGCTGAAGTGCGCCAAGGCCGGCATCCTCCATGTGCTCGACAATTAGCTGGTAATCGCCGCGCCCCTCGTACAGGCTGATGCGGCCTCGAATTAGGACTTTCATGCCATTATCCGGCTTAATCCTCAAATACTGGCTGCGATTTTTGAACATTGCACAGCGAATTTGAGCGCCAGAATCTTTTAACGTGAAATAGCAGTGCCCCGAGGCGGGGCGAGCAAGGTTGCTAATCTCGCCTTCAATCCACACGAGCGAAAGGTGGGTTTCCAGTAATTGGCGAGCCATGCGATTGAGTTGGCTCACGGAGAGTATTTGGCGCTCGGCGGCGGGCATGGGTAGTTCCTTAAGATACTAGCCGCGCACTATAGCGCCTAGGCCATGGGCGCGCGAGTGCCTCGGGACTGTCATATTGCATTGTTAAGCTAATAGTTAAGTTCCCAGTTTACCCACTAGGGCCTAGGCGGTATAATTCGCCGTTTACCTTCTAGACCTTCTATTTACCTAGGTTGGCTGCAAATTATGTTGCGAATTGCGCAGGAAGCTTTGACTTTCGATGACGTGTTACTGGTACCGGGCTACTCCGATATCACCGCTAAAGATGTCTCTTTGAAAACACAACTAACCCGCGGTATTCAGCTGAATATTCCGCTGGTCTCTGCTGCCATGGATACGGTGACCGAGTCTCGGCTGGCCATAGCCATGGCCCAGGAGGGCGGGATTGGCATTATCCACAAGAGCATGTCTATCGAGCAGCAGGCGCTAGAAGTCCGCAAAGTTAAAAAGTTTGAGGCTGGCGTCGTACAGGATCCAATTACCATTGATGCCAATTCAACCATTGCAGAGCTGGTGGCCTTGACGCGTGCTAACAATATTTCTGGTGTCCCTGTGCTTGAGCAGGGTGACTTGGTGGGTATAGTCACAGGCCGCGATGTGCGCTTCGAAACCAATCTCGCTGCCAAAGTCGCCTCCATTATGACGCCAAAAGACCAGTTGGTTACTGTGCTTGAGGGCGAGGCCCCCGAAGTGGTGCGCGGCTTATTGCACAAGCACCGCATCGAAAAAGTTTTGGTTGTAAATGAAAAGTTCGAGCTGCGCGGCTTAATTACAGTTAAAGATATTAGCAAGGCGGAAAACTTCCCCAATGCCTGTAAAGATCCGGCGGGAAGGCTGCGAGTGGGCGCTTCTGTGGGTACTAGCCCTGATACGGACGACCGAGTGAAGGCGCTGGTGGAGGCTGGTGTAGATGTATTGGTGGTGGATACTGCCCATGGCCACTCTAAAAATGTATTGCAACGCGTAAGCCGAATTAAGGAAATGTACCCCGAAATTCAGGTGATTGGCGGCAACATTGCAACAGCGGCAGCCGCTAAAGCCTTGGTTGAAGCGGGCGCAGATGGCGTTAAAGTGGGCATCGGCCCTGGCTCCATCTGTACTACGCGAATTGTAACTGGGGTTGGTGTACCGCAAATTTCCGCCATTGCCAACGTCGCTGAAGCCCTGAAGGGCACCGATGTCCCGGTAATTGCCGATGGTGGCATACGTTTCTCCGGTGATATTTCCAAGGCCGTTGTGGCTGGCGCGCATTGCTTGATGATGGGGTCCATGTTTGCCGGTACTGAAGAGGCACCTGGAGAAGTAGAGCTCTATCAGGGCCGTACTTATAAGTCATACCGTGGGATGGGCTCTCTGGGCGCCATGGCGCGCACTCAAGGCTCATCTGATCGCTATTTTCAGGATGCTAGCCAAGGTGCTGAGAAGTTGGTGCCTGAGGGCATTGAAGGGCGGGTGCCCTATAAAGGGCCACTGTCGGCTATCGTGCATCAGATGATGGGCGGATTGCGGTCTGCCATGGGCTATACAGGTTCCTTAGACTTGGAAGCCATGCGCACCAAGCCCGAATTTGTGCGTGTGACCAGCGCCGGTATGGGCGAGAGCCACGTACACGACGTCAGTATTACCAAAGAGGCGCCGAATTATCCGGTGGGTGGCCGCTAAGCCTTTATATTCGTGACATTCCAGTGATCGGCCGAGGCCGGTCACTTTTGTTTTGAGGGTGTAAAAACCCATAGCCTTCGTTAGCAAGAGTTGTCTTCACTCATGAGCCAAGATATTCACGCACAACGCATCTTAATTCTGGATTTCGGATCGCAGTACACGCAACTAATCGCTCGCCGTATTAGGGAGATAGGTGTCTACTCGGAAATTCGCGCCTTTGACATGACAGACGAAGAAATTCGCGATTTTGATCCGAAAGGTATTATTTTGTCGGGCGGTCCAGAGTCGGTAACGGCAGGTGCGTCACCGCGGGCTGCAGATTCTGTATTTACCCTGGGAGTGCCAGTTCTTGGCATCTGCTATGGCATGCAAACCATGGCCGAGCAGTTAGGTGGCAAGGTTTCCACAAGTGACATCCGCGAATTTGGTTATGCGCAAGTAAAAGTGCAGGGCACGAGTGCGCTGCTGCGTGACATAAAGGATCACTTGGCTGACGACGGTGCTGGCCTGCTGGATGTGTGGATGAGTCACGGGGATAAAGTTATCGAGATGCCCAGCGGCTTTAGCTTGATGGCAGCCACGGAATCTTGTCCGATTGCCGGAATGTACTGTGAAGAAAAAGAGTTTTATGGCGTCCAGTTTCATCCAGAAGTTACACATACGCTGCAGGGCAAACGCATCTTTGAGCATTTTGTTCTTGAGCTATGTGGCTGCAAGGCATTGTGGACTCCGGCCAATATCGTAGATGATGCTATCACCCGCGTGCGCGAGCAGGTGGGTAGCGATAACGTGCTATTGGGTTTGTCTGGCGGCGTTGATTCCTCTGTTGTGGCTGCACTCTTACATAAAGCCATTGGCGATCAGCTGACGTGTGTGTTTGTGGATAACGGTCTACTGCGAAAAAATGAAGGCGATCAGGTGATGGACATGTTTGCCAAAAACATGGGCGTCAAAGTGATACGAGTAGATGCTGAAGAGCAGTTTTTGTCGCGTCTTAAGGGCGTAAATGATCCAGAGCAAAAACGCAAAATAATCGGCAATACATTTATTGACGTGTTTGATACGGAGGCCACAAAGCTCAAAGGCGTCAAGTGGTTGGCGCAGGGCACCATCTACCCGGATGTCATCGAGTCGGCTGCCAGTAAAACCGGCAAGGCGCACGTGATTAAATCACACCACAATGTGGGTGGTCTGCCAGAAGATATGGCCTTCGAATTGGTAGAGCCGCTGCGTGAATTGTTTAAAGATGAAGTGCGAAAAATTGGCCTGGAATTGGGCTTGCCCTACGACATGGTGTTTCGTCACCCGTTCCCTGGACCGGGCTTAGGCGTAAGAATTTTGGGTGAAGTCAAAAAGGAATATGCCGATATTCTGCGTGAAGCCGATGCCATCTTTCTCGAGGAATTACATAAGGCCGACTGGTATCACAAAACCTCACAGGCGTTTGCGGTATTCTTACCGGTCAAGTCGGTGGGCGTGGTTGGCGATGGGCGTCGCTATGAGTGGGTCGTCTCTTTACGCGCGGTGGAAACCATTGACTTTATGACGGCGCGCTGGGCCCATTTACCTTATGAGTTGCTAGAGGTTGTTTCCAACCGCATCATTAATGAAATCTCGGGAGTGTCCCGAGTGGCCTATGATGTTTCCAGCAAGCCGCCTGCTACCATTGAGTGGGAATAAACTAAACCTAATCAGTAGTAGATCGGTAGATTGACAAACATGGGCTTGGAGTTATCCAGGCCCTTTTTATCTGAGGTGAATTATGGCGTTTTTACAGCATTGCCTAAATGGCGCACTGGTTGCACATTATGTGGTTGACCCTGCATTGCGGCTTGGTCGCGCGGCCGATAATGATATTGTCTTAGAAGACGGCACTGTGTCTGGTCACCATGCGGAAATTCATCTCGGTGAGCAGGGCCAATTCTTGTTCAAGGATCTAGGTAGCACAAATGGCGTGTCATTGGATGGCAAAAAACTTGCGCAAGGGCAGCTAGATGAAGGTCAATGGTTGACCGTTGGATTGCATGAATTTACCCGCATAGAGCAATTGCCCGCCGGCATGGAGCAAACGCTAAAGATTAAGAAAAGCTGGATTCCCGGTGTTTATTACACTGCAGAAAAATAAGTGTAAACTGCACCCACAATAATAAATGAGGCCACCCGTTTGGTTAGGCGATTCGGCAAATATCTGACTCCTGCAAACACCCTGTTGATGCTGCTTACCTGTGCATTTTTGCAGGTGGCCTATTGGCCCAGTGTGTTGCTCCAGCCACTGGTCTGGATAGACCATCAACTGAACGGCAAAATCTATGATTTTAGTGCTCAGCCAAACGCCGTAATTCCCCTCAATTGGATACAAGTTCCGGCATCGGATTTGGCCCAATTCAGTAGCGCTCCTGAACAATCTGATTTGGCAAAAAATCTACATGCATTAAGTCAAAAGGGAACGCTTGCAGTCTTCCTAACAACACCGTTTAGGTATCCTCGATTAGATAATCACAAACAGTCGGCGCAGCTCGATAGCGCGATGCCAGCCACTGAAAATCACTGGGCGTTGCTGCAGCAGAACGCGCTGTGGGTGTTGCCCGAAGGCTTTGTGCCAACTGACCGGGTGGCGTTAGGGGACGGTGCAACTGACAAGCTGCGCTGGCGTGGGCGCTGGGCACCTCGCATTGAAGGAGCGTTTGAGATCTCCGGTGATGGCTATCAGTTTAGTCAGGCGGCAAACCTGCCGGCTCACGCCTTGATCTGGCGGCAGGGCGCGCAGTGGCATGCCGGTATCCCCTTGTCACTGATGTCTGCCCACCTCAATCGACAATTGCAGTTCGCTGATGGCGTGGTCGTTGATGGTGCGGACTGGCAACGGGTTGTGGGTGCAGACGCTCAGCTCCCTGTGGACGTTCGGCTGCAACCGAAACCGAAAACACTGGCAGCCGCTCTAAGCGGTGCTCAAGTTGGCGTTTGGCTTGTGAGTGCAGCGTCCGACCCGCGCCCCGGACTTGTGGCTGCGACCTTACAAACATTAGCCGCAAATCAATACCCTAAATCGCCTGCTTGGGGTCAATGGTTTGCTATGGGGATGGTCGTTTTACTTTCCGCTGGTATGTTGGGCTGGTGGCTTAGCGCGGCGCCCTGGGTGTTGACACTGTACGGGCTGATCGGTGCCGCGGCCTTAATCGCCTGCCAGTGGGCTGCACAGGTGTATTTACAGTGGCGACTGCCCGTAGGTACTGGATTGTTGTTATTGGTTTGTGTCTGGAGCCTCAGGCTCGCTTGGTGGTGCATCGAGCTCCCATTTCGGGGGGTATTGGTTAGTTGGCGCGATGCGTGGCAACAAATTGTCAGGCGGCAATTACAGGATGGGCAGCTTGAAGCCGCCGAGCTGCATTTAACGTCTTTGGCAAGCTGCCGCCCAGAATCCTGGCAGTTGCAACTCTCGTATGATGTGGCGCAAACCTATGAAAAACAGCGGCGTTATGAGCAGGCAGAAAAGCTCTATCGCAGCATTTTGGCGCGGTCGGGCAGGTTTGCGGATGTACAGGGGCGTTTAAGGCGCCTGCAAGAGTTATCTTCAGGGCAGGCTGGGGCCGGCTTAGATGCCACTTTGGTCATTGATGAGCAAATTATTAACAAACCCGTACTGGGCCGCTATGAAATCCAAAAGGAGTTGGGTCGAGGCGCTATGGGCGTTGTGTATTTGGCACGAGATCCGCGTATCGGTCGCATGGTGGCAGTTAAAACACTGCACTATAAACACTTTGAGTCCAATCAGCTTGAGGGTGTTAAGGCGCGCTTTTTTCGTGAGGCAGAGGCCGCGGGTCGCTTGAGTCACCCCAACATTGTGTCGGTGTTCGATGTGGGTGAAGAGGCAGATTTAGCCTATATAGCCATGGATTTTGTGCCCGGACGCGCATTGAATTTCTATTGTGCTCCCGATAAATTATTGCCAGTGCATATTGTCTATGGGCTGATCGCTAAAGCAGCCGATGCGCTTTTTTACGCCCATAAGCACCAGATAGTGCATCGCGATATAAAGCCGAGCAATCTACTCTATGACGCTGATACTGGACGTATGAAGGTCAGCGATTTTGGTATTGCGCGCTTGGTGGATAACTCCAAGACTCGCACCGGTGACGTGATGGGAAGCCCGCTGTACATGTCGCCAGAACAATTGAAAGGCGCTAAGGTAGGGGAGAGTGCCGACATCTACAGTCTAGGTGTGACTATGTACCAGCTTTTGACTGGAAAATTGCCCTATGATGGCGACTCGTTGGCGAATTTAACGTATAACATTTTGCAAGGTAAGCACCCCAGTGTGCGAAGTCATCGCCCAGACTTACCCGCCAGTGCTACGAGAATAACCAATAAAGCGCTTCAAAAAGAACCGGCTGATCGTTATCTCTCAGGCAAAGAAATGGCTGATGCGTTACGTAAGTCACTCGCTAGAGATTTTTAATCGCGTTTGGGTTGGCGAAAACACAGAAAAAGTAAAGAGTGAGGTTTAATTATGGCTCAGCTAGCTCAGCTCATTGACGATGTTGTAGTGAATAAATTTGTCTTGGGGGATGAGCCCCTGACCATTGGTCGGCACCCTGATAGCCGTGTACAAATTGACGATGGCGCGGTAAGTAGCCGACATGCGGTCGTGTTATTGGCAGCCAATCCCGACTTCCCCGACTTCCAAGAGGTGACCATTGAAGACCTCGGCAGCACGAATGGGACCCGAGTCAATGGTGAAAAAATTGTTGGTCGCGTGCAGTTGCATGCGGGCGACGTGGTCAAAATTGGTTGGAATGAATTTAAGCTAATTGATCACAAGTCGAAAAACCTGGCCAGTACCGTTCATATCCTGCACGACTAGAAGTCTGCCTTAATGCTTCAGTGTCAAAATGAAAAAAACCGCGCCTAGGCGCGGTTTTTTTATGGCTTGGTTCGGCAATTATCTTTCAAGATACTGAAGTTTACCTTCAACGCCATCCCATTCTGCTGCATCTGCTGGAGCATCTTTCATCTCAGTGATATTGGGCCATGTTTCGGCCAACTCAGCGTTTAGCTCTAAAAAGACTTCTTGGCCCTCTGGCAATTCATCCTCTGAGAAGATGGCATTGACTGGGCACTCAGGTTCACACAGGGCGCAGTCGATACATTCATCTGGATGAATAACCAAGAAGTTTGGGCCTTCGTAGAAACAATCTACTGGGCAGACTTCTACGCAGTCAGTGTGCTTACACTTAATACAGTTTTCACCCACAACGAACGTCATTATCGCTACTCCGTCTAATACGAAAAATCGGCGGGCATTCTACCCCAATCTTTAGCAGGCTTCTAACGTTTTAACGTCAGATACCCTCAAATCTGCTGTTTTAGCTTATAAAGTAGCTCCAGCGCTTGGCGCGGTGTGAGTTCATCAATGTCCAGTTCGCCCAGCGTGTCCACTACAGGGTGGCTGGGTGCGTTGAAGAGGTCACTTTGCTGTGGTCCGCTTGGGGGCGTAGAGCTAGCAGCGGCGGTAGCAGGCTGCTCCGCTATGAGTACCGGTGCATGGCTGCCGGCTTCGAGCTGGGCCAGTTGTTCCTGAGCGAGACGTAGAACCTGTGCAGGAATACCCGCAAGTTTTGCCACTTGAATGCCGTAACTCTGGCTGGCTGGCCCCGTTTGGATGTGGTGCAAAAAGACAATGTTATCTTTGTGTTCGGTGGCGCTTAAATGGACGTTGGCGATACCTTTTACCGTCTCTGGTAGCGCGGTGATTTCAAAATAGTGGGTCGCAAATAGCGTGAAGGCTTTGACGCTTTGTGCCAAGTGCATGGCCGATGCCCAGGCTAGCGATAAGCCATCGAAGGTGCTGGTGCCGCGGCCCACTTCATCCATCAGCACGAGGCTGTTTGCGGTGGCGTTGTGGAGGATGTTCGCCGTTTCTGTCATTTCCACCATAAACGTGGAGCGACCGCTGGCCAAATCATCGCTGGAACCAATGCGCGTAAAGATACGATCAACCATACCGAGTCGGCAGCGGCTTGCTGGGACGTAGCTGCCAATTTGCGCCAGTAAGACAATCAACGCGGTCTGCCGCATATAGGTGGACTTACCCCCCATATTTGGCCCCGTGATCACGAGCATGTGGCATTGACGGTCCAGTTGTAAGTCATTGGCTACAAAAGGTTTACTGGAAACCTGCTCAACCACGGGATGGCGCCCCTCGACAATGTCGATGCCGGGGCACGTATCCAGTGCGGGTTTACATAGATTTAGGCATTCAGCGCGCTCGGCAAGGCTGGTGAGAACGTCCAGTTCGGATACCGCGGCGCCGGCGTCTTGGAGCTCAGTTAAGTGAGTATTGAGCGTTTCGAGTAAAGCTTCATAGAGCGATTTCTCGCGGGTCAGCGCGCGACTTTTGGCTGACAGGGCTTTGTCTTCAAACGTCTTGAGTTCGGGTGTGATAAAACGTTCGGCATTTTTGAGGGTTTGGCGGCGAATATAATCGGCGGGTGCTTGTTCGGCCTGGCTGCGGCTCAGTTCGATAAAGTAACCGTGTACGCGGTTGTAGCCCACTTTCAGCGTGGAGAGTTTGGTGCGTTCACGTTCCCGCGTTTCTAGATCCACTAAAAACTGGCCCGCGTTGGTGCTGATCGCGCGCAGCTCGTCGAGTTCTTCGTCATAACCTGCCGCAATAACCCCACCTTCGCGTATTACTACCGGTGGATTTTCAACGAGGGCCTGGTTCAGCAGGTCGACTAAGTTCGGGAACTCCCCAATTTGGTGCGCGAGCGCCTGCACTCGGTCGCTGTCTGCGCCCGCTAGCTGCTGTTGAAGCGAGGGAAATGTGGCCAGAGAATGGAGTAGACGGCTCAGGTCTCTGGGCCTCGCAGAGCGCAGTGCCAAGCGCCCTAAGATGCGCTCCATGTCACCCACTTGCTTAAGGGTTTGGCGAATGGGCTCAAATCTGTAGTCGACGAGCAACCAGCTGATGGCATCCTGTCGCAAGTTTAGGGTCGCTAGGTTGCGCAATGGCCGATTGAGCCAGCGCCGCATCAGTCGGCGCCCCATGGCTGTGACAGCCGAATTAAAAACCGCTAAGAGGGTGTTTTCCTCGCCGCCACTCAAGTTGGTGTCAATTTCCAGGTTGCGGCGTGTTGCGGCATCCATGGCGACCGCTTCATCCCGATTCTCGACACTCAGCGCGCGGATATGGGGCAGCGCGGTTCGCTGAGTCTCGCGCGCATAGGCCAACAGACAGCCCGCTGCACCGAGTGCTGCATGTAAGTGGCCACAGCCGAAGCCGTCTAAGTCTTGTGTGCCAAATTGCTGGTTGAGCAGGTGTTGTGCCGTATCCAACTCGAATTCCCAGGGTGCGCGACGACGCAGGCCCTTTCGCTGGCTCAATAACGCTAGGTCGGCCAAGCTATCAGCCACCAACAGCTCTGCGGGGTTAAGGCGTTGCAGTTCCGCCGCCAATGCGGCTTCCCCCTCGACTTCCAATACTAGAAATCGGCCGGCGCCAATGTCCAAGCTAGCGATACCGAACGTGTCGGCGTGTTGAAAGACGGACACCAAGAGATTGTCTTGCCGCTCGTCGAGAAGTGCCTCATCGCTCACTGTGCCGGGCGTGACAATGCGCACCACTTTCCGCTCTACGGGCCCTTTACTGGTAGCTGGATCGCCTATTTGTTCACAGATGGCGACCGACTCACCGGCTTTTACTAAGCGTGCTAGGTAGCCGTCGGCGGCGTGAAAGGGGATGCCGGCCATGGGAATCGGCTCACCGTTGGACTTGCCTCGGGCTGTGAGGGTGACATCCAGCAATTCGCTGGCCTTTTTTGCATCGTCGAAAAACAGCTCGTAAAAGTCTCCCATTCGATAAAACACCAGTTCATGGGGGTGTTCGGCCTTGATGCGCAAATATTGTTGCATCATGGGGGTGTGCGCAGAGAGGTCTTGTACGGCTTGAGTCATAGTGAATAACTGGATTGAGTAATACGGCTGTAAGGATGGGAGTTGGGCGGGTATTCTACGCAAAAGCGAGGCAACCATAAACGGCCGATGTCGATGATAATGAGTGATTACGATCTTGTAGTGGCGCTGGGCCGTATGCTCTCTGGCAGCGGACTAAGTGTAAGCTGTGCCGAATCCTGTACCGGTGGGGGTGTGGCCCAAGCATTTACCGCCGTACCAGGGAGTTCTCAGTGGTTTGGCTACGGCTGGGTTACCTATGCCAACGCGGCAAAGATGACCCAGCTTGGCGTGAGCGAAAGCGTATTGATGGCCGATGGCGCGGTCAGTCGCAGTGTGGCGCAACAGATGGCTGAGGGTGCGCGGCGCGCAAGCGGCAGCGACTGGGCGCTTGCCACCACGGGCATCGCAGGCCCAGGTGGTGGCGGTGTGACAAAGCCTGTCGGCACTGTTTGGTTCGCTTGGGCGGGCCCTCAGGGCGTAGAGGCGGAGTGCCAAGTGTTCTCTGGCTCCCGTGAGCAGGTGAGGGCTCAAGCAGTGACTGCTGCGCTCGCCGGCCTACACCAGCGACTGCAACAAACTACTGTATGATTGTATAGTACTGGTTGCGTATACAGTATTTTTGCTCTATGCTACCAACAACTGATCGGAACAGATCAAGCTTTAGCTAACAAGAGCCCTTTGGGCGCAGACAACACGAAAACTAGAACATTTAGAAGGTATCAACATGGACCAGAACAAAGAGAAGGCATTACAAGCAGCGTTGTCACAAATTGAGCGCCAGTTCGGCAAAGGCACCGTTATGCGTATGGGTGATCGCGAGCGCATCGTCATGCCCTCCATTTCTACCGGTTCTCTGGGCTTAGATGTGGCGCTTGGCATTGGTGGCTTACCTAAGGGGCGCATTGTTGAAATTTATGGCCCTGAATCATCCGGTAAAACCACGCTTACGTTGCAAGTTATTGCCGAGGCTCAGCGCAAAGGTGGCGTTTGTGCTTTCGTGGACGCCGAGCACGCCCTCGATCCCGAGTACGCGGAAAAGCTGGGTGTCAATGTCGATGATTTGATCGTTTCTCAGCCCGATACCGGTGAGCAAGCTCTTGAAGTTGCAGACATGCTAGTGCGTTCAGGGGCGGTGGATGTCTTAGTTGTGGACTCGGTTGCTGCGTTGACGCCAAAGGCTGAAATTGAAGGTGAGATGGGTGATCATCACGTGGGTCTGCAGGCTCGATTAATGTCTCAGGCACTGCGTAAAATTACAGGAAATATCAAAAACGCTAATTGTTTGGCTATTTTCATCAACCAAATCCGTATGAAAATCGGCGTCATGTTTGGCAACCCAGAGACGACCACGGGTGGTAATGCACTGAAATTTTATTCGTCCGTACGATTAGATATTCGCCGCACAGGCGCGGTAAAAGACGGTGACGAAGTTATCGGTAATGAAACGCGCGTTAAAGTGGTGAAAAATAAAGTTGCGCCTCCGTTTAAGCAGGCTGAGTTTCAGATTTTGTATGGCCAGGGTATCAACTTGCAAGGCGAAATAATTGACTTTGGTGTTAAGTTGGGCCTGATTGATAAGGCTGGCGCATGGTACAGCTATAAAGGTGACAAAATTGGCCAAGGCAAAAATAATGTTGTGAAGTTTTTGTTGGAAAATCCAGCAATACAGGCAGAGCTTGAGCAGCAAGTAAGAGCTGAGTTGCTGGGCGGAAAAGTTAAAGCTGAGGCGGCAGTTGAAAAGATTGTTGAGGATGTAGATTCGTAAGGTTGTTAGCTGGCCTCGCGACCATCGTGTCGCGAGGCATTTTTTGATTGAATAGCTGTCATTGATAATGGCAGTGCGGAAACAGTCGTAGGCGCATTTACAGGAGGAAATGTGAGGAGCTCAAGTTCGGCGTTAATCACTGAGTCCGAAGCCATGGATATGTGCATTCGCCTATTGGCACGTAGAGATTACAGTGCTGGCAATTTGCGTAAAAAGCTCGCTGCTAAGTCTGTAAATGAAGACATTGTTCATCGGGTGCTGACGCGCATACAAGAGTTGGGATATCAAGATGACGTGCGATATGCGGCGGCCTATGTGCGCTATGGCATTAGTCAGGGGAAAGGACCGGGTTGGATCGCCGCGCAATTGTTTCAAAAAGGTATCGAGAAGAATCTCATTGACGAATCGTTGGCGAGTGCAGAAGTTGATTGGTCCGAGTTGGCAGCTCAGCAGTTGCGTAGGAAGTTTCGGCAGGCGGTTGAGGATCAAAAAGAGCTTGCTAGATGTTTTCGCTACTTGGCGAGTCGAGGATTCCAGCCGGATGTTATTAAGTCGGCAGTTGATGGCCTAAAATCTGATGCCGCCTATTAGCGGTTTTGTTGGATGATAGTTCTGAACAGAGTGCTTGGGCGGAGCGTCAGGGAAGTTTCGCTATAAGCGGTGTTCGGTCACTTGCCTGTGTGGTGTAGTGCTTAGGCCCATTTAATTTTTGTCGTATCGTATTACTCCTGTTTTATTTGGCCTTCTTATTTAATCTTAAGTCTTTTCTGCTATGAGATTTCTGAAGCAGCCCGCAGTCGTCTTGCAAATATACCTAGAGTTCGTTTTCTTGCCTTGGACATTGTTGGCATGGAATTTATGCGTTTACTGATTTTCTTGTAAAAATACCTGTATATCGTGATTGCTGCGCGTGAAAAAACGCTGTTGCGTGGCTGTGTGTTTTTCTCGATTATTTTTAAGGAAAATTAGGGTTATATACTCTAGCGAGTATTTCAACTGTGATTACGTCGAACTGGTAGTGGCTTCAAGGTCAGCAGAAGTGGCATCGCGATTGGCTTCTTTTGGTGGGTTGCCATCTGTTGCTTTGTTGTCCCTTTTTCTTGGGCGACCTCGCTTAAGTGGCCTTACCCGCTGGTTTGCGATCTTCTCAATTCGATCTTTAAATGCGTCGCCACCCAAGACCTGTCCCAATTTTACAGTTTCTGCTATGTATACCAATAGTCGGTTATCAAAAGCGTAACGAAACAGCTTTCGATATTCTTGAATGCGTTCTCGTGCTGTTTTTCCGAGTTCTAGGTATAGCCGGTGATCCTTGATAAGCGGGCTCGAGTTAATAGATGTGTGATAGTTGAAGCTAGACCAAGGGTATTCCCCAGGTTCATTGGCGAGCCCTAAATACATAGGTTTCAATTCGACATATCGATAGCATGTAAGCAAGTAGGCGTCTGAATCAATTAAACTCGATTTATAGCGACCACCCCATAATGTTCCTGAGCGACGATAACGATGGTTAATGTATTGTACATAGCGGCGTCCTAATGACTGCATCATCGAGGAGAGGCCCTGTTCGATACGAGGCGTCGCAATAAACTGCACCATGTTTGGCAGCAAAACATAAGCATGAATATCTACGCGATACTGCTCAGCTGCCGCCTGCAGACTTTGTAGGTAGAATTCATAGTCTTCGTCGTCAAAAAAACACGGCAGGTTGTTATGGCCGGTTTGGACGACGTGTTGTGGGATGTCTGGTAGGTTAAGCCTTGGTAGTCGAGCCATGACGGCTAATTGTCCCTAAATGATTCGCGTCCTTTTTTAATCACCCAATGAAGGGGGGGACATTATTACAAAGGAGCGCATGAGATTTCAAACGAATACGTAGAGTTTTAGTGGTTCCATCGTACAAGTTAGATAGCTGTTCTAGCTTGGATCTATAGGTAGTTGCATTACGTTTAGGCCTTTTACTTCTGTTTTCCGAATTGGTTAGGCTAGAATGCCAGCGCTTTATGCTCTCTGATGGAGAGGGCTGTCAACACAGTGGATTGGTGTGATGAAACCAGCGGAGTTAATTCGTCTAGCAATAAATGGGCGAACGGACATTGGGCAAGTAAGAAACGAAAACGAAGATCACATTGGTTGGCAAAGTCATCCGTCGTTGCCGTTTGGATTTGTCGTGATTGCCGATGGCATGGGGGGCTATACGGGTGGCTCAACTGCAAGCCAATTGGCAGTAACTAGAGTGTCAGATTGTTTGGAGTCGATACCTAATTCTAGTTTCATTTCCTGTACGCCAGAGCAGCAGCTTTTGATGTTACAAGCGGCGATTATGGATGCGTTAAATGCGGCAAACTCAGATATTTTAAATGCGAAGGCCGTAAATCCACAGCTCGCCAACATGGGGAGTACTATCGTCCTCGCTGTGGTATGGAATAACAATGTCACTATCGCCCATTTAGGGGATTCTCGTGCGTATCTTTGGAATCGGGATGGCCTGGTTCAACTGACACGCGATCACAGCTTGGTGCAGGAAATGATCGATAACGGATCCCTGACCGAAACCCAAGCCCGCAGCAGTAAAATACGTAATCATATTACGCGTGCGTTGGGTGTGACCGAGTTTATTGAGCCTAACATCAATTCCTACGCGTTAACGCAAAATACCTTGTTGATGTTATGCAGCGATGGATTAACTGAATATATGGCGCACGATGAGTTAGAGTTTGTCCTGTCTACCCATCGGCCTGCACTGGAGTGCTGTTATCGGTTTATTTCCGAGGCGAACGAATCCGGCGGTAAGGACAATATCAGCGTAGGAATTATCGAATATACCGTACAAAGTGGCGACGAAAAATTGGCTGTCATTTCGCCCTCTGTGATGCAGGTGGAAGAGGATGTCACGGTGCGTAAAACCTCTTCGCAAATACCTTAAGCGATTTGCTTTAACCGGCGCGCACTTGGCGCACCTTGATAGCCAGCCTCGATTATGTGCCTAATGTCTGCCTTGTGGCGTGACACTGGCAGACACTGGTTTCGGATCAGTGCCCCTCCGGCAGTAAGGTGAGTCGGTGCTGGGTCTCTGCTTTCAACCAGGGTGATGGTGTTCCATCCACCCAATCTGAATGGCCGGCGCTAAAGAACTCAGACAGCGGGTGAGCTGACTGGCCTGTTGCCATATGGAAATAACCCTGACTTTCTCTGCCGGGCGAAACAGCGAAACGTTCGCTGGCGCCATGGGTGGGTGTTTGCACGCGTGGCATGTGAGTATCGCCGTTCAGTGCTTGGTTTGGCATGGACATCCACCAATCAATCGGTGCGACAAATCGAGCTAAAGGGTGCTTTATTTGAACGCGATTCGCTTCACCCCAGGTGTCGTTGGAAAGGGTACCGTCTTCGTAGAGTGGGGCGATTACCGCCTCGATTGCAAATTTTTCCAGCTCGTTCCAGTTTGAAAAATCGGGATTCAACAGATGCTGTGGACGTTCACTTAAAAGTGACCATGCGGGGTACTCTATTTGACGATTTGCTAAGGCTAAGTCAAATTCTGGGTCTATGCCGCGCATATAAGTAATCAAAGGCGCTGTCATTAATTCTATGACTTTGAGTCGCCATTCTCTCACTAAGCGATAGCCCACTGAATCTACCGAGGCTCTGCCGCCCCACTGCACAATGTGTGATTGCGCCTCTTCAAGTGCGGGTGATAATTGCGCATAGCGCTGGAGGTGATTGAGTAGTGCTTCGCGCCATGGAGCTAAAAACAACGCTCGATCGTCTAATTGAAGGGCTAAAAAATCTGCCTCGGTAAACGAGTCTTGCGCAAATAGGCCGTCGCGAATTTGCTGCTGTCTTGCGCCAAGCGCATAGGCTGAGTCGCCCATAAGCTCAAACTCATCGCCTGACAGGGTGCGTGCATTGGCGGTCCACAGGCGTTGCTGCGTTGGTGCTAGAATTTTTGGGTGCTGCTCACTGCTGCGAATGCCATCCCAATATTTTTTGCCGTCACTCCACGATTCAGGTAGTTTCCCGTCGGTGCCAACGCGGTTGGGGAAGGGGCCTGCCACGGTCCAGCCAATGGTGCCTTGGTCATCGGCGAGCACTAAGTTTTGATGGGGCATGCCAAATTGTGGACCCAGTTCAATAGCGGACGCCACGGAATCCAGATCTTCCAGTTGCCATGGCCCCATATTGGCCCCACTGACATCGTGCGCAGTCCAGCGATAGGCCAATTGCCGACTTTTGGCATCAGTGGCGATTACGGGGCCCCACTGGGTTGATTTTACAGTGAGTTCAATCGGATCTGCGCCTTTAACTTCGATGACTTCTTTAGTCGTCTCAAAAGCTTGCCAACCATCAGCTGTTTTGTAGTGAGTGTCGTGTTCGTTAGTTTCCAGCAGTACAACATCAGACCAGTCGCCCTGGGTATTGGTGTAGCCCCATGCGAGTTTTCCATTGGAGCCGGCGACAAGTATTGGCGTGCCGGGCAGCGTGGCGCCGCTGATTAGGCGTTGCGTTTTTGGGTTTTGCCATTGGGCGCGGTACCAAATATTGGGTACGCGAATGGCGAGGTGCATGTCATCGGCTACCATTGCGCCCCCGTGCGGGGTTAACGCTCCCGATACCGCCCAGTTGTTGCTGCCGACAATCACATCTTCGGTCGCCATGGGTTCGTACACTAGAGCCGCCTCGCGCGGCAACAGGTCTTCCCAGCTAGATTGTGGAATTGGAGCAGTCTGGAGGGCTGAACCTTTCAGTGGAGCATCCCAGTGCCCCCCTTGCTGCACAAAAAAATCATACAGGTCTTGTGGCAAACTCTCGGCCATAAGTCCGCGTGTTCGTTCAAACCAGCCTTCACCGTCCTGCAGCACTAAAATCATACTAAATACGGTCAAAATGCTGTCTTCAGGCTGCCAGGGCGCGGGCGTTACTCCTAGCAAGGTGTATTCAAACGGTGGCCGGGGTAGTGCTGTGATGCCATGATTAACGCCCTTGGCGTATGCGTTTAACAGCTCAACGGCATCGGCATCATAGTGTTGTAGATTGCGCACAGCGCGCATGCGAAATTGGTGCAGCCTGACTTTTTCATCATGCGGCAAAGCTGCAGGTCCAAATAGGGCCGACAGTTCACCTGCTGAACTTCGTCGCTGAAGATCCATCTGGAAAAAACGGTCTTGGGCGTGTGCAAACCCGAGTCCATAGGCGATGTCTGCTTTCGATTCGCCCTTGATCTCTACAATGCCTTGCCCGTCGCGCTCAAGGTGTACTGGATTTTTTAGCGCCTCTGCAACAAGCGCCCCATCGAGCAAGGGTAGGCTTTGCCGCAGCAGGCCAAAAATGACGGCAACTATCGCAAGTGAGAGACCGAGGGTGGCGAATAGTAGGTATTTGGCGAATTTCATGGAGTCCTCTTTTTTGCTTATGTTAGCAGCGAGAGGGCTGCGATGCGTAGGAATATGTGACTATAGGTTCACGGTCTGCATGCTAAACTCAACCACCAGCTGCAAACGGCAATCTATATTTCTTTGCGCTAGTCTTGGGTACGTCTAAAAAGGTTAATTGCCAGCTTCATTATTGACTATAAGTCCGTTGCAGAAATTTTAAGTTTAGTTTGACATAAAGTTATCGCGGAAAATCGTGACGCTACAAGGTCGTTACTGGAGTCGACAGCTCCCGCGAATCTAGGCTCGCTGATAGAGTTCTATAAACACTGTATTTTTTGCTCAAGGGGTTATTTGACGCATCAATTTTGGATCCGTGGAGGGGAATTGCCTAGACAGCTGGCCAAGTAGGTGGAAAGCCATGGGTTGGTAGTGCAGGGCCATAAAGCTACTAACTTTTAACTCGAGGCCTAGTTGGCGGCTCTCAAATTTCTTTTGCTCGAGTAGCCGTCTATTTAGGTTGATAAAGATATTGTAAATGAGTGAGTTTGACGATAAAAAGCGGTAGCAACTGTGCTACCGCTTTTTTGTTGGAATGGCGGTAACTAAGCGGGTCTAAGGTGTGTTGCCTAAATTCTGCCAAAGGTGTGTGTAGCCAAGTGCAATACGCTTTGCTAATTGAGCTTTAGTACTGGATCCACCATGGCCGCCTTCGCGGTTTTCGTAATACTCTACTTGTTGACCAAAGTCTTTCATTCGCGCCGCCATTTTTCGAGCGTGGCCTGGGTGAACGCGGTCGTCCTTCGTTGAGGTGTAAAAGAGTACCGGTGGATATTCAATGTTGGCTTTCACGTTGTGAAACGGAGAATAGCCTTTGATCCATTGCCACTCCTCGTCTACATCTGGGTTGCCATACTCTGCCATCCAGCTCGCACCGGCCAGCAGTGTGTGGTAGCGACGCATGTCCAGCAGTGGTACGCCACAGATAACCGCACCGTATAAATCAGGGTGGCGCACCATTGTGGCTCCTACGAGTAACCCACCATTACTGCGGCCTTCGATGCCTATGTGAGGCGCGGCGGTAATTTTACGGTCTATCAAATCTTGCGCGATGGCTTCGAAATCTTCATAGGCTTTCGTGCGATTTTGTTTGAGTACAGCACTATGCCAAGCGGGCCCGTATTCACCCCCTCCACGGATATTTGCCAATACAAAGACACCGCCTCGCTCAAGCCACAGTTTGCCATAGGCGCCGTTAAGGTCTTCGTAGGATCCAGAGTAAGAAGGCGTCAAAGATACCCGAAAGCCACCGTAGGAGAATATGTGCGTCGGTGCTGTTCCATCAAACGCCAAGTCCTTAGGGCGCACCACAAAGTAGGGAACCAGTGTGCCGTCAGCTGATGTGGCCTTAAATTGTTCCGCCACAAATTGGCTGGCATCGAAGGTGGCGGGTTGGGTCGCTGCAAGCCTTGGAGCGCCATCGCCCGCGACGTAATATAGGCTGGGTGGTGTTAAAAAGTCTTCATAGCGAGCAAAAAACTCGCCGGTTTTATCGTTGATGGTTTCGACAGCAATTTTACCATTGTCCGGCAAATCGATGGGCTTCCACTGCCAGTTGCCAGCGCGTTTTTGATATAGGCGCGCTTGTGATTTAACGTCGCTGAGGCCAACCACGAGTATGCCTTTGGCGGTTGAGTGTATCTCTTCTACGACAAACTCACGGCTGGGCTCAATAAGCTCGGTTATATCATGGGCCGCAGATTTTTCAGGGGTGATTAAGATTTGTGGTCGCGCGAGTAAAACGGAACCCTGTTTAAATGTGCGACCATTAAACTGCCAGTCAGACTTGAGTGAAATGAGTAGTTCGTCTTTCACCAAGTCGTTGATTACCGCGGTGGCCGGTAGCTCAAGCTGTATCAGCTTTTCATCTTTCAGTATGTGAAACGCGGATTCCCAAAAGCTCGTGTCCTCAGTGATAAGCTTGAGCTGATGGCGCCCATCTTTTAGCAGCTTGCCACTGGCAGAGACGGAATCTTTGGCTGCGTTAAATAGTATTGTGGCATCCTGTAGCGGTGTTCCGCGTTGCCACAGGCGTACTTGGCGAGCATAGCCTGAATCCGTTGTGGTATCTGAGCCAAAATCCGTGCCAATGAAAAGGTGGTTTTCATCAACCCAGCTCACATTGGTTTTAGCAGCAGGTATTTTGAATCCTTGGTCGAGAAATTGAAGCGAATGGGCATCAAACTCGCGCACTTCGATGGTGTCGCCACCGCCTTCGGATAGAGACATCAAGCAGTGCTGGTACTCTGGACGCAAGCAGGACATGCCTTTGAGTACCCATTGTTTGCCTTCAGATTGCGACAGCGCATCTAGGTCAATGACTGTTGTCCATTGTGGATTGCCGTTGGCGAAATCTGTTGCGGTAGTTCTCCGATAAACACCCCGCGGGTGCTCTTGATCCTGCCACAGATTGTACACATGCTCACCTTTTTGGGTGATCTCAGGCAGTCTTTGAGGGCTAGATAAAATGTCTAACGCTTGATCATAGAGGCTTTGGTAGAGCGGGGAGTTTGTGAGGCGGGCGTCGGTTTCGCTGTTGGCTGCGTCGACCCACGCCAGGGCCGCAGACCCTTCCACATTTTCGAGCCATTGAAAGTCATCGGGTGTCTTGCTGCAAGAGGTGCTGAATAGTGCTAAACAGCATAGCCATAAGGTTGATCGCATCGCCGAGAAGTCCTTATATGTTATTAGGTCAGAATAACAGACGAAATAGACCACCAATTACCCAATGTCAGTGTGCATTCTTACCTTTGCATTGCTATCGCGAGGGATGTTGACGGCCCGCTTCTGCAGGCGCGATTTTACGCGCTGGCTAATCGCGCTTTGAGGTAACTTTCATAGTCGGGCACTTTGCGGTCAAAACTGCCTCTAAAAAGAGTGGAGGCAACCATCACGTCGGCAGAGCTGTGATTACAGGCCACTGGAATATTCCATACCGCGGCAATTCTCAGCAACGCTTTGACATCGGGATCGTGTGGCAGGGGTTCAAACGGATCCCAGAAAAATATTAGAAAATCAATTTTGCCTTCGGTGATGAGCGCGCCAATCTGTTGGTCGCCACCAAGTGGACCGCTAATTAATTTTCGTACCGGAAGGCCCGTTTCTTGTTCGATGATTGCGCCAGTTGTACCTGTGCCAAAGAGCGTATGGGGTGCCAAATCCTGTTGATGTTTTTTACACCAAGCAACCAGATCTTGCTTTTTGTTGTCGTGGGCTACCAACGCCACATTTTTAGTGGCGGCCATGGTCACGGTTTTTTGCTGCATGTGACTGTCCTAGATAGGGGAGGCTGAACCGCCATTGTAGCAGGCGGCACAAATTTTCGGCCAAAAAAAACCCGCGCAGAGCGCGGGCTAAGCGGTGCATCACACTTAACGAGGTGTAGATCCTTTGAGGCCATAAAACGCGATGTAGATGTAGCACAATAAAGGCAGTACAAAAGAAATTTGTAATCCAAAGCCGTCAGCTAGCATGCCCTGTAGCAGTGGCACCAGGGCGCCGCCAACAATTGCCAGACAAAGCAGGCCCGACCCATTGCTGGTGAGTCGACCAAGGCCGGTAATGGCTAGCGCGAAAATTGTTGGGAACATGATGGAGTTAAATAACCCCACGGCAAGAATGGTCCACATGGCGACAGTGCCCGTGGTGGCGATAGAGGTTGCGATTAGAATAACGCTGGCCGCGGCATTAAATGCGAGTACTTTCTGTGCGCTAACTTTTTGCATGACAGCGGCACCAATAAATCTGCCAACCATCGCACCTCCCCAATAGTAGGCGATATATTCAGCCGCTTTGGCTTCTTCCATGCCAGCCACGCTGGGTAGCGCGAAATAATTTACCAGCAAAGAACCGATGGCCACTTCTGCACCCACATAGAGGAATATTCCCACGGCACCAAAAACCAGATGCGGGTGATTCCAGATGGTGTCTTCTGTGCCCTGCACAACAGTGGCGTCGGGTGTGATCGCCGGCAGTTTAAGCCATGCAAATACGCCCGCCAGTACGAACAGTGCCAGTGCCAAGCCAATATATGGCAGTTGCACCGCGGCCGCTTCTTCTGCGTGATAGGCGTTGAGTTCCGTCGGCGAGAGGGCGGCAATCTGATCGGCGCCTAATACGGCCGCTGATAGAATCAAAGTGGCGCCAAAGAAGGGTGCTACTGTGGTGCCCAGAGAGTTGAACGCCTGGGTCATGGTGAGTCGGCTGGAGGCAGTGTCCTGCGGGCCCAACGCTGTGACATAGGGGTTGGCGGAAACCTGCAAAATAGTGATGCCCGCGGCGAGCACAAAAAGTGCGCCTAAAAACAAGCCGTAAATTCGCAAGCTGGCAGCGGGGTAGAACATGAGACAGCCCAGCCCTGCAATGAGTAGACCTAAAACAATGCCTCGCTTGAAGCCTATGCGCCTAACCAGCGCACCAGCAGGCATTGAAACCACAAAATAAGCGCCAAAAAAGCAAAACTGCACCAACATTGCCTGCGTGTAATTTAAGGAAAATACGCTTTTTAGGTGCGGAATTAGGATGTCGTTCAGGCAGGTCAAAAACCCCCACATAAAAAAGAGGCTAGTGAGCGCTGCCAGGGCGCCGGTATGCCGCTTGTTATCCCCTGAGCTGCTTAGGTGTTGGCTGGTGCTGCCCGCAGTGGTGGCCATATGTTGCTCCTAAAAATTATATTTATTGTCTCTTAATTGTTGTCTCTTAACCCTGATGCGCAGGGCGCCCGCTCGCCACCATATTACATTGAGAGTGGCCGCAGGCAATCAACGGTAGCTACCTTCTAATAAAATGACAGCGCTGTCAATGGTGTTTTGGGTAAAATCCCTGGTTTCTGCAACGGATTCACACTTGGCCTGCTGCTCCTCTGTGGCATAATAGGCAAAATCCAATTTTTACATACGCTTACGCATATTTAACGGGTGGCCGTCTGCATACGTATGAATTGCCAAATTGGGTGTTATTTGCACAGAATTAATTGACAGCGCTGTCAATTGGTAATTAAGCTTTGGTAATCAGGTGCATCAGTGCTCGCTTCTTTTGAGGGTGCGCTGGGCCGCAGCATATTTGAGGGGTGGGCTTTGCAAGCAACAGATTGGGTCATTTTTGGCGGTACTGGGGACTTGTCGATTCGCAAGCTTATGCCGGCGCTGTACCGCTGCGAGGGCGAAGGCCGAATGGTTGATGGCTCACGCGTGTTGGCGACTAGCCGAGGCAATGTGTCTCAGGACGATTTCGTCGCAAAAGTTAAGGCTGGATTGCAGAAATTCCTGACTGCCGGGGAGTTCGACGAGGCAATTTGGACTGCATTTGCCGCTCGACTGACTATTGTCAATGTGGATCTAAGTGACATTGACTCGTGGTCAGAGATGACCGAAACCTTGACGTCTTCAAGGGCGAATCCCGTTTATTACCTCGCGATACCCCCCAGCCTGTTTGGCGGCGTGTGTGCGACCTTGTCGACTTTGGGCTTGGTAAGTGAGGCAGCGCGCGTCATTGTAGAAAAGCCACTGGGATATGACCGCGAATCCGCGGAGGCCATTAACGGTGAAATTGGGCGCTATTTTACTGAATCACAGGTGTATCGTATTGATCACTATTTGGGCAAGGAGTCAGTACAAAATTTATTGGCACTGCGCTTTGCCAACCGCATGTTTGAAAACATTTGGGATGCCAACTCCATCGATCACGTGCAAATCACCTTGGCAGAATCAGTTGGGGTAGAAAGCCGTGGCGGATTCTATGACAGCGCCGGTGCAATGCGCGACATGGTGCAAAACCATTTGTTGCAATTGCTTTGTTTGGTGGCCATGGATCCACCTAACGCGCTCGACGCTGACAGTGTGCGCAGCGAAAAAATTAAAGTGTTGCGGTCGCTGCGCAAAATAACAGACGCCGATATAGCCAAGCACACAGTGCGTGCGCAATATGTGGATGGCGAAGTGGGCGGTAAGTCTGTGGATAGCTACGTGGGCGATCTCGGCCATCCAAGTCGCACGGAAACCTTTGTTGCTATTCGCGCCTTCGTCGATAACTGGCGCTGGAAAGGTGTGCCGTTTTACCTGCGCACCGGCAAGCGTATGAACGGCCGCTACGCAGAAATGGTGATTCAGTTTAAACCCGTTACCCACCCGTTATTTGGTCAAGAGCAGAATAACCAGCTGGTTATTCGATTGCAGCCCGAAGAACATATCTATATCAATCTCATGAGCAAGGACATTGCGAGTGCAGACGTAAAGTTGCGCCCCGTTGAATTTGAAATTGATTTGGCCGCCGAGTGCAATGCGCCCGTCGCTGACGCATATAAGCGACTGATGTTGGATGCTATGGCGGGCAACGGCACGCTGTTTGTGCATCGCGATGAGGTGGACCACGCATGGCGCTGGGCGGACCCCATTATTGCGGGTTGGAAGAAAAACCTAGCCTCACTGTCTTATTACGCCGCTGGTAGCAATGGCCCGGAGGCTGCTGAGCGATTAATAGCTGAAGATAATCGAAAATGGCATGTACAGGATTAATACGTGATAAACGAATATTTTTTTGAATCGCGCGATGCATTGTTGGCCCAGCTTCAGGCCGATATGTTGGCACAAGTAAGCGCAGTAATTGAGCAACAAAATGCGGCCAGTGTGCTGTTGTCCGGTGGCAGTACACCGGGTCCCGTTTACGAAGCGCTGGGCCACACATTAGATCGTCGAGTACAGGTTGCATTAGTCGATGATCGCTGGGTGGGGCTCGATCACAAAGGTAGCAATGAAGCACTTTTACGGCGTTGTTTTCCAGACCACACAGTGGTTGGAATGAAGGTCGATGAGGCCAAGCCCCAGGACGCGGTTGAAGAAGTCAATAACCGTTATCGGGCCTTAGCGCAGCCATTTGCGTTGACGTTATTGGGCATGGGGCCCGACGGTCATACCGCGTCTCTGTTTCCCTTTGCCGAAGGGCTTGATGGGGCGATGGCAAGCGATGCGCCTTTGTGTGCAGCCATCACCGCCACAGAGTCTGAGGTGACTGGCCCGTTGGTGGATCGTATGACGCTGACATTGCCCGCAATTTTAAACACTCGACGACTGATGTTGTTGATTACAGGTGAAGATAAGTTAGCGGTATATCAGGCTGCAAAGACGGCGAACGATCACAAGGCTATGCCCGTGGCGGCAGTGTTGCAGCAGTTCGATGTCGATGTCGATGTGTATTGGGCTAAATAGTCGCTCAAAGCGCCAAAACTCAAAATACACACAAAAAATTTCAAGACGCAAAAATGCGCAAGGGGTCACATGACAAACTTACCAAAAGTTGAGCTCAACGCAGTCGTAGCTCAAGTTACGGAAAATATACGAACGCGCAGTCGAGGCAGTCGAGCGGACTACCTCGCGCGCATGGAAGCGCAGGCCGAGCAGGGCCCGCATCGCAAGACGCTACCCTGTGGAAATTTGGCACACGGTTTTGCCGCTTGTGGGCCGACGGATAAAGACCTGCTGTCCCAATCGGACGTGCCGAATATCGCCATTGTATCGTCTTATAACGACATGCTCTCAGCGCATCAACCGTTTGAGGATACCCCCAAGCAGATTAAGAAAATCATTGCCGGCGCGGGAGGCGTTGCACAATTTGCCGGTGGTGTACCCGCTATGTGCGATGGCATTACGCAGGGTATGGCTGGCATGGAGTTGTCACTTTTTTCACGTGACGTTATTGCCATGTCCACGGCTATCGCCCTGTCTCACAATATGTTTGATGGCGCTTTGTGTTTGGGTGTGTGTGACAAAATTGTACCGGGTCTGTTGATTGGCGCATTGTCATTTGGTCACTTGCCCATGATTTTTGTGCCAGCCGGCCCAATGCCCTCAGGTTTACCTAACGATGAAAAAGCGCGCGTTCGCCAGCTGTTTGCGCAGGGTAAGGTGGGGCGCGAAGAATTATTGGCCGCGGAGAGTGCTAGCTATCATTCGCCTGGCACGTGCACCTTTTATGGCACCGCCAATTCCAACCAATTACTCATGGAAATTATGGGGTTGCACTTGCCGGGTGCATCATTTGTTAATCCCAATACCCCATTGCGTGAAGCACTTACTTCAGCAGCAAGCGAGCAGGTGTTGAAGTTGGTTAAAGGCGGTGATGATTATCGCCCATTGGCAAAAGTGGTTGATGAGCGCGCAATTGTAAATGCGGTCGTTGGGCTGTTGGCTACGGGAGGGTCCACTAATCACACCATGCATTTGGTGGCCATGGCCGCCGCTGCGGGTATTCAACTGACGTGGGATGACTTTTCTGCGCTGTCTTCAGTGGTGCCGTCGTTAACCAAAATTTATCCAAACGGCGTGGCAGATATTAATCATTTTCAGGCTGCAGGTGGCATGGCCTATTTAATAGGAACGCTCCTAGATGCCGGTTTGTTGCACGAAGACGTGTTGACGACCTATGCCGAAACTGGGCTGAACGCCTATCGTCAAGAACCGCAACTGCGTGATGGAAAATTGCGCTGGGTACCCGGTCCGGCGGAGTCGCACGATACCAGTGTGTTGCGCTCTGCTGCCGATCCATTTGCTGCCGACGGTGGCCTAAAAGTCTTAAAGGGTAATTTAGGGCGGGCGGTCATCAAGACCTCAGCAGTGAAGCCGGAATACCGAGTGCAAGAGGCGCCGGCGATTATCTTCCATAGCCAATCTGAATTCATTGAGGCCTTTCAGCGTGGAGAGTTGGATAAGGACTTTATCGCGGTGTTGCGCTATCAAGGGCCAAGAGCCAACGGTATGCCAGAGTTGCACAAGTTAGTACCCATACTGGGAAGCCTGCAGGACAAAGGCTTTAAAGTGGGTTTGGTTACCGATGGGCGCATGAGTGGTGCGTCGGGCAAGGTGGCGGCGGCGATTCATGTTACTCCTGAAGCCGCTGCAGGTGGCCTGATTGGTAAAATTCAAAATGGCGATGTTATTCGTATGGATGGCGAAGCGGGCACGTTAGATGTGCTGGTTGATGAGGCTGCGTTTGGTGCGCGCATCGCCACTATGCCAGACCTGAGTGGCAATCAGTACGGATGCGGCCGAGAGCTTTTTGCCGCCTTGCGCACACAAGTCACGGGTGCCGCAATGGGCGCACGTAGTTTTGACTTTGACGTCAGCGAGGCCGATCAATGAGTGCACTGGCTACCGTTAATAGTCCACTGGCCCAGACGGATGTATTTCCCTATGTGGTTGCCGATATCGGCGGCACTAATGCGCGTTGGGGGTTAGTTACCGGTGTGGATAGCGCCGGTAACTACAATATCGAAGCAATTCAAACCTTTGAAAATACATTGCACCCAAAGTTTGAAGATTCGCTTGCGGCGTATCTTGATAGCTTGAGGGGGGTGGAAGTAGCGCGCGTGTGTGTTGCGCTTGCAGGTCCCGTGTTGGGTGATCAAATAGAGATGACCAATATAAATTGGTCATTTTCCATTCGAGCAGTTGAAAAGGCTTTTTCACTGCGGAAATTACTTATTGTCAACGATTTTACTGCCTTGGCCTATGCCACCAGCGCGCTTTCGGAGGCCGATGTAATTCGGGTGAAACTCGGCACACAAAAAAATGCCCCGCGCGCGATCATCGGGCCCGGCACTGGCTTGGGCATGGCATCGCTGGTGCCGCTAGCTGGTAGATGGTTGCCTTTAAGTGGTGAGGGTGGACACACAGCCTTCGCTCCGCGTGGCGCTGAAGAGCTCGCATTGTGCGAACACTTGCAGCGTGAAATTGGCTACGTTTCAAAAGAAACGCTGTTATCCGGTGCGGGTATTGAGCGCATTTTCACGGGGTTAGCTGCGGTGCGTGGCCTCACTGTGGCGCCAATGTCAGCCGCAGAGATCAGTGGTATGGCAGCGCGCAAAGAGGATTCATTGGCGGTCGACACGCTCAACCTTTTTTGCGGCGTAATGGGGTCGGCAGCGGCTGACTTGGCGCTCACAGTCGGTGCCTTAGGTGGCGTTTATTTGGGCGGCGGAATACTGCCAAAAGTCCGTGAGTTTTTTCTGCAGAGCCCCTTCGTTGCGCGCTTTTGTGAAAAGGCGGTGATGTCCCACTACGTAGAGGACATTCCGGTATTTCTTATTGTGGCCGATGAGCCTGCGTTGATCGGCGCGGCGGCCTTGTTGGCCGAACATTCCTAATTCATGTTTAACACGAGCACATTTATGCACACTGCAATTGAACGCGTAGTCCAGGCCGCACCGGTGGTGCCGGTAATGGTGATCGAAAATATCGAACATGCCGTGCCTCTGGCAAAGGCATTGGTGGCGGGCGGATTGCCGGTTTTGGAGATTACCTTGCGCACCGAGTGTGCGCTGGAAGCCATTCGCTTGATTAAACGAGAGGTTGACGGTGCCATCGTAGGTGCAGGCACTGTCAATACGCCAGCCGACGTCGACCGAGCTGTGGCGGCAGGCTCTGAGTTCTTGGTATCCCCCGGCTCGACGCCAGATCTCATTGATGCGGCAATCGCATCCGGCGTGCCCATATTGCCGGGCGTCAATTCACCCAGTGAAGTGATGGCATTGATGGCGCGTGGTTTCAAGTATTTGAAGTTTTTTCCGGCAGAGGCTGCCGGTGGCGTGCCCATGCTGAAATCCATAGGTGGGCCACTGCCGCAGGTAAAGTTTTGTCCGACCGGTGGCGTTAGCTTGAAAAATCTTAGCAGTTACCTGTCATTGCCGAATGTGGTGTGTGTGGGCGGATCGTGGATGGCGCCGGTAGAGCTGATGCGCAGCGGTGATTGGTCTGCAATCGAAACCTTGGCGCGTGAAGCGCGTGCAGCGGCAGAGCAGTAATTTAATCATTGGTGCAAAGTTTATAGCGGGAATTAACGCAAATTTCCCGCGCGCACAACGGACCTATCCGTTGAATAGATTCCAGAGTCGGACCACCGACCATAACGTGTTTGGCCACCCGCGGTGCCAAATTACTTAAAGCAATTTGAACTAAGACAAGTTTCAGGGGTTAAAAATGATTAAGGTCGCAATTAACGGTTATGGACGCATTGGACGCAATACCTTGCGTGCACTCTATGAAAGTGCGCTGGCCGATCAGATTAAAATCGTCGCTATTAATGACTTGGGTGATGCCAAACTCAATGCGCACTTAACACGCTACGATACTGTGCATGGAAAATTTTCCGGCACTGTTGAAGTTGATGGTAATGCCTTGATTATCAATGGCGATGTCATTCAAATTTTTTCAGAGCGCGACCCAAAGAATTTACCTTGGGGGCGGCTTGGCGTCGATGTCGTGTATGAGTGCACGGGCATTTTTACTAGCAAGGCCAAGGCGGGGGCACACATTCAAGCAGGTGCCAAAAAAGTTATTATTTCTGCGCCGGCTGCCGATGCTGATATCACTGTCGTCTATGGTGTGAATCACGACAAATTAACTAAAGATCATCAGATAATATCCAATGCCTCGTGCACCACTAACTGCCTGGCACCCATCGCCAAGGTGTTGAACGATAGCATTGGCATTGAGCAGGGCATGATGACCACGGTGCATGCCTATACTAATGATCAAAAACTAAACGATGTTTATCACGAAGATTTGTACCGGGCCCGAAGCGCCACTCAGTCAATGATTCCAACCAAAACCGGGGCTGCCAGCGCAGTCGGACTGGTATTGCCAGAGCTAAATGGCAAACTCGATGGAATGGCTGTGCGGGTGCCCACAATCAACGTCAGCTTGGTGGATTTTAACTTCCTTGCCAGCCGAGACACCTCTATCGAGGAAATTAACGCTTTAATTAAGCAGGCCAGTGCTGGTGCTATGGTAAATGTGCTGGGTTACAATGATGAGCCTTTGGTCAGCATTGACTTCAATCACAACACCCATTCTTCGGTATTTGACGCCAGCCAAACCAAGGTGAGTGGAAGGTGGGTCAAGGTAATGAGTTGGTATGACAACGAATGGGGTTTTTCAAACCGCATGCTCGATAACACCATTGCCTTGATGAATGCCAAGTAACAAAGTCAAGTAATAGTGCCAAAGCCGTGTCAGTGCACGGCTTTTCATTTGAGCGCTGCTTGGCGGCAGTGAATTTCGCGGGGCCATTCGGTTCCGCACACAAAGATAAATAACGGAATGGCTATGTTGCGAAGAACAAAAATTGTATCCACCCTGGGCCCAGCAACCGATGATCCTGCGGTGCTAGAAAAATTGATTGTCGCCGGCGTGGATGTTGTTCGTTTAAACTTCTCCCACGGGCAGCCGGAAGACCACCAGCTAAGAGCTGATCTCGTACGTGAGTTAGCCGCTAAACACAATCGCCATGTTGCCGTCTTGGGCGACCTCCAGGGTCCAAAGATTCGTATTGCCCGCTTTAAAGAAGGCAAAATAGAGCTGCAAAAAGGCGATAAATTTTTCTTGGATGCTGCGCTGGATGTTAATGCCGGCGATCAGCAGGGTGTGGGTATCGATTACAAAGAGCTGCCCACAGATTCTCGCTCGGGTGATGTGCTGCTGCTAGACGATGGTCGTGTGGTGTTTGAAGTGGACCAAGTCGTTGGCTCCAGGATTTTCTGCACTGTCACAGTGGGTGGCGTGCTGTCTAACAATAAAGGTATCAATCGCCAAGGGGGCGGCCTGTCAGCCCCAGCGCTGACCGACAAAGATCACCGCGATATAGAGCTGGCCGCGAAAATTGGCGTGGATTATTTGGCGGTGTCTTTTCCCCGTAAAGCCAGCGATATTCATCGCGCGCGCGATCTACTGGTTCGCGCCGGCGGCAATGCCCGCATTGTAGCCAAAATTGAACGCGCAGAAACCGTTAACGATACCGACTGTCTGGATGACATTATTTGCGCGTCCGATGCAGTCATGGTTGCGCGTGGTGATTTGGGTGTTGAAATTGGTGATGCAGCGCTGATTGGTGTTCAGAAAGATCTTATTTCACGCGCGCGCAAACTGAACAAGGTTGTCATCACTGCGACGCAGATGATGGAGTCGATGATCAATAGCCCCTTGCCGACGCGCGCAGAAGTATTCGATGTGGCAAATGCCGTGTTGGATGGAACTGATGCAGTGATGTTGTCAGCGGAGACCGCTGCGGGCAAATACCCTGTTGAAACAGTCGAGGCCATGGCGCGCGTTATTCTGGGCGCGGAAACTCATCCTAAGGCCGTGTCCTCTGTGGATTCCTTCGATGTTAATTTGGCGTCGGTGGATCAGGCTATCGCCATTTCTGCGATGTTTGCCGCCAGTCGCATGCAGGGCGTTAAGGCCATTATTTGTATGACCGAATCGGGTAGCACGCCCTTGTTGATGTCCCGTATTCGCAGCGGCTTACCCATATTTGCATTTTCCCGTCAGCCGGAAACGCAGGCGCGCGTGGCACTGTTTCGCGGTGTGCATACGATACCATTTGATAACGAAAAAGTGGCCAGTGAGCTGGTTAACCAAAGCGCTGTGGACGAGCTCAAGTCTCGCGGGATCGTCGCGGATGGCGATTTGGTGGTGATAACCAAGGGCGACTTTATGAACGTCTTGGGTGGTACTAACACCATGAAAATTGTGCGTGTGGGGCAGGCTGTAAAATAGGTGCGTTATGCGGCCGCGCACCATCTGGTGGGCGGCTAATTTGGTATCTGCAGAGATAGGAAATCGTGCGTGGCAAAGGCAACTATTGATGATGTGGCGGCATTGGCCGGTGTGTCGATAAAGACCGTATCCCGTGTCGTCAATCGCGAACCCAATGTTCGCGCGGCAACAAGAGACAAAGTGCAGCAGGCGATTGATAAGTTGGGGTATCACCCCAGTCAGTCGGCTCGAAGTTTGGCAAGCAACCGCTCTTTCCTGATTGCATTGTTGTACGACAACCCTTCAGCCAGTTACGTTATTGACGTACAAAACGGCATTTTGGCCGAATGTAAACCTGCGGGATACGATTTGCTTATCCACCCTTGCGATCACACCGACGGGGATTTGGAGCAGCAGGTCGCGAATCTTATTCGGCAGTCGCGAGTAGATGGTGTGGTGCTAACTCCGCCTCTATCTGACAATGAAAACCTTGTGCGCAGGCTTATTGGAATGCATATTCCGGTGGTGGTGATAGCGCCGGCAGATGATAGCTTACCGTGCTCGAGTGTCATGACGAACGACGAAGAGGCCGCATTCGCAATGACCACCCGTCTCATTGAGAAAGGCCATCAGCGCATCGGCTATATTTTGGGTCACCCAGACCACAAGGCCATGGCTAATCGGTACCAAGGGTACCGAAAGGCGTTGATGTATCAGGGAATTCCCGTGGACGCCAAGTTAGTGGTGCAAGGCCTTAATAGTTTCGAGTCGGGTTACTATGCAGCGGAAAAACTGTTGTTGTCCAATAATCCACCGTCAGCAATTTTCGCGTCAAATGACGAAATGGCTGCAGGCGCCATTAAATTAGCCCATAAATTAGGGCGTAAAATTCCCAGTGAGGTGGCGGTCGCAGGGTTCGATGATATTCCTGCCGCTGAACAAATATGGCCCGGTTTGACCACTGTTCGGCAGCCCATCGCCACCATGGCCCAACAAGCCGCGCAATTGTTATTATTGCAATTAAAGTCTGCAGACACCCCCGTTCAGTATCAGCGTGTAAAGTCTTCGCTAATCCAGCGCGAATCTGTGTAAGCCCACCGATTTATAGCAACTCACTATCGTCCAAAAAATTGTCTTCACGCTGCTGAAGGTGGGAGCGCAGCCGCTCTCGGTCGAGTAGTTTTTTCTGGACAACTGGCGGTAGATCGGTAAATAAAATCAAATTTTTATTCACCAGCAGGTGTATCAAATCCTCTGTGACCCTGGCTATGTCCTGATCAGACTCCGCCAGCGCGCGCTTGTAGGCATCCGGTGCGGGGTGAGTGGATTGGGCTAAAAAACGCTCAACCTCTGGGTGGTCGCTGGAAAGCTGCTCGCTGGCTTCGTCTGCGGTGCCGTGAAGGCTGACGATTCGACCCATTGTGTCGCGTTTTACGAAGGGCATATGTTGACCTATAACGGGGCTTAATAGACTATGCTGAGTTAACGTGTACACAAGAGCATAGCAATGAATTCAGAGGCCTTGGTAGATCCGAACCCTGACATTAGCACCCAACATCAAGATCCGCTGCTCGATTGTTTATTAATGTTGGCCAAGCGCGAGCACCATCAGTGCTCCGCCACGTCGCTGATTGCCGGTTTACCTCTCGTCAATAACTGTTTAACCCCAGAGTTATTCGTGCGCGCCGCTAAACGTGCCGGCTTGTCCGCTAAAGTCGTGCAGCGCAAACTCGATGCTATCCCCTCCTTGGTTTTGCCTGTGGTTCTATTGTTGGAGGAAAATCAGGCGGTTATTTTGCTGGAGCGACTGCCAAGCGGTGAGTTGCGACTACTCGACAGCCACTCGGAAGGGGAGATCATCACTACAGAGTCAGAATTGGCTGCAAGCTATAGCGGTTACAGCATCTACTGCAAACCTGAGCACCGCTATGATGAACGCACGGAAAACCTGTCTAAAGATCATCAAGGTCACTGGTTTTGGCGTGTCATTGGCCAGTCTTGGCGGATCTATCGCGATGTGCTGATTGCCTCTGTATTAATTAATCTATTTGCCTTGGCAAACCCGCTGTTTGTGATGAATGTCTATGATCGGGTAGTGCCTAACGATGCGTTGGAAACCTTGTGGGTTTTGGCTATCGGTGTTTGTTTGGTGTACGGCTTTGACTTGATACTTAAATTACTGCGCAATTATTTTATTGAGGTGGCCGGTAAAAAGGCCGATGTGCAGTTGTCTGCATTTATATTCGAGCGCGTGTTGGGTGCACGGTACGAAGCGCACCCGCAGTCGGTCGGCGTTTTTGCCAGCCAACTGCGCGATTTTGAATCCATACGCAGCTTTATCACCAGCACAACGGTCACCGCATTTGTGGATTTGCCCTTTACGCTGCTTTTTTTGTTGGTCATTGGGTATATCGGCGGGCCATTGGTGTGGGTTCCCTTGGCCGCCATTCCCGTCATTCTGTTATTTTCGCTGGTTATGCAACGCAAACTGGGCGTGGCCGTCGAGGAAACCTACCGTTCTTCGGCGCAAAAGAATGCCACATTGGTGGAGACGTTAACCGCGCTTGAGACCGTGAAATTGATTGGCGCAGAAGGCAAATTGCAGCGCCTGTGGGAAAAATCTGTGGGCCACCTGGCGCAATGGGGGCAGCAGGTTCGGCTATTGTCAGCCACCACAACAGTGGGGGCTGGCGCCATCCAGCAACTCGCTGCAGTGGTGCTAGTGATCGTTGGGGTGTACGAAATCGCGGCGAAAGACCTCACCATGGGCGGCCTCATTGCCTGTGTTATGTTGTCGGCAAGGGCCATGGCCCCCATGGCTCAAGTGGCAGGCTTAATGGTGAACTACCATCAAACCAAAACCGCCTTGGACTCCTTAGAAGAAATCGTTAGCAAGCCGCAGGAGCGCAATGAGCAAAAGCCTTTTGTTCAGCGCAATGACATCCGTGGGGCCATCGCGTTTGACGCCGTGAATTTTGCCTATCCAGAAGAAAAACAGTGGGCCGTGCACAATGTCAGTTTCAAAATTGCGCCGGGTGAGCACGTGGCCATTATTGGCCGGATTGGTTCCGGAAAAAGTACCGTCCAAAAACTGATGACGGGCTTGTATCGACCAACCCAGGGCGCGGTGCTGGTGGATGGCATTGATCTCAGTCAGGTTGATCCGTCTGAGTTGCGCGCGCACATTGGCTCTGTGCCGCAAGACGTCACACTGTTTTTCGGCACTATTCGCGAGAATATTGTCTATGGAAATCCATTAGCCACGGATGCCGATCTTCTGCGCGCAGCTGAGTTGAGTGGCGTTGCTGAGTTTGCCAACCGACATCCCCAGGGGCTCGACCGTCAAGTGGGTGAGCGAGGTGCCGCTTTGTCTGGTGGACAGCGACAAAGTATTGCGATTGCCAGAGCCATCTTGAACGCGCCGCCGATCTACATTCTGGACGAACCTAGCACCGCCATGGATAACAGCACAGAAGAGCGTTTGAAGCGCCACCTGACGGATTTAACTGAAGGGCGCACCCTTATTGTGGTGACGCATAAAACCTCACTGTTGTCACTGGTGGATCGAATCATCGTCTTGGATCAAGGTCGATTGGTGGCCGATGGACCGAAAGACGCGGTGTTAGAAGCATTGAAGAAGGGGCAGTTACGTGTTGCGACGGCTCACTGAATGGCGGCGCTTTATCGGCGCTGAGGAAGATCCTGCGGAGCGACCGCAGTATGAGGAAGATCTCAATTACATGAATTCGTCGGCTGCAGCGGTGCTGCAGCAGTCGCCCAAGGGTGGGCAGATCCTGTTGTGGGCGATTTTAGCCTTTGTACTTCTGATATTGGTGTGGGCCGCTATGGCCGCGGTGGATGAATTTACCCGGGGCGAAGGGCGCGTTATCCCATCGCAAAAGCTGCAGGTCATCCAAAACCTTGAAGGCGGCATCGTGCAAGAGATATTTGTGCGCGAAGGTGAAATGGTCACCCGTGGGCAGCCGTTATTGCGTATCGATGACACGCAATTCAGTTCATCGTTTCAAGAGACAGACGTCACCTTGGATCAGTTGACCGCAAAGGTCGCGCGCCTAGAAGCGGAAGCCGCAGGGGAAGAGTTTGCCCCCGAGGGGATCGAAGGTGTCGATCCGCAATTTGTGGCGCAAGAGATCGCCTTGTATTCAAGTCGCAAGCTTGAACGCAAAACCAATGAGCGAGTGATCCGCGAACAGTTGCTACAAAAAGAGCAGGAAATGAGCGAGTTGGTTGCGCGCACTAACCAACTGGAGCGCAGTTACAAGCTGCTGGAGAGCGAATTGAATCTCACTCGGCCACTGGTGGCAGACGGCGCCGTGTCTGAGGTGGAAATGCTGCGCCTTGAGCGCCAAGGCAACGATTTGCTCGGTGAGTTGGAGGCTGCGCAGTTATCAATTCCCCGGGCTCGGGCGGCTATCGACGAAGTCAAAGAAAAGCTGGAGGCCAGCCGACTGGTATTTCAGTCGGAGGTGCAGTCTGAGCTGGCTGAGGTGCGCGGTGAATTATCCCGTCAGATTCAATCCAGTAAGGCCGCTGAAGATCGCGTAAAGCGGACATTGGTGCGCTCTCCTGTCGCCGGCACCGTCAAGCAGATGATGGTAGATACTATTGGTGGTGTGATCCGTCCAGGGGTAGATATCGTAGAGATTGTGCCAAGTGAAGATAAATTATTGGTAGAGGCTAGAATTAGACCGTCTGATATTGCGTTTATCAGCCCCGGCCAAGTGGCCAACGTTAAGGTCACCGCCTATGACTTTGCCATCCATGGCGGCCTGTCTGGCAGGGTAGTTAATATCAGCCCCGACACCATCGTGGATGAAGAGGGTGATAGCTATTATTTGGTGCGCGTGGAAACGGACGCAGCCTTTGTGGGCACCGAAGAGCAATTGATGCCGATCATTCCCGGCATGGTCGTCAGCGTGGATATCCTCACTGGCAAAAAAACCATACTAGACTATCTTCTTAAGCCAATACTAAAAACTAAGCAGTTGGCATTAAGGGAGCGCTAAGTCTCTCGGTGCAGGGACCATTTTTATAGCCAAAACCTTAAGAATAGCGATCGACTTCGCGTTTTTTGTCTTAAAAATGGCAGGTTTTAACCTGTCACTTGCCTATTCCATAAGAGAATATACCCTAGCGTTGGAATAACCTTGCGTGTTGCAAGGGTGTTATTCGTAAATTTAGGTGTCTGAAATAACCGTTGGGTTATATAAAAACGCACTTTAGGAAGTTTTATTAAGCCAAAATTGCATTCTGGCGCCAAAGAATGTGAAATTGGTCACATTACAAATCATTCAAAAGAATGAGCTAGATGGACCTTTAGGAGCTTTAGTAGCAAATGATCGCAATTCGTTCGCTTATCGTCGCCAGCGTCATGTGGGGCGTCGCGGCTTCCAGTCACGCTATATCACTTCAAGATGCGGTGAAGCATACTCTGGAATCCCATCCAGAAATTCTCGCTGCTCGCCATGAAATCAATGCGCGCAAGGCTGAAGTTCGACTGGCCAAATCGGGGTTTTTGCCTCGGTTAGATGCCACAGCCGGCGTGGGTTACGAGGAAACCCGCAAGCCCAGCACCCAAGATGACGTCATCAGGCTCACCCGCAACGAACTGTCGTTGCAGGCCAGGCAAATGGTGTTCGACGGGTTTGCGACATCCGATGAAGTTGACCGCCAGACCGCTCGGGTTGATAGCGCATCCTATCTGGCCCTCGCATCGACCGAGTCCGTCACACTGCGCACCGCAGAAGTGTACCTAAACCTGCTGCGCCAGCTGGATCTCATGAAACTGGCCAAAGAAAACCTTAAGCAGCATCAGAACATCTATGACCAAATGGTTTTGCGCAACCGCTCTGGGGTTGGCAGTCGAGCCGATTTGGATCAAATCTCGGCGCGCTTGGCGCTGGCGAACAGCAACTTGGTCGTGGCGGAAAATAACTTACTGGACGCACGCACCAACTTTTACCGTGTGGTCGGATTCCTGCCCGATACCAACTCCATGACCATGCCGGATCAAAGCTTACCGTTGCCCGCCACCATGGAGGCCGCGGTCGGTCAGGCACTGGAGCGCCATCCAACCCTGTTGTCGGCTGTGGCCGATGTGAACGCAGCACAAGCCCAGTATGAAGCCTCAGACAGCAGCTACTGGCCGCAAATTCAGCTGGAAGCGGACAAGCGGTTGGACAACAACATAGGCGGCGTTGAAGGCGAGGATGAAAATCTGATTGTCGCCTTGCGCATGCGTTACAACCTCTTCAATGGCGGCGCCGATAAGGCCCGTCGCAGCCAAACGGCCTACCTGTTGGAAGAGGCGCGCGAGATTCGCAACAACACCCACCGTCAGGTGGTCGAAAGCATGCGTTTGTCCTGGAGTAACTACGAGGCAGTGAGTAGCCAATTGCGCTACCTGCAAGAGCATGTGCGCGCGGCAACCTCGACCCGCAAGGCCTACCAGCAGCAATTCAATATTGGTCGGCGCACACTTTTAGATCTATTAAACACTGAAAATGAAGTATTGGATTCTAAAAGGGCATTGATTGGTGCCAATTATGATCGACTATTTGCGCAATACCGAATTTTGAATGCCATGGGCGATCTAACGGCCTATTTAAGTGGTGATTAGCCGCTAAACTGTTAGATGTTGTAACTCGGCTATGGCCGAACCATAACCGGGCACTGCTCGGTGTTTTCGTATTTTGAGGTGAGCTATGGCTAACGCGTTCTCAGCAACTGTAACCCTAACCCGAATCATGGCTGTGCAGGGGGATGCGTGGGTTACCGATGCGAATGGGGAGCGACGTCCGCTTTCCGCCAACGACGTCGTGGCGTTGAATGAATGGCTCACCACTGGCCCCAATGCTGTGCTGTTAATGGCCGTAGGTGAAGGTGCCATTGTCACCTTGGGTCAAAATGAAACTCTGCGCTTTGACAAGGCGTTTCTCGCTGAGCTCGACAAGCAAGCGGAAGAGGGTAGCCTGCAAGCGGGCGTTAACTTTGAAGCCATTGAACAGGCCTTGGAAGAGGGGCGGAGCCTCGACGAAGTACTGCCAGCCGCGGCGGCCGGCAATCAGGTGTTTGGTAGCGGAGACAGTGCTGGCACAGGCGGCATTCGCGTCGATCTCACCGCCGAGCGCGTAACCCCAGAAAGCGGCTTCGAAACGTCCACCATCGGATATGACTCCAACCGCCGGTTTGAAGACATTGGCGGTCGAGACAGCGACGGCTTTGGCGCAACGCCCGCGCCCCAATTGTCCATTAATCCGCTGGCTATCGATGACATTATCAATGCCCAAGAGCAAAGCCAGCCGTTGACGCTGACGGGCAACGCCGCCAATGTGCCCGATGGTGGTTTGGTCACCGTCTCGTTTAATGGCAATAGCTATCAGGCGCAAGTCGCCAACGGCCAGTGGAGTGCCACGGTACCCGCTGCCGACCTGCTCGCAGCAGCAGATGGTCAATACAATCTGACCGTCAATGCGGGCTCCGTTCAGGCTATTCGTAGTTTTGGTATCGATACCCAAGCCGATGCCACCATTAATTTCACATCCGCGGTCACCGCCGATAATCGCCTGAGTCAAGATGAAGCGGCAGGCCCTGTGGTCATTACGGGTAGCGTGACCGGTGATTTCAGCACCGGTGATCTCGTCAGTCTTGCCATTAACGGTGTCAATTACACCGGTGCAGTGGATGCCAGTGGTAACTTCAGCATCGAAGTGGCCGGTGCCGATTTACAGGCCGATCCCGATCAGACCATCAGCGCCAGCTTTACCGCCACCGATGCAGCCGGCAATAGCCAGCAAGTCTCCAGTCAGCTTGCCTATCAAGTGCAAGGGCCAAACACGGCCGGCTCGGTAGCGATCAGCGGCAACGCTGTTGAAGATGAAACACTAACGGCGACTATCAGCGACGCCAACGGCGCCACGGGCGCTGTCACTTATCAATGGTTCGCCGACGGCGTGGCCATTGTCGGTGCTACCGGCAGTACCTTAACCCTTACCGATGCGGAGGTGGGCAAATCCATCACCGTGCAGGCTAGCTATACCGATGACGAGGGCTTCTCAGAAAGCCCTAGTTCGACGGCTACAGCGGCGGTAGTTGCCGTCAACGACGGCGCAAACGTGACCATTACAGGCACGCCTCAAGAAAATGAAACCTTAACCGCAAACGTCAGCGATCCAGACGGCGCCACCGGACCCATTGCCTACCAATGGTACGCAGACGGCGTCGCCATCGGCGGCGCGACCGGCAACACCTATACCTTGACCGGCGCACAGATCGGTAGCGCCATTACCGTACAGGCGACTTACACCGATGATCAGGGGTTTGCAGAAAGCCCTCTATCGACGGCCACAGGCGCTGTTGTTGCGGCCAATATTGCCCCGGTAGCGAACGATGACACAGCGATTATCACCGACGAAGACACGGCGGTTAGCAATATCGACGTGCTCGGCAATGACACCGACGCAGATGGCGATAGCCTGACCGTGACGGCAGCGAGTGCCACCAACGGCTCAGTCACCATCAACCCCGACGGCACCTTGAGCTACACCCCGAACACCAACTACAACGGTGCCGACACCATCAGCTACACCATCAGCGATGGCCGGGGTGGTACGGACACGGCAACGATTGCTGTGACCGTGAATGCGGTGAGTGACGCGGCGGCGATCACGGTGACGGCCACCGACACCGCGGTGACCGAAGATGACGCGGGCAACAACACCGCGAGCGGCACCGTGAGCATTACCGATG
>NZ_JACHXZ010000002.1:44151-170027 GCF_014192475.1 Simiduia aestuariiviva
GCTGGCGGCGGGTGAGACGATGACCGACACCATCACCTTCACCAGTGATGACGGCACGACCGAAACCCAGACGATCACGATCACCGGCGCGAACGACGCGGCGGCGATCACGGTGACGGCCACCGACACCGCGGTGACCGAAGATGACGCGGGCAACAACACCGCGAGCGGCACCGTGAGCATTACCGATGCGGATACCGGCGAAGGGAGCCTGGCGAGCAGCACGGCGACCTACGGCAGCGTGACCGTGGACGGCAGTGGCAACTGGACCTACGCGCTGGACAACAGCAACGCGGCGGTGCAGGCGCTGGCGGCGGGTGAGACGATGACCGACACCATCACCTTCACCAGTGATGACGGCACGACCGAAACCCAGACGATCACGATCACCGGCGCGAACGACGTGTCGACTATTGATCTAGACGGTAATAATTCAAGTGGGGCTACAGGTTCCGACTACCAAACAACGTATACAGAAGGTGGCTCAGCTGTTCGCATTGCTGACATTGATGTATCAATTAGTGATCCAGACCACACAACCCTAACCAGCGCCCGAATCCAAATTAGCAATGTAGAAGCGGGTGATTTGTTAACAATCGGTGCGTTACCTGCAGGCATCACTGCAAGTGCTTACGACCCCTCAACCGGATTGATAACCTTATCCGGCAATGCGTCGTTAGCGAATTACCAACAAGCAATTCGCGCTGTTCAATACAGCAATGATGGCTCCGCGAGTGGTGCTGACAAAGATATTCAAGTATCAGTGTTTGACGGTACGGATTGGAGTAATACCGCACACACAACAATCGCAATGGTATTGGTACCAACGGTTTCTGTCGCTGATGTCTCTGTACAGGAGCCACAGTCCGGCACTACTACACTGACATTTACGATCAATATCGATACGCCGCCCGCCTCAGATTTGACCTTTACCTATGAAACGGTGAGTGGAACGGCCACCGGCGGAAGTGATTACGTCACTGCTGGACCTTTGACCGCAACTATCGCTGCGGGCAGTACGTCCACAACTGTCACAATTACGGTAAATAGTGACAGTAACGTGTTTGAAGGCGATGAAGATTTCTATCTAAATCTGTCGAATTTTAACCAGACTGTTAACTTTGCTCCAGGCTCACATCTAACCGCAGACGGTGTACAAGCAATTGGTACCATTGGTGCCAATAACGGTGCGCCTATTGCCGAGGATGACACCTATATCACCAGCGAAGACCAACCGTTAGTGACAGGTAATGTCCTTGCCAATGATACCTTGGTAGATGGCGCCGCCATTTCTGGTTATCAGACCACCACGCCCAACGGCGGCACAGTGGTGTATAACAACGACGGCACGTTTACCTATACCCCTGCCGCTGGATATGTAGGTACGGATACATTTACCTATACCCTGACTGATGCCGATGGTGAATTCGATACCGCAACAGTAACCATTGATGTGTCTAACACAGTCGTAGAAGCGCCAGTCGTTTCTGGTTTGGCTGATGCTACCTATCAAGAAAATGCCGCGGCTTACAATTTGTTCAATGGTATTTCAATTGCAGATGCTGACAGTTCAAATCTGTCATCCGTAGTCGTTACGATTGATGGCTTTTTGAATAGCCAAGATGTCATGAATTATTTGACGGCGGGCACTAACGTCAATGCAGTGGTAAGTCAAACTGGTACCACATGGGAACTAACGCTCTCCGGCGGTGCCGATATCGGTGAATACATCACGGTGTTGGAGACTATTACCTATCTAAATAGCTCTGAAAATCCATCGGCGTCAACGCGTACAGTTACCGTTGAGGCATTCGATGAAAGTTATGCCAACATATTTGGCAGCGATTCAATGGCGTTAACCGTAGACCCAGTTAACGATGCACCTACAGTATTCGACAACGACCGATTTGTTGTGGAGGGCACAGCCGGTGCGCCAATGAATATTCAAGCGCCGACCGATGTTGATTCTGACGATGCCAATTTATTAATTACGGTGACGGGCATACCTGGTGCGACCACAGGCGTTGTCACCTATTCCGATGGTGTAACAGCGGTGAATGTGGGTGATGTGCTAACCATGGCGCAATTGACCACATTGTTATTCCAAGCGGGCAGTACTGAAGCCATCGATGCATTCACCTATACAGTTGATGATGGTGAACTGACGACTGTGGGTACTACGACCTTGACCGTGGGTTCAACACAGCCCGACTTTAATACGGTTTATGAAAGTGGATTATCAAACGGCAGTGGTGTTGCGGGCCAGTCTGCAGTTGCCACCGGCAACCTGTTTGATAATGACGGATCCGGCGGTGGCCTCATCGATAGTATCGATTTCAATGGCACCCCTTACACGGCTGTTGGCGGTGTCATTACTGTTACGACACCACTTGGCACGCTGACTGTTGATGCAAATACAGGTGAATACTCATACCAGTTGAATAGCGCAGACAACACCGGCAGCGATGTTCAAGAGCAATTTACCTATAACTTTACCAGCGGTGCTGCGCTCTCTGATGTCCTTACTATAACCATTGTGGATGACGTGCCGATTGCGTCGAATGTAGCGCAAACGATTCCCGAGTCAGAGGAAAAAATATTTAACCTGATGCTGACCTTGGATGCCTCCGGCAGTATGGCGTGGGGTGCTACAACGGGTAATAATCCGCCAGATGCTGGTGAACCAACGCGTATGTTCTTGGCAAAAGAGGCATTAAACGCGTTGGCGGCAGAGTACTTTAATCAGTCTACGCAGGTAACAGTTACACTGATTTCATTTGCTAATGCTGCGAATGTCGTTGGTACTTACACAAGTTTGGCAGACTTTACTGCGGGCTTGAATACTGTAAATGCGAATGGCGGCACTAACTACGTTAATGCAACTACCGAAATACAGAACCAACTTCAGGCGGATATTGATGCCCAGAATCCTGCCGATAATGTACAAAATATTTCGTACTTTATCTCAGATGGTGAACCGAATGCGGGCACGTCACCGGAAGGTAGTGGCTATTTAGAATTCGTAAATTCAAATTCCGTTCAATCCTACGCTGTGGGTATAGGCTCTAGTCTACCGAGCAACTTGGATGCACTTAACTATATTCACAATATCGATTCGCTCGGCCAAGGTCATGGTCACGTGGATTCTGCGTTGCATGTTCCCGATTTGACTCAACTCGAGTCGGAATTGCTGAGCACTGTGCCCACGGCGTTCGGTGGCAATATTACCCAAGAGGGAACCATTACCAAGGTTTCAATGGGCGCCGATGGTGGTTATGTGTCGTCTATCGAAATTTTGCTAGGCGATCCGGCGGTGTTACATACCATCAATTATGATGGCACTAACTTTACAGTGTCCCCTGCATTGCCCGGTAGTTTGGAAGTCGATGGCACTAAAGTGACGCTCAATGCCGATGATGGATTTGCCTACGGCACCTTCACCATGGATTTCGCCACCGGCTCCTACCTGTTTATTGCACCTAATGGCACTGCGGAAGTGAGTTTCCAGTTCGATTACACCGTGCTCGATGGCGATGGCGACACCGCATCTGCAACAGCCAAATTTAACATCGTTGATGACAAGCCGGATGCGCGTGATGATCTGCATACCGCAGGGCATTATGAAACCATGGCGGGTAACGTCGTCACCGGTTTAGGTACCGATGGTGGCCCGTCATTGGGTGCAGGATTTACGCCTTTTGCCGCGCAGGGCGGTGGTGTTGATAAAGTAGTAGATGATGCCAAGGTAACTTCCTTCTCTTATAAAGGTTTGGATCTGACGTTAGATCTAGCACCAGTGCAACAAGTGACTGGCCAATCCGAAAGCGTCACGGTAACGTCACAGGCAAGTATTAATAATTCAAATTTCGCCATCACCGCCACTCGAAATGGTAGTCCGGCAACACTGACTTTCGATACCGGTGGTGGTGATCGCGGTGTAGGTGTGACGGGTGATACAGATGATGAAATTGATGCCAATGAGGTGATGGTTATTACCTGGGATCAGTCAGCATTGCCCTACGGTGTCACCGGGCTGCAATTGGCTATGGGTAATAATTTTGGCAACTCTGATCGCGCGCAGGTCAGGTTGTTCGACGCCGATGGCGTGGAGTTGGGTGGCAGTCCATTTACACAGTTTGGCACCAATGATTTGTTGGATCTTAGTGCCTACGAGGGCGTAGCACGCATAGAAATAAGCTCGACTGCAGGTAATGGATTCACGTTACAAAATATTGCTTACGACCCTGTAATGCCTTCAGCATCAGAGCCTTCGGGCTCCAATGGAAGCGGTTTGAGTTGGGTATACGATGTAGATTTTGATCTAGAAGGAAATCAAGTCAACGAAGTAACTGTAACTGATGCGAACGACGGATCAACGTTTGTAATGCGCAGCAATGGATTCTATCAGTATACGCCCGACGCATCCGTTGATTTGACGCCCGTTTCTGAATCCTTTACCGATGGTAGTGCTGATCAAGGTGTAACCGCGTCAACCACTGCTAATGGTAGCCCTGTGATTACCTATAACGGCGCCAACGGTATCGGCGTTAATAGTAACAACGATCAATGGGATGATAGCGCCGATGGCGGTGACAATATTATTCTGACCTTCGATAGCGCTCGCTATGCAGAGGGTGTGGAAGATATCACATTGTACTTTGGCTACGATGCGGGCCAAGGGTCGGTCACTTTTTACGATGATGCAAATAATGTCATCACTACCGTTGCGTTGACCGGTGCAGACTCACAAACCTTTAGTAATCTTTCCGGTGTTCGTCGCATCGAGCTGACGACGGCAGGAAATGGGGATTACAGTATCCAGCGAGTGGATTTCACACCAACAGCACCTGCGCCTATTGCGACCGCAATTGCCCCTCAATTGGTTGAATACACCCTCACCGACAACGACGGGCAGTCAGATACAGCACAGTTGGCGCTGTACACAATCGACAATCGCATCCAAGGCACGGCCGGTAATGACAACATCATTGGCGGGGATCTCAATGACGCCATTGTCGGTGCTGCTGGAAACGACACGCTAACAGGTGGTGCGGGACACGACAGTATCTCCGGCGGTGCCGGACAGGACATTATCCGCGGTGGAACCGGCAACGATTACCTCGCCGGCGGTGCTGACAACGACGAGCTGTACGGCGAAGAGGGAGACGATCATCTCGCGGGTGATGGCGGTGCCGATCTTATGGATGGCGGTATAGGCAACGACATTTTGATCGGTGGTGATGGCAACGACCTTTTATTTGGTGGTGCCGATGACGACAAGCTGTATGGCGGTGAAGGTAACGATCAGCTTTACGGCGGCTCCGGCAACGACCTGTTAGTGGGCGAAGCCGGCGATGACTTACTGAATGGCGGCACCGGTGATGACATCCTCTACGGCGGTGAAGATCAGGATACCCTGATTGGCGGCGAAGGTAATGACACGCTCTTTGGTGGGCGCGGCGACGACACGCTAACCGGCGGCAATGGGAGCGATACTTTTGCGTGGGTCAATGGCAATATTGGCACCGATGTAGTCACTGACTTCAATCAGGCCGATGGCGATATCTTGAATTTGGCAGACCTGTTAATCGGCGAAGAAAGCGGCAACATCGAAGATTACCTGCAATTCAATTTCAATAACGGTAATACCTACATCAGCATCGATACCGACGCCGGCGCTACTTTTGATGTCAGTCAGATAATCGTGCTGCAAGGTGTGGATATTACTGCCGGCAACACCTTGACCACGCAGCAAATTGTCGACAGCCTGCTTAGTGGTGGCAATCTAACCATCGATAGCTAAGGTTCAGGCGTGCGCAACCTCGAGAATCCCGTTGCCATTTTGGCTCCGGGATTTTCTTTTGCCCAAAGCTTACTGGTATTGTATGGCCTCAAGTAAAGGAAAATTGCAATTAACTAAGTGACCACATGCATGGAGTAGATATGGCGCAGCAGGTTAGGTATTGGGTTTTAAGTATTGTGTTATTGGCAATCAGCCCTTTGAGTTTTGCAGCCACAAGCCCTCGGTTAGCAGATTTTAATTTGGCCGCGAGCTACACACAGGGATCAGTCGTACGTGGTGTCTGTCCACCGGAATTTACGCTGTACGTTGGTGAGCGCCAGTTGCGTTTAGGGCCAAACGGTGAATTTGTGTTTGGCATAGGACGTGACGCCACCAAGGTCGACCTCAAAGCCATTACCCAAGATCAAACCGTACACAATTTGTCGCTCGCCATCGTGCCCCGCCAATACAATCTCCAGCGCGTTAACGGCGTGCCAAGCAAGACGGTGACGCCGCCAGCAGAGCAGCTTGAACGGATAAGAAAGGAGTCTGCGCTCACCTGGGCTGCTCGGGATATTAATAGCGACCTAGTGGATTTCAACCAAGCGTTTCAGTGGCCTTTGACGGGCCCCATATCGGGGGTCTACGGCAGCCAGAGAATCTACAATGGCGTTCCGAAGAACCCCCATTATGGCGTCGATATCGCGCGCCCCAAGGGGACAGTGGTGGTTGCGCCCGCGGGTGGAGACGTGCGTTTGGCACACAAAGACATGTTCTTTTCAGGCGGGACCTTAATCATTGATCATGGCCACGGCCTAACTTCCACCTTCATTCATCTGTCAGACATATTGGTGACGCAGGGGCAGCGGGTGGCACAGGGTGACCCCATTGCCAAAGTAGGTGCCACGGGCCGCGCTACTGGGCCTCATTTAGACTGGCGTATGAACTGGTTTACGGAGCGTGTAGATCCCCAAACGCTAGTTGGGCCCATGCCACAGCATTAAGCCGCGACAAATCTGATAAAACCGCGTCGATCCCAAGACAGTTAGCCGTCGGCGTTGTACTATATCGCCCCTTTGCCCCGCTAGGATTCATCATGATTGATCAAAAATTGCTCAGCATTTTGGTGTGCCCAGTTAGTAAAGCACCTTTGGACTATGTTGCTGATAAGCAAGAGCTCGTGTGCTGGGCCAGTGGCTTGGCCTATCCTATTCGCGACGGCATTCCAGTGATGTTAGAAACGGAAGCCCGCGCGCTGACCCAAGAGGAAAAGGACGCACACGCTCGCTAACTGCAACGGAGTACTAGGCCATGAGTGAAGACACCATTTTTAGCAAAATTATTCGCGGCGATATCCCCACGGCGTTTGTCTATGAAGACGAGCACTGCGTATGTATTAACGATATCAATCCGCAGGCACCGGTACACTTGCTGGTCATTCCACGCAAACCGATCCCACGCTTAGTCGATGCCTCGGTAGAAGATCAAGCGCTGTTGGGGCACTTGATGGTTAAAGCGGGTGAAATCGCTCGCAAAGCGGGTTGTGGCGAGGCCTTCCGCCTTGTTGTTAATAACGGTGAGCAAGCCGGCCAAACGGTATTCCACCTGCACTTACACATACTGGGCAATAAGCACTACTCGGAATCAGGACTGGGCATGTAGCCCGTCTTTACAACGTTCACGCGCACTGCGCACACTTACGAAAATTGGAAGTACATTATGAAAAGCGCTGAAATTCGCGACGCCTTTCTGAAGTTTTTTGAATCAAAAGGGCACACCATTGTGCCCTCAAGTTCACTGATTCCCGGTAACGACCCCACTTTGTTGTTCACGAATGCGGGAATGGTGCCCTTTAAGGATGTATTCTTGGGCGATGAAAAGCGCCCCTACAGCCGCGCCGTAAGTTCACAGCGTTGCGTGCGCGCCGGCGGCAAGCACAACGATCTCGAGAACGTGGGTTACACCGCGCGCCACCACACATTTTTTGAAATGCTGGGCAATTTTAGCTTCGGTGATTACTTTAAGCGCGACGCCATATTATTCGCGTGGGAGTTTTTGACGGCGCCACACAGTCTCAACATTCCCACGGAAAAGTTGTGGGTGACTATCTATGCCGAGGATGATGAGGCGTTCGATATTTGGCACAAAGAGGTGGGCCTAGCTTCCGAGCGCATAATTCGGATTGGAGACAACAAGGGCGGCAAGTACAATTCAGATAATTTCTGGGCGATGGGTGATACTGGCCCCTGTGGTCCTAGTTCCGAAATATTTTACGATCACGGCGCCGATGTGGCCGGCGGTTTGCCCGGCACTCCGGAAGAGGACGGCGATCGTTATATCGAAATTTGGAATCTGGTGTTCATGCAGTTTAACCGCATGGCCGATGGCACAATGAAAGCCCTGCCCAAGCCCTCGGTCGATACCGGTATGGGGCTAGAGCGCATTTCTGCGGTCATGCAGCAAGTGCATTCCAATTACGAAATTGACCTATTTCAATCGCTGTTAAAGGCCACTGCCGACGTAACCCAGTGCAGCGATATGGCAAACCAATCGCTGCGTGTGATTGCCGACCATATTCGATCCTGCGCATTTTTGATTATTGACGGTGTCATGCCTTCTAACGAAGGTCGTGGCTATGTGCTGCGCCGCATCATGCGACGCGCCATTCGTCACGGCAATAAACTGGGTCAGCAAAAACCGTTCTTTCACAAGCTTGCCGCCGCGCTGGCCGATGAGATGGGTGACGCCTATCCAGAATTGCGCGCCAAAGGCGCACAAATTACCAAGGCGATTTTGGCAGAAGAAGAGCAATTCGCTAAAACGTTGGATAAGGGCTTATCCGTACTAGAGTCCGCGTTGGAATCTATGGCGGGCGATACCATTGACGGCGATACCGTATTTACTTTGTACGACACCTACGGTTTCCCCGTCGATCTAACGGCGGACATCGCACGCGAGCGCGGCTTGCAGTTAGATATGGACGGTTACGAATCAGCCATGGACGCACAGCGCCAAAGAGCGCGCGCGGCCGGTAGCTTTAAGGTGGATTACTCTGCCAGCTTGCAACTCGATGGCCAGACAGAATTTACGGGCTATCGCGATTTACAGAGTAACTGCCGCGTCGTGGCGCTCTTGAAAGAGGGTGAAAGTGTCAATCAGTTAAGTGCAGGCGACCGCGCTGTAATTGTGCTCGAGCAAACGCCTTTTTATGCGGAATCCGGTGGGCAGGTTGGCGATACGGGTTACTTGCGTGCGCCGGGTATGACCTTTGAAGTTCAAGATTGTACCAAGCAGGGTGGTCACCACCTGCATATTGGCGTGCTGCATGAGGGCTCCGTTAGCGTTGGAGATAATTTGCACGGTGAAGTAGATCCGGATGTGCGACAGGCCACGGCACTCAATCACTCAGCGACCCATTTATTACACGCGGCATTGCGCCAAGTGCTGGGTGAGCACGTGACGCAAAAGGGGTCTTTGGTGGATGCAGAGCGGCTGCGTTTCGATTTTAGCCACCCGGAAGCGGTTCAGCCTGCTCAGCTAAAAATCATCGAACAATTAGTGAATGCACAGGTGCGTTTAAATTCGGATGTCACTACCGACGTGTGCGACATGGAGACGGCCAAAGCCAAGGGTGCCATGGCGCTGTTTGGTGAAAAGTATGGCGATAGTGTTCGCGTTTTGACCATGGGCGCGGGCTTCTCCGTTGAATTGTGCGGCGGCACCCACGTTCAGCGCACTGGTGAGATAGGTTTATTTAGAATCGTGGCAGAAACAGGGATCGCCTCCGGCGTGCGACGAATAGAGGCGGTAACCGGCGCTGCGGCCTTGGCGCAAGTTGAGCACCAAACGGATTTAATTGTAAACCTCGCTGGTCTCCTCAAAACCGGTGCCGATCAGGTGCAGGAAAAAACCGAGCAATTGCTGAATAGCCATAAAACCCTCGAAAAGGAGTTGGCGGCAGCCAAGGCGAAGCTGGCGACCCTAGCCAGCGGCGACTTGATTTCTCAAGCCGTCGATGTGCAAGGATTAAAACTATTGGCGGTGCAGCTGGAAGGCGTCGACAGTAAATCGCTGCGCGATACCGTTGACCAGCTCAAGAATAAGCTCGGTACAGCGGTGGTGCTGCTAGCCACCGTAGAAGGCGACAAGGTGGCGCTCGTCGCGGGTGTCACAAAAGATGCGACAGCCCGCGTCAAGGCCGGTGACTTGATGCGCCACGCCGCTGGCCTGTTGGGTGGTAAAGGCGGTGGCCGTCCCGATATGGCGCAGGGTGGTGGCAGTGATGTGGCGGCCCTGCCAGCCATGTTGGCCAGTATCCCCGAGTGGCTGGCGCAGCAATTACGCTAGCCCGCAATTTTTTCCGGTTTTTGTGGGTTGCGCGCAACTAAATCTTAACTTTGTTGTTAAATTGTGCTTTAGTTGCGCGTCCGCGTGCGGCGGGAAATTAAGTAAACATATTCAGGAATAGGGGAAGGCTTCTTCATGAGCCTGTTGGTACAGAAATACGGCGGTACCTCGGTGGGAAGCATCGAGCGCATAGAGGCCGTTGCCGAAAAAGTCGGCAAATTCCGAGATCAGGGTCACGATATGGTGGTGGTTGTCTCCGCAATGAGTGGAGAGACCAACCGTCTGATTGACTTGGCCCATCAGATTCAACCCACGCCCGACCCACGTGAAATGGACGTGTTGGTTTCCACGGGCGAGCAGGTCACCATTGCGCTCTTGTGTATGGCCCTTAAGAAGCGTGGCTACGATGCCCGTTCTTACACGGGTGGGCAGGTGCGTATCGTGACCGACGACGCCCATAACAAAGCCCGTATTCAGCAAATCGACGATGCCCGTATTCGCAATGACCTGCGCCAGGGCCGGGTAGTGGTCGTGGCGGGCTTCCAAGGGGTAGACGACCAGGGCAACATCACAACCTTGGGTCGCGGCGGCTCGGACACCACGGGCGTGGCGCTGGCGGCGGCGCTCAAGGCCGATGAATGCCAAATTTATACGGATGTGGATGGCGTCTACACCACCGATCCACGGGTAGTGGCGAGCGCACGCCGCTTAGATCGCATCACATTTGAAGAAATGCTGGAGATGGCGAGCCTCGGCTCCAAAGTATTGCAAATCCGCGCCGTAGAGTTTGCGGGCAAATACAATGTCCCATTGCGTGTATTGCACAGCTTTCAGGATGGCCCCGGCACTTTGATCACCCTCGATGAGGAACTCGACACCATGGAACAACCCGTAGTATCAGGCATCGCCTTTAATCGCGACGAAGCTAAAGTCACTCTGGCCGGCGTGCCCGATTTACCGGGTGTGGCGTCTCGTATTCTAGCCCCAGTGGGTGAAGCGAACATCGAAGTCGATGTAATTGTACAAAACGTGGCGTCGGATAAAACCACTGATTTGACCTTTACCGTCCATAAAAATGACATGGAAAAGGCTCGTAGCGTCCTGGAAACAGTGGCCCAGGAAATCGGTGCCCGCGAAGTGATCTGCGACGGCAAGGTAGCTAAAGTGTCGCTCGTAGGTGTGGGCATGCGCTCACATGCAGGGGTAGCAGCTACCATGTTTAAGGCGCTGGCCGAAGATAATATCAATATCCAGATGATCACCACCTCGGAAATTAAAATTTCTGTGATAATTGATGAAAAATACCTTGAACTGGCTGTGCGCGCACTGCATGCTGCGTTCGAAATGGACAAAGAGCCCCAAGAGCTGAATTTATAGCCTTCAAAGCTTGGGGTATACAGGGTTTGCTACGTCTAACCCTTCTTTACCCCACAATTGCTGGTTTGTTTTCTTTTTTGTCGATATTGGGCTTTACTTAAGGAGCTGCTCGCTGGAGCGACTCTGGGCAGAACAGGAAGTGGGTTAGTGACAACCAACAACGGCAGTAATCCATACATTTGTGGTACCGTTGTACAACAGGATGATTTTAAGGAGAATCGTGATGTTGATTTTGACACGTCGCATAGGTGAGACGCTTATGGTAGGCGACGAGGTAACTGTCACAGTACTTGGTGTTAAAGGTAACCAGGTTCGCATTGGTGTCAACGCACCAAAAGAAGTGGCCGTGCATCGAGAAGAAATTTACCAGCGCATTCAGCGAGAAAAGCAGGACGGCGAAGAATAAAGCCTAGCGAATTGCACCACAAACGGCGGCCTTTAGGCCGCCGTTTTCGTTTCTGGCGATCATTTTTTGGGCTAATTTTCAGATAAGAAAAACGCACATAACCCTTTGATTTATTAATGGATGTGGTATTATGCCGCACCTGTTGGAGAGGTGGCCGAGTGGCCGAAGGCGCGCCCCTGCTAAGGGCGTATACCCTAATCCGGTATCGGGGGTTCGAATCCCCCCCTCTCCGCCATACACAAAACCCTCGCCTGTTTAGGCGGGGGTTTTTTGTATGGCGCAGAAGGGTTGGATCGAACTCCCTCGGGTTCGACAAGGCGGCGAATAGCCGCCGGACGCCGCAGCGAAGCGGAGGCGCCCCGAAGGGGTGAGCCGCTTTGCGGCGAATCAATCCCCCCGTGCACAGCCCTCCACAAAAGCCCCGCTCGCTAGAGCGGGGCTTTTTTATTTGTGCGGAGCAATGGGCGGGTGGCAGTTCCAGCGCATCCATGCGCCCACTGCATTTATGCATCCCTGCATTGCAAGAACCCTCGCGGGTTCGACCAAATTCGCGTCTTTTGCGGATTTGGGACGCCGCAGCGAAGCGGAGGCGCCCCGAAGGGGTGAGCCGCTTTGCGGCGAATCAATCCCCCCGTGCACAGACATCCACATAACCCCCGCCCGAAAAGGCGGGGTTTTTTTATTTGTGCGGACCAATGGTCGGGTGGCAGCTCCAGCGCGTCCTGCGCTCGCTGCATTGGGGCGTCCGGCCCGGCAGATCGAACTCCCTCGGGTTCGACAAGGCGGCGAATCAATCCCCCCGTGCACAGCCCTCCACATAACCCCCGCCCGAAAAGGCGGGGGTTTTTTGTATGGTGTTGAAGTGAAATAGGATGAGAACCCAGTTCGAGCCGTAGTGCGCAGCGCGAAGATCAGCAAGCGCAGCGCCGCTAATCCCCCCCCTCTCCGCCATACAAATAAAAAACCTCGCTCGCTTGACCGGGGCTTTTTATTTGTGCGGAGCAATGGTCGGGTGGCAGTTCCAGCGCATCCATGCGCCCGCTGCATTTATGCATCTCTGCATTGCAAGAACCCTCGCGGGTTCGACCAAGTTCGCGCCTTTTGCGGATTTGGGACGTCGAAATGTTAGTGCAGGCGCCCCGCAGGGGTGAGGCGTATTATCAGCGCGTCACTGATTGAAAAATAACCATGCGTCAAGTGCCGCGGGTTTAAGCATTGCAAAATTTCAGCGGCGTTACCGATGGCTTCTTAGGTACACCTAATTAGCCGGCTCTTTTGTGATAGGGGGCGGTTTTCTCTGAGCGCCTGTGCTCGTTATTCGTCCCATAAGCAGTCATAAAAATTAGAGGCACTCATGGATAAGTTTAAATCTGCGTTGGGAAATGTGGGCGTTCAGGTAGTCATCGCAATGGTGGTGGGTACTATTACCGGCGCCATGATGGGCGAATCAGCATCGGTTTTCGCCCCTCTCGGTCATTTGTTCATCAATCTCATTAAAATGTTGGTGATTCCGCTGATCGCCATAGCCATCGTGGCAGGCGCCGCCAATTTGGGGGGCAGTTCATCTGCCGGTAAATTGGGATTGGCAACCTTCGGCTTTTTCCTGGGGACGTCCGCGTTGGCTGTGGCCTTAGCCTTGGCAGCGGGCGAGCTGTTTCAGCCGGGCGCAGGGGTGGACTTGAGCAGTGCCGAACATCTGTTTTCCAGTGAGCTGGCCGATAAGGGGCATGTGCCGGGCTTTGTGGAAACAATTTTGGGGATGATTCCCGTCAATGTGTTCCAAGCACTCAATGACGCCAATATTTTGCAAATTATGGTGTTTTGTTTGTTTCTTGGCGTAGCCATTTCGCGGCAGCCAGCCGCTCAGCGTCAGCCCTTGCTGTCGGGCTTGGATACCTTGGTAAACGCCTTTATTTGGATGATCAATGTAGTCATGTGGTTGGCCCCTCTGGGCGTGTTCGGCTTGATGGCCGATGCCGTTGGTACGTTCGGGTTTGCCATGTTGAATTTGGTAATGAACCTATTTGTGGTGTACGTGATGGCCATTCTCGTGTTTGGCTTTGTGGTGTACCCGCTATTGGTCAAGCTCTTGTCGTCGCAATCGCCTTGGGAATTTCTATCCAAAATGAAGAAGGCGCAAGCTGTGGCTCTGTCTACTTCATCGTCCATGGCAACGCTGCCAGTCACATTGGAAGTGGTGGAAGAAGAGCTGAAAGTGTCTAAGCCCACAGCCGCATTTGTACTGCCCTTGGGTGCAACCATTAATATGAGCGGCAACGCTATTTACTATGGTTTGGTGGCGGTGTTTTTTGCGCAGGTCTTTAATGTCGATTTAGGCTTGCCGGCCTATCTGGCCATTATCTTCACATCAACACTGGGCGCCATTGGTCAGGCCGGTGTGCCAGGTCCGTCGTTTTTGGTTGTTGCGGTATTGTTGGCGGCGGGCATTCCCATCGAAGGCTTACCCTTGTTGTTCGCACTAGATCGAATTTTCGACATGATTCGCACCGCACTGAATATCACGGGCGATGCGGCGTGTGCGGTGATTGTGGATCAAGTCAGTCAGCCAGAGCAGCCAGTAAGCGGCGATTTGGCAAAGTAAGGTGAGCGGCCCCTAAGGGGCCGTATCGGTCAAAGCTGTGAACAGTTACACCTTTGATTCAACAATTGCGCCTTTGTGCAAGCCCTCAAAGGCTTGCACTTTGATGGTGTCGCCAGGACACTCATGCGCAAGGGTATTGGCAATGTGTGTAGCCAGCCATTCCACTGTGGTATCTGTGTCGAGCATGTAGCATTGGCTGGCCGGCATATCCAATTCAAAGTCGCCCTGCTGTGAACGATATTTGAATTTCAATAGCTCACCCTCTGCCACTAAATCCTCATCGCTACCCAAGTAAATATCCTGCCAGCGGTTTGCCCAATTTTGTTCAAGCGCGTGATCGCGCGCGCCGTTGCGCCAAATGCCAATACGCGACCGGTGGCCGTGGGCAATGCGCTGACAATTGCCACCGTGCTTTTTCAGGCCGTGGGAGTAATGGTAGAAGGCGCCGTCGATAGACTCTTCTGCAAAGGATAGGGTCAAGCTGGCAATGCTCGCAGCAAATTGCGGTTTGAGTTGATCAACGCACCAGCGAGCCACGCTGTCGCGGGTAATTTCGGTGGTATCAATCAATATGATGGCCTGCTTGGGCGAGCGACAACGCAAGGTGCGCCCATTGCTGTAATGCCAGGTCAGCTCAATATCTTCGCCCTGTTCAATAAGGGTGAGATTGGCCGAGAGGGCGGGTACCAGCAGGCAGTGATCGATGCTGGTATCGAGGAAGTGCCGAATCCGCTTTTTCACATCGCCAAAATCACACACCATACCCTGTGCATCCAATGCCCCATCGAGTGCGGTACTGGCCAGCCACGTTTCACCCAGCATGCCGCGCTCGGGATGCAGGTAGCTGAAATCAACGTTGATGAGATTGTCTACAAATAACAACATAGCGTTAGTGCGATTAAAAAAAGGGCAGGCATCATACCGCTGCGGGGCCGAGAGCACCACCAACGGTTAATCCTTAGGCTAAACTCAAAGTGCTTCATATGCTAGGGGAAAGCGTGAACTTCAAACGTTGGGCCATGTATGGCGGGGGGGACCCGAGCCACTTATCACCTGTAGAGGCACGGCAATATCGTTTGTGGCGCTATTGCCAGTGGTTGATGTTACTAGTGATTGGCGTTTTTGCGGTCATGGCATACCGGCAGCAAATCGCACCTCGCATGTTGGGTTTGAGTATCGCGTGGTGCTGTTGTTTAGTGGCGGTCATCGTGTGCCAACCTCAATACCGGACGTGGTCAATCGTCGGCACTATGATCGGAACTACCCTTGCGGCCATTGTTGGATGCGCTACCAATGGTGGTCTGGGTAGCATGGCAAGTGCGTGGATAGTGTATTTGCCGCTGCTAGGGGGTGTCATGGGGGGGAGCCGAATCGCAAAGATTTGGGTCTATGTGTCCGGCTTGATGATTCTTGTTTTTTTGTTGCTCGATATCAACGGCATGCCCATGCCTAATTTAACCCCGCCAGAATTTGCCTATCGCCAAGATGTAATTCAACTGTGTATGCAGGTGATTGCGGTGGCCATGATGCTAAACGGCCTGATTGGTCAGGTGGAGTTGTCTGAGTTGGCTATGAGCAAGACCATCGATACGCTCAACGACGAGGTGGCGTCGCGGCTCTTTGCCGAGCAAAAAGCGGTTCAGGCGGAGAAAAAGAAAGCGGAATTTTTCACATCTATGAGCCATGAATTAAAAACTCCGCTGAACGCCATTACGGGATTTACTCGCATGGCGATTAAGCAGGCTAAAAACGGCCGCATCGATGAGCGTGGCTTGGATGCACTTCAGCGGGTATTGTCTAATGGGCAAGATCTATTAAGTTTGGTAAAAAATTTATTGGTGATTAGCAAGTCCAGCAAAGGCGAGGTGGAAGAAAACAAGCTGGACTTTGATCTGGTGCACCTAGTTAGCGAGGTAGTTAGTGACTTATCCAGTTTGGTCAGCGATCGCGTAGCGTTGATCAATCACTGTAGCGGCAGTATGAAGGTGCACGCCTGTATGCCTGTACTGCGGCGTATATTGATAAATTTAGTAGGTAACGCGTTGAAGTATACGGACGAGGGCACTGTCACGGTCAGTGTGCAAAACGCGCCGGCAAAAGGCAAAACGTGGTTGGCTATTTCCGTATCAGATACTGGGCCAGGTATACCCGATGAAGAGCTGCCTTTCTTGTTCGAGCCATACACGCGCGGAGTGGCAAATAACCACAAGGCGGGCACTGGTTTGGGGTTGGCGTTGAGCCAGCAGTGGGCCAGACAATTAGGTGGTTATATCGATTTAACCACGCAAAAAGGCACCGGGAGCGAGTTCACCTTATACCTACCGCGTGAATTGCTTGAACCAGATCATTAAACAACTAAATCACTAAACCAATTATCAACTAAACCAGTTATCAACTAAGCCAATAAACCTAGAGCTAGGTGCACGGCGCGTGTAATTAAAACTGTGCAAGTGTCGTGTTGATGCTGGCAGTGACTTATGAATTGTAATGACGGGTCACGTGTAAAGTTGTCAATTATGGCTGTGCAATACGGCATAAAAAAAGGGCAGCAAAGCTGCCCTTGATTCATTTCAGTACCCTTAGAACTCGTAGAGTACCTTTACGCTGGCATCTACATCCGCGGTATCGATGTAGCCAATAAGCGAGGGGTTCTGTGCGATGAGTTTTTTCACATCAGCACTAGAGCCCACTTCTTTTGGCGGTGTCCCTTTACCTGTAAACAGCAGCTGGGCCCAATAGGCTTTAATTTGCTGTTCGTTCTTTTTCAGGATGGTCGAAACAAAGGCACTGCGATTAGCAGAACCGTCGGCCTGATCCACCGGGATGGCCTCGGAGCCATCGGGAAACGATTTTTTCTTGCCTAAAAATACGCGAGAAATATCGTTTTCATCCATGGCGTTGGGGTTTGCGGGGTGTACCACCACCGCCACGCCAGACCACGCGGCACAGCTCAGCAACACAGTGGCTGCAAAGACCAGTCGGGAGGCGATTTTCTTACTGAAAAACTGACTCATGATAGTCCTCCCTTAGAAGATTGCATCAATAGAAAACCGAACCACACTTGCGGCGCCATCAACGTCCATCGTTGCCGATGAATCGTAGTCGCGCTGAGAGTAGTCGATTTTGAATGAAGCTGATGGGTGAAAGTTATAACGCATGCCCACGGTGACCGTAGTACTGGTTTGTTCGCCCCCTACTATCACGCCAGTCGCCGACGCTAGCAGCCCGTCAATAGCCGGGTCTATGCCTGTGGGGATTCCATCCAATATACCTTCTTTGACCTTATTTTCTTGTTCTTCATAGGTCACATGAAAAACGAGATCATTGAATCGTCGGCCGATGGTGACATAGGCGGAATCCTGGTCTGCAACAAAGGAATCGGCTACTTGAATCTGCGTAATTTCACCGCCAAACAACCAATCATTCTTGTCTGCCTTGAAGCCGAAGCCAACAAACGATCCCTTGTCGTCACCCGCTGCAAGGTCTTCAGATCGATCCGGTATGTTGAAGGGCGCCAACGCTGGGTTTGCGGCAACGCCCGCAAGTCCGGCGCTTAGCTGTTCTAGGCCGCTGTTGGTCAGGGTGGTGTCAGCTTGAAAGTACGCTGCCCGGAAGGTCAGCCAATCGTTGCCGAGGTTCCACGCGCCGCCCCAAAGGTTTTTGAGGTTGGCGTCTGAGGGCGTGCCAAATATGTCCAGTTCATTGGCTGTGCGACCCGCGACTAATTGCAAGCCTGAATCCCAGCTGCCGATGGCACCATTAAATTGCAGATTTGCCCCTTCCATTGTCGAGAAAAAGAGGTCGTATACAGACTCTGGCGGACGGATCCAAGCGTAGGCGTAGCCCACATCTAGAAAGTCCGAGTACTGGTAGAATGGTATGCGAAGCTTACCTACGTTTATGCGCGAAGACTCGCCGAAATCGTAGGACACAAAGGCCCATTCCATTTCTACATTAAAGTCATCTGAACCGCGTGCAATGGCTTGTGCGGTAACTGATAGGCCGTTGCCTAGATTGCTACTGGCTTGCAGCGCGAGTTTAGATTCTGGTCGAAAGTTAAAGTCATCGTCATAGCCATACAAACGGAGTTCTTCGCCATCTGGACGAGTCCCTTCACCGGTACTGACACCTCCCGTGATAGACGCGAATCCATTCCAGCGAATGTCTGCTGCGTTAACGTTGACCGCCAAGGCTGGTGCCATGCAAGCAACAGCGGTTGCGAGTAAGGCTCTTTTCATAGTCTCTCTCTCTCGGGTTATAGATAACCATCAGGTTAGATTACAAATGTAAGGTTTGCCTAAAAAATGAGTCGGTTTGCGAATTTCAATGGTTTGTAGCCGGGTGTGGCATGCTTTGATCGATGCACGCAGGCCAAAATTAGCCGCTTTACGCGCCAAATTTTGGGCGTCGATACTTATTTCAGGCGGCACTCCTAGTCAAAAAAGCCCCCATTGTCAGGTTCTTCAATCGGTGTCGAATGGCTGGATAATTTGCGTATAATGCCGCCTGCGCTGGCTACCCGCTGGCGTAGGGGCTTTGCCTACTTTGCCTAATAGACTCTTACTCAACGATTTCTCTGGAATTTTGCCATGACAGTACGCACTCGAATTGCGCCGTCGCCCACCGGTGACCCGCATGTGGGCACCGCCTATATCGCCTTATTTAACTACTGCTTTGCCAAAAGCCAGGGCGGCGAGTTCCTGTTGCGCATTGAAGACACAGACCAAGTGCGCAGCACACCAGAATCAGAGCAAGCCATTCTAGATAGCCTGCGTTGGCTCGGTTTGGATTGGGATGAGGGGCCGGACGTAGGCGGGCCACACGGGCCTTATCGCCAGAGTGAGCGCAGTGACATCTACCAACGCTATTGTGATGAGCTAATTGAAAAAGGCCATGCGTTTCGATGCTATCGCACGCCGGAAGAGCTCGACGAGTTGCGTGAAGCGCGTCGTGCACAGGGTGGCTTTGCCGCCTTGAAGCCCAGCGAGCTGTGCTTGCCTGACGATGAAGTGGCCACGCGGGAGGCCGCGGGCATGCCGTTTGTGATCCGCATGTACGTACCTGAGGGTGAAGGCCCGTGCCCGGTAGAGGACATGCTGCGTGGCACCATAGAATTAGACTGGGGCCAAGTGGACGCTCAGGTGCTGCTGAAATCCGACGGTTTACCCACATATCATCTCGCCAATGTGGTGGACGACCACCTCATGGGTATTACCCACGTACTGCGTGGCGAGGAATGGATCAACTCGGCACCGAAGCATAAGCTGCTGTATGAATACTTCGGTTGGGACATGCCGGTGCTGTGCCACCTGCCGCTGCTGCGCAACCCCGACAAATCCAAGCTCAGCAAGCGCAAAAACCCCACCAGCATCCTTTATTACAAAGATATGGGCTACCTGCCTGAAGGGTTGCTCAATTATTTGGGCCGCATGGGTTGGTCCATGCCGGATGAGCGCGAAAAGTTCACCTTGGCCGAAATGATCGAACATTTCGATATCACACGTGTATCGCTCGGCGGTCCCATCTTTGATGTGGAAAAGCTGGATTGGTTAAATGGTATGTGGATACGTGAGAGCCTGAGTCACGAAGAGCTGGCTAAACGACTGCACGACTGGGCCTTCAACCAAGAAAAGTTAATGGCCTTGTTGCCACACGCCCAAACGCGCATGAACAAGCTCACCGACTTCGCGCCACTGATGGCGTTCATGGCGGCCGGCCAATTACCGCTGACGGCAGCAAGCTTTGCCGAAGTCAAAATGGACGAAGACCAGCTCAAAGCGGCCCTCCAATTTGCCCTTTGGCGCCTAGAGGCCCTGCGCACCTGGGATCGCGACAGCATTTTCAATGAGCTGAAAACGCTGGCCGGCCAAATGGACATCAAGGTCAAGGATTTCTTGGCCCCCATGTTCATCGCCATTGCCGGTACTACCGCGTCTTTCTCTGTGATGGATTCCATGGCCCTGCTGGGCCCCGACATGAGCCGCGCCCGCATCCGCCACGCCCTCAACAGCGTGTTTGGCGAGATCGGGAAGAAGCAGGCTAAAAAGCTCGAAAAGGCCTACGAAGCGCTCGGTAAATCCGCTGAGTGATTAAATCCAAAACTGCGGTAAGTTTTTGATTTTAAACGCTTGACAGGGCAGGGCGCAGTGGTAGAATGCGCCCCACTTCAGACGGACGGGCTAAGCCTATTCACTGAAACCCAGAATTTGGGGCTATAGCTCAGCTGGGAGAGCGCAACACTGGCAGTGTTGAGGTCAGCGGTTCGATCCCGCTTAGCTCCACCATATAAAAACCCTTCGTGTGAATGCACGAGGGGTTTTTTATGGGCGCAGCAAGGCTGCGGGGTTGTTCTTAGTCTCGGTTCACAACGCTGATCCCGTCAGATTTTGGTAATGGCGCATTTCAGCCAACAGGCCGCAGCCCCGAGCAAAGGGGTGAAGCAAGTAAATACAAAGCGCTGCTTTGTGCGCAGCTGAACGCCATCCATCTATGATTGATGGCCGGTCCCCATGGGCGCAAATCCATCCCGCACCCATTGTTCCCTATCTTGCCGTAATCCGCGTCTTTTATTGGTTCTACCATTAAAAAGTTTAAGCTTCATTGGCGGCTACCTGTTGTGCTAGCCGGTGCGGAGCAGGTGCGCCCCGCCTTTCTCCCCACCGTGCTTTCTCCCCACCGCGCTTTCTGCACCGGGCTATTTTGGTTATTCTAGGCGCCAAAACCTGTTTACACTCGGGCCATGTCCTTCTAACGGTCTAAGACCCCCAAGAACAATAAGCGTGAAAGGCCATTTTTTACAATGAACACATTGCCTCAGTTAACGGAAGAATTTCAAAGTTGTACTCAGCAGGGCCTGTCGGTATGCCAGTTTATCGAGCGGGGCCAAGCGAATACCCCCTTGGGTGATCTGTTTGAGCAGCTTCAGCGAGGTGCTTCCAATAAGCCCTTGGGCATTACGTTATTGGGTTTGTCAGAGGATGCCCGCAGTGCGGCGCTCAAGTGGTTGTATGGCCATAATTTTGCGGTGTTTTCTCTAGAGGTCTGTCAGCAAATCGGGCTGCTAGAGGTGCATCTGAAGGAGCGCGGCTATTCCTTGGAAAAGAGCACGGGCGAGCGTCAGGAGTTTGATTCCTGGGATGACTTTATGGCTGCCATCGGTGCGGCCGAGTTGTTTGAAAAGAGCGCGAACGCCGCAGCCAGTGGTGCGAAAGGGGCCCTTAAGATTGGCACGGAAGCCCCCACGGGGGTGCGCAATCTGCAAGTGCTCATGCCTGAAAATAGCGCCTTTGTGGCGGAGTCACCGGCGCTGCTTACGCGTTTACTCACAGAGTCCAACCTATTAATGGTCGCCGCGGCCCCCGATTACCAGCTCACAGAGGTGGACAAGCAAGTCATCAAACACCTGCAAGAGGACATGGTGGCCTTTTGGCCCTTGCTGCCAGTGGATGAACTCTCAGAGGATTTAGCCATTCCCGAAAAGGGTTGGTGGACCCAGTGGCACAGTATTATCACCTTGCCGCCTACCTTGCTCACCACCCATATTGATGCTGCCATTCCCGCACATTTGGCTGAAGTGCGCGATGAGCTTCGCATGGCGATGCAGTTAGCCTTACAGGTAAAGCGCCAGGTGTCCGCCACCGACGCCCTGTCAGACCGTTATGAGCAGGAGCTCAAGCAGCTGCAAAGCCGCAAAAAGCGTGAAGCACGTAAAAGTAGCCAAGATCAATCGCAAGCGCCCGATCTGACCTTTTGGAGCCAACTACGCACAGAAATCAACGATGAGTGCCAAGCCGCCACGCGCGCGTTGCAAGAGGCTAGTCGCAAGCGTGAGTTAGGCAGTAGCACCGGCAATGCACAGCTCAAACAGCACACAGACAGCCTAACCATCGACGACCTAGAGCGCGAAGATGGCTACAAAACCGTCAAGCTCACGCTTGGCAAGCAATACCAGTCAGAGCTGATGCGCTTCTTGCAGCACAACAGTAAGCAAGCCCTCCAGCAAGACCTGCAAAGCCTGCAAAGCGCATTGCAGGCTGCCGCCGATCGCCTCGCTGAAAAGTGCGCCCAGCAGCTGGGTTACAAACCCGTCTTGGCGGTACCCGCGCCGGATGAAAAATCACTCTGGCAAGACATGGTAGAAATGATTGGTCTAGAGCTGCGCTACCAAGGCGAGTTGCCCAAACGCGGCTTTATCGATCGCCTCAGCGAAGGCCGCAAGGGCGCCATGGCGCTGATGATGAGCGTGATGTTGCTGGGCTATATTGGGGTAGACCTGCGTACCTCTGGCTGGTTAGGGATGGTTTTGGTCCCCGTGTTTATTGGCACGATTATCTACACGTTTATTAGCTTTAAAAAAGACGAAGCGCACCGCGTCGATAAGGAACTCAGCCGCGTGCGTGAAGAATTGTTGGCGTCTAGTCGCCGGTTAAGCGCAGAAATTAGCCGCCTCAAGCAAACCAAACTCGCCGAATATACCGATGCCCTCAAAAAGCAGTGGTCGTTACAGCTAGAGCAAACCGCCAAAGATGTCAGTGCTCGCACCCAGGCAGAGCGCGATCAAATTGCTCACCGGGCACGCACCCGCATCGGCGCCATCGACACCCAGCTAAGCGAATGGCAAAACTACCGGTTAACAGTGCAGCGGCTGATCACCAATGTGCAACAGTTGCACGACAAAATGCTGCGCTACCTTAAAAGCGTTTCGGCATAACACATTGCGTACCAGCAGCAGCGCCCCTTGGGGCATTTTAATAAACGAAAAATACGGAAGGCGACGATGGCGCTATCGCAACTAAAAAACAGTTTGGGCTTAGATGAAACGGCCACCCCACAGGAAATAGCTGCTGCGATCGCCAGTAAAAAAGCACAGTTGCAACAAAAACTCGCGGCAGCGCCCACCGATGCCCTCAAAACTAAGTTTCAAACCATGCTGGCTCAGTTGCAGGCAGCAGAAGCCGAAGTGGCAGCTGCTTCAGCACAGCTTCAACCCCCATCGCACTCACCCTTAAGCCAAACCAAACTGGCCGATTTGCCCGGCATGGGCGAGGCCGCCGCGCCCACCGTGCAACTCAGTGAGGGGCAGCTGTTGGCCAGCCGCTACGAGGTCAAGGAGCAAATTGGCGCAGGTGGTATGGGTGCGGTTTACTGCGCCTTTGATCGCACCCGCAATAAAAACATCGCCATAAAAGTGTTGCTGCCCGCACTCACCAGCAGCGAGCGCGCCCGCGAGCGTTTTTTAGACGAGGCGCGGCTCTCAAGCGAGCTCAGTCACCCCAACATCATCAATGTGTTTGATGTGCAAAACGATGGCGATAACTGGTTTATCACTATGGAATTACTAGAGGGCCAGAGCCTGCGCAGTTACATCGCTAGTCATGAGGCTACACGCACGCCCATAGAGGTGGAAGAAACGCTAGATATTGTCAGCACACTGTGTGATGCCCTAGCGCACGCCCACGGCAAAACCGTGCACCGCGACATCAAGCCTGAAAATATTTTTCTGTGTGAAGACGGCACCGTCAAGCTGATGGATTTCGGCATCGCGCGCTTAATGTCCAACAGCCAGCGCACCCAAACCGGCGCTGCCATGGGCACCGCCTACTACATGGCGCCCGAGCAAATCAAAGGCCGCGGCGATATCGACGGCCGTGCCGATCAATACGCACTGGGCGTCTTGCTGTATGAAATGTTGGCCGGCGATGTGCCCACCGGGCGCATCGAAAGCTTGCATAAAATCCGCAAAGACGTGCCCGCAAGCCTAGCCCGCACCGTAGATACCGCGCTGGCCCCCAAAGCCGAAAACCGCTTCGCCAACATCACAGAATTTAAAGCCGCGTTAACCAAAAAGGGCGGCGTTGCATTGCCCAGCCTACCGTGGAAAAAACTCGGCATTGCCGCCGGCGTATTAGTCGCCGCTATCGGTGTAGGCGGTCTATTAAGTTCTGTCTCGGTAGATTGGGCCTCGCTGCTACCCAAAAGCAAAGCAGAAATTGCTGCACAAAAAGCCGTGGTGGCAAAAGCACAGGGCGAAATTAAAGTGTACAAGCAGCGATTGGAAAACGGCCGCCGGCAATTGGCGAGTGACCTGCGCGATGCCCAGCGCAATAACGAGAAAAATCTGGCTGCGCTGCAACACTGGCAAGATATTACCGAGCGCGCCATTTTTGGTGGCAATCAAGTCACCGAGTTAGAAGGCCAGCTCAGCATGGCCGAAACCCTGCTGCGGGAAAATGCCTTTGAGGCGGCACAAGCAAGCATGGATAAGGTGAGTGCTGGGTATGAAAAATTATGGGAAGACTTCAGCGCCGCTGAAGAGTTATTTGAGGCCGCACAAAAAACTGCCGCAATGAATGAACAATGGCAAAACCACTCAGCAGATTATGAAGTCTTTGCCCCCAGACAAACCAGTGCCGCAACGGCCGCAGAACAAAGCGCCAAAACCGCAGAGCGCAGCGGCGAATTTAGCCAAGCCAAAAGCCATTACCACAGCGCACAACAGCATTGGCAACGTGCGTTTGAGTCGGTTGCTGCGGAAGTGGCAGGGGTGAAGCAAATGCGTAAGTATGCGGCGGAAAAGTTGGCTGCAGAGAAAAGTGCGCGTAGACGAGCTGAGGAAAAGAAGAGAAAAGAGCGTCGTCAAGCCGAAGTTGAAGAATACCAAAGACGTGCGGTTGCGGCCTATGTTGGCCAGTGGGTTACCATCCCGGCGGGTAGCTTTCGCATGGGCGATCTAACGGGAAATGGCAGCAGCAATGAAATGCCCGTGCGCACAGTAAACATTCGCGCCTTTAAGATGCTGGCGCACGAAGTGACTTGGGCGCAGTATCAGCCGTGTATTGATGCCGGTGCCTGCCCAGATAACAAGAGTAAAGGTGGAGACTATGGCTGGGGCAAAGGTAGCCGGCCGGTGATATTGGTAAGTTGGAATGACATTACACAGCACTACATTCCGTGGTTAAACAAGGCGTCTGGCCAGCGCTTTCGGTTGCCGACCGAAGCGGAGTGGGAATATGCCGCGCGAGCGGGCAGCAGCACTGATTACCCTTGGGGTAATACCCTCAGTCGTACGTATGCCAATTACGGTGACGATGAATGCTGTGATGGGTACGCCAGCGGAAAAGATCAATGGTTGAATACTGCGCCGGTAAAAAGCTTTGCGCCAAATGCTTGGGGTTTGTACGACATGCACGGTAATGTGTTTGAGTACGTGCAAGATTGTTGGAATGATAATTACCAAGGCGCGCCCACAAACGGCAGTGCTTGGTTAAGTGGCGATTGCAGAGAGCGTGTGATACGTGGCGGCGATTGGGGCTTTCCTGTGGACTTCTTGCGTTCGAGCAGCCGTTATGGGATGGACCGGTCTTTTGTCAGCACTAACAGGGGCTTTCGGCTTGTTCAGGATTTGTAAGCCCGTCGATAGCAATAGCGTACCGTATTGCACCAAAAGTAATTCAACCGTTTTTAATGCAATTGAAAAAGGTGGATTGCGCCACCGTTAATCCACTCTACGTTTTGAAGTGGTATTGATGTTTGCGCCACAAGCGGCTCGGCCACTTCAATACCTTTAACATGGCCATCAAAGAAGACGCGGGAGAAACACCTAATGCAAGCTCGAAAGATCATGGCGTTTGTTTTTCTGGCATTCACTCCCCTCGCGGTACCGAAGGTGATTGCCGCGGTTGATCCGCTGCAGGGACGTTTTGTGGAATCCTGGGAGGTGGTTACTAATGCGCGCCACGGCATTCCCAATCGCGATTATTTGGTGGCTAGCGCCCCCAACACCACCAGTTTGCAACAGGGCTGGAATGACCAGCACGACAACAAGAAAAAGCACGGCTTGCAATACTATGTGGCCAATCAAAATACCAGTGTTGAATATTTTTGGCAGGGTGAAAGGCAGTCCACTGCCAGTTATCGCAACGGCAAGCCCGATGGCTGGTTTAGTGTTTTTCAGCAGGGCAAGAAGCACGGCTTGCAACACTACTTTTCTGGCGCAACCCTCAGCGTTGAAGGCTATGAACACGGCCAGCGGCGTTGGGCAGGAAACTGGGAACAGGGGCACCCCGGCGGCTGGTTTAATCATTTTGTTGATAATAAAAAACATGGTCGGCAAATTTATGTAGGCGACAGAAATGACTGGAGCTTTGAAGATTATGTGAACGGTCAGAAGCACGGCTGGAGCGGCGCGATGAAGGGCGATGTGCGCGACGGTTGGTTTTATCGTTTTCATCTGGGCAAACAGGTTGAGCGTGCCTATTACGTTTTGGGCGTGCTGAAAAATCAGGAGGTGCTCGCCGCTAACGGCCAATGGCATTCATCGCAGGCCGGCAGTTCAACCATTGATGACGCATTAATTTGGGGGGCAACCACAGCGGGTGAGCGCACGAATGTAGAATCTTCCCGCCGCGTGGGCTTTTCTAACATCGCGGTGCCCACGTTGCCGGTGGTGCCTGGCGTCATGGCGCAGCCCACAACCAAGCCAGTACCCAGTGATGCCACATTACCCGAAACCAATTTACAGCCCATGCGTTTTTCTGAGATGTGTGATTTTCCCCACGGCGTAGTTTCTTGTAAGCGCATTCGGCTCGGGCAGCAGCCCGAGCAATCTGGTGGGGATTAAATCACGCGCCGCCCGTGGCGAAAACGCTATTGAATAATCAACGGCAGCACAGTGACGTCTGCGTCAATGGTATTCAGCGTGTGCAACAGTTGTTGCAGGCGCTGGGTGTCGCCACGGCGGTACACGGGCAATAATGTATCGCTGCTTAATGGGTTTTTTGTAACCAACAACACCAGTGTGTCGGTGGTTATTGCTTGGTCTTCCAGTGCGCCGGCTTCAAATACTCCGCCGGTTTCTGGAATGGTGTAGGCACGGTTGGGGGCAAGCGCCACATTACTGCGCAAAACATCCAGCTCACCGTTTTCATAAATGCCAATCACATGGGCGTAGCCGCCGCGCGGGTGCTTTGCCACCAGCCGGTATTCAGCTTCATTGGCGATGGGGCGGTTGATCAACTGGCCATCCAGCGTAATTGCCGCTAATTGTGCGCTTCCGCGATGCAATGTTGGCCAATTCACCGCGAGCTGCAATTGTTCGGCAGATAGCACAAAGGGCTGGTTGCCAATGCGCAGTTGCCATTGCTGCTCGTTAGGCAGGTGAAACAAGGTGACGGCAAGTTGCGTGTTTGCCAGCGCGTTGTGCACAACAGAAAAGTGGCTGCGCCAGTAATCGTCAACGGCGCTAAGCAGTGAGCTTTCAGCTAAGGCCGGCGTTGCATCCCAAATAAAATTCGCTGTTTGATTGCCGTAGTGCTTTGCCAGCGAGGCGGCAATTTTTTGTGCAAGTGGGCGGCGATCGAGACGCAATGCAATATGCACTCGGCCGGGCTGGGTTTGTTGGTCTAAACAGGCAATCTCTAAATCTTGCAGTTGTGCCTGCGCCCGGCTCGACACCGTTTGGTGATAGCCGGTTGTTACTTGAGTATCGTTTTTTTGGGTGGTGGCAGTGGACTGGCTGGTAACCGCCACGCCCAGTTGCTCGCTCAAATCGGCGTAGGCGTGTTGTTTCGCCTCAGCCAAACTGCCGCCTTCACCGTAGCCAAACATTTGATCGCCCGATGATTGGGTCGTGGCTTGTAAGCAGGGTGATTGAGGCCGTTGCTGCGTGCTGATTTGTGCGGGTGGCTGTGTGGGCGTAGAGGTACAGGCCGCTAAGATTGCGCTCAACGCGAGCAGGGGTACGATTTGCAACCTGACTGTGGGTTTGTGCATGGGGTTGGCCGTATTTTTAAGGTTGTTATAGACCGAAGGGAAAAGCACCACCACCCGCGAAAGGCGGTGGTGCAATAACAGCGTTATGCGAAGCGGTCTGCTCGCGCTGCGGCACTGGCGGCGGCGTCGGCACTGGCCTCGGCTTGGCGCTCACTCGTTTGCGTGCTGGCCAATGCGTCAGCCGCGGACGAGTGAAACCGCTGAATTTGTTGCGCACCATTTTCGGCATCGCCCAGTGCGGCTTTGATTCGGTCAGTCATTTGATGGCTGTCGCGTTCCATCACTGCAATTTGGCCGTTGGAATCCACGCTCATACGGTTCAAATTCATGATGCCTTGGGTTAAATCTTCGGCGTGTGATTTAGAGCTTTCGGTTTGTTGCACCAAGGCTTGCGCGTCGGCCAGCGCACTTTGCAGTTGCGCGATCAGCGCCTGCGCCTCTTGCAATGCTTGGTTAGCCGCTTGCTCGGCTTTTTGCGCTGCTTGTTCCGCCTGTTGTGCGGCGCGTTCGGCGTCATTAGCTGCCGATTGGGCGTCGTTGGCAGAGTTGGCGGCCACGCTCGCCTGCGACTGGGCATTGCCCGCAGCCGACTGCGCATCGCTGGCGGCGGTTTGTGCATCACCGGCAGAAGATTGCGCGGTGGCAGCGCTACTCTGTGCCGTGCCAGAGGCAGATTCTGCGGTGCTGGCAGCCCCTTGGGCCTGAGATTGCGCGCCGGCGGCGGCGCTTGCGGCACTGGCCGCCATACCCGAGGCCTGCGAGGCTTCATTGGCTTCTTGCTGGGCCGTGCTCGATGCAGCAGAGGCTTGCTGGGCATCGCTGTCTGCCCGCGCGGAGGCGGCGGTGGCCTCTTGGGCCTCTTGATCGGCGCGTGCAGATGCGGCAGCAGCTTCCTGTGCTTCTTTTTCGGCTAAATCTGTGGCAGCGGCCGCTTCACGTGCCTCCCTTTCTGCATCTTGAGAGCTGGCCGTGGCCGCTTGCTCCTGCTGCTTGGCGGCGTCACTGGCTGCATCTGCCTCGGCTTGCGCCTGTTCGGCGGCGGCTTTGGCGGCTAGCGCGTCTTGTTCCGCTTGCTGGGCGTCTGCTTCAGATTGGGCGGCTTGCTGTGCTGCTTCGGCTGCAGTTTGGGCTTGGCTGTGCGCATCTTGCGCTTGCTCTGAGGCCTCGGCCGCAGAGGTGCCGGCGGCCGAGGCCTGCATTTGTGCGTCGCCTGCTGCGGTGGTGGCCTGACCCGCTTGGGTTTGCGCTTCACCGGCTGCAGTGCCTGCGGTGCCAGCTTGCTGTTGTGCTTCACCGGCTGCTTGGCCAGCGTGTGAGGCCTGGGTTTGCGATTCATTGGCCGCGGCACCGGCCGCATTGGCCTGAGAGCTGGCATCTGCGGCGCTGGTGTTGGCTGCGCTGGCGCCAGTGCCTGCCACGGCTGCTTGGTTCAGGGCCTCACTGGCGGCACTGCCGGCGGTGGCTGATTGCTGCATGGCCTCACTGGCGGCACTGCCAGCCTGTTGGGCATTTTGCTGCGCGTCACTGGCGGCGCCGTCAGCTTGGCGGCTGGCGGTGCGGGCCATGTCGGCTTCGCTGTCGGCTTGATTAGCCGAGCGCTCGGCTTGGCTGGCCATGCGTTGGGCTTGCATGGCGGCTTCGGCAGCGCTGCTATTGGCGTGCTGGGAGTCGCTGGCAGAACTGGATGATTGTTGGGCGGACGTGTGGGCTTGCTGGGCGCCGGTGGCGGCCTGCGAAAAGGCCTCGGTGGCGGCTTGCGCTTGTTGCTGGGCAACGCTCATGGCCTCGGTGCTGGCACTGGCCTGTTGTTGCGCCAGTGCAGCTTCACCCTCGGCGCGCTGCTTATCCAGCTCTGCTTGCTGCGCTGCTTGCTGGGCTTTTTCAGCCTCGGCGCGGGCTGCAGCTAGTTGAGATTGCAAATCGTCACGTGTGGTGTTCTGTTCTTTCGCTGGCATGGGTACCCCCACTAGAGTCCGTTTGTTTGAATTCCGCTTAGGTCCTTCTAAGACCAATAGCTGAGTGTAGTGAAGTCAGGCCTATTGGCCAAGCTTCAATCACTTAGGTGGACAAACCACAAAAATGAACAACGTAGTTGGCGGTAAGGGCTATAAATTCTATGATTCAGGCAAATAACAATAGGGATATCGCATGAACCGGGAACACGCGCTCCAAGCTTTAGGCCTAGATGCCAGTGCCGATCAGGCCACCATAGATCAGGCCATCAGCACCAAACGCAGCCAGATTCAACAAAAACACGATGCTGCGCCTACTGATGCGTTAAAGGCAAAATTTGCGCAAATGCTGGCGCAATTGAATGAAGCGGAGGCGCTGCTCACATCACCCGCGACCCCTAAACCCAAAAAACCCTCGCCCTTAAGCCAAACAAAACTCGCAGATTTGCCGGGCATGGGTGCCGCTGCCGAAAATCACGCGTTGTTAACCGAAGGCCAAACACTGGCCGGCCGCTACCAAATCAAAGCGCACATTGGCGCCGGTGGCATGGGAGCGGTGTATCGCGCCTTTGATCAATCCATGGGGCGCGATATTGCCTTAAAAGTGTTGCTGCCAGAATTGTTTAAAAACGAACACGCCCGCGAACGGTTTTTAAATGAAGCGCGCATCTCGCAGCAATTGAGTCACCCTAATATCGTCAATGTGTTTGATGTGCAAAATGAGGGGGATGTCTTTTTCCTAACCATGGAGCTGCTAGAGGGCCAAGACCTGCGTCAGCTCATGGAAAATCGCAAGCTCACCCGTCAACCTTTTACTGTGGCAGAGGTGCAAGAGATCGCCACCGCCATCGGTGCGGCCTTAACCTACGCCCACAAATTCACAATCCATCGCGATTTAAAACCGGAAAATATTTGGCTGACCGAAGAGGGTGACTACAAGCTCATGGACTTCGGCATTGCCCAAGTACAATCCACCAGCCAGCGCACCCAAACCGGTGCCGCCATGGGCACGGCCTATTACATGGCGCCCGAGCAACTCAAAGGGCAAAAAGACATTGACGGCCGCGCCGATCAATACGCGCTGGCGGTGTTGATGTACGAGCTGCTGTCTGGCGAAGTGCCGGCAGGACGCATTGAACCCTTGTGTGACATAGATAAAACCATTCCCAAAGCAATTTCTGCCATTGTGGATAAAGGACTGGCGGCACGGCCAGAAAACCGTTTTGCCAGCGTGGCTGAATTTGTCGCCGCAATAACCCAAGCCAAAGCGCCTAAGGCAAGTAAAACTAAATCAAAAAATTATTCAACCGCTAGCGCGCAATCAAACTGGCCGATGATTACAGGTGTGGTTGCCTTGTTAGTATTGGGTGGCGGTTTGTTTGGCACCGGCCTAGTCACAGTTGAGGATGTAAAAAAACTACTGCCGGTAAGCAAAGAAGTTATTGCAGAACAAAAAGCACAAGTGGCCAGAGTGCAAGGCGAAATTAAGGTTTTAAAGCAGCGGCTGGAAAACGGCCGCCGCACACTGGATAGCGATATACGCGATGCTGAGCGCAATAAAGATAAAAATCTAACGGCATTGAGCCAGTGGCAACAGCTTACCGAAAGCGTTATTTTTGGCGGTAATCACATCACCGAATTGGAAGGTGAGCTCAGCATGGCAGAAAGCCTGCTGCGGGAAAGTGCATTGGCGCAAGCCCAGGTTAGTGTGGATAAAGTGCGCGATGGCTATCAACAACTCTGGGATAACTTTGTGGCAGGCGAGCAGGTATCAATACTCTCACCCATTGTTGCTGGGTTGCGAAGGGAATGGCAAAGCAAACCCAACAGCAAAACCTGGCCGGTATCCCAAAATACGGAAGCACTTTATCAGAAAGCGCAACAGCATGAATCAAGTGGTCAGCTACACAGTGCCCAGCCGCTGCTTGAACAACTGGGTAAGGGCTACCGCGCGTTGTTAGCAGCCAATGATGATATGGGCAGTATCAACAACGCTTTGCATCAGGCGCAGACCGACTGGAAAAAATTGGCTAATAGTAAACAGCTTGTCAATGTACCAGAAATTATCAGTCTGCAAACCGAAGAAAAGACACACCGAAGCGCACTGGCAGCAGCGGCTGATTTGGTTGCAATAACGCAAGCCATGCAGGGTTTAAAAGGGCAAATCGAAACCTATCAGTCACTTACTGCATCGGTTCAAAATCTCGCGCAAGCCGAAAAGTCCGCACAATCTGCTCAGGCCGCGTTTAAAAAATCTCGCCAAGGTTATCCATTTCCCGTCAATGCTATGGCCACTAAAGCGGCAGAGATTTTCATGAAAGCCCGCACCGATTTGCAAAGCAAAAATTGGGTTGCCGCTGGAAAGGGCTTTGTGGAAGCCAAACAAATCTTTGAACAAGCGCAACAGCAAGAAGCTAAAGAGCGATTGGCAATTGATGCGGCGCGCGCAGCACAACAGCAGGCAATAAAAGCTCAAGTGGCCTACCAAAAAGCGCAACAAGCATTTAACCGGTTAACAGAAAACCCCGATGCTGATATCGCCAGAAAACAGCAGGCCAGTGCTGATCAGCAATTAGAAAGTAATCATTGGTCAGAAGCCAAGGCGAGTTACGCTGCCGCTGTACAGACGTATGGCGCAGCACTCAAACGTGTTCAATCTGCCGAAACAGAGTATCAAGCCAAGATGGAGGCGGAACGTGTTAGGGCTTGGGTGGCACTGGCGGTAGGCCAGTTAGTGGCTATCCCCGCAGGTAGCTTTCGCATGGGTTCCTCTGGCTTTTTGGATGCGAATGATGAAAAGCCCGCACACAGCGTCACGATAAAGGCATTTAAGATGCAGGTGCATGAAGTCACTTGGGCGCAGTGGGATGCGTGTGTAGCGGCTAAAGGGTGTAGTTATAAGTCTGAGGATGAAGGCTGGGGTCGCGGTAGTCGGCCGATGATAAACGTGAGCTACGAAGAAATTACCAGTCAGTTTATTCCCTGGTTAAACAAAGCTGCCGGCCAACGCTTTCGGTTGCCGACGGAAGCCGAATGGGAGTATGCCGCGCGGGCGGGCAGCAGTACCGATTACCCATGGGGCAATAGCATCAGTTGCTCGCAAGCACGTTACCGTAATCAGGATGGTGATTGTGGAAATGACCTGAAAACAGTACCGGTAAAATCCTATCAACCCAATGGGTTTGGTTTATACGACATGCACGGCAATGTATGGGAGTGGGTGCAAGACTGTTGGCATGACAGTTACAGTGGTGCGCCCACAGACGGCAGCGCTTGGTTAAGTGGCAATTGCAGTAGGCGTGTGCTACGTGGCGGCTCTTGGGGCAGTGGTCCGAAGCACTTGCGTTCGCCCTACCGGCTTGGGCTTCCCGCGTCTAATCGCCTCAATGACGGCGGCTTCCGGCTTGTTCAGGAAAATTAACTTTACCCTTTTTACTTTTACCGTTTATTGCAGCTGCAAAAACGGCATTCGGGCCATCCATGGCCGTTACCCTTTTATGTTCAAGGTAAACGGTCTGACACGGGCGCATAAATGCGCAGAAGTGTTCAAAAGTTCCTTAGGGGACCCTGCAGCAAAATGGCAGTGCGGTGACAAGAGGCTAAGCGTATTAGGTTTCCCGCCCGCAGGGCGGGTGGGTTCATTTTGTAGGATATCAAACATAAGTGGATAGAACCCTTGGGTGCAATAGCAAGGCGTGTTACACCGATAAAGCCTAAGTCGCATCGTTGCAGTTGAAAAAAGGTGGATTGCGCTGTCGCTAATCCACCCTACGATGTTGCACTGTATTTGAATTACAAATTACTTAATTGTCGATGGCGCGTTGCAATTCCTGCTGGCCTTTTTTCGCTTTCAACTCCTCTGCAATCACGCGCTTGTCGTCACTGCTTAAGGTGGCGCCCGATTGGGTGGCAATTTGATCGGCGATGATATCCAGGCTTTGATCTCTGAGTGTGACAAGTACGCACAGTTGTTGCTGTTTGTTCAGTTCAAAAATATCGGCGCGTTCGGCCTTGGTGCCGCGCAGTGTGGCCTCGGCGATTTGACGGGCGCTAGTTTCAAAGTTGGCACCAACGTTGGAGCCGTCTTTGGTGTCGGTTTTGTGGGCGAAGGTTTTGGTGAGGCTGGCGGCTTTAATTTCTATTTGCTGCACCAAGTTGTTGCGGGCAAGGGCCGTGGCTTGATCGCGGTCGATGGTGAATTGACCGGAAAAGGGCACGCAGGCGGATTCTGCCAGACCATCTTCAATATTGGGCATGGTGACCCAGTCGGGCAGCTTGGTGTTGGTGGTGCTTTTGTTAGGGTTGCTGCTACAGGCGGCGAGGCTGGCAATCACAAGGCCAATGCTTAGGCATTTTAGTAGGTTCATGGTTATTCCCTTTTCATTCATCACGGTGTTGTTGAGTCTCTGCAGTGTTTAGAGGGCCAAACGAAAAAAAGTAACGGCTTGTGCACACCCATGGCCCCCATTTATTCCTGTGAGGCTGTTGCGAGCAGTGCTGTGAGCAGTGCCGGAGCTCGCGCACAGGCATTGCCAGCCTGTGCGTTGGCGATTGCGCCGGCGCCCAAGTGTGCGGTCAGGTTGGCATCGGCTTCTGCGCGCAGATAGCGTGTGGCCTTGTCGCCTTGAGCCCATTGCCCTTCTTGGCAGGTTAGCACTGCCGCCACCAATTGCTGGCCCCACACGCGTTCTGCCGACAAAGTTAAATCTTGTGGTTGCTCGTCTAAGTCTGCTGATGCGGTTAACACCGCTGGTACGGTTTTCGCCAGCATCGATTTTTGAGCCGGGGTGAGCGTTGCCAGTGCGGCCCAGGCGCCTTGCCGTGCAGCGTTTAGCCGTAGGCTTACATCCAGTGATGCGTATTGGGGCTGCGGGTGCACGCCGCCGGTGGCGTCGGGCCCATTGGCGGTGGGTTTGAAAAGCAGTACAGCAATGAGTAATGCGGCTGCAGTGGCGCCCGCTGTCAGCCAGCGCCCGGTGGTGTGCAGCGATTGCGTATGTTGGCTAAACCACTGGCTAAGGCGCGCCCACACGCTGGCATCTGGGTACGGTGTGGACGCGCTTGCCTGTGGTGTCTGGCTGGCTTCAGTCAGCGCCAACCATTGACGAAGTAGGGCAGGATCCGCATTGAGGTGCTGGTAAATGGCATTGCGGCGATTGACGTCCAATTGGCTATCGCCGTCGGCGAGCTGCGCCAATTCTTCAGCGCTGGGGCCGGGGCCTTCGGGTGTGGTAAGCCCCTGTAATGCCTGTAAGGCGAGCAGCGTGTTGGCGTGGTCGTGAAGTGGGGTGTTGGGTGGTTGGGGCAGTGGCGTTTTCATGCGTCTGGCCCCCCCAGTTGAGTGTGGTCTATGGTGATGTTGCACGCCGCTAGCGCGCCAGCAATGCGCGCGTACAGGGCCTTAAGCAAGCGCCCCGGTTGGTAGCTGGGCATCGCTAGTATTTTGGCCACCTGATTCAGTTTTACACCCTCTTGGTGCACCAGCTTCAGCAACAAGTGTTCTTGTGCAGTTAAATCTAGTTGCGCGCGCAATGCCTGCCAATTGGCGTTGCGCGGTGTGGTTGGGTCGATATTGGCGTTGGTCATATTGGCATCAGAGGGACAATCGGCCGAAAAGAACACAGCGTGTAAATGGGCCAGAGTGACTTCCAGTGCCTGTTCGTCCAAGCGCTGGGCAATGCTGGCGTCTTCTATGTCTGGGCTGTGCGGGTCTTCAGTGCCGCACTGAAAACAATCGGCGGGTATTTCGCGTTGGCTTTCACCGCACCACGGCAGACGGGCCTTAATGGTGCGGATAATGTCACGAATAAAATCGGGCTCGCGCAAGCTGCTGTAGGCATCAATCACGCTGGGGATCAATTGCCGTTCTAGGCAGACTTTGGCCCACAGCTGTACCCATAAATCACCCTCGCGCTTGAGCCATTCGGGTGGCCGTGGGCGGCCAAAGCGTTGGCGTGAAAAGGCCTCTAGTAAATTGTTGACCAAGGTTAGTAGGTAGGTGAGGGGCTTGGCGCGGCCGCTGTAATGGGTGCAGGCCGCCCATTGATTTTGGCTTAGGCCCTCTAGTACAAAGCTCGCGGCTTCCTCCGCAAGGCCGGGCTGGCCAAAACGCTTGAGCGCCAGTTTATCTACCCGCGCTAGAAAAGTGGGGTCAAAAACCAAGCTGGCCCAGTCGGGAGTGTGATCTGTCATTGTGTCATAAGCGCTTATTTTTTAATCGCACTATCATAGGGTTTGCGGCTATTCTGTTCCAGTCGCTTATTTGTCCCTCTATCAGAAAAACCCGCTGACAAGAGTTTTGCCATGTTTGATTTTCGCTTCGGCCCTGTTTGCGCTCTGAGTGCTGCCCTGTTGAGCTCGGTGGCGGTGCTGGCACAAGACACGCCTGCTTCTAATGACTTTGACCAGTGGCTAAAACAAGAGCAACAGGGCTTTAACGACTTTAGCCAACAAAGCGCGCAAAACTACCAAGGTTTTGTAGATGCCGCAGATGCCGAATTTGTGCGCTGGCTGGGCCAAGCGTGGCAAGAGTACCGCCAAGTGGCCGCCCGCGTGCGCGACCCAGCCCCAAAGCCTGCCGAGCAACCGGCCGCACAATCAGCCCCAGAAATTACCGCAGCGGCCAAGCCCGCGCCGGCGGTGGCCGCACTAGCCCGCCAGCCAGTGGCTGTCACGCCGCCATCGCCGGTTGATGCGAAGGCGCTGCCAGCTAATGCGAAGGCGCTGCCTGCCAATACGAAGGCGCTGCCAGTTAATGCTATTAGCATTTCGTTTTACGGCCACGCGCTGGCGTTGTCGCGTTGGCCAATAATTTTGCCAGTCATGACAGATCTTACGCCGCCCACCATTGCGAGTGCGTGGGCCGCGATGGCGAAAAGTGCCTACCCACCTGTACTGGCCAATGTGAAGCAAGCCTGCAAACAGGCGGCATGTGGCGATTGGGCGCTGCTGCAATTGGTGCGTAACTACGCGGCTAAATTAGCCCCCCAAGACCCACAGCAACAAACGTTTATGGCGTGGTTTCTGGCCGACAAGCTGGGCCTGAGCGTGCGGGGCGGAGTACACATTGCGCACATGGGCGCTGCGCCCCGTTTGATACTGTTGTATCACCCCGTGCAGCAAGTGTTTGCTGAGCCTTTTTATCGCGTGGCCGGCGACGACTACTATCCCTTAGTAGAGCGCGGTACGGGCACCGGTTCACTACTCACTTACCCCGGTGGATTTAATCCGCCCGCTACCTATCATCGTCGGCCCGTGGATTTAGCCTTCACCCACTCATTGGCGCCTGCGGGTTCCTCGGCCGTGCGCGCATTGCAATGGCGGGAAGGTGCGCAAACGCAACAATTGGCCTTGGCCTATAGCGCCGAGCGCGCCCACTTTTTTAATAGCTATCCCCAAATCGAATTGGTTCACTATTTCAATGCACCGCTTGCGCCAGACCTAGTGCGCAGCGCTCAAAGCGCCCTAGCGCCACACCTGCAAAACAAATCTCCCCTTCAGCAGGCCGCTACTTTGCTCGCACTGGTGCAGGGCTTACCTTACTTAACTGACGAGCAGCAATTTGGTCGTGAAAACTACTTGATGCCAGAGCAATTGCTGGCCTTTCCCGCTGCCGATTGCGAAGACCGCAGCTTCTTTTACGCCGCATTGGTAAAGTCGCTACTACGGGCCCAAGTGCTTGGCGTGCGCTACCCCGGCCATGTCGCCACAGCGCTGTCCACAGCGGCACTCGGGCTCGATTCAGAAAGCTTGGACGGAAGTACACAATTCAGCCACAATCAAGCCCATTACCTACTGGCAGACCCCACCTATTTAGGGGCGGGCCTTGGGCAACAGATGAGCCGCTACGCCGCGGGCACCGGCCAACTGATTATCAAATAAAAAAAGAGGCAACTCATGGACGCACCACAAGCACTCGCCTTATTGGGGTTAACCGAAGGCGCAACCGCCGCCGACATTGCCCGGGCCGTTGCCGCCAAGCGCACGCAAATCCAACAAAAACACGACGCCGCACCCACGGATGCATTAAAGGCAAAGTTCGCGCAGTTGCTGGCGCAAGTGGATGAGGCCGGGGCGCTGCTCTCATCAACTGCCGCACCTGCCTCAAAAAATCCATCACCCTTAAGTCAAACTAAATTGGCAGATTTGCCGGGTATGGGGCCTGATGCCAGTGAAAGTCTCATAATCGAGCCGGGCACGGAATTGGCTGGCCGGTATCAGGTGGGTGCGTTGTTGGGCAGTGGTGGTATGGGCGCGGTTTATCAAGCCTTTGATACCAATACCCGCAAGCCGGTGGCGTTAAAGCTGTTGCTGCCAGGCTTAACGCGCAATCCGCAAGCGCTAGAGCGTTTTCTCGACGAGGCTCGGCTATCACAGCAGCTGTCCCACCCAGGCATTGTCAATGTTTACGACATTCAAAAAGACGGTGACACCTGGTTTATTGTGATGGAGTTGTTAGAGGGCCAAGACCTGCGCCAAATGATGAATAACCGCGCGTTAGTGCGGCAAGTATTCTCCCAAGCCGAGCTGCTCGATGTGGCCAAGCAATTATGTGCCGCCTTGCGGTATGCCCACCAATACACCGTGCATCGCGATATTAAGCCGGAAAACATTTGGCTTACGGAAGAGGGTGAGTACAAGTTGATGGATTTCGGTATTGCCCGCGTGCAATCCACAAGTCAGCGCACCCAAACCGGTGCGGCCATGGGCACCGCCTACTACATGGCGCCAGAACAAATTCGCGGCGCTAAAAATTTAGATGGCCGCGCCGACCTCTATGCTATTGGCGTACTGTTATACGAAATGGCCGCTGGCGAAGTGCCTGCCGGCGTAATCAAACCCCTGCGCGAACGCTGCCCCCATGTATCAAAGTCATTTTCCAACGCAGTAATGCAATGCCTGCAATCTAATCCCGATGAGCGCTTTGCCAATGCTGATGCATTATTAGCTGCGCTTGAAGAAAAAGGTAGCAATTCGATACCAGCGGGGGCGTGGAATAAAGGCGGCGATTCATTACCCGCGGTATCGTGGGAAAAAGTAGCAATAGCAGCAGGCGTTTTGGTGGCGACGCTTGTTTTTGGGGTGATGGGCTTCGCAATATATTCATATGATGCTGATAAGGCAGCGACTGATGCTGAGGAGTCTGCAGCGGTTGAGGCAGCGCGCAAGAATCCAACGGGAGTTTTGGTAAAAGTGCCTGCAGGAAGCTTTGTTATGGGCGATTTAACGGGCAGCGACGAGAGTAACGAAAAACCCTCGCATCGGGTGAATATTAACGCCTTTTGGATGCAAGAGCATGAAGTCACTTGGGCGCAGTATCAACTTTGTATTGAAGCAAACCGCTGCAGCGCTATTCGTGACGGTGACAATGGTTGGGGCAAGGGCAATCGGCCAGTCATCAAAGTGAGTGCTAGGGATATCAGGTCCTATATTTCTTGGTTGAGTATGGTAAGTAAAAAAAGATTTAGGTTGCCAACAGAGGCAGAGTGGGAATATGCAGCGCGCGCGGGTAGCCGTTTAAATTACACGTGGGGTAGCACGATTAACTGTGATCAGGCTCGCTATGGGTATCGAAGCGGGGGTGAGTGTGGTGATGAGCCTGAAGGTACACTCCCTGTAAAAAGCTTTGCACCCAACGCGTACGGGCTGTATGACATGCATGGAAACGTATGGGAGTATACGCAAGATAGTTGGCACGATAGCTATATAGGTGCACCAATTGATGGCAGTGCTTGGATAACAAAATCGAACTTTAGCTTATATGTTGTGCGTGGAGGATCTTGGGATGCAAAACCGAGTGATCTTCGCTCAGCCAAACGTGAAACGTTTGGCGATATGGGACGTACAAATCTAGGGTTTAGGCTTGTGCACGATTAAAAGCCTTTAGGTTGCAATAGCAATGCGTGTTGCACCGAAATGGGTTTGGCGAATTTAATGAAATTGTAATTGGTGGATTACGCTGGCGTTAATCCACTCTACGTTTTGAGTGGCAATGGTTAATAAAAAAGAGATCGATATCTATGGATAAGCAGCAAGCTCTGGCAATGTTGAGCATCGAACCCAATGCCAACGCTGAAGACATCAAAAGCGCTTTGGCCGCAAAACGTACGCAAATTCAACAAAAATACGATGCTGCACCCACCGATGCATTAAAGGAAAAATTTTCGCAAATGCTGACGCAATTGGATGAGGCCGAGGCGCTGCTTAGAACTATCGACGAGCCAGTATCAAAGAATCCATCACCTTTAAGCCAAACAAAACTCGCCGATTTGCCGGGCATGGGCGCCGCTACAGAAGGTCGCGCGCTGTTATCCGAAGGCCAAACACTGGCCGGCCGCTACCAAATCAAAGCGCACATTGGCGCCGGTGGTATGGGGGCGGTGTATCGCGCCTTTGATCAATCCATGGGGCGCGACATTGCCTTAAAGGTGTTGTTGCCAGAATTATTTAAAAACGAGTCGGCACGAGCGCGATTTTTAAATGAAGCGCGCATCTCGCAGCAGTTAAGTCACCCCAATATCGTTAACGTATTCGATGTGCAAAACGACGGTGAGCTTTATTTTCTCACCATGGAGTTGCTAGAAGGCCAAGACCTACGCCAAGTGATGGAAAATCGCGCGCTGGCACGCCAGCCCTTCACTGTGGAAGAAGTTCAGGAAATCGCCGCTGCCATCGGTGCTGCACTGACCTATGCCCACAAATTCACGGTTCACCGCGATTTAAAACCAGAAAATGTTTGGCTCACTGAAGACGGTGACTACAAGCTCATGGACTTTGGCATTGCCCAAGTGCAATCCGCCAGCCAGCGCACCAAAACCGGCGCCGCCATGGGCACCGCCTACTACATGGCGCCCGAACAACTGAAAGGCCAAAAAGATATTGATGGGCGCGCCGATCAATATGCCTTGGCGGTAATGTTGTATGAATTGTTAAGCGGCGAAGTGCCTGCTGGCATGATTGAACCCCTCAACCAACACCGCAAAGATGTGCCAAAGAAAATGGTGGCCGCCATTCATCAAGGATTGGCGTCAAAGCCCGATAGTCGCTTTGCCGATATAGAACAATTTTTAGTGGTACTCGGCAATAAAGGTGGCGCCTTTTTGCCCGCTTTACCCTGGAAAAACATCGGCCTAGCCGCCGGCGTATTGATTGCACTGTTAGGCGTAGGCGGCCTACTAAGTTCCGGCTCGGTAGATTGGGCCTCACTGCTACCGAAAAGCAAAGAAGAAATTGCCGCGCAAAAAGCCAACGTGGCCAAAGCCCAAGGCGAAATTAAAGTCTACAAACAACGCTTAGAAAGCGGCCGCCGGCAATTAGATAGCGACGTGCGCGACGCCCAGCGCAATAGCGATAAAAATCTGGTCGCCCTGCAACACTGGCAGGATATTACCGAGCGCGCCATTTTTGGTGGCAATCAAATCACCGAGTTAGAAGGCCAGCTCAGCATGGCCGAAACCCTGCTGCGCGAAAATGCCTTTGAGCAAGCGCAAGCGACCATTGCTGCCGTGAGCGAAGGCTACAAAGCACTGTGGCAGGAATTTACCGCGGCAGAATCGACTTACGCGTATCACACCCAGTTGCAGTTCGCCAAATCTAATTGGCAGTCTGCGGCCCGTGCTGGTCAATACGGCGCAGGTCAATTTGTACAATCTGCAGAAGAGCAAACACAAATTGCCCTTGAAACGGGGCAGGCCGGCCAATTCACGCGACAGCGGAACGCGATAATAGGTGCCATAGGCCACTATCAGTCTGCACTGCGAGAAATAAAGCGCACCGAAGAAGAGCGCAAAGCCGCAGCCGCGGTAAAAGCCGAATGGCAAGCCATAAAACGCAAATACAGCTTGACTGATAATGCCGCAGTCATCACGGCGAAAAGCCTAGAAGACAACGCCGTGCAGCAGTCGATCAGGGGTTTATTAAGTGCCGCAATGGGAAAATACCAACAAGCTGCGCAGCAATGGCAACAGGCAATCAACAATGAGCGCGAAAATGTTGCAAGAATAGAAAGACAGCGAGTGGCGGCAGAGGCAGAGCGCACGAGGGCCGCCGCTGCAGCACGTGCACGTGCCGCCGAGAAGGCTGCAGAGCGTGCTCGCGCCGCCGCTGCGGCTGCAGCAGCAGAGCAAGCGCGCCTCGTTGCAACAGTTGTAGGGGAGCTGGTTACCATCCCGGCGGGTAGCTTTCGCATGGGCGATCTAACGGGGAACGGTGAAGCCGAAGAAAGGCCTGTGCGGACAGTAAGCATTCGCGCTTTTAAGATGCAAGCGCACGAGGTGACTTGGGCGCAATACCAGCCGTGTATTGATGCCGGTGCTTGCTCAGATAACAGGCGTGATGGCGGAGACAATGGTTGGGGTGAAGCTAATTCGCCAATAATAAACGTCAGCTATGTAGATATTGTTAACCACTATATTCCGTGGTTAAACAAAACCACAGGTCAGCGTTTTAGGTTGCCGAGTGAAGCGGAGTGGGAATACGCAGCACGAGCAGGTTCTACAACGGATTATCCATGGGGGAACTCAGTGGGCTCGAACCGCGCCAAGTGTAAAGGTTGTGGTGATGATTGGAGTACCAATCCCAAACCGGTAAAAAGCTTTGCACCGAACGAATTTGGTTTGTACGACATGCACGGCAATGTCTGGGAATGGGTGGCAGATTGTTGGCATAAGAGCTACCAAGGTGCACCGAAAACTGGCGACGTTTGGCCTGGCGGCAATTGCAATATGCGGGGGCTACGTGGTGGCTCTTTATACAGTGATTCGGACGGAGTGCGCTCAGCTAACCGTAACGCGGGCGCCGCTTCCTCTCGCTCAATTGATTTTGGCTTCCGGCTAGTCCAGGATTTGTAAGGGTATTTTTTGTAGCGCGTACACTGGCAGCGCGTATTGCGCCGATAACGAAACGGTTGGCTCAAATGATATTTAAAAGGTGGATTACGCTATCATTAATCACATCCTGCGTTGTGATATGGCATTTTTGTTTGCGCCTATCTTGCTGTGCTGATCGGTAAATAAAAAGTGACACGTATCCATAAGCAAAAAGCCTAGGAAATATTAGATTTATTAGGCGGTAGTGTCGTAGGTTGTGAATAGGTCGAATCTGATCGGTCTACGTGCAATGTCATGGCTGTAAAGGAGATTTTTTTGCTATACCTCGGCATAGATTTAGGCACCACCTATTCATTGGTGGCGTATATGAATGATCATGGTCAGCCAACGCTGTTCCCGGATTTTCACGACGCCAATGAATTTCGCACGCCATCTGTTGTGCACATTGGCGATGAAGGCTGTTTCGTGGGGTCGGCGTTAGAAGAAATTCTGGATGACGAACCGGAACTTTCCCAGGCGCGCTTTTTTAAGTTGGCCATGGGTGAGCCAAAAGGCGTGTACAGCGATCATCGGCAGCGCAATTGGTGGCCGCAAAGTTTGTCGGCCTTGGTGTTAAAAAAATTGCTCAATGATGTTGAGGCCTTTGCCCATGACGAAGTGGGTGGTGCGTTAATTACAGTGCCCGCTAACTTTAACGATGCGCAGCGCAGGGCTACCCGTGAAGCTGCGCAGTTGGCGGGCCTTGCGCGGGTAAAATTATTGGATGAGCCCGTTGCGGCAGCTACCTTTTACGGCTTTAACCGCAAGGGTGGCGAGCAGACGTTGTTTGTTTATGACTTGGGTGGTGGCACCTTTGATGCCACGGTGCTGCAAGTGGGTGATGATGGTCTGTATTCTTTAGCGACAGAAGGCAGTAACCAGCACGGTGGTATGCGCGTGGATGAGTTCATTATGGACTTTATTCTCGATGAATATCAGCGCCAACACGGCGAGCGGCCCGCCGATGAAGCTACGCTCATGATCTTGCGGCGCTTTGCTCACGAAGCCAAATTGACCTTAGTAAAGCCGGGCAAAACCCGCATTAGCAAAACCCTTGTTTTGGCTGGTCGCACACTGGATTTTGTGCTGACGCGCGATTTATTCAATCAAATGATCAGTGCCTTTGTGGATGAAACCATTGCCGTGTGCGAGCGCTGTTTGCAGGCGGCGGGATTGGAGTGGAGTTTTATCGATACGCTTTTGCTCACCGGTGGCTCGTCGCTATTGCCATTGGTGCCAGAAAAATTGGCCCGCGCCAGTGGTAGGCCTAAGGATCAGTTGGTGTGTAAGCAACCTCATCAGGCTGTGGCCTATGGCGCCGCCATTTTGGCGGCACAGCAATTTGCCGGCACCGGCGGCGCTAAAAAATTACAGACGATTTGCGCTTACGATTTGGGCATTCGCGTGATGGGGCCTAACGGCCAGCCCACAGTAAAAGTATTGGTGAGTAAAAATACGCCGGTGCCCGCCGCCGCACGCACTACTTTTTATACCAACCGTGCCGATCAAGCCCGCTTGATCATTGAGGCGGTGCAACAGCGCGAAGGTGAACAGGGCATAGAGGAAAACAGCCTTGGCTTTTTCGCCTTTGCCATCGACAACCCGCGCGCTCAATACCCTGTTGAAATTGAGTTGGCCTATGACTTGGAAGGCTGCGTGGTGATTACTGCACGTGACCCCGAAACCCAAAAACAGATACAACAGGTGATGGATAAAGATACTGAAGCCATGGATCGCGCGCTGCTCGATCAGCAGGCTTGGATTAACGCCCTGAGTATCAATCAATAGTATGTCGTGGGTCAGTGTTCATCGCAGCCACGCAGGCCTTGTGCGCCAACGCAATGAAGATGCTGTGCTCGCCACAGATAACCAAGGCTTATGGATAGTGGCCGATGGCATGGGTGGCCATGCCGGTGGCGATGTTGCCAGTGCGCTGGTATGCGAGACTATTGCGGCGTTATGCACGGAGGGTGAGCCACTTGCACGCGCGGTGGTGCGCGCTCATGACGCCGTGCGAGCGAAAGCTCAATCGGAACCCATGTTGCATGGCATGGGGTCTACGGTTGTTGCAGCGCAAGCGGTGGGCCGGCAGTTGGAAATAGCCTGGGTAGGCGATAGCCGCGTATACCTATGGCGCAATGGCCAGCTAGGCCAGCTCAGCCGCGATCATTCTTTTGTGCAAGATATGGTAGACCGAGGAGTCTTGAGTGCCGAGGAGGCGCGAGTACACCCCAAAAAGAATTTAGTGAATCAGGCGCTGGGGCAAGCAAATTTGCACCGGTTGCGTGTTGGCGAACAGACTCATAAGGCCAACGCAGATGACCTGCTGCTGCTCTGTACCGATGGCATACATGATTTTTTAAGTGACGCTGAGATTGCCCAATGTTTAGGCAGTAATGCCGATTTAGCCAATTGTGCAGAGGCATTACACCGCGCCGTACTGGCCACCGATGCCAGTGACAACTTCAGCTTTATTTTGTTGCGTGCTCAGCCGGGACCGTTGGCTCGTTGGTTAAAGCGATTGAAGAGCCATTTCATAAATCGCTAATTTGGACCTAATCAATCAGACTCAAAATTTAGGGCAATGGGCTCACCCTGTCTATAATTTTGGCCGCATAGGCCACGGAAGAGCCTTTTTCCAGATCTAGGTGCTCAACCTCTCCTCGGCGTTACGGGCGCCCCGTTCGCCGGGTGAATCTTCTAGGGCATAGCGCCACAGGATTATGCGAGGACACCGCGCCAGTGGTCGTATTGGATCTGCTACGGTTTCACGGACATTTTCTATATGTCGATATCTTTTACATGTATCTAGTTTTCTATCTGTATAAGTAAATAAACGTCAATAAAATCATGACTTTGAATTTGTGGTATTGGTTTTGCATTTATAGGCCATCATGGTTTTTATTTTACTTATCTTCTCAAGGAGCGACGGGATTATGAAGTTTCTTAATTTAAAGGTAATTGTATTTAGTTTCATGCTTGGGCTTGGTTCTGCCGCGCAGGCAACAGTCATCGGCGCAGATTTCACCGGTGGCGATACTTATGGTTCTGGTAGTTTTAATAATATTGGCTGGTCATTCGAAGTGACCTCAACCATCGCGGTTGATGGTCTTGGTATCTTCGACCGACATGGCAATGGGTTGGCGGCAGGACATCAAGTGGGTTTGTGGGATGCAGGGGGCACTTTGTTAACCCAAACTACAGTTACTAATGCAAGTGTTGCCACAGCGTCCGCATCTGGATTAGGTAATTGGCTATTTGAAGATATTACCGCGATTACTTTGGTCGCTGGTAATTATGTAATAGGTGCTTTTTATACTGACAGTGACCCTGATGTTGTAATGGCTTCTGTAACGGGTCTCACGACAATGGCTGGCGTCAATTATTTGGATTCCTTGGCATCAAACTCTGCAAGCTTTTCGATGCCGGGTGCCTATGGTCTGGTAGAGCCTGGCGTTTTTGGTCCAAACTTCCGCGCACATAGTGTTCCAGAGCCTGCATCAATCTTGCTTTTTGTACTTGGTTTGTTCGGTGTTTCTATGCTTAGGCGCCGTTAATTATTGTGCTTGGTTTAGGTGGTTAGCTAGCTACTAAGCAAAAGCGGTCACCTAAATTTCTTATCTCAATTTTAAATTGAAAGTTAGTTGGATATTTATTTTTCGATATCAAAGCATCAGGTTTACGGGGTCAAGCACCATAAAATCGAAGCCAAATCAACTAAGTCCTTAACGATATTGCTCACACAGCCAAAGATGGCTCTATGGCGCGATTACGTATTTTATCTTCAGTAGTTGGATGCCTCCGCAAAACAACATGGGGTGGCAGTTTTCGCCTTCATATTGGCAACACCCTATAAAAGCCCTCATGTGAATGTACGAGGGCTTTTTTGTTTGTGTGATCTAAATCTTGAGTGTGGGCGGTTATTGCTTGTGCAGTTTTTTACAGGCTCGACTTTCGTCGGATTGTTGCGCGCAGGCTTGTTCGAGCGTCCATTGGCGAGCGGCTTTTGCTTGTTCTTTGCCTTTCACTTCATAGATGCGTTTGATGGGATTGGGCATCATGGTGTGGTTGTTGGTGGCGTACACTTTGTCAAATTTGGCGCTGACGCGGCCGTTGCTATCGGTGAAGCCAAGCGCATGGCTGTAGGTGAGGTCGCGGTCTGGGCGGCTCAGTACTAAAAGGTATTGCCGGCTGGCGCCCGCGCTCACTAACAGCACTTGATCATTTATCTGCGACCAACCATTAATACTGGCTTTTCGAAAGTCGCGCACTTCTTTGAGGTCTGGGTAGGTGTAATCAACAGGCCCTTGTGCCCACAAACTGCCACTTGCGCAGAGCAGGAGAGCGATGGTTAGCAGGCGTGTCAGCGTGTTCATGGTTGAGCCTCGAGTGATTAATAGGGATCGGTGTAAGTGAGCTGTTTTCCTCTGTCATTCGACCTCCGGGCGGGCGAATGGTTCCCGCCCGCCTCGCGAATGGACCACTATTGCCTGAGGGATTTTAAGGCTTGAAGTTTCTTGCCTACCATCGCGCGCATGGCTTCGTTGAACAGTGCCTGTTGATCGCTATCCAATGCGGCGGTGATTTGTGTCAGCGCCTTGTGGTTGGCCTCAGCATCGGCAAGTTGTTGTTGTAAGTTGTCGATGTGTGCCTCAGCGATTTCAACGGCGGTAATCGGCGAGGTGCGTGCGCGCATGGCATCCTGCCGTTGTCGCTGGCGTTCGGCCTTGGCGGCTTGCGTCGTTAATACGTGCTGGGTGAACGCATCCCAGGCGCCTTGTTGATCTGGTCGAATGCTTAGTCGCTCGCCAAACCTGTTGAGTTTGTCTCTCGCTTCATCTTGAGGTGAGGCCATGCCCATGGCTAAAAACTCAAGAAATTCGATGTCGGCATCATCTGCGGGTTGGGCCAGATTGGCGTGGCTAAAGCACAGGGCGGTTAATCCGACCAGTATCCAGCGATAAGCGTTTTGCATTGTTATTGTCTCCGGCGATCAAGGGGTAACTTATATACAACGGTGTAGGCTGCGATTGGTTGACAGTATACGGAAAGAATTTGATTTAGCGGGAGTGTCAGTCAGGGTGTGTTGTACGGGTGAGGGGTGAGGGGTGAGGTGTGCGCGGGTTCTCGCCCCTCCTCAGTGTGCTTTCTGCAGGCATAAAAAAGCCCCGACAAGGTCGAGGCTTTTTTATTTAGTGGCGGACCGGACGGGACTGACTCGGGCATCCTGCCCTCGGGGCTGCGCCCCAACGGCATAGCCGTTGCCCAAATTTGCTCCAGGCAAATTGGTCGACCCCGTACGCGGGTTCTCGCCCGTCCTCAGCGTGTTTTTTTGCAGGCATAAAAAAGCCCCGACAAGGTCGAGGCTATTTTATTTAGTGGCGGACCGGACGGGACTCGAACCCGCGACCTCCGGCGTGACAGGCCGGCATTCTAACCAACTGAACTACCGGTCCGCATAACCGGTGTGGCGTGATTAACGGCGTTAAGCACTGCCAAATATGGTGGGTGGTACAGGGGTCGAACCTGTGACCTACGCCTTGTAAGGGCGCCGCTCTACCAACTGAGCTAACCACCCGGTGTTCAAGAGCCGCGTATTCTACTGATAATTTTGGGTCGGTCAACTACATTCTGAAGCTTTTTCGGGCAGGGTAACGGCTTGCTGCGTGCCTGTTGTAATGTCCGCAGCAGGCGTAGGCGCGTGGCGGGGGCGTTGTTATACTCCCCGCCCACTGCGATCCAATAGAGGCGTTGACGTGATTAATAAGGTGGTTCAGGTATTGACCTTCGGGTTGATATTTATGTGCTCTGCGCAGGCGGCGATTGACGTTTATGAGTTTGAAGACGAGCAGTTGCGTGCGCGCTATCAAACATTTGTCGAAGAAATGCGTTGCCCCAAGTGTCAAAATCAAAATTTAGCGGGTTCAGACTCGCTAATTGCCACCGACCTTCGGCGGGAGCTACACCGTCTGTTGCAGGAAGGTAAAACCGATGACGAAGTGGTGGCGTTTATGGTGGAGCGCTATGGCGATTTTATTCTCTATAAGCCCCGCATGCAGCGCAGCACCTTGTTGTTGTGGCTCGCACCTATCGGGTTATTGCTGCTCGGTGCAATCATTGTGATTTTAATTGCCCGCGGAAGTAGCCGCAAAACGGTCGCCCTCAGTGATGAAGAGCGCGCGCGCTTGGATGCACTCATTCACGATTCTAATCAGGAAAAGTAGTCAATGACAGGTTTATGGATTGCCGCCACAGGTTTGGCGTTGGTGGCTGCAGGGTGCGTGCTCTGGCCTCTTTGGGTACATCGCGCCGATATGGGCCGTGCCCGCGGTGCCACGAATATCGATATTTTTAACGAGCGCATGGCGGAATTGGATGCTCAGTTACAGGCCGGTGAGCTGGACGTCGAGGCGCATCGCGCAATGCAAGACGAATTGAAATTGTCCCTGCTGAGCGATACCGACGGTGACGCGCTCCAGGCTACCACTGTCCCTGGTGGACAGCGGCTGCTGTTAGTTTGCGCGGTGTTAGTGCCGTTGGTGGGAGGTGCTTGGTACTGGTCGCAGGGGGCCAGTCAGGATGTCCTGTTGCGCGACCAGATGCAGGCCATGCAGGGCCCTGAAGATGCGCAGGCGGTAGCCGATTTACTGAGGGCCAGGTTGGATGAGAAGCCAGACAACGCTCAAAATTGGTTTACCTTGGCGCGCCTCTATATGGATATGGGCCGCTATGCCGATGCCACTATGGCCTATTTGGAAGTGGTTAACCGCGAACCCGAAGCCGGCTCAGTGATTGCCGAAATGGCGCAGGCTTTGTTTTTGGCGTCAAACAATCAAATGACACCCGAGGTGCAGCGAATAACGGAGCGAGCCCTCAGCTTGGCACCCAACAATACCACCGCGTTGGGCTTGGCCGGTATCGCGGCCTTTGAACAGCGGCAATATCAGGCTGCCATTGACCATTGGCAGCTGGCGCTGGCGGCGACTCAGCCAGAGAGCCCTGGGTATCAGGCGTTGCAGGGCGGCGTTGAGCGGGCTCGTGCGGCGCTGGGTGAATCGGCGCCTGCGACGACAGATGCTGCCGAGCAAGCCGCTGGGCCCGAATCTATTAAGGTAAGTGTGGCGCTCGCGGATGCTGTTCCCAGACAGGGACAAACCGTGTTTGTGTATGTGCGCGCATGGCAGGGGGCCAAGATGCCGCTGGCCATTGAGCGGCTGAGCATCGATCAGCTGCCTACTTCGGTGGTGCTCGATGACAGCAAGGCGATGATGGCCGGTACTTCGCTCGCCAAAGCCGGTCAGCTAGAGGTGGTCGTGCGGGTTTCTGCATCGGGCAATCCCGTGGCCAGCGCGGGTGACTGGCAGGTAGCAGAGGGGCCGGTTTCACTTTCCGAGGGGCCTGTGTCATTGGCGCTTACGGTGCGTGAGCAAGTCCGCTAAGGCAGGGTGAAAAGGGGCCTACATCTGTGTAGAATCGCCCCATCTTCGGGCGTCACATACGACCGGCAGGGAGCGCCACTTACACGCCTCAAGCGCGCCTGGGCTCCACCGGTGAAGCGTTCATAAATATTAAAAAAATCAGTGACTTACTGACACTGAGACCAAGAGTGAAACTGTTGCATGCGGCTCAAATGTATCAAGCTGGCTGGGTTTAAATCCTTTGTAGACCCAACCACCGTTAACTTCCCATCGAATCTCGGTGCCGTCGTGGGCCCCAATGGCTGCGGTAAATCCAACATTATTGATGCCGTGCGCTGGGTAATGGGCGAGTCCTCCGCGAAGAATCTGCGCGGCGAGAACATGACCGATGTCATCTTTAACGGCTCTGGTGGCCGCAAGCCTGTTGGGCAGGCCTCCATTGAGCTGGTATTCGATAACTCTGAAGGCAAGTTGGTGGGGGAGTACGCGAGTTACGCTGAAATCTCAATTCGCCGTAAAGTGACCCGCGAAGGGCAAAACTTCTATTACCTCAATGGCAACAAGTGCCGCCGTCGCGACATCACCGACATCTTTTTAGGCACCGGTTTAGGGCCTCGCTCTTACGCCATTATCGAGCAGGGTATGATTTCGCGCTTGATTGAAGCGCGCCCAGAGGACTTGCGGATCTTCATCGAAGAGGCGGCGGGTATCTCTAAGTACAAAGAGCGTCGACGCGATACCGAGAACCGGATTCGCCGGACCCATGAAAACCTCGAACGTTTGACCGATATTCGCGATGAGCTAGAGCGCCAGATCGCACGCCTTGAACGCCAGGCCCAAGCGGCGGAAAAATACGGGGAATTCAAAAAGGAAGAGCGCGAACTCAAAGCCCAGCTGCAGGCGTTGCGCTATCGCGTGTTGGCGGAGCAAGTCACCGTCAAACGCAGCGCTATTCGAGAGTTAGAAGTTCAGGTTGAAGCCTTTGTTTCCGAGCAGGTCAACAAAGACACCCAAATTGAAAAATACCGCGCTCAATACACTGAGCTGGGCGATAAGTTCAACGAAGTGCAGGGCCGTTACTATGCGATCGGCTCCGATATTGCCCGCATTGAGCAGAGCATCAGTCACGCCCAAGATCGGGTGCGTCAACTCACCGTGGATCTGGATCAAACCCGCCGCGACTGCAAAGAAGCAGAAGAGCACTTGCGCTTGGATGCGGAAAAGGCCGAGGGCTGGCAGGCCGAGCTGCTGGAAATCGAACCCGAATTAGACTTGGTTCAATCTGCGGGCGACAACTCCAGTGAAATGCTGATGGAAGCCGAAGAGCAGATGCAGCAATGGCAAATGGAGTGGGATGAGTTTAACCACAAGGCGTCTGAGCCACGCCAGCGCGCAGAGGTTCAGCAGTCGCGCATCCAACATTTAGAGCAGGTGCAGACCCGGCTGTTGGAACGCATCCGCAAGCTGGAAGATGAAAAGTCACAGCTCACAGCCGGTGATGTAGAAGAAGAGATTGAAACCTTAACCGAGCAGTTGGCCGAACTCGAATTGCAAGGTGAAGAGGCGCGCGATCGCAATGAGCAGGTCAGCGAAGACATCAACAGCTTGCGCGAGACCAGTAACCAGCTCAATAACAGCTTGGATGAAAAGAAGAGCAAGCTGCAAACCCTGCGCGGTCGCCACGCCTCACTAGAGGCGCTGCAGCAGGCAGCCTTGGGTGAGCAGAATAAAGCCGTGACCCGCTGGCTCGAAAATCACGACTTGGCAGACAAGCCGCGTTTGGCGGAAGGTCTGCGCGTGCGAGACGGTTGGGACAAAGCCGTCGAAACCGTGCTGGGCAACAATTTACAGGCTGTGTGCGCGCAAGGCCTGGATTCCGTGGCCGAGGTGCTGGATGGTTTAACACAGGGGCAGCTGCTGCTAGTGGATAGCGGTGCCAAGGTGCAGCCAGTATCGGGCGATAAAGCTGTCTCGCTCGACAGCTTTATCGAAGCCGAAGTGTCTATCGCCTCATTGGTTGGGCAGGTTTACGCCGTAGAGACCTTGGCTGAGGCGTTGTCGTTGCGCGCTAGCTTGTCTGCCAGCGAGTCGGTAATTACTAAAGATGCCATCTGGATTGGCCCCAATTGGTTGCGTGTGGTGCGCGATAACGACGCCACAGCCGGTGTGATCGCTCGCAAGCAAGAGCTAGAAACCCTGGCGGCCGATATCGAAGCGCTGGAAACTGCCGTCTCCACTGAGGCCGAGCAGCAGCAACTTGGGCGAGAGCGGTTAAAAGAACTAGAGCAAACGCGCGAACAATTGCGCCGCAGCTTGGACGAGCACAGCCGCAAGTTCAGTGAATTAAAGGCCCAGTTGTCGGCGAAACAGGTGCGCGTTGAGCAAATTCTCGAGCGCAAAAAACGCATTGCTGGCGAAGTGGCTGAAGCCCGCGAACAAATGGAGCTAGAGGCCGAGCATTTGTCCGAGGCGCGTATGACCTTGGAAGAGGCCATCGATGCCATGGAGCGCGACACCGGCAAGCGCGAAGAGTTGATGACGCGCCGCGACGCCATTCGAGCCCGCCTTGATGAAGCGCGTCAAAAAGCCCGGCACGATAAAGACCGCAGCCATGAGTTGGCCATGCGCGTGCAAAGTTTACGCACCCAGTTGAGTGCGATTCAGGCGGGTATGGGGCGTCTGCAGGAACAGTCTGCTCGATTGGTTGAGCGCCGTGAGCAATTGGAAGCCGCGCTTGCCGACAACCACGACCCCATAGAAGAATACAAACTCGAATTGGAAGCGTTGCTTGAAAAGCGCGTAACCATCGAAGCTGAGTTAGGTGATGCGCGCAAAGCCGTTGAAACGGTGGAGCATTCACTGCGCGAAGTGGAGCAGCAGCGCAATCGCGCCGAGCAGGATGTGCAGAAAGTGCGTGGAAACTTGGAGCAGGAGCGCATTCAGGCGCAAACGCTGGAAGTGCAAAAACAAGGCTTTGAAAACCAGCTGAAAGAAGAAGACTTTGATTTAGAAACGCTGCTGGCCGAGCTGCCAAGTGATGCAGAAGAGGCGCCGATGGTGGCTCAGTTGGAAACAATTGGCAATCGTATTACGCGCCTTGGTCCAATCAACTTGGCGGCCATCGATGAATACAAAACCGAGTCTGAGCGCAAAAACTATTTGGATGCCCAGAACGGCGATCTCATGGAGGCCCTCGAGACCCTCGAAAATGCCATCCGCAAAATTGATCGTGAAACGCGTACTCGCTTTAAAGAAACCTTTGATCAGGTCAATAGCGGTTTACAAGAGTTGTTCCCCAAAGTTTTTGGCGGCGGTCATGCCTACTTGGAGCTGACGGGCGAAGATCTCTTAGACACCGGTATTGCCATCATGGCGCGACCACCGGGCAAACGAAACAGTACGATTCACCTGCTCAGTGGGGGTGAAAAGGCGCTTACGGCGATTGCCTTGGTATTCTCCATCTTCCGCCTTAATCCAGCACCATTTTGTATGCTGGACGAGGTTGATGCGCCACTCGATGACGCCAACGTGGGCCGCTACGCCCGCATGGTTGAAGAGATGTCGGCACACGTGCAATTTATCTATATTACCCACAACAAAATTGCGATGGAGATGGCTCATCAGCTGTTGGGCGTGACCATGCATGAGCCCGGTGTATCTCGCTTGGTAACGGTGGACGTCGAAGAAGCTGCAGAATTGGCGGCGTCTTAATGTCGGACTATAGGTGCGGGTTTGGTGAATTGAATGACAGCCAGTATGCTTACACTCACTGCCAACGCGAGGAAGGAATTTCGCTATGCGTGAATGGTTAACAGTCATTATTGCCTGCTTGATAATAGGTGTGCTACTCGACGGCCTGCGCCGTATGCGCGCGGCTAAACGCAATGATATGCGTATGTCATTGTCTATGCACAAAGGCATACAGAAAGACGATCTAGAAGCCTACGGCAGTGAGTTGCCCAATGGTGGGGCGCGCGTGGTGAGTAAGCGTGACGTTGCCAGCGCCAAGGTGAGCAAGCCAAAAGCTGAGCCGCGCGCAACAGTCGCCAAGGCGCCGCCAAAATCAGCCCCCGTTAAGTCGGCGAAGGTTGTACCGGCCAAACAGGAAGAGTTGGATTTGAATCAGCAAGTGCCCTTGTTGATGGATGTGGATGAGGCGCCAAGTGCAAAGTCAAGCGCTGATATTTCTGAGCAAGATTTTCAGTCGGTGCCCGCCGACGACCACAGTGACTTGACGTCAGACGATGTCACGGAGCGTCGTGAGCCTCAGTTGGGAGCCGTCACCGAGGAGCTGGCCGGCGATGGCGACATTGATGACGACGCCTACGATCGCGTGCTGTTTTCCGGCCGCCCTGAGTCAGTGTCGCGCGATCCGCGCGAGCCGACAGTTAAAGATGCCGACGAACCTGAAGAGGTTTTTGTGGTGCGGGTGATGGCGCCGAAAGGCGAAGTGTTTGTGGGCAAAGCCATAAAAGAGGCGATTTTGGGTGCCGGCATGCGCTTTGGTTCAAGGAAGATTTTTCACATGCATCAGGACGCCGCTGGGGAGGGGCCCATCCAGTTTAGTTTGGTCAATATGGTGCAGCCTGGCGTTTTCGATTTACACCGAATGGATGACACCGATACCCCCGGGTTAAGTCTGTTCATGACGCTTCCGAGCGATGCTGATAGCTTGCCAGCCTACGAGGCCATGGTGAAAACCGCGCGTAAGCTGTCGCAGGAATTGGGCGGCGAGTTGCGCGACGATCAGCTCAGTACCCTTACGCAGCAGACTATCGAACACAATCGCGCACGCGTTGCAGAATTTGAGCGCAAGCGGCAATTGGAGCGCGCGCGGTCATAATGCGCTTTGCGCGCACCCGGTTACGATGACAGCAGCCGCACCGGCGGTGCGGTTTTGCTCACGCCCACAACAATGACAAGAGCACTATGGCCTCTGACAAGTTATTTGCGGACTACGAAGCCTTAAAGTCCCAACTGAATTATCACAATTACCGCTACTACGTCTTAGATGATCCCGCGCTGCCCGATGCAGAATACGATCGCTTGATGCGCAAGCTGCAGGACATCGAAGCGGCCAATCCAACATGGGTTACGCCAGACTCCCCCTCGCAACGAGTGGGCGCCAAGCCCATGAGCGCTTTTGCCCAAGTGACTCATGCATTACCCATGCTGAGCTTGGATAACGCCTTTGATGCGCAGGATATGCGCGATTTTTATAGGCGCTTGCAAGACCGTTTGAAATCAGATGCACCCATTGAATTTGCCTGCGAGCCAAAGCTGGATGGCATCGCCGTGAGTATCCTGTACCGCGACGGTGTGTTGGTTCAGGCCGCGACGCGCGGTGACGGCGCCACTGGCGAGGACATTACCGCCAACGTGCGCACCATCGGTTCGGTACCGTTAAAATTGTTGGGCGAACAATATCCCCCGCTGCTCGAGGTGCGTGGAGAAATTTACATGCCCAAGGTGGGATTCGAGCGACTGAATGATCTGGCCCGCAGTAGGGATGAAAAACTCTTCGTCAATCCACGCAATGCCGCAGCGGGCAGCTTGCGCCAACTGGACCCTAAGATTACCGCGTCGCGCCCACTGGAATTTTGTTGTTATAACGTTGGCCAGGTTGAGGGCGCGCTGCCAGATCGGCATACCGATGTGTTGTTTGCGTTGCGTGAGTGGGGCTTTTTGATCAACCCTGAAATGCGTGCGGTGACGGGAATTGACGCATGCCTGGATTATTTCTCAGCACTGGGCGAAAAGCGCAGTCAATTGCCTTATGACATCGATGGTATCGTTTTCAAAGTCAATAGCCGCGCGCTGCAAAACACCTTGGGCTTCGTTGCGCGGGCGCCGCGCTGGGCCATCGCCCACAAATTCCCTGCGCAAGAAGAAATGACTCGCCTGCTCGATGTTGAGTTTCAAGTAGGCCGTACTGGCGCTATTACGCCGGTGGCGCGCTTGGAGCCGGTCTTTGTGGGCGGAGTCACGGTATCGAACGCCACCCTGCATAATCGCGATGAAATTCAGCGCTTGGGGGTAAAAATTGGCGACACGGTTATCGTCAGGCGCGCGGGTGATGTGATCCCGCAAATAGTATCGGTGATTGCAAATCGTCGCCCGGATGATGCGCGTGACGTGGCATTTCCCGATAGTTGTCCGGTCTGCGAGTCACCAGTGATGCAGGCTGAGGGGGAGGCCGCAGTACGTTGTACTGGTGGGCTTTTGTGTCCGGCTCAGGTGAAGGAAGGCATTAAGCATTTTGTATCGCGCAAAGCCGTCGATATCGATGGGCTGGGCGATAAATTGGTCGAGCAATTGGTTGATGAAGGATTGGTGGCCTCCATTGCTGACCTCTATAGGTTGTCAGAAAAACGCGAAGCCCTGTTGGCGCTCGAGCGAATGGGTGAAAAATCTGCTGACAATTTATTGGAGTCAATTGAGGCGAGCAAATCCACCACCTTGGCAAAATTTTTGTTTGGCTTAGGTATTCGCGAAGTGGGCGAAACAACGGCGAGGGCGCTGGCCAGTCATTTTGGCAAGTTGACTGCATTAGTGCAGGCCACAGAGGCGGATTTGCTCGCGCTAAATGATATCGGCCCGGTGTCTGCGGCCAGTATCGCGCAATTTTTTGCAGAGCCTCGCAATACCTCGTTAATAGAAGATTTGCAGCGTGCTGGTATGCACTGGCCGGAACAGGAGCCCGCACTGCAGAGCGCATTGCCGCTACAGGGGCAAACCTGGGTGCTCACCGGCACACTCGAGCAGATGACTCGAGACGAAGCGAAAGAAAAATTGTTGGCACTCGGGGCCAAAGTGTCAGGCAGTGTCTCAGCTAAAACGCATTGTGTTGTGGCGGGCCCAGGCGCGGGGTCAAAACTTGCGAAAGCCCAGTCACTGGATATTCCGGTGTTGAATGAGTCGGAGTTTTTAGTTCAATTGGCGGCGTGGGGAGAAGCTGAGTGAAATGCAAACAACATCTGGCTGTGACGGGCAGGGCATTGACGCTCGGCCTATTGCTGCTGCTAGTCGGGTGCACGACATCGCCGCCAAGAAATCCAGATAACCTGTGTGATATTTTTTACGAAAAAGACGACTGGTACGACGAGGCGAAGTCGGCAGAAAAGCGTTGGCGATCGCCCATTCCCACCTTGATGGCAATGATGCATCAAGAAAGTCGCTTTGTGGCGAAAGCCAAGCCACCGCGCACCAAGATTTTGTGGGTTATTCCTGGGCCCCGTGCAAGCAGCGCATACGGTTACTCACAGGCAAAGGATGAAACCTGGGAGTGGTACCAGAATAACAGCGGTAACGGCTGGGCCAGCCGCGATGATTTTAGCGATGCTGTCGATTTTATTGGCTGGTACAACTACCAGAGTGGCCGTCTAGCCAACATTAAACCGAATGACACCTACCATTTATATTTGGCATACCACGAGGGTCACGGTGGCTTTAAGCGGCGGACTTACCGCAAAAAAGCATGGCTGATGAATGTAGCCAAAAAAGTTTCGCGGCGGGCCAACAATTACCGCGCGCAACTCGCGGGCTGTGAAGAGCGGCTTAAATCATCTTGGTGGCCGTTTTGAAGAAGCGGTCATTGTTGCACGCCACGCTTTTGGGTAGAGTGACGGCAGAATAATCATAGAGGTTGAGTGCTATGTATAACGATCAAGAGTCTATCGTATACGGCTGCATCAAGGATGTGTGCGGTGCACTGGGCGATAGCGAGCGTCGCAAGACCAACGCCAGCGCCATGATGTCATTGCCCGATGCTGACGACTGGCCGTTTCTGTGTCGCGACATGTTTTCGCTGCCCGTGGTGGAAAACACCATGAGTCAATATCACACCGATGTCATGCATTTCGGAGCTTCCTACAAGGCCGTTGAATATGAGTGGGAGCAGTGGTTGGCAAAGTTTGAAGACCTCTTATCCGGTATGTATTGGGTGAGCGCGACGGTGCATTTAGAAACCGAATTGTCGGGCACCCACACCTTCACTTGGGAGTCTAACGGCAGCTATCACGCCCCCGGCAGTGGTGGCATATCGGTGCGCTGCGAATGGAGCCACGAAGGCGGTCTGCACATCTAAATTCATGGATACCCCGTCAATAGACCACCTGCCGCCAATTGATTGGGCAGGTAATCCGCTGCGCATGGCGTTTTTCGATGTGGACGGCACGTTATTGGATCGCGACGGGCACTTGAGCGAAGCTACCTGCACTGCGATTGCTGCACTAAAGGCGCGCGGTGTTCGCACGGCCTTTGCCACTGGCCGTCCGCCCTTTGCCGTAAGCGCACTGCAACAGCGGCTTAAGCTCGATGGCCCCCATGTGTTTTATACCGGTGCACTGTGTCATTTTGCCGGTACGCTATTGGCCGATCAGTGTTTGGAGCCGGCGCAATGGCGCTCGGTGGTTGAAGTGGCCACGGCCTGTGATGTGCATTGTGAGATCTACTACGAGGATCACTACTGCACTGCCTATGAGAGTGATATCGTCAGTGAGCACGCTCGCCATTTGGGTGTCAAACCGCACATCGTGCCTGCCGATCAGTGGCCACTCAGGCCGGCCTATAAATTGTTGTTGGGTGTCGATACGCGGCGCGTACCCGCAGGCTTGTTGGCCTTGGAGGCACAATTTACATCGCTGCACTTCGCCTACGCCCACTTGCCGTCGCGGCCCCATTGGCAATTTGCCAGCGTGGTGGCAGGGTCTGTGAATAAGACAGGGTTGTTTGAATCCCTGCTAGCGCGCTTGGGCCATTCTGCAGGGGCTGTGGTCGCGTTTGGCGATGGGGGCTCTGATATGGCATTTCTGCAGGCCGCAGGACTCGGCATTGCCATGGGCAATGCCAGCGCACAGGTGCAAGCTGCAGCCAATTTTGTGACTCGCTCGTCATGCGAAGATGGCGTAGCCTATGCCATATCTCGACTACTGGCGCGCGCCTAGTCAATAGTAACTATTTGGATGATGAATGATTATTGGACGTTTTTTCCGCAAGAGGGGCTCGTTTGCTGTTAGCCTAGGCGCTTGTCTTGCGTTCGTGCTGGCCGCTATTTTGGCGTGGGACTTACCGCTCAGCGAGGCCCTGCGTTTTGGCTTGGCGAGCCTGTTGGCGCTGCTGCTGATAATGTTGGCCGCGGCAATTACCGTTGTTACTGCACATTCCATTGCGCACCTTTGGCGCAAAGTGCGCCATTCATTCACCCGAAAAGATTAATCTCACGTTATGGCTGACGTCAGCGTTCCCAGCGAATACGCATCGACCTTGCTGCATACGCTCGCTGAAAATGGCGGAAATCGTGCTGAAATGATGGCGGAGCTAGCCATTGATGAAGTGGAGCTCAGCCCGGGCCGCGCCTTTTCTGCGCTCAAGTACGGCAAACTTTACCAGCGCGTCATGCAGGTGATGCAAGACGAATGTTTTGGAATGTTCAGTGGCGGAAAGGTTCGTTTGGGGTCTTTTAGGCTGCTGTGTCTAACGGTGATTCAAGCGGCCAATCTGCGTCAAGCCATCGTTCGGGCGGGCGAATTTTGTGAAATTTGCCGCGGCTTTTTAGTGCGTTCCAAGCTGTCCGAAGTGACGCCGGGTATTGCGCGGGTAGAGATGTGCGGTATTAGCTCGGTTTCGAAGGCTGAATTTGATCAAATGGTGCAGTCGGCAACCCCCAACCAAGTGCGCACCAGTTTGGCGGTGTGGCAGCGCTTCAATGCCTGGCTCATTGGCCGAGAGATTCCTTTGAATGGGATATATTTTGCGTTTGCCTGCCCCGATGAGTTTCGCGAGATGGCGGAGTGCTATCCAGCGCAATTACATTTTGAGCAGCCGTTCACCGGCTTTGAGTTTGACGCCAGCTATTTAGATGCCCCCATTGTGCAGAACCAAGACACCTTGATGGACTTCGTTCGCTCTGCGCCGTACCACCTGGTGATTAGCGACGCTAGCCAGCAAAGCCTCAAAGCCAAGGTGAGAGCCATCTTGTCAAAAGATGTCAGCGGCAATCAGCCCAGTGCCGAAGCCGTTGCCTCGCGCCTGAACTTGTCGGTCACCACCTTGCGCCGCAAACTGCAAGCCGAGCACACCTCCTATCAGCGCCTGAAGGATGAGTGCCGGATGGAAGCCGCGTTTCACTACCTAAGCTGTCCTGAGCTCACCAATAGCTGTATTGCTGAGCGCTTGGGGTTCGATGAGTCCAGCGCCTTTTTCCGGGCGTTTAAGAAGTGGACCGGGGTGACCCCCGGGGAATACCGAAAAGGCCTCGAAAAGGGTTGAACTGGCCCGCCGTCGCGCTAATTTCTGCCTACACTATTGTCCTGCCCGCCTAAAAATGTCAGCCAAAGTGGTTGATTTCGCTATTGAGAGCCAAGGCGGAATACCGGATTCTGTGGCTATACCCAATCGAATAACCTGAGGTTTATGACATGAGTGATTTCAAGGCCCCGTTGCGTGATATTCAATATGTAATGTGGGAGCTGCTCGGCTATGAGCAGCACTACCAGTCATTGCCAGGCGGCGAAGAAGCTAGCCCCGATGTGGTAAACGCGGTCATCGAGGAAGGCGCAAAGTTTTGTGAAAACGTCTTGGCGCCACTGAATGCCGTGGGCGACCGAGAAGGCTGCCAATGGGATGATGGCGAAGTTAAGACGCCCACCGGCTTTAAAGAGGCCTACCAGCAGTATGTAGAGGCCGGATGGCCCTCTATGTGTCACCACGTGGAATACGGCGGCCAAGGCCTGCCGCAATCGCTGGGCACCATTTTAAGTGAAATGGTGGGCTCGGCGAACTGGTCGTGGGGTATGTATCCAGGCCTGTCGCACGGCGCGATGAACACGATTGAAGCACACGGTACTGAGGAGCAAAAAGCCCACTACCTGACCAAGCTGGTTGAAGGTAGCTGGACCGGCACCATGTGTTTGACCGAGCCACACTGCGGCACCGATTTAGGCATGTTGCGAACGAAGGCAGAACCCAATGCCGATGGCTCCTACAGCATCACTGGCACCAAAATTTTCATCTCTGCTGGCGAGCACGATATGGCGGAGAACATTGTTCACATTGTATTGGCGCGCCTGCCCGATGCTCCGGCTGGCACCAAGGGCATTTCTCTGTTTATCGTGCCCAAGGTTAACGTCAATGCCGACGGTGGACTGGGTGATCGCAACCAAGTGAAGTGCGGCTCGCTGGAACACAAAATGGGTATCCATGGCAACTCAACATGCGTCATGAATTTTGACGGCGCCAAAGGGTTCCTCATTGGGCCGCCCAACAAAGGCCTGAACTGCATGTTCACCTTCATGAATACCGCTCGCGTGGGCACCGCCTTACAGGGCTTGGCACACGCGGAAGTGGGATTCCAGAAGTCTTTGGAATACGCCCGTGATCGCCTGCAAATGCGCTCACTTTCTGGCCCTAAAAACCCAGATGGTCCCGCAGATCCAATCATTGTGCATCCAGATGTACGCCGCATGCTATTGACGCAAAAAGCGTTAGCAGAAGGTGCGCGCATGATGATCTATTTCACTGCACAACAAGTGGATATTGTCGATCGCGCTGAAGACGAAGAGGCCCGCAAAGCGGCTGATGAATTGTTAGGATTCATGACGCCCATTGCCAAAGCATTCGTCACCGAAACTGGCTTTGAAGCGGCCAACTTGGGTCTGCAGTGCTTCGGTGGCCACGGCTATATTTCTGAGTGGGGCATGGAGCAAAATGTGCGCGATGCGCGTATCTCTATGTTGTATGAAGGCACCACGGGTATTCAGGCATTGGATTTGCTGGGCCGCAAGGTTCTCATGACCAACGGCGAATCACTCAAGCGATTTACCAAGATTGTGCACAAGTTTTGTAAGGCCAATGAAGGCAACGCGGCGGTTTCAGAGTTTGTTGAGCCGTTGACCGCCATCAATAAAGAGTGGGGCGATCTGACCATGCACATTGGTATGCTCGCCATGGAAAACCCCGACGAAGTGGGCGCTGCGTCAGTAGATTTCTTGATGTACTCAGGCTACGCAACGCTCGGATACTTCTGGGCGCTGGCCGCGGCCGACGCGCAGGCCAAGCTGGATGCGGGTGCCACAGACGCTGCGTTTTATGAGGCCAAGCTCAAGACCGCGCGCTTCTACTTCAAGCGCATACTGCCACGTACGCGCGGCCTAGTGGAAACCATTAAAGCTGGCGCAGGTAGCCTCATGGAAATGGATACAGAACATTTCGCGTTCTGATATCGGACACTAGCTACCTGTGGCGTTCTCGTTCCAACAACTGCAGCAGCGATTCGAAGCTAGCTTTCGGCCTTCAGAGGCCGCTGGTCTCGACTCGCTGTTTCAGTATGTCATTCCCGATGGCAGTAATTTCTATATGCACATCTGCGACGGTAAGCTGGCGTTTCACGCCGGCGAAGCGGTCGCGCCTGCAGATTTAACCATCACAATGGAGTGGCAAACGTTAGAGGACCTGTTTCACGGTCGCGTGGGCGGCATGCAAGCCTTCATGTTTGGACATATCAAGGTGCGAGGGAGCCTGGCACTAGCATCTCGATTGATCGATATCTTTGCACCTGTAGTAGAATAGGGTGCTTTGATTCTTGGCGTTATAGAAAAACAACTAGTGGGCGGTTTATAACGGCTCACCCGATATTACTCACGGCCGATAACGATAAAAGTGACGGTACAGGAGGACACGTGATCGATACCAACAGCACTGTGGTTGAAGTGTTAAATAAAGCCTGCGAAACTTTTGCAGCCAACCCCGCATTTACTTGCCTAGGTCGTACCCTAACTTACGCCGAGCTGGATCATCTTAGTCTGCAGTTTGCTTGTTATTTGCAGCAAAAAACCGGTCTTAAGCCCGGCGATCGAATCGCAGTTCAATTACCCAATATATTGCAGTACCCAGTGGTTGTATTTGGTGCTTTGCGCGCGGGCCTGACCGTGGTCAACACCAACCCACTGTATACCCCACGTGAGCTTTTGCATCAGCTCAACGATTCCGGCGCAAAAGCGTTAGTGGTGTTGGCAAATATTGGTAAAAGTGCGGCTGAAGTGATTGCACAAACATCGGTCGAACAGGTCATTGTTACGGAAATTGGTGATCTGCATCACCCAATAAAACGGGTGTTGATTAATAGTGTACTGAAATACATCAAACGCGATGTGCCCGATTTGCAGTTCCCCAACCAAGTGAGCTTTCGTCAAACCCTTAGCGGTACAGACCTGTCGCGCTATGAGCCCTCTGCGCACGAACCCAATGATGTGGCGGTATTGCAATACACCGGTGGTACGACCGGTGTTGCTAAAGGTGCAATGCTCACACACGCGAACTTGGTGGCGAACATGCAACAAGTGCGCGAAATGTTGGGCGAGGGGATTCACATTGGCAAGGAGTTATTTGTAGCACCGCTTCCGCTGTATCACATCTATGCGTTTACATTGCATTGTATGACGTTGTTAGCAGCGGGCTGCCAGACGATTTTGATTCCCAACCCACGCGATATTCCCGCGTTCGTAAAAATGTTGAAGGGGCAGCGCATCACGGGATTTGTAGGGTTGAATACCTTGTTCAATGCGCTGTGTCGTGATCAAGGGTTTGCCCAGCTGGATTTCTCCGCATTGCGGACCACTGCCTCGGGCGGCATGGCACTTACTAAAGAGGCCGCGAAACGCTGGCACGATATAACTGGCTGTGTGGTAAGCGAGGGCTATGGCATGACTGAGACGTCGCCGGTTGTGACCGTTAATCCGCCCAGTGCTATTCAACAGGGTACAGTTGGCTTACCCGTGCCCGCCACTGAGCTTAAATTGGTGGATGAGGCTGGCAACACAGTGCCCACCGGTGAGCCCGGTGAATTGTGTGTGCGCGGTCCTCAGGTGATGAAGGGATACTGGCAGCGCCCAGAGGAGACAGCCAAGGTGCTCGACGCTGAGGGTTGGCTCAAAACCGGTGACATGGCTGTGATTCAAGACGATGGCTATGTGCGCATTGTCGATCGCAAAAAAGACATGATTATTGTGTCGGGTTTTAATGTATACCCCAATGAAATCGAAGATGTGGTGTGCATGCACGGTGATATCGTTGAAGCGGCGGCCATAGGTTTGCCCGATCCGAAGAGTGGTGAGCAGGTCAAATTGTTTGTGGTGTCCTCAGACCCGGCGTTAACTGAACAGGATGTCATCGAATTTTGTCGTAAAAACCTGACGGCCTACAAGGTGCCCCGCAGCGTAGAATTTCGCACCGAATTGCCTAAATCAAATGTTGGAAAAATACTCAGGCGCGAATTAAAGCCTGCTGCCTAGTATGTTAAACGCCAGCGCTGAGCTGGCGTTTTTTATTGCGAATCCAACTCAGTGGTGAACAGTCCTATCCTGATAGTGACGCCTTTTAATGCCACTCTGCTATGATGCGGAGACGAAAAGCATTTGTTAGGTGATTGGGCAGTTATGAAAAATGCGTTGGTTCTCTCGGGCGGTGGCGCGCGTGCAGCGTATCAGGTCGGCGTATTGCAAGCGCTGGCTGAGCTGCTCCCAGCTTCGGTTACCAATCCATTCCCGATCATCTGTGGTACATCAGCCGGTGCGATAAATGCCCTCGCTATCGCCAGTCACCCGGGTCAATTTCGGGAATCTGTGGCCAACTTGGTGGATATTTGGCAAAACCTCACCGTCGATCAGGTCTATAAACACAATTTCAGTGATTTGCTCAAAGGTGTAGGTAAAATTGGCCTTTCGCTATTCAACGAAGGGGTGGGGCGCAATCAGCCTCTGGCACTGCTCGATAATTCGCCGTTGCACCAATTGATTCACGACAAAATCCCCTTTAAGCACATTGCCCCCGCCATTGCCGCCGGCGATTTGGATGCGGTGTGTGTCACTGCTATGGGCTATTCGTCAGGGGAATCTGTTAGCTTCTTTCAGGGGCGGCCAGAATTACAGGGGTGGCGACGCTATCATCGAATTGGTACGCCCACCGCGCTGGACGCAAGGCATTTGCTTGCCTCCTCGGCGATTCCTACTATTTTCCCGACAGTACGCATTAATCGAGAATATTTTGGCGACGGCGCGGTGCGCCAGTTGGCGCCAATCAGTCCAGCCCTGCATTTAGGGGCTGATCGGGTGTTTGTGGTGGGTGTGAGCGGCAATCGCAACCCCGAGCATTGGGGTAAGCGGCGGCCTGTTAGGCATTCACCCTCCATCGCACAAATATTAGGCCACCTGTTTAATGCCGCGTTTGTGGACAGCATGGAGTCTGATATTGAGCATCTTGAGCGGGTTAATCGTCTACTCAATATGGTGCCAGAAGATAAGCGGGCCGCTGCGGGGCTACCGCTGCGCACTGTTGACAGCTTAATTATCTCGCCGTCGCAGGAGCTGGATAAAATCGCCGGGCGCAAGGTGCGGTATTTGCCTAAGGCCATGCGCTGGTTTTTTAGCTCTACCGGCGCCACCGCCAAGGGCGGCGGTGCCACGGCGGCCAGTTATTTGTTATTTGCCCCCGAATTTTGCTCGGAGCTCATTGAGCTTGGTTACCAAGACACCATGTGGGAGGCCGACGCAGTTCGTACTTTCTTCGGGTTTACGTCCTGATTTCGTCTCATCTTTAGGCGAAGTGTGTGACTTTCTGTACAATGGATTAACTATTTGGCCTTGGGTATTTCGGGCGTTGGCTTACGTGAGGGAGTTTGCCGATGAATGCAGCAGTGAAATCTCGTCGGGCAAAGGGCGAGCAAACAAGGCGGGAGATACTCGAAGCCGCTTTACGACTCATTGTGCGCAACGGGCACAATTCAGTTACCCATAGAGCGGTCGCGGCAGAGGCGGGCGTAAATTTGTCCTTGACCACCTACTACTTCAAGGACTTGAAGGATCTCATCGCCCAATCATTTGAGCTCTATCGCAGTAAAGTTGAGCATGAAGTCGAAAGTACGTGGGAAAAGTTACTGCAGTATATGCAGGACGCCCCCGCTGAATCACTCCTTGAGCGCCAGCAACTGCGGGACCATCTCACTAAGTTTGCCACGGATTATGTGTGCGACATGATTCGCCACCGACCCAGTGGGTTGGTGCTGGAAATGACGTTTTTCTACGACCTGCATTTGGATCCCGAAATGCGCGCGAGCGCTGTACAACTGCGCCGTCGATTTGAGAGTGGCTTTGAGGTTTTTTGTGAGCGCTTGGGTTCGCCCGTACCTCAGGCTGATGCCGCGCTGTTGCTTGGCGCTTTACAGCGATTGGAATATTTTGGCTTGACCACCGGCGAGGTCAATCGCGATGAAATTTATGCGCAATTCAAGCGCTTGCTCACCTGTATTATGGAGCTGCCGAGTGATGCTTAGCCGATAGTCTTTAGCCATAAAAAAACCCGCATAATGCGGGTTTTTTTATGGTTTAGCGGGTGGCCTAAACGGCCACTTCATCGATTTGGATGGCGGCAATTCGCTTGCCTTCATCCGCCGACTTCTGGAAGGACTCAATTTCGTTGAAGTTGAGGTAGCGATAAATTTCACCGCTCATTGCGTCTAACTTGCCTGCGTATTCCAAATATTCTGCAGGCGTTGGCAGCTTGCCTAAAATCGCCGCAACCACGGACAGTTCCGCAGAGCCCAAATACACATTGGCACCGGTGCCTAGGCGATTCGGGAAGTTGCGCGTGGAGGTTGAAATGGCGGTGGACTTGGGCGCGATGCGCGCCTGGTTGCCCATGCACAATGAGCAGCCTGGCATTTCGGTGCGTGCACCGACACGGCCAAATACGTTGTAGTAGCCTTCCTCCATCAACTGGTGCTCGTCCATTTTGGTGGGCGGCGCAATCCAGAGGCGCGTGTTCAACTCTGCCTTGGTGGCATCGAGCAATTTGCCGGCGGCGCGGAAGTGACCGATATTGGTCATACATGAACCGATAAACACTTCGTCAATTTTGTCACCCGCAACATCGGACAGCACTTTGGCGTCGTCAGGGTCGTTCGGGCAGCACACGATGGGCTCTTTGATTTCTGCCAGATCGATTTCGATAACGGCAGCGTACTCGGCATCTTTGTCGGCTTCCATTAATTCTGGATTCTTCAGCCAAGCTTCCATCTTGCGTGCGCGACGCTCGAGCGTGCGTACATCGCCGTAGCCTTGCTCAATCATCCAGCGCAGCATAGTGATGTTAGAGGTCAGGTATTCCGCGATGGATTCTTGACCCAGTTTAATGGTGCAGCCCGCCGCTGAACGCTCGGCAGAGGCGTCAGACAATTCGAAAGCTTGTTCGACTTTCAAATCTGGCAAGCCTTCAATTTCTAAAATGCGACCGTTGAAGATGTTCTTCTTGCCTTTCTTCTCGACGGTGAGCAGGCCTTCTTTAATGGCGTATAGCGGAATCGCGTGCACCAAGTCTCGCAGCGTAATGCCCGGCTCCATCTTGCCCTTAAAGCGCACCAACACAGACTCAGGCATATCCAGCGGCATTACGCCGGTAGCTGCAGCGAAAGCGACCAATCCTGAGCCCGCAGGGAAGGAGATGCCCAGCGGGAAGCGCGTGTGTGAATCGCCGCCGGTGCCCACGGTGTCGGGCAGCAACATGCGGTTTAACCAGCTGTGAATGATGCCATCACCTGGGCGCAGTGAAACACCGCCGCGGGTCATGATGAAGTCAGGCAGCGAGTGCTGAGTGTCGATATCCACGGGCTTGGGGTAGGCTGCCGTGTGGCAGAATGACTGCATGGTGAGATCGGCAGAGAAGCCTAGGCACGCTAGGTCTTTCAGTTCGTCGCGGGTCATTGGGCCGGTGGTGTCCTGAGAGCCAACGGTGGTCATTTTAGGCTCGCAATAGGTGCCTGGACGAACACCTGTGCCCTCCGGTAGACCACAGGCGCGGCCGACCATTTTCTGCGCCAGTGTAAAGCCTTTGTCTGATGACTTGGGCATTTCTGGCTTGCGGAAAAGGTTGGCGGGCTCAAGTCCCAACGAGGCGCGGGCTTTGTCCGTGAGACCACGGCCGATGATCAACGGGATGCGCCCACCGGCTTGTACTTCATCCAAAATAACGTCGGACTTGAGTTCAAATTCTGACAGCACTTTGCCATCTTCACTCAAAATTTTGCCGTCGTATGGGCGAATTTCAATCACATCACCCATGTTCATGTTATCTACGGGGGCTTCAAATACCAAGGCGCCGGCGTCTTCCATGGTGTTGAAGAAAATTGGCGCTACGTTGTTGCCAATACAGACACCGCCAGCACGCTTGTTGGGGACGCCTGGGATGTCGTCACCAAAGAACCACAATACAGAGTTGGTGGCAGACTTACGGCTCGAACCTGTGCCCACAACGTCGCCGACAAAGGCTACGGGCAAGCCTTTAGATTTAATGTCGTTGATTTGCTTAATGGGGCCTCGCGCGCCTTCTTCATCCGGTGTTATGCCATCGCGAGCCATTTTGAACATGGCATTGGCGTGCAGCGGAATGTCGGGACGTGACCAAGCATCGGGGGCGGGCGACAGATCGTCAGTGTTGGTTTCACCGGTGACTTTAAACACCACCATCTTGGTGGATTCGGGCACTTTGGGTCGATTGGTAAACCACTCGCCATCGGCCCAAGATTGCATGACGCCTTTGGCGTGTGCGTTGCCGGCTTTGGCTTTTTCTTCCACGTCGTGGAAGGCATCAAATACCAACAGGGTGTGCTTGAGCTCTTTGGCAGCGGCAGCGCCCAGCTTGTCATCGTCGAGCAGGGATACCAGCGTTTCGATGTTGTAACCGCCCAGCATCATGCCCAGCAACCGGACCGCCGATTCAGCGTCAATCAGGGGTGAGCTCGCTTCGCCTTTGGCGATTGCAGAGAGGAAGCCAGCTTTCACGTAGGCAGCCTCGTCTACACCTGGCGGCACGCGATTGGTGATCAGGTCGAGCAGCGTTTCTTCTTCGCCGGCCGGTGGGTTTTTTAGCAGCTCAACCAGGGCCGCTACTTGCTCTGCGTCCAATGGTTTTGGCGGTATACCTTCGGCGGCGCGCTCTGCAACGTGATTACGGTAGGCTTCAAGCACGATGAATTTCCTCTATTTCTGTGAGTGAAAGCACCTGGCAATTGGCTAGGGACGCTTTCTTGGCCTCGCCGGGTAAGGCAAGGAATCGGGTAATGCGTGGGCAAGTGGCACGCGATAGCTAGGTGCGGCCAACAAGCCTGAATTGCGAGCCTCAGATTTTGGCTCTCAGCGGGGCGGGAATTCTACCGGACTTGCCGGTCGATGTTAAGTGGACCCTAAGTAAATCAACCACTTACATACTGACTATTCATTCTGTGAATGGGAGTAAGGGCGGTTGACTGCGCCTCCGCACAGGGCCTAAGCATAGCACCGCTCGCTTCGATTGCCTGTGGATTTTAACGGGGTGACTAAGGTATGGTTTGCCCCCGCGCAGTAGGACATCGGTAAGCGTCAGCATCATGTTTAAACCCATAAAAACCCCGTGTATTGGCATTTGCTCTACTGGTATCGGCGACAGCGTTTGTCGCGGGTGCAAACGGTTTGCCCATGAGGTTATCGACTGGAACGCCTACGACCACGATCAGCGTCGAATTATTGAGCAGCGCCTGACCCAATTTTTAGTGCAGGTGGTGGCTCGCTATGTTGTCATCAACGATGAGGGGTTGCTGAAGTCGCAACTAGAGCTTCAGCGGGTGCGCTATCGAGATGATCGCCCGCCATTGTGTTGGGTGTTCGATTTATTTCGCGCCGGGGCCAGCCAAATTAAAGACCCTGCCCAATTTGGGTTGACGCTGCTCACCAACCACACGCCAACAGAAATTAAAGCCAACATGGATGCCGACTACTACGCCTTGTCGGTTGCCTATTATGATGCCTATATCGCCCCGGGGCTGTCTGCCTGCTAGAATGCACGCCTTTTTGAGTTGCTGACGCCAAAGTTTCCCGCCTATGACCGCGATACCCGAAATACGAGAATTCTTGCATTGTGCCACGCCGGAGGGCTGGATCAACGCAGCGCTACAAGCTCCCGAAATACTGCTCATCGATCACGCAAATTGCGAGCTAAAAGCGGCGCAAACCGCGCAGGGGCTGATGTGGAAGTACGGTATGAACAACAGCGACAAGGGTCCATACAACTTGGCGCCCGCCGTTGCTTTTGCGTTGCTCAACAAGATGTCGCGTTTGGCGCGGGAGGAGTTGCGCCACTTCGAGCAGGTGCTGGGGTTTATGAAAAAGCGGCAAGTCACCTACGAGCAGCTGAGTGCGGCTCGCTATGCAGGGGAGTTGCGGGCTGCGGCGCGTACCCATGAGCCTGCAAAATTGGTTGATACCCTGCTCATCGGCGCAATTATCGAAGCGCGCTCTTGTGAACGCTTTGAAGCCTTGGCGCCCCATTTGGATGCCGAGCTTCAAAAATTTTATTTGTCTCTACTCAAGTCAGAGGCCCGCCACTATCAAGATTATTTGGGCCTTGCCGCCCGCCTTGAGTCAGCCAGTGTGATCGAGCGACAATTGGAGCGCTTTTTAACGCTCGAGCAAAAACTGATTGAATCAACGGATACCAGCTTCCGCTTTCACAGCGGCGTGCCGGGCTAGTCCGCAAGCTTCGAGCGCATGGTATAGGGTTGGTCCGGCGCAGAGGGTGGCTGTCAGCTTTCTGCGATGGGTTCGCTCAGTAATTCGCAGCCGTGTGCGTCGACCGTTAAGTACCAAAGTGCGTTGTGCCAATCACCCAGCACAATGCGCTCTCCTGCGGCGTTGCTTGGCAGTGCGACAGGATGTCGGGCGGGGCGGTGGGTGTGGCCGTGAATCAGGCGGGTTACCGCGTTAGCACCCATAACTCGAATGACTTCGTCGCGATTAACATCCATGATGTCTTCCGCCTTCATAGCCGCCAATGATTGGGTCTTACTGCGGATATCAGCCGCCAGCTGGCGCCGGACGGGGAGCGGTTGCGCGAGTAGTGGCGCCTGCCACTGTGGGCTGCGGGCTTGCGCTCGAAATGCTTGGTAATCCACATCGTCCGTACAGAGTGTATCGCCGTGCATGAGCAGGGTGGGTGTTCCGTAAAGGTCGACTGTGGTCGGGTCTTCCAACAGGGTTGCACCGGTATGGGTGCAAAAGCCATCACCCAATAGGAAGTCCCTATTGCCTTGCATGATGTAGAGGGGGTGCCCTAGCGCGCTGTACTGCTTGAGTGCGCGCTGGACCTCTGTGGCCAGTGGCGCATCGTCATCGTCGCCAATCCATGCTTCAAATAGGTCGCCCAATATATAGAGTGCGTCGGCGCCCTTGGCTTGGTTCTGTAAAAAGTGCAAAAACGCCTGGGTGATTGCCGGGCGTTTTGCATCCAGATGCAGGTCTGAGATAAAAAGCGTAGCCATTAGTCGTTAGTAGCCTTTAGCCGTTAACAGTCGCTTTTTCAATGATGACGGGTTCGACCGGCACGTCTTGGTGACCGCCTTTGTTGCCCGTTTTTACTGCCTTGATTTGGTTAACCACTTCCATGCCTTCAACGACCTTGCCAAAGACACAGTAGCCCCAGCCCTGCATGTTTTTGCCGGTGTGGTTTAGGAAACCGTTATCTTTGACGTTGATGAAAAATTGCGCACTGGCGGAGTGTGGGTCCATGGTGCGGGCCATGGCTAAGGTGCCCACTTCGTTCGACAGGCCGTTATCGGCTTCATTTTCAATGGGGTCGCGGGTGGGCTTTTGCTCCATATCGGGGGTGAAGCCGCCGCCCTGGATCATGAAGTTATCAATGACGCGGTGGAATATCACACCATCGTAGTGGCCTTCTTCGACGTATTGCTTGAAGTTGGCAGCCGATTTAGGCGCTTTTTCGAAATCCAGCTCTATAACAATGTTGCCGAAGTTGGTTTGCAGGGTAATCATGGCTTTTCCTCAAATTTCTGCCTAGAAACAGGTGTTTGCCTGTTTGGGAGGCGGCTATAATACGCGCTTTGTCCGCGCCCGTGAACCGAGCGTGCCCGATTTCACCCTATGTTGAGCTCTCATGTCAGACACTAAGCCCCAGCATTTTCTACAGCACATCATCAGCCAAGACTTGGCTGATAAGAAACACACCGAAGTTGTCACTCGATTCCCGCCAGAGCCCAACGGGTATCTGCACATTGGGCATGCCAAAGCCATCTGTTTAAATTTTGGTCTGGCAGAGGAGTTTGGTGGGCGCTGTAATTTGCGGTTTGACGATACCAATCCCGGCAAAGAAGACCAGGAGTATGTGGATGCCATCGTCGAAGATGTGCGCTGGTTGGGTTACCAATGGGATGGCGAGATCAAATATGCCTCAAGCTACTTCGATACCTTGTACGAGTGGGCGCTGCATCTTATTCGAGAGGGCAAGGCCTATGTGTGCCATTTGTCACCTGATGAAGCGCGCGCCTACCGCGGAAATTTGAAAGAGGCGGGTAAGGACAGTCCCTACCGTAACCGGAGCATTGAAGAAAATCTCGCAGATTTTGAAAAGATGCGCGCCGGTGAGTACGACGAGGGTGCATGCGTGTTGCGAGCCAAAATAGATATGGCGGCGCCCAATATGAACTTGCGCGACCCTATTTTGTATCGCATACGTAAAATGAATCATCATCAAACCGGTGATAAGTGGTGCATCTACCCCAACTACGATTTTGCCCATGGGCAGGAAGATGCCATCGAGGGCATCACGCATTCTATTTGCACGTTAGAGTTTGCTGATCATCGCCCATTGTATGATTGGTTCATTGAAAATTTGCCCGTGCCCGCCAAGCCACGTCAGTATGAATTTGCACGATTGGAACTGAATTACACCGTGACTTCTAAGCGCAAGCTTAAGCAACTGGTAGACGAGGGCCATGTGGACGGCTGGAATGACCCGCGCATGCCGACAATTTCGGGTATGCGTCGGCGCGGCTATCCGGCAGCGGCCATTCGAAAATTTTGCGACATGATTGGCGTAACCAAAGCTGCCAGTACTGTCGACGTTGGCATGTTGGAATTTGCAGTGCGCGATCAACTGAATGAATCGGCGCCGCGCGCCATGTGTGTATTGCAACCGCTTAAAGTAGTCGTCACTAATTTTGATGGCGATGCCGAAACAATGGTTCAGCCGGTGCATCCGAATAATGCAGAGATGGGGGAGCGCAAGCTGCCGTTTACCCGTGAGTTGTTTATTGAACGCGAAGACTTCACTGAAGATACCAGCTTGTCGCGCAAGAAGTTCAAGCGCTTAGTCTTGGGCGAGTGGGTACGGCTACGTGGCGCATACATTATTCAAGCCAACGATGTTGTTAAAGACAGCGATGGCAATATTATAGAGGTCCACGCGACGCTAGTGCCTGATACCGTCGGTGCTAACCCACCTGAGGGCGTTAATCCGCGCGGCGTCATTCATTGGGTGTCCGCTACCCAGAATGTCGATTGCGAAGTGCGATTGTACGATCGTTTGTTCAACGATGAGTCTCCAGATAGTGGAGATAAAAACTTCTTGGATGCGCTCAATCCAGAGTCGCTGCAAATTATTTCAGGGGCAAAAGCAGAGATTGGCTTGGCTGGCGCGCAAGTGGGCGAGGCTTATCAGTTTGAGCGCGCTGGCTACTTCTGTTTAGACAGTAAAAATACGCGCGCTGATAGATTGGTGTTTAATCGCACCATTGGTTTGAAAGATAATTGGGCAAACAAGGTTTAACGCGTTAGCTCATTTGAATACACCCTAGATTAACGATTGGAATCCGTATGTCACTGCAGGTCTACAACTCATATAGCCGCAAGAAAGAGGCGTTTACACCGCTCGATGCATCTAACGTGAAAATGTATGTGTGTGGACCCACCGTATATAACTTAGTGCATATTGGTAATGCCCGCCCAGTGGTTGTATTTGATACGTTATTTCGGGTGCTTCAACGGCTCTACCCTAAGGTGACCTATGCGCGCAACATTACTGATGTTGACGATAAGATCATGAAGGTCGCGCAGGATGAAGGCGTGGATATTGGTGAGGTTTCCAGCCGCTATGCTGCCGAATACCAAAAGGATATGGCCGCACTTAACAACCTAGAGCCCACCCTTGTTCCCTATGCAACGCAGCACATTGACGACATGATCAACATGACTCAGGCGCTGATTGAGAAGGGCCATGCCTATGCCGCTGAAGGGCATGTACTGTTTGCCGTTCAATCCATGGAGGATTACGGCAAGCTGTCCAATCGTTCCCTGGAAGACATGTTGGCGGGCGCGCGTGTGGAAGTGGCACCCTATAAAAAGTACGCCGGTGACTTTGTGTTGTGGAAACCCTCTGCCGACGGTGAGCCAGGCTGGGATAGCCCGTGGGGTAAAGGGCGCCCAGGCTGGCATCTCGAATGTTCGGCAATGATTAAAAAGCATCTGGGGGAAACCATAGACATTCATGGCGGCGGCAAAGACCTGCTGTTTCCCCATCATGAAAATGAAATAGCACAAAGTTGCTGCGCCCATGATGGTCGGCCCTTTGTAAATTATTGGATGCACAATGGATTTGTGAATATCGATGGCGAGAAAATGTCCAAATCCTTGGGCAACTTCCGCACAGTGCGTGAACTATTGGAGAAGTTTGATGGGGAGGTGTTGCGACTGGCATTGCTGAGTGCGCACTACCGCTCAGATATGGACTTTTCAGCTGAATTGCTAGAGCAAACAAAAACCAATTTAGATGGTTTCTATACCGCTTTGCGCGGGGTTTCAGAGATTCCTGTCGAGCCTGTAAATATTGAAAAGACAGATTTTTTCAAGGCGTTGCAAGACGATTTGAATACCCCCCAAGCCATCAGCGAGCTGCACGCTATGGCCAAGGCATTGAATAAAGCTGCCGACAATGAAAAGGCGGAGCTGAAGTCACACTTGATCGCTGCGGCCAACATGTTAGGCGTGCTACAGAAATCTCCAGAGGCATGGCTAACGGCTGGCGGCGAAGGTGATATAACGGCCGAGGCGATTGATGCCCTTATTATCGAGCGCAATCAAGCGAGATCTGAAAAAAACTGGGCGCGTTGTGACGAAATTCGCGACGAGTTAAAAGCGCAGGGGGTGGTACTGGAAGATGGTAAAGAAGGCACGCGCTGGCGGCGTGAAGCCTAGTGATTGGTGAATTGGCACAGCTTAGCGGTGTGCGCAGCAGTTAAATTTGATCGCGCTTGATAAAGGATTGCTCTATGTATGTTCCCGACTTTCGATTTCGACGGTTGCGCCGCACCCAGACGCTGCGCTCGTTGGTGCAAGAAACGCACTTGCAGAGCACCGATTTTGTGTTGCCTATTTTCGTCGAAGAGGATATTCGCGAACCCGTTGTTGTGGCGTCAATGCCAGGCGTTTTTCGCTATCCCGAAGATCAATTGGCGCAACGGGTAAAAGCGGCGTGGTCGGCGGGTGTGCGCGCAGTGATATTATTTGGCGTGTCCACGCACAAAGATGATTGTGGCAGTGACTCTTGGTCAGAGCAGGGTTTAATGGCGCGCATGTTGCGCACCGCCAAAGAGGCGGCGCCAGATATGCTTGTCATCAGTGACAATTGCTTTTGTGAGTACACCGAGCACGGTCATTGCGGTATGGTCGCGGGTGATGATGTAGACAACGATAAAACGCTCAGCAATTTGCAGCGGCAGGTGGTCGTTGCAGCACGTGCGGGTGCCGACATGATCGCCCCGTCTGGAATGATGGACGGCATGATTGGCGCTATTCGTGAAGCCTTGGATGGTGCGGGATTTAGCCACATTCCCGTAATGTCCTATTCCACCAAATTCGCGTCCGCGTTTTACGGTCCGTTTCGCGATGCGGTAGATAGTACCTTTAAAGGCACACGTGCCTCCTATCAAATGAACCCTGCCAATGGGCGTGAAGCGTTGGCGGAGTCGATGTTAGATGAGGCGGAAGGCGCTGACCTATTAATGGTTAAGCCCGGCATGGCCTATTTGGATGTGTTGGCCAATATTCGACAAAACTCTTCTTTACCGCTAGCGGTTTATCAGGTCAGTGGTGAGTATGCCATGATCAAGGCGTCAGCCGCCGCTGGAGTAATCGATGAGAAAGCGGTCGCAATGGAGTCGTTGTTGGCTTTTAAGCGTGCCGGTGCAGACCTGATTATTACCTATTACGCGCTCGAGGCCATTGAATGGCTGAGCCAAAAACACGAGTAAACTTGTTGTATGAAAAACTTATTCTTATTGTTGGTCGTTTTTAGCCTAGTTGCCTGTGCGCCAAAAGTGGGCAGTGACGCTTGGTGTAAGTCTATGGCGGAAAAGCCAAAGGGTGATTGGACTGCCAACGAAGCTAAAGATTACGCCAAACATTGCGTCTTTAAGTAATCTTGCCCCTGTCATTGTTTCGCTGATCAATGTTTTTTTCTGATCAACGCCTCCATTTTTTTAGACCGCTCGTGGGTAAATACCGTGAAGTGGTGGTGGAGTGTGTCCGGCTACTTTATCAGCGGCTATATACTGACCTGTCGGGTTACGGGCAAGGGCGTAGCAGAGACTTTATCGTCGATGTATTCATTGAAGCGATAGCGCGTGCCCCGGTACTCGATCACGAAGATGGTGGGCCGGAAGGCCGCTTCAAAAATGCGCGCGAACTGGCAGGCTTTATTCTCAACAATTTGTTGGAATACGGCTGGCTCGAGCGCCAGCTCGATGAGGCCACCTTGCAAAGCCACTATGGTTTTACTCGCATGGGCCGCGCGTTTACCCAGCCATTTATAGAAAGTGGTGCAATCGATTATCGCTCCCGCAATCGCAACACCCGCAATACTCGAAATAGTTTGCAGGCATTTCTTGATAACGGTGAGGTGTATGATCTGCTCGACGCCTATGAATATTCCGAGCGCATTATTAGTGATTTTGCCGATACCATTGCTGAGCTTGAGGAGCGGCGCCTGCAATTGGTGCGTGAGGTTGAGTCGCGGCAGTTGGTGGAGCAAGCCGCTGACCAATTTTTTGACTTCATAGATACGGTGTTTAAGCCGGATTTAGAGGTGCGTTTATCGGCAGACAGTGTCGAGAAGTACCGAGATCAAATCTCACATCTCGTTCGTCAGATTAGACGGCGTCGCAAGTTTGGTGGTGAGGGTGAGCAGGCGGGCCTTTTGTGGCAAACGGTGATGGAGCAACGACTGAGAAAGTTGTTGCCTAAGCGTGTTGTAGAAGGTCAATCCCTACTGGAAAATTTGCTTAACGCCATAGAAGAGCGTCTGCGCAGCGCGTGCGATATTATGTTGCCAGCACTCCGGCGAGCGCTAAATAATTTTACCGCGCGCGCGGATATGATTATTCGACAACTTAGTTATCTACACAATCAATCTACGCACCCGGTTGTAGAGGCGTGTGAGGGGTTGAGGAAGTTGTCTGAACAGGAGCAGGATGCAGCCTTGGATATGTTGGGGCAGCAATGGATCAATGCGCGCGCCGGCTGGCTGGCAGCGGAGCAATTTCAGTTGCGAACTCGCGCTGCTCAGCGGGTGGTTAGGGCTCAAGTGGACGAGGCTCCAGACTTAGACAGCAGTGCGCAACAAGCACAGCATATCGCACAAATTTTAGATCAGGCCTTTCATGTGTCGAGTCACCAAATGCGCGACTATGTTAGCGCCCAACTGTCGGATAAAGGGCAGGTGGATAGCCGCGAGTTGGTTGTCAATGATGCCCGAGATCTACTGTCTCTAGCACACCTCGTAAGCATTGATGGCGTGTCGCTTGAAACGGGCCACACCTTGGTCGTTGGGCCCGTCGAGTCTCATATTGATGGCGTACAAAAATTTTCACCGGTTATCGAGGCTGACCCTTATTTCGCACTTCGCGAAGGGTTTGTAGTCAAATTGATCGATCAAACTAAGGCTTCTTAGCATTATGACGTTGTTCTCTGAGCCGCTAGAAATCGCATTGCAAAAATGTAACGTCAGTGCAACCCAGTGCCAACAATTAATTCAGAGATTGCTGGATTACGGAGTGGTTTGCCGTGATGAAAGTCAGATTGAAGCAGAGTTCTATGATTTATTTTTGCGAATAGAACCGCTGTTGGATGACTATTTTTCCATTGCGGGTATTCGTTTTCATCACGATTCCCAGTTTGAGTATGTGCGGTTGGTTCCGCCGGGCTCCAGGATTCCTGGTGTGGATGACGAGTTGGAAGAGCCGCCTTTTGGTGGTGGCCTGCGGGCGCCTTTGCCTCCTATGGTGGTGGCGGTAACGCTGGTTCTGGCGGTGGAGTATGAAAGAAGTCTGCGCGAAGCAAAGATTGACGAAAAAGGGTGTGCCAGTTTGGCACTGGAGGCGTTAAATTTATCGCTTAAAAACCTTTTGGGTCGTAGCCTGCCGGACAACTTATTGGAGCGGCGTGCACTGTTTCGTCAGTTGAGGCAATTGCGAGTCATTCGCATGGCTGCGGACGCCGATCTTCAGCAAGGTGACAGCTGGTTAATTATTCGACCAATGATTTTGACGTTGGTTACGCCAGATGTTTTGACTCAATTATCAAGCTCTGAAATTGAGCCAGCGTTGGTGCAGGAGTCAGACTGATGTTTTTGCAAAAATTTATATACGTTAATTGGGGCAATATTCCAAACGGCGAGTTTGAATTCGGGCCGACGAATTTGTTTTCAGGTGGTAATGGCTCTGGCAAGACCACTGCGGCAGACGCAATTCAAACAGTCATGACCGCGGCTCACGATGGGTTGTTTCATTTCAATCCGGGTCAAGATGAGTCAACCCAAAGAGGGCGTGGCGGCAAGCAGGTTCGTACACTAGCATCTTACGTATTGGGGTGTGATGACGGCGCCTATGCGCGCCCCGAGTCTGCTTTTGGGTACCTTGCAGCGGTGTTTGTCCCCCACGCCGGCGAAGACGCAGAGCCCTTTACGGCGCTGTTGGCAATGAGCGCGTTCGTTGAAACCAGTGGAAAACTCAAAACCGCTCGGCTCGACAGTCTCGATTTTTATGTGTTGCCCGATGTAAAGCTAAGCCTTGCAGAGTTGGTGCGTGAAGATAAAGCGGGGCGCTATGTGGTACCTACGGATCAAATATTTCCGCAACTAAAAGCCTTGTTTGGCACTGGTGCTGTCGAGCGATACGAGCGTAAAAAAACCTATTTGTGCCGCTTGTATGGCGCGTTGCGTGGTCGTTCTGACGCCGTCTCTGAGCGTGAGGCGATGAACGCTGCAAGAGCATTCTCGCGTTTTATGGCCTACAAACCCATACGCGCTATTGACGATTTTGTTGCCAATGAAATCTTAGAGCCAAAGGATATGGGCGATGCAGTGCGCGATGTATCCTCCATGTTGAAACGCATCCATACCATGGAGGCTGATGCCCGTGCCTTGCAATTGAGCGCGCAGCGGCTCAAAGGCGCACGCGACAGTGCGGATACCTTTATCGATCAATGGTTGGCCATGCAAAAGCTACGCTATGCTGGGGCGCGCCGACAGTATAACGAGAGCCAGGATCGCTACCTTCGCGCCAAACGCCGGCAAACAGAATTGGTTGGGAAGTTAGATGCCAACGTGCGCGATGCGGACGTCGCCCGAGATCGATTGTCGGTATTGCAGCAAGAATTAAATGATCTGCATTTGCAGCAGCTTCAGGTTCCCGCATTGCGAGACAAAGTTGCGCTGGATGCGCAGCGAGAAAAACTTGAGCAGGCGATCCATAAAGGTGCCGTGCCGCTGCTTACTGATATTAATCAAATCAAGCAGGCACAGAGTGCGGCAGAGCGCTTGGCAAAGCTTTCAGTAGCGCCGCAGGCATGGCCCGGACTGCAATCAGCGGCGACAAAGAAGTTGCTCAATGACGTCGCCACTCGACAGCGCGGCGAGCCTGTGGCACTGCATGAGTTAACGAATCAAGATTGGATTGATATCAGTCCGCTGGAGCAACATCTCGACAACGCGCAAGCGATACAGCAACAGCACAATGCTTGGGTGGATTTATGGCTGGCACCGGAAGGTCTGTTAAGTACATTGCGGCGCGATCTCGATCGTGAGCGGCAGTTGTTGGAGAAGCTGGAGCGTCAAGTACAGGTAAAACAGGCAGAAATTGCCCAGCTCGATGGCCAGCAGGTCAGTTATCCAGCATATGTTCGCACCGCGTTAGACGCTATCCAACGGCATTTGCCGGAGGCTGACGCTCGTGTGCTTTGTGATCACATCGAGGTCACCGATCCGGAATGGCAAGCGGCAATCGAGGGCTACATTGGGGGCGCACGTTTTGGCATTTTAGTGGAGCCTGACTTTGAAGCTGAGGCTATCAAGTTGTTGCGGAATTTACCTGGGCGGGACAATCGCGCTCGCGTTATTCAGGGTAGCAAGGCAAGAGCCGATGCTGAACGCGTGTTTGAAGATGCAGATTCACTTGTCGCAGTACTCACCTTTAGTCACGACATTGCTCGCCATTATATGTTGGCCAGCTATGGCCAAGTAAAACGTGTTGGCAGTGCTGAGGCCCTTAAAGGGGTTCGTCGAGGCATTACCATCGACGCGCTGGGCGCCGCCAATTATGCAATGTTTCGTTGCGATATCGATGATGCAGATTTGGTTTTTGGCCATACGGCGCGCGCGCGTGCGCGCAATGCAAAGCAAGTGGAGTTGGACGGATTGCTATCTGCGCAGGCCGCCTCGCGCAATGCCGTAGAAAATTTGCAATCATTGATGGCATTGGTGAATCCCTTGGCTCCTTGTCGTTATGCCGATACCCTGCAAAATCTATTGGAGCTTCAACGTGAGCTTGATGCGGTGGGTTTACGGCTCGAGCGCTTGTCGCTAGACGATCATGGCGCGCTTGCAGATGCTATCGCAGCGGTACAAACACAGCTCTCTGAGCAAAAGCAAAAAATTGAATCGCTGCAAGATGAGCGTATTGATTTTGAGGCGGAGCGGCGAACCGTTGACGCCGACTGTAAGCGCTTAAACGATCAGCAGGATGATACGCTGGCTACCTTGGAATCGGCGGAGGACAACCTCGGCGCGGTGGCAGGTTTATGGCGGGACTTCAACGTGGAACTCGCTATAGAGGAGGCCGATAGTTGGGCGGCTGAGCGGACTATCCAGCAATTGGATGCCGAGCGAGAAGAAATACACATGGGGCTGGGCAAAGTTCTCCGTCGCATAGACAGTGTGCTAATGGAGCATAATCTAGATGCGCAGGCGCAAGATCGGTTGTTGTTCGAGCCCAACTTAGGGGCCCTTGCCGAGGAGCACAATTTTCGCGCGGTATGCCAGCTGCAGCGACAATTGGACGGTTTGTACAATCGACTGAAGAATAATATTTTGGCAAATCGGCAAGCAGACATCAGCGCAATGCGCCACAGTTTCAATAATGCCTTCGTTACCAACCTTTGCCATGCAATTTATCAATCCATCAATGATGGAAAGCAGACCTTAGAGCAACTTAATTTGGAACTCGAGAGCCATCGATTTGGCGCAGACCGCGAGCGCTTTTATTTTGGCTATAGCTGGGTGCCTGAATTTAAAGAATACTGGCAGTTTTTTAAGGCTGTTATCGACAATCCTGCGCTGGGTGATGGCGAGTCGCTATTTGAAATGCGGCTTGATAAGAAGCATCAGCGGGTGCGTGACAAGTTGATGTCTATGTTGTTGGATGACAATGAGCAACAGGCATTAAAAGAGCTTGCGCGTTTAGCGGATTATCGAAATTACCGACGTTACGAAATCTACAAGGAGCCTGAGGGCAAGGCGCCCATCGCATTGAGCCAATATGGTACTGGTTCTGGAGGGCAGCTAGAAACGCCTGCTTATATTATTCGAAGTGCCGCCATTACCTCTGCATTTCGTTTCAATGAAGGGCGAAACCATCTGCGGATGGTGCTTGTGGATGAGGCCTTTAGCAAAATGGACGAGCATCGATCCAAGGAGGTCATCGGGTATCTAACGGAGTCTCTGGGGCTTCAGCTGATGTTTATTATGCCCTCAAGCAAGTCAGGTCCTTTTTTAGACCTCATCAGCAATCAATTTGTGTTTAGTAAATGTGCTACCGCGCAGCCGATCGGTGAACTCCACTCGCGGGTACTGGTAGATCGGCAAGTCTTGAATCGAGAGGCGGTGCGCAATCTTATGGACCAGCACCGTCAAGCATTGAAGCACCAGGCCAGCATCGATTTTCTGGACGAGCTGGCGGGTATCACCCCAGATGCCGAGCAACTAGTCTCAGAGCTCTAGCACAGGGCTTTTCCTGATATTTGCGCACCTTGTTAGCCTGCCCTAGGCTTAGTGAATTGAGGGTAGGAGAGCAGGGCGTCGCGCAATGTGGCTAAAACTCGGATTCATAGGCGTTTTGCTGTTGTTTTTGGCTGACCATAGCCGTGGGCAGCTCGTGGCAGTAGATCAGCCGGCGCTCTCGATTGCCAGCTCGCCGCTGGACATGTCGGTGAGTCGACACATGCTCTATTTTGAAGATTTGAGTGGTGGCGTTGACTTCAGGGCCATTCAATTGGTCGGCCAGGATTCTCACTGGCAGCAAGTGACCGATACAGATGCTACGTTAGGCAACGTCAGTCACCCCGTGTGGTTTTACTTGAATTTGCACAATTCTGGGCCTGAAGAGCGTTGGTTTCTATCCGCTAGAAATGCGAGTTTAGATGCGCTTGACATTTATATGGTGCGCCAAGATCGCGATTTAGAACACGTTAGTTTTGCGTCTTCCGTGCCGGTGTCTGAGCGGATATTTCCGCACGCGGATTATGTGGTGCCACTGCGCCTTAGCGCAGGTGAGTCAATTGTTCTCTGGATGCGCGTCAACACCACTGGCTGGCTAGATCTACCGATCCAATTGCAGGATGAGTCGACTTTCCATCTGCAGTCTGCGAAACAAAGCGCCTACTCTGGCATCTATTACGGCATCGCGCTCGCGATGATTTTTTACAACCTCTTTTTGTTTTTCGCTTTGCGTGATCCATCGTATCTTTATTATGTGGGGTTCGCCGTATCTTTCACCCTCCTGTTTGCGGCAATTGATGGCACCACCTTTTCCTATGTGCTGCCGCAATTTTCGATTACCAATATCACCAACCAAGTGTTTTGGTCTGCACTTACGCAATTGTTCGGGTGTGCGTTTACTTTGAGTTTTTTGTCGCTCAAAGATCGTGCTCCGGCTTTATATACCTATTTTCAAGTGTTGCTCGTTATTTGCGCGATTCCTTTGTTGCTGTCGCCATTTGTTAGCACACATTACTTGTTCGAATTGTCGATGGTCACCGCGTTGATTTCCTTCGTTAGCTTCCTAGGTGCTGGCGGCTACATGTGGAGGCAGGGCTATGGCTATGCCAAGTACTACACATTAGCGTGGTCGCTGTTGTGTGTGTTTGTAGTTCTTATTTCCGCGATTATTTTAGGGGGAGAGAATGTTGGTGTAAGTCAATTTATGCCATGGTTTCGTTTGAGTGCGATAGTTGAAATGATGTTGTTAGCGTTGGCGTTAGCATCACGCATTCAGTTTTTACAGGAGGCGAGAGAGCAGGTCGTCCACGAAAACCAGACTAAATCAGATTTGATAGCGCGCGTTTCACAGGAGATACGTACGCCAATGAACGGCATACTGGGTATGTCGGAGCTGTTACGTGAACATTTAAATTCAGACACGGCTCGACAGTATAACAATCTAATCTACCAGTCGGGTTCAGCATTGTTAGGCATCATAAATGATCTGCTCGATTTGGCAAAAATTCAAACACAAAAAATTGTGCTAGAAGAAGTGAGTTTTAATCTTCACCATCTTTGTGAAGAGTGTGTTAATGCGTTTAAGCCAAAGGTGGTGGATAAAGACCTGCTATTGCAGTGTGTGATTGCCGAGGATGTGCCGCTATTTGTTGTGGGTGATAAAGCGCGATTGCAGCAGGTGTTAATGAACTTTTTATCCAATGCATGTAAACACACGCAACGCGGGGACGTGGTATTAAAAGTGACTCGATCGCCTGACCCCTCCAACCCAAATCGATTGAAATTTGTTGTGCGCGATACCGGCCCGGGTATTGACATGGACAGTGCGGCCAATCTATTTGAAGCTGATGCCAGTACCTACGAAAATCCATCCGGTGGGGGCAAAGGGCTGGGGCTATATATCAGTAAGCAGTTGGTAAAATTAATGGGTGGCAAAATCGGGGTGACCAGTTTGCCGGGAGATGGTGCTAGCTTTTGGATAAGCGTCAGCTTAAAGCCCGTGGATGCCGCCGAGCTGGTGGTGTCGGAAGCCGATGGTCAGGTGCGCTTTCAAAGCCAATTACACATTTTGGTGGCAGAAGATAACCGGGTTAATCAAGTGGTGGTCCAAAAAATGTTGGAGCGCATGGGCCATCTAGTGACTCTGGCTGAGGACGGAGAGCAAGCATTGGCAATTTTTAAAAGCCGAAACGGACGCTTTGATTTGGTTTTAATGGACTGCGATATGCCGGTGATGGATGGATTTGAAGCTACACGTCGCCTACGCGCACTGTGCGTAGAGCAGGGTTGGTTTCAGCTGCCTATCTGGGCGTTGACAGCACATGTTCAACCCCACAGCCGTGAGCAATGCCGTGCAGCCGGTATGAATGACCATTTGAGTAAGCCTATTCAATCTAGCCGTTTAGCGCAGGCTCTAAAAGGGGTCGAGCAAGTGGTACAAAACATCTAAAAACCCCCACTTCATGGCTTTACCGTGTACAAGGATTGATCTAATATGTGCTCACGTACCAAGTTGTGGTTTTACTCGGCGCCAGACACTGCGCTGGGGTCCGACGACTACAATGGCATTTTTAAGCTAACTATCTGAATTTGTTAGAAAAAATGGAGCGGGGGCGACCCCAGCCAAGGAGCAAGGCAAATGTCCTATTTTAATACCGCTGGACTCACTGTCCGAGAAATTTACCACCGCCATTTTGGTCTAAGCCGACTGATCTATTTCTCGGCAACTCGCCTGTGGTTGGGATTTGGCGAAAATGAAGAGCTGCTGTCGGCGCCGGACGTTCGTGGCTATCCCGACCTCGCCAAATTGTTTTTGGTGACCTATTTGGATCAAGATCAGTTGACCTATTTGCAAATCCTAGAGCCTGGCTATCAGCCAGACTGCATGGTGCTGCCAAATCGTCGCGCCTCAGCCTAACGGCTAGCTATTGCGCTGGATGGTTTTTATAAGAACTGACAGCGCCTTTTCCAGTTCGGTAGCGCCGACTAAGTTTGCCTGTAAAACCAGCCACGGCTCTGAGGACTCAGGTTTGTTAAACCAGCAAGCCTGACCGACCTCTAAGCTTTTTCCGCATGTGGCTTTCATGTATGGATTAATGCCGTACACGCTGAATTGGTAACCGGTAATCTTAGCTGCGCGTTGTTCAGTATTGGCGTCCGGGTCTTGTAATAGCACGGTGGCAATGCGACTTCCCCTGACGTTTAGCTGGTAATAACCGGATGGCTCGATCGTAGAGTTGGCTGAGTTAGGTAGCGCATAAAACTTCAAGAGGCTATTGATGTGGCGCGAAAGGGCTGTGATATCTTGCTGTGTTTTGTAGAGCTTAAGTAATCTCTGTGTGTACTGTTCGTCTGTTTGCCCGTCGATGACGCCCCCCCATTGTAACCGTTGTGATTGATGGTTTGTGGGTGCGCTGGCGTGTTGGTGTTGCTCCAGTTCGGTAATGGCAGTGAGGCTCTCATGATAAAAGCGCGCCTTTTTTCCCGCGTTATTGACATAGCGAGTAAAGTTTTTGACGGCGTCATCGTACTGACTTTGATTAGCTAAAACCCTGCCTAGAAAATAATAATATTCGTTTGGAGGCTTTACACCTAATTTGGTGATTTCGTTAAGGTACCCTTGGGCGGGTGTATAGGCATTGGCTGAAAGGGCTTGCTCAGTTGCAAGCAATAAGCGATCCGCTTCAAATTCTGGGGCTAGCTCTGCTGCGTTGAGCGCAGGGGCGTACACATTCAACAAAAAAAGTAGGCAAAGTGTGGGCGCAATGGCCTGCTTGCTGGCCGCTTGTGCGGGTAGTGGATGTCCGTGAGCAGAGCGGCGCTGAGATTGTGTGTACACACTGAGCATAAGATCCCCTTCAAGACTCTAGGCTGCAGTGGTAAACATAGCACTAGTCGCCAATGCTCAGCAACGCGTAGGCAGGATGATTTGGTACACCAGTCTAGTAGCGTGGTGCACCAAAACGCTCTGGTATCAACTGGCGATGTCTAGGTCTTCAGGTTCCGCTTCAGGTGCGAGCCAGTCATTTTTATCGACGTGACGTTTGGCGCGCTGTTTGCCGGACTCTGCCTTTATGGCTCGCTCAGCCGCAGCGAAAGCCTCTCGCACGGCTATCGGTGCCTTGTCTTCGGCGTGGCTGATATTAATGGGCTTGCCGTGCAATTGCATTTCTAGGCTAACGTGGAATGCACTGCCCTTGTGGTGGTGTTGATGAGGTGCGGTAACTACGACTCGTTGAACCGCTAAGCGGTCGGAGAGGCGCGCTAATTTATCAAGTTTTTTCTCAATGGTGGCACTTAGTGCCGGTGACGCTTCCAAATCTCGGTACACAATATTCGCAGCCAACTTCATAGAAGTGCTCCTTTACTTACGTGACTTTTCAGGACGTCCTGAAATACATATTGTCACTGCGGAGAGAAAATTCAACTGTTTTTTTCGCGCCGACAGAAAATATATTTATTGAACTATAGCGGGCATCCCCATTCGCTTTCCTACAGCCGCTGCAATGCCGGCTCCTGAGAGGGCGGCACTGAAGGTAGTTTATTTTTGGTTGGGCGCGTTATTTTTGGTTGGGAGCGATGGCCAATGCAAAGTTTGAGTGGAGCAGGGGTTGAAATACTCAAAGCCCCCCATATATCTCCTTTGTGCTGCCGAATTCGGGGCACAACATTGCTGGATCTTAGGATCAGCCCAATTAATTATTGCTCGAAAAGAGGATAAGACTATGCGTAATTTTGATCTAACCCCATTTTACCGTTCTACTATTGGCTTTGACCGGTTGGCAAGTGTTTTAGACTCGCTGTCACAAGCGGAGTCCAATCAGTCGAGTTACCCTCCCTACAATATTGAGTTGCTCGGAGAAGATGCCTACCGTATCACGATGGCCGTGGCTGGCTTTGCTGAAAGTGAAATTGAAATTAAAGTTGATCAAGGAAAGTTGACCGTTGTAGGTAAAAAGAGCGTTGAAAAATCGAATGGGCAATATTTGCATCAAGGTATTGCTGAGCGAAATTTTGAGCGGCGCTTCCAGCTGGCAGACTATGTAAAAGTTGAGGGTGCCAGCTTAGATAATGGGCTGTTATACATTGAACTTGTGCGAGAATTGCCGGATGCCATGAAGCCGAGAACGATTGCAATTAACGGGCAGAAAAAGCACTCGCTACACGCTGCTTAAGTTCATTTTCCTTTGACAGATTATAAATACTGCCCTCTGTGTTCGCACGCTGAGGGCGCCTTGTACTTCATTGATAAACATCGTGAATATTGGCAATGTCAGCATTGCCAATTGGTGTACGTTCCTGCCCAGTGGCATTTGTCACTTCCGCGCGAAAGGGCGGAATACGATCTGCATGAAAACACATTTGAAGACCAAGGGTATCTCCAATTTTTGCGGCGCTTAGGCGATCCACTACTGGATCGCTTGGTGCCCAATAGTCGCGGCCTTGATGTCGGTTGTGGTCCAGGTCCAGTTTTGCAAAAGTGGCTGCGATCTCAAGGGATGCAGGTAGAAGTTTACGATAAATTTTATGCCCCGAACCAGCAAGTGCTTTTGTGCCAGTACGATTTTGTCACCGCAACAGAGGTCGTTGAGCACCTATCTGCACCGGGCTTGTCACTAATGGCTATGTGGCAACTTGTGAGGTCGCAAGGCCAATTGGCGTTGATGACGAAGCGTGTAAAAAGTGTCGAGGCGTTTGCGGGGTGGCACTACAAGAATGACCCCACCCACATAGCATTTTTCTCTGAGGCCAGTTTCAAATGGTTGGCAGGGCATTGGCAGGCAGAGCTAACTTTCGCGGATAAAGACGTCGTGATCTTTACCAAACGCACCTGATGACTCCCTTTGATTTTAGTCGGACACGTCGCCCCGCAATCGGACGACGATGTACACTGTTTTGGTCGCTAGTGCTCGAGTGTTAAACTGCGCTAAAGAGTTTAGCTCTGACAGTCGTGCGGTATTCTGAGGGCGTCGTAGCTAATAGTTTTTTGAACAGGCCGGTGAAGTGGCCCATGTCGTGGTAGCCCACTTTGAATGCTACTTCGCTGATGGAAAGGTTGCTGGTTTTTAGTAAGTCCTTCGCAGTTTCAATTCTAATCTCTTGTAAGTATTGCAGCGGTGATTGTCCAGTGGCTGCTTTAAAGCGACGATTGAATGTACGCACGCTCATATCGAAGCGCTCTGCTACCAAGCTCAGCTTGATTTCGCGACCGTAATTATCCTGTAACCACATTTGTGCCTGCATAATTTCTTCATCGGGATGGTGCCGTGTTCCGCCATCGAAATAACTTGTGGTTTCGTAGGAGCGGCGAATTTCATGGGAGAAATGTCGCTCTACGTGTAGCGAAATAGGCTTGCCGTACATGCGTTGAATAAAGTGCACAGTTAGATCCGCCAGTGCGTTCACACTCGCTGCGCAGTAGAGATTGCCGGCTTGGGCAATGAAGTACTGCCGCTTTAGGTGAACTTGTGGGTAGTCTCTTTGAAACTGGTCAAAGTAATACCAGTGTGTCGTTGCGGCCTTGTCATTAAGTAGTCCCGCTTCTGCTAGAAAGCACACGCCAGTACCCACGGCGCTGATGGTTACGCCATTTTCATATTGTTCCCGCAACCAGGTAAGCAGTGCGCTGTTTTTGCGGATAATTGGCCGTGGGTTTCGCCACAGGCTCGGGATAAAGATCATGTCCGGTCTTGGCACTGAATCTAAGTCGTACTGAGGCGCCAAGTCGAAGCCTGCGCGAGTCACAATGGGGCTTCGATCGACGGCGACGGTATTGATGGCTATGCGTTTAACCTGCCGGTCTTGGCTTAGTGCAGCACTTTCGGCAGCCTTTAGCATTTCCATGGGTAGGGTCGTGCTGGTGGCCAGCATATGTTCACAAAGTACGAACGCGATTTGGTGCATATCAGTCACAAGTTGAGGGTGGTTGCGGTCAAATATTCAGCAAACAAGCGTTTGGCTGAATTGCCTGTAATTTTTGACCGATAAGGCCGCTATCCTAGGGCCTCAAAATGGACACAGGCAAGGGATAAACTGGTAAGTTGGCTAAAAATACATAATTTACGGCTGAAATGCCATAGAGAAGGCGTCAAGGAGTTCTTACACTCGCACCTATAGTGCCGAGACCGCTGCGAAAGGTTGCGTTTACTGCTCCCGTCAGTGTCTGGCAAATCAACGAAGGAGTTGAGTTTTCTCATGGTGAGATTACCTGTAATTGTAGGTTTTGGCGGTTTTAGCGCGGCTGGGCGCAGCTCTGGGCATCACGCCTACCGACGTACTGTGATTGATAGTTTGGATGAGCAGTCTCGAGCACAAACACTTCTCGGCTTAATTGCCATGATGAAGCTGGTTCGCTTTGACGTTGATTCAGGTCAATGGCTTGATATGGCAAGCGATGAGTTGCTCGACGATGCCGCAGTCTTGGCGAAATATACGCAGGCGGCATTGGATGGGACGCTGATCCGCAAGCTTGAGCGCCGCTACTTTGATGTGGACGCCACTGAATGGCATAAAAATGTACCGCTGTCACCGGAAGGTGAGGTGAGTTTTATTACTCGTGAGCGCGATCTGCCCGAGCCTTTACCCAGTGCCTGGCAGGTGGAGGCGGTCGAGGGCGAACCGGGTCGTGTTCGCGTTCGCATTACCGAAATGCTCGAAGCTAAAATTGACAGTACGCGCGAAATGCCCGTCAAGGCGGCGGGCCAGTTGCCGAGCGGTTACGATCCCGCCGATCACTACAATGCGCGCTTTCATCCGCGGGCACTGCAGTTTGCCATTGTGGGTGCCTCCGATGCGGTGCACTCCTTGGGCATTGAGTGGTCAACTGTAGTCAACGCGGTTAAGCCGGATGAGATCGGTGTCTACGCCAGCAACGCCATGAGCCAGCTCGATGAAAATGGCTTCGGTGGAATGATGCAGCAGCGCTTAAAAGGCGGCCGCGTCAGTGCTAAACAGTGTCCTTTAGGGCTCAATACCATGCCCGCTGACTTCGTCAATGCCTATGTTTTGGGCAGTGTGGGACACACGGGCGCCATCGTGGGCGCTTGCGCCACATTTCTTTACAACTTGCAGGCGGCGGTGAACGACATTACCGCGGGGCGTCGTCGAGTGGCGATGGTGGGCAACGCGGAGGCGCCGCTATTGCCAGAGGTAATCGATGGCTACGGTGCCATGGGGGCGTTGGCCAGCGATGAGAATTTGCGCAAACTCGATGGACTGCCCGCAGATGCGGAGCCAGATCATCGTCGTGCGAGCCGTCCATTCGGTGAAAACGCCGGCTTTACTATCGCCGAATCCACGCAATATGTCATTTTGATGGATGATGCCCTTGCGCTAGAGCTAGGTGCGGATATTCACGGTGCGGCAACTGAAGTGTTCGTCAACGCGGATGGCTTTAAAAAATCCATTTCTGCCCCAGGTCCTGGCAACTACATCACGATGGCAAAATCCGTGGCGAGTGCAATTGATCTATTGGGTGCGGAGCGCGTGCAAAAGCATTCTTTTGTACAGGCGCACGGCTCAAGTACGCCGGCTAATCGCGTAACTGAAAGTGAGATATTTGACCGTTTGGCCGAGGTGTTTGGTATTGAGTCTTGGCCAATTGCTGCGGTAAAGGCTTATGTCGGGCATTCGTTGGCGCCGGCCAGTGCCGATCAATTAATTTCTACGTTAGGTGTGTTTAAGTACGGTTTTATTCCTGGCATCAAGACGATAGGTCGAATCGCTGAGGATGTGCACGCAGATCACCTCAATATACCTACAGCAGATCTAGACTGTCGCGCAGAAACCATGGACGTTGCCTTTTTAAACTCTAAAGGATTTGGAGGTAACAACGCCACGGCAACGGTTTTATCCCCCAACCTAGTGGAATCCATGTTGAAAAAGCGTTATGGCGAAGCGGCGTTTAGCGCCTATCGCGCAAAGCGTGAAGCCACCCGTTCGGCGGCGGCGGCCTATGATGAGCGCGCCACGCGTGCGCAATTCGACACTATCTACAAGTTTGGTGAAGGCATGATTGATGAGGCTGCGTTGGAAATATCGGCCAGTAAAATTACTGTGCCTGGTTTTGCCAAGCCTATTGAATTAGTGGTGCCGAACCCAATGAAGGACTGGCTAAGCTAGCGCATATTTATTGGGTTTAGTAAAAATGGCGCCGGTGGCGCCATTTTTTTTGCGCGGTCAGACGGAGTCTAGAAGTGCGCTTTAAGGGTGAGGTAGGGGCCAGAGTAATCGCCATCTAAATCTAGGCCGTTGATGCGCGATATGTTTGACTTTTTAAAGCCAAGCTCACCGCCTACCGAAGGTATGTTGTCGAGCATGTAGCTTACGCGCGCGCTAAATTCAGTGAACTCACTGCTGTTAAAGCTGCCACCGAGAACGCTGGCACCCACAGAAAAACCCGTGAAGGGTAGGTCAAAATTCGCATCGCCATACAAGGTTGGCAGGTAGGTGTCTGCGCTTTCGCTATTGGTATTAACGTCATCAATGACAATGCGTGATCGGCCCGTGTAGCGTCGCACGCCCACGCCCACGTCTAGGCTAATCCAATTGTCCAGCAGTTCGTAATAGCCGATCGCATCGGTTTGGCTTAGTTGCGTGTGGCTGCTCACCAATACACCGCCATCAATTGAGGGGAATTCGGTGTTTCCTTTGTGATCAAGGTTTGTGTATTGAATGCGCACGTTCGGCAGTAGCGGAACCGGATGCTCGAAGGCGGCGTAGTAAAAGGCATTGGTGCTTTGCTTATGGTTCAAGTCGTTCAGGGTGTAATTAAAATTTTTGCCTTCAGGATCGTTTAACCATTGGCCGATACCTAGGTGTAAGCCGAGCGCGTCGGCGAGGGCAGGTGTGCTGGTGAGGCTTAAGGCAAGTAGTGCTGCGAGGTTTTTTGGGTAGTGCATGGGGGACTCCAACAAGGCGGTGCAGATTGACCGATTTCGATGGCGCGCATTATAGCGATCTTGCCACTGTGTGCAGGTCTATTTTTCTTGAATTTGTGAGCGACAGAGTGTTTGAAATGCGGCCGCAGCCCTGCTGGTGTCCCGTTGCGCATGCCGAATGCAGCCTAATTGGCGAACGATTGGGGTGGCGTCTGCCGGCTCTATTTGGTGCAGGTCGTCCGATAGCAATGTGCGCGGTAACAGGCTCCAGCCGAGACCAATGGACACCATCATTTTGATGGTGTCTAAAGATTGGGTGGTCATGCTGATGTTGAGTGGGACGCCCGCGCGATCAAACAGCGATTGGATCAAAAAGGTGGTGTAAGTATTGGCGTCGGGCAATATCGCTGGGTGCGTACTCAGTTGCTGCAAGGTAGGTTGATTGGTGTTGGCCAATGGGTGCTCAGCGGCGCAGGTGAACACCAGTTCATCCTGCCACCAAGTTTCTGATGAAATTTTAGCGGTGTTGGAAGGGCTTAAGGTGACGATCGCGACGTCGTGATCCCCCTGGGCCACCTCTTCATAGGCCCGCTCACTATCCATAAATCGAAGGTTTAGCTCGACCTTTGGAAATTTGGCGGCGAACTGTTTAAGTAGCGGGGGCAGTCGATGCAGGCCGATGTGATGGCTTGTGGCAATGGCGAGTTGGCCTCGAATCTCTCCGCTTAAATCGTCAATGGCGCGTTGAGTGTCGGCCACGGAGGTCAGAATTTGGCGTGCCCTCGGCAGCAGAATGCGGCCCGCTTCGGTGAGTTGTATTTTGCGGCCAATGCGGTCGAAGAGTTGGCAGTTCAGTTGCTGTTCCAGATTCGCTATGCGTTTGCTGATGGCTGGCTGGGTCAGGAACAGTCGGTGAGCAGCTTTCGAGAATGAGCCGAGTTCGGCAACGGCGCAAAGTGCCTGCAAGCTTTGGGTGTCCATTTCGTGACTTCTCTAGTGGGTTCTTTTTTCGGGGGTCTCTATTTTCGGGGGTATCTATTTTTCGGAGGTATCTATGTATTCCATATGGGTATTCCATATGGGAATCAAATGGATAAAAATTATGAATTTGAGTAATGCCATTCGAGATCATACACTGGCTGTCGAGAGTGCGCACCCGTAGCGGGTGCTTTTGCGGTGTCCGGATGTTGGCTGACCGGGCGTTAGCGGATTAGCGAGGTTTTCATGGCTGCAAAAACGTTGTACGACAAACTGTGGGATGCCCACTTGGTGAAACAGCGCGACGATGGGTCGGCGTTGATCTATATCGACCGGCACATCATTCATGAGGTAACCACCCCGCAGGCATTTGAAGGGCTCAGATTGGCCGGCCGCAAGCCCTGGCGCGTGGACTCTATGCTGGCCACGCCCGATCACAATGTGCCAACCACACTCGCAGAGCGAGCAGCGGGGGTGGCTGGCATCGAAGACCCGGTTTCTAAGATTCAGGTGCAGACCCTCGACGATAACTGCGATGAGTTTGGCATCGTAGAATTTAAAATTAATGATCGCAGGCAGGGCATCGTGCATGTGATTGGTCCTGAATCCGGGGCCTGCTTGCCAGGTATGACCATCGTGTGCGGAGACTCCCACACGGCAACTAACGGCGCCTTGGGGGCGCTGGCGCACGGCATTGGCACAAGCGAAGTTGAGCACGTCATGGCAACCCAGTGCTTGGTGGCCCAAAAGATGAAAAATATGCTGGTCCAGGTCGATGGGACCCTGGGCGTAGGCGTGACCCCAAAAGATGTGGTGCTGGCCATCATTGCCGAGATCGGCACGGCGGGTGGCACCGGTTACGCCATTGAGTTTGGCGGCGAGGTGTTTCGAACCATGTCCATGGAGGGGCGCATGACCGTCTGCAATATGGCCATTGAGGCCGGCGCCCGGGCGGGCATGGTTGCCGTTGATCAAATTACATTGAATTACGTCAAGGGCCGACCCTATGCGCCGAGCGCAGACTTGTGGGCGCAGGCAGTTGAGGAGTGGATGCAACTGCACAGCGATGCAGGCGCCGCCTTCGATAAGGTGGTGATAATTGACGGCAGCCAAATTGAGCCACAGGTGAGTTGGGGTACGTCACCCGAAATGGTGTTGCCAGTGGGTGCTCATATCCCAGATCCGCAACAAGAGCGCGACCCGGTCAAGCGCGAAAGCATCGAGCGCGCGCTGAAATATATGGCGTTAGCACCGGGGCAGCCAATCACGGATATCAAGGTAGACCGGGTTTTCATTGGCTCGTGTACCAACTCTAGAATTGAAGACATTCGTGCGGCGGCGGCGGTATTGAACGGTCGAAAAGTGGCGGCCAGCGTGAAGCAGGCCATGGTGGTGCCTGGCTCTGGATTGGTTAAGGCGCAAGCGGAGGCCGAGGGGCTGGATAAAATTATTCGCGCAGCCGGTGTCGAGTGGCGTGAGCCGGGTTGTTCAATGTGTTTGGCGATGAATGCCGACAAATTGGGCAATGGTGAGCATTGCGCCTCTACGTCGAACCGCAATTTCGAGGGGCGGCAGGGCTATGGCGGGCGCACCCACTTAGTCAGTCCGGCTATGGCTGCAGCCGCTGCGATCGCGGGGCATTTTATTGATGTCCGCACTTTGTCTGGTCAGGATCATTAAGGAGTGACTATGAAATCGTTTACCACTGTTTGCGGTATTGTAGCGCCGATGGATCGGGCCAATGTCGATACCGATATGATCATTCCCAAGCAATTTCTGAAGTCCATCAAACGCACGGGTTTTGGAAAAAATCTATTCGATGAGTTGCGTTATCTGGATGAAGGCAGGCCCGATCAAGATTGCAGTCATCGGCCAATCAATCCAGATTTCCCGCTCAATCAGGCGCGCTATCAAGGTGCCAGTATTTTGCTCGCCCGCAAAAATTTTGGCTGTGGCTCAAGTCGCGAGCACGCGCCATGGGCATTGGATGATTTTGGCTTTCGAGCAGTGATTGCGCCCAGCTTTGCCGATATTTTTTACAACAACTGTTTTAAAAATGGATTGTTGCCCATCGTGTTGAGTGAGAGCGTAGTAGACCAGTTATTTTTGCAGATGTATGAAGCGGAAGGTTTTACCTTAACGGTGGACCTGGCTGAGCAGCAGGTTCGCACGCAGAGTGGTGAACAATACAGTTTCGAAGTGGATGCCTTTCGCAAGCAGTGCCTCCTGCAAGGTCTCGATGATATTGGATTGACGCTGCAGGAGTCTGACGCCATTCGCGCTTACGAGGCGCAGCGTCGCGCAAGTGCGCCATGGTTGTTTGATGCAATTGTGGCGAACGACTGATTCGTAGCTCTGTTTGTTTTGTTAGTGGCGATCGCAGTGGGCATGAGTGAAGGAGTGAATAAGTGAGTAAGCAGGTGTTGGTATTGCCCGGCGATGGGATCGGGCCAGAAATAGTGGCGCAAGCTCGCAAAGTGCTGGATAAAATTAATGCACAGTTTCAATTGGGTTTGCAGTTTGAAGAGGGGCTGTTGGGCGGCGCTGCCATTGATGCATTTGGCGTGCCCCTGGATGAAGCAACGCTGGCGCGAGCGGCTGCCGCTGACGCTATTTTAATGGGATCTGTGGGCGGCCCAAAGTGGGATCAACTCGGTCGCGCCATACGGCCTGAGCAGGGCTTATTGAAATTGCGATCGTCATTGAAGTTGTTTGCAAATTTGCGGCCGGCAATTTTATATCCCCAATTGGCAGACGCTTCCACACTTAAGCGCGATGTGGTTTCTGGATTGGATCTGTTGATCGTGCGCGAGCTCACCGGCGGGATATATTTCGGTGAACCGCGCGGTATTCGCACATTACCTGATGGTGAGCGGGAGGGTTACAACACCTACAAATATTCGGAGAGTGAAATTGAGCGCATTGGTCGCAACGCATTCGAAATGGCAATGAAACGCGGCAAACGTTTGTGCAGTGTCGACAAAGCCAATGTGTTGGAGGTCACGGTGTTGTGGCGTGAAGTCATGGACCGGCTAGCGCCTGAGTTTCCCGACGTTGAATTGACGCATATGTATGTGGATAACGCAGCCATGCAGCTGGTCAAGGCGCCAAAACAATTCGATGTGATAGTTACGGGCAATATGTTTGGTGATATTCTTTCCGACGCCGCCGCAATGTTAACCGGCTCAATCGGTATGCTGCCCTCTGCATCACTCGACAAAAACCGTCGCGGGTTATTTGAGCCCTGCCATGGGTCCGCTCCGGACATCGCAGGTCAGGACGTCGCCAATCCGTTGGCGACCATTTTGTCGGCGGCTATGATGCTGCGTTATTCCCTCGACCAAGAAGATGCTGCGAAAGCCATCGAGCGGGCGGTGTCGGCGGTGTTGGATCAAGGCTTACGCACCGGTGATATTATGTCTGAGGGGATGCAGCGCGTTGGCACTGAAGCCATGGGCGATGCTGTGGTGGCTGCACTTTAATTATTAGTTGTAGGTTGAATACGAAAATGCGAGTTGGATTTGTAGGTTGGCGCGGCATGGTGGGCTCAGTGCTCATGGAGCGAATGGTTGCAGAACAAGATTTTGCCCATATCGAGCCGATATTTTTTACGACATCAAATGTAGGTGGTAAAGGGCCGAATATTGGCAAAGACGCGCCGCCGTTGAAAGATGCCAACAGCATTGACGAGCTGAAAGCCATGGATGTCGTTCTTTCCTGTCAGGGCGGGGACTACACGCAGCGCGTTTACTATGCGCTGCGTGAGTCTGGCTGGCAGGGCTATTGGATCGATGCGGCCTCGAGTCTGCGCATGGCGGACGATGCGCTCATTGTATTAGATCCGGTAAATCTCGATGTCATCAAAGAGGGCTTGCAGCGGGGTGTGAAAAATTTCATCGGTGGCAATTGCACCGTGAGCTTGATGTTGATGGCCATTGGCGGGCTCTACCGAGAAGGTTTGGTGGAATGGGTGAGCTCCATGACCTATCAGGCTGCTAGCGGTGCGGGTGCGCAGAATATGCGCGAGTTGATTGCGCAGATGGGCAAGATTCACGGCGAAGTTAAGCCCCTGTTGGATGATCCCGCGTCTGCGATTTTAGACATCGACAGGCAGGTGGCCAGCGCCATGCGTGCGGACACCTTTCCGGTAGACCAATTTGGCGCGCCGCTTGCGGGCAGCCTGCTGCCTTATATCGACAAGCAGCTCGACAATTGCCAAAGTCGCGAGGAGTGGAAGGGGCAGGCCGAAACCAACAAGATTCTGGGGCGAGCTGAAAGCCCGCTGGCTGTTGATGGGTTGTGTGTGCGCATTGGCGCTATGCGCTGTCACAGTCAGGCACTGACAATCAAGCTCAACCGTGATTTACCGCTCGCTGACATCGAAGGCATATTGGCGTCGGCCAATGATTGGGTAAGCGTGGTGCCCAATACTCGTGCTGCGAGCTTGGCTGAGCTGACGCCGACTGCAGTAACAGGCAGCCTGTCGGTTCCCGTTGGTCGACTGCGGAAAATGAATATGGGGCCTGAGTATTTGTCGGCATTTACGGTTGGCGACCAATTGCTTTGGGGCGCCGCTGAACCGTTGCGCCGCATGTTGCGGGTTTTGCTGGAAAATTAGGCGCGGGTCGACAAAACTATCTAAAAACCAAGGGGTCGCAGCGTGCGGCCCTTTGGCGTTGTGGGGTCCGCAGGCCGTGTACTATCCGGTAGTCAGTAAAAAAATCCGACAAATCAAAAGCTTAGTGTGCAAGCGCTGATCGATGAAAGCTGTGACTTCGAGCGCAGATGCTAGCTTAGCTTGGCACTATAGTGCTGGGTTGCACCTGCAATCGAAAACAATGATGGGGGCAGGGATGTCAATCAAGGCACGCCGGCGTGTTTCTGAGCGGGTCTAATGTTGATAAAAAGCTATTTATAATGCAGACTTACGAGCACTATTGAAGATATATTCTAGGTTTGTAGTCTAACTTCATGACCGTTTTGGCTCTCTGAGACTGTTAGCCACCGTTACGCCGGCGTCTCAAGTGCATTATCGCTGAGTGATTTAAGGGCCCGTGGGTGCCTGTGTAAACGCTCCGGTATAGCTAGAGTCGGGGAGATAATAAAAGGATCGTCATATGCGTCTTCGTAAGTTGGCTTTATCAATTGGGGTATCAGCAGCGCTGGTCTCCAATCTGGGTTTCGCCCTTGGATTGGGTGAAATCAAGCTCAACTCGGCATTGAATCAACCGCTCGATGCTCAAATCAAGCTGCTCCAGGTTCGCGACCTGAGTGAAGAAGAAATCATAGTGCAGTTGGCTTCGCGCGAAGCCTATGAACGCGCTAATGTTGAGCGCTTGTTCTTTCTGAGCGGCATGAAGTTCGAAGTGGTCTTGGATGATCCCAATAACCCACATATTCGAGTCACTACGCAAGATAACGTTCGAGAGCCCTACCTGAACTTTCTGTTGGAAACTCAGTGGCCCACTGGGCGTATGCTCCGTGAATACACGGTGTTAATGGACCTCCCAACGTTCAGTGAGAAAAATCAAAAAGCCGTGGCGGCACCCAGTCAATCTGCGCCTGCTGCGGTGCCGGTAAAGCCGCGTCCAGCGGTGCAGCCTGCTCAGCCGGTGGCCAGTGCGCGCCCTGAACCTCGCCAGGAGCCACGCGCAGCGGCGGCGGGCGATTATGCCGTTCGCGCGAACGACACGCTTTGGGATATCGCCCTGATGGCGCGTCCAGATCGCAGCTACTCGGTTCAGCAGACGATGCTAGCCATTCAGCGTTTAAATCCAGATGCATTCATCAACAACAATATTAATCTGCTTAAAAAAGGCCAGGTGTTGCGCCTGCCTGCCGCGGATGAAATCAGTTCGTTGAGCACGCGTCAGGCGATCAATGAGGTCGCTTATCAAAACAGTCAGTGGACCGGTGGCGCGGCCCTTGAGGGCAGTCGTCGCAGCGGCTCGGTGTCCGATCGAGCTAGCGGTAGAGAAGGGCGCGTACAGCTGAGTAGCGGCAGCGCATCTACGGAGGTTAACGCGGGCAGCGGGCGTGGTCGCAATGTCGAAGCGCTCGAAAATGAATTGGCAATCGCGCAGGAGCAGCTGGGTGTAGCGCAGCGTCAAAATGAAGATTTGCGTGGCCGGGTCTCAGATCTAGAAGGTCAGATCGAGACGATGGAGCGCTTGCTGGAAGTGACCAGCGAGCAGTTGCGGGCGCTGCAGTTGGCCTCGGCCAAAGGGCTTGAAGGTGAAGAGTCTGCAGCTCCCTCAGTGGCGCAGCCCGCACCCGCAGAAACCGCGGCTCCTGCACCGACAACCCAAGCAGAACAGCCGCAGCCAAAGCCGGCGGCGAGCAATGTAGTGGTTGCCAGCAAGCCGGAGCCATCCTTGGTCGACACCCTGATGGACAACATTTTGTACATCGCGCTGGCGCTGTTGGCATTGTTGGGTGGCCTGTTCTTCTGGAAGCGTCAGCAAAGCGACGCTGCCGATGCAGACGATGAACTGGACTTCTTTGAAGAGTCTGAAGCTGAGTCTGACGAGGTGGACCCCTTCGCGCTGCCCGACGAGATGCCAGCAGAAATGGATGAGCTTGATGAAGAGCAAGCCATTGAAGACTACGAAGAGGTAGAAAGTGCAGAGGCGGAGACCGCCGATGTCGCGGCCGAAGCGGATATCTACATTGCGTATGGCAAATACGATCAAGCAGAGGAAATGTTGGTTAAGGCGTTGGCGCAAGATCCAGGTCGCGAAGACGTCACCTTAAAGCTGCTCGAAGTGTACGCAGAAACGAAAAACCTTGAGGCGTTCGATCAGCACTATGCCGGATTGCTCAGCAGCGCAGATGGTCAAACCCTGCAGCGTGCTGAAGAGCTGCGCGATTCAATTCCGGGTGCGGGTGAATTTGACCGCACTCAAGTGCAAACGGTTGCCGCGGTGGCAGCGGTAGGTGCGGCTGCTGCCGTAGCCGATGATCAGGAAGATATTCTTCAGGAAGATCCGCTTTTGAGTCTCGCCGAAGAAGGCGCAGAGGATAACGATTTTGGCGCCTTGGAGGGGTTGGAAGATCTCGACACCGATTTTGGCGACCTAAATGCTACCGAAGATTCGCACGACGAGCTGTCCCTCAATTTGGATGATGCCGAAGAGATGGGCGATCTGGACTTTGATCTGGATGGTTTGGATGAGGGCGGTGCCGCTGAGACCGAGGGATTATCGCTCAACCTGGATGCAGGGACCAATGATAGCGAAGAGGCAGAAGAGTTTAGCCTTGATTTGGGGGATGATGACGGCGAATTTACCCTCGATTTAGACAGCGAAGAGGACAAGCAGGCGCTAGAAGAACTATCGCTGGATGGTGATGATGACTTTGGCTTGACGCTCGATACCGAGGCAGACTCTGCCACGGAAGACGACGAATTTACGCTCTCGTTGGATGATGCGGAGCCTGAAGTTACCGATCTAGCCGCAGGTGCGTCTGCGCAAGCGGATGAAGATTTGTTAGATCTGGATGTGTCCGATTTGTCAGCGGCGCAACCCGATAGTTCTAGCAGCGCCAGTGACGATGAAGATTTTGCCTTAAATTTGGATGACGACGGTGACTTGTCCGTAAACCTTGGCGATATGGGCGAAGCGGAATCCACCGCAGATGATGAAATGTTCGACCTTTCTTTGGAGGATGAACTGGAATTATCTGGTGGGTCAGACGCTGAGGTCGATGCCACGGCAGCGCTCAACACTGGCGATGATGGTGACGAGCCAGAGTCGTTAACCGTTGAGGCCGATGATTTTGATATGGCGGAAGGCTTCGGCGACGCAGATTTAGCGGCCTTGGATCAAGAGATGGAGACGCTGTCTGCCGACTTGGATCTGGATGACGATCTGGCTGCACTGGATGATGCAGGTGATCAGGGTGCGCCATCTGCGGAAGCCCTCAATGCAGAAGAAGAGCCAGAGTTCGACATTAGCGCGGATCTTGGAATAGAGGACGGTGCAGATGAATTGCCACCGCTCGGCAGTAGCGATGATGATGTGTTTGAGCAGGCCATGGCAGACACGCCGGAATCTGAGGATGACGAAGACGGTGTAGATGCCGAGTTGGGCTTTTTGGCCGACAGCGACGAGGTTGCAACCAAGCTAGACTTGGCGCGCGCCTATATCGATATGGGCGATAGTGAAGGTGCCCGTGATATCTTGAGTGAAGTCCTGGAAGAGGGCGATGATACCCAGAAGGGCGAAGCTGAAGATCTAATGTCGCGTATTGGTTAGCGTTAGACTTGCCAAAAGGCCCTGTAGGCGTTAGCTTGCAGGGCCTTTTTTATGGCCTGCGGGTCGCCGATTAACGGTATTTGTGTGCAAAAGATTTACACCCCGAATTGCGAAATAGTGGCCGGCATGCAATTGCCGGAAGGCGTGCGCCGTGTGGCGTTATCGCTCGAGTACCACGGCGGCAGTTTTCGTGGGTTTCAACAGCAGGAAGAGGGCGTGCCGACGGTTCAGTCGGCACTCCAGCACGCTTTGTCAAAAGTGGCGAACGAGCCCATTACCTTGGCCTGTGCCGGTCGCACTGATGCGGCGGTACATGCAACAAATCAGGTGGTGCACTTCGATACGCGCGCAGACCGTACCGCAAAGGCGTGGACGGCGGGGGTCAATGCCAATTTACCCGCGGGTGTGTCAATCAAGTGGGCGGCAGAAGTGGCGCCTGAATTTCACGCGCGCTTCAGTGCGCGCGAGCGCACTTACCGCTACATCATTTTTAACTCGCCTTTCAGGCCGGCACTGCAGCATGATCAATTGACTTGGTGTCGCGAACCGTTGGACGTCGATCGCATGCGTGCCGGCGCTCAGCAGCTGATTGGCGAGCACAATTTTAATGCGTTTCGTGCGGCTCAGTGCCAGGCCCGCCATCCAGTGCGTGAAATTAAGCGTATAGACCTTGCAAGGCGCGGCGACCTCATCATTATAGAAATTACCGCCAACGCATTTTTGCACCATATGGTGCGCAATATCTCGGGTGTGCTCATGCGAGTTGGCAAGGGCTGGGCAAATGTCGATTGGGTCTCTGAGGTGTTGGCATCTCAGGATCGAACAAAAGCGGCTGAGACGGCGCCGCCCTATGGGCTGTATTTGGTGCATGTGGCTTACCCCGCGCAATTTGGATTGCCAGAGTTTCAGCCTGGCCCGTGTTTTTTAGCCGAAAAGCTGGGTGATTTTAGCCGTTGACCGGCAGTTTTGTGCGGTCTTTTCTGCTAGTATTCGGCCTCCGTTAAATCCGCTAGCCGGTAAAGGTAGACGCCCGTGAATACCCGCTTGTCGCACCAGCGAACGCGCATAAAAGTATGTGGCCTGACCGAGGTCGACAATCTTTTGGCCGTTGAGTCCTGTGGTGTGGATGCCCTTGGTTTTGTATTTTATCCGCACAGCCCGCGGGCGGTAACGGTTGAGCGGGCTGTAGACCTTGTGCAGGCATTAGGGCCATTGACGCAGCGAGTGGGCTTGTTCGTGAATGCATCGCTGGCGACGATTGAGTCTGTGTTGAGTGCGGTGCCTTTGTCAGTACTGCAGTTTCATGGCGATGAAACTGCAGAACATTGCGAGGCTTTTGGCCTGCCATATTTTAAAGCGTTTAGAATGAAAGATGGCTTTGCACTCGACGCCGCCATGGCGGCGCATCCTCGCGCCGCTGGCTTTTTGCTCGACGCCTACCAGCCCGGGGTGCCGGGTGGTACCGGTGCACAGTTCAACTGGGACCGAGTACCTCAACAGGCGCCGCGCCCATTGTTGCTGGCCGGCGGGCTCAGCGCCGACAACGTCGGTCGCGCAATTGCAAAGACTGGCGTCTATGGCGTAGATGTTAGCGGAGGGGTGGAGGTCGCGCCCGGCATTAAAGATATTGAGAAAGTGCGCGCGTTAGTGGCTGCGGTAAAGGCTGCAGATCACGCGCGGTGCACTCTTTAGCTCGTTTGAATTGAGCGCAATTTGGCAACGGAGTTGAATGTGTCAAACCAGGAAAACAAACCTACTGCAGTAGATTACGATGCGGTCCCCGATGCCAAGGGTCGATTTGGTGACTATGGTGGACGCTTCGTTTCGGAGACGCTGATTCATGCGTTGGATGAATTGGACGCGATGTATCGCAAGCTCAAGCAAGACCCAGAGTTTCAGGCCGAGTTTGATCACGATTTAGCGCACTATGTTGGGCGTCCATCACCCTTGTATTTTGCAGAGCGACTCACGGCACACGTTGGGGGCGCAAAAATTTATCTCAAGCGCGAAGATTTAAACCACACGGGCGCCCACAAGGTAAACAATACCATCGGCCAAGCGCTGCTGGCTAAACATTCGGGCAAGCAGCGGGTCATTGCCGAAACGGGCGCAGGTCAACACGGGGTGGCGACAGCTACAGTGGCGGCGCGTTTGGGGTTGAAGTGCCAAGTGTATATGGGCGCAGAAGACGTGCGCAGGCAGGCTTTAAATGTGTATCGCATGAAGCTGTTGGGCGCGGAGGTCATCGCGGTAGAATCGGGTTCTCGCACGCTGAAAGATGCGATGAATGAAGCCATGCGCGATTGGGCTACCAATGTCGACGATACCTTTTACATTATCGGCACAGTGGCCGGTCCGGCGCCATACCCCGAGCTCGTGCGCGATTTTCAGTGTGTGATCGGGCGCGAAGCGCGCGCCCAGTCGCTCGCACAAATTGGTCGGCTGCCCGATGCCCTAGTGGCTTGCGTCGGTGGTGGGTCCAATGCCATCGGCCTTTTTCACCCCTTCTTAAAAGATGCCGACGTCGCAATTTATGGGGTCGAAGCCGGTGGTGATGGCGTTGAAACCGGCCGCCACGCCGCGCCACTCAATGACGGAATTCCCGGCATTCTGCACGGTAATCGCACCTACCTCATGGAAGATGAAAATGGGCAAATTATTGAAACCCACTCGGTTTCAGCCGGCCTAGATTATCCGGGCGTGGGGCCAGAGCATTCATTTCTGAAAGATGTTGGGCGCGCCCAATACGTGGCCATCAATGATGATGAGGCGCTCGCTGCGTTCCGCACGCTGACGCGCGTTGAGGGCATTATGCCGGCGCTGGAATCCAGTCACGCGGTGGCCTATGCCATGAAATTGGCGCGCACCATGGATAAGGACAAGTGCATTGTGGTGAACCTGTCTGGCCGTGGCGACAAAGACATTCTGACCGTGGCCGATATCGACGGCATAACCGTCGGCACCACCAATCGCTAACCGGTAATCGAGTTACTTGGAATCCCTATGAACCGAATTAATGAGTGTTTGCGAACATTGCAGGCCGAAGGAAAAAAAGCGTTGGTCACCTACATTGTCAACGGTGACCCAGAGCCCAGCGCGACGCTTGCGACAATGCATGCGTTGGTGGCTCAGGGTGCAAATATTTTAGAGCTGGGTGTGCCGTTTTCAGATCCCATGGCGGACGGTCCTGTGATTCAACTCGGTCACGAGCGCGCGTTAGCCCACAATACGAGTTTGCGCGGCACCTTGGCCGTGGTGTCTGAATTTCGAAAAACGAACCAGCAGACGCCCGTGGTGCTCATGGGTTATGTAAACCCCATGGTGAGAATGGGGTTTGAGGTATTGGCCGATCAGGCCGCTGCCGCCGGAGTTGATGGCTTCCTAACGGTGGATTTGCCACCGGAAGAGTCCGAACCCTTTAATGAAATTCTAAAAGCCCGTGAGCTTGAGAATATTTTCCTGCTGGCACCCACGACCACAGATGCCCGCATTGGCAGCATTACTGCCTTGGCGGGTGGTTTTCTTTACTATGTGTCCTTAAAGGGTGTGACCGGTGCAGGGCATTTGGATATTGACGCTGTGACCGCTAAAATCGCCGACATTCGACGCCACTCAACCCTGCCGCTGTGCGTGGGGTTTGGCATTAAAGATGCCCAGTCCGCCAAGGCCGTGGCGTCAGTAGCCGATGGCGTAGTGGTGGGTAGCTTATTAGTGAGCAAAATGGGTGAATTGGCTGGGCAGCCTGCTGAGCAGATCGCCGAGCAAACAGCAAGCCTCATTGCGCCGTTGCGAGCGGCGCTAGATAGCCTGTAAACACAGGTAAAACAACAAATTACAACTTAAGACTTGGGTATACGATCATGAGCTGGTTGGACAAAATTGTCACAAATGTGGTTCGCAAAGACACTAAGCGTGTCGAGAGCAAGGTGCCGGAAGGACTGTGGAAGAAGTGTTTAAAGTGTGCGGCGGTTCTGTATCGCCCTGAACTTGAGCGCAATCTCGATGTGTGTCCAAAGTGTGATCACCACATGCGCATCGGCGCGCGCCGCCGCTTGGATATTTTCTTAGATCCACAAGAGCGCCACGAGATCGGTGCCGATGTACTGCCGGTTGATCGTCTGAAATTCAAAGACGTAAAAAAATACAAAGACCGTTTGACCCAAGCCCAGAAAGACACTGGTGAAAAAGACGCACTGGTGGCGATGAAGGGGCTGCTCAAGGGGATGCCGGTGGTCGCCGTTGCCTTTGAGTTCGCGTTCCACGGCGGCTCAATGGGTTATGTGGTTGGTGAGCGCTTTACGCGCGCGGCCCAAGTGGCGCTGGAAGAGAAAATTCCACTGGTATGTTTTTCTGCCACCGGTGGAGCGCGCATGCAGGAAGCACTGATCTCCCTCATGCAAATGGCGAAAACCAGCGCGGTGATCGAGCGCTTGAAAATGGCTGGCGTGCCTTACATTTCCATCATGACCGACCCCGTGTACGGCGGCGTGTCGGCCAGCTTGGCCCTGCTGGGCGACATCAATGCTGCGGAGCCGGGTGCGCGCGCTGGGTTTGCCGGTCCCAACATCATTGAACAAACCATTCGTCAAAAGCTGCCCAAAGGCTTTCAGCGCGCTGAATTCCTGTTGGAGCACGGTGCCATCGACATGATTATTGCGCGTGAAAATATGCGCGATAAAGTAGCTGGCCTGCTGGCTAAGTTCACCAACAGCAAGGTGGCCTAACCGCCGTGCGGTTTGGCCACCTGTCGGACTGGTTGCGCTGGCAAGAGCAGCACCACCCCAGTGCCATCGACCTCGGTTTAGAGCGGGTGCGCCTAGTCGCTGAGCGACTTGGGCTGCTGGCGCCCAATAACGCCAAAGTAATCACAGTGGCGGGGACTAACGGCAAGGGCAGTACTGTGTCGACGCTGGCGGCGTTATTAGCCAGCCAGCAATATCGCGTCGGCGCCTATACCTCGCCCCACCTACTGCGCTACAACGAACGCATTCGCCTAAATGGTGAACCTGCAAGTGACCAGCTGATCTGCCAGGCGTTTGCCGCTATTGATGCGCAGGCGCAGGATGTCAGTCTCACCTATTTCGAATTTGGCACCTTGGCGGCGCTGTGGATCTTCCAGCAGCAAGAGGTTGATTATTGGATTCTTGAGGTCGGGTTGGGCGGTCGCCTTGATGCGGTCAATATCATCGATGCCGACGTGGCCATCATCACCAGCATTGCGTTGGACCATCAGGATTGGCTGGGCACAGACTTGGCCCAAATCGGGCGGGAAAAAGCCGGTATTTGCCGCGCTGGAAGGCCAGTTATCTATGTTGATGCCACGCCCCAGTCATCGGTGCTTGAGGTGGTGGCGTCGGTAGGTGCCAGCAGTTTACTCATCGGTCGAGATTTCACCGTCAACACCGCCGACGGCCTGTGTGAGCTCACCTACGCCGACCAAATTTTCGCCTTTCCCGAGCCCCATTTGCCCTTGCCCAGTGTGGTTGCTGCATTGGTGGCGCTGCTGTCACTGGGGATTCAGATAAACGGCGCGGCGCTGCAGCAATTAGCGCATTTGCGAGTACCGGGTCGATTTCAGCAATTGCAATGGCGCGACCGTCATTGGGTCTTGGATGTGGCACACAATCCCGCGGCGTCCCAATTTTTTGCCAGCCGAGCCGCAGCCATTGAGGGCAGGGGGCGCACCCATGCCATCGTGGCTATGATGGCCGACAAAGACCATGCGGGCACCTTGGCGCCGCTGCAGCCGCTCGTGGATCAGTGGTATTTTGCGGATTTGCCGGACAATCCTCGCGCAGCCCAGGGGCGCGCCCTGTCGCAATGGGTGACGGGCCCTGCCAGTTGTGAGGTCGACGTCGGGGAGGCCTTGCAGGCCGCTGAGCGCAATAGCCAGCAGGGTGATAGCATATGGGTGTTAGGATCATTCTTTACGGTGTCTGCTGCGCTCGAATGGCTTGAGGCGCAGGGCGCTTCAGTGAGCTGAAGCGGTGCGGATGACGTGCTGGCTGCAGCGCTTTAAGATGGCTGGCTTAATTACACATTTTTGGACGTAATATTTCGTGGATGACAACGTAAAGCAGCGCTTGGTGGGGGCAGTGGTATTGGCCTCCATCGCGGTCATTTTCTTTCCGAGCTTGTTTGACGAGCCAGATAACCGCTACATTGGTGGGCAGTCGCAAATCCCGCCGACACCGACCATTACCCCGCAGGTCATCGCCGATCCCGTGCGTCCCGATGCGATCGAGCCGGCCAAAGCGCCCGATCAAATGTATGCCTTGGTGGATGAGCCAGAAGCACCGGTAGAGGCACCGGCCCCGGCGCCGAAGGAGGCGCCCAATGCATCTGCCCTCGAGGCGCCGGCAGTGGCACCGGGATTGAATGAGCAGGGGGTGCTGCGAGGCTGGGTTTTACAGGTGGCCAGCTTTACCGAAAAATCCCGCGCTGACGACTTGCGCGAGCGATTAGAGGCGGCGGGTCACTCGGCGTTTGTGCGGCCGCTAGTAAACAGCAAGGGGCAGCAAGTGGTGCGCGTGTTCGTGGGGCCTAAGGCCGATAAAGCAACAATTCTAGCCCTCAAAAAAGAACTGGATGCGAGTTTGAAGGTGAATTCTCTGGTGAAAGAGTTCAAGCCCTAATCTTGGGCACCGAAATTTATCTACCGCTGCACCGGATCAGTTGTTAGAATGCGCGCCTCGAAACCCACCGCGTACCCTTTGTACGATACCAAAGGAAACTTCCATGAATTGGGCCGACTGGATGATCCTTGTGATCCTGCTTGTTTCCAGCGTCATCAGTATCTATCGAGGTTTTGTCAAAGAGGCGCTATCGCTGGTGGTCTGGGTACTGGCGATCTCCATTGCCCTCTGGTTTGACGATCGTCTAGCCCCCTTGCTGGAAGGCGTCTCTGAAACCCCATCCGTCGTTCATTCTCTGGCCTTTGCGCTACTCTTTCTAGGCACCCTCGTAGTAGGGGCCATGGTCAACTATCTGATAAGCCAGCTCGTGAAAATGACTGGGCTGACAGGTACCGACCGACTGTTCGGTATGTTTTTTGGATTGGCCCGCGGATTGGTGGTGGTGATGGCGCTGTTGATGTGGCTGCCTCACTTTTTACCCATCGATCAAGACCCTTGGTGGCAGGAGTCGCGTTTGATTCCGACGTTTTTGTCCTTTGAAGGGTGGGCCAAGCAATTGGCCAGTGACGCCGGCGACCTGTTAAGTCGGCTGTTTAGCGGCTACGGACAATTGCAGGGCTAGCTCACTCATTGGGCAGCCGCGATATTTTTGTTTGATGAAGTAGCGTTTTAGCTAAGGTGAAGAACTATGTGCGGTATTGTAGGAATAGTCGGTAAGAGTAACGTCAACACCCAGTTGTACGATGCGCTTACGATGCTTCAGCACCGAGGCCAGGACGCGGCAGGCATCGTGACCTGCCATGAGGGACGGCTCGCTCAGGTAAAGGCAAACGGGTTGGTGCGCGATGTATTTCGCACCAGTCACATGTTGCGTTTAATTGGCAACATGGGTATCGGCCACGTGCGCTATCCCACTGCAGGCAGCTCGGGCCCAGCATTGGCTCAGCCGTTTTATGTGAACTCACCCTACGGCATTGCACTTGCCCACAATGGCAATCTCACCAACGCGGCAGAGGTCAGCGAGCACGTATTTCGCGCGGACCTGCGCCACATCAACACCGATTCCGATTCGGAAGTGCTGATCAACGTTTTAGCCCACGAACTGCATCGCCTTAACAAATTAACGCCCACAGCCGACGATTTTTTTAGCGCCGTTGAGGCGTTGCACGATCGCGTTAAAGGTGGCTATGCCGTAGTGGCTCTAATCGCCAACTACGGTGTGGTTGCATTTCGTGATCCGCACGGCATTCGGCCGCTGGTGTACGGTAAGCGCACCACTGAAAAAGGCGACGAATATATGGTCGCCTCAGAGAGTGTTGCGCTCGATACCCTTGGTTTTACGTTGCTGGGCGATGTGGCTCCGGGCGAGGCAATCTATATCAACATGCACGGACAATTGCATCGCCGCCAGTGCGCCAAAGCACCGTCACTGCGCCCGTGCATTTTTGAACACGTCTATTTTGCCCGTCCTGATTCCATCATGGATGGTGTTTCGGTTTACAAGGCGCGCTTGCGTCAAGGCGAGAAGCTGGCCGATAAAATTTTGCGCGAAAATCCAGACCACGATATCGATGTGGTAGTGCCCATTCCCGATTCTTCCCGTGTTGCTGGGCAGGCATTGGCGCAAACTCTGGGCGTTAAATTCCGCGAAGGCTTGGTGAAAAACCGCTACATTGGCCGCACGTTTATCATGCCGGGCCAACAGCAGCGCAGAAAATCTGTGCGCCAAAAGCTCAACACCATTGAGCTGGAATTTAAGGGCAAAAATGTGTTGCTGGTGGACGATTCCATCGTGCGCGGCACCACCTGTCAGCAAATTATTCAGATGGCGCGCGAAGCCGGCGCCAACAAAGTTTATTTTGCCTCCGCTGCACCCGCTGTGGCCTTTCCAAACGTTTATGGCATCGATATGCCCTCGGCGCGGGAGTTGATTGCCCACGGCCGCAGCACGGAAGAAATCTGTCAAGAAATCGGTGCTGATTGGCTGGTGTATCAGGAGCTTGAGGATCTAATAGCGGCGTCCAGTGAAGGCAATCCAGAGGTGGCCGAATTCGACTGCTCCGTATTTACCGGTGAATACGTAACCGGCGATGTAGATGATGCCTATTTGGCAAGATTGGAAGCGGCGCGCAATGACGCAGCCAAAGCCGGTGATGTGAAAAACGCCATGGATGGTGACAGTGTCATCGGGCTGCACAACGACATGCATGAATTGGGCTGATCGACGATGGCTAAAAAGGATTTAGGTTCTAAGGCCTACTTGGCGCAACAGCGAGAAATTCTCGATGAAGCGCTGGCAGATGCTGGGGGCGACACCTTGGCGGTGCGCGCGGGCCAGTTGCGCAGTCCAGAGGGCGAGCACGGAGAGGCCATGTTTTTGACCTCGAGTTATGTGTTCGATTCCGCACAAGCGGCGGCGGCGCGCTTTTCCGGGGACGATCCCGGCAACGTTTATTCGCGTTACACGAACCCCACCGTGCGCTATTTTCAAGAGCGCATGGCGGCGCTAGAAGGGGGCGAAGCGGCGGTGGCTACGGCCTCGGGTATGGCCGCCATTCTGAGCACCTGTATGGCGCTATTGAAGGCCGGTGATCACGTCGTGTGTTCGCGCAGCGTGTTTGGTACTACCAATGCGCTGTTTAGCAAATACATGAGCAAACTCGGCATTACCACCACATTTGTGACCCTGACAGATCTGAACAATTGGCAGGCGGCGCTGACACCGGCCACCAAGATGTTGTTTTTAGAGACACCATCCAACCCACTGTGTGAAGTGGCTGATATCGGCGCCATTGCTCGGCTCGCCCATGACCATGGCGCTGTGTTGGTGGTGGATAACTGCTTTTGCTCGCCAGCGCTGCAAAAGCCCCTAAGTCTAGGGGCGGATATTGTTGTGCACTCTGCCACTAAATATTTAGACGGTCAGGGCCGATGCGTGGGCGGCGTCGTGGTAGGGCAGCAAGCGCACATGGATGAGGTGTTGGCCTTTGTCCGTACCGCGGGCCCGACGATGAGTGCCTTTAACGCCTGGGTGTTTGTGAAGGGATTGGAAACGCTGCGGCTGCGCATGGACGCCCATTGCGCCAGCGCCCAAGCCTTGGCTGAATGGCTGACTGAACAACCGCAGGTCGAGCAAGTTTACTATGCAGGGCTGCCGAGCCACCCGGGACACAAGCTGGCCAGTGTTCAACAGCGAGGCTTTGGTGGCGTGCTGTCTTTCAAAGTCAAAGGCGGCCGTGATGCAGCTTGGGCCTGTATCGATGCCACGCGCATATTTAGCATTACCGCCAACCTGGGCGACGCCAAGAGCACCATCGTGCATCCGGCCACTACCACCCACGGCCGTCTCTCAGATAGCGACAAGGCCGAGGCGGGAATTACTGAAAATTTGATCCGTGTATCGGTAGGCCTAGAGGACATTGACGATTTAAAGGCCGATTTGCAACGGGGGCTGCATGTCCTTTAACGATATGCTGGAGCCCGTGGCCAACGCCTGCGAACAAATCGCTGGCGTGCTGCTTGGCAAAGACCAGCAGATCAAGTTAGCCATGACCTGTTTGATCGCGCGCGGGCATCTGCTGATCGAAGACTTGCCGGGCATGGGCAAGACCACCTTGGCGCACGCCCTGTCGCAGGTGTTAGGGCTGTCCTACCAGCGCATTCAATTTACCTCGGACCTGTTGCCGGCAGATATTCTCGGGGTCTCCGTTTTCAATCAGAGCGAAGGGAATTTCACCTTTCACCCAGGGCCCGTGTTTTCGCAGGTTTTGCTGGCCGATGAAATTAATCGGTCGACGCCAAAAACCCAAAGTGCGCTGTTAGAGGCCATGGAAGAGGGGCAGGTGACAACGGACGGTGAAACCCGCAAGTTACCGGACCCGTTTTTCGTGATTGCGACCCAAAATCCGCTGTCTCAGGCCGGTACCTTTCACTTGCCTGAGTCACAATTGGATCGGTTTCTGATGCGCATCAGCTTGGGCTACCCCTCAGATGCGGCCGAGCGCGCACTGTTCCTGGGTGAGGATAGCCGGGTTTTGTTGGCGCGCATGAAGCCCGCGTTGACCATTGCCCAACTGAACACCTTGCGTGCCAAGACTGCGGAAGTTAAAGCGTCAGAGGCAGTTCTAGACTACCTGCAGCGGTTGGTGAATCACACTCGCAGCGCGCCGCAATACAGCTATGGCCTTTCTCCTCGCGGTGCCTTAGCGCTGTTAAAAGCCGCAAAAACCTGGGCCTTGCTGCACAAGCGTAAATACCTGGTCCCCGAAGATCTGCAAACCCTGTTCGGCCCGGTGGTTGCCCATCGCGTAAAAGGCATGGGCGAACAGGGCGACAATCAGGGCGATCTGCTAGCTCAGCTCACGCTCGACGCGGTGGATGTGCTGCAGGGCTAATACTGGCCCCCCTATAATGCGCTATACCTGTAGGTGTGCCCTGTGTTCAATGACTGCGCCGGGCCCGCATAATTACAGGGAGCTCACTTATGTCAGCGGCGTTATTTGGTCAATTCTTACTTGAGCAAGAACGTATCAACGTGGAGCAATTCCACACCGCGCTTGCGCACCTACGCCGTAAAAATAAATCCTTAGGTGAATTAGCTGTCGATAGTCGTTTGATGACTGAGCGAGAGGTCGCCCAGCTCAATCGAGAGCAGCGAAATACCGATTTAATGCTAGGTGAGCTGGCTGTACATGCCGGTCTGCTAACGGAGCCGGATCTCGAAAGACTGTTGATACTGCAACAGGCAACGCGCGTAAATTTAACCGATGTGTTAGTTGAGTTGGGTTACATTGGCGAATCGCTGGCGGCAGAATTGACGCGTGATTTTTCCGCACAGCAGCGGGCGTCGCGCACTCAGTGCGAGCGCGAACTTAAACAAATACCACAGTCGGAATCATTGCAGCTGTGTTTGAATGAACTGATAAAAAGCTTGCAGCGCATTTGCCGGCAGAGTGTGGTGATCCAGAGGGTTTATAGTCGTCGAGAGTTACAAAAACGACTCCCCTACGTGGTGTTGCAGCAGGTATCGGGTGATTTTCATTTTCATTTTGGCATGGCGCTGGCCGCTCAGCAGGTTCAACGCATCTCCAGCTCACTGAGCGGTGAGCCCATTGCTGAGGGCTACATTCCCGTGGCGGCGATGGAGCGTTTTTCAGACATCGTTATTCAAAATGCATGTGAAAAATTTGTTCTACAAGGCCGAAAATCCAGCGCAGATAAGCCCAAGGCATTCTTTGTGGGCGATCACATGCCCGCCTGTAAAGATTTAATTGGCGTTCAAATGCGCTCTGATGACGGCGATTTTGACGCTGTATTTTTTGCATCCTGAGCACCCGTAAATCCCTCCTTGGTGATATGGTGGGCGTGATTTAGTATCTGAGTACTTCTCCTTGGCAGCCTGGCTACGGTGGCCACGCTTCTTTAATTACGTAGATGTGGGTTTTATGTTGAGTGCATTTTCGGCGGCGTTGCAAAGACGTTTCCGCAATTGGGTTAACCGTCGCATCCGACCTGCGCGTACGGTCACGTTAGGGCAGCGCAATTTATTCATTTTTCCCTCCGCGAGTGGCTGGGCTTATATTTTTACGCTGCTGCTTTTGTGGGTGCTGGGCACCAATTACGAAAACTCGCTGATCCTAGGCTTGGCATTTTTGCTGCTGAGCGTATTCGTAGTTGCCATCTTGCACACCTATCACAATTTAGCGGCTCTGCGATTAACATTAGGTGAGGTTAAGCCTGTATTTGTAGGCGAGCGCGCAGCTTTCCGCGTGCGTATTCAATGCAAAGCGGGCAGTGGCAAGGGGCAGGTACTGAACGTTGGTTGGCGCAATGAGCCGTGCATATCACTGAGTTTAACGGGGGACGAGCAAGATGTGGAACTCTGGGCCCAAAGTGACCGTCGCGGCTGGCTGCATCCAGGGCGATTAAAACTTGAGAGTGTGTTTCCTCTGGGTATTTTGCGTTGTTGGACCTGGCTGGATTTGGACGCTAAGGCATTGGTATACCCAAGACCTATCGCGAGTGAGCAAGCGCCTTGGGCGGACGCAGAGGGAGAGCTAGATGCCCACTTTCAGCGCGCGGGCAGCGATGACTTTGTCGGACTCGAAAGCTACCAGCCCGGGCAATCATTGCGACGCATTGCCTGGAAGCAGTTTGCTCGGGGGCAGGGCCTGATGCTGAAACAGTTTGCCCAGTCAGAGGGGCAGGCTCAGGCACTTGATTGGCATTTTTTTGAAGGCATGGATACAGAGAACCGGCTCAGTCGCCTGTGCCATTGGGTGCTTTATTTGGATCAGCGAGGGCTGCCTTTTTCGTTGGCATTACCGGGCCAGGTGATTCCGATGGGGCAGGGCGATTCCCATAGAGACCGGTGCTTAACCCGATTGGCTTTATACGGGCTGGAGACACGCAGTGCTGATTGAGCAGATCCCCCGCAACAGTCAACTGTGGCTATTTTTCGCGCTGTTGTGGGCACTGGCGCCACACACAAGTCATCTGCCCGTTTGGGTCTTGGGTGCAGGCGCGGTGATCTTGATCTGGCGCTGGCAAATTTATTTGGGGCGCTGGGCGATGCCCGGTCGACTGATTAAAACGCTGTTGGTGTTGGTCTGCGCGTTTGGTATTTGGCGTGGCTATGGCAGTTGGCGCGGCGTAGAGCCCATGACCGGATTGCTGTTGGTGGGCATGTTGCTCAAGTTGCTGGAGATGCGGCATCGGCGCGACGCGCTCCTGGTGGTGTTCCTTGGCTATTTTGCCGCGGCAGCCCAACTACTTTTCGCGCAATTAATATTTGAAACCCTGTACTGCACGCTCACATTTTGGTGGCTTTTAACGGCGCAGCAACTGCTGTTTAGTGGCCCCACAGCGGGGGTAAAGCCAGCCCTGCGGCGCAGTGGCGTGATGTTGCTGCAGGCCCTGCCAGTGATGGTCGCGCTCTTTTTAGTGTTGCCGCGCACGGGGCCCCTGTGGGCCATGCCCATGCAAAATCACGCCGCACGCACGGGTATTAGCGATTCCATGTCGCCGGGTGATGTGGTCGATTTAACCAAGTCTGGCAAGTTGGCATTTCGCGTGAATTTCGATGGGGCGGTGCCGCCGCCGGAGGCCCGGTATTGGCGTGGAATCGTGTTGAGTGAATTTGATGGGCGCACATGGCGGGCGCGCAATTACGATTTTAATCCCGGTGGTCGCGGCGTCGATCGGTCGAATCAAGCGCCATCGAGTTGGCGCTTGCTGCCCGAGGCAGCCCGTCAAGGTGCGCCTCGCTACCGCTATCAAGTGCTTATGGAACCTAGCCACCGCACATGGTTGTTTACCCTGGGCGTGCCCCTGTCCGTTGAGTCCAATAAGCGTTGGTCGATTACTATTGATCAGACCGTGCGCACGTTGCTGCCCATTGCTGATCGTCAGCGATTTGAATTTTATACCGTGGATATGCCGGTGGTTGCTGAACAGCTGCATCCATTTGTGCAGCGTCACTATTTATCCTTGCCGCCTAGGGTGAACCCACGCACGCGGGCATTGGCCGATCAGTGGCGTGCCACCGGGCTCAGTAAACAAGCGCTGATCGCGCGTTTTGAAAATATGATCCAAGAGCGATTTATTTATACGTTGCAGCCGCCGGCCTTGGGTGAGCACAGTGTCGATGAGTTTTTGTTTCAAACCCAGCAAGGGTTTTGTGAACACTTTGCCAGCAGCTTTGTTTTTTTCGCGCGCGCCGCGGGTATTCCTGCGCGCGTAGTGACCGGCTATCAGGGCGGGGAGTTAGGCCTAGCTGGCGACTATTTGCTGGTCCATCAAATGGACGCTCACGCGTGGGCTGAAGTGTGGATTAACGGTGAGTGGTTGCGCGTAGATCCCACTGCGGCAGTGGCCCCAAGCCGCATTCGCAGCGGCCTGCGCGCAGCCATGCAAAATAATGCGGATCTTTTGGGCGACCCCCTGTCGCTCATGCGCTACAGCCACATTAACTGGTTGAATCAAGCGCGCTTGCAATGGGAGGAGGTCAACTACCGGTGGCAGAGTATGGTGGTCGGGTTTGATGGTGACCGGCAGTCTGCAGTTTTGGAAAAATTATTGGGCGGTATGGAGCCCTGGCGTATCGGCGTATTTTTACTGCTGGCGGCGGGCGCGCCGCTAGCATTATTGGCCCTGTGGTTGGCGTGGTGTAATCGATCCGAGCCGCTGCCGCCGCTGTTGCGGTTATTGCGCCGCATTGAGCGCAAAACCGGTATTGAGCGTGCGCCCGGTGAGCCTGTGGGCCAGTATTTTGCGCGAGTAGAGCGCTTGTTACCCGAGCAAACGCGACTGTGGCAACAGTTTTCGGCGCTGTTTGAGCGCGGTTTGTACGATGATAAAAATGCCGAGGCGGTGCGTTTAATAAAGGCGCAACTGGCGCGGATTAAGCGCCAGTCAGCTGGTGGCGAAAAGCCAATAAACTCGCCGTAATGGCGACGTTCAATGATTCCACCCCATTTGCCATGGGAATGCGGAGGTTGTGATCGGCGAGTGCTTGCACCGCCGATGAAACACCGTGAGTTTCGTTGCCCAGTACAAAAATGGTGGGTGCAAGCGCCTGAAATTCACCCAAACTTTGGCGGGCGTGTGATGACAAGCCGCACACTTTGGCACCGGCTGCTTGAAAATTCTGGAGCGCTGCCGCCAGGTCATCGCACCGTAAAATTGGGCAACGAAACAGCGCGCCGGCGCTGGCTTTAATCACCAGTGGGTCGATTTGCGCGCAGCCCTTTTTGGGCAGTAACACCCCGGCAATGCCGCTCGCGGCGACCGTGCGCAAAATCATGCCTAGATTTTGCGGGTTGGTGATGCCATCGAGTGCCAGAAGTTCGTACTGATTAGGGGCTGTCTTTAGAAAATCTTCATAGGCTCGGTAGCCACCCAGCACTAAATCTACAGCCACGCCCTGATCCTGTTTGCCATTGCGCGAAATCCGCGACAGTGCCTGCTTGCTGTGATAACAAATTTCCGCGTTGTGGCGTTGTGCAATGGCCACTATGTCATCGAGGATCGCAGCCGATTTGTTGCTGTCGGCCAAGTGCAGTCGATGGATTTGAATGCCCGGTTGTTGCAGCGCTTCGAGCACAGGCTTGCGGCCGTAAATCGTGAGCAATTGATCGTAAAACTGTTTGCGCTGTTGGTATTCTTCGGAATCGTTCATGGCATCTACTTGCGGGCGTTGAGCAGGGAAAGTTGTTTGTCGATGAGCTGTTGAATTTCGGTTAGCCGAGCCTCGGCATTGTCGCCTTGATGTCGGGCGATGGCCAGCGTTGATTCAGCGAGCTGTCGGTACAGTTGTTGATCGCCCATCGGGACCTCGCTGTGCGCGAGTGCCGAAAAATGCGCGGCTAGGGTGCGGGTGTCGCCACGACTAACGGGCCCAGTGAGCACCGCATCCGCGGGGCCTTGCAGCGTCTTGTCGAGATTCTGAGTGGCCAGCGGGCGCAAAAGTTCCGCCGCTTGAGTTCTTGAAAGGCCGGCAAATTCAGCCAAGCGCAGCGCTTGATCTATGAGCGTCACCAAGTGATTGCTGGCTGAAACTGTGGCCGCATGGTAGAGCGCTTTGGCGTCCTGTGAGCGGGCGTCGAGTTCAAGCCACTGGCATTCCAGCGCGGTGAAAAGTGGTTTTAACAGGGACTTTGCTGTGTCGCTGCCCTCCGCAACACAGTAACTTCCGGCCAGCGTGTGGATAGCATCGCTAGGAGCGCTAAAGGCGTGCACGGGATGCACACTGGCCAATTGTGCGGGTTGAGCAGGTTCCAGTGCCGTGTGGTTGAGGCTGCCGGCACAGTGAAATACCACCTGTCCACCGTGCAGCGGTTGTTGGGCAATCCAACGTGCCGCCTCGGGTAGGACTTGATCAGGACAACTTAGCAGCCAGATATCACACCCTGCTGGGCGGTTTTCCGGGGTAGTGGCATTTCCGGCGCCGATAAAAGCCACTGCATCCTTGGCACTTTTGATGTGCTGGCAAACCACCTGTCCGATAGTGACACACCCTTTGGCTTGCCACAGGTGCGCAAGGGTTTGGCCTAATTTGCCGGCGCCGAAAATCGAGAGCCGAGGGGGGGTGGGCTTATGCATTGAGTGTCATCGCATTGCGGGCAGTAAAAAGGCGCACCCTAGTGCGCCTGAAGGCGGGGGTCAACGGCTTTCGCCGCATTTATGCGGGCTTGCGCAAGTAGCAATCGTCATCGTTGGCCAGTAGCGCTTTGAGCACGTGTTGCCGGCTGATGAGCCCCACCAATTTGTTGCCCTCTACTACAGGATAGTTTTTGGGTTTATTGGCGAGCATCGTTTGCGCGACTTCCACGATGCTGGTGGAAGGCGTCACGGTGAGCACGTCTCGGTGCATGACTTTGGTGACGCTCGCGGGCTCTTCGCAATAGAAGGCGTCGTTGAGCATCTCTTTGATACAGTCTTGTTCTGAAACAAAGCCCACCAGTTGCCGCTCGCTATCCACAACCGGTGCCCCGATGACCTTATGCTCCAGCAGCTTGGTCACCACGGTGCGAATGTTATCGGTATTGCTGACGACCAGCGGCTGTCGATTCATAAAATCTTGGACGAGTATCGATTGCATGGGGTTCTCCTTACCTGTGGCCTGAAGAATGCATCAGGATTGCATCAGGAATGCTGCAGCGGGGGCGCACACCCCTTCAATGACCATACCGCAGCCCATGCCTTAAGACTAGCCAATAAACGGCGCTCTTGCGATGTGTCTAACGCTTTAGCGGCAGCGCTCTAGGTAGGCAGCCATGGCAGCGGGCATGCCCATGGCGATGCAGTCCACGGTAAATGCGTGGCCAATGGAGACTTCCAGTAGGGGCGTCACTGCGTCGCGAAAGGTTGCCAGATTGTGCAAATTTAAATCGTGCCCGGCGTTGACGCCCAATCCCAATTCGGCAGCCGCGTGCGCGGCCTCGGCGAAGCGCGTTAAAAGCTGCGCAAGCTCGGGGGCCTGGGCTTTGTGCGCAGCGGCAAATGGCCCGGTATAGAGTTCTATGCGATCTGCACCTATATCGGCTGCCCGCTTAATTTGGTCTGGATCTGGGTCCATAAACAAACTGACGCGCATGCCCTGTTGTTTTAGCTCGGCAATGATCGGTTTCAGCGCCGTGGCGCTACTGCGCAGATCAAAGCCGTGGTCTGACGTTAACTGAGCATCGCTATCGGGCACCAGTGTGCACTGCGCGGGTAGGGTCTCAGCCACCAGCGCCATAAAACCAGGGTAGCTACCTAGCGCAGGCGCGAAGGGGTTACCCTCCACGTTGAACTCCACTTGTGGGCTGACGAGCTTGGCCAGTTGGCGAACGTCTTCGGCGCGAATGTGCCGTTGATCTGGGCGCGGGTGCACGGTGATGCCATCGGCGCCTAGGTCGATGCAGCGCTGTGCATGTTCGCAGACATCGGGAAAGTTACCTTCACGGGAATTGCGAATGAGGGCAATTTTGTTCAGATTAATACTGAGCGCAGTGGCGTTAGCGTGTGGCACGGCAGATTCCTAATAAAAAATGTAAAGCGGCGCGCTTACAGTCGTCGCGCCTTTAAAATTCGCACCGGTGTGTTGGGCGCCTCTGGGAATGCGCGTATCGCGCCCCGGGGTTCGCGGGTGATCGCGTCCACAACGTCGATACCTGAAATGACCTTGGCAAACACCGCGTAGCCGGCTTTGTTTTTGCCTGCGTCTAAGTGCGCATTGCCTGCCACATTGACATTGATGAAAAACTGCGAGGTGGCGCTGTCAGGGTGCGAGGTGCGCGCCATTGAAAGAAAACCATAATAATTTTTTAAGCCGTTGTGGGATTCATTCACAACCGGCTCGCGCACTGGCTTTTTAGTGAAGTCGAAGGTAAAACCGCCGCCTTGAACTACAAAGCCTGGGATAACTCGGTGGAAGATGGTGCCGTCGTAAAAACCAGAATCCACATAGCTTAGGAAGTTGTCAGCGGTAGCCGGTGCTTTATCGGCAAATACCTCTAACACAATATCACCCAGATCCGTTTCAAACTTCACTTTTGGGTTGGCCGCGACACTTGCCAACGAAAAGCAGGTGAGTATTAAGCCAAGAATAAAACGAGTCATAAAAAATCCTTAACTAATCCATTCGGATTTGCGCTTACGATTGCTCAAGCTTTGAATGAGCAAGGTAAAAATCATGCCGATGCCTAAGATAGACGCGCCATAAATCCATTGGTTATAGGTTTTGTCATTTTGCAGCCGCTGGTTGCTGGCCTTTAAAATATCCGCTTCCGTTTGTAGCATTTGATGCTTTTTTAATAGGTCTTGGTAGCGTTGATTGAGGTCGATGGCATTTGCCGACAATTGCTTAATGGTTGCCAGCTCTTCGGCAAGCTGGTCGCGCTGAGCCGTAAGGCTTGATAGATTGTTGAGCGCGCTACTCCGATCGCCGCTCAAATCCCGGTAATCGTTCTGTAGGTTGGCGAACTCCTCGCGCAATTTTTGAAGCTCCGCTTCTGTGCGGCTCAGTTTCACCGAGGCAGTGGGCTCTTCTAGTAAATATTGATTGCGAATCCAGCCTTGATCGCCGTTGCGCACTTCCACCAATGACCATTCGCCGTCTTCACTTTGCTCGACGAATTTAACCGCGGTGCCGGAGGGGAGGCCGCGGTGGATGATGCGGTACTGGTTGCCTTGACCGCTGCGCAATGGGACGAACAGTTGATCTGAAATATAGCGAGTTTCTTGCGCGCTCACTGAATGGCTACAAAGGCTCGATAGCAGGGCGATAAGTAAAATTATTCTGGTCACGGATACATTTTCCAAAGTAGTTGTTGGATAAAGTTTACGCGCTTGGGTGCGCACATGCTGTCGGCAGCATCACGTTCACGGTAAAACTTTCTTAAAGGGTTTGACCGCAACCCGTTGATAAACCCCAGCGGCGATATAAGGGTCGGCATCGGCCCAGTCTTGTGCTGCCACTAGGCTGGGAAATTCAGCCACAATTAAACTGCCAGTAAAGCCTGCTTCGCCGGGATCATCGGCATCGATGGCGGGACAGGGGCCCGCGATTAACAGGCGGCCATGTTCGCGCAATGCTTCCAGACGCGCAATGTGTTCTGCGCGCGCCGTTTTGCGCAATGGTAGCGAATTGGCAACATCTTCACTGATGATGGCGTAGTACATGGTGCGTCCTTAATGCGTGGGCTGCACAACTTAGGCGTCGTGCAGAATGTCCTCAAAATCCAAGTGAGTGAGTTTTTTAATGTTTTTAAACAGATAAAACAAGGTATAAATCATGATACCCATGGCAGGAATCACAATTACCGGGTAACTCAGTGCCGTCATTTTGCCCAGTTCTTCGTTAAATGCCTCGGTGCCGGGTGCGCTCACGACGATCCATTTTGCCAGTACATAATTAAGTGTCGAGCTGACAAAGAAGGAAAAGGCCAAGAGGTAGGTGGCGTTGCGCAAAACGGCTTCGAATGCGCGATGGTTGTTGTGTTGGTCCAGTGCGCGATCCACCACCGCCACTTTCAATAGTTGATCGTTATAGATGAAGGTGCGCACCAGCGGAAAGCGTGTTTTTAGCGATGCCAGGGTAGCAAGGCCCAGTAAGCCCGGTATGGCGGCTTCTTTGATGGCGATATATTTAGGGTCCAATTCCAGCAAGCTGATGCCGCCGGTGAGCAGTACGCTGACAATTCCCAGAATTGAAAAAAAGTTGATTTTGCCGCGCTGTTTGAAATCTTTTAGGCCGTACAGCAGGGGAAACGCCAAGGCAATGATCAAGCCTAGTTTGGTGCCGAGCCACGCCTCGTTGCTGAACTTCGTCAAAATCACCGTCGGCAGCACTATGTTAAACAGCAGGTTAACCAGCATGTTTTCGCGCTCGGGCTTAGGGGCACTCGGTGGGGTATTGGTGGCGACAGGCGCGCTGGGCTCGTTTTGTGCTTGGGTCATTTGCGTCTCAGTGGCAAAATGATGAACGGCGTCGGTCAATGTGTGACCGTGTTTGCGCCTATCGGGGGTTCATATTACAGGCTTGATTGATCTACATACACATACCTGCGCATCGGACGGTATTTTACGGCCTGAAGCGCTGGTGTCGAGGGCAAAAAGTCAGGGCGTGACCACTTTGGCGATTACAGACCACGACACCATGGATAGCTACGCCGAAGCGCGTATCGCCGCTGAGGCTCAGGGCGTCGCGTTAATTCCCGGCATCGAAGTTTCCAGCACCTGGCGCGGGCGCGGGGTGCACGTGGTGGGCTTGGGCTTGGACCCAGATCACCCCGAACTCCAGCACTCACTGAGGGCGATGCAAACGGTGCGGGAAGACCGCGCACTCGCCATAGCGCGGGCATTGGCCAACTCTGGACTCAGCGGTGAACAAGACATTTTGCGGCAGGCGCGCATTGAGGCGGGTGAGGGAAGTATTGGCCGCCCGCATTTTGCCCGGGCGCTGGTTCAGCTTGGAAAGGTTAGCTCACAGGCGGCGGCCTTTCGGCGCTATTTGGGCAATGGTAAGCCGGGTGATGTCAAACAGGCGTTCCCAGAGTTGGAGGAGGCCATTGCGCTCATCGTAAGGGCTGGCGGGGTGGCCGTCTTGGCGCATCCGCTCAAGTACAAGCTAACGCGCACAAAGCTGCTGGAGTTGGTGGGTGATTTCAAGCAGGCAGGTGGTGCGGCGGTGGAGTTGATCAGCGGTTACCAGGAGGCGTCGGTCACCCATGATTTGGCTCGGTTATTGGCACCCTTTGCGCTGCACCTGTCTATCGGTAGCGATTTTCACCTGCCCGATCAGCGCTGGCAAGAATTGGGGTGTGCCGGTATTTTGCCAGACGACCTGCTGCCCGTCTGGCACTTGCCGGCCTTGGCGTCGCGCATGGCTGTGGCTAAACCAGAATCCGTGTAAGCTGTGCAAGTAATTGAATAGTCAGAACTTTTATTAGCAAGGAGGCCCTGTGGCCCAGTTTTTTCAGATTCACCCAGACAACCCGCAGCACCGGCTGGTGGTACAGGCCACCGATATCGTGCGCAAGGGCGGGGTGATTGCCTATCCCACAGACAGCGCCTATGCGTTGGGGTGCCATATTGGCGATAAAGCAGCCCTCGATCGCATTCGGGCCCTGCGCCAATTGGATAAGCACCACAATTTCACCTTGATGTGCAGAGACCTGTCGGAGCTGTCCACTTACGCCAAAGTCGACAACCAGGTCTACCGCATGCTGAAAAATCACACGCCGGGGCAATACACCTTCATTTTGGAGGCCACCTCAGAGGTGCCGCGCCGATTGTTGCACCCCAAGCGCAAGACTATCGGCCTGCGGGTGCCCGACAACGCCATTGCTCTGGCATTGTTGGAGGAGCTGGGCGAGCCGATCATGAGCGTAACACTGCAGATGCCCGGCGATGAGTACCCGATGAGCGATCCCTATGACATTCGCGACAGCCTCCAGCACCAGTTGGATTTGGTCATTGACGGCGGTTACTGTGGGCTGGACACCACGACCGTGGTGGATCTTACGGGCGATGTGCCCAGCTTGGTGCGCCAGGGAATCGGCGATTTCAGCCCGTTCGAGGCGGCCTAGCGCGCATCAATGGCAGGTGCACAGACGCAGGGCGGGCATTTGCGATTGCAGTGCCCGAGGTGCGGCCCCATAATGTCACCCTTTGAATGTCCGATTGGCCTGCTGAGAGAGCAATCCGTGCTGAGAGATCCACTGTGAGTCCCGAATTAGAAACCTTGCCCGGCGAGACTGCGCTGACTGATAGCGAACAGGGCACCGAGCTGGTGGCAGCCGAAACCGCCTCGCCGGCCCCAGACGCCGCGCCCGACCAGCCCGCTGACGCCGCCGTCGCTGCCCCGCAGCGCCCCGATCAAGCGGAAATGCCTTTCGCCATTGTGCAGGGCAAAGCCGTCACGGATCTGCCTAAAGACCTGTACATACCCCCGGATGCCCTGGAAGTGATTCTAGAGGCCTTCGAAGGCCCCCTCGATCTGTTGCTGTACCTCATCCGCCGCCAAAACCTCGATATCCTCGAAATCAATGTGGCTGAAATCACGCGCCAGTACATGGCCTATGTGGAAATGATGAGCGCGATGCAATTTGAACTGGCCGCCGAATATTTGGTGATGGCCGCCATGCTGGCCGAAATTAAGTCGCGCATGCTGCTGCCGCGCTCCAGTGAGGAAGAAGAGGATGAAGAGGATCCACGGGCGCAGCTGATTCGACGCCTGCAGGAATACGAGCGCTTTAAACAGGCCGCTGAAGATATTGACGAGTTGCCCCGCGTGGGGCGCGATGTCTTCCATGCCTCGGCACAAGCTCCGGATCGCAATTTGACGCGCCCCGAGCCGGATGTGGATCTCAAAGAACTCTTGCTCGCACTGTCTGAGGTATTGCGTCGGGCCGATATGTTTGAGAGCCACCACGTCACCAAAGAAAAGCTATCAACCCGCGAGCGCATGGGGCAGGTGCTCGATAGATTGGCACACAAGCAATTTATGCCTTTCGTGCAATTGTTTACCGTTGAAGAGGGTCGCCTGGGCGTGGTGGTGACGTTTTTAGCGGTGCTGGAATTAATTAAAGAATCCCTAGTGGAAATCGTGCAAAACGACAGTTTTGCCGCAATCCACGTGAGAGCGAGAACGCAGTAATCATGGCTGATACCCCTGATCAAGACACAATTGAGAACGCCGCGCCGGAGCAACAAGAGGCCGCGGTAACTGACGAGGCGATAGAAGTGCAGCCAATGGCTGTAGATACCGCTGAAACTGACGCGCCATCAGACGCGAGCGATGATTCCGCCGATTCGGCTGAGCGCGCGCCCGCCGTGGATCGAGAACTGCTTCGGAAAATTGTCGAAGGCGCACTGTTGGCTGCGGGTCATCCGCTGTCGGTGGCTAAATTAGCCGAGCTGTTTGAATCTGAGGCGGGTGCTGAACCCATGCCCAAAGAAGAAATCAAAGCGGCGCTCGAAGACATTCAGGCCGATTGTGAAGGCCGTGGCTTTGAGCTCAAGGAAGTGGGCACTGGCTGGCGCTTTCAGGTGCGCGCCGAAACCGCTCCTTGGGTCAATCGACTGTGGGATGAAAAACCTCAAAAATATTCTCGCGCGCTGCTGGAAACTCTGGCACTCATTGCCTACCGTCAACCGATAACGCGCGGCGATATTGAAGAAATTCGCGGCGTGGCGGTGAGTTCCCACATTGTTAAAACGCTGTCGGAGCGCGAGTGGATCAAAGTGGTCGGGCATCGCGATGTACCCGGTCGCCCCTCGCTGTACGCCACCACGCGCCAATTTTTAGACTACTTCAACCTCAAAAGCTTGGACGAGTTGCCGTCACTCAGTGAGCTGCGCGATTTGGATGAGCTCAATAAAGAGCTGGATCTTGCTGAAGACCCGGATGCAGCTGAGCGCGACGCTATTGACGAGGCCAAAGACGAAGTGGCCGAACAGGATCAGGCAAGTCACACTGAAGACGCAGA
>NZ_JACHXZ010000002.1:170119-416428 GCF_014192475.1 Simiduia aestuariiviva
GACGCAGACGCAGACGCAGACGCAGACGCAGACGCAGACGCAGACGCAGACGCAGACGCAGACGCAGACGCAGACGCAGACGCAGACGCAGACGCAGACGCAGACGCAGACACAGACGCAGACGCAGACACAGATGTGCACGCTGAATCAGACCCAGTGCCGGATTCTGATAGTCAGAGTGACATTAATTTATTGGATGCCGAAGTCTCGGCAACCCCAGTTGACGCAGACCTCGAGGCGTCAAGCGAATCCATTGAAGAAGACCCAAGTGCGGTATGAGTAAACAAAAAGAACCCCAGTCGACTCAAGCGAGCGACGAAAAACTCCAAAAAGTGCTGGCCCGCGCCGGCCTCGGTTCGCGTCGAGAAATGGAGCGATTGATTGAGTCGGGGCGCGTGGAGGTCAACGGTAAAACGGCGGCCCTTGGCGATCGCGTTGGCGCCGATGCGAGCATTCGTGTCGATGGCAAAAACATCACTTTCAGCGCCGGTGAAGTCACCCGACGCGTATTGCTATACAACAAGCCCGAAGGTGAGATTTGCTCGCGCTCCGATCCGGAGGGCCGACGCACCGTATACGATCGCCTGCCCCAGTTGAAAGGTGAGCGTTGGATTTCTGTAGGTCGATTGGACTTCAACACCAGCGGCTTACTGCTATTCACCAACGATGGCGAATTGGCTAATAGATTAATGCACCCGTCCTCGGTCATCGATCGGGAATACCTCGTGCGCATTCAAGGCGATGTAGACGACGACATGCGTCAGCGCTTGTTGGATGGCGTATTGCTAGAAGATGGCGTAGCCCAGTTTACCGATATCGTTGACGGCGCCGGCGAAGGTCGCAACCGTTGGTTTTACTGCGTAGTCATGGAGGGGCGCAATCGCGAAGTGCGTCGCTTGTGGGAATCGCAAGGCGTGCGCGTCAGTCGTTTGAAGCGCGTGCGCTATGGCAATTGTTTCATTCCCTCGCACGTGCGCGTGGGCCAGTGGGTTGAGCTCACCGACAAAGAAATTAGCGATCTGTGCGCCACGGCGGGCATTGAACACCGGCCGCAATCCGAGGCCGTGGAGACCCGCGAAACCCGTGAGCGCCATGAGCGCAAGTTGCGCGTGGGCGCCTCAAAGCGTCCACTGGCGCGACAATTGAAAAAGCCCCGCGCCGAAGGCGGCACAATGCAGGAATCTGCAGACCACGCCAAACCGCAAAAAGCGCGCCCCGCGTTGGCGCCTCTGAGTAAAGCGTCGACTCCGAAACCGGCGGCAAAACAAGCGGCCGGCAAATCGGGCGCTAAAAAACCGCGTACAACCAAGTCTGGCGCTAAGACTCAAACAAGTAAGTCGCGCGCCGGAACTGATCGTGGACCGCGGCGGTAAATTATAGCCATGGCGCACTCAACTCAGGCAACACAGCTTTTTTCTTATCCTCGCTACTGGGCCGAATGTTTCGGCCCAGCGCCGTTTTTGCCCATGTCGCGCGCAGAGATGGATCAACTCGGCTGGGATTCCTGCGACATCATCATCGTGTGCGGCGATGCCTACGTAGATCACCCAAGCTTTGGCATGGCGGTGATCGGTCGCTTTTTAGAGGCGCAAGGTTTTCGCGTTGGATTGATTTGTCAGCCAGACTGGACATCTGCCGACCCCTTTAAAGCGTTGGGCAAGCCGAATTTATTTTTTGGCGTGAGCGGCGGCAACATGGATTCCATGATCAACCGCTACACCGCCGATAAAAAAGTGCGCAACGATGACGCCTATACGCCCGGCGGCGTGGGCGGCAAGCGGCCCGATCGCTGTGTGCTGGTGTATTCCCAGCGCTGTAAAGAAGCCTACAGTGATGTGCCAGTCGTGCTGGGTGGCATTGAAGCGAGCTTGCGTCGCATTGCTCAATACGATTACTGGAGCGACCAAGTGCGCCGCTCGGTGTTGATAGATGCCACGGCTGATATTTTGTTGTACGGCAACGCCGAGCGCGCCATTGCCGACATTGCCCATGGCTTAGCGGCCGGTAAAACCATTGAAGAGTTGAGCACGCTGCGCGGCACCACGGTGATTCGCAAAGCGCCGCCTTCGGGCTGGACGGAAATTGATTCATCCCGGATCGACTGGCCCGGCAATATTGATAAATTGCCCAACCCCTACGAGTATCAGCAAGATACCGGCAACGATGCCAACAACACGCAAGTGGGCTTGAAAGCGGGCGAGGGGCAGTTGCAAGCCAGCAGCGCGCCTTGCCAGCAAAATCAAGCGGCGAACCCGGCCGATGAAGTGCAACCCGTGCGCATTATTCCCATGCCTCTGGCCGGTCGCAGTTACAAAGATCCAAATACCTATATCCGGCTACCCAGCTTTGAAAAAGTGCGCAACGACCCAGTGCTCTACGCCCACGCCTCGCGCGTGCTGCACCAGGAAGCGAACCCCTTTAACGCGCGCCCGTTGATTCAAAAACACGGCAACCGCGAAATTTGGGTTAACCCACCGCCCATGCCGTTGGAAACCGATGAGCTGGATGGCGTGTTCGATTTGCCCTACCAGCGACGCCCGCATCCGAGTTACGGAAACGCGAAAATCCCCGCCTATGAGATGATCAAAACGTCCATCAATATTATGCGCGGATGTTTTGGCGGCTGTACCTTTTGTTCGATTACCGAGCACGAAGGGCGCATCATCCAAAGCCGTTCAGAAGAATCCATTCTGCGTGAAATTGAAGATATTCGGGAAAAGGTCCCGGGCTTTACCGGCCACATTTCCGATTTGGGTGGCCCCACGGCGAACATGTACCGTTTGCAGTGTAAAGATTTGCCCACCTTAAGCGCCTGCCGCAGGCTCTCTTGTGTATTCCCCACAATTTGTAAAAACCTGGGCACAGATCACAAACACACCACGCAGTTGTACCGCAAAGCGCGCGCGATTCCCGGCGTTAAACGGGTCTCTATTGCCTCTGGCTTACGCTACGATCTGGCCGTGCGCGACCCGGAATACGTAAAAGAATTGGTAACGCACCATGTAGGCGGCATGTTGAAAATCGCACCCGAGCACACCGAGGGGCGCCCATTAGACATGATGATGAAGCCCAGCATGGAGAGCTATTACGCTTTTAAAAAGCTGTTTGATAAGTATTCAAAAGAGGCGGGTAAAACCCAATACTTGGTGCCTTACTTCATCGCCGCTCACCCCGGCACAGAAGATGAGGACATGCTAAGCCTCGCGCTGTGGTTGAAGAAAAACAACTTTGAGGTAGATCAGGTGCAAACCTTCTACCCATCGCCTATGTCACTGGCCACGGCCATGTATTTTTCACAGCGCAACCCGCTGAAAAAATTAAGCTACAAAAAGGGCAGCCTGTACATTCCGCGCGATAAAGATCAACGTAAACTCCACAAGGCGTTATTGCGCTATCACGACCCTAGCAATTGGGGCTTTTTGCGTGAATCGCTCATTAAAATGAACAAGGCGCATTTGATCGATAAGCTACTACCCAGTGAATCTAAAAATGGCCGTAAGCAGTTTGTACAGGGTGGCGCACGCCAGAAGGCGAGCGGCAATAAGTTCGATAAAATCCCGGCACGCAAACCGCAAAACCCGCGCAGGGGGAAACCGCGCTCTAAGAGCAGGTAGTTTGGGTAGCGGGTTTTAGTAAGTAGTTAATTCTTAAGCGGGCGACTTTTTAGTCGCCCGTTTTTTTGGCCCATTGAAGGGGAGGGGTAGTTATAAATATCTAGGTTGGGCGCAGGAAGTAAGGCAAACACCTTGTGCCCTCCGGCCACTGCGCTGCGAGTACAAGGAAATATGCCGCGCGAAGTGTTCACAATTGGCCTGCGGGCACAAGGCATTTACCTTACTTCTTGTCAGCATCGGTAGTAGGGCAAGTGGTGGGGTGGTTTTTTCAGGCTGTTCGCTGACTGGGCAAGGCAGGTGAGGAATAAGGTTGTAGCTTCGGCGCAGGAAGCAAGGCAAACACCTTGTGCCCTCCGGTCACTGCGCTGTGAGTATTGGGCAACGTGCTGCGTGAGGTGTTCGCAATTGGCCTGCGGGCACAAGGTGTTTACCTCGCTTCTTGTGAGCATTTGTAGTGGAGTGTGTGATGAGTGGGCTATTTTTCAGGGGGAAGTTATAGTGTTTGGAATACTTGCTTGACCTTGGAGTCAGGTCTGGCGGTATAATTCTTACGCCAGTTTATGGGTAAGATATAGGCACGCATTCTTTATTATGCTTGGCGGTATTTTTTCGACAATTAATAATTAGAATAGAGGCTTTATGAGAGGATATATTTCTTTAGGCGGGATTTTTCTTGCATTTCTGCTATCGGCATGTGCAACGCCAACTGTAAAATTAAGTCCTGATGATGCTAAAAATTTGTACGGAAAAGGAGTTTCTGTAACCGTACTTCCAGCAGCAAGCATGGCCTCTAATCTGGATGGAGCAATGCTTTTTGGGGCGTTAGGGCAGAAAGTGAAGGGTGGTGCACTTGAGCAGAAGCTCGAATTAGCTGACCCAGCCAAAACAGTTGAGGCTGAGTTGGCTGTACATTTCTCAGAGCAGTTCAATGCCAAATCTGGTGGCGACTATACGCTTTCTTTAAACACAACCTATTGGTGGTTGGGCAAGCCAATTGGCGCTGAAGATGAAAATATTCTGCTTGCAGGTATTATTGAGATGAAGTTGCTTGATAGCACGGGCAAGCTTATAGCGAGCGACACATTCAACGGATCTAACGATCCAAAGAATACACCAATTAGTACAGACGATATAAAGTCGGGTAATAATCAAGCGGTAAGCGCGGCAGCAGAAGATCTTGCCAAAAAAGCCGCTTCGAAGTTTATTACAACTCTCGTGAAATAGTTTTTCGGTGCCGCTCAGGTAGCAGAGAACTTTAGAAAACGCCGCATTATGCGGCGTTTTTTGCTTTTTCGAATTGAATACTTTAAGTCCCTCAGAAACTATTTTGGCAGCATCGCGCATTCGTAAATACCTTGTGCCTGGAGGCCCTACACCGCGCGAAGTGTTCGCAATTGGCCTACGGGCACAAGGTGTTTACCTTACTTCTTGTGAGCTTGGGTGGTGCGTTGGTTTTGATGCGTACTTTTTAGAGGAAGAGCTTTGGCGAGTGGGTTGTTGAAACGTAGGTGCGGCTGGTTGCTCAAGTGGTTCGTCGCGCAGGCAAAAGCAGGTGAGGGCGTGGAGTTTATAGGGTTTTAACTTAGGCATAGGAAGCAAGGCAAACACCTTGTGCCCTCCGGTCACTGCGCTGCGAGTATTGGGCAACGTGCTGCGTGAGGTGTTCGCAATTGGCCTGCGGGCACAAGGTGTTTACCTTACTTCTTGTGAGCTTGGGTGGTGTGGAGAATGGTGGAGTGGGAATAGGAGCGGCGTTTCGCTTTGTAATTCTGACGTTGCTGCAATATTCTACGGGGCTACACATCAAGTACCGGCGAGTTTTCATGGCCCTTAAGCCCACGATATATAAATTAAACCTGAATCTGGCAGATAGCGATAAGCACCACTACCAAAGCTACCAACTGACCCTTGCCCAGCATCCCTCTGAAACCGCTGAGCGCATGGTGGTGCGTATTCTGGCCTTTGCCTTAAATGCCGATGAACGCTTGGCCTTTACCAAAGGTATTTCAACCGCAGAAGAGCCAGACCTCTGGCTAAAAGAAGATCACGGTGCAATTGCCCTATGGATCGAAGTAGGCCAACCCAAAGCAGACAGGCTCCGCAAAGCCGTAAACCAAGCCGCAGAGGTAAAGCTCTATGCCTTTGGCAAAACCGCAGATACCTGGTGGGGCATAGAGAGCAAAGATATCCCCCAATCAGAAAAACTCACCATCGCCCGCTTCCCCTGGGCAGACATAGAACAGCTCGCCAAAAACCTGGATCGCAACATCCGCTGGAGTATCAGCATTGCCGGTGGTGAGCTCTATGTGGATACAGGTAGTGCTGTAGCGCATATCATCGTAGGCGCATTTTGATTTTGGCATTCTGCATTGATAAGTGGGGTGATACTTGAAATTACTATTATTGCCAGGATTAGATGGAACAGGGCAGTTGTTTAATGATCTGGTGAAGTACATACCGCTTGAATTTGAAGTTCAAGTTGTATCATTAAACGATATCGGTGGCGAAACCTATGATGAGCAAGCTGTATTAATTGCAGAGTTGGTTGGGCAAAATGATGTTGTTGTAGTTGCTGAGTCGTATTCGGGTCCTATCGCGCACGCTTTGTGTGGGTTGTTAGGCAATAAGCTCATCAGTTTAATTTTTATTGCTAGCTTTATTGGGCCTCCTTCAAGAATTTCATTGTTGGGGTTTGCGATGCCGACCAGATGGATAAGGAAAAATTTTTTAGTTCGAAATTTGATAAATTTTTTTGGTTTTAATGGGCGTGGAGCCCCAGCGAAAATTGAAGAAATTCTGAATGCCCTGCATGCTGTGCCGGTTAAAGTTCTCAAGCAGCGATTCAAGAATATTTCATTGATAAAGGTAAGTGACGAAATTCACGATGTTGCTTGTATTTATATTCGACCTGCTGCCGATAGGCTCGTCGGGTCTAGTGCCGTGGATGCGGTAAAGTGTTGTTATCCAAATCTTAATGTCATGCAAATCGACGGCGGCCATTTTATAGCTCAGACTTCGCCAAAGGAATGTGCAGAAGTAATTCTTGATGTGCTGAAGCCCGTAATAGGAGCAAGAAATACGCCGTTTAAATAGTGGTGGTTTCGATCAATAGGGTCAGAGTCATTGATTTCTGCTCAGCGCTGATGGTTTGCAGGCTGCAGTGTTAAAATTTAACAAGGAGCGTAAGCCAAGTAAGCCGTTTTATCTGTATTCGTATTTACTATTTTCACTTTGGCGAGTACTGCACAAGCCGGCGAGCTGCTGCCTGTTGTCAGATGGGAACGGTTTTACTCAAGCGGTTACAAGATGACTCTTGAGTGCAAGGGTTCTGATGAGTTGAAGCGGGCCGCGGGGGATTTAGGGTATTCCACCCATGTAAATGTGGTGCCCGCAGAGAGTCGGTTGCGGTTAGATGAAACCCTGCTTGCACACAATGGGCAGACTGGAAGTTCTGGGCTGGGGGCAGAGCGTGCGGTAGCGCATCTTGTAAAACCTGCATTTGTGCAAGTGGCAGATGGCGAGCTTTTGTATTTTCACAGTGAAGGCAGTGAAAATCCTTACCGATTTAAGAAAATATAAGTAGAGTTGCGCAGCGTGAAGCGGCGCACTTTCTTTGGTCGGTTAAACGCAGCTATTCAAAAATAGCTTTCATGACCCAGCTGCTTTCGCTTACCACCCATCTACACAAAGGCTAGCCACCCCCTTGCGCCCGCAGGCCAATTGCAAGGCTATGAGAATCGCACTATGCCAAAAACCCGCGATGTAGTGGCCTGCGGGCGCAAGGGGGTGGGTGGCCTAGCCCACCCAACTAAACCGCTTTTAAACCAACAGCCCCTAACCAACATCACAATAAACACCACAAAAAAACGCCGCACTAAGGCGGCGTTCCAGTTCTTCTCAAAAGCCTAAAGATAAGCTAGCGCAAATCAAACCTGTCGGCATCCATCACTTTCGCCCAGGCTTTAACAAAGTCTTTCACAAAGGTTTTTTCTGCACCTTCCATTGCGTAAACCTCCGCAATACCCCTTAGCTGCGCGTTAGAGCCAAACAGTAAATCTACCCGCGTGGCTGTGTATTGCACTTTGCCGGTTTTGCGGTTGCGGCCCTCGAAGAGGTTGGCCTTTGGAGAGGTTGGCACCCATTGGGTGTTCATATCTAACAGGTTTACAAAAAAATCATTGGTGAGTTTGCCGGGCGTTTTTGTGAACACGCCGTGAGGCTGGCCGCCCACGTTGGCATTTAACGCGCGCATGCCGCCAATGACTACCGTCATCTCCGGTGCCGTGAGTGTGAGCAGTTGCGCACGGTCTAGCAGTAACTCCTCTGCGCTTACGCTGTAATCGGCCTTTTGGTAATTTCTAAAGCCGCAGGCTTTGGGTTCCAAAACTTCAAAGGCATCAACATCTGTTTGCTCTTGCGTGGCATCTACCCGGCCCGGCGAAAAGGGTACTTTTACTTTGTGGCCTGCCGCTAGGGCAGCGGCCTCAATGGCGGCGTTGCCACCCAGTACAATCATGTCTGCCATGCTTACGCGCTTTTTGCCGGTTTGGGCTTTGTTAAACGCCTTTTGAATACGCTCAAGCGTGCTCAACACATTGGCCAATTGTTCCGGCTCATTGGCGGGCCAATCTTTTTGCGGGGCCAGCCGAATGCGGGCACCGTTGGCGCCGCCGCGTTTATCTGAACCGCGAAAAGTACTGGCGCTGCACCAGGCAGTGGCAATGAGCGCTGTGTGCGTGAGCTTGCTGGCCAGTATTTTCGCTTTCAGGTCGTTGGCATCTTTGCCGGAGATGAGCGAGAAATCCCGCTCGGGCAGTGGGTCTTGCCAGAGCAGTTCCTCTGCCGGTACTTCCGGCCCAAGGTAGCGGCTTTTGGGGCCCATGTCGCGGTGGGTGAGCTTGAACCAGGCGCGGGCGAAGGCATCGGCAAATTCGGCTGGGTTCTTATGAAACCGCTCGGAAATTTTGCGATAGGCCGGGTCTGCAATGAGTGCGAGGTCGGTGGTGGCCATCATGGGCGCGTGGCGCTTGTTGGGGTTGTGAGCGTCGGGCACTGTGCCTTGGCCTGCATTGCCCTTGGGCTTCCACTGGTGGGCACCAGCGGGGCTTTTGGTGAGCTCCCACTCGTAGCCAAAGAGCGTGTCGAAAAAGCTGTTGTCCCATTGGGTGGGGGTTGGCGTCCAGGCGCCTTCCAGACCACTCGAAATAGTATCTTCGCCGTGGCCTGTGCCCATGTTGCTGTGCCAGCCAAAGCCCTGCGCCTCAATGGGTGCGGCCTCAGGCTCCGGGCCCTTGTGGCTTTCCGGGCCTGCGCCGTGGGTTTTACCGAAGGTGTGGCCACCGGCAACCAGCGCCACGGTTTCGTAGTCGTCCATGGCCATACGCGCGAAAGTTTCACGAATATCGTGGGCGGCGGCCTTTGGATCTGGCTTGCCGTTGGGGCCTTCGGGGTTTACATAAATCAGGCCCATTTGCACCGCCGCCAGCGGGTTTTCCAGCTCGCGTTCGCCGCTGTAGCGATTGTCTGCCAGCCACTTCTTCTCAGAGCCCCAGTAGGTGTCGCCTTGGGGTTCCCAAATGTCTTCCCGGCCGCCGGCAAAGCCAAAGGTGTTAAGGCCCATAGATTCCAGCGCCACATTGCCGGTTAGAATCATTAAATCTGCCCAGGAAATTTTGTTCCCGTATTTTTGCTTAATGGGCCAAAGCAGGCGACGGGCTTTATCCAGATTTACGTTATCTGGCCAGCTGTTGGTGGGTGCAAAGCGCTGCTCGCCGCTGCCTGCGCCGCCGCGGCCATCGCCCATGCGGTAGGTGCCGGCACTGTGCCAGGCCATGCGAATAAAAAACGGCCCATAGTGGCCGTAATCTGCGGGCCACCAGTCCTGCGAATCTGTCATGAGTGCGTGCAGATCTTTCTTGAGGGCTTTTAAGTTTAATTTGTTGAAGGCATCTTTGTAGCTGAAGCTTTCATCCAGCGGATTCGCCTTGCGATCGTTCTGATGCAAGATGCTCAGTTTTAATTGGTTGGGCCACCAGTCTTCGTTGGCAGTGCCAGTGCCGCCGGTGCGGGTGAGTGCGCCATGCATTACCGGGCACTTACCCCTGGCCATTGATTCGTTATTACTCATTGCAATCTCCCGTAATGCTTTCGTGTGAGTGAATTGATACCCGTAGCTATTGCTGTGGCGCTCAGTGTGCCAGTCAGCTTGAGCCGCATTGGACATTAAGCATAGTTATAGTTAGGTGGCTTGGATTTTAATAATTGAGTTTCACAACTGGTCTGATAGCCCCACGCTCAAATGCCTTTGGGCAGCGCGATTTGAAGGGCGCTGACACGCCGGATTTAACTGATCAATACGCAGCAGTTTGGATGTTGGATGGCGGCGAAGTTTTACTGGCGCTGTGTCACTATGGCGTGGTGAGCAGGCGTTGCTATCTAGCTTACTATCCGAGTTACCTGCTTTCAGCAGGGGCAACAGCCGTAAAAGGCGTGAGGGGTTTTGCGGATGGGGTCTATCCCCTTAAAATGGGCGCATTAATCAATTGGCGAGAGGAAGTGGCTTGTGACGGCGAAATTACTAGTGATTACCGGTGGTAGTAAAGGTATCGGGCGGGCGGTCATCGAGCGGTTTCTGAATGACGGGTTTGCGGTTATCAACATTTCTCGGTCACCCTGCAGCGTGGAAGGCGTTGTCAATTTGGCACTGGACATGAGTGACATACGCTGGGAGGAAAAGGGTGGGGCCTTGGTGCACTCGGCGGTGTCTGCGGCGCTGCCAACGGGGTCGGGGCAGGTGGTGTTGGTGCACAATGCTGCCATTATGCATAAAGACAGTGTCGACGCCATTGAAGCGAAAGATTTCAGCCGAGTGCTTCAGCTTAACGTTGTGGCACCGAGTCAGTTAAATCAATTGATATTGCCCGCCATGGCACCGGGCTCGGCCATCGTGTACGTGGGCTCAACCTTGAGCGAAAAAGCCGTGGCCAATACCTGCAGCTATGTCACCTCGAAACATGCGTTGGTTGGCTTGATGCGCGCCACCTGCCAAGATTTGGCGGGCAGGGGCATTCATACGAATTGTGTGTGCCCGGGTTTTACCGACACTGAAATGTTGCGGGCGCATGTGGGCGGCGATCAATCGATTCTCGATAGCATTGCCAGTGGCGTCACCTTTAATCGCCTAATCGAATCGCAGGAAATGGCTGCGGCAATTTACGCGGCAGCGACCCAGCCGGTATTTAACGGCGCAGTCATTCACGCGAATTTGGGCCAAATAGAGCGCTAGGCGCGCTCAGTGTTCGACTTCATTGTCGATGTGTAAATAGCGACGCAGGTAGTGAACCGCGCCGTAAAAGGGCAGTGTATCCACCAGTGCCACCACCATCTTAAAAAGGTAGTTGCTGCCCATTAAAACCAATAGCTGGGGCAGTGAAATGGCGCCGGCAAAATAGGCTGCGCCAAAGGTGATACTGATTACGGTGAATGAGTCTACGCCTTGGCTAACCAATGTGGATAGATTATTGCGCAGCCACAGGTGTTTTCCTTTGGTGAGGCGCTTCCAAAAATGGAATAGGTGGACATCGCAATATTGCGCTGCAATGTAGGCGAGCATAGACGCCACGACGGCGCCGGAGGTGCAGGCGAAGATCAGCTGGTAAAGTTCAATGGTGTCGCCAACCACGGTGCCGTCGGGCAATATCACGTCACTTGATAGGTTGAGTGATTGCCAAGGTGGCATGCTGTCGGCGGCTACGGAAGGCAGTGAATTGCCAATCCAAAGTACTGCTATAACAAAGATATTCATGATGAGGCCAACGGTCACCATAAAATTGGCGCGCCGTTTACCGTAGATTTCGCTGACTAAATCAGTACACAAAAAAGTCAGTGGATAGGGAAGAACTCCCACAGCGAGCGCCATTGGGCCCAATTGAATAAAGCGTGTGATGCCAATCACGTTGAGCAGCGTCATAGCGCTTAAGAAAAAGCCCGCCAATACTAAAAATACTTTTTCGCGGCGCCAGTTTAATTCCTGCTGCGTTAACGGTGGAGTCAATTAAATGCCCTCGCGCCAAATGCAGGAGCCCCATTGACCAGGGCCAGAGGAAACTTTCATCTCTACCTGTGCGATGTCGTGGCGCGAGACAAAGTCATCGTCGTGCAGAAAGCGTTGCAGTAGATAGTCTGCAAAGGCCTCTACCGTCGTGTTTGGAATGGGCAGCAATTTACAATCACTTTTTAGAAATACCAGGGTTTCACCGTTGAAGCTGGCTTGGTATTGGGAGCCTTGTTCGACGATGGCTAAATAGGGCGATTTGGCTGGCAGCAGGGTGTATTCATCCAATTCGTCACAGAGCGCACGAATTTTATCTTTGAGAATTTTATAGCTGAATGCCAAACCGTTGCGATTGGCGGGTGAGCTGATACTCATGGAAACGCGAAAGTTATGGCCGTGCAATCGCTCGCGCTCAGTGCCCGAAAATATCGTGAAGTGGGCGGCAGAGAATTTCATATCCTCTTTGTTGACTTCGATGGTGGTGAGACTGCTCATTCGCGTACCGCTGGTTATAATGTGATCAGGTATGGTGAAGCTGCTGGCCCAGTATAGGGTTGGGGCCAGCAAAATTGTACCCCGTTCCTTTGCACTAAAGGGCAGACGGAGTATGCTGCCAGAATACGTTGACAGGAGATAATCAGATGAAGCAAGTGCTCAATCGGCTGTTGTTTGCAGGTGCGTTATTAGCGTTAGTGAGTCATGTAAGTGCTCAAACTGATGCGCCACCTTATGCACAAGCGGTTGACGCTGGCGCCGTAGCCACAGTGCATCCTCTTGCGACTCAGGCGGGTATGAACGCCTTAGCTGAGGGCGGGAATGCAGTCGATGCCGCCGTAGCGGCAGCCATAACGCTGGGTGTTGTGGATAGCCACAACTCCGGTATTGGTGGCGGCGCATTTGTTTTAATTCGCACAGCCAAGGGTGAGTTATTTGCAATCGACGGCCGAGAGACGGCCCCCATGGCCGCTCACAGGGACATGTTCGTTATTGAGGGAGTTGCCGATACCCGTTTGAGTCAAATGGGCCCCTTGGCCGCCGGCGTGCCCGGTTCCGTGGCAGCCTATGAGCTGGCGATGCAAAAGGCCGGCGCCTTACCCTATGCAAAAGTGTTACTTCCCGCGGCGTCTTTGGCAGAGCAGGGTTTTGCCATTGACAGAATATTTGCGGGGCGCCTAGCGCGTTCAGCAGAGCGGCTTGCACAATTTCCCGGCAGCGCCGAGATTTTATTAGATCCAGAGGGCAACCCTTGGCCCAAAGGCCATACCTTGGCGCAGCGCGATCTGGCTAATACCTTGCGGGCTATTGCAAAAGAAGGCAGCGGCTATTTTTATAAGGGTGCCTTTGCCAAGTCTGTTGGCGATTGGATGGCCGCCAACGGCGGTGTATTAACCGCGAAAGACTTTGCTGATTATTCCGTCGTTGAGCGCAAACCAATTACCACATCGTATCGGGGTTATACCTTGGTGGGGTTTCCGCCGCCCAGTTCGGGTGGGGTGCATACCGCACAGATATTGGGCATGCTGGAGGCCTTCGATCTGAAATCACTCAACGATGGCGACCGTTACCACGTCATCGGTGAAGCGATGAAACTGGCGTTTGCCGATCGGGCTTATTGGTTGGGTGATCCTGCGTTTACCAAGGTGCCAAAAGGTTTAGTGCAGTCAGATTACATTGGACGACAAGCTGCACGCATCAATATGGATAGCGTGTTAGATGTCACCGGACCCGGCACCCCGAAAGATGTCGATGTCGATTTGTTCGCGAAACACACCACCCATATCGCTGCCGCCGATAAATGGGGCAACTGGGTGGCTATTACCACAACAGTAAACACGGATTTTGGTTCGAAGGTGATCGTGCCGGGCACGGGCGTCGTGCTCAATAACCAAATGGATGATTTTTCCGTGCAACCGGGCGTGCCCAATGTGTACGGTTTGGTGGGCACTGAGGCCAACAGCGTGCAACCGGGCAAGCGGCCACTGTCCTCGATGACGCCCACCATTATTCTCAAGGGCGATCAGCCGGTGATGACAGTGGGTGCCGCGGGTGGCCCTACGATTATTACCCAAGTGGTGCAAGCCATCGTGAACCATTTAGACTTGGGCATGCCGCTCGATGACGCCTTGGCAAAAACCCGTATCCATCAGCAGTGGCGTCCCGATATGTTGTTCATAGAGGCGAATATGCCCGCGGGTACGCGTCAAATCTTGCTCAATAAAGGCCACAAATTAAAAGAGATGGGGCCCTATGGTTCCACGCAGGCCATTGCCTGGGTGGATGGAAAATGGGTTGCTGTGTCTGAGCCGCGTTTAGCTGCGCGCAATAAAGATTAATCGCCCAGCCAATAACGGGCTTCTTGGAGAGGTGTTTCTTCGGGGAGTCCGGGGTTTGCCAATTTGAAGACGCGCCGATTTTTCATGTTGGCGCGCTTTAGAAAATGCATCAGACTTGGGTGGCTTTCAAATAGAGCGTCGAAGCTGCCGTCTTGAATCATCAACTCCAATCCTTGTTCTAGTCGTTGGGCAAGCGCGGCATTTCCGTGTTGTACAAAAAAATACATGGGTGCTGGATACGACAACATCAATGTTTCTTCTACGGCTAGCCCTTCATCTTTGTGGGCTTCAAGCTCAATCCAGGCTTCATTAACACCTCTAGGAAAGTAGTCAAAACGCCCGCCGCGCAACATCGAAAATAAAAGTTCGTACTGTATTGAGGTGTGCACGCGCAAGCCATTGGCTCTCAGTATGTCGGTGTCGGGCCAGTGGGCGCCTTGTCCAGCTGTCAGCTGTGCCAGTTGCTGTAGCGACGTAATGCGTGAGAAAACATCCTGTTGGCCTGCACGAATTAAAAAAACCCTCTTGCCCAATAGGCCTTTAAGAAGCGGCACCCGAATGGGTTGCATGGCATCTTCTCGCTCTTTGGATGTCATGGTCCAAATGACATCCACCGATAATCCACGCTGTAATTCCGCAATAAGTCGTGCCTGGGTAAAGGTTTCAGGGATAGACTGTAGAACGATTTCCTCATTGGGTGATTTGCTCCGTGCGAGAGCAAGCCGCAGCAGGGTGATGACATAGTTGGTGTGCCCCGAACTACTGAACTCTTGTTGGGGTATCTTGATGATGACTTGTTGAGGGCTTTTGTCGGTGGGCAACACCGTTTGGTTGTGGGTGGGTGCCGTGGGTGTATTGGTGGCATTAGCGGTGAGCGCACCGGCTAAGGTGATGATCCCTATCAATAATTTCCACCAAAAAGCGTGAGACATAGGCCACCGGGACATCGAACGTTGATGCTAGTCTAGCAGTTTGCTGGCTGCGTTTACGCATTACTCGCCATTAATTGTCGCCAGGCGAGGTCTCTCATTATTTCTTCTGAGCCACCCCCGATAGCATTTACCCGCACCTCACGGTAAATGCGTTCCGCGCGACAACCCCGTAAGTAGCCCGCACCACCAAGAATTTGCAGTGCTTCGCGGGCACAGAATTCCAGGGTTTGTGTGGCTTGAACTTTGAGCAGTGCGACGTCGCTGGGTTTACTGATGCCTTGGGTAATTTGCCACGCGCAGCTGTCTAAATAGCCCTGGGTGGCATTGATCTGGCGCAGCATCTCTGCAAATTTATGTCCAATCACTTGGTGTTTGATCAATGGCTTGCCGAAGGTGTTGCGTTCGTTGGCCCAACACCAAGCGTCTTCAAAACATACTCTTGCAGCTTCTAGGGCACTGGCGGTTAACGCCAGTCGCTCATTATTAAAATTGTGGACAATGGGTAAAAACCCACTATTTTCTTGCCCGATTAAGTGGTCGCAGGGTACGACGACATTGTCAAAATAGAGGGTGGCGGTGTCTGAACACCACCAGCCTTGTTTTTTGCTGAGGGGAGTGCGCGATACGCCTTCAAGATTGGCGTTAATCAATAACAGCGAAAGGCCGTTCACACCGGCTTCGCCCGTGCGCACGGCGGTAGTAAACCAATTGGCGCGGAGGCCACCGGTAATAAGTGTTTTGCTGCCATTGACGATGTAGTGATCGCCTTCTCGTCGTGCCTGTGTGGTTAACTGTGCAACATCGGAGCCGCCGCCCGGTTCGGTAATCGCCAAACTGATGTGTTGCTCTCCGGCCAACACGGATGGGACTATGCGTTGTTTCAGTGCCTCACTGCCATAGTGAACGATGGGCGGCAGCGCAATACCGTGGACCATTAACGATGCATAGACGCCGCCAGCACCGCAGGCGGCCAATTCCTCGGCGGCAATGATCATATGGTGTAAATCGGTTCCCGCGCTGATGCCGCCCAAGGCTTCTGGGTATCCCAACTGCAGTAACCCGACATTTGCGGCATCCTGCCAAAGCGATGGGGGAAGGGTGCCGGCTTCCTCCCAATCATCTACGAAGGGCGTGATATGAGAATCTACAAATTTACGCAAGCTCGCGCGCCACTGTTGGTGCGTGTCAGTTTGGTAGGGGTTAGGTAGGCGAATGCTATCGCGCATCGGCATGTTATTTTCCCACAGTTGATTTAAAGGCTGTTTTGGTTTGCTGCATGTGGTCCGACGGCGCCGCGCAATTTTCAGGCGCTGGTGCAATGTTAACCAAACACTGCCCTTGTCGAACTTGGTCGCCCACCTGACACATCAGCGTCGCTTCGCCCGTTGCAGTGGCCTTGATAGGCAACTCCATCTTCATGGCCTCTAACAGTAAGAGGGTGTCGCCCGCATTAACAACCTGCCCAGATTCGCACAAGATGGCGAGTACCTGACCATCCATGGGTGCGTTTAAATTGCCGGATGCACTGGCAGTGTCGGCATTTGTGATCAGCTTGTTGCGTTCAAAGGTGTAGTGATCAGACTTCAGCTGCACAAAAATCTGGTGCTCATTGTGACCGACAAAGGCGTGAATGCACTGGTGGTCAAGGGTGAAGGATATTTGGTTGTCTGTGTATGAGCAGCGCTCTAAATGCAGCGCTTGCTCGTCGTTCAGGTGCAATATTAATGTGCCATTACACCATTGGCGGGCGTCGAGTGTGGCTTGAAAACCTGCGCCATTGTGCAGCCAGCGTTGTTGCTTGGCGTGGCTAAGTTGTGACAGAGCATGGTGGCTTTTGTTGTTTGGTTGCGCGCGTGTGAACGCGTACAAACAGGCTGCGGCGCGCGCTTGAGTCATGGCCGCTTCAGATGGCCTAGCGATATCGTAGGTGATTAAAAATTGTGTGGTTGGCGGAGCCTCGGTAAATCCTGGGTGTGTGCATATGCGCCTGAGAAAGCCGAGATTATGGTTAACGCCAAGCGCGATGGTGGCATCTATCTGATTGCATAGTTGTTGTATGGCGGCGTCCCGTGACTCACCCCAGGCAATGAGCTTTGCCAGCAAAGGGTCATACCATTGGGTGATCTCTGCGCCGTTAAATAACATGTGATCCGTTCGCTGGTGCGCTTGCTCTAGGCTCTGCCAAAGTGCCATGCGCCCGATTTGTGGCATGAAATTTTGTGCGGGGTCTTCAGCGTACAGTCGCACTTCTATGGCGTGTCCTCTGGGCACAAGTTGCTGCTGTGTTTTCGGTAGTGGCGCTCCCTGGGCGATTTGCAGTTGCCACTGCACGAGATCGACGCCATAAATGGCTTCGGTAACAGGGTGTTCTACCTGCAGCCGGGTATTCATTTCTAAAAAGTAAAACTGCTCCTGCTCGACGAGAAACTCCACCGTGCCTGCGCCTACATAGTCACAACTCAATGCAATGCGCACCGCCGCTTCGCCCATGGCTTGTCGTAGCGGAGCGGGTAAATCAACAGCGGGGGCTTCTTCTATGACCTTTTGATGGCGGCGTTGCACTGAACAATCGCGCTCCCCTAAATATACACACTGCCCATGTTGATCGGAGAAGATTTGAATTTCGATGTGCCGTGGTTGTGTGAGTGCCCGCTCGATCAGCAGTGCATCACTACCAAAGGCATTGCGTGCTTCTGCACGGGCACTGTCGATGGCTGCCGCGAGCTGTTCCGCCGCGAGCACTAAACGCATGCCTCTACCGCCGCCGCCATGTGCAGCTTTAACCATCAACGGGAAGCCGATCTCCTGTGCGGCGTTGATGAGCTGATCATTGGACGCATTTTCCTCCGAAAACCCGGGCAGTAGTGGTACACCGGCACGCGCGACGAATTGCTTGGCGCGCCGTTTGTCGCCCATAAGCTCAATGGCATTGCTTGAAGGACCGATAAAAATAATGCCGGCTTGGTCAAGTGCTTGTGCAAGCGCGTGATTTTCCGATAGAAATCCGTAGCCTGGATGCACTGCATCTGCGCCACTGACTTTTGCCGCCTGCACAATGGCTTGAATGTTGAGATAGGAGTCTGTGGCCGTCGATGTTCCGAGTCGATGACATTCGTGCGCCATTTTAACGTGTCGCGCGTTGGCGTCGGCATCACTGAAAACAGCGATGGTGTGCATGCCCATGGCTTTTGCGGTACGAAATATTCGGCAGGCAATTTCACCGCGGTTGGCCACTAGCAGACGTTGAATTTTCCGGTTTGTCATGCTGTAACTTCCTCGTCCCGAATCCATTTAGGCCGCCGTTTTTGCATGAATGCCTGCGTTCCCTCTGGGCCATCGCCCTGGGTAACTGCATCGCTAAAGGCTTGGGCTGCCCGCGCTAACATTTGCTCACAGTTGGCGTCGTTGGCTTCGCTGAAGGGGCTTTGTTGTATCAGCAGTGATTTGGTGGTTTTCAAGGCCGCAGGCGAACAGTGATTGATGGCACGCAGTTGAGTGGCAAGGGCTTGTTGTAGGTGCACTTGATCTTGAACCAATTGATCAACTAACCCAGTGTCCAGTGCTTCCTGTGCTGTTAGCTTTTTTGCGGTGAGTGCCATTTGTCGCGCCTTGGCGTTGCCAATGCGCGCAGCCACAAAGGCGGCGATTTGCGCAGGTGGTAAGCCGAGCGTGGCTTCGGGCATGGCGAGCAGTGCGGTTTCGCTGGCGAGGCATATGTCTGACACCGCCGCCAAACCGAGGCCACCGCCCATCACTGAGCCCTCGAGTAGGCTTATAGTAGTGCAGGGCAGTCGCGCCATCGTTAACAGCAATTTTCCGTAGGCAAGATTGAGTTCATAAAATGCCGATTGGTCACCGGATTCATAGGCCTGAGCGGCTGCAAGCATGTCGGCAATGTCGCCGCCTGCGCAAAAGTGTCCATCGGCACCCTGTAGCACCAATGCGCGTATGTCCTGCTGTGTTGAAATCCAGGTGCACACGCCGAGCAGTTCGTTGAGCATGGCGCCATTGATTGCATTGCGCACCTGTGGGCGATTTAGCGTGACAGTGATTCCGCAAAGGTTGCGGGCAATTTTTATGTGTTCACATGTGGGGATATTCATCGACTTAGCCCTTTGCTTTTTTAGGGAGTATGCCCATAAGTTTGCAAATAATGCCGAGCATAATTTCATCGGCGCCGCCACCAATGGCCGTGAGCCGAAAATCTCGATACAGACGATTTATGAGCGTCGATTCCATGAACCCCATGCCACCCCAAAACTGTAAACACTGATCAGGTAGGCTGCGCGAGAGACGACCGGCCTTCAGTTTTGCCATGGACGCAAGCAGCGTGGCATCTTGGCCCGCCACATAATTCTCCGTGGCGCGGTAGATGAGTGACCGCAGCGCTTCGACTTCCATTTGGTGTTCGGCGAGTGCGAAGTGAATAGTTTGATTGTTGAGTAGGGGCGCATTAAACGCTTGGCGCTCACGGGTGTAGTCAATTGTACTTTGAATGCATAGCTCAAAGCCCTTGATGGTTAGCGCTGCGCCAAACAGTCGCTCCTCCTGAAATTGCAGCATTTGGTACAAAAATCCTGCACCCTCGTCGCCAATGCGATTGCGCTGAGGGACGCGAACACCGTCAAAAAAAACCGCGGAGGTGTCTGATGAGCGCATGCCCATTTTTTCTAGCTTTGGCCCTCGACTGACGCCCGCGCAATGGGACGGAACGATGATGAGGCTTTTATTGCTGTGGGGTTTGTCGTCGCTGGTATTTGCTAAAACGCAATAGAAGTCGGCTTGATGGGCGTTGGTGATCCACATTTTTGCGCCATCAATTATATAGTCGTCACCGTCTTTGCGAGCGCGGGTCTTGATGTTGGCAACGTCAGAGCCTGCGCCTGGTTCTGATACGGCAATGGCCGCAATGAGTTTGCCCTCAATGGCTGGCGTTAGGAATTCCTGCTTGAGTTCGTCTGATCCATATTGTGCCAATGCCGGTGTGGCCATGGACGTTTGAACGCCAATGGCAAGTGGCACGCCGCCGCAATGCGCACCCCCCAATTCCTCAGCCAGGATAAGTTCGTAACTGAAGTCGAGGCCCAATCCTCCTGAGGCTTCCGGTTTGCTGATGCCGAGCAATCCCAAGTCGGCCAATGATTTCAAAATATCGTGCATGGGAAAGTGCCCGGCACGCTCCCATTCGTCGATGTGTGGATTCAGTTGTTCAGTGACAAAGCGTGCCACATTTTGTCGGAGTGCTTGGTGTTGCTCTGTAAATTGCATAGGTTCTCCGTGAGTGGCTAAAAACGTGCTACGCCAAACTTGCTGCTGTTGAGTTGGAATGTATCCGCTTGTTGGGTAATGGACAGTAATAATCCAAGTAGATCGCGGGTGTGGCGCGGATCAATAATGCCATCGTCCCAAAGGCGTGCAGTACAGGCCAGTGCAGTGGCGTTGGCGTCGACAAATTCAGCGGTATCGCGCTCAATTTTGTCGAGCATGTCGGCGTCAGTACTACCAGCTTTTGCCTCGGTCACAATGCGCAGGACTTTGCCCGCTTGTGCGCCGCCCATCACCGAGGTGCGGCTATTGGGCCAGGCGAAAATAAAGCGGGGATCGAAACCGCGGCCACACATGGCATAGTTGCCGGCGCCATAGGAACCTCCCATCACGATACTGAATTTAGGCACGCTTGCGTTGGCGACCGCTTGAATCATTTTTGCACCGTGTTTAATGATGCCGGATTGTTCAGCGGCAGTACCCACCATAAACCCCGTGGTGTTGTGCAAAAATAACAGTGGGGTCCGACTTTGCTCGCACAACTGGATGAACTGAGCCGCTTTGTTGGCGCCTTGCGAGGTGATAGGGCCATTATTGGTGATGATGCCAATGGCCGCTCCGTGAATGCGCGCGTGCCCGCACACGGTTTGCCGGTCAAAATTGGATTTAAATTCCAAAAAATCCGAACTGTCTACAATGCGGGCGATGACCTCGCGGGCGTCAAAGGGTGTTTTATTGTTGGCGGGAATGACCGATAACAAACTTTCTAGGTCATAGCTCGGCGGCTGATCTACTGAATTTTCAGCCAAGGTAAACCAGTGCAACTGAGCCACCAAATCCCGTGCGAGCTCAATGGCCTCGCTATCATTTTCGGCAATATAATCGCCGGTGCCCGCAATCTCGCCATGGACTTCGGTGCCACCCAGCGCTTCGTCGGTGGCTATTTCGCCGGTGGCGGCTTTGAGCAGGGGCGGGCCGGCCAAATACATGGTCGCCTGATTGCGCACTAATACCACATAATCACTTAATGCCGGTTGATAGGCGCCGCCAGCGGTTGCACTACCGTGCACCACAGTAATCTGTGGAATACCCATCGCTGACATGCGGGCTTGGTTGGCAAAGCCCCGGCCACCCGGCGCGAAAATTTCATTGGCGTACATCAAATTCGCGCCGCCACTTTGGGCCAAGGTTACAAATGGCAGTTTATTTTCCATTGAAATTTGCTGAAGTCGCAGGGCTTTTTCCATGCCTACCGGGGAGATAGTTCCGCCCTTGATGGCATAGTTGTCGACGCGTATGACACAGGGCGTGCCTTGAATAAACCCAATGCCACCGATACAGCCACCACCGGCGCCAGTGCCGTCCTTATCGTCGTACATCTTGTAACCAGCCAGACTGCCAATCTCGACGAATGGGCTGCCTTCATCAATGAGCTGAGCTAACCGCTCACGTGGCAACAACATGCCGCGCGCAGCATACTTCTCGCGCTTATTCTCAGCTGCCGCACTGAGTGCCTGATCCAGTGAAGTAATGTCGGCTATCTGTGTTAACAGTTGTGCTCGGTTTTCCCGTGCAGTGGCGCTGTCGATGTGCAATTGGGTAATTAGCTTAGGCATCTATTCGTTCTCGCTGTCGCGCAACATGGCAGGCAATTCAGCGCGATGAAAGCCATTGAATGGACTGCTGTTGGCTGCAGGCCCTTCGGGCAGCGGCCAAATAGCGGGTGCAGAACCTAGCGACGAACCGCCGTCGATGCGCAGCGTGTGACCATTGATAAAAGCCCCACCGGGACTGAGTAGAAAACAAATGGCGGCGCTGATCTCGGCCTCGAATGCCAGGCGCTTTAAGGGGACGTGGTCTTTTACGCCTTTGATGAGCGTTTGGAATTGTGGGTCGTAGGTGTCGAAGCCACTGGATGCAACCCAGCCGGGTGCTACGGCATTGACCCTAACGCCAAAAAAGCCCCATTCCCACGCGCAGGTTTTAGTGAGGTTTTCCATGCCCGCACGCGCTGCCCCTGAGTGGCCCATCGCGGGCATGCCATTTAGATTATCGGCGGTGATATTTATGATGGCGCCACCGTGTTTTTGCATGCTGTGTTTGTAGACTTCGCGCGCCATGAGAAACCCGCCAAGCAGATTGCTGCGCACTACCGCCTCAAAGCCTTTGGCCGAGATGAGTTCGAGAGGCGCTGGAAATTGTCCGCCTGCGTTATTTACAAGGCCGTGAATAACCGGGTGCTCGGTAATGATGTTGGCGATTGCTTGGGTTACCGCCACCTCATCTCTGATATCAAAGCTGGCGCTACTCACGGAGCCACCGTCATTGCGTATCTCTTCACTGACGCGATCGAGTTTTGCTTGCGTGCGGCCCGTAATGACCACGTGTGCTCCTAAAGATGACAGCTCGTGCGCGACGCAGCGGCCAATACCACTGCCACCGCCCGTGACTATGAAGCATTGGTTTTTGAAAAGGTCGGGTTTAAGTACGGATTGGTAGCTCATAGCAAGTCCTATAAAAAACATTCTCGTGCTTGTGCCGGGCTGGCAATGGCGCGGCCCGATTGCTCTGCGATCTTTGCCAGCGCTTCAATTAGCTGCCCGTTGTGCGCTGCGCGTTCGCCATTAGGTAAGTAAAAAGTATCTTCTAGGCCCGTGCGCAAGTGCCCACCTAATTCAGCAGTGCGTCGATGGACGGGCCAAATCTCCTGTCGACCGATTAATGTGGTCTGCCAGGGGTTATCGCCGGGCAGGTATTTGAGCAACAACGGCAACAATTCAGAGTCTGCGGGCATGCCGCTCGCAACACCCATGACAAAATTGAAACTAGCCCGATCGATTAACCCCACTTCTTGGTACATGCCCACAGAGCGCACAATTCCCAGATCAAAGCACTCGAACTCTGGACGGGTACCGGTGCTGGCCATGACCGCTAGCAGCTCTTCAATTTTCTCAATCGTGTTTTCAAAAAGCATGGGTGGCCATGCCCAGGTGCCGTCGCGCTTGACCTTTAAGTAGTTAAGGCTGCCGGCGTTGCAGGCGCCAATTTCCGGTTTGCACCGTTGCAGACAGGCAATGGGGCCAGCTTGATCGCGATTGATGGTGCCAGTGGAAAAATTAAGCAGTACGCCCGGGCAGGCGGCCCGTATGGCTTCGGCAATTTCAAAGGCCACTTCGGGCTCCCAGGAGGGCAGGTGGCCCTGGCCTGGCTCCTGCCGACGGAAGTGGACATGCATCACGGCCGCGCCCGCTTCAAAGGCTTGACGGGCGGCAGTGGCCATTTCTCGCGCGGTCACGGGCACAGGATGTTGTGCTGGGTTGGTAAGCACACCCGTTAGGGCGCAGGTGATAACAGCGGGTGAGTTGGCCATGGTGGCTCCCTGTTATTGATTATATGAGTCGACAATACCAAGCAAGCGCTTGGTTGACAATAGGCGGTTTTTCCGATTAATTGCCACCCTTAATTGTTTAAGCAGGGAGTGTGCGGCTTGACCAGCGACCGTGTGTTAGAAAACCAACAGTCGGCCAAAGGGCGCGTATTGCGCGTAGCGGCATCGCTTTTTCGCGAGAGGGGCTTTGCCCGTACCACGGTGCGCGATATCGCCGCGGAGGTGGGCATTCTGTCGGGCAGCCTGTTTCATCACTTCCCCAACAAAGAATCCATTCTGGCTCAGCTGATGGAGGAGCTGATATTGCTGGTGGAGGATGCAATGGAGCGCCAGTTGGCGGGCAAGCGCGAGCCCCGCGACCGGTTGCGGGTGTTGGTCGCCTGTGAATTGCAGGCAATTCATGGCGAAATAGGCACGGGTTTTAGCATTTTGGTCACTGAATGGCGCTCTCTCAGTCCGGCGAGCCAAGCCCACATACTGGCGTTGCGTGATCGCTATGAGCAGCGCTGGTTGGACTGCCTGAAGAACCTAAAAGCTGCGGGCGGGCTCTCTGCAGAGCCCAGTTTGGCGCGCCATTTTATTCGGGGCGCGGCCATGGAAACCTGGCATTGGTACAAACCCGATGGCCCCTTCACGCTCGCGTCGTTAGCCGATCAATTGGTGGATTTAGTGGTGCACCCCTAGTTTTACGCGCGCTCGACAAAATGTTTCGCTGTCGCGTCAACCATTTATGGGAATGGCCGTTGTATAGGGTGAATTGACACTTCTAACTGCCATTACAAAGAGAGATTAGCGATGAAATCAATGACTCCTATTAGCCTTGTTACCACCTTTACTTTGCTGTTCTGCGGTGCTGCATTAGCTCAGGACACCATTGCAGAGCGCCACGATGTGCGTGGCGATCACAAGGAAATGCGCTTGGATCAGAAAGGTGATCGTATCGAGCAGCGACTTGATAACAAGGGCGATCGCATTGAGCGGCGACTGGATAAGAAAGGTGATCGCATCGATCAGCGCCTCGACCGACGTGCCGACCGCGCCGAGGCCAATGGCCACGAGGTGCGTGCAGCTAAGCTGGATGCCAAGGGTGATCGAATAGATCGTCGTTTAGATAACAAGGGCGAGCGGATTGATCGCCGTCTGGATCAGAAGGGTGATCGTATCGATCGTCGCTTGGATAAAAAAGGGGAGCGCATGAATCGCCGCACCGATAAGCGAGGGGAGCGTAAACAGCGCGCTGCGGATCGTCGGAGCTAGATGAGTCTTCAGTAATGTGAATAGGGGGCTTGTTCCAAGGCCCCATTGGTCTATATTGTGGGCATAACCACGAAAATAAAATAAGACCATACAGGGCGTGCCATGGCATTTTTGGCTGAATTTCCACCCTTAACACTGGGGCTGATGGCACTCATTTGCATTTTAGCCGTGTATTTTATCGGCCCCGGTTACAACAGTCACTCCGCTGGACAGTCGCCAGCCATTCTCACCAGTACGGGAATTTTCGGCACCTTCCTTGGTGTCGCACTCGGCCTGCTCGAATTTGATACCACGGATATCAGTGCCAGTGTCCCGCAGCTTATTGACGGACTCAAGACGGCATTCTGGACCTCGATTGTCGGGTTGTTGGGGGCGCTTGGCGTCAAGATGCGACACCTCTTTGCGGTGATGGGACAGCGCAAGAAACAGGAAACTTACCACACCGCCAGTGTCACGGATTTAGCGAATTTGCTCACTGACATCCATCAGAGCTTAACGCCCGCAGAGGGCGATGGTTTATCGCTTGCCTTGGCGCAGCAACACCGAGAGCAGTTGACGGCGCTGGATGCAATTGTTCAGCAGCTCAGGTCTTATCAAACCGAAATGGCCGAGGCCAACGCACGGGCGCTGGTGGTGGCTATTGAAAAAGTCATGCGCGATTTTAATGCTGAGATCAATGCCCAGTACGGTGATAATTTCCGCGAGTTAAACGCGGCTGTCGGAAAGATGTTGCAATGGCAGGAAAATTATAAGCGTGAGCTAGAAGCCTTGTTGAGCAGTCAAGATGCCAATGGAAAATTGTTGGATAAGGCCGCCGAAGCCTATCGAGACATGGTGCAGCATGCCGAAGTATTCAAACAGGTTTCAACGTCACTGGGGCAATTATTGGCGGGCACTGAAGCTCAATCACGCCAGCTATCAACGCAACTTGAAGTGTTGGCGGATGTGTCTGAGCGAGCGGCTCAGGGCTTGCCGCAATTGGGCGCTCGCATCGATGGGTTGACGACCCAGTTAACATCGGCGGTCAGTCAGAATCAGCAAGCGGTGGATGTGGCGCTACAACAATCGTTGAGTCAGCTCACTGAAACATCTGAGCGGGTGCATCAGCAGCTCGCATCCCTGGCGGAGGATAGTGACGCCCGTGTGGCACAGCACTTGACCGCAATTCAGCAGGGCTTAGAGCAGGAGTTAGTGCAGGCGCTGAAAACGTTTGGCTATCAAATGACTTCACTGTCTGAAAAATTTGTAAATGATTATGCGCCGCTCACGGAAAGGTTGCGCGATCTTATTCAATTGGCCGAACAGGTAAATCCACGCGATGCCAAACCTCAGCAGCGGGCTCGAGCCCTCACCGAATGACACGTTAGAGCAGGAAGAACACTGGGTCTCCGTCAGTGACTTGATGGGTGGGCTAATGATGGTGTTTTTGTTGATCTCTGTCATTTACATGGTGCAGTTGGAGATTGAATCGAGAAAGATAAAAGACGTAGCGATTTTATATGATCGACTGCGAACCCAGCTTTACCAAGACCTTCAGGAAGAATTTGCCGACGATTTACCGCGCTGGGGCGCTGAGCTTAATCGCGATTTGAGCCTGCGCTTTTACAATACAGAGTTGCTGTTTGATCGTGGTGAGGCTGAATTAAATCCAGCGTTCTCAGCCATACTGGCAGATTTTTTTCCACGCTATGTGTCAATTTTAACCCGCGAAAAATACCGCCAGGATATTCTCGAGGTGCGTATCGAGGGTCATACGTCCAGCGATTGGGGGTTGGGTACTACGCCCGATGAAGCCTACATTCGCAATATGGCACTGTCGCAAGCGCGCACGCGATCGGCGTTGGGGTACGTACTTTCGCTGCCAGCCGTCGCGCTGGAAAAAGCGTGGCTAACCGCACACCTCACCGCCAATGGGCTGTCTTCTTCTAAGCCCGTACTCAGTGACGAGGGGCTGGAAGATGATGCGCGTTCAAGGCGAGTGGAATTTCGCGTGCGAACCGATGCAGATGGTCGAATAGCCACTATCTTGCAGGACGTCCGCTAGTGAATTTGCCCGATTTTACTGATTTTCCGCCGCTGTTGGCGTTGCGCAAAAAGATGGGCGCTACCGAGCTGGGGCAGTTTGATTTTTTTGATCCGGTATTGCATTTAACCGGTGAGGAGCGCATTCAGTTGGCTGGGCAGGGTATTGCTGTAGGCACTGTGGCGTTGCGTAAATTACTGGATCACACCGTTGCCTATAAAAATGCGCGAGTGATTGTTTGGCAGCCGCAGTGTGCAGAGTATCACCTGTGTTGGTGTAAAAATTTCCCTCAGTTGCCCGATGTCTTTGTAGGGGCTCGGAAACCGGCTGGAATGTCGGTGTGCAGTGAGTGTTTGGATCATTTGCAGTATGACGGACATAATTCGCACCGTCATCGCCATCAAGATTATTATGCGCAAGTGCGAAAGCACTTTGATGTGGCGACCTTTTTTCAGCGCTTCCCGCACTACCCCATAGGTCGCTAGCGTTCAGTGAACTTCTGTGGCGACGCCCTGGCTGGCATAAAAGTGGATTTTATCTTCGGCTAGGGTGCGATCGGCTGCGCGTCGATCGGGCGTTTTACGGCGTTTACGGTGATATAAGTCGATGGGCAGCGCTGCGCAACTGTCGTTTTCTTCCCGGCGGTCGCGACCCGTTCGGCGCTCTACAAAGTGCGGTGTATTTGCTTTTGTCATTAGCGTGATCCAATAGAAGATAGGCGGTAGGGCCAATTATCAAGTGGCGTTAATTGTTAATGCGTTAATTATCGCGCCAATACGTAGTACTTTATGCTGAAAGTCGAAGGGGTTACAAGTAATGACTAATCAGTCATGTAATTTTTTTGGATTTTTGTGCAATTGCATTATTTGGCCTCCGCTCGCGCTATAATGCAGCACCGAAATTTTCTCCAAATTCTGTTTTGAGTGGTTGTCTATGTCTCAGCAACAAGCCATTGAGGCCGCATTGCGCGAAGCGTTTAATCCGGTATTTCTGTCCATAGAAAACGAAAGCCATATGCACAATGTGCCGGCTGGCTCTGAATCTCATTTTAAAGTGCAGCTCGTGGCAGAGGCGTTCTCGGGCAAGCGACTGGTGCAGCAGCATCAGCTTGTCTACGGTGCGTTGGGTGAGATCATGCAGCAAATACATGCATTGGCTCTGCACACTTGGGCTCCAGATCAATGGCAGGGCGATCAGGCGCCTGCTTCACCTCAGTGTCTGGGCGGCAGTAAGGTCGGTTAATCGCTGAAAATCGCGGTTGTGCAGTATTTGAGCAATCACTACAATGCGCGGCTGTTTTCTGGTTTGTAATGGTTGTTCTTCATGTCTTACGTTGTCTGTGCACTCTATAAATTCGTGTCTTTACCCAACTATCGGGCGCTGCGCGAACCGCTCCTGGCGGAAATGACGCGCTTAGAGGTTAAAGGCACCTTACTGCTGGCCTCTGAAGGCATTAATGGCACTGTCGCGGGTACGCGTGCGGGCATCGATGATCTGTTGTTGTACCTGAAGGCCAAGCCTGCGTTTGCAACCTTGGATACTAAAGAGTCCTTTGAGGACGAAATGCCTTTCTATCGCACTAAGGTGAAGCTGAAAAAAGAGATTGTCACAATGGGTGTGCCGGGCATAGACCCGCAGGAAGTCGTGGGCACCTATGTGGAACCTGAAGACTGGAATGCCTTGATCAGTGATCCCGAGGTGACGCTGATTGATACCCGAAATTATTACGAGTATGAGGTGGGCAGTTTTAAGGGGGCATTAGATCCGGCCACTGAGAGCTTTAGAGAATTCCCTGAATATGTAAAGACCCACTTAGACCCCAAGAAACACAAGAAAGTGGCCATGTTCTGCACTGGCGGTATTCGGTGTGAAAAATCCACAGCACTGTTGAAATCGCAGGGGTTTGAGGAGGTGTATCACCTCAAGGGTGGCATCCTTAATTACCTCGAAAAAGTGCCGGAAACCGACTCTTTGTGGCAGGGCGAGTGCTACGTATTTGATAATCGCGTTGCGGTTAATCATGCGCTGCAGCGTGGCAGTTATGATTTGTGTCACGGATGTCGGCACCCGATAACAGAAGCTGACAAGCAGTCAGCCAAATTTGAGCAGGGCGTCTGTTGCCCTCGCTGCCACCATTTGTTAACAGAGGAGCAGCGCCGTCGATTTGAAGAGCGGCAGCGTCAAATTGAATTGGCTAACATGCGCAACGATGTCCATATCGGGCGCGCGCCCACCGAGCGTCAGCAGCGTGCAAAAGCTCGTCAAACCACGGCGGAATAATATTCCGGTATGGCTGTTAGGGCTGCTTGTGGGCGCTTTAAGCGCCTGTACGCAAATTCCTGTAGCGCCGGACCATCACGCCTGTACCGACATTTACCGCGCAGCTGAATACCGCGCTGCGCACAGCTATCTGCCCTACACGCCAATTGCGGGTGCTGCCTTCCTCCGCGTAGATCGTCAGTTGGCCTCTCAAATCCCCAGGGCTAGTACGCCTGAGTTGCGGCTGCAGTGGTTGCGTTGGGCCAACGCCATGGCTAACGAAGCTCTCGCTCTTGGTGCGCCCAGCTGTATAGATCCTCTGTTGCAACATTTGGCTAACGATAAGCGCGCTTGGCAAAAGCTTGTTGCGCGCGCAACAGTGCCGGCGGAATACCGAACCAGCTTGCGGGCGTTGGGTTTGTACCCCGTTACGCGCTTGGCGTTTTTAGCCGGAGTGAATCGGGAGTTGGCACATACAGCCGAGGAGCAGGCTGCTTTCAGCGACGATGCGATGGCGTGGCAATTATTTGCGCCGGCCTCGGGCGCTGGCTGGCACACCAGTCCGGTCCTCGAAGGTGTAAACGGGGTTGCTTGGTCCAGTCTGTTCGATCGGTGGGCACCGCAATTCGCGCTGCCATCGGGGAGTGGTGCGGCGAATCTACCCGGCTCATTGGTTCGCACGGGCGAAGGGCAGTTGAGATTTGATGGGCGCGACCCTAGAGTTTACGTCTACCCAAGTCTCGGTTGGTTTAACGGTCGCCAAACCTTACAACTCAATTACCAAATTTGGTTTTTGGAGCGCCCGGCGCAAGGGCCACTGGATTTTTTGTCGGGTACTTTAGATGGCCTCCATTGGCGGGTGCACTTAACGATGGGCGGCGAGCCCATTGCATTTGATGCCATGCACACCTGCGGCTGCTGGTATCAGCTTTACCCGGCCGCAGGCTATGTCGCACTTGCGCCGGAATCCTTTTGGCAAGAGCCCCATTATGTCGGACCGATACAGGCGCTAAGCGCTGGCCCAAGACTTTATCTGAGTGCCGACACCCATCGATTACTCGCCGTGCGGCCAAGTGCTCCCCCTCAGGCGGCAGTTTCCATGCCAATGACGCCGGTGCAGTGGGCGAGTGGCGGGGTGGTGGGCCCCTTAACCGCAGACGCAATCCATTACTGGTCCATCTTCAATCGTGCGGGGCGCGTACCAGAATCGCTGCGCTCTGAGCGATTTTTCTTTTGGCCCATGGGTGTTCCTGCCGCAGGCAGTCACCGAGCGCCTGGCCATCACGCGGTTGCATTCACCGGTCGTCGGCATTTTGATGACCCCGCAATATTGGACGAATTGATTCAAGCCCCGGGTCGCTAGCACGCTATGGGACCTGTTACACAGCCCGTGCACCGAACGTCTAGTACCCTTCTGGTGTTGAATTGTGGTCTAATGCGCATCTTTTAGTGGTGCCGAAGCGTCGGTCTGCGCTGCGAATTACTGGGCGAGGGCGGTGAAGAGAATTAAGGAAGGAAGTTTTACTCATGGACTTTGAAGATTGGACAGTAGGTGCGGACGGCCAGTCAGCCCAGCATGGCAGCGGCTTTAGTCTGACGGTTGATGGTAACCCCCGCGATCCGCAGGGCGTCAATCCTGGGCGTTTCCCGCCAGAGCTTAGTGTGATTGAGCAGGCGCGGTTGTTGCGCCACGGCGTTGAGGCCATTGCCAAGGCGGCGAAACAGCGCACCGCACCGAAGCCTAAGCCGGCGATGCCTAAATCGAATGTTGACCGGCCAGTGCTTTCAATAAAGCGCAAGTCTGCAGATACAAAAACGCCAGCGTAATGCTGGCGTTTTTAATTCGGCGTCAATCGGAACGGTTACCGCGATGTGATCATATGACCTTTCATCAGCAGAATGTTCTTGTGGTTATCTACCAAAGTAAATAACTCGTCAAACTTGGTCTGAGCAACTTGGGTGTCATCGCCGCCTTCATTGGCGTAGGTGACGCCGCTCAGGAGTGATCCCAGCTCTGCATTGACGCTATCGATAGCAGCCATGATGTTGTTGGTGGTCTTGTCGTCGCGGAAAACGCGACCTTTACCGGTGGCAGCCATATAGTTGTCACACTCGGTCAGCCAATCTTTGCGCTGTTCCAGATAGCTCTGGGTGTTGCGCATGCCACGGCGACGGGTAACGTCTAGGTGCTTTTCGGTGTAGCTTTGCAGGCTTTTCATGGTGGATGTCATGAATTCGCCGGCAATGCCTTCGCAATATTTCCAAGTCAGGTATTTCGGGAAGTCTTCACCCGTTTTCTTTGTAGCCTTTTCCCTTTGGCAGGCCTCGTCGCAGGCCAGGGTCACAGGCGCTGCAAAGAGCCCCACGAGTCCAAGTGCAAGTATGATTTTTTTCATGATTAGCCGCCGTAGTCGTTATGCTTTTGCGTTATTTCGTTACACACCCTTTATGATATACGTCAAGTTAAAGGTTAAGTCAATAGTGAATTTTGTGACTCTTACGTCATAGCGGGTGTGAAAGAGGTCAGAAAATCAGCTAATACCTAGGTATTAGCTGTTAACTGGGTCTCAAATGCGCGGAATAGGGCGTGAAGGGATTTAAACTGCTTCGGCTTTGTTGCCGCCTAATGCTTCGGCGAGGTCCGGTAGGAATCGTCGCAGCGATAAGGTCATCAACGTGAATTCGCTGTCGAGCAAGGTCAGCTGGTCGCTGCCACTGTCTTGCGCTTCTTGCTTGAGTTCGTCGCCAAAGCTCAGTCGCTTTATATGCCCCTCGTGGGTGAGTACGAAGGTCAGTTGTTGCTGCCAATTGAGCGCTAGCTGGAACACTTGCTTACCCGCGTCAATGTGGCTTTGGATTTCTTCGCACAGCAGGTCATGGCGTTTGCATTTAAGTACGGCGCCTTCCTCTCCGGTTTCTCGCAATTCGCACTCGTTTTCCAATTGCCATCCGTCTGGTAGTTCATTGCCGCTGACCCATTGGGTCATTTGAACCGCAGGTGACAGCTCGTACTGTTGAAGCGCCAGCGGGAGCGAGCCCAGACTTTGACGGAGCGCAGTGATGAGCTCTTCGGCGCGGGTGGGGCTTGCGGCATCGACGATGATGAGTCGCTGCTCCAAATCGATCAGTGCATGTGTGCGGCGACTCTTGCGCAGTGCTCTAGGTAGGCATTCGAACAGGATCTCTTCTTTCATTTGCTCCTTTTCTTTGCGGTAAACGCGCCGCTCTTCTGCCGCTTCTATTTGGCCTGCCTTTTCCTCCACCATGTCCCGGATTACCGCGGCGGGAAGAACCTTTTCCTCTTTGCGAAGTGTGATAAGCGCAGCGTTTTGCGCAATGTGGGTGAATTCAGTGCTGTGTTTGCCGAGCGGCGGTACCCAGCCTTGTTTGAACATATCTTGTTGCGAGCAAGGGGCAAATGCATTGGCCTTCAGCGTGTCGCTGAGCGACGACAGATCGAGCGAATGGCCATCGCTAATGCGATAAATTTGTAAGTTCTTAAACCACATAGATTGGATTCCGATTACTGCAGAAAAGGTGTTGGGTCTTTGGTGAATGCTACGCAAACGATATAGATGGCTGTGAATAGCGCCAAAATCCATGCGGTAGCTTGATGCCTCGGAGTTTTCGCCAAGCGAAAGGCGATAACCCCCAGGCCGATGTAGATGAGCAGCGCGCATATTTTGGCGGTAAGCCAGTCCTGTTGAAACGGGTTCCACTGGTAGGCGTACAGCAGTCCTAAGGCGCTAACTAGTAGGGCGGTGTCGACGATGTGAGGCGCTACGCGAGTCAGGCGGCTGTGGAGCCATGGGGCATCTAATTGCCGCCCAATGCCACGCACAAAAAATCCTGTGATGGATAGCAATGCCAAACCCATATGGATGTGTTTTAACAGTGCCAGCATTATGGCACTCCGAGCGCTTTATTGATCAACAGTTGCAGCGCTGGGTTGAGGGGAATTGTTAATGCGGCTGCGCGCCCTCCATCAGACATCTTGCGCCACGTTTTATGGATGATGCGAATCAGCTTTGGCTCGTCGTGCTGCTGACTGAAGGCGTCTAAATAGAACTGGATAAAGACGAGGCAGGCTACGTCCTCTAGCGTTTGCGTGTCTGGATCGTGCTTGAGATCTTCCTTGCGCAGGAGTCGGCCCACCTCTTCGATCAGCTGGGTATCCGCACCCAGCCCTGTGAGCAGCGTTTGCGTGCGCCGCGCATGGTGCTGACCGAGTTCAGTGCGCCAGCTGTGGTAGCCCGCTCGATTCATGGGGTAGTCACTGCGGGGGATCACCCAGCGTTCGATATGTTGCGCGCGCGCAGCAATGGCAAGCGCATCACTGGCCTGAGGTTTAAACGCCGCAAGGCAACGGCTCATGCGTTGGCCGTATATCAATGACTTTGCTATGGGCTCGCCCTCTACAGACTCGCTGTTGGGGTCTAGAGCGTTGATGTTATCGATGGCGTCGAAGGCTGCAGCAAGGGTAAACACGGAGGCTATGAATCCTGTTGGGCGAGTGTGTGTGGAGTGCGCATCGCGATTGAGTGGCTGGCGGCCTTGGCGATGTGTCTGTGCTTGGGCAAAGGTTTCAAAGCGTTTCAATGCCGCGCCGCGCCAACACCGGCGGGGGATTATAGCGAGGTGCTCCCGCGGCGAAAACCGCTAATGTCGCGAGCTTGCTATCCGTTGCGCAAGAAGACCCGGTTAGAGTAGAGCCTGTGCGCCGCTGTTGCAGAGATAACGCCTTTCATGGCCCGCAGCCTGTGAGCCATGAAAGGGTGCGCTACTTAGCTTGGGAAGGTGAATTGCGCGCCTTCGCGTACGCCAGACGAGGGCCAGCGCTGGGTGATGGTTTTGCGGCGCGTGTAAAAGCGCACGGCATCGGGGCCATAGGCACTTAGGTCTCCAAATAGCGATCGTTTCCAGCCGCCAAAGCTGTGGAATGCCATGGGTACGGGCAGCGGCACATTGACTCCGACCATGCCCACGAGGATGTGGTCGCTGAAGTAGCGGGCCGCTTCGCCATCTCGGGTAAATATGCACGTGCCGTTGCCAAACTCGTGATCGTTGATCAGGTTCATGGCCTCTTCTAGCGATTCAGCACGCAGTACGCACAGCACTGGCCCAAAAATTTCTTCACGGTAGATGCGCATGGATGGCGTTACGTGGTCGAACAGGCAGGGGCCCATAAAGAAGCCGTCCGGATGGTCTGCTACCGACAACGCCCGGCCATCCACCACCAATGTAGCGCCCTCTGACACGCCGTCATCGACAAACTGTCTAACTTTATCTCGGTGTGCGCTCGTGATTAGGGGGCCCATGTCGTTGCTGTTATCGCGCCCAGTGCCGGTCTTTATCTTGGTCATGGCAGCGGAGAGGCCGGCAACCAGTTGGTCGGCAGCTGCGCCCCCTACGGCGACGGCAACCGAAATGGCCATGCAGCGTTCTCCGCATGAGCCAAAAGCTGCACCAATTAAGGAGCTGACAGCGTTTTCCATGTCGGCGTCTGGCATAACAATGGCGTGGTTTTTGGCGCCGCCCAGCGCCTGCACGCGTTTGCCGTGGCGACTTCCTTCTTGGTACACATATTCGGCAATGGGCGTCGAGCCCACAAAGCTCACCGCCTGCACGCGCTGGTCGGTGAGCAGCGTATCGACCGCTTCTTTATCACCGTTGATCAAGTTGAGCACGCCTTTAGGCAGTCCGGCCTCATGTGCCAGTTCAACGATAAATTTTACCACGCTCGGGGCTCGCTCCGAGGGTTTGAGTACGACGCAGTTGCCACACACCACGGCCATGGGCCACATCCACAGAGGCACCATGGCGGGAAAGTTAAACGGGGTGATGGCGGCCACCACACCCAGCGGTTGGAATTCGCTCCAGGCATCGATGGCGGGGCCGGCATTTTTACTGTGCTCGCCCTTGAGCAGTTCCGGCGCCGCGGTGGCGTATTCGACATTCTCAATGCCACGCTGTAATTCGCCCATGGCATCGTTGAGCACTTTGCCGTGTTCATCGGTGACCAGTTCACAGATTTTATCGGCGTGGCGTTCGAGCAACTCTTTGAGGCGATACATCACTCGAGCCCGCTTGAGGGGCGGGGTGTTACGCCAGGCGGGGAAGGCCGCGGAGGCGGCGCTAATGGCCTGGGACACAGTGTCTGCATCAGCCAGTTGCACGCTGCGTTCGCTGCTGCCCGTGGCGGGGTTAAATACCGCTTGGGTGCGGCCATGGCTATTGACCTGTTCGCCGTTAATGATGTGTCCAATGACTGTCATGAAAGTATCCTGTGCATAGCTAGGTGTGAATTATTGGCTGGAGAGGGTATCGGCCAGTGCGTTGAGTAAGGTGTCAATTTCTGATTTTTCGGTAATGAATGGCAGGCCCAGTTGCACGGTGTCGCCGCCATAGCGAACATAAAAGCCCTTTTTCCACATGGCCATGGCGATCTCATAGGGCCGGCGTGCCGGCTCACCGGGGTAGTGCGCAAGGCTGAGTGCGCCGGCGAACCCGAAATTGCGAATCCCTGCCACGTGGGGGCGATCGCGCAGTTGGTGCAGTTGTGATTCAAAGTAGGGGGCCAACTCCGCCACGCGCTGTGGCAATTGCTCGCGCTGTAGCACTTCCAGTGCCGCGAGGCCTGCCGCACAGGCCAGCGGATGTGCTGAGTAGGTATAACCGTGGGGAAATTCCACCATGTATTCGGGGCCGCCGTTTTCCATGAAGGCATCGTGAATGTCGCTGGTGGCTATCACAGCGCCCATGGGTACGGCGCCATTGGTGAGTTGCTTGGCAACATTGAGAATATCGGGGGTGACGCCAAAAACCTCTGCGCCGGTCATTCCACCACAGCGACCGAAGGCGGTAATCACCTCGTCGAAAATCAACAAGATTTGGTGTTGGTCGCAAATTTCGCGAAGTCGTTGCAAGTAGCCTTGGGGCGGTATGATCACGCCGGCGGAGCCGGCAAAGGGTTCAACAATCACCGCGGCAATGTTGGACGCATCGTGCAGTGCGATGATCTCCAGCAGCTCGTCAGCGAGTGCCGCGCCCTCTGTAGGCATCCCTTTTACAAAAGGCTGATCTTTGAGCAGGGTGTGTGGCAGGTGATCACTGCTGATAAGGTCGCCATACAGCGCGCGATTCGGGCCGATTCCGCCCACGCTGATCCCGCCAAAATTGACCCCGTGGTAGCCCTTTGCCCGCCCTATGAGTCGGGTTTTGCTGGGTTGGCCACGCTTGCGCCAATAGGCGCGCGCCATCTTTAAGGAGGTGTCGGCACTCTCTGAGCCGGAGCCCGTGAAAAACACGTGGTTTAGCCCCTCGGGCATGAGCTCAACGACCTTGTTGGCTAACTCAAAGGCCAGCTCGTGGCCAAATTGAAAGGCGGGGCTGTAGTCCAGTGTGCGCGCTTGTTTGGCAATGGCGTCACTGATCTCAGGGCGGCAATGGCCGAGGCCACAAGTCCACAAGCCGGATAATCCATCAAAAATTTTTCGCCCATCGGTACTGGTGAAGTAGGCGCCATCAGCGCTGGCGATCATCCGCGGATTTTGCTTGAACTCCCGATTGCCGGAGAAGGGCATCCAGTGGGCTGCTAAATGGCTGTTGGTCATGGTAAGGCTCGCTCATGCGTTGACAGGTGGCGCTAATTTAGCGGGGCTGTTATGTTGTATAAATCGCAACATATCCATTTAAAGTGTGAATTTTATGAAACAAAAGGCACTGCTAGGGCAGTTGGCTGACACCGACATTCGTTTGCTGAGGGTCTTTAAGGTGGTGGCTGAAAGTGGCGGGGTCACTGCGGCGGAATTGGAGCTGAACATTGGCCGATCCACGATCAGTCGCCATTTAAAAGATTTAGAGCAGCGCTTGGGTTTAACCCTTTGTCGGCGTGGACGCAGTGGGTTTGCGTTGACCATGGAGGGGCGCAAAGTGTACCAGTCGGCGCTGCGCACTTTGGGATCACTCGATGAGTTTCGCGCTGATGTCAATGATCTCAAGCAACATCTCAGTGGTACCTTGACCCTTGCGCTCTTCGATAAAACCGCAACCAATCAAGCGTGCAGGCTCTCAGATGCGATTGCGAAATTTACGGATGCGGCGCCCGACGTGAGCATTGAGATATATGTGGAGCCGCTCAATGAAATTGAACGAGGGGTCATAGAGGGGCGCTTTCATTGCGGCGTCATTCCCCGTCACCGCGCGTCAGCCAGTCTTTCTTATGCTCCGTTATTTGAAGAGCGGATGCACCTCTATTGCGGTGCAAGTCACCCATTGTATTCGTCCACCACCTGGTCGACGGAAGCAATATTGCAATGTCGATATGCGGGGTTAGGCTACCACTCGCCCAACATGGAAGAGGCGCGCAAGCTTGGGCTGCAGCGCGCTGCCACTGTGTACGATCAAGAAGCGATTTTGCATTTATTGCTCAGCGGTCGCTACATCGGCTATTTGCCAGACCACTACGCAGAGTCGCAGGTGGTTGCGGGCCGGTTAAGGCGCATTGAGCACGCCGACTTTAACTATCAATGCCAATTCGAAGCGATTTGGCGCCTATCACCTAAGCCTGCACGCCTGCTTAATTTGTTTTTGACCTGTCTACAGCGAGTTCACGAGTAGGCATTAATAATGAACAAAAAAATCCCGGCATTTCTGGGGGGGAATGCCGGGCCAAGACCATTTTAGGAGTGAAACATAAAGGATAAATCCTTGAAACTAGCTATTCGCATAGCCACCGATGCTGCATTTAAAAGGGGGGAGAGCAACACCGGTATGTTTAAGTATTGTTCAAGGCGTGTGTTTTTCCAGTGCAGAATACCTAGCTATTAAACAATTTTGGACTAGATACCTTGGGCGAGTGAGGGCAATGGCTATATCTCTCAGGCGCACGACTCGCAGGTGAGCCATTTGGTCGCGAGCGTACGCGGCGTTGTGCTGGACGGCTGGCGCGAGCGCTCGCTGTCAACCGAGCATTTGCTGCATGCTGACCAAGCAATCTGCCAGGTGTTGTGCAGTGCGTGAGCGCAAGACTTGGGTGTCGACGGAATTTTTGAGTGCGTTGAGGCGGTCTTTCGCCTGCGTAAATTCGAGGCTAATTCGCTCGTAGGCGAGGTTGTGATCTTGAACGCTGAGCTTACTTAATTCCGACAGTTCCCTGTTGATGGCGTAAATAAGGTTATAAAACCGATCTTTATCTTCAATTGTTCCGGCCTCCCAGTAGGCATCGTCAAGACAGGCAACCAGCTCTTCGAGTATTTCAATGGCGTCTGAAATGCAGATGTGGGTCATAGGAGGCTCCGTGAGTTGTGTAAGACGACCCACCCAGTATAGAAGCCCCTAAGGGAATTGGTGGCGCTATCGCGGTGTGATCGGTCGAATGAGGCCCTCTTGCACTGTTGAGGCCACCAGTTGGCCTTGGGTGTCGTACAGCAAGCCCCGATTGATGCCGCGCGCACCGCCGGCCCAAGGGCTATCTGTGCTGTATAGCAGCCAATCGTCGATTCGGAAGCGGCGGTGAAACCACATCGCATGATCGATACTTGCAGGCATTAACGCCGGCGACATGATTGAGGTTGGGTGGGGCAGGGTGGATGTCGCCATGAGTCCAATATCGCTGGCGTATGCCAATGCGGCGCAATGCAACAATGGGTCGTCTGGCAGGGTCGCCACCGAGCGCATCCAAAATTCACTGTAAGGGGGTGTCGCTTCGCTACTGGTATAGATGTCGGGCTGAGCGGAGCGCAGATCAAAATACATGGCGTGCACGTCGCTGCCATCCGGTTGTTGCGCTTCAGGCTTAATAAAGCTGGCCTTGTCCAACGTGTCGGGCGCGGGCGGCATCTTGGCTAGAGATATCTGATGCTCAAAGCCCGGCTCTTCAATATGAAACGAGCACGACATATTAAAAATGGCGCGGCCTTTTTGACGTGCCACTACCCGGCGCGTCGTGAAACTGCCGCCGTCGCGAATGGGATCGACGTCATAGATTACCGGGATGTCACTGACGCCTGCTCGCATGAAGTAGGCGTGCATAGAGTGTGGCATGCGCCCCTCCACCGTCCTCGCTGCGGCCATAAGCGACTGGCCGAGCACCTGCCCGCCAAACAAATGGTGGCGGTGGTTTTCTTGGTGTTGTCGGGAGCGAAACAAATTCAGATCCAATTGTTCGATATCTAGGATGTTAAGCAGCGGGTTCGACATTTTCTAGGCAACTTTTGGAAATGGGTTTTGCGAATAGTGAGAATTGCAGCCAAGCTTAGAATCTTGGAGACTTATGCTTTAATATTGGTCACAACCATCAACCGAGAGTGTGAAGCATGGATAAAGCCCGCGAGAAAGTCCAGAAGTTCCGCCAGCGTGAGCAGCGGATTTTAGACGCCGCTTTGGCGCTATTGCTGGAGCATGGCGAAGAAAAGGTCACCGTGGAGCAAATCGCCGAAGCTGTGGACATTGGCAAGGGCACTATCTACAAACACTTTACCTCTAAAGTTGAAATCTATATGCGGTTATTGTTTGACTATGAGCAAACACTGGCCGCCCGTCTTAAAGACAGCTTTAAGTTGGCGGAAGATGGGGACTTTGCTGCCACCGCACGGGTGTATTTTGAATCCCGTATAGCCGATCCGCAGCGCGACCGGTTATTTCAGCGTTTGGAAGAAAAAATAATCTCGCTCAATTTGGCCCCTGAAGGGATCGATGAGCTCCATGCTATACGCAATTCCACCAAAGACACCCTCAACCACATGTTTGAGCGCCGAATTGAAGAGGGGCGGCTCAAGCGGGTGCCGCCGTACTTTTATTACGCAGCCTACTGGGCATTGACCCAGGGCGCCGTAGAGCTCTATCACTCGCGATCCTTCAGGCCCTTAGTGGAAGACATGGATGGCTTGATGAATTTCATCAAGGATATCGGCGTGCATATGGGGAATTTGGATCCCGTTCGCCAGCACCCGCGGCCCGATGAGCCAGGCGAATAGGCTCGTCATTAGGGCGCTGGTGAAGGCGCATTGAATTAGGCACATAATGTGCATCGCTCCCGTTAACGTCACTGATCACGTTAGGAAGCTGACAATGTTGCACCTTCGATTTTTAGTAATGCTGGCCCCCCTGTGGTTGGCGGCTTGCACCTTTAACCACACGGTTAATACGGCCCACGACCTGTTAGCAGATTTGCAGATGGTGGAGCGGCATTCTGTCCAAGGTACCAGAGCTTGGGTTGCTCCAAGAAACAGTGCGTGGTTTGTTGCCGTCCCAAATAGCGGGCCAGAACCGGAGGTTGATCGAGCCTTAAGTCAGCACTTGGCCGCCGCCCTGCGGCAACAGTTTGCCACCGTATTATTGGCCAGCAGCGCCACCAATCCCGCCGACGCTGTCCAGCACGCCCGCCACAATGGTGTTAATTTTGTGATCTACCCCCAGCTCTTGTTTGCTGGCGATGGCGCCTACAGCGTCACAGAGTGGGCAGCGCGTTCGCCAGAGGCTGACTTCGGTCGGGATGAGGTGGGTGTGCAATTGCTTATTTTTGATGCCTATACCGGCCAATTGGTGGATGCCGTCATGCTGGCGGTTAAGGAGAGTTGGTTGCCCGGTTACAATGGTCGGGTTGACGCGCTGTACAGCTCGGCCTTCGAAACATTCGCCAAACGCTACAGCTATCAACAATACGAAGCGCCGCGTTAGTGGCGCTCGTGAATGCGAGAGTTTGGTGCGGGTTCACTACCGGGTCCGCTAAAGAGTCCCCCACATAGGTGCTAATTATGTCCGTCAACGAGCTGGAGTCTCAGTTATTGGCTGCCAAAACTGCAGGTAGCAATGACGATTCCACGTCATCGGCGGCCACTGCCAAATCCCTAAGCAGCCCACCGGTGCATTTATGGAAGCCACCGGTTTCAGGTGATATTGATATTCGAATCGACCGCGAAGGGCGCTGGTTTCACGAGGGCGGTGAAATTAAACGTTCGGCGCTCGTCGCACTGTTTGCCTCTGTGTTGTGGGAAGAGTCTGGCGAATATTTTTTGGTTACGCCCGTTGAAAAGTGGCGCATTCAGGTGGATGTGGCGCCGCTGCTGGTGGTGCGTGCGGAGCGAGCGGGCAGTGGGCCAGAGGCGTGCATTACCTGTTACACCCACACCGGCGACGAGTTCATTTTAGATAAGGCCCACCCTTTGACGGTGGACGCCGACAGCGAGGGCAATCCGCTGCCATTTGTGCGCGTGCGTTACAGTCTTGATGCGTTGGTGCACCGCAATGTGTTTTATCAGTTGGTGGATTGGGCCGAAGCTGCCGCCACAGGTAGCATGGGTGTGTGGAGCGGCGGGGAATTTTTTGTGCTTGCCGAAGGTGATATTGGCGTTTAAGCCAGTGCAGCAAGTGCGCAAAGTTTTGCCAATAAAAAAGGGATTCATTGAATCCCTTTTTTATTTTGTGGAAATTTTTACATGTTGGGGTAATTGGGGCCGCCAGTGCCTTCCGGTGCCACCCAGGTAATGTTCTGGGCTGGGTCTTTAATGTCGCAGGTTTTGCAGTGCACACAGTTTTGCGCGTTAATTTGAAAGCGCTTTTCTCCCTCAGCGGTCTCCACTACCTCGTAAACCCCTGCGGGGCAGTAGCGTTGCGCGGGCTCGTCGTATTTAGCCAGATTCACTTGAATCGGAATGTCCTTGTCCTTTAGTTGCAAGTGGCAAGGCTGGTCTTCTTCGTGATTGGTATTCGATAAAAATACGGAAGAGAGCTTGTCAAAGCTGAGCTTGCCGTCGGGTTTGGGGTAGGCAATTTTAGGGCATTGGTCTGCGGGTTTAAGCTGTGCATGGTCAGGCTTTGGATCCGACAGTGTCCAGGGCAATTTACCATTAAAGATATTGATATCGATAAACGCGTAGGCCGAGCCCAAAAGGTTGCCCCACTTGTGCTGCGCGGGGCCGAAGTTGCGCTGTTGATGCAGTTCCTTCCACGCCCATGAATCTTTATAGGCACTTGCAAATTCCGTCAAATCATCGCTCTTACGGCCGTCGGCCAGCGCTTGCGCAACCACCTCTGCGCCGAGCATGCCGGATTTCATGGCGGTATGAGAGCCTTTGATCTTGGCGAAATTCAGCGTGCCGGCATTGTCACCCAATAGCAGGCCACCAGGGAAAGACATCTTAGGCTGCGATTGCAGACCACCCTTGACGATGGCGCGGGCACCGTAGGCTGTGCGCGTTCCATCCTGTAAATACTGGGCGATCACAGGGTGGTGCTTGTAGCGCTGGAACTCGTCAAAGGGGCTCACGTGTGGGTTGCTGTAGGACAAATCGGTGATCAGGCCTACAACCACTTGATGGTCTTCAATGTGATACAAAAAACTGCCGCCGGCAGAGCCGCTTTCAGACAGTGGCCAACCCGCTGTGTGTACCACTAAGCCTTGTTTGTGCTGTTCAGGGGGAATGGTCCAAATTTCTTTGATGCCAATGCCGTAGTGTTGGGGCTCTTTACCCTTGTCCAATTCGTATTTGGCGATTAACTGTTTGCCCAAATGGCCACGGCAACCCTCGGTGAAAAGCGTGTACTTAGCGTGCAGTTCCATGCCCGGCATGTAGCTGTCCTTGGGCTCACCGTTTAACCCGACACCCATGTCGCCAGTGGCGATGCCTTTGACGCTGCCGTCTTCGTGGTAGAGCACTTCTGAAGCGGCAAAGCCCGGGAAGATCTCAACACCCATGGCTTCGGCTTGTTCGGCTAGCCAGCGGCACAGGTTGCCGAGGCTAATAATATAGTTGCCTTCGTTGTGCATGGTTTTAGGCACAAACAGGCCGGGAATCTTTTGCGCTTTGGCATTGTCTTTTAACAGGTAAATATCGTCGCCACTGACCTCGGTGTGCAGTGGCGCGCCTTTTTCTTTCCAATCTGGAAAGAGTTCATTGAGAGCTGTGGGCTCAAATACCGCGCCGGACAGGATGTGGGCACCGACCTCGGAGCCTTTTTCCACCACACACACGGTGAGCTCCTCATTGAGCTGACGCAGGCGGCAGGCAGCAGAAAGCCCCGCTGGGCCTGCACCTACGATGACAACGTCATACTCCATAAATTCTCTTTCCACAGTCCTCTCCTCGTTACCTTTTTCAATGTGCTGGCGCTGCGTGCAGCGGCTGGCTGTTGTTGTGGCGGCCAGAGTATATGTCAGGCCGGGTTGGCCCACCAATGTTGAGATTGCCCAATTTGGCTATCAAAATGGTGTTAACCCTTTGGTTTTTATGTCGTTTTCACTTGGGTTTGATACGAAAGCCTGCTCTGGTCTAGGCTTTGTCTCGCTTCTGGCTCCTTGCTTTTAGGGGGCAAAAACGTCAGTATAGCGGGGTTCTCAAACGCTTGTTCGAATTTATACCGGATAATCGTGAGACAGTAAACCAGGTGGGCATGTAATCACCCATGCTCTTGTCCTCATCTGAAGAGCGAACGGAATATCCATGAAGATTCTTGTAGCTGTAAAACGCGTTGTTGATTACAACGTAAAAGTACGCGCAAAGGCCGATGGCACTGGGGCGGATACCGCCAACGCCAAGATGTCTATTAACCCATTTTGCGAAATTGCCGTCGAAGAAGCTGTGCGCCTAAAAGAAAAGGGCGTTGCAACCGAAATTGTGGCGATTTCTATTGGCGCTAAGCAATCTCAAGAGCAAATTCGCACAGCCTTGGCGCTGGGTGCCGATCGCGGCATTCTCGTTGAGACGGATACTGATTTAGAGCCCTTGGCCGTGGCCAAGTGTTTAAAGGCCATCGTCGACAAAGAAACACCCGATTTGGTGATTCTCGGCAAGCAGTCCATCGATGGCGATAACAACCAAACCGGACAAATGCTGGGCGCGCTCGCCGGCATGCCACAGGGCACGTTTGCCTCTGAGGTCAATGTTGCCGAAGGTAAGGTTAAGGTCACCCGTGAGATCGATGGCGGCCTGCAGACGGTAGCCTTGAACTTGCCAGCGATTGTCACGACGGATTTGCGTTTGAACGAACCGCGCTACGCATCGCTGCCAAATATCATGAAGGCTAAGAAGAAGCCTCTCGAAACCGTGACACCGGCGGATTTGGGTGTCGATACAGCCACTCGCGTTAAGCTGTTAAAAGTCGCCCCACCAGCAGAGCGTCAAGCAGGCATTAAAGTTGCTGATGTGGCGGAGCTGGTCGAGAAATTGAAGAACGAAGCAAAGGTGATCTAAATGGCTATTTTAGTAATTGCAGAACACGATAATGCGAGCCTGAAGGGCGCCACGTTAAACACCGTTGCGGCGGCTCAAGCGATTGGTGGTGACATCGAACTTTTGGTGGCGGGCACAGATTGTGGTGCCGCGGCTGAAGCGGCGGCTAAAGTCGCTGGTGTTGCGAAAGTTCTCGTGGCAGATAATGCCGCTTATGCCCATGGCTTGGCTGAAAACTTGGGTCTGCTAATTGCAGAGTTGGGTAAAAACTACAGCCACATCCTGGCTCCTGCGACTACTGGTGGTAAGAACGTGTTACCTCGAGCGGCAGCTCTGCTGGATGTGCAAGCGATTTCCGATATCACTGGTATTGAAAGTGCTGATACTTTTCAGCGCCCGATTTATGCTGGCAACGTCATCGCCACGGTGCAAAGCACCGATGCGATCAAGGTGATCACTGTGCGCGGTACCGCGTTTGATGCCGTTGCGGCTGAGGGTGGTAGTGCAAGCGTCGAAACTGTGAGTGCGGCACACGATGCGGGTATTTCATCATTTGTTGGCGAGGAACTTGCCAAGAGCGACCGCCCAGAGTTAACCAGCGCTAAAATAGTAATTTCAGGTGGCCGCGGCATGCAAAATGGCGACAACTTTGAGTTGTTGTACAAGGTCGCGGATAAGCTGGGCGCAGCCGTTGGCGCATCGCGCGCCGCTGTGGATGCGGGTTTCGTACCTAACGACATGCAAGTAGGTCAGACTGGGAAAATCGTTGCTCCCGATATGTACGTAGCCGTCGGCATTTCTGGTGCTATTCAGCATTTGGCGGGCATGAAAGACAGTAAAGTGATTGTGGCCATTAACAAAGATGAAGAGGCGCCTATTTTCCAGGTAGCCGACTATGGCTTGGTTGCAGACCTGTTCGACGCAGTTCCTGAGCTCGACAGCAAGCTGTAATTACCCTTGTAAATGAAAGCCGGCCGCGTGCCGGCTTTTTTTATGGGCGTCTATTTACTGCCCGAAAGTTGGGTGGTCGCGCTATAATGTGCGCTTTTTCCGGGCGACCGGTAGCAATATAAAACGAGGTATCGCGTGTCTCAACAGACATTTGAAATGGGTCAGCGCTGGATCAGCGACACAGAGGCCGAATTAGGGCTTGGATTGGTACTTGAGGTCGAAGACCGCTTGGTGACCCTTAGTTTCCCCGCCGCGGGGGAGCGCAGAACCTATTCCATGAACAATGCACCCATCAGTCGCGTTCGATATCAACGCGGTGACAGTATTCGCTCGGCTGAAGGGTTGCGTATCAAGGTCACCGCGATACACGAGGAAGGCGGACTACTGATTTACCAAGGATTGGATCCTGAGGGTCGTGAGCACGCAATTGAAGAAATTGATTTGGATTCCTTTGTGCAGTTTTCTGCACCGATGGATCGATTGTTTTCTGGTCAAGTGGATTCTCTCAAGCGCTTCAATTTGCGCCTGGAAACACTGGAGTATCTAAAGCAGCAGCAATCGTCCCCCAGTTATGGGTTGTTGGGGGCGCGGGTGCAATTGTTGCCACACCAGCTTTACATTGCCAATGAGGTGGGCAATCGCTTCGCACCACGGGTGTTGTTGGCCGACGAGGTGGGTTTGGGCAAAACCATTGAGGCGGGCTTAGTCGTGCATCAGCAGCTCATTAATGGTCGTGCCAATCGGGTGCTGATTTTGGTGCCGGATTCTTTGGTTCACCAGTGGCTAGTGGAAATGCTGCGCCGATTTAATTTGCAATTTAGTTTGTTCACTGAAGAGCGGTTGCGGGATTTGTCGATTGTCGACGATGATGAGTTGTCAATGCACGAGGTTGAGGCTCCGAATCCCTTTGAGACGTCGCAGCTCATCATTTGCCCTTTGTCGGTTTTCGTTGATGACGAGGTCCGGCTGGATCAGGCGCTGTCGGTGCATTGGGATCTGTTGCTGGTTGACGAGGCGCATCACCTAAAGTGGTCTGTTGATTCGGTCAGTGATGAGTACCGAGCGGTAGAGTCATTGGCAGCAAAAGCGCTGGGGTTATTGCTGTTGACGGCGACGCCTGAACAACTTGGTGTAGAGAGTCACTTTGCCCGTCTGCGCCTGTTAGATCCTGATCGTTATTATGATCTCGAGGCGTTTAAGCGCCAGGAAGGTGAGTACGCTGACGTCAATGCCTTGGTACAAAAAATTGTTCCTGTGGCATCTGTGGCACAGGCAGCGGTTGCCGATTCAGTATTAGCACAACTGCGAGATTTTGTAGATGCTGAGGTGGTACAACAGATCGTCAACTCCGAAGACGCGCTAGAGCGTGCGTCGCATTTGCAAGTGGCGCTAAATCAGTTGTTGGATCGACACGGTACCGGTCGCGTATTGTTTAGAAATACCCGTCACGGCGTCGAGGGCTTCCCAGCGCGCCATGTGCATCCTGTTGCATTGCAAGCGCCAGACGTACTAATGGATCCCGATCTACTGCCAGAGCAACAGCTACGCGAGGACATGGGAGATACATGGCCTGAATTCGATGCGCGCGTGACCTGGTTGAGTCAATGGTTGCGGGAGCATCGTGGCGAAAAAGTACTGGTGATCTGCGCCAGCGCGGAAACTGCGTTGGATTTAGAGTCGCACCTTCGCTTGTCAGAGGGTTTTGCGGTAAGCGCATTTCACGAAGGACTGTCGCTGGTTGCGCGAGACCGTGCAGCCGCATATTTCGCGGATATTGATGAAGGTGCACAGGCACTTATCTGTTCCGAAATCGGCAGCGAAGGGCGTAATTTTCAATTCGCTAGCAATTTAGTTATGTTCGATTTGCCAAAGCATCCAGATCTTTTAGAGCAGCGCATCGGGAGACTAGATCGCATCGGGCAGCGCAATGATGTGCACATTTGGGTGCCATATTACGAGTTTAGTCCACAGGAAAAATTGTTTAGCTGGTATCACGATGGCCTGAACGCCTTCGAAGAGGTGTGTCACGTGGGCGCTGCTGTTTACGATCAGCAATGTGAAATGATTGCCGCGGTACTAGAAGGTGAAACAGATGATTGGGATGCAATCATTGATGCGGCAAGGTCCCAGACGCAAGAATTAAAAGCAGTATTGGAAGCGGGTCGGAACCGTTTGCTGGAATTGAATTCCTGCCGCATGGATGTCGCAGATGGTGTGATTGAAGCGCTGATTGAGCAGGAGGGGCGGGGTCAGCTAGAGGATTACATGAGTCGTGTGTTTGATGCCTATGGCGTTGAGCAAGAGCCACACTCGTCGGTGAGCTTGGTTTTACACCCCGGTGATCATATGCAGTGTGCACACTTTCCCGCTTTGCCCGGTGATGGTGTCACCGTCACCTATCAGCGTGAAATGGCATTGTCCCGAGAAGATATAGAGTTTCTGACTTGGGAGCATCCGATGGTCGCCGGCGCAATGGACATGGTGCTAAGTGGTGGTTTCGGAAATACCTCCGTGGCCACTATCAAGCTCGGACCCATCAAGCCTGGAACCTTAATGTTAGAGGCGGTATTTCTGCTAAACGTGGCCGCTCCCAGTGCTCTGCAGTTGTTCCGTTATCTTCCGTTGACGCCACTCCGTGTTCTGGTGGATATGTCTGGTCGCGATCTAACTGACGTGCTGACCAGTGAAAAATTACAACCCTTGCTACAGAAGTTGCCGCGCAACACTGCTCAGCAAATTGCCAAGCAAGCCCGCGACCCCATTGCGGAATTAGTCAAGAAGGCTCAGTTGGCCGTCGCCCCGCGTCAAGAGGCGTTGTTAGCGCAAGCGCAGGCCAATCTTACTGAGAAGCTAGGTGATGAGGTGGCGCGTCTCGCTGCGCTTGCAAAGGTCAATCCGGCAATTCGGCCACAGGAGGTTGAGCAGCTGAAAAAGGATCAGCAGGCGTTATTAGAATACTTATCCGCCGCGGCATTAAAACTTGATGCGTTGCGCGTTATTTTGGCTACTTGAGGTATTTATGTACGTATTTTCAGTTTCGGCGAGCGCCGTAAAAGCGCGGCCAGGGATCTCTGTTGGGCAGCAGGTTCCGTTTATCGTTTATATCAATTTTAAAGATCTATTTGGCGCGGAAAATCTTTGTAAAATTTATTTAATGCGTGCCGGTTTTAACGAGGCGGTTATTGAAAATCGCAAACGATTGCCGGAGTCAACAATGACGGACAATCGGATATTGTTAGCAGATAAGGCATTAAAGGATGCGGTGGAGGCGGGCTACCATATCCAAATGTTTGATGAGGCCTAGTGATTGAAAACAACGAGTATTCAGGCGCGCTCAAGTGCAGCTCATCGTGAGGCGCAAGTATTTCAATGGTCATTCTTGTTGCCAAAGTACTGGCTGTTGTGGCTGTGGTTCGCCTTTTTGTGGTTGGTTACGCGCTTGCCCTATGGTGTAGTGAAACGCGTTGGAGGCGGCCTAGGTTGTTGCCTTTTTTATCTTTTGCCAAAGCGGCGATCAATTGCATTGCAGAATTTATCGCTCTGTTTTCCAGATTGGTCAGATGCGCGACGCTGGCAAGTTGCGCGTGCGCATTTTGCTGGAGCAGGTTTAACCCTGTTCGAAAGTGGCTTGGTATGGTGGAGCAGGCGTTCGCGGTTCGAAGGTTTTTTTACCCTTGAGGGCGGTGAGGTTCTCCAGCAGTTAGCTGGTCGACCTGTGCTGTTTTTTGGCTTGCACAATACTTGTGTTGAAATGGTGTATGCCTATTTGAGTCTGCAGCGGCCGGTGAATGTATTGTTTCGTGTCAACAACAATGCGTTGTGGGAATACATGGCCACTCGATCGCGTGAGCGTTACCAGGCACGATTAATACCGCGCAAACAAGTCCCGGAATTTATCGAGCGATTGTCTCGTGGAGAAGCTGGGCTGTTAGCGGCAGATCAGGACCTCGGTCGAAAGCGAAGTTTGTTTGTGCCATTTTTTGGTGTGCCAACCGCTACGGTGCCAAGCGTACATCAGTTTGCGCGCCAAACCGGTGCGGCGGTGGTGTTTGCAGAGGCGTACAGAGGGGGTGCTAATGGCTATGTTTTGCGCCTGCACCATCTTAAGGGGTTTCCGACTGAAGATGCTGAAGCAGATACTGGCAGAATGAATGCGGAAATCGAGCGCTCAGTTCAGCAGCATCCAGAGCAATACCTATGGGTGCATAAGCGTTTCAAAACCCGGCCTGAGGGCGCCGCGCCCATATACCCGCCGAAGAGGCAGCGCCAACGCTAGTTGAGTTTGGCGGTATGTTTTAGAAGTCCTAACGTCATTGTATTAAGCGCACATAAAATAATCCCCGCTTTATGCGGGGATTATTTTTTCACGCTGCGAGGCGCTTAGTCGCGCGCTTTTGACTTGCGTGGCTTGCGAGCGGGTTTATCGCCCAAACGTGCTGGGCGATCCCCTTTGTGTGGGCGCCGCTTTGGTTTTTCGTAATTGCCACTGGCTCCGGTGGCGTCAAGGCTGATGTTTATCGGCTGGCTACGAATAAACACTTTGCGCAAATGCGTCAGGGTTTCCTTGGGCATGCCGCTCGGCAGTTCAACCGTACTATGGCCATCTTGAAGGCGAATATTACCAATGTTGCGGCTGTCAATTCCCGCTTCGTTTGCAATGGCACCCACAATATCACCCGGCTTTACACCATGATCGCGACCGACTTCTAATCGATAGGTATCCATGGGGATGTCGTCACGCTTCGGGCCGCGCTCGCGTTTGTCTTTGCGATCGCCACGTTCGCCGCGCTCACCACGTTCACCCCGATCGTTGCGTCGGCCTCGGTCATTGTCCGAACCGGCGACTATATCCGCGAGTTTGACTTGAAGTGGACGCTCCTTCTGGCACAGGTAGGCCAACGCGGAGGCGATTTCCTCAGCAGATACGTCATGGGTCTGACTGAAATCAGCGAGCAGCTCGTAGAAAAAATCTAATTTGTTGCGCTGCTCGGTCAGGGTAGTGGTTAATAGCAAATTAAATTGATCAATGCGCTGCTTTGTGACGGCATCGCCCGTCGGCAGATCCATACGTTCAATGCGCTGATTGGTGGCTTTTTCAATTGCGTAGAGCAATCGCTTTTCCCGAGGCGCCACAAACAAAATGGCCTTGCCGCTTCGACCTGCACGGCCAGTTCGGCCGATCCGGTGTACATAGGCTTCGCTGTCGTATGGGATGTCGTAGTTCATGACATGGCTTACGCGCTCAACATCGATACCGCGGGCAGCAACATCGGTGGCGACGAGGATGTCGAGTTTGTTTTGTTTCAGACGTTCGATGGTTCGCTCACGCAGCGCCTGATTCATATCGCCATTGATAGCGGAGGCTGAGAAACCGCGCGCCTCTAACTTTTCAGCTAATTCAACCGTTGCGGTTTTGGTGCGCACAAAAATAATCATCGCATCAAAATCTTCAACTTCGAGAATACGGGTGAGGGCATCCATCTTGTTGGTGCCGCTTACCATCCAGTAGCGTTGCTCAATGTTTGAGCCGGTGCTGCTCTCGGGCGAAATTTTTACTTCTGCGGGAGATTTCAGATAGCGATCTGCCACTTTCTTAATGGGCGGCGGCATAGTTGCGGAAAACAGGGCGGTTTGACGCTCGGCCGGTGTGTGCTCAAGAATCCATTCAACGTCGTCAATGAACCCCATGCGCAACATTTCGTCGGCTTCATCCAGCACGATGGCATTCAGTTTGTTTAATTGAAGGCTGCCACGACGTAAGTGGTCCATGACGCGGCCCGGTGTGCCAACAACAACTTGGGCGCCACGTTGGAGTTGTCGCAATTGGGAGCGCATCTCCTGACCGCCATATATAGGCAGCACGTGAAAGCCACGCATGTGGGTAGCGTAGCGTTGAAAGGCTTCGGCAACCTGAATCGCAAGTTCACGTGTGGGCGTCAATACAAGTACTTGCGTACTGCTGTCATTGACGTCAATCTTGGTCAGGAGGGGCAATGCAAACGCGGCCGTTTTACCGGTACCGGTTTGTGCCACACCTAATATGTCCCGTCCATCAATGAGATGGGGTATGGCTTGGGCTTGAATGGGAGAGGGTTGTTCGTAACCTAGTTCGGCAACTGCTTTCAAAACGGCAGGAGCCAGTGCCAGGTCGGCAAAGCTGGAAGGCAAAGACATGAATTATCTCGGTAGAGTATGGCCTACCGCTATATCCCGCGCGGTCGCCAAATTTAAAGGGCGCGTATTGTACAAAAAACGGCCGCTCATAGCGAGTTATTCTTTACCCTCCATGCAGACTGTTTTAATGTGAAGGTTTTTTAGGCAAAGCAGTTATATGGCTGATATCAAATATCTATCGACGACCGCACTGGCTAAGCAGCTCGCAAAAGAGCCTAAAGAGGTATTTGTACTCTTGGCTCGCGCCCATTGGATGGTCAAGGTCGACGACCGTTGGCAGCTCACCGAGAAGGGCAAGTTTGAGGGCGGCATTTACCTAAGTCACCCTAAATACGGTGAATATGTGGGGTGGCCAGAAGCGATTGTGGGGCATGGAATTTGGCAGGATCTGCCAGAGGCGCCCTTAACCGCAAGTCAGATTGGGCAGAAGCTAAAGCTACCAGCACGGTTACTCAATTTGGTTTTGGCGGAATTGGGTTGGCAGACCCCAGGGCCTAAAGGTTGGGTGTTGTCAGACTCTGGCCGCTTAATGGGTGGGCAACAACAGCGCGCCGAAGATTCGTCTATCCCTTTTGTCACCTGGCCTGAATCGTTGCTTGCGCGAGCAGAGTTAGTCGATAGGGCACATAAGCTGAGCTGTGGCGAGTCACTCGATGGCCGCGCTTTCCCTTCCCCTCAGTTTGCCCGCTTGGGTAGCTGGTTGTACCTGCAGGGCTTAGCATTTGGCATTAATCAATCCGTGCCAGACGCGCCACTCCCCCTGAGTTTTTACCTGCCCACAAGCCAAATTTCAATTCAGGTATGGCCTGCTTCCAATAGCGCTGCAGATATAAAGGCTAAACTCGAACAGCAGCAATGGCTAAAAGGCCGGCGTGCGATTGAGCTGGATATTGCCGATTTAGACGATGTGGCTAAATTGGATAACCAGATGCCGCCGGCGTTACTCAACGTTGGGCTCGCGGTCTATTGATTGAGGCGGCCTGATGGGCGGGTGCAGTACTGGACCTGGCGCGCCAGAGCAGCAGTTGCGAGTGTTTGAGGGGGTTTTTCTTTCTTGTACTATAGTCTATATTAGGGGCTGTTCAGAGAGGCGGTAGCTGGTAAAGGCGCGTTAAAAGTGTATTTACCCTGCAAGCAGGTAAACTAGACATATTGTCCGCGCTACTAAATTTGCGTGCTATATAGGTATTAAGGCATAAGGAAATGACTCTCTTGATTCCCCATAACAAGCACGTTGGGCTGTTATCTGAAGCCGAGTCTGCCTGCTTCGATATCGCTCGCCGTTATCATAGGCGTCGACTTGTGGCGGATGTAGTCGACGTTAAAGCGCTTTTTTGGCCTCGCAATCTTAAGCGGCTGTCTTGGTCTAACGATGGCTCGCGTTTTATCGTGCAGTGTTTAGTTTTGACAGTTTATTTGCCGTTGAATTTTATCTTCCAACTGTTGAAGTCTGCCCAAAATATCTTGTTGTTCCCATTCCGTTTTGCCGCCAGCTGGTTGACGCCAGGTTCATTGCACGCGCCAGGCGAGAAGAATTTGGTGGGTTTATACAACGCGTTTTTCCCTTTCTTGCGGCTCTCTCCTGAAGACGCCGTCGCCTGTATCGACGAGTGGGTGCCGGTTTTGTATGGGCCCGCCAAGGCCAAGGTGCACCGCTTAGCCCGCTATGTGGATGACGAGCGGATCAAACAAATGAAGATTGCTCAGCAAAGTGGCGTCATGGCCGCATCATTTCGCTCGTATCGTGCAATTGCCCGCGAGCGCCTGTCAAAAGATCTAGGGCACTACACGGGTAGTCGACAAGATTAGCCCTCTGTCGCGACGTCGTAAGGGCTCTTGTTTATGACTGGAGCCACCATTTCTAGGGCCTCCGCATAAATTTTCTTGACCTCTGGATAAAGGCCTACAGCCATGCGACGCGAGAGCATCGTCATTGGAAATAGGCAGTGGGTTGTGTCTTTTACGCACAGCGCTCGGCTCCTGCCCGCATCGTCAACATAGGTTACCCATTGCATACCCGTCTTATTGGCAATGACGTTGCCCAGTGCTAGCCCGAGCGCTTGTTGTGTCTGGGTATCAGTGCGCTCAACCAAATTGCGACTAACAACGCGTTGTAAGACGTCTAAATCCCGCTCTTGGCCATGAATCTGCGCACCCAGCTCAGTCCTGACTAAGTCATCAACCCGGGCAATTTGGGCCTCCATAAACTGTTTGTCGGCCCAACTCAACTCTGTAATGACGACGTTTGTCGGTTCCGCGGTTGTGTGTGGCACGGCAATTACTGCCCAAAATAACAGGGCGCCTAGTGATCGCAATTGCGGCATAATACCTCCCGATTTCCTTTGGTTGGGTGCTAGCTTAACGCGTGTGCGTGCACCTGTGAATGTACAAATTGGTCTGTTAGTTTGCTATGCCCATAAATGCTCTGTCGATCCATAGATTTCACGTCAACGATGATGTCACCCAGCTCACCAAGTCTGCCGCTGCCCACAGCTTAAACGGTCTCGCTCAGGATATAAGCCAAGATTTGAAGTTGGCGTTTATTGGCAAGGCCGGCAAGCAATTTGGACAGTTTGATAGAGATGCCGGCGCCTGCCCGCTGCCTGCTTGGCTGGCAGAGTACTTGGAGAAAAAACAAAGTTTCCATGCTTTCTCTGAGCGATTTGCTGACCATTTACAACTCCAAATGGCCCAGTCAGTTGCTCACTTTGATGGTTTTCTTTTATTGTTGCACGAAACCTTAGCCGACGAAGATTGCATCTATTTATATCTGCTGCAGCACGAAGGTGGAATCTATATTGATCCTGCCATGCAGTTGGCGGACGCAAAAAATATTGATGTGCGGGGTTTGCGCGCCGGTGTAAAGATTTCCATCACCGAGTGGCAAGCGACAGAACCTGAGCCGTATTTAACGATGTTGCGCGCGCGTGGGGAAAAACCGCTGTCAGAGGCATTTGAAGCTGCTGTGGGATTCGCTGACCCGGTAGATCACGCGGCACAAACATCCGCTTTTTTGCAGTTGGTTGAGCGCTATTCAGCGAATCTGCACGAAGAGCAAGCCGTTGCCTGCAAGAAAAAGGTGGCGGATTTTTGTATAGAGCAAGATAAAAGCGGTAAAGCCATCGAAATTGCCACTCTGTCTCAGCAAATAAGTGATGAAGAACCCGCCGCGTTTGAGCGCTTTGTCATCGAGGCGGCACCAGAGGCGCCCGCCCAGTTTTATGCCGATCGCAAACAAATGCGCCAGTTTGTGAGGATCAGTGGTCGGACAGATCAGTTGAGCTTGAGTTTTTCTTCAGAATGTTTAGGGCAAACGGTGGTTTATGATCCCGGTTCCGATACGTTGGTGCTGAAAGAAATTCCACCTGCGCTTAAGGCCAGGCTGATTAAATTTGTTCAGCAAATCAACCAGGGAGACTAGCGTTCATGATGCGCTCTGCAGGTGCCTTATTTGTTTTTTTATTTGTGCTGCTGGTTTGGCAGTATTTACAGAGTATCGAACGCGAAAAAAATCTGGCGATCACTATTGCAGAACTCAAAGTCCAGGTATTTGATTTAGAGCAAAAGCTTGCGGCATTGGAAGCGCACGTGGCTGACTTGGAGTCGCAAACTCTTGAAACACAGGTGCGGCGAGCGAACTCGGAGTTGTTAGAGGGTTGGCAGCGATTGTTGCGCCATTTTCAAGAGGGGGTGGATTCATCTAAAAAGGCTTTGGAAGAAAAAGGGCTGTTGCCCAGCGCACCTCAAAAACAGCAAGAGCAAGTTGAATTGGAGCGCACTTAGCGATTCGCACACGGCGGGGCTGGGGCAATGCGTCAGCGGTCCCGGCGATCACCCACAATTCTCGCAGGTGATCCTGCAACAATTGCATAGGGTGGCACATCACGCGTTACGGTGGAGTTTATGCCGACCACAGCGTGATCACCTATGGTGACGCCATCGGTGACTGCACAGGCCGCGCCAATCCATACATCACACCCTATTACAATGCCTCTCGACGTTGTCGGCTGGTCCATCAATGGACGATCAAGCGATATGCCGTGGTTAAACGCATAGAAATGGCAGCCGGCGGCAATGCGGGTATGGTCGCCAATTTGGATGCCGGCTCTACCGCCTTCAAGTCGGCAGCCTTGGTTTAAAGAAACCTTTTTTCCCAAAACAATTGGACCGTGCAGATAGCAATCTGCCGCGATATAAGTGCCTTGGTGAATGTCGATGTCTCGACCGGGTTCGGCGAACAAAGTTGCTGATGATGCGAGGAAGCAATCGCCTTCAAAGTGAACGGTTTCCATGGCGCTGAGCGTTGATTGTAGCGACTCCTGCCAGACTTTGGCCCACGCCAGGTGTTTTGGCTTTAGCGAAAAGTACAACCAAGGCATGTATTCAAGGCGGCGTTTATGCTGCGCACGAAAAGGGTCATCTGGCGATGTGGGGTGTTCAGTCATGTGGCTAGCAGGGGGGTTACAGCCCGCCAGACCCAATGTCTGGCGGGCAGTGTCAAAGAGGATTAGATATTGTAGGTAACTGCGTAAAGCCCGATACCACCGAGAACGAACGTATAGGGCAGCGCCATAATCACCATTCGACCATAGGACAATCGAATGAGGGGAGCCAGAGCAGACGTCAACAGAAAGAGAAATGCCGCTTGGCCATTGGGTGTCGCTACACTCGGAAGGTTTGTACCGGTATTAATTGCAATGGCTAGCTTCTCAAAATGGGGGCGGTCAATAGTGCCTGCCACTAGGGCGGCTTTGACTTCATTGATATAGACAGTAGCAACGAACACATTGTCGCTGATCATCGACAGCACGCCATTGGCAATAAACAGCATGGGCGGTTGTTGCGCCGGATCCAGTGCCAGTACCCAATTGGTAATTGGCGAAAAGAGGTGTTGCTCATGAATCACCGCCACAATCGCAAAAAACACCACGAGTAGTGAGGTGAACGGCAGGGCCTCTTCAAACGCGTGGCCAATCTGATGCTCTTCGATAATGCCGTTAAATGCCGTTAGGAGCACGATAATCATCAATCCAACCAAGCCAACCTCTGCCACGTGGAAGGCGAGCGCGAAGACTAAAATGACTGCGCCCACCGCTTGAATAATCAGCGCCGCCTTTTCAGTGGGCGTGCGATTTTCATCCATTTCTGTGGCGTATTGCTTTAATACAATGCGAACGTTGTCTGGTATTTCAGCGCCGTAGCCAAACCAGCGCAATTTTTCGAGTGCGACACAGCACAGTAATCCACCTACAAGAGTAGGCATGGTCACCGGTGCCATTTCTAGGAAGAATCTAATAAAGTCCCAGCCGGCTTTTTCGGCGATCAAGAGGTTTTGGGGCTCGCCGACCAGCGTGCATACGCCGCCCAGTGCGGTGCCGACAGCGCCATGCATGATGAGGCTGCGCAAAAAAGAGCGGAATTGATCGAGGTCTTCGCGGTGGTATTCCACCACCCCGCTATCATCGCCGTGGTCGTGTTTGCCCGTGTTGTGGTTTGAGGCCACCTTGTGGTACACCGAATAGAAGCCCACTGCCACGCTGATGAGTACCGCGGTTACCGTTAACGCGTCTAGGAAGGCCGACAAAACAGCGGCAACAAAGGAGAACAAAAGAGATAGCAATACTTTTGATCGAACGGTTACCAAAATCTTGGTGAACACAAATAGCAACAAATTTTGCATGAAATAGATGCCGGCCACCATGAACATCAGCAGCAAGATCACCTGGAAGTTGGCGAGCACCTCTTGATAGATGGCGTCCGGCCCAGCCATACCGAGAATGGCGGCTTCGAGCGCTAAAAGGCCTCCTGGTTGAAGGGGGTAGCACTTAAGCGCCATGGCCAAGGTGAAGATGAATTCACCAATGAGCAGCCAGCCTGCGACGAAAGGGTCAATCAGGAACATTACGAAGGGGTTAATGATCAAAAAGCAGATGATCGTCGTTTTGTACCACTGCGGTGCCTGCCCGAGAAAGTTCTTGAGCAAGGCATGTGAAATGGTTTTAGGCATATGTGGTCCCAATCAAGCGAAAGCTTGAATTCTCCTGATGTTGTTTGTTATTACGAGAGTAGCACCGAAAATACTATTAGCATTACAGCGTGCATAATCCCACGTTAAGCCGGCCCTCAAGAGACTACTGAAATTGTTAAAAATATCAATATTTTCAACAAGATCGCTGGCGAAATAGAAGCAATTGCTTGATTATAGTCACCAATTGAATCGGCATACTATAGTTAGTGATATTTCTTGGCCCTTGGGTATTATCGCTCCGTTTTGGGCGGCCAACGCCCGTGTGCAGTGGTTCTCAACGATTTGGCATCCGTTTTAGCAGATGCCCTAGGTTATGGAAGGTAATGCGTGACTACTCAATCGATCAATCTATCCTCACTAAAGCTGGTGCGCGAAGAGCTGCTGTCGACGATCGAGGCCAGCGCCTCCAAACTTGAGCAGTTTGTTGCCGATCGCGAAAATGGCGATCTGCTGCAAGGCTGTATAGACGGTATTAAGCAAATCAGCGGTACCTTAAGCGTCGTGCAGCTCAAGGGTGCAGATCTGCTGGCGCAGGAAATTCTGGCGTTGGCGCAGGAAATCACAACCGGTCAAAACGATGAGGCAGATCAGTTCATCTCCACGCTTACCTCTAGCTTTTTTATCCTGCCTCGCTATCTAGAGTATGTGCTGCAAACTAAGCGCAATATGCCCGTCCTATTGATACCTGCCATCAACGAAATGCGGCAGGTGCGCCGAGCGCCGCTGTTGAAGGACAGCCATTTCTTTGAAGCCCAAGTCAAGATTGACCGGGGCAGTGCAGGGCAGGCAACTGCTGTTATGGCTGAAGACTTAGCCGCATTGACCCGTCGCCTGCGCCATATGTATCAGGTTGGGCTGCTCTCTGTGTTGCAAGGTAAGCAGGTCAAACCTTCTTTGAGCATGATGCAGCGCGCGCTAGAGCGGCTCGAAATCATCAGCCGCGGCAGACCACTAGGGAAATTGTGGTGGATAGGCTCGATCGCCCTTGGCGCCATGGCGCAAAAGGCCATGGAGTTGACCAAGGGCCGCAAATTGCTTTTGAGCACGATCGATCGCGAGCTGAAACAGCTGCAAAAGCAGGGGCCGGCGCACCTCGATAAGGAGCCCACCGCTGATCTGTTAAAAGATTTTCTCTATGTGGTAGCACTGTCAGATTCCGATGACGAGCGAATTAAGGCGCTACTCGCAGGTAGCCGCGTCACCCCTTTGGGTTACACCGATGCGGAATTAAGGCGGGAGCGGGATGCATTAAGAGGGCCCAGTGCCAATACCATTAGTTCAATGGTGACCGTGCTTAAAGACGAGCTTAGCGCCGTAAAAGACATGCTCGAACGGGCGTCACAGGCGGGGTCCTGGGCGCCTGAAGAAAACGACGAGTTAGTGGGCAACCTCAGTAAAATCTCTGAAATTCTCTCCGTGGTGGGCTTGGTGTCAGCCAGCAATACCCTGCGTACCGAAATCGCAAAAATTGCCGCGTGGAAGCAGTCCGGCGAGGCCCCGGCCAACAAAGAGCTGCTGGAGGTGGCCGATTCACTGCTTTATGTTGAGAGCACGGTCTCTGGGCTGGGTACGCTGAATTTGTCCGACGACCAGCTGGCCCGAATTAACAGCGGTTCGCGCACCGATATCATCGCAGGCAACCAAATTGTGGAGGCTGAGGCATTGGTCTTCCAAGAGGCCGAGGCGGGCTTGTCTATGATCAAGCGCGCACTCAGCTCCTACTCCGAATCGGGCTTTGATCGCGGCCATATCAAGAATGTGTCCACAACGCTGGCGACAATTCGCGGCGGCATGGGGGTAATTGGCTTGACGCGTGCAGCCAAGGTCACCGCCGCTTGTCAGGATTTTGTCACTGAAGCATTGTTAAACAATGACCACCCTGAAATGTTGCCGCAAATGTTAGAGACCTTTGCCGACGCGGTGATAGGACTGGAGTACTACATGGACTCTGCGAAAGCCGACAAAGATGCCGATGACAATGTGCTTAAAATCGCAGAAGAAAGCCTCGAGGCCTTGGGCCACCCTATACAATGATGCAATTTATACCAGGCCTGAGTCACCCTAAGCTGGCTCATGCTCGTCGCTGGGTGACGGTAAATGCCGAGGGGCAAATTCTACAAAATCAGCTTGGTCAGTTTTTATTCGATCACCCTCTAGAAGCCCCCCCTGAGTCCGACTTCCTGGTGGGGCAGCTATCGGACGGAGGGCGCCTAATAGATTGTTACTGTCGAGTCATATCGAACAGCAACGCCGGCGTTGATGGTTACGAATGGGTGGGCTTGCGTAAACTCCTGATGACTGAAGATGAGGCGCTGTTTCTCTTGACTGGCGCGGCAGTGCAATTGGCCAGTTGGGTGCGGGATCACAAATTTTGTGGGCGATGTGGCGGTTTGAATGAGGCGCTGGGTCATGAGCGTGCGATGCATTGCCATCGCTGTGACCTTCACCATTACCCACGCTTATCACCCTGTATTATTGCCCTTATTACACGCGGGAATGAATGCCTGTTGGCCGTTCATAAGCGATCCAAGGTGCCCATGCACACCGCGTTGGCTGGTTTTGTAGAACCAGGCGAATCCTTAGAGATGGCGGTGCAACGAGAAGCTTTTGAAGAGGTTGGTTTGCACGTGGTTGAGCCGCGCTATGTAGGAAGCCAGCCCTGGCCGTTCCCTGGGCAGATGATGATGGGCTTCCACACTCAGGTCGCGCCCGATGCCGGCCCAATACGTTTGCAGGACGATGAAATAGACTCGGCGGGGTGGTATCGCTTTGATCAGCTACCTGAATTGATTCCCCCAATCCAGTCACTTTCAGGCCAACTCATCGCGAAATTTGTGGCGAATTGCCAACAGCGCTACCAGTGACTCAAAAAACCAGTTCGGGTATTGTGCGACTAACGCGTTGGCGTAGAAAAGAATTGAACGATGTTCGAGAATAAGCAAAGGAAACGCTATGTTCTACTACCTCATTGCAGGTTTAATTATTATCGGGGGCTCGTGCTTACTCTTTTTTGCCGCACGACTTTTGGGTGAGAAATCCTGGTTGCTTGGGTTTTTTAAAGGGTTGTCAGGCCTTGCGGTTGCAGGCTTCGGCGCACTGTTGATTTTGCTGGCCCTCGATCTTTTGGGGTACAAGCAGGTGTTGTCCGAAAAGCCGATCGCAACAATCAGTTTTGAGCAATTAGGTGAGCAATCTTTTCGTGCTGTGTTGCTTGAGACCGATGGTCGGGAGCGACGTTTCAACATTGCGGGCGATCAATGGCAATTAGATGCTCGTATTATACGTTGGCCACTAATGCTTGCCGGCGTGGGTGCCAAGCCCGCCTATCGTTTGGATCGTTTAGGGGGGCGCTATTACTCGTTAGAGAAGGAGAGGCAAAGTAATCGTACCGTGTACGATCTTGCCGAAGAAGGGCACTGGTTAGACCTTTGGCCGCTGATGATGTCAATGAGTGATTGGTTGCCCATGCACGCGCAATACGGCAGCGCCACCTATTTACCAATGGCAGACGGCGCGCTGTATACCATTTCACTTTCCAGTAGCGGTTTGACAGGAAAGCCGTTAAACGATCCCGCCCAGCAGGCGGTCAAACGTTGGCAGTAAACTGGTTAAATTTAGACTTTAAAGAGGATAATTTTTGGAATTTCTAATGGAATATGGCCTGTTTTTGGCTAAAACCGTTACCTTGGTTGTTGCGCTGGGTATAGTGATTGGGCTGATTCTGTCTGCCGGTTCGCGTGATAAAAAAGATCCGGACGGCCAAGTTGAAGTGCGTCGGCTAAACGATCATTACGATGACGTAAAAGACATGATGCAGTCCGTGTTAATGGATGAGTCTGAATACAAAGCGTTATTAAAAGCCGAAAAGAAAAAAGAGAAGGCGCAGGCGAAAGCTAAAAAATCTGCTGCCAAAAATAATACAGAGGCGCCGGCTACGGAACAAAAGCGGGTCTTTGTTATCGATTTTGAGGGTGATATCCGCGCGTCTGCTACTGAGGCGTTGCGTGAAGAAATCACAGCACTGCTCTCTGTCGCTAAAGCCGGCGATGAAGTGGTGGTTCGGTTGGAGAGCGGCGGTGGGATGGTGCACAGCTACGGTTTGGCGGCCAGTCAACTACAGCGTATCACCGATGCTGGCGTACTATTAACAATCTGTGTGGATAAAGTCGCTGCCAGTGGCGGTTACATGATGGCCTGTGTGGCGGACAAGATATTGGCCGCGCCCTTTGCCATTGTGGGTTCTATTGGCGTGGTTGCTCAAATGCCTAATTTTCATCGATTGCTGAAGAAAAATGATATTGATTTTGAACTGATAACCGCTGGCGAGTACAAGCGCACATTGACTATGTTCGGTGAAAATACCGATAAAGGACGTCAAAAATTTGTTGATGAGCTGGAGGACGTACACGGTTTATTTAAGCGCTTTATCACTGCCCATCGCCCCGTTGTCGATGTAGAAAAGGTCGCTACAGGCGAAGTGTGGTTTGGTCAGCAGGCCATAGAAAACAAGTTGGTGGACGATATCAAGACCAGTGATGAATACATTACCAGCCAATATGCCGATGCGCAGGTGTTTGAATTGCGATTTGAATTGCCAAAGAGTTTGCCCCAGAAACTGGGTTTGGCTGCGGAAGGCGTGATCGATCGTGCAGTCACGAAAGCTTGGCAAACGCTAACTCAGAGGTTCTCGGCCTAATTGCTGGAATCAATTTGTTCACGACCAAACGCAAACATAAAAATGGCCCATAACGGGCCATTTTTATGGGGAAAACCTTCTTGACCTATGCGGCGCTAGTCGCGTCTCAACTTATCTGACACTGCAATGGGGTTCGGGTAGTTGAATACAACGATATAGCTACTCACTAAAAATGTAATGATGGCGGTTGCCTGAATGAGCGTGGACGCTTTTTCTCCAATCAGTGATGCGTTGATGGCGACAAAGGCAATGAGCAAGCTAAATTCACTGATTTGACCCAGTCGAAAGCCAATGTCCCACGCCAGTCGGTTTTCCTCGCTTTGTTTGCGCAATAGAAAACGGTAGGTCACGGGTTTTAATACCAACACCATGATGGCCATAACGGTCGCGCTCAGGGCAACCGCGGGTAGTAAATCTAAATTAAAGCGGGCTCCGATAGAAAAGAAGAAGATAATCAAAAAGAAGTCGCGTAGTGGCTTAAGGCTGATGGCGATGTACTGGGAAATAGGGCTGGTTGCGAGCGTAATTCCGGCAATGAACGCACCAATCTCAGCAGATAAGCCTAGATATTCAGATAGTTCGGCCATGCCCATGCACCAACCAATGGCCAATAAAAAGATGTATTCATGAAATCGATCGAAGGTTTTGATGAGATGCAGCAGGACCCAGCGTACAAATAGCCATGCCGCAACCGCCACCAAGGGAAGCGCCGCGAAAGTTTTGCCGAGTGTGGGGAGATCGACCTTGCCTAGGTCGCCGCTGAGTAACACCATTAAGCAGACTATGGCGAGAAAATCCTGTAGCAACAGCAGGCCCACCATTAGGTCGCCGGTGTGCTTGTGGTGCAGCACTGTAGTGGGGAGCAGCTTAATACCGATGATCGTGGAGGAAAACATCATGGCCATGCCAATGATTAGGTTTTCTAAATGGCTAAAGCCAAATAACCAACCTATGGCATAACCCGCGCTGGCAAACAGTGCGGAGCTTATGAGTCCAATGTGGGTGGCTTGCTTCAATACCGAAAACAGGGCCTTGGGTTGCATGTCTAGACCGAGTAGAAAAAGCAAAAATACAATGCCCACCCGTGAGATCTCACTGATGAGTTCCACATTCGTGATGAGCTGAAAGCCATAGGGGCCAAGTGCCATTCCGAGCAGTATGTAGGCTACTAGCAAGGGTTGGCGGCTATACAAAGCGAGGGATGCCACCACCGCAGCACCGGTAAATATCAGAAAAAATGATTGAAATAGTGTGGGGTCAGCCATAAAACGCTCCTGTTGGCTAACAGTGTAATCAAGATCTGTACCACTGACGAATGAGAGTCATAAAATAAAAATGCCCGCAAATGCGGGCATGGATCAGATCAGGTGCGGCGTCGAAACAGCGGTCGGGGTTGATCAACCGACGCCTGATAGTGTTCGGTGAAATCAGCAAGAGATTCGATGGCGGAGTTTAAGTCCGTGCCTTGCCGAAAATCCATGGCGTCAAAACCACAGCGCCTCAGGAAGTGCGCTTGATCCTGAAGTACATAGCCAAATGCGCGCAATTCACCACTAAATTGATGACGCTCCCGTGCGAGCCTACCCAGTGAGAAGCCTCGGCCGTCCACAAAGGCGGGGAAGTGAATAGCGAGCAGTGCTAACTGTGACAAGGTGTCGGTTAGTGCATCGAGCGTTTCATCGCTATCGACCCAAACGCCGTCAACACCGAGCGCAGAGAGCGCTTCAGTTTGTGACACCCACAGCGACAGTGGCACCACATCGGTGCGGTTTTGGACTGCAGTTAGGTCGCTATCTTTGGGCAAAAATTGGCGGTGGCATTCCACTATTGCCTCGTTTTTAACTAGCCTTGGCATAAATTCGCTCCTTAAAAGGCTGCACACCAATGCGTCGGTAGGTGTCTAGAAACAATTCTTCCTGAAGGCGGCGCTCCACATAGACATCCAGAATTTTCTGGATGACATCAGGCACGTCGTCGCGCCCAAAGGAAGGGCCGAGCACTGTGCCAAGGGATGCATCATTGCTCGCCGAGCCGCCCAGCTGTACTTGATAAAATTCTTCGCCCTTTTTATCGACACCCAAAATGCCAATGTGGCCCACGTGGTGGTGTCCGCAGGCGTTCATACAGCCAGAAATATTTAAGGTCAGATCGCCCAGATCATAGAGATAATCCATGTCTTCAAAGCGGCGCTGAATGGCTTCTGCGATGGGAATGGATTTGGCGTTGGCAAGTGAGCAAAAGTCGCCACCAGGGCAACAAATCATGTCAGTCAGGGTGCCAATGTTAGGAGTGGCAAAACCATGGGTCTTGGCTTTTTGCCAAACCTCGAACAGATCGGCTTCGCGAACATCGGCAAGCACGACATTTTGTTCATGGGTAGCTCGGACTTCGCCAAAGCTGTATTGATCTGCGATATCGGCAATGGCTTCTAACTGTGTGTCAGTAACATCACCCGGCGCCACACCAGTGGGCTTGAGCGACAAGATAACGGCTTTGTAGCCCGGACGCTTGTGATCTTTGACGTTGCGCTCTATCCAGCGTGCAAACGCTTTGTGCTCGGCTTTGAGGGCGGTTAAATCTGCCGCGGCGTCTGCCTGGTACTGGGGCAGTGTGAAAAACGATTTGGCGCGCTCTATTTCAGTCTGGGTTAGGGTGGTTTCTCCATCCCTCACGTGCGCCCATTCGGCCTCTACCTTCTTGGCAAATTCTTCCGGGCCGGTGGCCTTGACCAAAATCTTAATGCGGGCTTTAAACTTGTTGTCCCTGCGACCCAGTAAGTTGTAGGTCCGCAGAATGGCTTCCAAATAGGTGAGCAAATGCTGCTCGGGTAAAAACTCGCGAATCAAACTGCCAATCACCGGCGTGCGACCGAGACCGCCCCCCACGTAGACGCGGAAACCGGTTTCGCCGGCATCATTCACCACCAATTGCAGGCCAATATCGTGCACCAGAATCGCGGCGCGGTCTTGGGCTGAGCCGCACACGGCAATCTTGAACTTGCGCGGTAGAAAGGCAAATTCTGGGTGGAATGTGGACCACTGCCGGATAATCTCGCAGTAGGGGCGCGGATCGGTAATCTCGTCTGGCGCGACGCCGGCAAATTGATCAGAGGTGACATTGCGGATGCAGTTGCCGCTGGTTTGGATGGCGTGCATTTCTACCTCGGCGAGTTCCGCGAGGATATCCGGTACATCTTCCAGCTGAGGCCAGTTTAACTGCAGGTTTTGACGGGTAGTGAAATGGGCATAGCCCTTGTCGTACTCTCGCGTGATGTGTGCCAGCTTGCGCAATTGCCGGCTGCTTAACAATCCGTAGGGGACTGCGATACGCAGCATAGGAGCCACCCGCTGGATGTAGAGGCCATTTTGCAGGCGCAATGGCAAAAACTCTTCGTCGGTTAGGTCGCCAGCTAGGTACCGTTCGGTCTGGCGGCGAAACTGTGCGACGCGCTCGCGCACGATGTGGTGATCGTAGGAGTCGTAAACGTACATGAATTCCAAATACCTTATATTGCGCTATATAGCGCAGGGTTATTTAGTGCAGATCGCCTGCTGGCGCTACAAGGGCTGCGCAGGATACCTTAGAACCCTTACTGAATCGAGCTGGGCCCCGTCTTTAAAGGGTTAGCGAGGACTTGTAAGGGTGACGCGGCGGCGAGATTACCAAGCTCAGGTGCAGCTTGATACTAATTGTTTGCGCTATCGTAATATAATTTTGGAATAACAAAGCCATTAGCGCTTGATTCTTTGCTTTATGGTGTGGTTAAAATCAGTTTCTGGCGTTAAGCGCCTACATTCTCCCCAAAAAAAATAACAGAGGAGCTATACCATGCACGACGAAATTCAAATGCAAGAACAGGGTGATAGCATGGCGGATGCCATTGCAGCCATGGCGCTAATTGTAATCTTTGTTGCTACCTGCGTTTTTTGGGTCAGCGGACAATAGCACCTGACTCGCTGCGCCGGATTGCGTGGCCGCCGATTTCCAGCACGCTTAACTAGCCCTATGCGGGAAAGCGAAAGACCAGAGCCCGGCTCTGGTTTTTGCGTTTTGAGTCCCGTAATTTGCACGATTCATAGACTTCCGTGCAAAGTGCCCAAATCTACCTCTTCGGTATGGACACTGCCATTGGGTCAGGCATGATGTGCCAAGGCTAAGAGTAACTCGCAAGTAAACAGGTGTGCCTCGGTATGAGTGAGAAGGATTTTCATTTACACAACAGCTTTGCTTTTTGGATTAGTCGCTTGGCGCAGCAGATGCAGGAGCGTTTGAATCATCAATTAAAAGCCCATGGCCTAAGTTGGCAACAGTGGGCCGCACTCAATGTGATGCACCACGGTCTGGCCAAGACGCCGGCGCAAGTTGCGGAGCACATTGGCGCAGATCGCTCAACGGTAACCCGGATGTTGGATCGACTAGAGCGACAAGCCTTGGTACAGCGCGAACACGATGGGCTCGATCGCCGGGTGGTCAAATTACACCTCACTGACAGCGCACGCCAGCTGATCAAAGATCTCAATAAATTGGCGGAAAAAACCCAAGCAGAGTTTTTATCAGAATTGCCCTCGACGGAATATCGAGGGCTTCGAGGAAGTTTGGTGAAGATGTTGCGAGCCGGTGGCCTTGAGGCGGGTAATTTGTGGCGGCAAACCAGTTAATGCGTGCTTACACAATTAAATAATAAGTAAAATAATCTGACTTAATATAATTGTGAGTGTTATTAAGCCCTTCACAGCCCGCTATTTTTAAGCACTGCCTGCACAATCAACGTCATGCACACTATAAACCCCAGGGTAAAAATCAATCCTGCGGCAATATAGTGGTAAATATTGCCGCCGCTAAAGTCCCGCTCTTGATTCTTTTTGCTCTGCACGCCAATGGCGGCCGCCAGCGTGCTGATGACTATGCTACCAAAGCTTGGTTTTCGTTGCGGTTGCGACTCTTCACTCATGGTTAACCTGTGCCTTGTCTGGCTGATAGCCTCCCGAGAGTAACAGCAAGCTATGCGTGGGGCCAAGGGGGCATACACCCCCTTGCGCGGCTATTGTGGGTCGTAATCCAAAACGGGCTGCAGCCAGCGTTCGAGTTCGGTAAGCGTCATCCCTTTGCGTTGTGCCAAGCTCTGCACCTGATCGACATTGATTTTACCGGTGTTGAAATATCGGCTGCTGGGATGCGAGAAGTACCAACCGGATACAGCAGCTGCTGGATACATGGCAAAGTGCTCCGTGAGCGTAACGCCGGTGGCATTTGTGGCATCTAGCACTTGGAAAAGCGTGGCTTTCTCGGTGTGATCTGGGCAGGCGGGGTAACCGGGTGCAGGTCGTATGCCCTGATAGGCCTCCTTAATGAGGTCTTCATTGGGCAGATTTTCGTCGGGCGCGTAACCCCAGAATTCGGTCCGAACGCGCCGATGCATGTGTTCCGCAAAGGCCTCAGCGAGACGGTCTGCGAGTGCTTTGACCATAATTGCGCTGTAGTCGTCGTGCTTGGCTTCAAAGGCTTTCGCCAGCTCTTCAGCGCCGATGCCCGCAGTCACTACAAAGCCACCGACATAGTCCTCGTGCCCAGCAGGCGCAACAAAATCTGCCAGAGAGAGATTGGGGTGAATGTCCCCCGGCTTTTTGTTTTGCTGGCGAATGTGGTGCAGGTGCGCAAGCGGTTCAGTGCGTGCTTGATCTGAAAATAGGGCGATATCGTCGCCATTGACCTGATTGGCGGGCCAAAAGCCAACGACTGCGCGAGCCTTGAGGAGTTTTTCATCAACGATGCGTTTTAGCATTTCTTGCGCGTCGGCAAAGAGACTTCTTGCTGCTTCGCCCACTACCTTGTCATCCAAGATTTTGGGGTACTTGCCTGCCAGATCCCAGCTGATGAAGAAGGGCGTCCAGTCAATGGTTTCAATGAGCTCTTGCAAGGGGTAGTCGTCGAAGACCCGCGTGCCGGTGAAGGCAGGGGCGGGGGGCGTGTAGTTGTCCCAGTCGAGCTTGAGACCAGCCTTGATGGCGTCGGGATAGTTGAGCACAGTGCCGCGTGCTTTGCGGCCGGCATTGCGGACCCGCACGGCTTCATATTCGGCTTGTACTTTTTCAACGAGTGCCGGTTTGAGTTCATCGGAGAGCAGTTGGCTGGCGATGCCCACGGCGCGCGATGCATCGGCAACGTAAACCACCTGATCGCGTTTGAATTGAGGTTCAATTTTTACCGCGGTGTGTGCTTTGGAGGTGGTGGCGCCACCGATCATTAGGGGCAGCTGGATGCCCTGACGCTCCATTTCGCGCGCCACTGTGACCATTTCGTCGAGCGAAGGTGTAATTAAGCCAGACAGCCCGATAATGTCGCATTTCTCGTCGATGGCGGTCTGTAGAATTTTTTCGCAGGATACCATCACGCCTAGGTCCACGACGTCAAAGTTATTGCATTGTAAAACCACCCCCACAATGTTTTTGCCGATGTCGTGCACATCGCCTTTAACGGTGGCCATGAGGATTTTGCCGTTGGGTTTGGCGCCCACCTGCTTTTCCGCTTCGATATACGGGTTGAGGTAAGCCACGGCTTGTTTCATTACCCGGGCAGACTTCACCACCTGGGGGAGAAACATCTTGCCGGCACCAAATAGGTCGCCAACCACGTTCATGCCGTCCATGAGTGGACCTTCGATGACGTCGATGGGTTTCGTGGCCTGTTGGCGGGCAATTTCGGTGTCTTCTTCGATGAATGCTGAAATGCCTTTGACCAGGGCGTGCTCTATGCGTTTGCCGATGGGCAGCTCACGCCACGCGAGGTCCTCCTTCTTGGGGCCGGTGCTGCCGTCGCCTTTGTATTTGTCTGCAATGGCCAGCAGGGCTTCGGTGGCGTCGGGGCTGCGGTTGAGAATGACGTCTTCTACGGTGTCCCGCAATTCCGCTGGCAGGTCGTCGTACACCGCCAACTGGCCGGCATTGACGATCCCCATATTGAGGCCCGCCTTGATGGCGTGGTACAAAAATACTGAGTGGATAGCTTCGCGCACCGGGTTGTTGCCCCGGAACGAAAAGGACACATTAGACACGCCCCCAGACACGCCTGCATGGGGCAGGTTTTTGCGAATCCAGCGCGCCGCTTCGATGAAGTCCACCGCATAATTGTTGTGTTCTTCGATACCCGTTGCGACGGCAAAGATGTTTGGATCGAAAATGATGTCCTCGGGCGGGAAGCCCACTTTATTTACCAACACATCGTAGGAGCGCTGGCATATTTCGATCTTGCGGGCCTGGGTATCAGCTTGGCCGTCTTCGTCAAACGCCATTACCACTACCGCAGCTCCGTACAAGCGGCACAAATTGGCGCGCTCGATAAACTCGGCTTCACCCTCTTTGAGGCTGATCGAGTTAACCAGTGGCTTGCCTTGCACGCATTTGAGTCCCGCCTCGATGATTTCCCACTTAGAGGAGTCCACCATGATGGGCACGCGTGCAATGTCTGGCTCACCGGCGATCAGGTTGAGAAACCGTACCATGGCGGCCTCGGCGTCGAGCATGCCTTCGTCCATGTTGATGTCGATGACTTGAGCGCCGTTTTGCACCTGCTCAAGCGCCACTTCCAAAGCGGTGTTGTAATCTTCATCCACGATCAGACGCTTAAATTTGGCGGAGCCAGTGACATTGCAACGCTCACCCACGTTGACGAAAAGAGAGTCTGCGGTGATGTTAAAAGGCTCTAAGCCGGCGAGGCGACAAGCGGGGGGAATATCGGGAATGACGCGCGGTGGGTATTTGGCCACGGCCTTGGCAATGGCTTGAATGTGCGCGGGCGAGGTGCCGCAGCATCCACCAATGATATTTAGAAAGCCGCTCGCGGCGAACTCTTCCACCACCGAGACCATCTGTTCCGGCGTTTCGTCGTACTCGCCGAATTCGTTGGGCAGTCCTGCATTTGGATGCGCTGACACCAGGCAATTTGCCACCCGTGACAGCTCTTTCACATAGGGGCGTAATTCTTTGGCTCCTAGCGCGCAATTGAGGCCGATCGACAGGGGCTTAGCGTGGGCCAAGGCGTTGTAAAAGGCCTCGGTTGTTTGGCCAGACAAGGTTCGGCCAGAGGCGTCGGTGATGGTGCCAGAAATCATAATGGGCAGTTCAATGCCCTCTCTGTCGAAGTAGGTTTTGACGGCAAATACCGCCGCCTTGGCGTTGAGGGTATCGAATATCGTCTCGATTAGAATGAGATCGGCGCCACCTTTAACGAGGCCGTCAGTGGCTTCCAAGTAGTTCTCAACCAGTTCGTCGAAGGTAATGTTGCGCGCGCCGGGGTCGTTAACGTCGGGAGAAATGGAACAGGTGCGCGAGGTGGGGCCCAGTACGCCGGCGACGAAGCGCGGTTTGTCGGGCGTTTTCGCCGTAAATTCGTCGGCTACCTTGCGCGCCAGCGCTGCGGCGCTGTGGTTGAGCTCCCAAACCAGTGACTCCAGACCGTAATCGGCTTGCGAGACCTGTGTGGCATTAAAGGTGTTGGTTTCAACGATGTCTGCACCGGCCTCATAGTAGGCCGCGTGAATGCTGCCGATGATGTTCGGTTGGGTGAGGCTCAAAAGGTCATTGTTGCCCACTAAATCCTGAGCCCAATCTGCAAAACGAGCCCCGCGATAGTCGGCCTCTTGCAATTTATGGGATTGGATGAGTGTCCCCATGCCCCCGTCCAAAACGAGGATTCGGTGTTGTAGTGCTTCACGTAGTAGGACAGTTCTGTTTTGCGACATGGGTTTTCCGCTGGGTAACTAGGATGATTATCTATATCAAAATATTTTGATGTAGATTGTGATTCTATCAGAAAACCCACACGTGGGGGCACGTGGGTTAGAAATTTCAGAATTAACCCTAAACTGTAAATGGTTGTTTTGATTTGCCTGCCGATTGTTTAGAATACCCGACTGTTTCAATCAGGTAATCAACCTTTAAGGGCCTTGCAAATCGATGGTAAATGTCAACATTACGGAATCTGCTCAGAAGTACTTGCGCGAACTGCTCGAAAAGCAGAACACCCCGGGCATTGCCATTCGCATGTTTGTGTCTAGCCCTGGCACGCCTCAGGCTGAAACCTGTATCGCCTATTCGCGTCCCGGTGACGATCGCGATGCCGATGTCTCGGTTGAATACGAGGGCTTTACCGCCTACTTTGAGGAGCGATCACTGCCTTATCTCGATGAGGCTAAAGTTGACTACTCACCCGATAAAATGGGTGGCCAGCTCACCATACGGGCACCTAATTCAAAGATGCCCAAGATCTCTGACGATAGCCCACTCGAAGATAAGATCAACTACGTGCTCTACAACGAGGTAAACCCTGGTTTGGCGTCCCACGGTGGGGTGGTGAGTCTGTCCCATATCACCGAGGACATGTATGCGGTGTTAAAGTTTGGCGGGGGTTGTCAGGGCTGTAGCGCGGTGGATATCACCTTGAAAGAAGGCGTAGAAAAGACCTTGGTCACGAAAATTCCAGAACTTAGTGGGGTGCGCGATATGACCGATCATACCGACAAGAGCAATGCCTACTATTGAGTTCAGTGTTGCAGCGACATAAAAAAGGCGGGTTTTTTTACCCGCCTTTTTTATGTCTGAGTTATTAACAGAATACTTAACGTTTTGGCAGTATGTCTTTGATTTTATTACGCATATCACGCAGGCACTGCTCTGTTGTTTGCCAGTCGATACAGGCGTCGGTAATGGATACGCCATACTTCAGGTCAGCTTTATCTGCAGTCATTTTTTGATTGCCCGCGCCGATATTACTTTCCACCATCACGCCGATAATGGACTTATTGCCCTCGACGATTTGGTTGGCGATGTTATCTAGTACCAGCGGTTGTAGGTCGTGCTTTTTATTGGAGTTGGCGTGGCTGCAATCCACCATGATGTTGGGGGCAATACCGGCAGCGGCCAGTTCTTTTTCGCACATGGCGACACTGACTGAGTCGTAATTGGGCTTGTCATTGCCACCGCGCAACACCACGTGGCCGTATGCGTTGCCCGCGGTATGGATGATGGACACTTGGCCGTTTTCGTTAATACCCAAAAAACGGTGCGGGTTGGCCACTGATTGCAAGGCGTTGATTGCCACGGTCAGAGAGCCATCCGTGCCATTCTTAAATCCCACCGCCGACGACAGGCCAGAGGCCATTTCCCGGTGAGTCTGCGATTCCGTAGTGCGCGCACCAATAGCAGACCAGCTGATCAGATCTTGCAGATACTGAGGCGAGATCGGATCCAGCGCTTCGGTTGCCGTTGCCAGACCAATCTCTGCTACGTCTTGCAACAGTTTGCGGCCGATGTGCAAACCCTCTTGAATCTTGAATGAATCGTTCAAATAGGGATCGTTAATCAGGCCTTTCCAGCCCACGGTGGTGCGAGGTTTTTCAAAATACACGCGCATGACCACGTACAGGGTATCAGACACTTCATCGGCGAGCGCCTTCAGGCGACGGGCATAATCCAGCGCGGCATCGACGTCGTGAATAGAGCAGGGACCAATCACCACGAATATGCGGTGGTCCTTGCGATCTAGGATGTCGCGAATGATCTGGCGGCCTTCAGTGACAGCTTTTAGTGCGGTGTCGGTCAACGGCAACTCCGCTTTGAGGGCATCCGGTGAAATCAGGATTTCCTGGGATACGACATTTAAGTCGTCTACTGCGCGGTTAGTCATGGAGCGTATTTCTCTTCAATACTGATTATTAGCGGTCGGCCATTCTACGGGATTTTTTGGCGTCCTTGCCATTTTTTTAGAATAAAAGTTTGTTGTGCGGCAAAATTTCCGCTATTTATGCCACGTCGACCGGTTGAAAGTGATCGCAAAGCGGGAAATAAAGCGCTGCGCGTACAGGCTCTGGTCCCAAGGTGCGAACGAGTCGGCTGTAGGTTGATAGTTGCATCTGGTAGCGGTTCACCTGTTCGGAAACAAACGCATCAAGGCTCTGCTGGGGTGAGGGTTCGCTGCCTTTGTAGTCGATCACCCAGCGCACGCCATCTGCTACGAAGGTGCGATCTATCACCCATTGTTTGCCGCCCTGTGGGCTGGATTCCCACAACACTAACTCTGTGGCGCTGTCTTTATGGCTTGGATTTAGTAGCCAAGGACCAGTTTCTGACTTTGCAATTTGCTCTAGCGCGCGATGGATTTTCGCGATTGCTGCCTCTATATGCTGGACTCCGTTCGCACGCAGCTGCGTCACTAGCAGGGGGTGTGAGCTGGCGAGATAGTCTGCTGTGGGCAGGCGCCCCGACTCTGTTAAATATTGAATTTCGGCGTGCAATAAGGTGCCGGTTACGCGGGCATCCTTTTCGTAGAATAGTTGGGGATCCGGTCGATTCAGAGGGTTCTCCGTGGTGACGGGACCCGTGGTTTTGCCTCGGTAGGTGGCGAGTGGCGTGGCGCAGGGCGGTTCCTGCCATTGCCATTCGGGACTGATCCGACGGATTTTGTTGGCGCCGACGAGTGAGTTCTGAGTGGCATCACCGGATTCGCCTATCGGAATCCGCACCGCATCTGGGTGGGCTGTCTGCCAAATACTGGCAAGCAAGCTGCTTTTGGCCGGTGGCATTAGCTCGCCATCCTTCTGTTTTGCAGAGGCAAACAGGTGTAATTGCCGTATGGCACGGGTGGCCCCTACATAAAATAGGCGCGTCGCCTCCGTGCGCGTGCGCTGGTTTTTTTCATGCTGAATAAAGTGGTAGAGGTCGCTGTCTTCGTAGTTGCTGAGCGGGCTCATCAGCACCTGCTGATCGCCCTTGTGGTCTATTTGGTCGAGCCACAAGAGTAGCTCCCGGCTGTCTGCCCGGGGTGTGCGATGCAAACCGGGAATGATCACTTGGTCAAATTCCAGTCCTTTGGACTTGTGGATGGTCATGACCTGTAGGCGGGGATCGGCGTCGCTGGACGGTGCGGCAAACAGGCGACTCACAGCGTCTTCAAAGGCCTGCCAATCCCGCAGGCCGTCGCCGTCGGTATGGGCTTCCAGCAAATCGAAAAATGTTTGGGCATTGGCGAGATCACTGGCTTCGAGCAAGCTGTGTTGTCCGCCTAGCGCCTGCCAGCAACCTTCGAGCCAATCGCGCAGTGGCTTGCGAGCGCGCTGTGCGAGCGTCAGCTGCAGCACCTTGACTGTGCGGGTGAGCGCGAGGCCGCCCTCTGTCGATAAGCCCGTGGCGGCGTTGGCAGACTGCATTTGCGCCCACAGGCAGGGGTGGCCATCGGGCAGCGCTGGACCTTCACTTTGAGTCAGTGCCAATAGGTCTGCGTTGCTCAATCCGCACCAGGGCGCGCGCAGCAGGCTGAGCCAACTGATGCGATCTGTTGGGTTTAGCAGGGCTCGCAGCAGCGACATTAAATCCTGCACAGCCATGCGGTCGCTGAGGTTATCAAATTCCGCGGCTTGGTAGCGGAGGCCTGCGTGATCCAGCCGCCGTAAGCAGGCGCGGAGATGACTCCGCGTGCGGGCCAATAGGGCAATGGTTTGATCGGGGGCTTGTTGGCGCAGCTTCTGAATTAAGGTAACTACAGCCTCGGCCTCGGCTTCATTGGGGTTGCCGCCGTCTTGATCAGTTTCGTTTATCAACAGGTTTAGCTGCACCGCTTTCTCTTCCAGTGCGGCGCGAGCTGCGACACTGGGTTGATAGCGAACCTGGCCGCGCGTCACGTCATCGCGGGCGGGGAAGGCGGCGCTAAAGTGCGTATTGACCCAATCGACCACGCCTTGTTGGCTACGGAAATTGACTTTGAGATCGAGCGGCGTCAATGGCACATCGCCAATTCCATGCGCCCGAGCTTGTAGAAAAATACCCACCTTGGCGTTGCGAAAGCCATAGCAGGATTGCATGCCGTCGCCCACGATGAACAGCGTGCGACCGTCACCCGGTTCCCAGCCGGCGGTGAGGTGTTCAATAAGTTGCCGTTGTGGCACCGAAGTGTCTTGAAATTCGTCGATCAAGATATGGCGAATCTGGTAGTCCAGACGCAAGGCCAGCTCGGACGGTTCGTCCAATTGTCCCAGTGCTGTGAGTGCGGCCTGCGCGGTATCGATGAAGTCGCTGCAACCCTCGCGGCTGAAGACCAGCGTTAGCTCGGCCACTAAGTGGGGTAGAACACGGGTCAGCGCCTCTAGCAGGCGCCATTGATGGGGTTGATAGCAGGGGGCAGGTAGTGTGCGCAGCAATTGTAATTGCGCCAGGAGTTCAGGCCTTTCTGACAGCTCGCCGATGAGGCCCGCAAGCCGCGTCTTCTGAGCGCTTGCGAATGCTTTGCTGACCTCGGGACTGCGCTCTGTGGGAAACCCCATGGTTTTGTCGAGCCGCTTGCGCCAGCCGCCGTCCTTGCCCGCGGTGAGTAGCAATTCAAGCAGCGCTTGGTATTGACTTACGGTCGCGGGCAACTCTGCGTCGCCGAGTCCGCGGGGCAGTGCCTTGAGCGCTGCGAGTTGCAGTATCGGGCTCGGTTTTAGCGCTTGCTTTGGGTCGTGTTGAAGGTTTTCAGCCGCGTAGCGAGCAAGCTCGCAAAGGCTCAATTCGTGCGTCGATAGCACATTAATTATCGGTTCTAACTCACTGATTATTATGCTTTTTAGGCTGGATTCTAGATAGTCCTTGGCGCCGGAGGTTTGGCCTGCAAGGGCCAGTCCGAGCCATTGATCTCGCTGTTTGAGGAGCGATAGCAGTAGGTTTTCAAAGGTGTCAAAGCGGTTGTCGAGTTCCAGCAGCAGGGTGGCCAAGTCGTCGGCGATCGGGTGTTGGCTTTCCAGTTTTTCATAGAGCGCCAGAATCGCCGCGCGATAGAGTGGTTCGGGTTGATCGCTGGGTTCTGGCAGGCTGCCCATGCCCGAGGCGAATGGCAACTGTTTGGCAATTTGTCGCGAAAGGCCGTCAATGGTCTGGATGCGCAATCGATTGGGGCTCTCGAGTAGAGACCAATTCAGCTGCGCGTCGCGATCCAACAGGTTGCGCGCGAGTTGCCAAGTGGTTGCCTCGTGGGGGCTAGTGGGGCAGGGTTGGGTTTTTGCGTGCCAGAGCGCCGCGGTGATTCGGTCGCGCATTTCACCGGCAGCTTTTCGAGTGAAGGTTATCGCAAGCAGCTCTTCCGGTGCCTCGCATGTGGCCAACAGCGCCAGCACGCGTTGGGAGAGGAGGCCGGTTTTACCGGAGCCCGCCGGTGCTGACACGGCGAAGGAGTGGTGTATGTCCAATGCTTGGGCGCGAACTTTGGCGTCGATTGGTGCGCTCATGAGGATATCCCCTTGGACGAGAGCTCTGGTTGCTCGGAGGTTCGCAACAGGGGCGCTAACTCAGCCGCGTATTGGTGGCTTTGCGGGCTGGAAAATGCCAGGGGTGTGTGGCCTTCGAGCAACTCGTTGGCCAAGTGCGTAAGTACCGCGCGCCAGTGCTCGATCAGCTCCGGCCAATCTTGGTGGCCCACGTAACGGTCATCTGGCGCTTTGATGCCTGGGCTCAGTTGGGGGTTTCCGATGCCTTGCAGCGATTGCTTGGTTTGTCGCAGTTCCGCAAAGGCAATGCCGGCGACGGGCTCGCCGGCATCGGCTAGGGCCACGGCATAGAGCGGGAGTTGGGGTTCCTCGGGGCGCGTGCCCAACCATTTACCGATATGGGAGGCGCCACTTTTGTAGTCAATTAATAACCATTGTTGGCCCACGCTATCGATGCGGTCTAGCCGAAGGCTCATGGGCAAATCCCCAAGCGTGTACTCGAGTGCCTGCTCCAGACCGATGGGGGCAAAGTTTGGCCGGTCTCGTTCAAAGGCCAGCCAGGGGCGTAGCAAACGATTGAGTCGCTCCCGCTCTAGGGCCATAAAACGCGTATTGGCTAGGGCGGGCAGCTCCGCTATGGCGAGGTCCAATGCCTTTTGGAGGTGGGCCTCTAGAGCGGCGTCATCCAATGCGGCCAGTGAGGGTTGTTCGCGCCAGAAGTAAAATAGCGTTTGGTGGAGTAGGTGACCGCGATCGAGCGCATTTAACCCCGGCTGCGCTTGTGCAGGTCGACGAGCGCCAAGTCTCAGGGCCATAAAGGCCGCCAAGGGGCAGCGCGCTTGTTTTTGTAGCATGCTACTGCCGCCGCGCAAGCGCACCCGTTCCGCAGGGCTAACTGCAGGAGCTTGATGTGTCGCTAGCCATTCCAGCGGTGCCTGATGCCACCGTGGGGGCTCGGGTGAGGGGTCGGGTAGCAGTGGCAGATGATTGATGAGCGGGCTGGTGTTGAGCTCCCGATCGCCATCTCGTGCGGCGTGGCTAAACACCACGCGTCGCGCCGCACACAAAAAGTTGCGGGTAAGGCTTTGGCAGAAGGCGAGCTCACGGTCGGCGCTGGCATGGGGCATTTCAAGGTCGCGTTGCAACGCGGCCGGTAGCAATGGATTGGGGGCCGCGGGCGGGGGCCATTGGGTATCGTCCATACCCAGCACCCACAATTGATTGAATGCGAGACCTGCGGATTCCAGTGTGCCAAGTATTTGCAGTGGCGACTCAGGCGTTTGTGGTTGAAATGGCTGTCGGCTTGCCAATTCATTGAGCCAGTGGCGCGCGTCGGCGGCGCTTAGGAGCCGGTTCAATAGATCGGCCTCGCTTAGCCGGTCCAGCAGCGTTAGCAGTTGACTCGCTTGTTGGTGCTCTTCCGAATCCAGCACTCGGGGCCCGGGCCAGTTGAGTTGTTGTAAGCTGGTGAGAATGTGTGCCGCCCATTCTCTACCGGTCGCACGGGCGGGCCAATCCTGTAGAGCGCTCAAGCCATCCTGCCAGCGCTGAACTGCCGGTCCCGGCCCCGCGTAGTTTTGGTAGGCTAGTATGGCCTGCTCTAGGTGCCCCAAGGAGACTTCTGAACGGCCAGACTCCTGTAAAAAACACGACACCCAGCGGCGCAGTTCAGCGTCCTCAGAATGGCCAATAAATGGGCTGTTAAGCCATGCAATGCATTGAGATTGCGTTTTCGGCCAGCGAAGACTGCCAAGCAGTTGATGCACCAAGGGGCATTGAGCTAAGGGGGTGCCCGCAGAGAAGTTGAAAGGCATCGTAAAACGCGGCGATGTTGGGCGATGATGGCTCGGTTCGAATACGCGCGCTAAGGCCCGTTCGAGGCGCGCACGGTTTTTGCCGAGATTGGGATCGACTATTGCGATGCGTTGGCTTGGGTCGGCCTGTAGTGCGTTAAAGGCCCATTCAGTGGCGGCCTGAAGTTCTTGTTTTGGATCTTTGCAAATTAATCGTTGAGTTTGCTGTGCAGGTTCGTTGTTGCTGTGGATTGGGATCAGCTCTGCAAAGGACGCGTTCAGCAATTGTCGGTGCAGAGGGGCCAAGGTGTCAAAATTCAACAGATAAACCGGGTGAGCAGGTTGGGGCCGGGCGGCTTTCGCTTCAAGTAATAATGCCAAGCGTTGTTCGTCGAACATCAAACCGAGACTCTCAGCCTCTCGCTCCACATGGTCGATCCAGCGAGTAAGTCGGCGCTGTTCGTCAACCTGCCCGTAGATTTGCCATTGCTCCGCAGACACCTGCCACAGCTTGAGGTAGGAATAGGCTTGGTCGAGTTGGTCGATGAGCAGGCGCGGGTGCACCAATGGATCGACATCGTCCTCAAGTTGCAGTGCCTGAGCCCACAGTTGACGGCGAACAGGTGTGCTTGCGATTATTTTGAGGGCCTGCTGTTCGCCTTGGCGTTGAAGTTCTAGCCAAGCAGACTCGATCCAGTCTGAGAAACTGTGTATGTTGGGTGCTTTGCGCACGTCAGGTTGTTGCGCGGCCCAGGTTAATAAGAGCTTGTTTTTGAGGCGGTTGTTGGGTGTAAGTATCAATGCGCCCTTATCTAGGGGCACGGTTAACGACTGCAAATTAATCAATGAGGCGCCTTTAGAGCTAAATGTCGATTAGCGAAGGTTTGTAGCGAATTGAATGCGTCAATGCAACCGCTGATTGTAGTTATTGCATTTGCGCAGAGCGCCACGCCCTTTACAGCGTTTATCGAAAGCGCAGCAGTAATGGAATGACGGAAAATCCCATGGAGAATGAAACATTGATCGACTCGGGCTGCGTGGCTTTAGCGCGATCAGTCGCCCAAGGCTTCGAGGTATTGTTGGCGCGGCGTTCACCAAAGGTCAGTATGGCGCCAGATCATTGGGTATTTCCCGGCGGTACAGTAGAAGCCTGTGACCGCGAGGGGGCCCAGAACTCCTATCGACGAGCGGCAATGCGCGAAGCGTTCGAGGAGGTCGCTGCCCCCATACCGTCCGTGGAGCAATTAATCGATTTTGCGCACTGGGTGACGCCCTCATTTTTCCCGAAGCGATATCGCACCTATTTTTACCTGCTCCCAATTGAGCCATTCGAACCAGTTGTTGACGGCGTTGAAATTGTCGAAACGATCTGGCTGTCGCCTCAGGACGCGCTTAGTAAGCAGGGGCAGGGCGAGTTAGATTTGATGTTTCCGACGGCGGCATTGCTGGATTGGATGTCCGATTTCCAGCGACTCGACGCGCTCATCGCGCGTTTACAGCAGCGACCCCTGCCGATGGTATGCCCAACCCTGGGGTACGAGGGCGGCAGGCGCTATCTCGCCATAGATCCGAGTGCCGGCTATCGATTGCAGCGTTGGTTTATTGATCGGTAAAGTTGGGCCTGCTAGATGGCAGGCCCATTGATGATTAGCCTGCCATGCGGGCTTTATAGGCGCGAACGGCCTGATTGAATTTGTCAGCGGTTTCTTTCATTTCATCCACCATGGAATTGTGCTGTGCAGTGCTGATATTGCACTTCAGGTATTTCTCTGCCTCGCCCACATAGGCTTGCACGTCATTCTTGGCTTTGATCATTTGTGGCGTTACGGCGGTGTCTGGATCTGGAATTTCTGGTGGCGATGGTCGACTGCAAGCAAACAGGATTTGGCTAAAACCCAGGGTGCCTACAAAGGCGGCTAATAATAGGCTTTTTCTCATGGGCAACTGTCCTAAAAGTGTCTCTATCTGGTCTTGGAAGGCGCGCCGCAATGCTTCTACGCAGTGCGCGCACATGCTTAAATTTAGCACAGAAGACAAAAAGTGCTTAAAACGATCCGTAATAGTTAATTTACGGTTATGCCGAACCGGTCAGATCGGCAATGGCTCGCAGGTAAAGATCCGGTTCTTTGGCCAGTAGAGACTGGCCGCCACTGCTGTAAACCTTAAACAGCGCGACCCGGGCTGCGGCGATATCACCCTGTTTGTACAAAATTTGACCTTTGCGCATCAGTGCAAACAGATTTTTCTCGGCATTGGGGCAGAATAGTGCGGAGCTGATTGCCTCCAGAGCCTGCGGCCACTTTTCCATTTGAAAATAGCAATCACCCAAGGCCGTCAGTACCCAGCCGGCGGCGTGATATTGCGTTTGTGGCTTGGGCAGTAACACCCATGCTTGATAGAATGTGCGCAACGCGGGCTCGTACGCATGCTGGTCGTAGTGCTGGTATCCGGTGGCACACAATGACTTAATGTGTTCAAGCAATGCGCTGGGGAGATCGGTAGGGCGTTCAGTCGGTGTCTCTGACATTGTAATCTTGCCTATAAGCCTTCTGGCCGCATCATAGCAAAGCCCTTTCGCAGGCTCTAGCGTCTAACAGAGACACAGTATGGAGAATATTCATTGTTAATCGACACAGGCCTACTGACTTGGGCGCTTGGCGGGTTTTTACTGGCGTTGTTTGTATTGGTGCCACTGCATTTCTGGTTAATAAAGCAGCGCGCAGACAGAATCCTAGCCGCGGAGCAGCTTGCCCGATCTGTGCTGGAATCAGAGTTCAAACTTGCTGAACACGAGCGGCTTAGCCAAATTAACCATTTAGAGCAACAACTAACGCTTGCGCAAAACTCCGTGGATGAGCACGCGGCTGCGCTGAGTGAAGCGCGTGTTCAATTGAGTGAGGCGCGCGAGGGGCGAGCAACAGCGCTTGAGCGTGTTGCCGGTATGGATAGTTTACGACTTGAGCACCAAACAGCACGCAAGGAGCTCGTCGAATTGCGAGAACAAAATAGCCAGCTAAAGACTGAGTTGGAGCAGCAGCAGTTGAGAATGAAGGAACAGTTGAGCCTGCTGCAAGATGCGAAGCTGTCGCTGACAAAAGAGTTTGAAAACACGGCTAATAAAATTTTCGACGATAAACAGCAGCGATTCAATGTGCACAGTAAGGACCTTTTAGAGTCTACATTAACGCCCCTGCGCCAGCAGCTGGGCGATTTTAGAAAGCGCGTTGATGATGTCTATAGCCAGGAGGCGGCTGAGCGAAACAAGTTAGTGGGGCAGGTCACTGAACTGGCCAAGCAGACACAAAAGATCAGTCAGGACGCGATCAATCTAACCAATGCGCTTAAGGGTGACAGTAAGGCCCAGGGCAATTGGGGTGAAGTGGTACTTGAGCGTTTGCTTGAGGAGTCTGGTCTGCAGAAGGGCCGTGAGTATGAAACGCAGGTCAGTTTGAAATCTGAGGCTGGCAACCGACGCAATCCCGATGTCATCATTCGATTGCCGGAAAATAAAGATATTATTATCGATGCCAAAGTAAGCTTGCTGGACTACGAGCGTTACTGCAGTGCCGATAATGACCTTGAGCGCGCTAAATATTTGCGTGCCCATATAAACTCTATGCGCAGCCATATCAGTGGCCTCAGTTTTAAAGACTACGAAAATTTAGAGGGTATTCGTACTCTCGATTTTGTATTTATCTTTGTGCCGATTGAGGCAGCGTTTATGCTGGCCCTGCAGGAGGAGCCGGCACTGTTTCGCGATGCGTACGACAAGCACATCATCCTCGTTAGCCCTACCACCCTGCTTGCCACCCTGCGGACGGTCGAAAATATCTGGCGCTATGAAAAGCAAAATCGCAATGCAGAAAAAATTGCGGCTCAGGCAGGTGGGTTGTACGACCAATTTGTGTTAATGCTAGAGGCCTTTGATGATGTGGGTAAAGCCATTGGTAGAACACAGGATGCTTATGACAAAGCACGTAACCGTTTGAAGTCAGGGCGGGGCAATCTGATTAAGCGGGTAGAAGATATTCGCAAACTCGGCGCTAAGACCAAAAAGCAATTGCGTGGCGATCTAGTAGATGCTGCGTTAGATGAAGCGGATCTCACGCTATTGGAAGATGATGCCGATGTCGAAGTTTCGAGCGATGTAGCGTTGCTTGATGAGCGGTAATGGTCGGGCGAAGTGCACGCATCAATGAGTTAATTGGGAATTTGAAATGAATATTTACGTAGTGATCGCCGCTGTTATTTTGTTAGGGCTAACCGGCTATGCGGTGTATTTACTTTGGCAGGTTCGCCGCCAAACACAGCAACAGCAAACGCGCTTGGCGGAGCTTGAGCAGGTAATGAGTGAGCAGAAGGTCAAGCGGGTCAATAGTATTCGGATACTGGCCCAAGGGGTACTCAATGAAGAGTTAACACCAACCGAAGCTGCGATTCGAATTACCGCTTTACTGGATATTTTAGGGGAGGGTGGGCGTGCGCGTGAGCAACATGTGGCGCTGTATAAACTGGCCGATGAAACCCTGCACATTCCTCGAATGGAAGATTGGCGTGCACTGGATAAACAAGCCAAGCGCCGCTATGACAAAGAGCGCTTAGCCAGTGAAGCTAAATACCAAGAATTTATTCTAGACTCGGCCAAGCGCTTGGCGAAATTTGAACTTAGCGCCGCCGCAGAATAGCACCGCACTCTAAATGGTGGGTGTAGGGGAATTGGTCAAACACCGCAAAGTGCTCAACCATGTGGGTTTGGCTCAGGGTTTTCAGGTTGGCGTGTAAGGTGTCTGGGTTGCAGGATACATACACGATTGTTTCAAAGCGGCTGGTGAGGGCCAGGGTGTCGTCATCCAGGCCTGCCCGGGGTGGGTCTACAAAGATGGTTGAGAAGTCGTAACTGGCTAAATCCAGGTGCGCTAACCGGCGAAAAGGTCGCACCCCGTCTATGGCCTGGGTAAATTCTTCACTTGATATGCGCACCACTTCAACATTGTCTACATTGTTGGCTTCGAAGTTATAGTGAGCGGCTTGTACTGAGGTTTTGGAAATTTCTGTGGCCAGTACTTTGTTGAAATTCTGGGCTAAGGGCACGGTGAAATTACCGTTGCCGCAATAGAGCTCCAGCAAGTCGCCACGGCTGTTTTGTGTGTGCATTACAGCCCACGCCAGCATTTTTTCACACACATCTGCATTGGGCTGACTAAAGCCACCTTCAATTTGCTTGTACTCAAATTGTTGTTCGCCCACTTGCAGTTTTTCGATGACAAAATCGCGCTCAAGCAGGATTTTCTGGCGCCGCGAGCGGCCAATAATATCTACCCCAAGCGTCTCGCGCAGTGCTCGGGCTTCCTTTTCCCACTGTGCGTCCAGGGGCTTGTGGTAGATGAGTGTGATCAGTGCGTCATTACTTTTAGTGGTTAAAAACTCTACTTGAAACAGGCGCCTTCTCAATATTTCACTGTTGTTAACGGCACTCAGCAGCGTTGGCATTAGGCTGTTAATGCGCACTGAGCCCACGGGGAAGCTGTCTATCACAAAGGGGGTTTTGTATTGGCCCGGTTGATACATGGCGTAACTTGCCTTGCCGTCTTGCTGCCAAATCTTGAACTCAGCCCGCTGGCGGTAGTGCTCGGCGGGTGAGTGGTAGGTAACAATATTTGGCAGCGAAAGGTCTGCAAATTGTTGTTTTAGCGTGGCGAGCTTTTCGCCCAGCTGTTGTTCGTAGCGCTCTGGTGCTACCTGATGAATGGCCATACGCCTGCCTGTAACCTGGAAAATAAAGCCGGCCATTATAGCTTACTTGTCCGCCATAGTGGCCGCTAAGGGCTTGGCGCTTTAGCTGTGCTCAAAGGTGCAGGCGACGTAAAATGGCATAGGTTCGGTCGCCCAAAATGAGGCCTTAAATCTGTGTTGATTTGGAGGTAGTACCCAGTGATTATTCAATTAACGGTGGCGACACCCAGACAGGGATTGCACAGCATCACCGATCAGGTCCGCAGCGCCATTGCCCGCCACTGCCCAGAGTCTGGTTTGTGTAGCTTGTTTGTGCGCCACACATCGGCAAGTTTACTGGTGCAGGAAAATTACGATATCACCGCCCAGCGGGATCTAGAGGCCTGGTTAAATCGGCTGGTGCCGGAGAATGACCCTTTGTATACCCATACCTTGGAGGGTGCCGATGACATGCCCGCACACATTAAATCAATGCTGACAGCCGTAAACCTTTCAGTGCCCATCATTGCGGGCGAGCTAGCCTTGGGTACCTGGCAGGGGATCTATCTGTGGGAGCACCGCCACGGGGCCCACCAGCGGGAAATTGTGATTCACATAGGCGAGTAGGTTAAAGGCAGTTGGTGGGCCTGGGTAGACCGGCGATTTTTGCCGCCAGTTTTGCCGGGCTACCCGGAAATAGTTGCATGAGGTATACGCTGCGGCCTTTATCTGCCCCCAGTGTGTTACCTATGTGCTTCACCAGTGGGCGCATGGCGGGCGCCAAATCGTACTGGGCATAGAATGCACGCAGGGCGTGCAGTACTTCCCAGTGAGCATCCGTCAGGGTGATGCCTTCTTGTGCCGCCAGCCAAAGGGCGGCATCTTCGCTCCAATCTTCCAGATTCGCCAGAAAGCCGTCGTTGTCTAATGCATACATGGCTCAATACCAGCTAACGATGGGGCGGTGTTGGGTGGTGAGCAGAACAAAATCGTCATAGCTTAGGCTTTCAACGGCGTTTGCAGGCGCTACACCTCGGGCCAGGATGTCGGGTTCAAGCGCCAGCAGGCGGGTGCCGGCGAGACGCCACAGGGGGCTGTTGGCATCTTGGAGTTCGTATACAGCGTCTGCTAGCAGCAAGAGCGTGTTGCCCGGTGCAGTTCTAAGGCATTGGCTAAATGCCGGGTGTTCGCGGGTGCGATTTAGCAGGTGCAGTGCGTTCATGTTAAAACCTCAACACTTGGCTTGCTTCGCGGATCAGCGCAGTGAGTTGTTGGTCATCTATCAGGCAAAGATTTTCCAACGCACATGAAATATGCCTTTGGCTTATGTCTGTGCTGATTGCGTAGAGTTTGTCTATGCCATAAAGCGAAAGCGCCGGTAGTTGTTTATTGATGGCGGGTAATCCAAGTGCTCCGGGGTTGCTGGGTGAATGTAGCGTCCAAACGCCATCACCCATAAAAACCACGCTGATGCTTTGTTCAAATGCTGCGGCCGCAAGCAGGGCGTCTAGGCCTTCTTTAGCGCGCAGGTCTGTGGTGCCTGCGTGGGTGAAGATGAACAATAATTTTTTAGGCGTTGTGATTGGCTGCATGAGTTATCCGAAGGTGATCAGCCGGTCTGCGCTAACGCTTGCTTCAACCAGCTGGCCTAAGCCCGATAAGGTGAAGTGTTCTGCAAGGTTGTGTGCCGGTAGCGTGTAGCGCTGTGATTCGCGCGCATCAATAATGCCGCGCCGCAAGGCTGCAGCTATGCACACAATCAGCTCGGTGTGGTGCTCTTGCGCTAAGGCTTGCCAGCGTTTTTGTAGTGGGGTTTCGCCCTGTGGAGGTTGTTGCAGAGCGCTGGCGGTGGCCACGGCGGCTCCGTAAAAAAATACCCGCCGAAGAGAATGGCCCGCCTTGATTAATGCCTGCGCGAAGTCCAGCGCCGATCGTTCACCAGCGCTTGCAGGCTCTGCAATTATTAATAAGGCATATTCCACAAGGTTGGCCCTCAAAGCAAAAGAGCCCCTACGGGGCTCTTTATTCTGGCGTGTTCAGGGTTTAATCGTCGCCGCCAAGGGCACCGATCAAGTGCAGTAGGCTGGTGAACAGGTTGTAGATATTCAGGTACAGCGCAACGGTTGCAAGAATGTAATTGGTTTCACCGCCGGTGATGATGCGGCTGGTGTCGTACAGAATGAAACCGGACATCAGCAATACAATTACTGCACTAATGGCCAGATGAGCACCGGAAACCTGAATGCCGAAAAAGCTCAGGCCAAACAGCGCGAGCATGGCAACGATGGCTACGATCAAACCGATGAACAAAAAACCACCCATAAAGGTGAAGTCTTTACCGGTTGTGAGTACATAGCCTGACAGGCCAAAGAACACCAATGCAGTGCCGCCAAGCGCTTGCATAACTACTGTGCTGCCGTTGGGCATTTGCAGATAGTAGCTAAGTGTTGGCCCTAAGCTCGCTCCCAGCAGCGCAACAAAGCCGAATACCACCCAAAGGCCGGAAGATGAGTTTGCAGTGCGGGGTAAAACGAACCATACCAGCGCCAGTGCGCCCAGCGACATCATCAGCGCTGTGCCGCGGCCAAGGCCGATTGCGATAGACAGTGCTGCACAAACAGCGCTCACCGCCATGGTGATCGCCAGCAGCATGTACGTATTGCGCAGCACCTTGCTAACTTCGGCACTGCGTGTTGCGGAAGCCGATGTTTGGTTATAAAGCTCTTGCATAACCTTCTCCGTGATTAGGTAAATTTTCGCTGTATCTTACAAACACCGCTTTTAAAAGCAAGCTAATTAGCGGGTTTTGGTACTTATAAGCGCCAGTTGTTTGCTGGGTGTTTGACTGTGGAGCGAAGAAAAAGTTTCAGAAAAAAGCGGGGTGGTGCGAAGGGGAAATGGCGGAAGGGGTGGGATTTGAACCCACGGATGCTCGCACATCGCCGGTTTTCAAGACCGGTGCATTCGACCACTCTGCCACCCTTCCGTAGCAGGCGCAGATTATACAGACCGGAGTTGGCTTGGCAAGCCGTAAGTGTCTATTTTTTCTAAATATTTTATCGCTCATTTATTGAGCGGCTATAAAAAAGGCCGGCTAAATAGCCGGCCTTTAGTGGGGTTAGGCGTCTGCCTCGGAGGGCCGCTTGTTGCGCGGATCGTTGGCGGGCCGAGTTATTGCCTTAGGTGTGCGTTCAATAGCCGCAGGCACCGCGGTGTTTAGTGGTCTGGCGGTAGACTTCTGACGAGTTTCCGTGGTGACCATAACCTGACCTACTGGCTTAGGATTGCTGCGTGGGTCATTGCTTGGACGCACGTAGTTATCCTGTTGATGAGCTGGTGAGTTTGTTGTCGAGCTGTCTTCAGCGCTTTCTGACGCTTCCGTTTGCGCTGGCGCCACAGGTGTCGATTCAACAACTGCCTCTTTTTCCGCTTGAGGGGCGGGAGTCGTCTCAGCTTGGTCTTGAGCATCCACTTTTGCCTGAGTGGTTTCGGCCGGGGCCTCTTCAATCACTTCAGTAGATTCGCCTTCTGGTGCCTTTTCCGCGTCGGTCGTCACTGCATCTGCCGATTCACTGACGGGTTGCGGATCAGTGTTATCAGCTTTTGCAGCTGGCGCCTCATTTACCGGTTGTGCATCGTCGTTTGCATGCTCGATAGGGTCGTCGATCTTTACCGCAACAGTGTCGTTAGTCGCTGTGGGAGAGGGCTCGGTTGCATCTGCCGCTACGGATTCGTCTGCACCAGTGGGCTGTGGGGCTTCCTGGGCATTGGATTCGTCAGTTTTGGCCTGTGTTGGTGCGGTATCTGCAGCGGTCTGGGGTGCACTGGGAGCCGTTTGGGGCTCTGTTGACGCAGGTTGCTCAGCCTCCGACTCGTTTGATTGCTCAAGTTTTTCGACCTGCTCGGAGCGGCGTCCACGACGGCGCTCTTGCGTGCGTCCACGACGCGAGCTGGGGCGACGAGCGGGGCGATCTTCATTATCGTCTGCGTTAGCTTCTACAGGTTCAGCGGGCTCGGGCACTTTTTCAGCGGCGGGCTGATTGTTTTGCGCTTGAGTGTCAGCTGACTTGTTTTCACCGCTGCCATCAGTGTTGTTATCACTGTTGCCACCGCGACGACGGCGACGACGGCGGCGGGTGCCACGTTGCTCTTCATTGCCTTCGGTGTTGTCGTCGGACTTTTGCGAGCGCTTGTTGTCGGACTTTTCTGGCTTGCTTTCTGCTGCCGTGTTGCTGCTTTCGTCCGAGTTGTTGCGACGCCCGCGACGGCGGTTGCCACCTTGATTGCGATTGCGTGAATTGCGACGGTGCTCGCTGGTGCCCTTAGTGGATTTTTTGGCTTTCGGTTTCGGGGCGAACAGCGCGAGTAGCGCTGCTATCCATTGCGCAATAATGCTGGGCTTTGCTTCGGGCGTGGGTGTTGGTGCCGGCTGTGTTGGGGCAACTTGTTGAACTGCCGCGCGCGCCACGGGCTTGGGTGCGGCTGTCATTTCGACGTCGGCTTCAAGCAGCTCGGCGGGCGAGGAGATCTTGTAGCTCGTTTCGAGGGTGCCTTCATCGTCATCGCGCAGGCGTTGAACTTCAAAGTGTGGCGTTTGCAGTTCGGGCTTGGGCACGATTAGCACGCGAATATTATTGCGCGCCTCGATTTTACTAATGGTTTTGCGTTTTTCGTTTAGTAAATAGGTTGCTACAGAAACCGGTGCAATGGCGCGAATTTCGGCGCTGCGTTCCTTTTGAGCTTCCTCTTCTACTAGACGTAAAATGGACAGGGCCAAGGATTTGGTGCTGCGAATGGTGCCTTGGCCTGAGCAGCGCGGGCACACCTTGGACATGGTTTCTTCCAGTGATGGGCGCAGGCGCTGACGCGACATTTCCAGCAAGCCAAAGCGAGAAATACGGCCGACTTGGACTCGGGCGCGATCCATTTCAAGGGCTTCGCGAATGCGATTTTCGACTTCGCGTTGATTCTTGGCTGCTTGCATATCGATGAAGTCGATCACTACCAGACCGCCGATATCTCGCAGTCGGAGCTGTCGCGCAATTTCGGTTGCGGCTTCAAGGTTGGTTTGCAGCGCTGTCTCTTCAATGTCGCCGCCTTTAGTGGCACGTGAAGAGTTGATGTCAATTGAAACCAGAGCCTCTGTTGGGTCGATGACAATCGAGCCGCCAGAGGGAAGTTTCACTTCCCGCTCAAACGCCGTTTCGATTTGACTTTCGATTTGGTAGCGGTTGAACAGTGGGATGTCGTCTTCGTAAAGCTTAATTTTGCTTTGGTAATTCGGCATAACCTGCTGAATGAAGGCACAAGCTAAGTTAAAGGCGTCTTGATTGTCGACGATAACTTCGCCTACGTCTTGGCGCAGGTAATCGCGAATTGCGCGAATAATGACGTTGCTTTCCTGGAACAGAAAGTGGGGCGCCTTAGAGTTGTCAGCTTCATCTTTAATGGCGGCCCATTGGCGCAGCAGGTAATCCATGTCCCACTGCAGCTCTTCAGAACTGCGGCCAATGCCTGCAGTGCGAACGATAATGCCCATACCCTGTGGAACCTGAATGTCCGACAGTGCGTCGCGCAGTTCAGCTCGCTCTTCGCCTTCGATACGACGAGATATGCCGCCGGCGCGTGGGTTGTTGGGCATTAATACCAGGTAGCGGCCTGCGAGGCTCACAAAGGTGGTCAGCGCGGCGCCTTTGTTGCCACGCTCTTCTTTGTCAACTTGGACAATGACTTCTTGTCCCTCTTTGAGTACGTCTTTAATCTTGACGCGACCATCAACGTCTTTAGGTGATTTTGAGAAGTACTCGCGGGAGATTTCTTTTAGGGGTAGAAAGCCGTGTCGCTCCGCGCCGTAATCCACAAATGCGGCTTCGAGGCTGGGTTCAACGCGGGTAATTTTACCTTTGTAGATATTGGCTTTTTTCTGCTCGCGATTGCGATTTTCGATATCCAAGTCATACAGCCATTGGCCGTCGACGAGGGCAACGCGCAACTCTTCAGGTTGGGTTGCATTGATGAGCATTCTTTTCATGCTGTGCCTAGTTTTTTTGGGCGCAGCAATGGTGCAAGAGTGTGCTGTCAAACTGTATAACCGCCTAGAATCCCTCGCGCTACCTAAAGGCTCGCAAAGTCGGCGGTAGATTTTGGCCGCAACAAACTGCCGCGCGAAATACCCGAAGGTCGCGTGCTGTTGTTATGTGGGTTGCGGTAATTGCCAAAAATCATCAAAAACTCAGTTAAATTTCGTATTTAATTGTCAGTTCGGTTGCTGACGCTACCAGTGTACATAACGAGGGGAGGTGCATTCAGGGTTAGGGACAAATTGTGCTTGTCGCTACCGTGAGTGAGCTTTTGGCCATCCCTGCTGGTAGAGGTTTTCTACATCGAGTTTTAAAAACAGTTCTTTCAGTGCACTGCAGCAATCATTGTGCGCAATTGTCACTGTGGTGATGGGGTCGGCATACGCTCTGACACCAGTCACCGCTATTGGGTCTACAACAGCATTCCGGGGATGTGTACCGGCTGCCCACCTCGGGTCAGACGCGTACAGCGGATCCAGCGGTCTGCTGGCTGTTTGGCGGTATTTCCTCGCGACTTGCCTTTACGCAATGTCCGGAAACCTGCCCAGTCAGCGGGCTGAACTATAGCAGCATTCCCTAACCCCTTCAATTAGAAAGAAAAATGCAGTGCTCGGGTGTTAGAATACGGCTCTTTTTCGAGTGCAGGTCAGTCATGACAGAGTTTCATCAGGTGCAGTTTTTAATCGTAGATCCAGATTATGACGGTCAGCGGGTAGACAACTACTTGCTAGCGCGCCTGAAAGGGGTGCCTAAATCTAGAATTTACCGCCTGTTGCGCAAGGGTGAAGTGCGCGTCAATAAAGGGCGGGTGAAGCCTGAGTACAAGTTGTGTGCGGGGGATTCTGTCCGGGTGCCGCCCATACGGCTGGCTGAGGCCGGTGATACCGTTCCGGTGGGGCCGGATCTTGCGGCTAAGCTCGAGGCGGCCATTCTGCACGAGGATGACCTGGTGCTCGCCATTAATAAGCCGGCGGGTGTGGCGGTGCATGGCGGCAGTGGCGTACAGGTGGGGTTAATCGAGGCCCTGCGTCAAATGCGCCCGCAGTGTAAGTTTTTAGAGTTGGTGCATCGCTTGGACCGCGAAACGAGCGGCGTGATACTGGTGGCGAAGAAGCGCGCCTCGCTCAAGGCGCTGCAGGCTCAGTTTCGAGAAAAGTCAGAGCAAATGACATTGGCGGGTATTAAGAAAACCTACTGGGCATTGGTGGATGGTGAGTGGCCCGCGGATCGGACTGTGGTTGATGAACCCTTATTGCGTACGGAATTGCCGACCGGCGATCGCGTGGTGCGCGTTTCCGCACAGGGCAAACCGAGCAAAACACTATTTAAGCGTTTGGCGCTGTTGCGTGGGGCAAGTTGGGTCGAGGCGACACCCGTTACTGGGCGCACCCATCAAATTCGGGTGCATGCTCGCATTGCCGGTTGCCCGTTGTTGGGCGATGACAAATATGGAGACGATGGCGTCAATGCCAAACACAAGGTCAACGGCTTGCGGCGCTTATGTCTGCATGCGGCTCGACTGCAGGTTGAATACCCGGGGTCAGGCGAGGTGATGGTGTTCGAGGCGCCAATGCCAGCAGATATGCAGCAGTTAGTGGACGCATTGCGATGCTCATGATTTTTGACTGGGACGGCACGCTGAGTGATTCGACGGGTAAAATTGTCGGCTGTGTCCAGGCTGCTGCGCATGCACTAGCGCTGCCAATCTTGCCGGCAAATGAGGTACAGCAGATTATAGGGCTGTCATTGGGTGAGGCCTTCAGGACGCTCTATCCCCAGGTGTCCGATGCCGATCATAAGCGTCTGATTAACGCCTATGTGGAGCAATTTATCGAAGCGGATGCCGAGCCAAGCGCCTTTTTTGAGGGCGTGGAGGAGGGCTTGGCTCGAATGAAAGGGGCCGGATTGAAGCTGGCCGTGGCTACCGGTAAAAGCCGCAAAGGCTTGAATCGGGTACTTAAAAATTTAGGCTTGTGCGACTTTTTTGATGCGACGCGATGTGCCGACGAAACTGCTGGCAAGCCCGACCCAATGATGCTGCACGAGCTGTTGGCAGTGTTTGGCGTATCTAAGGCGCACGCCGTTATGGTGGGTGATACCACCTTTGATATGGCCATGGCCCAGTCGGCGGGGGTGCGCAAGGTGGCTGTGACCTATGGCGCCCATGCCCCCAGTCAATTGGCACCTTTTAGTCCCGATTTGTGTGTGGATCGCTTTAGCCAATTGCTGGCCTGGCCCCTGTTGCCGCTGGGTGTCGAGGCTTAATCTAAAGGGTCGAGACCTGCGCGCCTCAACATGGCACAGAGTGATATTAGGGGTAGGCCAATCAGCGCCGTTGGGTCCTGTCCCTCCAGCTTTTCAAATAACGCGCTTCCCAGGCCTTCGCATTTAAAGCTGCCCGCGCAATCCAGTGGCTGCTCCTTCTCTATATAGCGCTCAATTTGTCGGTCGCTTAGATTTAGGAAGCTTACGGAAAAGGGTGTGAGGCTGGTCTCCTGTGTACCTGTGTCGTTATTAATGAGGCACAGCCCTGTGTAAAAGGTCACCTGTTTGCCCCTGCACAGGCGAAGTTGTTCTTGGGCGCGCTGAATCGTGCCCGGTTTGCCCAATAATGTGTCTCCGCAGGCAGCGGTTTGATCGGAGCCGATAATTAATGCGCTGGGGAACTGTTTTGTCAGCGCCACCGCTTTAGCTTCGGCGAGTCGCATCGCCAGCTCTGCAGGGGATTCCTGAGGTTTGGGGGTTTCGTCGATATCTGGCGCACAACTTTCAAAGTCGATGCCAAGCCTGCTTAGCAGCTGTTGTCGGTAGCGGGAGCCTGAGGCCAGTACGATTTTTGGGGGCATGGTAATCCGATGATATCGAGTGTTTAGTGTGGCGTCGCGCGCTTCTATTTCTTGTCCAAAGAAGTCTTGCGAGGGTAGTGGGTTGCACGGGTTTTGGCCAGCGTAGGTGCTCTAGCGGCTGAATTGATGTCATCTGTGCAAAATATAGCCGATAATGGGCGTTGAACCCCCTAATTAGTGGTTATTTCCCTTTGACAGCACATAATCTTGACCCTAGAATTGCGCGCTTATGTCAGATGCCCCCTCTTTACAGTTCCTGCCTCGGCAGGTAGACCCGCGAAAGTTTGCAACGAAGGGGGTTAGTTTGTCTGGTCGCATCCCCTTGGCGGACATGGCTCGATTGAGCGAAGCCGTTCAAAGTGGTGCCGAAGAGATAGATGTGCATCTGAATTTCGGCATTGATGAGCAGGGCGCTAAAACCCTGAAAGGCAGTGCCGATGCAAGAGTTTCAGTGGTATGCCAGCGTTGTTTACAACCAACGCAGCTTAGCTTGCACGCAGATATCGCCTTAGCGGTGGTATGGACGGAAGAGCAAGCCCAGCACCTTTCCAAGGATCTTGAGCCTTGGATATTGGATGAGGGGCCTGCCGATTTGTACGTGGCAGTGGAAGAGGAGTTGTTGTTGGCGTTGCCAATGGTGGCTTATCACGAAGAGCAGTGTGTAGACCCCGCAGTGTTGAGTGTTGGCGAAGTAGTGCCGGATACGCAGGAGTCTGACAACCCTTTTAAAGTGCTGGAGCAACTTAAGGGCTCGCCGAAATAACGAGGCGCCCCGGCTTCAGTCCATTTGGTAAGTAGGAGCTATCATGGCTGTACAACAAAACAAGAAGTCTCGTTCACGTCGTGACATGCGTCGTTCACACGATGCGCTGACCGGTCCAACCCTGTCAATCGACCCAACCAGTGGTGAGAAACACCGTCGTCACAATGTGACTGCGGACGGTTTTTACCGCGGTCGCAAGGTAATCGACACGGGCAGTGACGAGTAATACTCGCGCTTGACCACATTGCGGATTGCCGTAGATACGATGGGCGGGGACTTAGGTCCCCGCGCTGTTTTTCACGCCTGTGAAAAAGCCTTACATATTCACCCCTCGCTAGAACTCCTTCTCTTTGGCACACCTGATGCCGAGCACTACTTTAAGCCTTCGCTAGCACAACACCCGCGCTGCCAATGGTTTAGTGCCGAAACTGAAATCGCGCCTTCATTAAAGCCCACCGAAGTGTTGCGGCACCGTTCGAGCTCCATGTGGCTCGCTGTCCAAGCGTTGGCAGATGGCCGGGCGCAGGCCTGTGTGAGTGGGGGTAATACCGGCGCGTTAATGGTGGCGGGTAAGCGTCTGCTGGGAATGGTGCCAGGGATTGAGCGTCCGGCGATTTGTCAGCAGTGGCCCACGCGGCGTGGGCGGACGTGGGTGCTTGATTTGGGTGCCAATCTCGAGGTTTCGCCGGCATTGTTGGTTCAGTTCGCGCGTATGGGAGCCGTTTTAGCGGGCTCGAATTCGCCGAGAGTTGCTCTGCTTAATATTGGTACTGAAGCCAATAAGGGCGGCGACTTGCTATCAAATGCAGCGGCACAGCTGGCGCAAGAATCTGCAATAACCTACGCGGGATATGTGGAGGCCAGTCATCTGTTAGACGGTGATGTCGATGTGGTGGTCACCGATGGTTTTACCGGTAATGTGGCGCTCAAGGCGAGTGAGGGCGCTGCAGTTTTTTTGGTGGAGCAGCTGCGCGCAGCATTCACTGCGTCATGGTATGGCAAATTGGTTGGCCAGTTAGCCAAACCCGTATTGCTAAAATGGCGTAAACAGTTCGACCCCGCTCGCTATAATGGCGCCAGTTTTTTAGGCTTGGCGCGGCCGTTAATTAAAAGCCACGGCAGTGCAGACAGTTCAGCATTCTTGAATGCGATCGACGTCGCAGTACAGCAAGCACAGCAAGATCTGCCCGGCCAATTGGCGGTACGCTTTGCAGCGGATACCATCGACGCAAATCAACAATTGCACAATTAAATTCCGAATAGCAATTAGACCGGTAATAACTGGTCTAATAAAAAGGTGATAGGTTATGTCGAACGCACAACTGGCGTTTATTTTTCCAGGTCAGGGTTCACAAAAAATCGGAATGCTGGCCGATCTGGCAGCTGTCCACCCTGTAATTCAATCGACTTTTGCAGAGGCGTCTGCAGTGCTGGGCTATGACCTGTGGGATCTCGTCCAAAATGGCGCTCAAGAAGACATTAACTTAACTGAGCGCACGCAGCCCTTGTTGTTGACTGCCAGTGTTGCGATTTGGCGCCTCTGGCAGGAGCAGGGCGGCGCCCAGCCTGCAATTATGGCGGGCCATAGCCTAGGTGAGTGGTCTGCGTTGGTTTGCGCTGGTGTCGTTGCATTTACCGATGCCGTTAAATTAGTGCAGCAGCGCGGCGCGTTTATGCAAGCCGCAGTACCGGCGGGTGAAGGCGCCATGGCGGCTATCATCGGTCTAGATGACGCAGCTATCCTAGACGCCTGCGAAAAGGCGTCAGACACAGGGGTCGTAGCTGCCGTTAACTTTAATTCACCTGGGCAGGTTGTCATTGCCGGTCAAGCGGCTGCTGTTGAGCAGGCCATGGCGATGTGTAAAGAGGCCGGTGCCAAACGCGCGTTACCCTTGCCGGTCAGCGCTCCTTTCCACACCAGTTTGATGCGCCCAGCAGCTGATCAGTTGTCATCGCTGGTGGATGCTACAAACTTCAGTGCCCCAGTCATACCTGTTATCCACAATGTGCACGCCAAGCCTGAGCAGGATCCGCAGGTTATAAAGAAGTTAATGATTGAGCAGATATATCAGCCAGTATTGTGGGTTGACTGTGTCAAGGCGCTTGCCAATTCCGGCGCAACACAGATGGTAGAGTGCGGCCCTGGTGCCGTATTGGCAGGATTGGCAAAGCGTATAGATAAATCCTTGCAGTCGGTGACCACTGGCAGCGTGGATGAGTTGACAAAAGCCCTTGCAGAAACTGCGGCTTCCTAGTCGAAAACAAGAGAAATCATTATGGAAAACAAAGTTGCATTAGTAACGGGTGCCAGTCGAGGCATTGGCGCGGCAATAGCCGATCTTTTGGGTGCACAGGGTGCGATTGTTATTGGTACGGCTACTAGCGAAAAAGGTGCCGCAGCGATCTCCAGCCGTTTGGCCGACAAGGGCCTTAAGGGCGAAGGCATGGTGTTAAACGTTACCGATGCGGATTCTGTAGCCGCTTTGCTAAGTGCAGTCGGTGAAAAATATGGGGCTCCCCAGGTTTTGGTTAATAACGCAGGTATTACCAAAGACAATCTGTTGATGCGCATGGGAGACGATGAGTGGTTTGATGTGATCAACACTAACTTGAGTTCCATCTACCGTTTGAGCAAGGGCTGTCTGCGTGGGATGATGAAGGCTCGCTGGGGTCGCATTATCAACATCAGTTCGGTTGTGGGTTCCATGGGGAATGCGGGACAGTCAAATTATGCCGCTACAAAGGCGGGGGTTGGTGGTTTTGCCCGCGCCTTGGCTAAAGAGGTGGGGTCTCGCAATATTACGGTTAACACCGTTGCCCCTGGCTTTATCGACACCGACATGACAAAAGAGCTGCCAGATGCTCAAAAGGACCTTTTGTTGGCAAATATACCTTTAGCCCGCCTGGGACAGCCTGAGGAAATTGCCGGTGTCGTCGCCTTTTTGGCGAGCGACGCAGCCGCCTATGTGACTGGAGAAACAATCCACGTCAATGGCGGAATGTACATGGCGTAACAGCCGCAACCTTTTGTTTTTATTGGGTTTTATTCCAAAAAGACAAAATTTTAGCTGGTTTGCGTTACAACCGGTTAAAAATCCATGTAAAATGCCGACCCGTGTTGGCCGAAGCACTAATTTATTGGCCGCTTGTCAGGCTAGTTAAGACAACGGTTTGACTGATATTACCAACTAGGAGTTGAAAAACGATATGAGCAGCATTGAAGAGCGCGTAAAGAAAATTGTCGCCGAGCAGCTTGGTGTTAAAGAAGAAGAAGTAAAAAACGAAGCCTCTTTCGTCGAAGACTTGGGTGCTGATTCTCTCGATACCGTTGAGCTGGTTATGGCACTGGAAGAAGAGTTCGAAACCGAAATTCCTGACGAAGAAGCTGAGAAAATTACTACAGTTCAGCTGGCAATTAATTACATCAACGAGCATCTCGCGTAATTAGCCGAACGGAACTTCTGTTCACAGCAAAAGCCGTCACTATTTCGCAATAGTACGGCTTTTGTTTTTTGTATTGCCGCATTTTACCTTTGGGTTTCGAGGAGTCGTATAGGGCTCTTCAGATTGGAGATTAAACGTGTCGCGAAAACGAGTTGTTGTTACCGGAATGGGCATGGTTTCGCCCTTGGGAAATACTGTGGCCGATACTTGGAAGGGTATATTGGCAGGTCAGAGCGGAGTTGCACCCATTACGCACTTTGATACGGGTCCCTTTTCGACCACGTTTAGCGCGGCTGTTAAAAATTTTGAAGTAGAGCCCTACTTAGCGGCAAAAGATGCCCGCAAGATGGATCCCTTTATTCAGTACGGAATGGTCGCAGGTGTTCAGGCTTGGGAAGATTCTGGCATTGAAGTCACTGACGCTAATGCAGAGCGCATCGGTGCAGTGATTGGCGCAGGTATTGGCGGTATTGGGTCGATTGCCGATGGCGCAATGACCATAAACGATAAGGGGCCTCGCCGCATTTCACCGTTTTTTGTACCTGGCGCCATCATCAACATGATCGCTGGCAACCTGTCGATAAAGTATGGCTTCAAAGGGCCAAACTTGGCAGTGGTGACGGCCTGTACAACAGGTACACATGCGATCGGATTGGCAGCCCGTTCGATTCAGTATGGCGAAGCTGATGTAATGCTTGCGGGTGGTGCTGAAATGGCAACCACGCCGGTGGGATTAGCTGGTTTTGCTGCAGCGCGCGCACTCTCCACTCGCAATGACGACCCCACGCGTGCGAGCCGCCCTTGGGATAAGGACCGCGATGGTTTTGTACTTGGCGACGGCGCAGGCGTGGTTGTGTTAGAGGAATATGAGCACGCTAAGGCTCGCGGTGCCACAATCTACGCTGAGGTTGTAGGCTTTGGCATGAGTGGTGATGCCTACCACATGACGTCACCGCCAGAAAACGGAGCCGGTGCGGCATTGAGCATGCGTAATGCGCTCAAGGACGCCCAGTTAGATGCAGCCATGGTGAATTATATAAACGCCCACGGGACATCTACGCCTGCTGGTGACATTGCCGAGTGTCAGGCCGTGAAGTCGGTTATGGGTGCGTCGCAAGACAAGGTGGCCGTGAGCTCCACTAAGTCTATGATTGGCCATTTGCTAGGTGCCGCCGGCGCTGTTGAGGCAATATTTAGCGTGTTAGCCATTCGCGACCAGGTGGCACCGCCCACCATCAACCTCGAAAATCCGAGCGAGGGTTGCGATATAAATCTTGTGCCTCACACCGCACAAGAAATGCCTATTGAAGTCAGTATGTCTAATTCATTTGGATTTGGTGGTACAAACGGTACACTGGTATTCAGAAAAGTATGACGCTGGAAGGTTCTGTTAAAACGGCGATCAAATAGATCGCCGTTTTTATTTGTGAACAGCCTTCAAATAACGTGAGAGAACGCGATTAATGGTGCGCAGTGGATAGTGTAATACTGATTGATGGCGAGCAGAGCTCAGAGGTTTCTGCGCTCGACCGTGGGTTGCTATACGGTCAAGGGCTCTTTGAAACGATCCGTGTGGTTGGCGGGAAGTTGCCCTTGTTGGATTTGCACCTACAGCGCCTACTCGGTGATTGTGAAAAAGTTTGCATTAGTGCCCCAGCTGCATCACAGCTACATGGATACATTAAACAGGTGTTATCGGTGGCCGGCGAAGCCCTGCCTACCTTATCCGGGCGCTTGAAAATTTTGGTAACCGGTGGCAACGCTGGTGCAGGCTATGCCGCTGAAGACTCGGCCAAGGCTCGCGTAATTCTTCAGTTTTTTCCAGTCCCTCCATATGTCGTAGACACTGTTTCTGCCTGCATTTGTAATACCGCTCTCGCCGATAGTTTGCTGGCTGGTGTAAAACATTGTAATCGCCTAGAGCAGGTTTTGGCGGCCAATGAAATTCGAGCCAAGCAATGCCAGGAAGGCATAGTGCTTGATCAGCGTGGCAATATTGTTGAAGGCGTGGCGAGCAATCTTGTTTTTCAGGTGGGCGGAGAGTTGTTGACGCCCCAATTGAAATCCGCTGGCGTGGCAGGGGTGATGCGGCAATATTTATTGCAGCGCAAGCGAATAAAGGAGGCCGAAGGCCCTATACCTTTGAATATACTGGCACACGCGGAGCAAGTGTATTTCATTAACAGTTTTCGCGGCGCATGGGCATTAGACCGCTTAGTGATAGGTGAGTCGGCGCACGATGATCGCGCCATTCTAAGCCTAAAAAATACCGCGAAGGGCGCCAGCTTACGAGAAGGTGGTCGCATTGTGTTAACGTACAACAAATCGGCGCAACGGCAACAGTTTGTGGATGATGTGAACGCCGTATTTGCGCAATCTTGATAAATTGGGATCGGTCATAGATGAGCACGAAAAAATGGATTCTAGCACTGGTGCTTGGTGTCGTACTTTTGCTGTTAAGTGTGGCTGGCGGGCGCTTTTATTTGAATCATTGGGCCGCTGCGCCGCTTGCGCTTGAGGCGGAAATGCAGCTTGACGTACCCCGTGGGCAATCCCTTATCGCGCTCGCGAATAGACTAGAACGGCAGGGCCTCATATCTGCTCGCCTTTGGGTTCTTTATGCGAGAGTAACTGATCAAACGCGCATCAAGGCCGGTGAATATGCCGTGGCTCCTGGGGCATCAGCAGAAAGCTTACTGCGTCGTTTAGTGGCGGGTGATGTGATCCAATATGCGGCACAACTCATTGAGGGTTGGACCTATTACGACACCCTGCAGTATCTCCACTCCTTAGATTATCTTGAGCCCCGATTGGCGGGTTTGGATTGGCAGGCGCAGCGTCAGTTACTTGGTATGCATGAGCCGCATCCTGAGGGTTGGTTTTTTCCTGATACCTATAGCTATCAAAAGGGCGATTCAGATATTTCTATACTTCGACAGGCGTTCGCAAAACAACGGACTGTGCTGGCAGAATTATGGGCGGAGCGCGCTGACGGGCTACCCTATGACTCACCCTATGACGCGTTAATCATGGCGTCTATTGTAGAAAAAGAAACTGCCATTGACGCTGAGCGCGAACAGATCGCTGGCGTGTTTGTACGGCGATTACAGCGCAATATGCGCATGCAAACGGACCCGACCGTCATTTACGGCCTCGGTAAAGCCTATCGGGGAAATCTCACTCGCAAGCATTTGCAACAAGTTACGCCTTACAACACTTACAGAATAAACGGCCTTCCGCCAACGCCCATTGCGCTACCTGGACGCCGTTCGATTTTCGCCGCCCTGCATCCAGATTCGAGTGAAAATCTATATTTTGTGGCCAAGGGTGATGGTTACCATCAGTTTTCCGCGACCCTAGAAGAGCACAATGCCGCTGTGCGTAAATACCAATATCGTCGGCGCGCTGATTATCGTTCGACGCCAGATAAATAACCGATAGAAGGATCACTTTTGAAACCAGGCTTATTCCTTACCGTTGAGGGCACCGAGGGCGTTGGTAAATCCACTAACATAAATTTTGTTGAGCAGTGGTTAACGCAAAAAGGTATCAGTGTGTTTCGAACTCGCGAGCCCGGCGGAACACCACTCGCGGAAGCGCTGCGAGAATTATTGTTAGCGCCGCGAACTGAGCTGGTCGATCCGACGGCTGAGCTTTTGATGGTGTTTGCCGCGCGTGCGCAACACTTTAACCAAGTGATCAAGCCGGCGTTAGCGCGCGGGCAATGGGTGCTTTGTGACCGTTTCACTGATGCGACCTATGCCTACCAGGGCGCGGGCCGAGGGCTGGATGTCTCATTAATTCAGCTGTTGGAGCAGGTGGTGCAAGGGGGCTGTCGGCCGGATTGCACATTATTGCTAGATATTGATGTTGAGGTTGGTCTTGAGCGAGCCCGTAGCCGCGGAGAATTGGACCGTTTTGAGACTGAGGCAGTGCAATTTTTCGAGCGAGTACGCCAGTGTTACCGCGAACGTGCGGCAGTGGAGGCAAGCCGGTTTGCCATTGTAGATGCCAGTCAAAACCTCGAGCGTGTACAAGCGGATATCGCCGCTGTATTAGGCGAATTGCTCGCGCGTTAATTAGAAGGGGGCTGGCAAGGAAATTTCAAGTGTTTGCGCAGTTACTGGGTGTTCAAATTTCAACCACTGCGCGTGCAACAGCAGTCGCGAAGCTTTCGCTTTGACGTCGGCGTCAGCATAAAATTCATCCCCCAAAATAGGGTGCCCAAGCTGTTGCATGTGAACTCGCAGCTGGTGTGATCGGCCCGTGATAGGCGTTAACTCCAGCGTGGTTGAGTGCTCTGCTAGGTTGCGGTGCTGCACAGCGTACAAAGTGCGAGCAGCTTTACCCTGCTCAAAGTCCACTTTTTGGCGCGGTCGATTGGGCCAATCACAAATTAATGGCAGGTCTACCTCGCCTTCATTGAGTGTCACTATGCCGTCAACCCGGGCGAGGTATCGTTTATGGATGAGCCGTTGTTCAAACAGTTTGCTCAGGGCTCGGTGCACATCTTTTGTTAGGGCTACGACCAGCAAGCCAGAAGTGGCATAATCCAGCCGGTGCACCGATAGTGCACCTGGATGAGTTAGCTGCAGACGACTGATGGCGCAATCTTGTTTATCGGGACCTTTACCCGGCACGCTTAACATGTTGGCCGGTTTATTAATAACCACCAAATGCTCGTCTTCGTAAACGATGTCTGGGTTTTGCACTTGGCGATCGAGACGGTGTTCTGGTAGTGGCGAATAGGGCACCTTGCAATCTCCCTGATTATGGCGCGGCAGTATGACAAAGAAGCTGCTGTATGCGTAGCGGCTGGAGACCAGGTCGCCGTAAATATTCATTGAGCTCATTTCAATTTTACCAGCCGCTAAACCCGTAACCGGCTCTACCCACGCATTATCAGGCTTATTTTTAAGACTACATATGACACTAGCAGAAACAGAATTCGGATTGAGTCCCTTTCCCTGGCAAGGTGAGCAGTGGTCGGGTTTGTACAAGGCTATCGAGCAGAGCCGCCTGCCTCATGCGTACTTGTTTTCAGGCATTGCGGGGGTTGGCAAGGCCCATATGGCGCTATTGGTGGCCCACAGGTTAATGTGCAGCGCTCAGTCGGGGGAGTTAGCCTGTGGCCATTGCAAAGCCTGTCAATTGGTTAAGGCCGGCAGTCACCCAGATTTACTATTGGTTGAGCCCGAGGCGCATGGCAAAGCAATTAAAATTGACCCTATCCGCAAGGTGACGGACTTCCTCGCGAAAACGGCGCAGCAGGGCGGGCGCAAAGTGGTTGTTCTAGCGCCTGCTGAAGCCATGACCACTGCGGCGGCCAATGCCCTTTTGAAAAGCCTTGAAGAGCCAGCCGGTAATTCGCATTTGTTATTGGTTAGTCATCAGGCGAGTGGTGTTTTATCAACTATTCGCAGTCGTTGCCGGCTGTTGACCTTTGGGCAGCCTCCCGTCGAGCAGGTGTTGCCCTGGCTAACGCCTCTAGTGGGCTCCAGAACAGACCCAGCAGCGCTTTTGGAATTGGCGGGTGGTGCGCCACTCTACGCCTCGGATTTGTTGGAGGGCGAGAACCTAGAACATCATCAGGCATTAATGTCGGGCCTAGAGGCCTTGGCTCTTGGCCAAACAGGGCCACTTACACTGGCAAGCCAGTGGCAGGCGCAAGACCCAATTCAATTGCTGACGTGGATTCAAGTTTGGTTAAGCCAACTATTGCGTCAATTGCAATGGCAGGTTAAACCTGGCGCAAATAGTGTTGATTGGGCGCTACAGATGCTCGGGCGGGGAGACCCGGCTATATTACACCGGTATTACGAAAAGGTTGGGCGCGCTAGGTCGGCATTAGCTGGCGGCGCCAACCCCAATCCACAATTGTTGCTCGAAGAGCTGGTGCTCGATTGGCAGGCCCTGTGTCGGGCCATGGCCCGACGCTAAGGCTGGAATCCTGCCTGCAGACTGGGCTACACTGAGTGACGGTGTTTCGATTGCTTTGGGCTACCCGGTTTTACCGAATGACAGGGTGCTCAAGACAATCGCTCAACAGCCTGCGTAAACCGTGCACCTCAAGGGCTCGGTTGCGCAAAATGGACGTGAATTATTGTGGTTAATCAGGTTTATTAAGGACTATTGGTATGGCTGCACTCGGTGGTGCCCGAAACGGTATATTAAACCTTAACATACGAGATAAAGCGGTGTTGTATGCCAGCTATATGCCATTTGTCCGCAATGGTGGTCTGTTTATTCCCACAACTCGCGCATATAAGCTAGGTGATGAAGTATTTATGTTGCTCAGCCTGTTAGACGAAGGGGAAAAAATTCCCGTCGCAGGCAAAGTGGTTTGGGTGACGCCGAAAGGTGCTCAAGGTAACCGCGCCTCGGGAATTGGCGTTCAGTTCAACGATCAAGACAATATGGCCGTTACCAAAATTGAAACCTATCTCGCGGGCTCATTGGGATCAGACAGACCCACCCATACTATGTAAAATTGCAACTCATTGCTAAAAGGCCAGCTTGCTGGCCTTTTTTGTGTGGCACTTTAGCGTTTTTAATAGGTATTACAGTTAGGGCATTTTGCATGTTAGTGGACTCCCATTGCCACCTAGATCGTTTAAAACTCGGTGATCGCAGTTTAGAGACGGCTATTGCCGATGCGCAGGCACGCGGTGTGTCGCACCTTTTGTGTATTAGCATTTCAGACAAAAATGTTTCAGAGGTGCTTTCGATAGCGCACCGATTTCCGCAAATTTTTGCTTCCGTGGGCGTACATCCTCTGGATATCGCCGAAGGCTTGATGACGCGTGAGCAATTACTGCAACTCACTACAACAGACAAAGTGGTGGCCGTGGGTGAAACCGGGCTCGATTACTATTACTCAGAAGACGCCAAACTGCAGCAGCAAGAAAGCTTTGCCATGCATTTGTCGGTAGGTGCTGAGGCGGCTTTGCCCGTCGTTGTGCACACAAGGGATGCCCGCGCAGATACCTTGTCATTAATTAAATCACACGGTTCTACCGAATCTGCCGGGGTATTGCACTGCTTTACTGAGGATGTCGGTATGGCGGGTGCGGCAATGGACCTTGGCTACTACATTTCTCTCTCGGGCATTGTGACATTTAAAAATGCCGAGGCTTTGCGCGATGTGGCGCGCTTTGTTCCTATGGACCGTTTGCTGGTCGAAACAGACTCGCCTTATTTGGCGCCTGTGCCTTATCGGGGCAAGTCCAATGAGCCTCAATACGTGCGCGAAGTGGCAGAGTATTTGGCGGAGTTAAAAGGCATTCCGTTCGAACAGCTCGCGCAGCAAACGACCGATAATTTCTTCAATTTGTTTAACCGGGCCAAGCCCGTTCACACTGTGGGAGCCTAAATCTATGCGCGCACAACTCGAAAAAATGCTGGTACTGCAAGACAGCATGAACGCCAAAGTTAACCCCGAATGGCGGGCGCAGAACTTTGCTTGGTATCGCGCTATTTGGGTGGAGTGTGCCGAGCTGCTAGATCACTATGGTTGGAAATGGTGGAAAAAGCAGCAGCCTGACGTGGAGCAGGTGCGACTGGAATTGATTGATATCTGGCACTTCGGGTTAAGTATGGTGCTCACAGAGCAGCCTGACCCTGAGCAACGCCTGTCTTATTTAGCAGAATCATTGGCCAACCTGGAGCCCAAAGAGTTGGACGCAGAAGCGTTTCGCCAAGAGCTAGAGGCCTTCGCGGGCGAGGTCATCACCAAACAGCATTTTTCAGTGCGTCACTTTGCTCGCCTGTTAGCTGGGGTAGGCATGGGTTTCGATGATCTCTACACCGGCTATGTCGGCAAAAACGTGCTTAACTTTTTCCGACAAGATCACGGCTATAAAGACGGCACCTATAAAAAGGTTTGGTCGGGTAGGGAAGATAATGAACACCTGGTGGACGCGGTTAATGCACTGGATCACGCAGCACTGGATTTCCCCGAGGCCCTCTATCAAGCACTGACAGACCGCTACGCAAACGCCTAATATACATTTGATCAATGTGGGCTATCATTGCTGGAAATACCGGTTATTACGGCGGATAAGGTGAATTTTCTCACCAAGGCCCTATAATGGCCGCCGCTTACTAGGCTAACTCAGTTTCGGAGAAATATTGTGAAAACACCCGTTCGTGTCACCGTAACCGGCGCCGCCGGTCAGATCAGCTACTCCCTGCTATTTCGCATCGCTGCCGGCGAAATGTTGGGCAAAGATCAGCCTGTGATTCTCCAAATGCTGGAAATTACGCCAGCACTGGAAGCCCTGAAAGGGGTTGCTATGGAGTTGGACGACTGCGCCTTTCCATTGTTGGCCGGCATGGTCTGCACCGATGACCCGAATGTAGCCTTTAAAGACACAGATTACGCACTGTTGGTTGGCGCTCGTCCTCGTGGCCCCGGCATGGAGCGTAAAGATTTACTTGAAGCTAACGCTGCCATCTTCTCTGTACAAGGTAAGGCTATCAATGACCACGCATCCCGTGACATTAAAGTATTGGTAGTCGGCAACCCAGCCAACACTAATGCGCTGATTGCTCAACGCAATGCGCCAGACATCGATCCGCGCCAATTCACGGCCATGACTCGCCTCGATCATAACCGCGCGCAGACGCAACTCGCTCAGAAAACGGGCAAGACCATCAATGACGTGACCAAGATGCTCATCTGGGGCAACCATTCTTCCACACAGTACCCCGATCTGCACAACACCTTGGTGGACGGAAAGTCTGCGATGGATTTGATTGATCAGGCTTGGTATGAGAACGACTTTATTCCCGTTGTACAGCAGCGTGGTGCGGCGATCATTAAGGCCCGTGGCGCGTCTTCTGCTGCATCAGCAGCCAATGCCGCCATTTTCCACATGCGCGATTGGGCGCTCGGCACGCCTGAAGGTGATTGGGTGAGCATGGGTGTTTACAGCGATGGCTCCTACGGAATCGAAAAGGGATTGATTTACTCTTTCCCTTGCGTGTGCAAGGGCGGTGATTGGGAGATAGTCCAAGGGCTGGAGATCAACGAATTCTCCCGTGGCAAAATGACTGCCACTGAGAAGGAGCTGCAGGAAGAGCGCGATGCGGTTAAAGCATTGCTGCCGGCGTAATTAAACAATAGGTCGAAAAGCGCGGCTAGCCCGCGCTTTTTTTTTGAATTTATAATACCTACAGGCATGATTGAGGAGTTCATATGGCACACCCCAAAATTGGCAACTTAGCCCCGTCTTTTACCCTCACGAATCAAAAGGGTGAAAAGATCGCGTTGAAGGATTTGCGCGGCAAGCGGGTGGTCCTGTATTTCTATCCCAAGGCGTTGACACCGGGCTGTACAACCCAGGCGTGTGGCATAAGGGATTCTGCCAAGGCGTTGAGCAAGCTCAATACCGTCGTCTTTGGGGTGAGTCCCGATCCTGAGGCAAAGCTTCAACGCTTTATTGATAAGCACGATTTGAATTTCGATTTGCTCTCAGACGAAGATCACAAGATTGCTGAAAAGTACGGCGTTTGGGACCTTAAAAAGTTCATGGGCCGGGAATTTATGGGGATTGTGCGAACCACATTCATTATTGGTGAAGACGGCCGGCTAACGCATATCCTCGATAAATTTAAGACGTCTAACCACCACGATGTATTATTGGATCTATTGAGCAACTCATAGAACCAGCGTAATTCGGTCGCTCTAACACTACACGGTGGAGAGCGACCCTTCCTTCCCTCCGCTTTTAGCCTGTAAATCCCGCTCTCGTAGATTTTCTTTATCAGCGTAATTCCCGCTGGCGATTCTTATAACCATATCTTATAGTTATACGGAAATATCTGCGAAGTTAGTAATTAGTTGTTTTACTCTAAATTTATGTAATTTTTGTCGCCTAAGGCCACAGGCTGTCGCCACTGGTTCTGGTGATAAATAGATATTAGAAATAAGTTAGGTGGCTTCTTATAGAGGGCATTAAAGCTCCGTTCTAACGTTTGTCTTCCTTGGGGGATTGCACCATCTCAATCACTGCTTCCAACGTTTCTGTTGCACAGGCATCGCAGGCATTTTGGGTCGATTACGATCTTAAAACGCTGCTGGGACGCCTGCGCGTGCTTTTGCGTTTGTCTACTTCACCCATGGGTGGTTTTCAGTCCCAGTTGTGGTCTTACCTCGCTGCGGGCAGCACCATGTTGGGTGCGCATCGGGCTTATTTTTATCATCGTGCTTTAGGCCGATGTGTAAGGTATTACTACGAAGAAGGTATGGAAGCACAAGCCGTTGAGGTGGTAGAAGAGAGCTTTGGACCACAGCAGCAGGCACTTTTGTGCCTGAAAGAGCCGGAACTGTTAGACATCTTCGGGGAAAATTGCGACAAGCTAATGTCTCTGGCGTATACTCATGCGGGTCCGGGGCGTTATTTACTTGCGCCGCTGGTCAACGCGTCAGCGGCGTTGGTGTTTGTACTGAAGTGCCCCGAGGACTGTGGGCAGAACCAACTAGCTGATGAAGACAAGGAAACATTGGCATTGTTGGCAGAAGGAGTCGCCCGCATGGTTCATTTACACGCCTCACCAGAGAAGATACTCCGCTCTCAAGAGGGCTTTGCCGTCAGCGGTATTCGCTCGCTCGCAGAATACATAGAAATAGCAAAATTACCTGCCGTATTCGGCATACCGGGTCGCGTGATGGATGCCCTTCAGCGCCGCGTAGGTCAGGATTCGCTCGCCATTGACGATATTGCAGACGAATTAAGTATTTCCAAGCGCACCTTGCAGCGTCGATTACAGCAAGCGGACATCAATTTCGCGATGATGCGCGATCAGGTTCGTTTTCATTATGCAATTGGATTCTTGGTAGACGAAAACTCCAGTATTGATCAAATTTCAACCGCTTTGGATTTTTCTGACCGCACTAGCTTTACCAATGCATTTAAGCGCTGGACCGGCTTGTCACCGTCGACATTTCGCAAATTGTTCCGAGATTACAACTAGTCTGTCGGGCTCCTTGGAGCCCAATTGCCAGTAATCTGCAAACACTGTAGAGTTGCCGCCTTAGAATTTTTCTTTTCTGAGGTTTTAAATGTCATTTTTTATTCCTGAAGCCATGGCCCAGGCGCAAACCGCACAAACCGAAGCCAATCCAATGGTTACCCTGCTGATGTTTGGCGGGCTGTTTTTGTTCATGTATTTGTTCATCATTCGGCCTCAGCGCAAGCGTCAGAAAGAGCACACTGAATTAGTGGGTAGTTTGAACAAAGGCGATGAAGTGGTTTTGAGTAGCGGAATGCTAGGTAAAATCGTTAAAGTGGACGAAAACTACATCGTGCTTGAAACCGGTAACAACATCGAGCTCAAATTCCAAAAGGTCGCCGTGCACGCGGTGCTACCGAAGGGAACTATCAAGTCCATCTAATCATCATTCAGGCTGCCGCGCGCAGCCTGAATTCTTTTTGGGTCGTGAATTGATGTCAAATCAACCCCATCCTCCGGTCTACCCTCAGCGCAATCACTATGCGCTCACCCCTACGCCGTTGCAGCCGCTGAATCGTTTAAAGGCCACACTGGGATTGCGCGCCCGTATTTGGGTGAAACGTGATGACCTCACTGGCTGTCACCTTTCTGGCAATAAAATTCGGAAGCTGGAATTTTTGGTGGCGGAAGCTCAGGCACAAGGTGCTGACACATTGATCACCTGCGGTGGTGTGCAATCCAATCACGCGCGCGCTACCGCATTGTTGGCAGCGCAAGAGGGGATGGGTTGTCACCTGATCTTGCGGGGTGACGAACCGGATCAGGCCGATGGGAATCTATTGCTGGATCACTTGGCCGGTGCGCAGGTGAGCTTTTATCCCAGCCATAGTTTTGAAGCGAATCTGACTGGATACTTCGAGCATTGGTCGAACCATTATCGCCAACAAGGCAATAAAGCCTATGGGATACCGACCGGTGGTAGTAATGGCACTGGGCTGTGGGGCTATATCGCGTGCGCAGAAGAACTTGGCGCACAATTGCGTGCACAAGGTATTCAGCCGTCTCGCATAGTGTGTGCTACAGGCTCTGGTGGTACTCAGGCTGGGCTTACACTGGGGGCGGCGTTGTGTGGTTTGAATGCGCCGGTTACAGGTATTGCAGTCTGTGATGACGAGGCCTGGTTTAATCGTAAGGTTCATGAAGATTGGTCGAGCTGGCAGGCCCAATATGCGGAGCTTGCGCTTAAAAATTGCTCGGCTGCCAATCTTCAACTTGATCAGCTCAATGTGCACACGCTTGGTCAATACGTGGGGCCGGGCTATGCGCGAGCTGACCAGGATGTATTCGAAACAATTAAATTGCTGGCTCGCACAGAGGGCCTGCTGTTGGACCCAGTGTACACAGGCAAGGCGTTTTATGGCATGTTGCAGGAGCTGCAGCGTGGCGCTTGGCAGGACGTCGACGACATTCTGTTTGTGCACACCGGTGGTCTGTTTGGCGTATTTCCACAACGTCAGGAATTTGTCTTTTAGTTCGTCTATTACATTATCGCTGCGCGTATGCGTGGCAGCCTTCTAACAATAATTTTAAGTGAGAATCTCGTGCTGCAAGAAATGGTAACCCTCGTTAACGGCTTTGTGTGGGGTAAGGTCATGTTGGCCTTGCTGCTGGGTACGGGCCTCTACATGATGACGCGCTTAAAAGCGCTGCCTTTGCGTAAAATTCGCTACGGCTTTACACAGCTATTTAAGCCCAGCGCTAGCAGTAAGGACGGAGATATCAGTCCTTTTAATGCGTTGATGACGGCGCTTGCTGCGACTATCGGTACTGGCAACATTGTGGGCGTCGCCACCGCTATTGGTATTGGCGGCCCCGGCGCGTTGTTTTGGATGTGGTGCAGTGCGCTATTTGGCATGGCCACCAAGTTTTCCGAAGCCACGCTGGCCGTGCACTTTCGAGAAGTGGATGCCCAGGGCAAGCGTGTGGGCGGCCCCATGTATTACATTAAAAATGGACTTGGTAAACGTTGGGCGTGGCTGGGAATGCTCTTTGCGTTCTTTGGCGCGCTTGCGGCATTTGGCATTGGCAATACGGTGCAGGTGAATTCCATTGCCTCAGCGGTTGAAGAGTCCATGGGTTTAGCTCCAGCAATCACTGGCGGTGTATTGTTTATTTTGGTGGCAGCTGTATTGGTGGGCGGTATCAAGCGCATTGGTGATGTGGCCGGCAAATTGGTGCCATTTATGGCCGTCACCTATGTCCTCGCTGGACTTTTCGTGCTCATTTATCACATTGATCAACTGCCGGCCGCGTTCTTTTTGGTTGTTGAAAGTGCCTTTAACCCGCAAGCCGCATTGGGTGGTGCAGCGGGTGTAACCTTGTTGATGACCATTCAGTTTGGTGTTGCGCGCGGTGTATTCTCCAATGAAGCGGGCTTGGGCAGTGCGCCTATAGCGCATGCCGCGGCGCAAACAAACAGTCCTGTTCGGCAGGGTGTCATTGCGATGCTTGGAACATTTATTGACACAATTCTCGTTTGTTCCATTACCGGCTTGGCCATTGTGGCTTCGGGTGTGTGGCAAGGCGATGCCGAAGGCGCGGGCTTATCTATTGCAGCCTTTAGTTCTGCGATTCCCGGGGGACAGTGGATAATCACCATTGGTTTAGTTTTGTTTGCTTTCACTACTGTGCTTGGCTGGAGTTACTACGGAGAGCGCTGTGCTCAATTTTTACTGGGTGAACGCTTTGTTTGGCCGTATCGCATTTTATTTATCTGCGCAGTCCCTGTGGGAGCAATGATGAAATTGGATTTTGTTTGGTTGCTTGCCGACACATTAAACGGATTGATGGCAATTCCGAATTTGATCGCGGTGTTGGCCTTGTCTGGCGTAGTGATTAAATTGGCGCGCGACTATTTCAACGATCCCGCGAATAATTAGGAACAATTAGAAATTATTAGATTGTAACGTGCATTAAAAAAGGCAGCCTAGGCTGCCTTTTTTAATGTGAATCATCCCGTCGATTAATCGACTTCAGGAATCGTATCCTGCAGTACATTCACTATGGTATCGATATGTGACTGCTCAATGATCAGTGGCGGTGACATTACGATAGTATCGCCGGCAGGTCGAACGGTGACCCCCTTATCTAGGGTTTTAGCCGCGACTTTTCCAGCGACACCGGGCGGTAAATCAATGCCAGCAAGCAGGCCAAAGTTGCGGATATCTTTAACGCCCTTAATGCCTTTGAGCGAGTGGATGCCCGCCTCCCAATAGGGGGCGATTTCGTCGCATCGTTTAAACAGCTGTTCACTTTTGTAGATATCCAGTGTGGCAAGTGCGGCGGCACAGGCAATGGGGTGCGCTGAATAGGTATAACCGTGAAGGAATTCAGGTACTGCAGACATTTCGCCGGTATTGACGAAGGTGTCGTAAATTTCTTGTTTGCAGAACACCGCACCCATTGGGACTGCCCCGTTAGTAAGGCCCTTGGCAGTGGTAATCATATCGGGGATTACCCCCACCTTGTCGGCCATGGTGGCCGCACCGGTGCGGCCGTAGGCGGCAATGACTTCATCAAAAATCAACAAGATATTGTGTTGATCACAAATCGCTCGCAATTTTTGTAGGTATCCTTCCGGAGGGACGATGACGCCGCCGGCGCCGGCTACTGGTTCAACGATGACGGCGGCAATATTGCTTGCATCGCGCATGGCGATGATGTCATTTAACTCATCGGCCAGTTCAGCACCTTTAGCGGGTAGGCCGCGACTAAAGGCATTTTCAGGTAACAGCGTGTGGCGTAGGAAATCGGCTTCTAAGCCTTGACCAAAGCTCTTTCGGTTGCCTGTCAGGCCTGCAAGCGATACACCGCCCCAGTTGACCCCATGATAGGCCTTTACGCGTGCGACGAATGCCGTTTTAGTACCTTGGCCTTTGAGGCGCCAATACTGCCTGGCGATTTTTAACGCGGTGTCTACTGACTCGGAACCAGAGTTAGTGAAAAATACGCGATTTAAACCCTTGGGGGCCACGTCTTCCACTAGCCGGTTGGCGAGTTCAAAGCCCTTGGCGTGCCCATAGCTGAAGGGGTTGCCGTAATCCATCTCTAGCAGCTGCGCGTGCACCGCATCGGCGATTTCTTTGCGGCCGTGTCCGGCGTTGCAGCACCATAGTCCGGCATTGGTGTCTAATACTTTGCGACCGTCACCCATAGTCATGTACATGCCTTCGGCGGCGGTATAAAAACGGGGGGAGGCTTTGAAGGCGCGATTGGCGGTGAAGGGCATCCACCAAGCGTCCATTTGTTCTGCCGTGGGCAACTGTGTCATAAGGGTGTCCTTAGCTGTGCAGGTTTGCGGGTTTAGCTGCGTTTATAGCAAAGGTAGCTCAGTTCGATAAATAAGCATCTATCAAAGCGGAGGTTGGAATTATTGAACCTAAGGTGGGGGCTTTAGAGGCTGGAGCGCAGATCTGATTCTGTGGTGTGTTCGTTGGCAGACAGGATGGTAGTTTCAGCCATGGCCAGCCGGCGCTGTTCCACTTGTTTGTGCCAAGCCAGAATGGTGTGGAATTGGCGTATGTTATTGACATAATTGACGGGCTCCCAACCTCGGGCATAACCGTGGCGGGTGTTTTTGTAGTGCTTGCGTTGCGCTAACAGAGGCAGTATTTCAGCAATATCATCCCAGCTGTTTGGATTTTTACCGTGTTTTCGAGCGAGGCGCCTAGCGTCCATTAAATGCCCGAAACCCACGTTATATGCGGCCAGAGCCATCCAGAGGCGATCTTGGCCTTGGATGCCTTTCGGGAGTCGGGTCATGATTTTTGAGAGGTAGCGGGTGCCGCCTTCTACGCTTTGTACGGGGTCCAGTCGGTTTTCGATACCCAGTTCATGGGCCGTGGTGCGAGTGAGCATCATTAGACCTCGCACGCCGGTGTAGGAGCGGGCGCGGGGGTTCCAGTGAGACTCTTGGTAGCTGATGGCGGCCAACATTAACCAATCAAATTCGTAATTCGCTGCAGTTTCTTTCAGCAAAGTTTCCCATTTTGGTAGTCGTGTTCTAATGCGATTGGTGAAGGCCAGTGCGCCACCGGCATTAAAAGCGGGTTCCTGGTGGAAGTGAGTGGCTTCGAGATTGGCGAGTCGGTTATCGGCTTTATAGGATGTTAAAAATCGGTTTGCCGCCGCTTTTAAGCTTTCGTCATTGCTTTGCTGAAATGCCCATGCCAATGGTTGCTTTTCTGGGAAGGTATAAGCAATGCGTGCACGCGGATAGACTGATTGGCTGATGGCGTAGGCGGTAGATTTAACGAGGGCGAAGTCGATTTCACCCACGTGCACCTGCTCGATTAGATCCATGCTGTTGTAATCTGCCGAGGCCGACCATTCAAGTTGTGGGTATTGTGCGCTGATTTGCGACAGCCGCTCAGCTTCGGAGGAGTCCTCCATCACCATGATCTTCCGGCCAAACAGGGATTCGAGTTCGGTGGGCCGGCCGGTACCGTTGCGGTAGATTAGCAGCTGGCTAATTTCGAGGTAGGGGTCTGAAAAGCTGACAGATTGCTGGCGCCGCTTGGTGACGATCATGCCTGCAGCGGCCATATCGACAGTTTTACCTGTCTTCACCAAGTCTAATATTTCGCCAAAATTATGGGTAGGTACAATTTCTAGGCTGACGCCCAGATAGTCTGCGAAAGCGGCCGCTAGGCTGTATTCAAAACCCGTTAAATTGCCGTCTGGATCTTCGTAATAGGTTTCTGGGCCGTTGATTGAAGCCACGCGTAGGACGCCATCAGCTTGGATTTGCTCCAATTTAGTGGGTGGACGGCTATCGACCAGCAGTGCACAGGCAGCAAACAGACCTATGAGGCAGGTTGCCTTAATAAGCTGTTGTGCAAAATGTGACAGGGTCGAACGCATTATTGCTCCTAGGCGTATTTTACGGCCTTGATCAAATTGTGGGCGATTTTAACGGCCCAATTTGATAACCGATAGCTTGTTTTGCTTAGTTAACTATAGTAGTGATTTCGCCCTATGGCGTTTAAATCAACATTTTATTCCGGAATATCAATCACTTGGCTTATACAGATTGCCTTTAAAGCCGTAAAAAACATGTAGGCACGTACAGCTCACCTAGTAGCCGGTGCAAGCCCTGAGTAAAAAGGTATTTAAGTGGTACAGGCGTGCCGGCGCGGGCTGGTAAAGCAGGGTAATTGGGCTGTTCAGAGCGACAATATCGAGTACAATTGCCGCCTTTCCAAAACAGGTGAGTTTAAGGGGTTGTTGACGGCGAAAACGCCTGAAAACGTAAGCTCTTTCGGTCTGGTCAGCCACACTGGCTGTCACTCTGCAACGCTCATCGCTTTAGCTCAAGGTATTTGCCCCCTATGCTGACCCTCCGCGGTGCCCCAGCCATTTCAGAATTCCGATCACGTCGTCTTTTAGCCAGCTTGCAGACGGTGGCGCCCGGCATCTCCGGTCTACAAACTGAATTTGTTCACTTTGTAGAGGTGACCGAGGCGCTCGATAGTCGGGCAGAGACAACGCTTCAGCAACTGCTCACCTACGGCCCATCAATGGAGGCTGCAGCCATTACCGGTGAGTTGGTGCTGGCAGTGCCGCGTATCGGCACTATTTCACCATGGTCCTCAAAGGCGACGGATATCGCCCACAACGCGGGTCTGACTCAGATTAAGCGGATTGAGCGGGGCACCGCCTATTACCTTACCGGCAGTGTCGCTGATGGTGAGCGAGCCGACGTCCATAGCCTGTTGCACGATCGGATGGTCGAGCAATTATTTACAGATCTTTCGGAGGCCCGTGCGCTGTTTGCGCACCATGAGCCTAAGCGTGAAACACACATCGATATTTTATCGGGCGGTCGCGCTGCGTTGGTGGAAGCCAATTCCGCTTTGGGTTTGGCATTGGCGGATGACGAAATAGATTACTTGGTGACAAGTTTTACAGAGTTAGAGCGCAATCCAGTGGATGTTGAATTGATGATGTTCGCACAGGCCAACTCCGAGCATTGCCGCCACAAAATATTCAATGCGAGCTGGAGCCTGGATGGCGTTGAACAAGACCGTTCGCTTTTCAGCATGATCAAAAACACCTACGAGCAGGGCGGTGAAAATGTACTCAGCGCCTATGCTGATAACGCCGCGGTGATGGTGGGGCACAAGGCTGGACGCTTTTATCCAGATCCAGCGACGCAGGTGTACGGTTTCAATCAGGAAGATATTCATATCTTAATGAAGGTTGAAACGCACAATCATCCCACAGCAATTGCTCCTTTTCCTGGTGCGGGCACGGGCGCAGGCGGTGAAATACGCGATGAGGGTGCAACCGGTCGAGGTTCAAAACCCAAGGTTGGGTTGACCGGTTTTACTGTGTCGAACTTACAGATCCCAGAATTTATTCAGCCCTGGGAACAGGATTACGGAAAGCCGAGCCGCATTGTTACCGCATTGGATATTATGCTCGAGGGGCCGATTGGTGGCGCTGCGTTTAATAATGAATTTGGCCGCCCCAATATTTGCGGCTACTTTCGAACCTTCGAAGAAAACTTCGATGGCGAGCGTCGCGGCTACCACAAGCCGATCATGTTGGCGGGTGGCTACGGTAACATTCGAGACGATCATGTCGATAAGCCGCCGTTTACTGCGGGCACTAAATTGGTCGTACTGGGTGGCCCAGCAATGCTTATCGGTTTGGGGGGCGGAGCAGCTTCCTCAGTGACCTCTGGCACTTCTAGCGAAGATTTAGATTTCGCTTCCGTACAGCGTCAAAATCCAGAAATTGAACGCCGCTGTCAAGAAGTTATCGATCGCTGCTGGCAGTTAGGTGCGCAAAACCCAATCGCTTTTATTCACGACGTGGGCGCTGGCGGTTTGTCGAACGCTTTTCCTGAGTTGGTAAAAGATGGCGGTTGTGGGGGCGAATTTGAGCTGCGCAAAGTGCCCAACGACGAGCCGGGTATGAGCCCACTAGAAATTTGGTGTAATGAATCGCAAGAGCGGTATGTGCTCGCCATTAACCCACAAGATTTGCCGCAATTTGAAGCGATTTGCGCCCGCGAGCGCGCGCCTTATGCGGTAGTGGGTGAGGCCACCGATGCGAAACACTTGCGTGTCAAAGACACCGTGTTCGATGCGAACCCAGTCGACCTGCCTATGTCTGTATTGTTTGGCAAGCCACCTAAAATGCATCGCGAGGCTATGGCCCATGCGCCGGTTACGCGAGCGTTTAATAGTCAAAACATCGATATCTATGACGCCGCTGAACGGGTGTTAAAGCATCCAGCGGTGGCGAGTAAAAAGTTTTTAATTACCATCGGTGACCGCAGTGTCACAGGTTTGGTAGCCCGTGACCAATTGGTTGGGCCATGGCAGGTGCCCGTGGCAGATTGCGCAGTCACTACCAGTAGCTACGACACCTATGCCGGAGAAGCCATGAGCATGGGTGAGCGCACGCCAGTGGCGTTGCTTGATGGTCCTGCCTCAGGTCGGTTGGCCGTCGGCGAGGCCATTACGAATATCGCCGCCACGCGCATCGCAAGCCTGTCTCAGATTAACTTGTCTGCCAACTGGATGTGTGCAGCGGGGCATACTGGCGAAGATGAAAAGCTTTATCGAACCGTAGAGGCAGTGGGCATGGAGTTGTGCCCAGCCCTAGGCATTACTATTCCGGTGGGCAAAGACTCAATGTCAATGCGCACCGCGTGGCAAGAAGATGGGGAAGACAAGTCAGTTACCGCGCCGTTATCGTTGGTGATCACAGCGTTTGCGCCGGTATTGGATGTACGCCAAACCGTAACCCCAGAGTTTAATACGCAGTGTGGTGACAGCGATTTGCTGTTGGTGGACTTGGGTGTCGGCAAAAACCGTTTAGGCGGCTCGATATTGGCACAGGTTTTCAATGAGTTGGGTGAACAGCCCGCCGACCTAGATGCACCCGAACTGCTCAAAGCATTTTTTAATGTGATGCAATCGCTGCTGGCCGATGACATTGTGTTGGCCTATCACGATCGGAGTGATGGCGGCTTGTTCGCGACTTTGGTTGAAATGGCCTTTGCCGGCAACACGGGAGTAGATGTTCAACTTGACAGTTTAGGCGGGCCTGCGCTGGCGGCGTTGTTTAACGAAGAGTTGGGCGCTGTGCTGCAAGTTCGCTCAGATGATGCCGCAGCGGTAATAGCCCGCTTCGAGGCGGCGGGTTTGACGGATGCTGTGCACTTTATTGGAAAGCTCAACGATGATGACCAAATTCGACTGAGATCGGGCACGGGGCCATGGTTATTTGAGCAGCCGCGCGCGTATTTACACAGTCTGTGGAGCGAAACGAGTTTCCAAATGCAGTCGCTGCGGGACAATCCGGCCTGCGCTGAGCAGGAATTTGCTCAGTTGATGTCGCAAGATCCGGGGTTGAGCGCCAAGCTCAGTTTTGATCTGAGCGAGGATGTTGCCGCCCCCTTTATTGCTACTGGGGTTAAGCCCAGGGTTGCAATCTTGCGTGAGCAGGGTGTTAACGGCCATGTGGAAATGGCTGCGGCATTTGACCGTGCTGGTTTCTCAGCTGTTGATGTTCACATGAGCGACATTCTAAGTGGGCGTATTGATTTGGCAGACATGCAGGGTCTGGCTGCGTGCGGTGGCTTTTCCTATGGTGACGTCTTGGGCGCTGGCGAGGGTTGGGCAAAGTCGATTCTGTTTAATGATCGTGCTCGGGAGATGTTCCAGCAATTTTTCCATCGCAACGACACTTTTTCGTTGGGTGTTTGCAATGGCTGCCAGATGATGTCAAACCTTAAGTCATTGATTCCTGGGGCAGATGACTGGCCGCGATTCGTGCGCAATGAATCCGAACAATTTGAGGCGCGCTTTAGTTTAGTGCAGATTCAGGCGAGCCCCTCAGTATTTTTTCAGGGGATGCAAGGTTCGCACATGCCAGTTGCCGTTGCACACGGAGAGGGGCGCGCAGAATTTTCACATAGCGATGCGCCCGGCAATTTGCTGAATAGGGAGCTGGTGGCGGTTCGTTACATCGACAATCAATTGGCGCCATCTGAAGTCTATCCGGCCAACCCCAACGGCTCACCCCTAGGTATCACGGCGGTTACAAGTGTGGACGGTCGAGCAACAATTATGATGCCGCATCCTGAGCGTGTATTTCGTACAGTATCAAATTCGTGGCACCCAAAAGAGTGGGGCGAGGATTCGCCATGGATGCGCATGTTCCGCAATGCGCGGGTATTTACAGGCTAGAGCAAGCGGGGGCACAGCCCCCGTTTTTTATTGCTTCGCCGCTGGCGGCCATGGTTGGTGTGCTTGAAAATGTGGTAGTTTAGGTTTCTTCTATTGGCGTTTTAAAGGCAAACAACATGAGTGGTCGTCAAAGCGTTTTGTGGGTGGTCGGCGTTTGTTTATTGGCAGCAATAGGTTACGTCTTGTTGCGCGATGAGCCGGATCTCCAGCCTGCGGTTACCGTCCCGGTTGCCCCGGTGAAGGTTGAGCGCGAAATACAGCCCGAACCACCAACGCAATCACCGGTGCCTGCAGAGGCATTGGATAGATCTTCCAAGCCTAAACTGATACCGGCCGCGGTCAGCATTGACGCTAGCCATGAGGTAATAGTGGCAGTTCTCAATAACGTCTCGCCGACATTGATTCAGTGGATGGTGAGTGAGGAGCTATTGAGGAAATGGGTGATTCTTATTGATCAAATCGCCGACGGCACGCTGTCGACCAAGCATTTACCTATAGCATACGAAATGGCGCCTTTTGCAATAAATGGCACTAAAGAATTGGCACAGATTAGCCCAGAAAATTATAGTCGAGCGACGCCATTGGTGGCTGCGTTTACTAAAATTGAGCCTGAAATATTGGTGGCCTACTATCGACTTTGGCAGCCTCTGTTGGAAAAGGCCTATGGCGAATTAGGGAAGGGCGGTAATTTTGATGATCGCGTTATGCAGGCACTGCGCCAGCTTCAATCAGTTCCTGTCGCGCCGTTAAATGCCGATATCCAAGCGCGCCCAGTGATGTATAAGTATGTCGAGCCCTCACTCGAAAAGGCGCCGGCACTGCATAAATGGATGTGGCGCTTAGGTCCAAAAAATCAATCTGATATTAAATCGTATCTAACACAGGTAAAGCTTGCGCTTTATCGTCAGCCCTAATGTTGAAAGCAAAGAGTTACGCGTGAATATGTTGAATAAGCAGGAAGCCATCGTCGAAGTGACGATGCAAAACGCACAGCAGGTGCTCATTGAAGCCTCAATGGAGCGGCCAGTTTTGGTGTATTTCTGGGCCGATTGGTGTGAGCCCTGCAAAGTGCTAATGCCGCTGTTGGAAAAGCTTGCCGAAGAATTTGGTGGTCGCTTTTTACTGGCGAAGGCGAATGCCGATGAGCTCGGCGCTATTGCTGGGCAGTTAGGAGTCCGCAGTCTGCCGACCTTGATATTGATGGATAAGGGGCAGCCCGTTGACGGCTTGGTTGGTGCGCAATCCGAACAGGCTGTTCGCGACTTGCTAAACAAGTATTTGCCAGCGCAATGGCTTGAAGATTTCCAGCGTGCACAGGCCCTTTTGGCGAGCGGTGATTCTGCGCAATGCCAAGAAGCGCAATTGTTATTGCGCAGCGCACTTGATGCAGGTGGCGACTATCGCGTGTCGACGCTATTGGCCGAAACCTTGGTGGATTCGGGCCGGCTGGATGAGGCCGAGGCGTTGCTCAATACGGTGGCGCTACAGGATCGGCAATCAGACTGGCAACAGGCGAGTGCAAAGCTCACGCTCAAGCGCGAAGCCGGTAAGGCTCCAGAGGTGGTCGCATTAGAAGCTGCATATGCAGAGCAACCAGAGAATATCGAGTTGGCGCAGCAGTTGGCGGTGGCGTTAGCTGAGAACGACCACCGTGAAGAGGCGCTGATGTTGCTAATGGCGTTGCTGCGCAAGGATCTAAATGCAGGCGATGGTGCGGTTAAAAAAACCTTTCAGGATATCCTCGCGGCCTTGGGCAAAGGTGACCCTTTGGCTGTGCGCTATCAAAGGCAGTTGTACACGTTGCTGTATTGAGGAAGCCCAATGGAATTGGCGTTGCCGGAAGGTGTTAATTACGAAGATCATGATAATGGTCTTCGATTCGTCGTCGTAAATCACCCCTGTGCTGCGGCAAGAGTGTGTCTGCAGGGGGCGCAAGTTACCCATTTCCAACCTGCGCAGGGGCCCGAGGTATTCTGGGTGAGTGAGGCAGAACCCTACGAGCCGGGCAAAGCGATTCGCGGTGGCATCCCCTTGTGTTGGCCGTGGTTTGGTGCACACCCTAGCGATACTGCCGCGCCTGCTCACGGGCTTGCCCGCGACGCTATGTGGACGCTGCAATCCGTTAGTCGGCGCGTGGATGGCGTCACGCTGGTGTTGCAGTTGCCGGAGCTTAATACACCTCATATCCCCACTGGCGTTGAGTTGCAATTGCAAATCGATGTGGGCGCTGAGCTTTTGTTGCGACTGACGACAACGAACAATGGCGTTAGCGACTTTAATTTTTCACAGGCTCTGCACGCGTATTTTAATATTGCGGACATTAACCTCGCGCAAGTATCGGGGTTGGCCGGTGTGCAGTATGACGACAGTCTTTTACCACAAGCTTCAGGCGATCAGCGAGCGCTTATGGATCAGCTTAAATTCGATGCCGAGGTCGATCGCATTTACTACCCGCGGCGCCCGCTAGCGGTAGAGTCTCCGGTTTGTCGGGTGGAGTTAATTACTGAGGGCAGTGGCAGTGCCGTCATTTGGAATCCGTGGATTGAAAAGTCCAGGCGTCTTAGTCATTTTCTCGCCCAAGATTATCAGCGTATGGTGTGTGTTGAGACGGCCAATTGCGGTCGAGACAGTCGCACCCTGGTAGCTGGTGCTAGCCACAGTCTTTCGGTCACTTATGTGGTAGATGGCACTGGTAAAATCTAGGGCAGCTGGCATAATTCGCGCACTTTTTAGAGTTTTGTGCAATAGAACCCCATACGCAGACAATTTGAGTGCCATTAATGCGACCAGACGTAAAACCTCAGAATCCAAACTTTTCTTCTGGCCCCTGCAGTAAGCGGCCTGGCTATGACTTGTCTGCCCTCAGTGTGGAGACTCAGGGGCGCTCACACAGATCGGCATTGGGTCGTGATGTGTTGGCTCAAGCGTGTCTTCAAACGGCTGAATTGTTGCAATTGCCCAAGGGTTATCGGGTGGGCATTGTGCCGGCTTCCGATACGGGCGCTGTGGAAATGGCGCTCTGGTCAATGTTGGGCGCGCGCCCTGTCGAGGTGATTTACTGGGAGTCGTTCGGGAAAGGATGGCTAGATGATATTACTCAGCAGTTAAAGCTGACAGAGGTCACTAGCCATACAGCTGAGTATGGCAAGTTGCCCGATTTATCGCAGGTCGATTGCACGCGCGATATCGTATTTACATGGAATGGGACTACCTCCGGGGTGCGGGTGCCCAATGGTGACTGGATCGCTGATGATCGTGAGGGCCTAACCATTTGCGATGCGACTTCCGCTGTATTTGCTATGGAATTGCCTTGGGAAAAGCTGGATGTGGTGACCTTCAGCTGGCAAAAAGTACTGGGTGGGGAGGGCGCGCATGGCATGTTGATTTTGAGCCCTCGCGCGGTGGCCCGGTTGGAAAGTTATACGCCTTCCTGGCCGTTGCCCAAAATTTTCCGGATGACCAAGGGTGGCAAACTCATCGACGGTATTTTCCGGGGCGAGACCATAAATACGCCGTCGATGCTGTGTGTAGCTGATTATCTTGATGCGTTGAAATGGCTTGAGGGAATCGGTGGTCAGATGGCGGGTATCCAGCGTTGCTCAAACAATTTAGCTGCGATCGAGGCGTTCGTCGAAAAAACGCCATGGATTCACTTTTTAGCAGAATCGCCCAGCCTCCGTTCCTCCACCAGTGTGTGCTTAACCTTAGATGCAACACCTGCGCAAGTCTCTGCAATTGCTGATCTATTGGAAGAAGAGGGCGTCGCTTATGATATTGGCGCCTATCGTGACGCGCCACCCGGGTTGCGGATTTGGTGCGGTGCGACAATAGAAGTCGCCGATATTGAAGCGTTGATGCCTTGGCTTGCTTGGGCTTACCAAGAAGTCGTAGGTTAGCCTGCCAGGTAGTTCTACATAAACGGCACAATTGTGGCTGCAAATTTTACTTCGATTGAATGTCGATAGCGGTAGATTCTTGAGCGCAAAGCCCCTGGAGTGATGCCCATGTTTAAACTGTGTGTGTACGTACCGAATAGTCACGTGGAAGCTGTTAAAACGGCAGTTTTTGCTGCCGGTGCTGGCGAGCAGGGTGACTACGAGGCCTGTTGTTGGCAGGTAGAAGGGCATGGGCAGTTTCGGCCGCGGGCGGGCGCCCAACCTTATATTGGCGCAATAGATACGCTGGAAAGGGTGCCCGAGTGTCGCGTGGAAATGTTGGTGTCTGAGCGTTGTGCCGGCGCCGTCATTGCCGCGCTGCGTGGTGCGCACCCCTATGAAGAGCCAGCCTTCGACCTGATAAAGCTGGTGGATGTTGAGACGCTTTTGTAATTCTGTGTGCTGGTTTAACTAGCGTTTGCGAATGATGTCCTCAGTGCGCACGGGAAATTCACCTGATTTTCGATCGCTTAAATAGTGTTGTAGGGTGCGCGTAATGACGGGGAATGCCAGCTGATCCCATGGAATTGCGTCTTCGTTAAACAATTCAACTTCCAGAGATTCTTCGCCAGGGCCAAAGCTTAAGTCACTCAATTGCGCGCGATAAAAAAAATAGACTTGGTTGATTTGTGGCAAGTTGAATATTGAATAAAGTGCTAGGTCATTTACATTGGCGCTGGCTTCCTCCCAGGTTTCCCGTATCGCACCTTGCTCTGTGGTTTCCCCATTCTCCATAAACCCCGCTGGCAGTGTCCACAGGCCATGCCTTGGTTCGATGGCGCGTTTGCACAATAAGATTTGATCGTCGTAGACGGGTAGTGTGCCGGTAATGATGCGCGGGTTCTGGTAGTGAATAGTGCTGCATGCATTGCATACGTGGCGCTCGCGATTGTCGCCTTCGGGAATCGCCAAGGTCACACCTTCACCGCACTGACTGCAAAATTTCATGGGCTATTTCCTGGTGTTAAAAGGCACTATTGCGGCGGATTTTGAAGCGCGATGGGGCGCCGATGAAGCGTGCAGTTCAGCCAGCAAGTCACGCGCAGATTGTTTCATTAGTGACGAGATTTTAATGCACGCAGCCAGTGGATGGCGATGCCGCTGTCTCAGGCCGTCGATTTGAAATTGCAGGCCCTTTAGCCGTCTTTGCGAGGCTGGGTTGGAGCGCGTGATAAGCGCAGCTATATGTCGCTGTCGCAAGGCTTCGAGTTCCTCCGGTTGCTGCTCCGCAAGGTCGCGAAGCGTGTCAAAATTGGGCAGTTGCATGGGGCTACTCGATTACGCAAAAGCAAGAGTTTACCAGAAAGACATTTTTAGGGCGCCTTCACAGCTAAAGCATTCCGGCTATAATGCGGGCTGAGGTAGTCTTATGTTACGCAAGCTTTCCGCTCTGCTCGATCAGTTTTCTTACAGTTTGGATCTGCCTGAAACCCATCCGCGCCAGGCTGCGGTATTGATAGCGCTCACCCGTGAAGAAGAGCCGCAGGTGTTGTTGACGCTGCGCTCCGCTAACATGACACGCCATTCTGGGGAGGTGTCATTTCCAGGCGGTTGGTGGGAGCCCGGTGATGAAACGCTTGCCGATACCGCATTGCGCGAGGCGCACGAAGAGGTTGGCTTGGCGCCGTCATCGGTTCAGGTGTTGGGCAGTTGGCGCTCACGCTACGCGCGCGGTGGTATTCGCGTTCAGCCGGTGGTTGGGTTAATAGAACCTGGCCTTTCGCTTGCGCCCAACCCAGGTGAGCTAGATGCCGTATTTACAGTGCCTGTGTCATTTTTCCTAGCGGATAACCGATTGCGTACGGATGTGTTTGAGCGCGATGGCCGAGAGCAGTGGGCGCCAGCATATCAATTTGATGAATATGAAATTTGGGGCTTCACTGCTGGCGTGTTGGTTGATTTGCTGAATAAAACCTTGGACGCAGGAATTGTAAAAGCTCACCCAAGCGCGCCAGTGCGGCGTTTTTAACAGCCATTTAATTGAGATTTAGCGAGGGCGGAATGACGGCTTATCAATTGGGTGAATACGCGCCTGAGCTTACTGGTGAAGGCCATTTTGTGGCTGCCAATGCGACGCTGGTTGGCCAGGTGCGCCTGCTGTCGCACAGTAGTGTGTGGTTTAACGCCGTCATCAGGGCCGATAATGCGCTGATTCAGATTGGCGAGCGCAGCAATGTACAGGATGGCGCGGTTTTACACACAGACCCGGGTATTCCGCTGCTGCTGGGTAGCAATGTGACGGTGGGCCACAGCGCCATGCTACACGGTTGTCAGGTGGGCGATAATACGCTGATTGGCATCGGTGCGGTGGTGCTCAACCATGCCCGCATTGGGCGTAACTGCATCGTGGGTGCCAACGCATTGATCACAGAGCGCATGGAAGTCCCCGACAACAGTTTGGTGGTAGGCAGCCCTGCAAAAGTGATTCGCTCGCTGGACGCAGAGGCGGTCGCGATGCTTACGCTTAATGCGGACGTTTACGTCAATCACGCCGCTCGATATCGGGACGGTCTGACTGAGGTTGAGTTGTGAGTGAGCGTCGTCCTGTGCGGGTAAAGTCGCCCTGTACCTCAATCTGTGCGCTCAATGACGCCGATGTGTGCGTGGGTTGCTATCGTACGGCCGATGAAATTAGTCGCTGGTCGCGTATGTTGCCCGAGGAGCAGCGCATCGTGGTTTTAGCGGCCCGCGAGCGGGCCAAAGAAGACAATCCCTTTGCTTAGTCGTCTAGCTCGGGGAGTCGTGTCGCTTTAACCCGTTCGATCATCTTGCTAGAGGTTTGCATAATCTCAAACCTGTAGTTGCGCAGGGTCAAACTCATGGCGCATTCAGGAACGCCTTGAAAGGTGTCGACGAGTAGACCATTGATCGTTTTTGCTTCGTCGGTGGGGAGGTCCCATTCCAGCTCGCGATTGACATCGCGCAGCGAGGTGCTGCCATCGATAATAAACCAGCCATCACCCACGTCAGATATTTCCTCACCCAGCTCTTCCGCTCGATTGGTGGTGAAGTCTCCTACAATTTCTTCAAGTAAGTCCTCGAGGGTGATGATCCCCTGTACGTCGCCGTACTCGTCAACGACGAAGGCCATGCGGCGCTTTTCTTTTTGGTAGTGCAGGAGCTGCGTGTGTAGTGGTGTGGATTCCGGCACGAAATAGGGCTTGCGACAAAAACGACGGATATCGGCATGGGTAATTGTGCTGTCATCACCAAAGATAAAGCGCGCAGCGTTGCGTAGGTGCAACGTGCCCACCACATTGTTGATGTCGCCTTCGTAAACGGGTAGTCGCGTGTATTCACTGGTGCGAATTTGTCGCAACAGGGTGGGAATGTCGTCTTCCAAGTTCAGGCCAACCACATCGTTGCGTGGCACCATGATGTCTTCAACCGTGGCTTTGCCGAGATCCAACACGTTTAGCAGCATGCCCTGATGCTGGTCGGGTATTAGGTCGCCAGCCTCATCAACTACTGTTCGCAGCTCATCGGGGTGAAGATGCTCATTGGTGTTGTGAGCTTCAGGATTCACGCCGAGTAGGCGAGCCAGGGCGTTGGACACCACGTTTACGAGTATGACGATGGGGTAAAAAAGGATCAGCAGCGGTTTCAGCAGAAAACTGGCAGGGAAGGCTATGCGTTCCGGGTGCAGCGCCGCTACCGTTTTCGGTGTCACTTCAGCGAATACTAAAAGCAGTAGGGTCAGGGCTACAGGGGCCAGCGCTAGGCCAATGTCACCGAGGAGGCGAGTGGCGATCAGCGTAGCGATGGTGGCTGCTGCGGCATTCACTAGGTTATTGCCGATGAGAATCACGCCGATAAGCCGATCGGGTCGAGCCAGCAATTCGGCTGCGCGCAGGGCGCCGCGATGCTTTTTGTTCACCAAGTGTTTGAGGCGATAACGGTTGAGTGACATCATTCCGGTTTCGGAAGATGAGAAAAATGCCGAAAGTAATATGAGTCCAGCCAAGCTTGAAAATAGCAGGCTAAGGGGTATGTCGTTCAAGAAAGGGTGATCCCTAGATCTATAAAGCGCATATCTTGCAGCAGATGCCGGCTCAAGGCAAATGCTGACTCAGCTGTTGATGCCCAATACCAGTTCCAGTACAAATTTGCTGCCAAAATAAGCGAGCATTAGCGCAGCGAAACCGCCCAGTGTGAATCGTACCGCCGTGTGTCCTCGCCATCCCAAAAAATGGCGTCCAGCGAGAAGGCTGGCGTAAATGAGCCACGCCAAAATAGAAAAAACTGTTTTGTGAGCTAAGTGCTGACCCAGTAAATCCTCTACAAAGACGAAGCCAGATGCCAGCGCAGCGGTGAGCAGTGCGAAGCCGAGCCATAGCACGTCAAATAACAAGGCTTCCATGGTCTGCAGGGGGGGTAAAATGCGCACCGCGCCGCCCGTTTGGTGGTTTTTTAGCTGGTGGGTCTGAAACGCCAGTATCAGTGCTTGCGCCGTGGCAATGGTCAACAGGCTATAGGCCAGCAAGCTGAGCACTACGTGTACCGCCAGTCCATCACCTAGCGGGGTAAAGTGTGCGTGGTTGTGGAAAATCAGCAGCATAAGAATGCTTGCAGCCGACAAGGGCATGAGTAACAAATAAAGGGTGTGGACCGGTTTGCGGAGACCGGAGAGCAGGAGCAAACTGTTTATGGCTGCACAGACGAGACTCGCGGTGGCGAAAAAGCTGAAATTTACACCGTCGGCGCCAAATAATAGGGGATAAAGTCCAGACCAGTGGAAGGCAACGGCTGTCAGTGCCAATGCGTGAACCCAGGGGCCATCTAGGGGCTGGCGTCCGCGCAATAAGTTGATGAGGTAGCCGCTCGCCGCAATGTAGACGGCAACCGCGGCGAGGTTCATGGCCAGAGCGTACATAAGAATTCCGTTTAACATGCAGTGTCACCCACCTAAGACTGCCGCAGTGTGTCATAGCGGCGGCAGAAATTGAAGATTTCGTCAGTCCATCGATTTAAGTGTTGGATGACTTGGGCCGGCATGGCGCTTGGGCTATACTGCCCGCCTTTTCAACGTCGGCTCATGGGTCGACGATCCTTAGCGAACTGAAGAATTTGCACGATGTTTGATAATTTAACGGAACGACTTTCAAAATCGCTGCGCGCCATTACCGGCAAGGCGCGCCTGACTGACGACAACATTAAAGACACCTTGAGGGAAGTGCGTAAGGCGCTGCTCGAGGCCGATGTGGCCTTGCCTGTGGTCAAATCGTTTGTCGAAAAAGTGCGCAAGCGTGCGGTTGGTGTGGAAGTGGCGCGCGCCCTAAATCCTGGCCAGCAATTTTTGAAAATTGTCCAAGCCGAGCTCGTGGAGTTGATGGGGCAGGCTAATGAATCTTTAAATCTGGCTCAGCAGCCGCCAGCAGTGGTGCTTATGGCAGGCTTGCAGGGTGCCGGTAAAACAACGTCAGTCGCCAAATTATCGCGTTTTCTTAAGGAGCGCGAAAAGAAGAAAGTACTGGTGGTCAGCGCCGACATTTATCGCCCAGCCGCGATCAAACAGTTGGAGACCTTGGCTGAAGAAGTGGGCGTCGAATTCTTCCCATCGAGCAGCGATCAGAAACCTATCGATATTGCGCAGGCGGCAATAACACACGCCAAGAAACAGTTTTGTGATGTGGTGATTGTCGATACCGCGGGCCGCCTGCACATCGATGACGCACTCATGGGCGAGATTCAAGGCTTGCACAGCGCCATTAACCCGGTTGAAACCCTGTTTGTTATCGACGCGATGATTGGCCAAGATGCCGTCAATACCGCGCGGGCCTTTAACGAGGCGCTGCCGCTCACCGGCGTGATCTTAACCAAGGCCGATGGTGATGCTCGGGGCGGTGCAGCACTTTCAGTGCGTGAGGTGACCGGCAAGCCCATCAAGTTCTTGGGCGTCGGTGAAAAGGTAGATGCACTCGAGCCCTTCCACCCAGATCGCATAGCGTCGCGCATATTGGGTATGGGCGACTTGATGTCGCTGATCGAGCAGGCCGAGCAGACCATTGATAAAGCCAAAGCTGAAAAGCTGGTTAAAAAGGTGGCTAAAGGCAAGGGTTTTGACCTAGAAGATCTTCGTGATCAGCTGCAACAAATGCAGAATATGGGCGGCTTGGGCTCCATGCTGGAAAAGCTGCCCGGTATGGGCAACGTCGCCCAGATGGCCCAGCAGGCCGATATGTCTAAGCAATTCAAGCAGATGGACGCCATCATCAGCTCCATGACACCCGCAGAGCGTCGCAATCCAGAGCTATTGAACGGATCGCGTAAGCGCCGCATCACCCTTGGTTCCGGTACTGATATTCAGGATCTGAATCGCTTGCTTAAGCAGCATAAGCAAATGTCCAAGATGATGAAGAAGATGAAGGGCGGCGGTATGAACAAAATGATGCGCGGCCTAGGTGGAATGATGCCTGGCGGTATGGGTGGCCTGCCACCGGGTGGATTTCGCTAGATTCCCCATAAAAATTACTGGATTTTCCATAGAAGCCGGTCAAATGGCGGGTTTCAGCGGTATTTCAGGGTTGTAATGCCTATACAGGCTTCATTTTTTACCCTAGAATACCGCGCCTTTCGCAGGCCTGTGTCTGCAATCTTGCTAGATGTAGTGGTGCAGGCATAACGCTGGCACAAATTTAACAACAGGAAGAAGACTTACATGGTAAGCATTCGTTTATCTCGCGGTGGCTCTAAGAAGCGCCCGTTTTACCACTTGACCGTAACCAACAGCCGTAACTCCCGTGATGGTCGTTACTTGGAGCGCGTGGGTTTCTTTAATCCATCGGCCCGTGGCCAGGAAGAGCGCCTGCGCATCAACAAGGAGCGCATTGAGCACTGGGTTGGTCAAGGTGCACAGCTGAGCGATCGCGTTGCTTCACTGCTGAAAGAAGCGTCAGCTGCTTAATAGCTAGGACTGAGGTGCGGCCGACAATGACCCAAAACCGGTCAAATTTAATCGATGTTGGTCGTATTACCTCGGTGTTCGGTATTAAAGGGTGGGTGAAAGTTCACTCTGATACCGAGCCGCCGGAAAACATTGCCCGTTATTCACCCTGGTGGTTAAAAACCAAGCACGGCGTGAAGGCGATGGAGGTGGATGAATTTCAACCTCACGGCAAAGGTTTTATTGCGCATTTTAAAGGTATTGACGATCGCACGTTGGCGGAAACCCTTACCAAGGTGAGCGTCAGTATCGAGCGAGACCAGCTGCCCGCTTTGGCTGCCGATGAATATTATTGGCACCAGCTAGAAGGCTTAACGGTTATCAGCGTATTTGAGGGTGGCGACATCCTGCTGGGCCAGGTTAGCCACTTGCTAGAAACGGGCGCCAACGATGTATTGGTGATCAAACCTTGTGACGGCAGCCTCGATGATCGCGAGCGCTTGGTGCCTTACGTACCAGAGCAGTTTGTGACAAAAATAGATTTGGTGGCTGGCACGATGTGGGTCGATTGGGACCCGGATTTCTAACGTGGCCAACCCCGTAGAGTCCGAGTCTGGGGCTAAAAAGCCAAGGCGCATCGCGCTAGTGACGCTTTTCCCTGAGATGTTCGACGCTGTAACCCAGTTTGGTGTCAGCAGTCGGGCGGTGAAGCAGGGGTTGGTAGAGGTTCGCTGTTGGAATCCTCGCGAGTTCACCAGCGATCGACACCAGACGGTGGATGCGCGCCCCTACGGCGGTGGACCGGGCATGGTTATGCTGGTGCAGCCCCTAAGGGATGCGGTGCAGGCAGCGAAGGCTTGGGCCGGTGAGTGCGAGGTAATTTACCTTTCGCCTCAAGGGCGGCGTTTCGATCAAGCGGCTGCGCAATCATTTGCCGCAGCGCCACGCAATCTGGTATTGGTGGCGGGGCGCTACGAAGGCGTAGATGAGCGTTTTATCGACCTTGAGGTCGATAGTGAGTGGTCCATTGGCGACTATGTGCTCAGTGGCGGCGAATTGGGGGCGATGGTGATGATCGATGCCATTGCGCGCCTTATTCCAGGTGTCCTGGGGCATCGGCAATCCGCTGAGCAAGACAGTTTTACGGATGGTTTGTTAGATTGTCCGCACTTTACGCGGCCCGAGGTTTATACCGACGGCGCGCAAGAATTACCGGTTCCGGCGGTATTGGCCTCCGGAGACCATGAAAGAATCCGCCGTTGGCGGTTACAGCAAGCGCTAGGGCGCACCGCATTGCGGCGTCCAGACTTGTTGCAAGGCAAGACCTTGACCGAGGAGCAGCAACGGCTGCTGACGGACTTTCGTCGGGACCTCGAGGCGGAAAACCGCGATAAATAGTGGTTTTCCATTCTAGCTGTGAAGCTACACACTTGTTAATTTGGAGAAAGACATGACTAACAAGATTATTCAAGCCCTCGAAAACGAACAGTTGAAGAAAGAGGTTCCTGAGTTTGCACCCGGTGATACCGTTGTGGTTCAGGTAAAAGTTAAAGAAGGCGATCGCACCCGTCTGCAGGCCTTTGAAGGCGTTGTGATTGGCAAGCGCAATCGCGGTCTGAACTCTGCGTTCACCGTGCGTAAGATTTCTTACGGTGTTGGCGTTGAGCGTACTTTCCAGCTGCATAGCCCCTTAGTGGACTCTGTTGCCGTTAAGCGTCGCGGTGACGTGCGTCAAGCTAAGCTGTACTACTTGCGCGATTTGGCAGGTAAAGCTGCACGTATTAAAGAAAAGCTCAACTAAGTTTGAGTTTGACTTTGAAAAACCGGCCACTGGCCGGTTTTTTTTATGTTTGCACAATCGAATCAGCGCCGTATTCTGTCCTCTGGGAGGATGTTGTGAACATTATTGATCAATACCTAGACGCCCTGTGGATGGAGAAGGGCTTAAGCGACCACACGCTGGCCGCTTATCGGCGCGATTTGTTGAAGCTGGCCACCGGTGAGCCCGATCAGCTAATTGGCATGCAAGGGCAGGATATTCAACGTCACCTCAGCCAGCGGTTCGAGCAAGGTAGCAGCGCGCGCTCGGTGGCAAGGCAGCTCTCCTGTCTGCGCAGTTTTTACAGCTATTTATTGCGGGAGGGGCGTATTGCAGTCGATCCCACCGCCCACATCGACAGTCCCAAACTGGGGCGGCCGCTGCCCAAGACCTTGACCGAAGCCGACGTCGAGGCGTTGCTTGCCGCGCCGAATACGGAAGACCCTATCGGACAGCGGGACCGCTGTATGTTGGAAGTGCTTTACGCAACGGGGCTTCGGGTGTCTGAATTGGTGGGGTTGACCCTGTCGCAAGTAAACCTTCGTCAAGGCGTAGTGCGCGTGTTCGGCAAGGGCTCAAAAGAGCGCTTGGTGCCCCTTGGTGAAGAAGCTGCACATTGGCTTCAGGCCTATGGCAAGTTTGGCCGCTTAGCGCTATTGGGTGGCTCGCAGAGCGATGTGTTGTTTCCAAGCAGTCGGGGGCAGCAGATGACAAGACAGACCTTTTGGTACCGCATAAAGCATTGGGCTACCGTTAGCGGAATTTCTAAACCCTTATCGCCCCATACGCTTCGGCATGCGTTTGCCACCCATTTACTCAACCACGGTGCCGATTTGCGCGTCGTGCAGATGCTGCTGGGGCACAGCGATTTATCCACTACCCAGATTTATACTCACGTTGCGCGAGCGCGGATGAAGCAATTGCACCAAGCTCACCATCCAAGGGGCTAGGGCCTCGGCTAATCGTTTATTGTGCTGTTCTGCGCTGTAACTCTACCAGTCATGAGTTATGATCAAGCCATGCAACGTAAATGTTAAGGATTCATCAATGACTAACCTGTTTTCCCCTGCATTGGCCCTGACTCTGGCACTGGTAGCGAGCTTCGCATTCGGTCAAGCGGCCACCGGCGTTACCAAGATTACCCCCGAAATTGAAGCGCGTTTAAAGGCAAAGGTCGCTGCAGCAATTCCACACATGGCAGTTACGGGCATTGAGAATGGACCCTTTGCGGGCATTTACGCAGTGCGTTTGAATAATGGTCCAGTGTTGTATACCGACGCTTCTGGCGAGTATTTAGTGGCTGGAGACCTCTATAAAATTGAGGGTCAAAAGCTTGTTAATGTTGAAGAGTTAGCGAGACAAGAACTGCGTGCACCTATGCTGGCAGCACAAAATGTCAGCGACATGATTGTGTTCCCCGCCAAGGGTAAAGCGCGCACGGCAATTTATGTCTTTACAGATGTGGACTGTGGCTACTGCCGCAAACTGCATCGTGAAGTTCCACAGTTGAATGCCGCCGGTGTTGAAGTGCGCTACTTGGCGTACCCACGTGCGGGCTTGCGCTCTGAGTCCTATAACAAATTGGCGCGGGCTTGGTGTTCAGACAATCCTACCGAAACCCTGACGCGCCTGAAAAACGGTCAGAGCATTAGCGGCGAAGTGTGCGCCATCAATCCTATTGCGGGCCAGTTTAATTTGGGTGGCGAATTGGGTGTGCGCGGCACGCCTGCCATTTTCTTAACCAGTGGCGAACTGATATCTGGCTATCGTCCCGCGCCTGATTTGCTCAAAATGCTAGGGTTAGAGTCGTAATTTCTCTGCACCTGTTTGGGAGCCGCGCTCGCGGCTCCTGTCTCATTAATATCTTATCCGCCTAGTCGCGTGTTCCCCGATTGACAGCTATCGTCGGGATCAGTAAGGTTGCCGTCCTTTTGCAAGAATTAAATCTAATGTGTTGAATTCGCGCAATGTTTGTCTGCGTCAGGCGCTGTTTAGAGGAAGTTATTTTGAAGTCGGTGAAAGTAGGGATTTGTGGCCTAGGTACAGTTGGCAGTGGCACATTTAACGTGTTGGGGCGAAATAGGCGCGAAATTAGTGCACGAGCCGGTATTGAAATAGACGTCATTCAGGTGGGTGCGCGCCGCGACAATCCCAGCTGTAACACTGCTGATGTAGCTGTCGAAAGGGACATCTTCGCGGTCGCGAAAAATCCTGAAGTGGATATTTTAGTGGAACTCATTGGCGGTACCGACGTTGCCAAATCGTTGGTCTTGGAAGCCATTGCCCAGGGTAAGCATGTGGTTACCGCCAATAAGGCGCTCATCGCCGAGCACGGCAATGAAATATTTGCCAAAGCCGAGGCGGCAGGTGTTCAAGTGATGTTTGAGGCCGCGGTGGCCGGCGGTATCCCAATCATTAAAGCGCTGCGGGAAGGGCTCGCCGCCAACCGCATTCAGTGGTTGGCGGGCATCATCAACGGCACCGGTAATTTCATCCTCACAGAGATGCGGGACAAGGGTCGGGCTTTTGATGACGTGCTAAAAGAAGCGCAGGCCCTAGGCTATGCAGAGGCCGACCCCACATTTGATGTGGAGGGTATTGATGCCGCCCATAAACTGGTCATATTGGCATCGTTGGCCTTTGGTATTCCACTTCAATTTGACAAGGTATTTACGGAGGGGATCAGCAAAGTCGCTCCTGAAGACGTGGGTTATGCACAAGAATTGGGTTATCGGATCAAGCACCTCGGTATCGCTCGCCAATCTTCTGCCGGTATAGAGTTGCGAGTGCACCCCACCATGATTCCGGAAAAGCGGCTTATCGCGAATGTGGATGGGGTCATGAACGCGGTTTTGGTGAAGGGTGACGCGGTTGGGCCAACACTGTACTACGGCGCGGGCGCCGGTGCAGAACCAACTGCATCAGCGGTGGTTGCAGACATCATTGATGTGGCTCGCGTAGTCCAGCAGGGCGGCCGCGGCATTGCGCCGCTGGCGTTTTATAATGCTGCAACCCAGCAGCCCACCATGTTGCCTATGGACCAGGTCGAAACCGCCTATTACCTGCGCATGCTTGCCGAAGATCGGCCGGGTGTACTGGCACAGGTATCTACCATTTTGGCTGAAGCAAATATCAGTGTTGAGGCGTTGATTCAAAAAGAACCCCAGCAAGACGCGCCTCAAGTGCCATTGATTTTATTGACCAGTCGAGCCATTGAGCACCAGCTGATGTCTGCAATTACTCAAATCGAAGCGCTTCCCGTAATACACGGTGAGGTCACTCACATTCGAGTGGAAAGTCTCGGCTAATTAATTATGGTTGGATAATTTTGTGAAATATATCAGCACCCGCGGGCAGGCACCCGCGCTCTCTTTTGAAGATGCCGTGTTAACGGGTTTGGCCAGCGATGGTGGCTTGTACGTTCCGGAAACACTGCCCAAGTTCGATAGTGCTACGATTGCGAGTTGGGCTGGGCTTTCCTACCAGGACTTGGCACTTGAAATAATAAAACCGTTCATTGATGGCGCGCTAACAGACAGTGAACTCAGCGCCATAATTGAAAAGTCCTACAGCAACTTTCGCCACCCCGCGATTGCCCCCCTGGTTCAAATTGACCGAAACGAGTGGGTGTTGGAATTATTTCAGGGCCCCACACTGGCGTTCAAGGATTTTGCCTTGCAGTTTCTGGGGAACCTGCTCGACCACATCTTGGCAAAACGCAATCAAAAAGTTGCGGTAATGGGGGCCACCTCTGGAGATACGGGTTCGGCGGCCATCGTGGGTTGCGCCCAATGCGAAAATATCGATATTTTTATTTTGCATCCACACGGCCGAGTGTCCGAGGTGCAGCGCCGCCAGATGACCTCTGTGTTAGCACCGAATGTGCACAATATCGCCTTGAAAGGTAATTTTGACGATTGCCAAAATATGGTCAAGGCAAGCTTCAGTGACCAATCATTTCTACCCGATGGGCGCCAGTTGGTAGCCGTCAACTCCATCAATTGGGCGCGGATTATGGCCCAAATCGTCTATTATTTTTATGCGGCTTTGGCGTTGGGCGCGCCCCATAGACCGGTATCCTTTTCTGTGCCCACGGGTAATTTTGGCGATATTTTTGCCGGTTACTTGGCGAGCAAGATGGGGCTTCCAGTTGAACAACTGATTATCGCAACTAACGCTAACGATATTTTACATCGTTGTATCAGTGACAATGATCATTCAAAGAAACCGTTAATTCACAGCCTGTCGCCCAGCATGGATATTATGGTGTCGAGCAATTTCGAACGGTTGCTGTTCGATTTGTACGGCCGAGATGGCGATGCTATTTCTACGCTGATGCAAGAATTCTCCTCGGGTAGCATGACCTTGTCTGAGTCTGCCTTAGCAAAAGCGCGTGAGCTTTTTTGCAGTCATCGACTTGCAGATGAAGACATGGTTCGAGTGATTGCTGAGGTGTTTGATAAGACCGGCTATCTGTTGGATCCACACACTGCGATTGGGGTCGAGGCGGCGCGCGTTAAACGTAAAAACCAAGAGACACCGGTAGTATGTTTAGCAACCGCACATCCCGCTAAATTTCCAGATGCGGTAAAGCGCGCCGGACAAGCCAAAGATCCCGCATTGCCAGCCCATATGGCAGATTTATTCGAGCTTGAAGAGCGTTACGTGGTTTTGGAGAATGCGATAAATGCCGTGCAGCAGTATGTCGCAGGGCACTTATCAAATTAAATTTTTAGGCTGGAGCCAGTAATGCGCTCGTTTACTACCGAAATGTCATTGTTAGTTACACCGGAAATGAGTAATTTTGGCGGCAAGATGCACGGTGGCGAGCTGCTTAAATTATTGGATAAGGTGGCTTATACGGCTGCGATTCGGTACAGCGGTAACTATGTCGTAACCCTTTCAGTGGATAACGTGTTGTTTAAGGAGCCCGTCGCCATCGGTGAATTATTAACACTGTTGGCTTCGGTAAATTTCACCGGCAATAGTTCAATGGAAATCGGCATACGGGTGATCGCTGAAAATTTGGAATCGGGCGCGATTCGCCACACTAACACCAGTTATTTCACGATGGTGTCAGTGGATGCCGACGGCAAGCCGATTCCCGTGCCACCTTTGACTCCAGAAACGGAAGTTCAGCAGCGCCGATGGCGCGAAGCAACTGCGCGTCGTCAGGCGCGCCACGCCCTGAGCGTGCAAGGCAGCTAATTGCGCAGCGCTAAAGCATTCGCCGCTTAAAAAGCATTTCTCCTCCATGTCGCATGTGAAGTTGCTTGCGATACAGCCTGTCGCGCGGTTTCAACTCGATGTTTGATGAGTTGTTATCGATAGAGTACACCCTAGTTTGTGGCAGCTTTGCACCAGTTCATGTGGTGCTTGGCTCGCATATCAATCATGGTATTCTTGCCCATTACGCGGCCTTGACGATGGCCATGTTAACCAATTCGCAAGGGACATTTCATGGAAGTTAAACAGCGCACCGTCGACTTATCGCGCGCGCAATTCGATGTGGCAATGCCGCCTTTGTTGCAGCGCATTTATGCGGCGAGAGGTGCGTTTTGCTCTCAGGATTTGCCTCAGTCCCTAAACGAATTGTTGCCGCCAACCCAGAAGGGGCTCGATGCGGCCGTAGCGGTGTTGCAGGAGGCGGTTACTCAAGGCCAGCGAATTCTTGTAGTCGGCGATTTTGACGTAGATGGCGCCACGAGTTCAGCCTTGGCGGTGTTGGCGTTGCGTGCTATGGGGGCCACGTGGGTCGATTTTTTGGTCCCAAACCGCTTTGATTTTGGCTATGGTTTGACGCCCGAAATTGTGGCTGTTGCACAAAGCTATGCGCCCGATGTGTTAGTTACTGTCGATAATGGAATATCCAGTATCGCGGGTGCGGAAGCAGTGCGCGCGGCGGGCATGAAGTTGGTCATTACCGATCATCATTTACCCGCGCAAACCCTGCCGGTAGCCGATGCGATTGTAAATCCCAATCAGCACCAGTGCGATTTTCCGAGTAAAAATTTGGCGGGTGTTGGCGTAATTTTTTACGTGATGAGCCGGTTGCGCACGGTGCTACAGGATGCCGGCTGGTTTGAATCACTCGGTCGACCGGTGCCCAACATGGCGAGTTATCTAGACCTGGTCGCACTCGGTACGGTGGCCGATGTGGTGCCACTAGATTCGAATAATCGTTTGTTAGTTAAACAGGGGTTGATGCGTATTCGGGCGGGCCGATGTCAGCCGGGTATTACCGCGTTGTTAAACGTTGCAGGCCGCAATCCAGCGTCGGTACAAGCATCGGATATGGGGTTTGCGGTGGGGCCTCGGTTAAATGCTGCGGGGCGATTGGATGACATGAGTTTAGGGATTCAGTGCTTGTTATCTCCGAGCGAAGACGAGGCAATGGCACTGGCACAACAGCTCGATGATTTTAATAGGGACCGGCGGGCTATTGAATCTGCCATGCACAAAGAAGCAGAAGATGCATTGTATCAGCTGGCGCTTGGTGAGCAAGCGCCCTGGGGCATTAGCCTGTTTCACGATCAGTGGCACCAGGGTGTGATTGGTATATTGGCGTCTCGTATCAAAGAGCGGTACCACCGGCCAACGATTTTGTTTGCAGATGCCGGTGATGGGCAACTCAAGGGCTCGGGCCGTTCAATCAAGGGGTTGCATTTACGTGATGCGTTAGATCGCGTTGCGGTGACACATCCCGGACTGATTGTGAAATTTGGTGGGCACGCCATGGCCGCTGGCTTAAGTTTGGCCGCTGAAAATTTTGAGGCATTTCAAAGCGCGTTTGACATCATCTGCCGACAGATATTGACGGAAGCGGATCTTCAAGCAGTTATCTATACAGATGGCGAGTTGTCGACCGGGGATTTTACCTTGGAGCGGGCGCAGCAGCTGGCGGATGCGGGACCCTGGGGGCAGCAGTTCCCAGAGCCTGCGTTTGAGGGCCAATTCGTCATACGCCAACAGCGGTTAGTGGGCGGCAAGCATCTCAAGTTATCTTTGTCACCGATCGCGCAACAGGAGCTAGCGTTGGATGCAATCGCATTTAACGTGGATCTCGATCTGTGGCCAATGCCAAATGTGCATCGGCTATTTGCGGTGTATCAATTGGATATCAATGAATTTCGTGGCCAGCGCTCCGTGCAGCTATTAATTAGTCACCTCGAGCCCGCGAAAGCAGCGGTTTAAGTTGGTTGAGCACTTGGTCGCGCATATGAGTTTGTGCCAAGGCCGTAGGATGAATGCCATCGCCTTGCATCATGCCAGCCTGTAGCGCAATCTTTTCAAGGAAAAAAGGAATCAGGGTTGCATTCATTTCGCTGGCTTGTTCACTAAACACCGCCGTAAATTTTTGCGTGTAGCGTTTTCCGTAGTTAGGTGGAATGCGCATTTCCATTACCAGCACCTCTGCACCCGCCGCTTGCCCAAGTGCTATGAGCTTGCTTAATTGGTCGCGGATGGTTGCCAGTGAGTGCCCGCGTAGACCATCATTGCCGCCCAGCTCAATTACCAGCCAGCGCGGCTTGTGCTCTTCTAGCAAGCGAGGTAGGCGAGCAAGCCCACCTGCGAGCGTATCGCCGCTAATGCTGGCGTTAATTACCTTGTAGTCGCTAAGTGAGCGCGCCAGCAAGTCAACCCAGCCCGCGTCTGAGGCGGCAAGTCCATAGCCGGCACTAAGGCTGTCACCGACTATTAAAATGGTTCGGTTAGCTTGTGGGCTAGCAGACTCCGCAGCGTGGCCCCAGCCTGCGACCAATAACAGACAGGTTGCGAGCAAGCGTCTAGCCAGTATTTGGTAATCTGTTAGGGTAGTGAGCATCGTATAACCTTTGTAATGTGAATACATAATGTGCGTAAACTGGCTTGTTTTTGCAAGGAACACTCGCCAAATTGCGTTGTATCTCCGACTAAAATGGTTTTTAAAAGTTGTTTAATGAAGGCATGTTTATGATTGTTGCGCAAAACCTACATAAAACCGTTCAGACATTGGCGGGTGATTTACACATATTGCGTGGTGTTAATCTTAAGGTGGCAGCAGGCGATAGTCTCGCCATTGTTGGTGCCTCTGGATCAGGTAAATCAACCTTATTGGGCATTCTGGCGGGTTTAGACGTGCCCTCTGAAGGCCGGGTATTGCTCGATAATCGAGATCTAAATGGCCTAGATGAAGAGGCGCGAGCCGAGTTGCGGGCGGAGACTTTGAGTTTTGTTTTCCAGTCGTTTCAATTGTTGCCCGGCCTGTCCGCGCTCGAAAATGTGATGTTGCCGCTGGAATTGCAGGGGCATCGCGATGCGCGTGAGAGGGCCCGTGAGTCTCTGGCTGAGGTGGGCTTAGCGGAGCGAGAAGATCACTACCCACCGCAGTTGTCCGGTGGTGAGCAACAGCGTGTCGCACTGGCAAGGGCCTTTGTGAACAAACCCAAAATATTGTTTGCGGATGAGCCTACGGGCAATTTAGATGCGGTTACAGGCTCACGGATTATCGATCTGCTATTCAATCTCAATAAAAAACACCAAACAACCTTAGTGCTTGTGACCCATGAACAACGTTTAGCGGAGCGTTGCAACGGGTGTTTGGTTTTAGAGGCAGGCACCGAAATCTCGGTCGAATCAATGACAGCGAGTGCGCATACCGAAGGAGCTAGTGCAGCATGTTAAGTTTGCGCTTGCTCGTTAGAAATTTGCGCAGCGCTGAGGTCCGCATTCTGGGGCTGGCCACATTGATGGCTGTGGCTTTGGTAAGCAGCATCGCGCTCTTTGCCGATCGTCTAGAGCGGGGTATGGAGGCGCAGTCTCACGCGTTCATCGCCTCTGACCGGGTTGTGAGGTCAAACCGGCAAATTCCAGAAAGCTGGATAGCCCAGGCGCAAGGCGCTTCGCTGAGGACAGCAACCACAACCGTATTTAGCTCCATGGTATTTCACGGTGACAGCTCCCATTTAGCGTCTGTCAAAGCGGTGGGCGAAGGCTACCCATTGATCGGCGTTTTGGAGACGAGTGATCAACCGTTTGGCGATGGCGAGGTGCGCGAACACAGAATGGGGCCTGCGCCTGGCGAAGTCTGGGTGGAGGGCAGGTTATTTCCAATATTGCAGCTCAATGTGGGTGATCACCTAGAGGTGGGTGAAACACAGCTTCGAATAAGTCAGGTGCTTGTGAGTGAGCCCGATCGTGGCCAGGGTTTTATGAATTTTGGTGCGCGGGTGCTTATGCACGCTCAGGATTTGCCCAGCACCGGTGTGTTGCAAGAGGGCAGTCGCGCAAGTTTTAACTTGTTGCTGGCCGGTGAGGAAGAAAGTATTGATACAGTGCTGGCTAACTTACAGCCGGGGTTGTCAGTTCACGAGCGCGTAATCGATGTCGCCAAAGCGCAATCACGCATTGCGCGCAATCTTAAAACAGCACGTAACTTTTTAATGTTGGCGAGTGTGTTTGGCGTGCTTTTAGCCGGTATTGCCATCGCGATGGCGGCTCAGCGTTTTTGTAGTCGGCATGTGGATCAGGTGGCATTGCTTAAGAGCTTAGGCGTTGTATCGAGTCGTATTCGGCAACTTTATTTGGGCCAAATGTTGTGGTTGGGCGCCATTGCCGGTGGCATTGGGCTCGCCTTGGGTTTTCTATTGCAAATGGTAATCGCGGAAAGCCTCAGTAGCTTGTTAACCGTAAATTTGCCTGCGCCGGGGCTTATCCCGTCATTGTTGGGATTGATGGCGGGTTTTTTGTGTTTATTGTTTTTTGCATTGCCGCCTCTGTGGCCACTGCCAAAGGTAGCCCCCATAAAAGTGCTGCGTCGAGAAACACCGGTTGCGTCTACTGCGGGCTCGATTCAATTGATAGTGGGTTTCCTCTCATCGTTTTGTTTACTTTGGCTGTACACCGGCGAGTTGGCGATGTCGGGTGCGGTGATGGCCGCGTGGGCTGGGGTGGCGCTGGTTGCAACGGGGTTAGCGATCCTATTTTTAAGGCTTCTTGGTCGTCATGCCGCGCAGTTAGGTAGCCAATGGCGCTTGGCAATTGCCTCGCTAAAGCGCCGACGTGCGGAAACTCATTTGCAGGTAGTGGTGTTTGGTACAGCCTTAATGCTTTTGGCTACCTTACTGCTTGTGCGTGGATCACTACTTGAAGAGTGGCGACTGCAATTACCGGCCGATGCGCCCAATCATTTTGTCGTCAACCTGTCGCCCGCCGAGCTGCCTGAATTTGAAGGGCTACTTGCTGAGCGTGCATTGTCCCATAGCGGTTTATATCCATTGGTGCGCGGGCGTCTAACTCACATTAATGGCGAAGATGCCAAGGCTCGCGCGCTTGCTAAAGCGGAGGCAGAGGCAGAGGCAGAACAAGCAGCCGGTGAAAGGGGGCCTTCAGAGGCACCTGAAGCCATGACCAGAGAGCTGAATTTAAGCTGGACTTCAGAGGTGCCAGAGGGCAACTCGATCACCGATGGCGTTTGGTGGGCGGCAGATAGTCGGGAAGTCGAGGTGAGTGTTGAACAGGAGTTTGCCAAGTGGCGGGACATTGCACTGGGTGATGAGTTGACCTTTAGTATCGGCGGTTTATCGCTGAAGGCCCGTGTGACCAGTTTTCGCTCATTGCGATGGGATTCTCTCAGGCCCAATTTCTTCGTCTTGTTTAGCCCTGGTGCGCTTGATGATTATGCGCCCATGTACATGACCAGTTTGTACGCACCTGCAGATGGGGGTCGATTTGTTGCCGATTTGGTGCGACGACACCCCACGGCCTTGGTCATAGAAATGGAAAAAATATTTACGCAAATTCGCTCGGTTATTGACCAGGTAAGCGGCAGCGTGCAGTTGGTTTTTTGGCTTGTATTTTTGGCATCGATGTTGGTGTTAATGGCCTCGGTGCACGCCAGTATGGACGCGCGCACGCAGGAGGTTGGACTCTTGCGTGCGCTGGGTTCAAGCCGTCGGTTACTGCGCCACCGATTGTGGATTGAATTCGCCGCGTTAGGGGCCCTGTCAGGTTTGGTGGCAGCGCTTGGTGCAGAGTCATTGCTGTGGGGCTTACAGCGATTTGTTTTCGATTTGACGTGGCAGCCACACCCTTGGATTTGGCTGTCGACCCCCGTGTTTGGTGCGGTTGTTATCGGTGCGTTTGGCGCCTGGTCGTGCCGCCATTTGCTTTCATTGCCACCTGCCACTGTGTTGCGTCAAGCTGCGTAGACTTAGACTTAAGGGTTTTCGCAGTCGCTCTTGACCTTTACCTAAGGGGAAGGTTTATTCTGCCTCTATTCGCTGTGCTGCTCTGTGGAGCAGCCGTCGTTCACGGAGGTTGATATGCAGATAAACGATGTGGCACGGGTAACCGGGCTGACCCCTAAAGCTATTCGCTATTATGAGGCGCAGTCGTTGGTTATTCCCCATCAGCGCGCTAGCAACGGTTATCGTATTTATAGCCGTGAAAATTTGGACCATCTCTGTTTTCTGCAGCATGCACGCGCGGTGGGATTTAGCGTAAAAGAATCTGGACACCTATTGGCGCTGTATGCCGATCAGGCCAATCACAGCGCCAGCGTTAAGGCGTTGGTCGCCGAAAAACTGAGTCAGCTGCAGCAAAAGCGCAAAGAAATAGAGCGCTTAGAGGCCACGCTAACAGACCTATGGGCGTGCTGTGACGGCCAAGAAAACAGTCGCTGCGCTATTTTAGATCGTCTCGCGACGGCAGGTTTTGACACCAACTTCCCTAGGGACAGTAAGGAGGCTGACAATGTCTAATGATCATTCTTGCTGCTCGGAACAACCTAAAGAGTCGCCCATATCCCATAGTTGCCAAAGCGACAGTTCGCAGGCTGAAAGTTCTAGCTGTTGCGATACAGATGCTCAGCGTATTGATTATCTATTGTGGGGCGGCCTGCTGCTGGTCTCGGTTCTTTATGGGAGCTATCTGGTGGTGGGGCACTCGGATAGCGTGAATGCCCATTGGGGCACAGCCTCCCACACGGTGTTTGAATTGATGAATACCATGTGGTGGGGGATTGTCCTGGCCGCGCTGTTTGTGGGCATCCTAGCGCGAGTTCCACAGGCCTTAATCATGGGCGTGTTGGGTGAGGGGGGCACAAAGCAGGGGCTGTTTAGGGCTACTGCGGCTGGGCTGGCCTTGGATCTCTGCTCTCATGGCGTGCTGATGGTGGGCATGCAGCTATATAAGCGAGGGGCCAGTTTGGGGCAGGTCATGGCGTTTCTCATTGCCACGCCGTGGAACTCTCTGTCGCTGACCATCATTATGATTTCGCTTATAGGGTTACCGCTAACATTGCTATTTATCGTGTTATCGCTGCTGATTGCGCTGACTACCGGATGGTGGATAGACCGCTTAGTTAGCCAGGGTCGCCTGCCCGCCAATCCACAGACCGTCGCGCCGGCGCCAGATTATCGTTGGTCTGAAGATTTCAAGCAGCGTTGGCAGGCAATTCAATGGCATTGGTCCTTAGTGCCCGACATTGCGTGGGACGGTCTCAAGGGCTCGGCAATGGTGTTGCGCTGGTTACTGGTGGGTGTTTTGTTGGCGGCGTTGGTGCGCACATTCATCGACGCAGGCATGTTTGCCCAGTGGTTTGGCCCCACAATGCTGGGGCTGCTTGCTACATTGCTTGCTGCAACCATCATTGAAGTGTGTTCAGAGGGATCGACGCCCTTGGCAGCAGAGTTGATCACGCGCGCGGGTGCGCCAGGCAACGGCTTCACGTTCATGATGGCCGGGGTATCCACGGATTACACAGAAATCATGTCGCTGCGAGATACCACCGGATCGTGGCGTTTGGCATTGGCTTTACCGCTCTACACCTTGCCTCAAATTCTGATTTTGGGCTGGTTACTTAACTCGTTGGTTTAACTGAAAAAACGGGGCTGAAAGGCCGCCCCTCGGGCTTGGTGCCAGCCCTGCAGTGGGGTACAATCCGCGCCTTTCGACAAACCGCCCCTCGTTCAGGGCTTATGGGGATTCATGGAAATCAACCCGCTTATCATCGCATTGAAAGACCTGCAAGCGCGTACAGACGTGCTTAGGGGGTATCTTTGACTATGCCACCAAGAAAGAGCGGCTTGCTGAAGTAGAGCTCGAGCTGGCAGAGCCCGATGTGTGGAATGACCAAGATCGCGCACAGGCACTAGGCCGCGAGCGATCCTCGCTAGAAGCGGTTGTTACCACCATAGAAAATCTCGATGCGGGTGTTGCAGACAGCCGTGATTTGTTAGACATGGCTGTTGAAGAGCAGGATCAAGATTCCGTTGACGCAGTAGCCGCCGATATCCAGGCACTGGAAGCACAATTGGCAGTCTTGGAGTTTCGCCGTATGTTCTCCGGTGAAATGGACGCCAATAATGCCTATCTGGATATTCAAGCAGGGTCGGGTGGTACAGAGGCTCAGGATTGGGCCGAGATGTTGTTGCGCATGTACCTTCGCTGGGGTGAAGCCAAGGGTTTCAAAACCACCCTTGAAGAAGTGTCAGCCGGTGAAGTGGCCGGTATTAAAAGTGCCACTATTTATTTTGAGGGTGAGTACGCCTTTGGCTGGTTGCGCACGGAAACAGGTGTGCATCGACTCGTTCGCAAATCGCCTTTTGACTCCGGCAATCGACGTCATACGTCCTTCAGCTCAGTATTTGTGTCGCCGGAAATTGATGACAATTTTGAAATTGATATCAATCCCTCCGATGTGCGGACAGATACCTACCGCGCCTCGGGTGCCGGTGGTCAGCACGTTAACAAAACCGATTCCGCAGTGCGGTTGACCCATGAGCCAACAAATACTGTTGTGCAGTGCCAGAGTGAAAGGTCTCAGCATCAAAATCGTGATAAAGCATGGAAAATGCTGCGAGCAAGATTGTATGAGTTAGAGATGCAAAAGCGTTCTGCTGATAAGCAAGCGATGGAGGACGGCAAAGCCGATATCGGTTGGGGTAGCCAGATTCGCTCTTACGTACTAGATGATTCGCGGATTAAAGACTTGCGAACCAGTGTTCAAACCAGCAATTGCCAGGCAGTACTAGATGGTGATCTGGACCAGTTTATCGAGGCTAGCCTTAAGGCTGGCCTGTAATTTATCGACGAGTGCCCACCATGAGTAATGACAACCAGACACCCGCGCAAGATGAAAACCGTTTAATCGCCGAGCGTCGCGCAAAATTGGCGGCTATTCGCGAACAGGGCAATGCCTTCCCCAACGATTTTCGACGCGAGCATAAAGCTGCCGACCTGCAGGCTACGTTTGGCGATAAAACCAAAGAAGAGTTGGAATCACTCGGACAGCAAGCGTCTGTGGCGGGCCGCATTATGGCCAAGCGGGGCCCATTTTTTGTTTTGCAGGATGGTAGTGGGCAGATTCAATTGTATGCCGACAAGGAAGCACAAAAAGCCTTAAAAGAAACTACCGGCATGTGGGATATGGGCGATCTCGTCGGTGTTAAAGGGCAGCTGCATAAATCGGGCAAGGGGGATCTCTATGTCAATTTAGAGGAGTTCCAGTTGCTAACAAAAGCTTTGCGACCTTTGCCGGATAAATTTCACGGTTTGAGTGATCAGGAGATAAGGTATCGTCAGCGCTATGTTGATCTGATGGTAAACCCTGAGGTGCGCGATGTATTCCGCACGCGTTCAAAAGTCATCAGTTTCATTCGCCAGTACCTGAACGATGCAGACTTTATGGAAGTTGAAACGCCCATGCTGCACGTGATTCCTGGTGGTGCATCGGCTAAACCCTTCGTTACGCACCACAACGCGCTCGACGTGGAAATGTACCTTCGGATTGCGCCTGAGCTGTATTTAAAGCGCTTAGTAGTAGGTGGTTATGAGCGCGTGTATGAAATAAATCGCAACTTCCGCAACGAGGGCTTGTCAACTCGCCACAATCCAGAATTTACCATGCTGGAGTTTTATCAGGCTTACGCGGACTACAAAGATTTAATGAATCTCACTGAGGATATGTTGCGTAAACTGGCGGTTGAAGTGTGTGGTTCCGCAGCCTTTACCTCGCAGGGTGTTGAGTATGACTTTAATAAGCCCTTTGACCGTATTTCAGTGGTGGATGCGATTTTAAAATACTACCCCAGTGTGACGCGCGAACAGTTGAATGATATCTCTAGCGCCACTGATATTGCGCGAAACTTAAAAATCGACGTTAAAAGCACCTGGGGGCTTGGCAAAATTCAGATAGAAATATTTGAAGAAACCGCTGAGCACAAATTAATACAGCCAACCTTTATTACTGAATACCCTGCAGAAGTGTCACCGCTTGCGCGCCGCAATGACGATAATCCTTTTGTTACAGATCGCTTTGAGTTTTTTGTTGGCGGCCGAGAATTGGCCAATGGCTTCTCGGAGCTAAACGATGCAGAAGATCAAGCCGAGCGCTTCATGCAGCAAGTGCAGGAAAAGGACGCAGGTGATGATGAGGCAATGCATTACGACGCTGACTACGTGCGAGCCTTAGAGTATGGTCTGCCGCCCACGGCAGGTGAGGGTATTGGCATCGATAGATTGGTGATGTTGTTGACGGACTCGCCATCTATTAGAGATGTATTGTTATTCCCGCACATGCGGCCTGAATAAACTTAAAAGCCGCATTGCGGCTTTTTTTTACGGAATATTTTGTGTGCAAAGTAAATTGATGGAGGGTGTCTTAACGCAGTTGGATCCGCAATGGCGGTCCCTGTTCGAGCACGAGTTCGGCCAGCCCTATATGCAGGAATTATATGCGTATTTAAAACGAGAAGCTGAAAACGGGAAAACAATTTTTCCCCCTGCAGACCTATGGTTTAACGCGTTTCTGATGACGCCAATGCCAGCCATTAAAGTCGTTATCGTTGGGCAGGATCCCTATCACGCCCCTGGTCAGGCCCATGGGTTAAGTTTTAGTGTGCCGCGCGGTGTATCTTTGCCACCCAGCCTGAAAAATATCTACAAGGAGCTGTTCGATGCAGGGCATGGCCCGTTGGCGGGCGATCTGACGCCCTGGGCCCGAGAAGGTGTTTTGCTGCTAAATGCATCATTAACCGTGGAGCAAGGACTGCCTGGCTCCCATGCCAAAAAAGGTTGGCTGACGTTTACCAATCGATGCCTGCGTGCCATTAATGAGCAGTGTGAGCAGATCGTGTTTTTGTCATGGGGAAAATTTGCGCACGGGGTATGTTCAGAGATAAATACGCAGCGACATCGGGTAATTAAGACCTCGCACCCAAGTCCATTGGGTGCCTCCAAGTCTGGTGCCGACTTCGACGCATTCTTGGGTTCCGGCTGCTTTGCACAGGCGAATCAGCAATTGCGTGACTGGGGGAGGGAACCCGTGAATTGGCACGCAGTTCACTAATTGGCGCCTAAGCTGCTGTAGGTTGTTCTCGTTACTGAAGCATGGCCATGGCCGCTTCCATTTCGGCGCTGAGGTCATCGCCCTCGGCATTTTCCATGTCTGAATCTAACCCCAGACGCGCAAATGCCGTAACGGTGCTGTAGTCAACGCTGGCGAGGGGATGATTTGAACCCATGTAACTTTGCAGTACGGCCACCGTCACTATGTCCGCATAGTCCGCTTCTGGTGCCACGCGATCAAATTGCACGTGCTGGCTGGGGATGTGAATCAAGGGGTCTGGGAAGGCCCAGTGTTTCAATATGCGGTCACCGATGGGACCGTTCAGGGCCTCGATGACGGTATCCAAAGTAAAACTGTCTCGCAGTAAGCTGGGGTTTTCTTCTGCGTAGGTTAGGATAGGGAGCACGCCGATGCGGTGTACTAGGCCCGCGAGGGTTGCCTGATCAGGACGAAGTTTGGTTCTGTGTTTGCACATGACATGGCAAATGCCGGCAATTTCACTGGATCGATTCCACACTTCCCGTAATCGTTTGTCGACCAGGTCGCTGGTGGCCTGAAACATTTGCGACATAGCCAAGCCAGTGGCGATATTGCAGATGTATTCGATGCCTAACCGCGCTAACGCCATCTGCAAATCGTTGATTTCTCTGCTGCCGCGCAACAGCGGACTATTGGCGACCTTGATCAAGCGAGCCGTAAGGGCGGCGTCGCTGCCGATCACCTTACCCATTTGGCTGATACTTGCATCGGGGTCTTCTGCGACCTCGCGTACTCGCAAGGCCACTTCGGGCAGGGTGGGGAGTACCAATTGGTCAGATTCTAGGGCGGCGATGATGTCCTGACTGACTTTTTCCACCAATTGGCTCATACAAGGTCCCCACTTTTTTTGATTCTGGTCACTTGTTTATAGCATAGGGGAGCGCCACTTGATGGAGATTTTCTGTGGCGATGCCATCTATGTGCAGGGGTTCATTGAGTAAGGTGTCTCGAACTTCCGCAAAGATAAGCCACTGATCTGCACTGATGGCTTCAATTTGTAGTATTTCGCCCGCCTTTTGATCTCCCGCCATAAGGGGGCTAAACACTTTGGGGGCGACATCACTGGCCAAGGTAAAAAGATAGCAGTGGCTTTTTAGTGTGGCCTTATAGTGCATGCGCGCGACCACTTCTTGGCCGGTATAGCATCCCTTGCGAAAATTGATAGCATCTATGAATTGGTGGTTAATTTGGTGTGGGGTATAGCGCTCACGGCGGTCCGCGTCTACCCATAGCACACCCTGTTGAAGCGCGAGTGTGCGCCAGGTTCTTGCACCTGCTGCCGTGTGATTTTTTGCCAGCGCCGGCCAAAGTTCTAGGGCGTCGCTTTCTGTAGATGTGATCACAAAACACTGTTCTGAATAGCGGAAAATGCTGGTGTCGCCAGTGCTGCAAACGCTGCCAACACTGCTGGGCGGCTTCAAACCGACGGCTGCTAAATGTTGGCTGGCACGTGCACCCGTGACCGCAAGTGAGACAAGTTGAGGCTCGATTGAGAGTGTGGCCTTCGAGAACACCAAATATTTGTTGAGATGCTGGGCGAGATGTTCAGCATTATTGCTCGGCAGCAACAATCTAATGCGGTTTTCAGCGACTCCCAAAGCAAAAAAACTCGCGAGGATGCGCCCCTTGGGGTTGCAATGATCGGTAAAAAAACCGTCATTCGTGGCCAGTTTTTGCGCGTCTTGGGTGATCTGCCCTTGAAGAAATTTAATGCAGTCCGGGCCAGATAATTCCAGCGTGGAATAATGTTGAAGGTCAATGAGCAGTGGTGACTCTAGATCCGGAAACGGGCAGTTGGTAAAAAATTCTGCACAACCTGATGGGTTCAGTGCAGCGCCTTGACGGGTCATAAATTGTTGCCAATGTGTGCTCATAGCTGCCTTACTCATTACTCTGTGTATTCTTGGATGAAATGGCTCTGTGGGGTCGCTATAATGCCAATCGCTTGCACATTAGCAAGTGCCAATTTGCCATGCTTGGCGGCAGGCCCTTAGGTTTGCCGTCTGGGCGGGCGCACGCTTTACTTGGAGATCACTCGGTGGAAAGAAATCGTTTATTTTGGGGCAGTCGCCGCGGCATGCTAGAGCTGGATTTGGTGCTGTTGCCTTTTTTGGAAAACGTCTATCCATCACTCCCTCAGGAAGACAAGGAACGTTATTGGAAGCTGCTTGAATCGGAAGACCAGGATATGTTTGGTTGGTTCTTAAAGCGGCAAGATCCAGATGACACGGAGCTTTTACGCATTGTCAAAATCATCCGCGATAACACTGGGCTACAAGCGCAAAGCTGACCCGCTGCTGTTTAGGCTCTCTTCCGGCCGTTTAGAGTACGCCTATAAGTGCGTGCTTTGGATTATTTGTCAGTGGCTACCCCTGATTGCATTGGTGTTCTGGCTGCGCGAGCGGGAAGTCTACCCGCTGACGTATCTAGCGGTGGCCCATTGGCCATGGCTATTGGTCGTTCTGCTCTCTGCGTTACTACTCGGCTCATGGCGCTGGCTTCGAGCCCCGTTTAATGGGGCGACAGCCACCTTGTTCCTGCGAAAAAATGAGGCGGGGTATTGGCTGGGGAGCCACTCAGAGTGGCAGCCGTTGGCGCTTTGTGGTGAGCAGTTGATTGCGCCTTGGGTGGTGGTGCTCGGGGTCCGTTCTCAGGTAGACGAGCGCCACTACACCTTGTGGCTCTGGGCCGACGGCGATAATGCCGATGCCCACCGCCAGTTGCGGGTGGCGTTGAATCAGGGACGCTAGGACTTTATTGCGAGCATATCGGTCACAAATACGTCCTGGGCCGCATAGTTGGTTGGCACTAAAATCGTGTCTCGTGCCACGGGCGCGGGAGCAGGGTAGTCGAGAGAATAGTGCAGGCCGCGGCTTTCTTTTCGTTCGATAGCAGAGCGGATAATCAACTCTGCCACCAGCGCCAAATTTCTCAATTCGATGAGATCTCCGCGCACTCTGTAGTTGCTGTAGTACTCGCCGATTTCTTTTTGTAGCAATTTTATGCGATGAGTGGCGCGCTCTAGACGTTTGCGGGTGCGCACAATGCCGACATAGTCCCACATGAATCGCCGCAACTCGTCCCAGTTATGCGAAATCACTACGTCTTCATCGGAGTCGGTGACCCGCGACTCATCCCATGGGGGGCAGGGCAAGGGCTCTGGAATTGCGGCAATTTTGCTGGCGATATCGAGCGCCGCCGAGCGGGCGTAAACAATACACTCCAGCAATGAATTGGACGCCATGCGGTTGGCGCCATGCAAGCCGGTAAAGGATGTTTCGCCGATGGCGTAGAGGTTGACCAGGTCCGTGTGGCCCTGTGCATTTACTACCACCCCGCCGCAGGTGTAATGGGCGGCCGGAACCACGGGAATAGGCTCTTTGGTAATGTCGATACCAAACTCTAAACAGCGGGCTTTAACGGTGGGGAAGTGCTCAGCAATGAAGTCGGAGGGCTTGTGGCTAATGTCCAGATAGAGGCAATCTGCGCCAAGGCGTTTCATTTCATGGTCAATGGCTCGGGCTACGATGTCTCGTGGCGCCAGTTCGCCGCGCTCATCGAAGCGCTGCATAAACCGCTCACCATTGGGGAGCTTTAGGTGGGCACCTTCACCACGCAATGCCTCGGTAATCAGAAAAGATTTAGCCTTTGGGTGGAATAGGCAGGTGGGGTGGAATTGGTTAAATTCCATATTCGCGACCCTACAGCCTGCGCGCCATGCCATGGCAATCCCATCGCCGGACGCGCCATCGGGATTCGAGGTGTATAAATAGACCTTGCTGGCTCCTCCTGTGGCAAGTACCACTGATTTCGCTTGAAAGGCGTGTACGTGGTCGTCGGCATGGTTGTACACGTATGCCCCGGTACAGCGCAGTTTGCGGGAGTTGGGGTCGGGCTGCGTTATGAGATCAAGGGCAATGAAGCGCTCGAGCAGGGTAATATTTTTGTGGGCTTTGACGCGCGCAATCAGGCTGCTTAAGACGGCTTTGCCGGTGGCATCAGCGGAGTGGATGATGCGTCGATGGCTGTGGCCGCCTTCTTTGGTGAGGTGGTAGCTGTTGGCGGCTTCGTCTTTGGTAAAATCAACGCCCTGGTTGATCAGCCAATCTATGGCCGACTTGCTGCGCTCGACGGTAAAACGCACGCTTTCTTCGTGGCACAGGCCTCCACCGGCAGCTAGGGTATCGGCTACGTGGGCATCGATGCTGTCCTGATCGTCCAAAACGGCTGCAATCCCGCCCTGAGCAAACCAAGTTGAGCCCTCATGCAGTTGGCCTTTGCTCAGCACAGCAACTTTTACGCTGTCGGCCAGGTGGAGCGCAAGCGATAACCCAGCTGCGCCGCTGCCAATTACCAAGACATCATATTGATACTGCATAGTGGGTGTGGAAACTCTAAAGCTTATGGTGGCGGGATTATAACGAATAGGCGCTAATACTCGGTAGGAATCCGTAGGCATAACATTGAACTTTTTTACTAAAAACTGCGTCTTTACAGAGACTTGCTGCATTAATTAGACGTAAAATCTCAAAAATGCCGTCTGGGGACGGCCACAGCGCCCTGAAATCCCCAATACCAATAGACCGTTAGCAGTCATACCTGCTGGTCAAAAGAAATATGGCTAGGGAGTTTTGTATGGCGCAAGCGCCAGATAATGACCAGATGTTGGTCGCACGGGTACAGAAAGGCGACAAGCGTGCTTTCGACCTGTTGGTTTTGAAATACCAGCACAAGGTTGCTGCAATAGTATCGCGCTATATCCGCGATACGTTTGAAGTTAATGACGTTGTCCAGGAAGCGTTTATCAAGGCCTACCGTGCGTTGCCGGGATTTCGGGGAGAGAGCGCCTTTTATACTTGGTTATTTCGCATCGCGGTCAACACTGCCAAAAACCACTTGGTCTCTCGCTCAAGGAGGCCGCCCGCACAAGGTGTCGATGCCGAAGATGCCGAGTTTCTGGCAGCTGAGTATATGGAGGACGTCAACACGCCCGAAGGGCTGCACTTTCGAGACGAGTTGGATGCCATCGTGTCCAAAACGGTTGCCAGTTTGCCGGAAGATTTGCGGTCAGCAGTGACCTTGAGAGAGATTGATGGCAAAAGCTATGAGGAAATTGCCGAGATCATGCAGTGCCCAGTGGGTACCGTGCGCTCGAGAATTTTTCGGGCTCGGGAGGTGTTGGACAGTAAAATTAAGGCGTATATGCAGCCTCAAGCCAGTAAATCTACGCCTGCTTAGTAAAAATTTACTTTTTTTAACAAATATAGGGCAAGCTGGGAACTCGATCATAGAACCGTGGTCTCACTCCAATAAGCAGGCAAGACGCTCGCTGTTCAATTGTATCAGTATTGGCTTAATGGCTGATTAATAAACAAGGTGATTGTTAATAATGGTTCAACACTCAGACCGCAAACTTCAGGAAAGTCTTTCTGCGCTCATGGACAGCGAAGCCAGTGAGCTTGAATTGCACCGTTTATTGAAAGCCACAGAATCTGATTCAAGCTTGCGCGAGAGTTGGGTACATTATCATCTTGCTGCGGATGCCCTGCGCGGTGAGGCGCCGGCGTTAAAGCCGATAGATTTGTCCTCCCAGATCTGCGCAGCCATAGCCGACGAGCCCGCTCATCGCGAAGGTCGGGGCAATGTTTTTGGCCGACTTTGGCATACCGCAGGCCGCATGGCGGTGGCAGCCAGTGTTGCGGGTGCGGTAATTATTGGCGCCCAACAATACCTAGATACAGAAGCTCCCATGATGGCGGCTGCGCCAGAAACCGTCGGTGGAGCCGCAGGTTTGGTGCCTGATGGGTTTCGTGCGCCAGCGTTGAGTACGCGTACGGTTAATATCTCTGACGGCCCTGTCCTAAATACCCAGCGCACCGGGGTTCAATACCAACCCCAATACCAACCCAGTGCCGCAGAGCAACAAATCCAAAATCAGGTCATTGAAGAGCACTTGAATCAACTGATGCTGCAGCACGCTGAAAATGCAACGCACAATAGTGCTCAGGGAATGCTGCCCTATGCCCGAATAGCCCCCAATGTTAAATCTGAAGTGAGTGCGAAAGCGTCACGCCAAAAGGCGCCAAACGATCCACAATGATGTCGCTTACAAAGCGGCTGGTTAAGGCCAATTTATGAAGTTCGCGTTAAAAGGTCGCCTGGGTTTGTCCCGGGCGTTTCTGTTTCTAGCGGTATTGTTTGTATTTCCGCAGGTGTCCAATGCCGACCTGGACGCCCGTGCGCTCTTGGCCAAACACTCAGTGGCCATGGCGAACCTGAATTACAAAGGCATTCTCACCTATGAGCACGGTGCGCATTTGGCCACTGTAGAATTATCACATTCGGTAATCGATGGCGTTGAACATGAACGATTGGTCCACTTGAATGGTGAGCATCGATCGATCGTTCGCGATTCTGAGCCGGGCCAATGTCCTCACGCTGGTGAGCGACTATTGCGGGGCTTGGGCCGCGTCGATAACGATACCGACATCGAATCCTATTATCATATCTCTGTCGTGGGGCAGGAGCGGGTGGCGGGAAGATTGGTTACCTTGATACAGGTTATGCCCCGTGACCAGCACCGCTATGGTTATGTTATCGGCCTGGATCAGGCCACCCACCTGGCATTGAAAGTGATGCTCATTGGTCCCGGTGCGCGGGTGCTGGAGCGCTTTCAATTTGCCACTGTCGAGATTACTGAATCCAATGGCGACGAAATAAAAGTTGATGCCGTGTGCGGGTCTGTTGACGAGGGTTATGCATCATTATGGGACGCGCAATGGTTGCCGCCAGGTTTCCAGCTGGCAGGCAGCCGGCAACTGTCCCCCGAGCGAGAGATGCTTATGTTCACCGACGGTCTCGCAGCGTTTTCCGTTTTTGTGGATACCGTAGCTTCGCCGAGTGTGATTGAGGGGCGTGCCCAGCGTGGCGCTACTGTTGCGTACATGGGGCGGGCGGAGCAGGGCGATCAGCATTATCGTGTCACAGTTGTAGGTGAAGTGCCGTCACCGACACTTGAGCGAGTGGCCATGAGTTTGCGTAACAATATGGCAAATGTGGAAGCTGAATCTTGAAACGCATTATGGAGCAGGGGCGTATCGTCCGAATTTCATCTGGCCAAACCTGGGTGGAATCCATCAACCGTTCAGCCTGCGGTCAGTGTGCAGCAAAATCGGTATGCGGGCAGTCGGCGTTAGCGAAATGGGCAGAAGCATCAAATCTCTTGGCAATTGACGACGTTAACCCCGATTGGCAGGTGGGTGATCACGTGAGTTTTTACGTGCCGGGTGATGCGCTAGCTAGGGCTGCGCTGCTGGTGTATATGATGCCCTTGGCTTGTATGTTGTTGCTATCTACATTGGCGTATCACCTTTGGTCGCACGATGGAGTCGCTTTGGCGGGAGCGGGGATTGGCCTATGGGTAGGCATGAAACTTGTGCAAAAATTCACTGTCAAAAGCGACAAGGGACTGCAAATGGGGCTTACATTAGGGGATAAACTGATCCATCCCTAGTCCTTATTTACCCTTTCTGAAGCAGCGCGAATCGCTCTGGTGCGCGTTAGAATTGTTAAAGTGAGGAATGCATGCAACTAAAATTATGGTTATTTGCCACAGTGGTAGCACTCTGCCTAGCGGCACCTGCCGATGCTCGAGGTCTGCCAGAATTCACTGATCTGATTGAGCAACATTCTCCGGCAGTGGTGAAGATCAATACGGTTGAACGGGCTAAACGCTCATCTCAAAGGCAGCAATACCCCCAAGATATTCCCGACATATTTCGGCATCTTTTCGAGCAGCGAGATCCGCGCCAACGCGAACAGCGCTCTATGGGCTCTGGTTTCATAATTTCCGCCGATGGCTATGTGTTGACCAACAATCACGTCGTAGATGGCGCAGATCAAATTTCAGTGCGATTGATTGATCAGCGAGAGTTTGACGCGCGAGTGATCGGTACCGATCCGCGTTCAGACCTGGCGCTATTAAAGGTGGATGCGAAAAACCTGCCGACCTTGTCCTTCGCAGATTCAGATGGTCTCAAAGTTGGTGAGTGGGTGCTGGCAATTGGCTCTCCCTTTGGCTTAGATTTTACTGCTAGTGCTGGTATTGTCAGTGCCATTGGGCGCAGCATTCCAACTGAGCGCAATGAAAATTACGTCCCTTTCATCCAAACAGATGTTGCCATCAACCCCGGCAATTCCGGTGGGCCACTCTTTAACTTGGAAGGCAAAGTGGTGGGCATTAATAGTCAGATCTACACCCGTAGTGGTGGTTCTATCGGCCTGTCGTTTGCCATACCTAGCAATGTAGCTAAGGATGTTATCGCCCAATTGAAAGATAAGGGGCGTGTTGATCGCGGCTGGCTAGGGGTTGCAATCCAAGAGGTGGATCGTGACTTGGCGCAATCGTTTGGTTTAAGCAAGCCCATGGGTGCCCTAATTCAACAAATTGAGCCCGGTAGTCCGGCAGATAAATCGGGTCTGCAAATCGGTGATGTAATTCTTAAATTTGATGGTCGGACAATCTCGAAAAGTGCCGATTTGCCCCATGTTGTTGGCGGCATTGCGCCGGGTAAAAAGGTCGATGTTGAGGTGATGCGTGCAGGCAAGAAAAAGTCTCTGGACGTCACGGTTGGTAAGCTCAATGCAGGCGACGAGCCTAGTGTGGCCAGCCAAAACCAAGGCGATCGTCTTGGCCTGGTTGTGGAAGCTTTAGATTCTCGCCAGCAGCAAGCGTGGCGGTTATCTGGAGGTGTGCAGGTGGTCCATGTGGCGCCTGAGTCTCCAGGCGCCAAAGCCGGCCTTCGACCTGGCGATGTCATTGCGCAACTCGGTTTCGATGACGTCGAAGGGGTGGAAAGCTACCGCAAGCTAGAGCAGGCGCTGCCGAAGGGCAAATTGCTACCCATCCGGTTCTACCGTGATGGGCGTCCTGCCTACCGCTCGTTCATGATTGAAGAGTGAGTTACATAGCCTCTGCAGGCCAAATGCGGTAGACTTGCCGCGCCTAGAGGGCCCTTCGGGGCTCTCTCTATATGGGCTTCCCGTGCACGTTGACGAGTTCCGGTGTTACCGGGGCTAAGGTCGCGAATCACCCAGCCCGATTATTCATGATTCCAGTAGTTGAAGTGCACCTGTGTCTGACTTAAGCCATATTCGTAATTTTTCAATCATCGCCCATATTGACCATGGGAAATCCACTATTGCTGACCGCTTCATACATTTGTGCGGTGGGCTAACCGACCGCGAAATGGCGGCCCAAGTCCTCGATTCAATGGATATCGAGCGCGAACGTGGTATTACCATCAAGGCACAGAGTGTGACTCTGCACTACAAGGCGCGGGATGAAAAAACCTATCAGCTCAACTTCATTGATACGCCTGGTCACGTAGATTTTTCCTACGAGGTTTCACGCTCGCTGGCTGCCTGTGAGGGCGCGCTGCTGGTGGTAGATGCAGGGCAGGGTGTTGAGGCTCAGTCGGTAGCCAATTGTTATACCGCCATTGAGCAGGGTCTAGAGGTCATTCCCGTACTTAATAAAATGGACCTGCCCCAAGCAGAGCCAGAGCGGGTCGCTGAAGAGATTGAAAATATTATTGGTATCGATGCCACAGAAGCGGTGCGCTGTAGTGCTAAATCAGGCATGGGCATTGAAGATGTGCTCGAAGAGTTGGTTCGGCTTGTGCCGCCGCCCGTGGGCGATGTTAACGCGCCATTGCAGGCGTTGATTATCGACTCTTGGTTTGACAACTACCTCGGTGTTGTCTCACTTGTTCGCGTCAAGCAAGGCACGTTAAAAGCCAAAGATAAAATTATCACCAAGTCCATTGGCAAGGCGCACGTGGTCGACAAGGTGGGGGTATTTACGCCCAAACTCACAGAAACAAAAGACCTGAAGGCTGGCGAGGTTGGTTTTTTTGTCGCTGGTATTAAAGAAATTTTGGGTGCGCCGGTGGGCGATACTATTACCCATGCAAATACTGCTGACACGCCATCACTGCCGGGCTTTAAGAAGGTAAAACCCCAGGTCTATGCGGGCTTGTTCCCGGTTACGTCTGACGATTTTGAGGGGTTTCGCGAAGCGCTAGCGAAGCTTACCCTGAATGACGCTTCATTGTTTTACGAGCCAGAAAGCTCTGATGCATTGGGCTTTGGTTTCCGTTGTGGCTTCCTTGGCATGCTGCACATGGAAATCATCCAGGAGCGATTGGAACGCGAATACGATTTGGATTTGATTACTACTGCGCCGACGGTAATCTACGAGGTCGTAAAAACAGACGGTGAGGTTGTGCATGTCGACAACCCCTCTAAATTACCCGATATCGGCGTTATTGATGAAATGCGCGAGCCTATCGTAGAGGCCAACATTTTAGTGCCGCAAGAATATTTGGGTGCAGTGATAACCTTGTGCGTCGAAAAGCGCGGCGTTCAGAAAGATATCCAATACACCGGCTCACAAGTTCAAGTTCGTTACGAACTACCCATGAACGAAGTGGTACTTGATTTCTTTGATAGGCTTAAATCGGTCAGCCGAGGTTTTGCGTCGCTTGATTACTCTTTTCTTCGCTTTGAGCCCGCGCGTTTAGTCCGCTTAGACATTTTAATCAACGGTGAAAAAGTCGATGCGCTAGCGCTCATTGTTCATCGGGATAATGCTTCTTATAAAGGCCGTGCGATAGCAGAGAAAATGAAAGAGCTCATCCCACGTCAGATGTTTGATGTCGCTATTCAGGCTGCAATTGGTGGGCAGGTGGTTGCTCGAACGACCGTAAAGGCTTTGCGCAAAGACGTGACGGCTAAATGTTATGGCGGTGACGTAAGTCGTAAGCGTAAATTACTGGAAAAGCAAAAAGCCGGTAAAAAGCGAATGAAACAGGTTGGGCGAGTGGAAATACCACAGGAAGCCTTCCTCGCAGTGCTTAAAGTCGATAGCTAAATTGGATACCCATTAAAAGGATAGACACTTGGATATTAATTTCCCTTTGATTCTGGTCGTATTGGTGCTGGTTTCAGGCCTCATTTGGTTGTACGACATTTTGTTTTTAGCAAGTGCACGCAAGGTGCGAATCGGTGATGCTGAAGAGGGGCTTAAGAATACAAATTTAAAAGAGACCGACACCAGCTATCAAACCACCATGGCGGCTGCGGCTAAAGAGCCGGTGGCGGTTGAGTACGCAAAGTCTTTTTTTCCTGTTCTGGCATTCGTATTGGTGCTTCGGTCATTTCTGGTGGAACCTTTCCAAATCCCGTCGGCTTCAATGGTGCCGACGCTTCAAGTTGGTGATTTTATTCTTGTTAATAAGTATGCCTATGGGTTGCGCTTACCAGTTACCAATACCAAATTTGTGGACATTGGTGAGCCGGAGCGAGGCGATGTAATGGTGTTTTTTCCTCCCCACAAGCCGGATACGTATTACATCAAGCGCGTGATAGGGTTGCCTGGAGATGAAATCGTCATTGCCGACGGTAGCCTCTATATCAATGGCGAAAAGGCTCCGCATCAATTGTTGGCCAGTTTGCCTGCGGCGCGGCCACATTATCAAGTAATGGAAGAAACCCTGGGTGACGTTGGCCACCAGATTCACCGCAATATTCGCCCTGGCGCTTTTAGCCGGTCGGGCCAGTGGGTTGTGCCCGCAGGGCATTATTTTATGATGGGCGACAACCGTGACAACAGCTCCGATAGTCGAGATTGGGGAGCTGTGCCCGAAGAGGCTATAGTGGGTAAAGCATTTGCGATTTGGATGCACTGGGAGCGATTTTTGAGCGTGCCCAGTTTTTCCAGGGCTGGCGGAATACAATAAAGTCTAAAAGTAGATCTGGGAGTGGGTTATGCGTAAACAGCAGTTGGGATTAAGTTCTTTTAATTTGCTTTTGGTGTTGGCGGTCGTCGGCTTTTTTGCAATGTGTGCTTTTAAGCTTGTGCCCGTTTATTCAGAAAATCAATATGTGGTGAGTGCTTTAGAATCGCTGCGTAACAAAGACAAGCCTGTAGCCCAGATGACAGCGGCCGAAATTCGAAAGCATTTGCAAAGCTTTTACATGATTAATGGTGTGCGTTCCGAGGGTGCTTCCAATATCGAAATCGAAAGGGAGCGCAATCGTAATATCATCACCATCAATTATGAGGTTCGTGTTCCGCTTATCTATAACATCTCCGTTGTTGTCGACTTTCAAAACTATATGGACACAACGAAGCCCGAGGCATGCTGCCGACCACCTGTAGACTATCGGCCCAAGAAGAAATCGTGAGTCAGAATGCCTTCGCTCAGCTGGAGAAGCAGTTGGGCTATGAGTTTGAAAGTAAAGCGCTGCTGAGATTGGCGCTAAGCCATCGCAGTGTCGGGCTGCCCAATAACGAGCGATTGGAGTTCTTGGGCGATAGCATCCTCAATTTCGTCGTTGCCGAGCAATTGTACCTGGCGTTTCCTGAGGCAAAAGAGGGGCAGCTCACTCGATTGCGTGCCAATCTCGTTAAAGGTGATACGCTCGCTGAAATTGCAACTACGCTATCGCTTGGCAATTTTGTGCGCTTGGGTGAAGGTGAGCGCAAAAGCGGGGGGCATGCCCGGGCCTCTATACTCGCCGATTTGGTTGAGGCCATTATAGGTGCCGTCTATCAAGAATCTGGTCTTAGCGCGGCAAAAGAATTGGTTATACGATTATTGAAGGATCGACTAAATCAGCTCTCGCTCGACGACCCCCAAAAAGACAGTAAAAGTGCCTTGCAAGAATACCTGCAGTCTCGGCAACTACCGTTACCAGATTATCAGGTGGTTAAAGTTGAAGGTGAGGGCCATGCTCAGCGCTTTTCAATACAATGTGTTGTGTCAGGTCTGGAAGCAACTCCCATTGCTACCGACACCAGCCGTAAAAAGGCAGAGAAAAAGGCTGCGCGCATGGCGCTTGACTTGCTAAATGAATTACCAAGAGGTGGGCGGTGACAGACGTGGAAAGCCAAGGTGTCAAAAAGTGTGGGTTTATTGCATTGGTTGGCCGCCCCAATGTTGGGAAATCCACATTGCTCAACCATATGTTGGGCCAAAAAATTAGCATCACTTCCCGTAAGCCTCAAACGACTCGGAATAATGTAACGGGTATTAAAACTGAGGGTTCGAATCAGCTGGTTTTTGTGGATACGCCAGGGTTGCATTTGCACCACGCCAGTGCAATGAATCGCTACATGAATAAAGCCGCAGGCACCGCAATCAAGGACGTTGATGTGGTGGTCTTTCTGGTAGATAAGTTGACTTGGACCGAGGAGGATGAGTCCGTTGCTCGGCGTTTAGAAAATATTAATATCCCTTTAATCATTGCGGTAAACAAGTGCGATCAGTTGGATGATAAGGCGGTGTTGCTGCCCCACTTGAAGCGCTTGTCAGATCGTTTGTCCCCCACGGAAATAATTCCCATTTCTGCATTGCGGGGTGTCGCGCTGGATCGCTTGGAATCACTGTTGATACAGTTGCTCCCAAATGGTGAGCATATGTATCCTGAGGATCAGATCACTGATCGCAGCTCTCGATTTCTGGCCGCTGAAATTGTTCGTGAAAAAATAACACGTCAGTTGGGCGCGGAGTTGCCCTACCAAATGGCCGTGGAAATTGAAGAGTTTGAGCAAGACGGTGGAGTGTTGCACATTGGTGCGGTGATTTTGGTTGAGCGTGATGGCCAGAAGCGAATACTTATTGGCGATAAGGGCGATCGAATTAAAAAGATTGGCCAGCAAGCGAGACTTGATATTGAAACGCTATTTGATATCAAGGTTATGCTAAAGCTCTGGGTGAAGGTGAAGTCTGGCTGGTCTGATGATGAGCGTGCCTTAAAAAGCCTAGGCTATGATGATCTTTAGTTGTGGTCACTGCGCTCGATTTTGAAGCTGGTTTTGTATTGCATAGCAGGGCCTATGGTGACACGAGTTTAATTGTTGACTATTTTTCTAGAACTCATGGTCTACAGTCCCTATATGCAAGGGGCGCAAAATCAAAGAAGAAAACAGGCCATCGGGCATTACTCAACCCCTTCATTCCCCTAACAGTTTCAGCAAAAGGTCGGGGAAGTCTTAAAACGCTCACGTCAATTGAATCGGTAGGGCCGGCGTATCAGCTTAAAGGTCGCGCCTTGTTTTGCGGCTTCTATTTGAATGAGTTGATCAAGCGATTGTTGCCAGAAGATGATGGGCAGTCACAGCTGTTTGATTTCTATAGTGATATTCTCTCTGATTTAGCCGTGCATGCTCCCGAGTGGGGCGATGCGCCTTTGGAGGTGCGGCTTCGTTCGTTCGAGTGGTTGCTCGTGCAAAAGGTGGGAGCAGGCTTTTCGCTGGTCGAATGCATAGATGCGGAGCCGGTTCGGCCCAATCAGTATTACAGTTTGATTCATCAGCAAGGTTTGCAAGCGGTGGCGCCTGGCGAGGGTGCCGTTTCTGGTGCAGCGTTGTTGGCGTTGGCTGAAGGTAATTTGCGTTTGGAGAGTGATCGCCAAGAAATTAAGCAGTTTATGCGCCGGGTTTTGCGGCCGCTACTGGGCTCAAAGCCTCTTGCGAGTCGCGAGTTGTTCAAATAGCGCGTTTCGCTAATTTGACATTGTCGCTTCATCTTCCGCGAAAAGAGCATCTACATCATGCGACTCAGACCATTCGAGTAGTGCATTTATTTCGATGTCTAAATGCTCCATTTGCTCACTCAGTTGGCTCGTGTCTTTGGCTTGAAGGCTTTTGTCTAATTGGTGAGCCGCAGAGCGCAGCCTGCTTACCCCACAATAGCAGCATCCGCCATGTAGACGATGAACTGTGGTTTCTAGTGATTTGTAATCTTTAGCTTTAAAGCTGGATTGCATGCTTTGCTGATCTTCGGCGAGTGTGTCTAGTAGCATGTTCAGCATGTCACGCGCGAGGTTTGGTTTATTGTTTGCCAGCCTTAATGATTCTTGAACGTCTACCACTCTTTTTGATAGTGGGCTGGGCGCGCTAGCCGCATTACTTGCTATGGGTTGTGCGGTGCTGTGTTGTAATTTGGGGCGCCAATCGACTTGAATTGAGCGCGCCTTGAGCCAGCGATTAATTACGTGGGCGAGCTGTGCTTCGCTCACTGGCTTGCTGAGGTAGTCGTCCATGCCTGCCAAAAGTAATTGTGACTTTTGCTCTGCCATTGCATGAGCGGTTAGGGCTACAATGGGGGTTCTGCGTTTTCCGTGTTCCCGGCTCCTAATTATTTTTGTTGCTTCAATACCGTCCATTATGGGCATCTGCAAATCCATAAACACCATGTCGAAGATTTGTTTGTCGGCGATATCGGTAGCCTGTTTGCCATCTGACGCAAGTGTGACTTCCATGCCGAGGCCGCTCAGTAATTCGCCCACTAGCTGGAGATTTGCGGGGTTGTCATCCACAGCCAGTATGCGTGGCTTATTTTCATAGTTAGCTGTCTGGCCTCCAATACGTGTTTCTTCTTTGTCTTGGGCTAAATCCTGACGGATGGCGTTGAGAAGGCGCGCCTGTGTCATCGGCTTCTCAAGAAAAGTCCCTTCGTGTTGCGGGAGGTTGTGCTCGACCACACGGCGTGCATTTGGAGTTCCCAGCAAAAACGTTTTGCAGGAAAAGTGGTGTTTTAATTGATTTATTAGGTCGTTGAGTTGTTCGAAATCCAGCTGTCGCTCTTGCTGTGGTTCAATGTCATAGAAAATCGCTTCAATGGGCATGTTGACCTGGGTTTGTTGCTTCACCAGCGAGAGCAATTCGGGGGTGCTCTTAATGATGATAACTTTGCCGCTTTCCGCTCCCACTATCTCTTTGACCTGTGCACACAGCTGCCCATTGCTGCTTAGCATGCCAAAATGGCAGTTTGCCAATAGGTGCTGTGATTGCTGGTCGTAGGATTCTTGCTCGATACCAAATTGGGCTGTAAACCAAAATAACGCACCACCGGTGTCGCTGTTTTTAACACCGATTTCGCCGTGCATTCGTTTGATAAGGCCTTTGGAGACTGCCAGGCCTAGCCCGGTGCCGCCGTGTTTTCGGCTGTTGCTGCTATCGGCCTGGCTGAAAGCCTGGAAGAGTTTTGAGCGATCCTGGTCGCTAACCCCGACGCCGGAATCTTCAACTGTGATGCCCACATCTACTTGTGTTTCTTCCAGTTGTTTGAGTGCGGTCCGTATAATGACATTGCCACCGTGCGAAAACTTAATGGCATTGCTAACCAAGTTGGTTAGAACCTGCTTCAGTCGGAGTGGGTCACCTAATAGGTGGGTGGGTAAATTTCCGTCCATTAACAGAATGAGTTGGATGTTTTTCTCATGTGCCGCAGGTGCCATGATTTGCATCGCTTCTTCGATAACTTGTCGCAGCTGCATGGGCACGTAGTCGAGCTGCAATCGTCCTGATTCAATTTTAGAAAAGTCGAGTACGTCGTTAATAATAGTTAGCAGCCCTTGAGAGGAGTGCTGGATAGTTCGCATGTATTCTTTTTGTTGGTCATTGAGTGGTGTTTTGAGCAGCAAGCTCGTAAAGCCAATAATGCCATTCAGTGGCGTACGTATTTCGTGTGAGGTATTGGCTAAGAAATCTGATTTCACGCGGCTTGCTTCAACAGCTTCTTTGCGCGCCAAATCCAACTCAATATTTTGAATTTCAATAGTCTCCAGTGTTTCCCGAAGATCTTCTATTGATTGATCCATGTTGCGCTGAATGTCTTCGCGACTTTCTTTAAGTCCGAGTGACAGATTGTTAAACGCGGTGACTAGATCGTTGATTTCAGGGAGGCTGCTGGCCTCGAGGCGTGTGTTGAGCGCGCCATTTTCAAGTTGTTGAAGCCCGCGCTTTAAGTTTGATAGGGCACCTGCGACTTGTTGTCCGTAGACCAGCGCCATTGCGCCACCGGCAAGTGCGGCGGCCAGCCCCAAGACTAAGGCGAGCAGGAGCGTTTGATATTCAAGGAGGGTGTAATCGTCGTTGGATATTTCAACGGCCAGCCAACCAAAGGGGGCAAAGGAGTCGTGATCTGCGTGTATTGGGACCACAAACAGGGTGCTGTCAGTCAGCACTTGATGATTGGCGTCTAGGCCGAATTTATTGGGCTCTAGCTGTGCGGTAAGTGAAAAGCTGTTACCCGCATGAATCAGGGGGTTGCGGTTCAGGTCGAAGACCCGCACGGCACGTATATCGCCGTCACTCACGCTGGTTTGTACAACTGACTGTAACAAAAGCCTGTTGTGCATGGATTGGTAGGTAAGCTGCGCTAACAGGCGGCTCAAATGATAGCCGCGATCGACCGATAATTTGCCGAGCTGGTGAACATACAGGCCGGTTAGAAGCACGGTGAGCACAAGGGTCAATAGTGCGGTAGGAAGTAGGGCAATACGCAGAGAGCGTCGCTTAATTGTTCGGGTAATGTCCACGTCTAGACCATCCAATTTGGCAGCTGTTTAACCATACCATAATCGGCGGTAGAATAGCGCCCTTCAGGCGTTTCCGGCTATGTCTGGTCGCTGCTCACCTTGGGAAAGAAGGTTAGATTTATGGCTTACTCCGGCGGAGATCTAGGGCTTCCAACAATGGACGCTCTAGTGGGTGGTACGCCCTTGGTCCGTCTGCAGCGCCTACCCGGCGACAGCAGTAATTTGGTGCTCTTAAAGCTCGAAGGTAACAATCCAGCAGGGTCGGTCAAAGATCGACCAGCCCTGTCGATGATTAACAGTGCAGAGTCTCGAGGCGATATTAAGCCGGGTGATCGCTTGATAGAGGCCACCAGTGGCAATACGGGCATAGCATTGGCGATGGCAGCCGCTATCAAGGGCTATAAAATGACACTGATCATGCCTGACAACGCTACTCAGGAGCGCAAATCAGCGATGACGGCTTATGGCGCAGAGCTGATTTTGGTGTCCAAGGAGGCGGGTATGGAGGGCGCTCGTGATCTCGCCCAGTCAATGGCGCGGGAAGGTCGTGGCAAGGTGTTAGATCAATTTGCCAATGCTGATAATCCCTGTGCTCACTACTTGACCACTGGCCCAGAAATCTGGAGGCAAACACAGGGTAAGGTGAGCCACTTTGTCAGCTCGATGGGAACCACGGGCACTATTATGGGTGTCTCTCGATATTTAAAAGAACAGAATCCAAATATAAAGATTATTGGTTTACAGCCAGAAGACGGTGCCAGCATTCCGGGTATTCGCCGTTGGCCAAGCGAATATTTACCCAAGATTTATGACGCTGCTCGCGTTGACGAGGTGGTCAGTATGTCACAGCGAAGGGCGGAAGAGACAATGCGGGCGTTGGCGCGCGAAGAGGGGCTGTTTTGTGGTGTGTCGTCCGGAGGTGCGGTGTCTGCTGCACTCGAATTGAATAAGCATCTTACCAATGCCGTAATTGTCGCCATAGTTTGTGATCGTGGCGATAGATACTTGTCATCGGGTGTATTCGACTAATGGTGACGCGCCAGAAATCGCGAAAGCGAACACAGTCAAAGCCGCGTACAGCACAATTTGTACAGCGTGAAGCGTCGGTAGAGATTGAGCGTCTTGCACATGATGGCCGAGGAATTGGTTATCTAGAAGGTAAGATCGTTTTTGTAGAACAGGCGCTGCCCGGCGAGCGGCACAAAATTAACCTCGTCGGCGGTAAGTCAACGTTCTTTGAAGCTGTCAGTGTCGCGCTACTCTCGCCGCCAGCGAATTCTCGAGCGGCGCCACGCTGTCAGCACTACCAGAGTTGTGGGGGGTGCCACTTACAGCATCTGGACAATAAAAGTCAGCTGGCATTCAAAGAGGCGCTTGTCTTTGATCAATGTCGTCGCAACGGTGTTGTGTTACCGGCTTTTGAGGCCGCTGTGACTGGCTCCCCAATGGCTTATCGGGCGCGTTGTCGGCTTTCAACGCAGCATAAGGGACCTGCATTTGCCGGCTTTAGGCAAAAGAATCAATCACAGCTTATCAAGCTTCAGGAGTGTCCTGTATTGGCACCGAATTTGGAGCGCTTGATTGAACCTATACAGACGCTGTTAGCGCAGCTACCTGCAAAAGCGCTAGGACATATCGAATTGGTTGATGATCAATCTGGCCCGATTTTGATTCTACGACACGTGTCTGAAATCAGCTCTGATCAACAAGACTTGCTCAGCCAGTTTGCCAGCTCCTGTGGGATTACTATTCTCATGCAGCCAGAATCCACGCCTAACTATGTGGATCTAAATGGGGCGCCAGCAGAGGTAGAGCTAACGCTTGCGCTACCTATGCTTGCAAAACCGCTGCGCTATAGACCACACGACTTTACGCAGGTTAATCGTCCTGTAAATGTGCAAATGGTTGCGCAGGCTTTGGTGTGGGCAGAGCCTGAAGCTCACGAAACTTGGCTGGATTTATTTTGTGGCATTGGGAATTTTAGTATGCCGTTGGCGACTCGTGCTGCACAGGTGATCGGTGTTGAAGGCGCTATGGATATGGTGCAGCAAGCCGAAATTAATGCATCCATCCAAGGTGTTAAAAATACCAATTTTTACGCCGCAGATTTGGAGCAAAGCACCGTCTATCGGCGTCTCCCTAAGCAAGTTGATGGCGTCTTGCTAGACCCGCCGAGGGCGGGTGCCAAAATGGTTATACCGCATTTGGCCAAGCTCAACCCCAAACGAATTCTCTATGTTTCGTGCGATCCGGCTACCTTTGCACGCGATGCCTCGGAACTCTGTAATAGTGGATATTCAGTGGACAAAATTGGAATTTTGGACATGTTTCCACAAACGATGCACGTGGAAACGATGGCACTTTTTCGCAAGTAATGTTGTACCGATGACAGGAAGCTCATGGTAAAGGTTCGAGAAGATCAACCCATAAAATCAGACGGCCAGGTGGATGTAGAGGCTTGGTTGTCGCGCCTTGACGCTAAGGTGCAATTGACCAGCGAATCCTACTCGCGCATTAAGCTGGCGTGTCTTGCCGCAGTTGAAGCTGAGCAGGACGCAATTGCCAGTGAAAACATTTGGGTAACCGGCATCAGTAGCTCCAAAACCGGTTTGGAGATGGCTGACATTCTGGCGGATTTAAACTTGGATGTTGACACCTTGGTGTCAGCCATACTTTACCGGGCCGTGCGTGAAGGTAAGCTCAGCAAAAAGTTCGTGGGCAAGGAGTTCGGGGCCAATATAGAAAAGCTGATTGACGGCGTGCTTCGAATGGCTGCAATTAGTGGCGTACGACTGAGCGACGAAAATGTCGCTCTGGGACGTCACTCGGAAGAACATGCTGAAAATGTTCGAAGAATGTTAGTTGCCATGGTTGATGATGTGCGGGTTGCGCTCATTAAGCTAGCAGAAAGAACTTGCGCAATTCGAGCCTTGAAAAACGCCACTGCAGAAAGGCGACAACGCGTTGCCCGAGAAATAGCCAATGTGTATGCCCCGTTGGCACACAGGTTGGGCATTGGCCATATTAAGTGGGAATTGGAAGATCTTGCGTTTCGGTATTTAGAACCAGACGATTACAAAACCATCGCACGATTGCTTGATGAAAAACGGCTTGGCCGACAGCAATATATCGATAATGTCATCAGCACTTTGCGTGGTGAATTAACCGGGGCCGCTATTGAAGGCGAAATAACAGGCAGAGCCAAGCACATATACAGCATTTGGCGAAAAATGCGTCGTAAAAATATCGGATTTTCGCAGGTGTACGATATAAGAGCGGTGCGTATTCTGGTGCCCACTGTCCGGGATTGTTACGCAGTTTTAGGCATCGTACACAGTTTATGGCGCAATATTCCAAATGAATTCGACGATTACATCGCCTCACCAAAAGAGAACGGTTATCGTTCGTTACATACTGCGGTAATCGGGCCTGAGCGAAAAGTCTTAGAGATCCAGATTCGTACGTTTTCAATGCATGAAGATGCAGAGTTTGGGGTCTGTGCTCATTGGCGCTATAAAGGTACTGACAAGGAAGAGGAGCAGACCGGCTACGATCAAAAAATCGCTTGGCTTCGGCAGGTTCTTGAGTGGCACGAAGAGTTGGGAGATAAAAGCGGGGATAGCAACCCCTTGGCCGACGACCTCAATTTGGGTCTAAATCAAGACCGTATTTACGTCTTTACCCCTGATGGGCATGTGATCGATTTGCCAAGCGGCGCAACTCCGCTCGATTTTGCCTATCGTATACACACAGATGTGGGAAATAAATGCTGTGGGGCTAAGGTCAATGGCCGCATCGTGCCGTTAAATCATGCGCTGGCCACATCAGATCAGGTGGAAATTTTAACGGGCAAACGGGAGTCTCCAAGTCGAGATTGGCTTAGCCCTGCGCTGGGATACGTCACCACATCTCGAGCCCGCGCGAAAATACAACAGTGGTTTAAACTACAGGCGCGCGAGAAGAACTTAGCCGATGGCCGTGCGCTGTTGGACAAAGAGTTTAAACGTATTGCTGTTCAGGATATCGATTTTGAAGAGCTGGCCAAGAGCTTGCACAGCAAGTCCTTAGACGATTTATATGCCGCTGTTGGTGCGAGCGACATCAGCGTGACTCAGGTGTTGAACGCGGCACAGCGACTTCTGGAAACCGACGCCGCTGACGATTCCAAACTACCACAATTGAAGGTCGCGAGAGCTACTGGTGATTCTGCCGATGTCTACATCGATGGCGTCGGTAATTTACTGACGCATTTGGCAAAATGCTGCTCGCCAGTCCCGGGTGATGCAATTACCGGCTATATAACACTCGGTAAGGGTGTATCTATTCATCGTCAAGACTGCAGTAATATATTGCAGCTGGAGTCGGACGAGCCAGAGCGAATCATTCAGGTAGCCTGGGGGGTTGCCCCTCAAAAATACTATGCAGTAGAGGTGTTGATTGAAGCATTTGATCGCCAAGGATTGCTGCGAGATGTCACAGCGCTATTAGACAGCGAGAAGATAAACATCGTTGCAATGCAGACGCTGTCCAATAAAAACCTCAATACTGTGGACATGCAGGTGACCATAGAAGTGAAAAACTTTAATGCCTTGAGTCGTGCGCTCAATCGTCTAAATCAATTACCAAACGTGGCTGCAGCTCGGAGAATGCGGTAGATGGACCAAGATATCAGTGCCACCCAATACACTCTTGGCGACCTGCTGTATTTGATGGAGCGACTGCGCGATCCAGATACGGGGTGCTCATGGGATGTTCAGCAAACGTTCGCCACCATTGTCCCTAGTACGCTGGAGGAAGCTTATGAGGTTGCTGACGCAATAGAGCGCGGTGACTTTAACCATTTGGGAGAAGAGTTAGGTGATCTGTTATTTCAGGTCATTTTTTATGCCCAATTGGGCCGAGAGAAGGGCTACTTCGATTTTAATGGATTGGTGTCTCAGCTTACTGCCAAGTTAATCGGGCGCCATCCCCACGTATTTCCCGATGGGCAGTTACGTGCAGTGGCCAACGCTACTAATAAAGATGACGTGGACGTTAAAGCGCAGTGGGAGTCATTGAAAACAAAGGAGCGAGAAAAAAAGGGCGATGCTGGTGTTTTTGCTGACGTGCCTTTGAATCTGCCATCGGTTTCCCGTGCGCAAAAATTACAAAAACGCGCCGCAAACGTTGGGTTTGATTTTGAGTCACCCAATACCGCAATGATGAAGGTGCGAGAAGAGTTGCAAGAGGTGGAGCACGAACTGCAGCAGATGCAGGGCGGGCGCGCGTCTGAGGCGCTTGGCGAGGAGTTGGGGGATTTGCTTTTTTCCGTTGTCAATGTGTGTCGGTTGAGTAAATTTGACGCAGAAAGCCTATTGCGAGCAACGAATCGAAAGTTCGAGCACCGTTTTGGCAATATGGAGCGGCAATTGCTCACAGACGGGGTTTCCGTAGAGACCGCCACTCTGACACAGATGGAAGCCGCGTGGCAGGCGGTTAAGGCTCTTGACGAGTCTTAGCTTGCTCCAATTCCTGCTGCCATTCGAATAAGTTCATTTCTATAAATACAAACGCAATTAACCAAAGAAAAGCATCCCAAAAATCAAGGAAATCACCATCGATTCCCCAGTAGATAGCGCATACTAGCAGTGTGCAATAAAGTGCAATTTTAATGCAGTGTGTTAGCTTTTTGAGCAGACTTAACGCGGCATGGTGGGTTTTTAAAAATACGTCCACCTCTAAAATCACCACAATTAATAGCCAGGTTGAAGCGTTTATTACATCAACCATTGCTAGGTTCTTTACGATGTTATAGTCGGTTGTTGAGCCAATAATCAGCGTGTCACGCATTTGTATTAAGTTGTATTGGTTCAGTTCTTGGCACAATTCCTGAGTTATCGGTACGTAATCGTTTAGCGTCACGATGGTTGTGTAGTCAGTTCCAATTAGGGCGCATGTGTCTGCAATGACGATTGGATCTGCAGCCAGGATGTTGATATATCGTGACAAGTAACCGTAGAGCGAGTAGATAATAAAAACGTAACTTACACTTCTAATAAGTAATAACCAGAGCTTCACCCGCGTGGTTAGCCAGCGATCATTGATGACGTAGGTTTCCAGTTCGAAAAGTATTAGCAATAAAAGCCAGGCTGCAGTATCTATCGTGTCAGAATAGGCCTCAATTAAGCTGAACAGGGGCACGCCGCTGGTAAAGGTATGCTCAGCCGCGGTTGAGTTTTCGTTGAAGAAAAGCACGAAGTTGACTAAGAGCAGACTATAAATGCAGTATTTAAAAGTCTGGTACATCAAATAGGGGCTGGGTATTCGTAGGTTTGCGATCACTGTGTTCACATTCCAAAAGTTTATCATTGTTGTTGGTATACGATAGCGCCGTCAAAGACCGTCATAAGCACTTGTGTTTTGCTGATGCCAGCAGCGTCTAGATTTTTAGCATCAAGAAAAATATCGCGATCAATCATAATAAGATCAGCTTTTTTACCAACCTCAATAGAACCGGTGAGGGCATCTTGTTGCAAAGCCTTAGCCCCGTTGAGGGTGTAGGCGTCGAGTGCCTCAGTCATTGATAGTCGCTCTTGCGGATTATATATGCGGCCCTCTGCACTGCGCGTCACCGCTGCAGCAATGTTTACAAATGGCCTTGGGTCACGCGTGTCTACCGGGGCATCGCTACCGGCGACAATGGTGGCGCCTTGGCGTAGGGCGCTTTTCGCTGGGTAGTGTTGCATCGCATAGAGAGAGGGTTCATAAATAGCCGCTAAGCTGGAGAGATTGTCTATGAACGGAGTAACTGTGACATCGTAAAGGTAGTCGGGTATTGCCCACGCAAACGTCAACGCTAAGAATACTGAATTGTCTGCTAAGCGCCGCTGATCTTGAGGCGCTATTTGCTGCGCGTGACTAATGGTTTGAGGCAGTGAATGCCGCAAGGATTTCCGGGATTCAGCAAAAGTCGACAGCGCAACACCTACCGCTCTGTCACCTATGGCGTGGGCATGTACTGCAAATCCTGCGGCCTCCAATGCGTATATGTACTTTTTTATAAAGTCGGCGTTGTGCTCCAAACGGCCGACACTTTCAATACATTGTTCTGGGTGATGACCCCAGTTGCTATAGAATGATTGCCGATCGTCGATGGGATGTTTTTCTGCGGAATTCAAGCCAGCACATTGCGGCGCTTGCGTATCAATGTAGCCATCGAGCTGTAACCGACCCCCAGTTTGTTTGAATCGAGGTTGAAGATAGGGTTGATAGACTGCTGCGTTGGGGAGCGCTGGTGGGTCAGAATAGGGATTGCCTTCGATTACACCATCGATAAATATTTTAGCGGCATCTGCTTTTAAAAGCTCTGGGTTTGACTGCCGCTCGCGCAGCTGACGGAAGGCTTTTATCACAGCTGAAATATTCACGGACTGTAAGCTATTTTGTGTAACCCAGTCTGCGTGTGCCGCGCCCTTACCATTGGTTTTGGCGGCAAGTTTATGTGTGTCGCTTTCCGTGATTGGTGCGCCCTTGGAAAAACGAGCAAAGTCTGTTATTAACGCAGCCGTCATGCGAAATGTCTGTTGACCTGATCGCGCATATTGTTCATAAACGTCAAAGGTCTCAATGTCCGACGCGGCATCTTGGATTGAGGTGATTCCTCTGCGGTTTAGCAGCTTATTTATGTGCGGCATTTTGTTTGCAAGTGCAGCAGGATCACCGTCTCCCGTTAACGCGTTGCCTTCGAGTGCCAATAGATAACGGGCCCCCTCTGACACATTGCCATCGGGTTCCCCTTGCGCATCCAAGCCGATGTATTGCTGGTATTCGGCAAATTCAGTTTTTACCGTATTCTTATTGATACCTATTGTGACGTTTCGTTTATTTTTGGCAGAGGCAAGTGCCAGGCTATTTGCGCCACCATGGTGGCCGTCATTGCCCCGCAAAAAAATAGGGTGCGATGCGCTCGCTGCATCTAACGCCGCGCGCAATGTTGGTAGTGATTCAATTGGTTGATTGCCTTTAGTGAAATTCCACTGATCCACTGTCAGCCATTCACCATCGGGCAGCGCGGCTTCTTCAATGCACTTTTTGACGATGGCGCTCAACGCGGCCAACGAAAGTGGTTCGCTTTTCAAATCACATTTGCTGTTGCTGACCAAGCCGAAGGGATGTATGTGCACATCGTGCAAGCCAGGTAGCACAACCTTGCCCGCTGCATTTATCACGCGTGTTTGGCTTCCTAGGTGGCGAGTCGCGCCGGCATTGTCTCCCACGTAAATGATGCGATCATTGCTGATTGCCACGGCCTCTGCAAAAGCGGCTTTTGCGTCGGCCGTGTAGATTGTGGCGTGATTAATTATTAGCGTGGCCTTAGGCGAATCACCACTACAGGCCACAAGGAGGGCAGCGCAAAAAATTGTCAGTCGCTTCAGCATACTTAATCTCATTGCGCTGCCTACCTTTAAACGTTTAGTAAAAGATACTCACGTTCCCAAGAGGTAATAACTCGGTTAAATGCCTCAAATTCTTCCATCTTCACCGCCGCATAGGCCTTAATAAAGTCGGCACCAAACACTTCCTCTAGATCTGGACAACTTGTCAACAGACTTAGTGCATGCAATAGGTTACGCGGCAATTCAATTTCCCCGTCCTCACTGGCGTGCCCTTCGCAATGCGGGGTGGGAGAGAGATGCTTTTTCATTCCTAAATATCCACAAGCGAGCGACGCTGCGAACGCTAGGTAGGGATTCACATCAACGCCTGGAAAGCGGTTTTCTACGCGTTTGCCGGCGGGTGAACTGTCTGGGACGCGAATACCCGCGGTACGATTGTCGTAGCCCCATTCCAGATTTACCGGTGCCGCGATGTCTTTAGCAAAGCGCCGGTAAGAATTTACGTTGGGCGCGAAGAATGAAATGGTGTTGGGGATGTATCGTTGTAGCCCGCCAATGTAATACTTAAATAGTTGGCTTTCGCCGCCAGTTTCGTCGACAAAAATGTTCTTGCCGCTTTTATCGATGACACTTTGGTGAATGTGCATGGCGCTACCGGGTTCATTGGTCATCGGTTTTGCCATAAAGGTGGCGTAAATCCCGTGTCTAAAGGCTGTTTCGCGCATCGTGCGTTTGAAGGTAAATACTTGGTCCGCCAAATCCAGCGCATTGCCATGGAGAAAGTTTATTTCCAATTGCGCAGCGCCCGATTCGTGGATCAAGGTGTCTACATCGAGGCCTTGAGCTTCGCAATAGCGATACATGTCGTTGACAATAGGCTCGTATTCATTGCATCCATCAATGCTGTAAGACTGGCGCACCATTTCTCTGCGGCCAGAGCGTCCTGGTGGTGAGGTCAATTCATAATCTGGGTCTGTGTTTTGACTCACCAAATAGAATTCCACCTCCGGTGCTACTACCGGAGTCCAACCTTCCTTTTCGTAAAGCGCCAAGACTTTTTTCAGAACATTGCGGGTCGCCATTGGGTGGGGCTCGCCGGAGCGAGTGTAACAATCGTGGATGATTTGGGCTGTGGGCTCTTCTGCCCAAGGCACAATGCGCACAGCATTGGGGTCGGGTTCCAACAGCATGTCAGAGTCGAGTGGCTGAACCAGATCCCAGTGGTTGTCTACGTATTCACCCGTGACCGTCTGAACCAAGATGCTCTCGGGTAGTCGGCTATCTTCTTTAATGAACTTATGAGCGGGAATAAATTTACCGCGGGCATTGCCAGTCATGTCGGGGACTAAGCACTCAACCTCAGTAATGCCGTTTTGTTTTAGCCAAGCGTCGATGGAATCAACCATGGTGCACCTTTAGGAGCTGTGGGTTTATGGGGCTAACAGTAGATCAAGGCCAGACTGGCCACAATGGGGTAGCTGTTTATCGAGCTTTAACCCAAATGGGGCTTGCGCAGCATCCGCCTGATATCTACTATAAAACCGAATTATTATTCAGTCTATTCGTAGGTTGCATTAAACACAAGATCCCCATTTGGGTCAGTCTGGAGTCGGTATGAATCGTATTTGGCACGAAACGCGGCAAGCGCACACAGATTCTTATTATGCTGCAACCGCCAATTGCACATTTGATGAAGGTGCATTGCAGGGCGCGAAAGTCGCAGATGTGTGTGTTATCGGCGCGGGGTATACCGGTGTTTCAGCGGCGCTGCATTTAGCGGAAAAGGGATACAAGGTCATAGTACTTGAGGCAAATAAAGTGGGTTGGGGGGCTTCTGGTCGAAATGGCGGGCACGTAGGCACAGGCCAAAGAAAAGAACAGGCTGACCTTGAGGCAACCCTAGGTAAGGAAACCGCTAAAATCTTGTGGGATTTTGGGCTTGAAGCAGTGGCGACCGTTGAGGATCGCATTAACAAGCATCAAATTCAGTGCGACCTTAAGCAGGGGATTCTGCATTTAGCCAATAAAGCCTCGGAAGTTAAAGATTTTGAGGCCGGTGTTAGATCGCTGCAAACCGATTATGGGTACGATCAAGCGGAATTTGTTGGAAAGGCCCAAGTTGACCAAATGGTGGGCAACAGTAACTACCATGCCGGTTATCTGGATAAAGGCTCGCGCCATTTGCACCCGCTCAACTATCTGCTGGGCTTGGCAAAGGCCGCACAAGCTGCTGGCGTTCGCTTTTACCAAGATTCTCCCGTGACACATTACAGTAAGGGCGAGCCAGCGGTCGTTCATACACCTTCAGGGCAGGTATCGGCAACATATGTCGTGTTTGCCACCAATGGTTATTTGAATAAGTTAGAGCCTCGCTTGGCCCGAAAAATCATGCCTATCAACAATTTCGTGCTGGCAACCGAGCCACTGGATGATTCGACGGCTCGCAGTTTAATACGCGATGACGTGGCCGTGCAGGATTCGTTGTTTGTGATCAATTATTGGAAGCTCTCCGGTGATAATCGCCTCATATTCGGGGGCGGGGAAAACTATTCCAGCCGTTTTCCGGCAGATATTAAGCAGTTTGTGCGTAAATACCTGTTGCGAATTTATCCTCAATTGGCTGGCACGCGTATCGATTATGGGTGGGGCGGTACTTTAGCGATCACATTGAATCGCATGCCGAGTTTTGGGCGCCTAGAGCCGAATGTCTTTTACGGTCAGGGCTATTCTGGACACGGTGTCCCAACGGCCACCATGGGTGGCAAGTTGCTTGCTGAGGTAATCAGTGGCACAGCCGAGCGGTTCGATGTGCTGGCTTCACTGCCGCAGCCGATGTTTCCTGGCGGCACACTTTTACGGTGGCCTGGATTGGTAGCGGGAATGCTGTATTACAGCTTGCTAGATAAGCTGTAACAAATTGCGCGGCTGTGGCGGTGATGGGATATAATTTAAGCATAACTATCGGCTTTTTATAGGCTAATTGTATAAGGGCGATGCAAGCGCAACGGGCTTGGATGACCCGCCTAAGTACTCGGTAGGCTTAATGTTCTAGTAAGGAGCTCCTCAAACCTTGACCAGCCGTACGGAAAAACGAACTAACTCCATTGTTCCCAGGCGCCAACCCGTTCAGGAGCGCGCTAAAGTGCGAACGCGTCAAATTCTTGATGTGACGGCGCGATTGCTAGGGGAGGTGGGTTTCGATGAGCTGACCACGATTCTCATTGCCAAAGAATTATCCATATCGGTAGGTTCGCTCTACCATTATTTCCCCAATAAACAGTCCATTTTGTACGCGCTGGGTGATCGCTGGTTAGAGACTATGTCTCAGGCGTTGACGAACATCGAGCAGATGCCCATTGAGTCATTACCTCTTGCCAATGTTATCGATCGCGCTGTTGATCAAATGGTTACCGTGTATCGCGACGAGCGCGCGATTCTTCCGCTAGCGCAAGCGATGTGGGCAGTGCCCGAATTACGCGACTTAGATGAACGCCATGACGCGATGATAATTGACCGTATGATGGCGATCTTTCGTCGACTTGGGTTTACCTCCAGTGACAACGAATTGAACCGGCTGGGCAGGGCCTATCTCGAGATGACCCATGCGTTGTCTTTAGTGGTGGTTAATCAGGTTGGTCGGCGCTCAGACAGAACCTTAGCCGACCTGAAGAGGCTGGTTTTAGCCTTGCTAGAGCCCCATAGAACAGATGATATTGTTGCTGCAGGTCCGGAAGACATCGAGGGTCCTTAGCGGTCGTCTCGGTGCACTTTACTTTTTTGTGCCTGCTGCGCGTAAAGCGCCAGCAACAAACGGCGATTTTGGAGGGCTAAAGCCGCAGTAAGGCGAACGGCCGTGAGCAATGTTAGCAAGAGTAAAGGGGGTAAATACCAAGCGCTGTCAGGCGCAATACTGATGACCTTGTAGGTAAGTAATCCAATAAGTGGCAGCGCCACCCAGCGTTGCCCGAAGAGCGTCGCAAGATCATTTAAACTGTCTAGCCAATGATATTTTTGAGAATCCATGGTGCTCTCCAGTCCAACCCCTGAAACAATAGCCTAGCCAATTTAGCGAGAAACTGATGGAAAACCGTAGCATTCAGTTTAATCAAACCGGTTCTGCCGATGTGCTGCATCTGGTTCAGGCACCGCTGCCGCAACCTGCGGCTGGACAGGTGCGAGTGTGCAATGCAGCTATAGGCGTCAATTTTATTGATACCTACCATCGCAGCGGCCTTTATCCCGTGGCACTACCGTCGGGTATTGGCCTGGAGGCAGCGGGCTGGATAGATGCCGTCGGTGACGGGGTATCCGGTTGGCAGAAAGGTGACCGAGTTGCCTACTGCAGTGGTCCCCTCGGTGCGTACAGTGACTTTCATTGTGTCGCGGCAGAGAGGTTGCTCCCCATACCGGCGGGATTGGCATTTGAGACCGTTGCCGCCACCTTGTTAAAGGGGCTCACAGCAGCCTACTTATTGCATGAGGCGGTGCAACCAAAGCCGAGTAGTTGGGTGTTGATACATGCTGCTGCGGGCGGGGTGGGCCAGATTTTATGTCGTTGGGCAAAAGCACTTGGACTCAAGGTGGTGGGCACCGTAGGGGCTAATTCAAAACGGGCTGCCGCGATAGCATGCGGGTGCGATGCAGTGTTGGAATACCGGTCGGACGCCTTTGTCGATGACGTTAAAGCGCTAACCGGCGGTGTAGACGTGGTATTCGATGGGGTAGGGAAGGATACTTTTTATAAATCGCTCGAGGTATTGAATAGGCGGGGACACCTGATCAGTTTTGGCAATGCATCGGGGCCGGTACCGGCCTTTGCGCCGCTGCTCTTGGCGCAACACGGCTCTCTGTATATAACACGGCCCACCTTGGCGGATTACACCGCAACCCAAGGAGAGCTTTACACACTGTGGGAAAAGCTCTGTGAAGCGCTAGAAAATGGTTGGTTGGCGGCAAATATTGGCGGCCGCTTTGCGTTGGCCGACGCCAAGAAGGCCCATGAATTACTAGCAAAAGGCGCTACTCAAGGGTCTCTCATCTTAGAGCCAGCAAGTCATGCCGCGGAGGTCGTTAAATGAGTAAGGACACGTCCATACTTACCACTGGTGCTGCGCTGCCGGCCAACCAGAAATATATACCCGATCAAAAAAAATTAGTGATTGCGATCTCGAGCCGTGCGCTATTTAACCTTGACGACAGTCATCGCGTGTTCATCGAGCAGGGATTGGAGGCGTACGCACAGTATCAGATTGAGCACGAGGAAGAAATTTTACCAAAGGGCGAAGCGTTTCCATTGGTCGAAAAGCTCTTGCGCCTGAATGACAGCCTCAAAGATCATGCGGTAGAAGTGATTTTGTTAAGCCGTAACAGCGCAGACACAGGTCTGCGTATATTCAATTCGATACAGCACTACAACCTTCCCATTATTCGGGCCGCATTTTGCGGTGGCGAGGACCCATACCGGTATGTCACCGCCTTCGGTTGTCATTTGTTCTTATCCACAGATCCCCAGGATGTACGTTCTGCGCTGAATGAAGGGGTAGCCGCTGCCACGTTATTGGCCGCTAAGCAGCCCAAGGCAGCAAGCAACCAATTGCGCTTTGCATTTGATGGCGATGCAGTGTTGTTTTCTGATGAGTCGGAGCGAATATATAAAACGAAAGGGCTCGAGGCATTTGCTCAAAATGAGCGCGAAGCAGCTAAGCTGCCACTCACAGGCGGCCCATTTAAAGCGTTCCTTGCTGCGCTCCACTCCATCCAGTCCGAATTTGGGTTAGAAAACGCACCTATTCGCACCGCTTTGGTTACCGCCCGCAGTGCACCGTCCCACGAGCGCGTGATCAGGACACTTAGGGCCTGGGGCATAAGGATAGACGAATCCCTCTTTTTGGGCGGCATGACGAAGGCCAGCTTCTTAAAGGCATATGGTGCCGATGTATTCTTTGATGACCAGCATATCCACTGTGATGCAGCCAGCGAGCATGTCTCCACCGGTCACGTGCCCCACGGCGTAGCAAACGAGTAGCACACCGCTTACCGGCTGCTATGCTAAGAGCATGTCAATCACCTGCGGTTCGGTGGCGCTATGATAGAAAGGATTGTGTGTGGAACAGATTTGGGCCCACATACGTCTTACCTCATATACCATGCGGTTTACTTGGCTCGTCAATGCGGGGCAAAAGTCGAAGTGGTACACGCGGTGGAGCCCCTTGGGAGCTTCGCTAAGGCCATCTTTAGCACCTATTCTGGCTCAGCAGATCAGCAGGCCTATCAAGCGATTGACAAGATTTTGGCGAATATCAAGGCGCAGGTGGTGGATCGCCTTGCCGACGAATATATGTCGGGCCTTGAAGACTTGGGGACAATTTGTGATGTCGTTGTTGATCAGGGGCCAGCTGCAGAAGTTGTGCTAAGCCATGCGCGCTTATCGCAAGCGGATTTGATCGTGATAGGCGGGCAAAGTGCCCGTGGTGACAGGGTCCCACTGCTGGGTTCTGTGGCATCTAAAATACTGCAGCGAGCCACGGTGCCTGTCTTTACAGTCCCGCTGGCAATGCGTTCTGGCGAAGATGATGATGCTAGCTTTGGCGAGCAACTTGGCCTGTGGTGACCAGCTGAGTTTGACCTTATAACAAAAGATAGGGAAAGACTGGCAAAGCCGAAAAAACCTATCTATTCTCCATTAGAATACTTCTGCTGATTCTTATAACAGCCAAAACGGTTCAGCGGCCATCTGGAGGGCTAGTATGAAATTGCAACAACTGCGCTATATCTGGGAGGTGGCACACCACGATCTCAATGTATCGGCCACCGCGCAGAGTCTATACACATCTCAACCAGGCATTAGTAAGCAAATTCGACTGCTTGAAGATGAGTTAGGTGTAGAAGTGTTCTCGCGCAGCGGTAAGCACCTGACGCGCATTACACCTGCGGGCGAGGCAATTCTTAAAACTGCTGGCGAGATCTTGCGCAAAGTGGAAAGCATCAAGCAAGTCGCTCAGGAGTTCAGTAACGAAAAGAAGGGCAGTCTTTCGCTCGCCACCACTCATACACAAGCCCGCTATGCGCTACCAAAAGTAATTGAATCTTTCATCAAAGCTTACCCCGAAGTTTCTCTGCATATGCATCAGGGTACGCCCATGCAAATATCAGAAATGGCAGCCGATGGCACAGTGGATTTTGCCATAGCGACAGAAGCATTAGAGTTATTTTCAGACCTTGTAATGATGCCTTGTTATCGCTGGAATCGATGTGTTGTTGTGCCCCGTAACCATCCATTGTGTCAGGCTTCCAGCCTTACCTTGGAGGCCGTTGCCAAACACCCCATTGTGACTTACGTGTTTGGGTTTACCGGACGTTCCAAGCTGGATGAGGCATTCATCGAAAAGGGCTTGGCTCCGAAGGTGGTGTTTACCGCCGCTGATGCTGACGTAATAAAAACTTATGTGCGTCTAGGTTTAGGGATTGGCATCATCGCTAAGATGGCTTACGACGAGGAGCTGGATAAGGACCTAGTGGCCCTAGATGCCAGTCATTTGTTTACAGCGAGCACAACAAAAATTGGCTTTAGACGAGGCACGTTTTTGCGAGGCTTTATGTACGATTTTATTGAGCAGTTTGCACCCCATCTCACGCGCGAAGTGGTGGATCAGGCTTATCAGAGGCACTCAAAAGCCGAACTGGACGATCTTTTTGATGGCATGGAGTTGCCCGTTTTTTGAAAGCCGACCAATATACTATTGAAAAAACGGGGCCGAGGCCCCGTTTTTTTGTTCGGACGATTAGGTGGTTTCTACAAAAAATCCAAATCTGGATTGTTGCTTAATATTTCCGTGGCTTCATCGGCTGCGTCGGTTTTCTGCTCTAATATATCGCGCACGAATTTTAGGTATACCGTGTAAACCAGCGCCTCCTCATTGTCTATTTCAACGACGAAGAAGGGCGCTCGATTCACCTCTAGTTGTGCAGCTAACAACATGCCAGGAGAGTTTGCGTCTCGCTCATCTGCCGTTAGTATTTCATCGATGTAGGCCATATGGCCATTTGCTTCAAGCTTATCAAGGACATCCAAACATTTTTTGCAGGGACTGCCATCGGCGAGAATTTTTTTGACCAACGTGATTTTCACGTAAAGGGTTCCTTAGAATTTTGCTTTAGCTTTTCACATTTTCTGCGTGCAAACCACATTCTTTTTTGGTTGCCTCTTCCCACCACCAGCGACCCTCGCGTTCATGTTGATTGGGGCCTACCGCACGGGTGCAGGGTTCACAGCCAATCGAAATAAAACCGCGATCATGGAGCGGGTTGTAAGGCACTTTGTGCGCCCTAATATAATCCCAGACCGCTCGAGAGCTCCAATTGGCCAATGGATTGAACTTTGTCAGACTGGCTCCTGTCCGAGCAAATACTTTGTCGTCCTGTATGACAGGGATGTGCGCTCGGGTGCCCGGGCTTTGATCTTTTCGCTGGCCCGTCACCCAGGCGTCAAGGGTTTGCAATTTGCTTTGTAGTGGCATGATTTTTCGTATGCCACAACACTCTTGATGGTTGTCGTCATAAAAGCTGAATAGCCCTTTTTTGCTCACAAGCTTTTGTACGGCGTTGCCGTCCGGAAACAGGATCTCTAAATTCAACTTGTAGTGCTTCCGTACTGTTTCAATATATTGATAGGTCTCTGGGTGTAATCGACCGGTATCAAGACAAAACACTTGAATTTGCGGATCAATCTGACGCGCCATGTCTATTAAAACAATATCTTCAGCGCCACTGAAAGAAAGCGCAAGATCGGCGTAGTGATCAATGGCGTATTCAAGAATCTCCATTGGCGTCGAAGATTCTAATTGCCCATTTAAATCAACTAAAGGAATTGGGTCCGTCATGTGGGGCCTTTGTGGTTGCGCGAGCAAATTGAACTCTAAGGTAGTTTAGTTCACGAGTTGGCGGCGATTTTAGCAAAGGGTGTTATAAGTGATAAGCAATGTTTGATTATACGCTTATAGCTTTCGGGTATTTAAGCTGGCGTGAAACATTGGCCATGAAATGCCCAGTCGGCACCATATGCTGTGTGTTTTTTCGCCTTCACAACCACATATCGGATAACGGTGCGACATGTTGGTGAAAATTCAGTCGGAGGAGCATCCCGATAAACCGTATATTGTTATATAAAGCAACTAGGACACAGCCGTTTTGGTATATGTTCCACGGGGAACATGCCTATTGGGGCTGACCTCTGGCGCTCGCTGGTGAAGTGCCTTTGATCAGCTTAGTAACTTTAGTGAGCGATTCTTCATATTCGGCATTCGCTTCAGAGCCAACGGTAATGCCTCCGCCCCCCCAGCAGGCAAGACCTTGAGGGCTAGCCACGAGGCTTCTGATGGTGATGTTGGCATCCAAGTTATCGTTGGCGCTTAAATAGAATAGGCTGCCGCAGTAGGCTTCACGACTAAAGTCTTCCAGCTCGTCAATGATTTCCATCGCTCGCTTTTTGGGCGCGCCAGTAACGGAGCCACCGGGAAAGCACGCTTCGAGCAAATCCAGTGGGGTTTGATTGACTGCAAGTTTGCCCGTTATGTTGGAGACAAGGTGGTGAACATTTTCGAAATGCTCGAGCGAAAACAGGGCGGGCACAGCGATAGTGCCGTGCTCACACACCTTGCCTAGGTCGTTCCTGAGAAGATCGACGATCATCAGGTTTTCCGCCTGATCTTTAGTGCTGTTGCGCAGCTTGTCTGCAAGAACGCGGTCAAGCGCCGCATCGGAAGACCTGGGTGCAGTGCCTTTTATAGGTTGTGCGAGTACGTTATTTGACTGGCAGCTCACCAGTCGTTCAGGAGAAAAGCTGAGCAGCGCTCGCTCTTCATCTACCGCCAAGAGGCCCGCCATTGGGCCGGGTAATTTTTCTCTAAGTTGTCGGTACAGACTTATTGGGTCAGAAACTTGTGAAGCGTGGCTGAATCGCTGGGTATAATTGATCTGGTAGCAGTCGCCAGCCTGTAAATAAGCCTGAATTTTGTGAAATGCCTTGTGATAGTCGGCCGGAGAGATGTCCGCTGCAAGCGATTCTTGGTCATGCGTCCTGTATTTTTGCGAATTGTGCGTAAAACTAGTGTCGTCCGCGCTAGAAATGGCCTTAATTAGGGCCGCGCGAGTTTCAGAGTGGCAATCTTCTAAAATGCTGATGCATGCCGTTCCGCTGTGGTTATCCTGAATCAGTGCCCATGGGTAATATCCCACCGCAAGGTCAGGGAAATTAAATGCTGAGCGAGAAGGGCGGCGCAATTGTGCTAGGCGTCCAAATTCATATCCGAGTAGGCCGGCGAGCCCGCCACAGAAGGGCAAATCACTTACAACGGTTTTGGGTTGCATTTCAGCCAATGCTTGCCAAACATCGATGTCAGTAGGGTTGTGCCAAGTTTTCGAAGGGGACAGCGGGCTGCCAGCGCACAACACTAATTGATTATCTTGCAATGTGAGCCACTGTTGCGGAGCAGCGGTAATGATATGATAGCGCCCCGCATTACCTGTGAAATGACAACTGTCGAAAAAGGTGAGGTGGGGCATGCCCCTTAGTCTGCACAACCAAAGACTTGGGTCTTCTAAGTAAGGTGCTGGAAGGATTTCTGGGGTTGCGTGCATAAAGAATCAAATCAAGCGGTAAGCGGGCGGCAATTGTAAGTGTTTGTGCCGACCAAGCCAATTTAAAGCCATGTTGAATCGAAAGGGGGCGCTCCATGAGCGCGCGGTTAGGCGTAAAAAGCAGTAGCGGCTTATTTCCCGCGATGTTGAAAGAGGCTGAGTTAAAAGGTGACTACGTCGAGGATGTCTACCTGCTCAAGCCGGGCAATAGTGTGGATCGCACGGTGGAATTTGCGGTTACCCACTTAAGTGCACCAGGAAAACACAATGCCTCCTTGCCTCCAGTGGTGCTAGTCCATGGCCTGTATCGCAATCGCCAGCAATGGATAGCCGGCGGCCGTGGCCTCGCAATGGCTTTAATCAACGAAGGGTATGATGTTTGGCTGCCAGAATTGCGCGAGCACGGCAGTTCGCCATTACGTGATCAGGGCGTAGAACAGGGGCCATTGGATATTGCAGAGTGTGACCTACCGGCTGCTGCAATGTTTATTCGGGAGCAGACAGGGAGGCCGGCAATTTTTGTCGGCGTAGATGTAAGTAGCTTATCTTTGCTTTACGCGTATCAATCAGGATTGCTATCCGCCAATCTCATATTGGCCTTGGTATCGCTGGGAGGACCGTGCGACAAAGATTCTATGACGCTAGGGCAGCGGATTGCAGATGCTGGTCTACGCAAGCAGCTGGTTCAAGAGTTTGGTGGCGATGAGCCAGAACGTCGTGCCTGGCTTAAAATTTGGCGCCGACGCTTTGGCTTGCTGACGCGCTGGCGGCGCAAGCCCTCAGAGTCGCTAACCCTCTTTCTTAGCCAGCCGCGCAAGGTTCTACATATATTTGCACCGGAGCAATTTGCCGCGCGCTTGACGCGTTGGCGCAATTTACCGTCCGTAGAAATTCACCTTTTGGCAGACACCGCGCACAACTATACAAGTGCGAGGGAGTGGTTGCACCATGAGAAAAGTGTGCATCAAGTTTTACCGGGCATGCTGCAAATATTTAAGGAAATTACTGAGTCCAATTGATCTGACTATGGCTTACCACCCACTAGAAAAATTAATCCATTTGCACGATGGTTACTGTCGTCCATTTCAAGTTGCCGGCATGCCACTATTGTTGGTCCAGGATGAGGGGCGTCCCTTTGTGTTGATCAATCGCTGCCCCCATATGGATGCTCGTATGGATCGCGCGCAGGTGATGGGCGGCCATATTCGATGTCCTGTTCACGGTATCGCATTCGATTTAAATTCAGGCGTCGCGCAAGGTCCACTCGGTCATTGCTTGAAGCAGCTTGAAAAAGTGCCTCACGTATTTCAGGACACTACGATTGGCGTTGACCTTTAGTTAGCACCTTGATTAATAAAATAATGAATATGGATTTCATGGATGCTGCCGCGGTGGTGTGCTGGTGTTAAGCCGTGGCACACTGCAATAAAACACGCAGGAGTTCACCATGGTTACCCAGCCACACTTTTCAACACCCGATCTTTGCGATGACTACCCAGACGACGTAGCAATTTTAGAAATCTATTTACACGATTTCGGCGCGATCGAGCGCTTTTCTGGAGTGGCTGCAACCGTTAAATGCTTTGAAGATAATTCCAAAGTAAAGGCTTTGGCGGCGGAGCCGGGGCGGGGGCGGGTTATGGTGGTCGACGGTGGTGGTTCGTTGCGACGTGCGTTATTGGGTGACATGATTGCTGAGCAGGCCGTGCAGAATGGTTGGTCCGGCTTTATTATTTTTGGGTGCATACGAGATGTTGAAGTTATCGCCCGGTTGCCGCTAGGTGTTAAGGCGTTGCAGCCATGTCCCATCAAGACAAATAAACGTGATCTTGGCGATGTTGATGTTCCTGTTCGATTCGGTGGCGTTACCGTATCGCCAGGTGATTATGTCTACGCGGATGCCAATGGCGTTGTGATCTCTCGTCGTGCGCTGGTTGAGTGCTGAGCTGTCGTGTTAATAGACTCTGGAAATAAAAAAGGGTTGCCGTAGCAACCCTTTGTCTGAAGCAATGAACTAGAATTGGTTCATTGTGTTATCTTTTCCAGACGCCTTCAGTGCTGCATCGCCGGAGAAGTATTCTTTATGATCGTCACCCATGTCTGAACCAGCCATGTTCTGGTGTTTAACACAGGCAATACCCTGACGAATTTCCTGGCGCTGCACGCCCTGAACATATGCCAGCATACCTTCTTGGCCAAAGTAGCCTTTTGCCAAATTGTCCGTTGACAGCGCGGCGGTATGGTAGGTTGGCAGAGTGATAAGGTGGTGGAAAATGCCCGCCTCACGCGACGCATCCTTTTGGAAGTTTTGAATCCGACGATCAGCTTCTTGGGCTAGCTCGCTGTTGTCGTAGTCAACACTCATCAGGTTGTTGCGGTCGTATGCGGTTAGATCCTTACCTTCATCGGCCCATGCATCGAAAACTTGTTGACGGAAGCTTAGCGTCCAGTTGAAGGACGGTGAATTGTTGTAAACCAACTTCGCATCAGGCACTGTTTCGCGAATTCGATTAACCATTTTTGCGATTTGTCCAACATGGGGCTTTTCGGTTTCAATCCACAGTAAATCGGCACCGTTTTGCAGCGATGTAATGCAGTCGAGCACTACGCGATCTTCGCCGCTGCCCTGACGGAATTGAAACAAGCCGCTTGCTAGGCGCTTTGGACGCAGTAGTTTGCCGTTGCGGTTGATGACCACGTCACCGTTTTTCATGTCGGCAGTTGATACTTCTTCAGCATCCAAGAAACTGTTGTATAAATCGCCTAGGTCGCCTGGCTCATTGGTCACAGCAATTTGCTTGGTCAGGCCCGCACCGAGGGAGTCGGTTCGAGCAACAATTACGCCGTCTTCTACACCCAACTCTAAAAAGGCGTAGCGAACCGCACGGATTTTAGCGAGGAAGTCGGCGTGCGGGACAGTTACCTTGCCGTCTTGATGTCCACACTGTTTTTCATCGGATACCTGGTTTTCAATTTGAATGCAGCAAGCGCCGGCCTCAATCATCTTCTTGGCAAGTAAATAGGTGGCTTCTTCATTGCCGAAACCCGCGTCTATGTCGGCAATGATTGGCACCACATGGGTCTCGTGGTTGTCAATTTTGCTTTGAATTTCTGCGGCCAGTTTTTGATCATCTTTTGCGCGAGCATCGTCCAGCTGGCGGAACAAGCCGCCTAATTCACGGGCATCCGCTTGGCGCAGGAAGGTGTAGAGCTCTTCAATTAGCGATGCTACTGAAGTCTTTTCGTGCATGGATTGGTCTGGCAGGGGGCCGAACTCACTGCGCAGAGCGGCAACCATCCAGCCAGAAAGGTACAGATAGCGGCGCTTTGTGGTGCCAAGATGTTTCTTGATAGCTATCAACTTCTGCTGACCAATAAATCCATGCCAGCAGCCCAAAGATTGGGTGTATTGCGCGGTATCGGCATCGTAATTAGCCATGTCTTCACGCATGATTGTTGCGGTGTAACGCGCGATATCCAGGCCTGTTTTAAACCGGTTCTGAGCGCGCATGCGGGCGGCGTATTCTGGGTTGATGGCTTCCCACTTGGTGCCTTGCGCGGCGCGCAGGGCTGCAACTGCGTCGATATCTGTATTGTATTGAGACATTGTCTAATCCTTCCCGTGTGTGGGTTAATAATCTCGGTGGTGTCACCTCTTGCAGCAACCGCATTGCAGCAACCGCACCGTTTAGCTTCTTGCGCTTGAGATCAAGTCTAGGATGCTCACCATAATTTGCCTAATTTATACTTGTTATTGCGGTTATCATCAATATGAATTATGGTGTGCGGAAAATGAGGCTGGAGCGCTAAATTGTTGGCGTGCTCCGAGCGAGCTCACAGGGGTAGGATAGGTGAATATTAACCGAGTTGATCTGAATTTACTGGTTTATCTGGATGTCTTGTTGCGTGAGCGCAATGTCACTAAGGCCGCTAACCATCTGGGGTTAAGCCAGCCCGCCATGAGTAATGGTTTACGGCGTTTGCGGGATCTATTTGAGGATCCTTTGTTGGTGCGCACAAGCGAGGGTATGACGCCCACGGAGCGCGCGCTGAGCCTGCAACCCGTCATTCGGGATGTGCTCGCTAACGTCGAAAAAGCGGTGCAGCCTCAAAGCGATTTTGATCCATCTGCGTCTGATCGAGTCTACCGGATAATGGCGAGCGACTACGCTGAAGCCGTTTTATTTCCGCAGGTCTTGACGCGGCTTCGTCAGGAAGCGCCAGGTGTGACCCTCGATATCATGACGCCCTCAGATGTAAGTTTTTTGGATGTTGAGCAGGGCAAGGTGGATATGGTGATCAACCGATTCGACAGCATGCCGCAGTCATTCCACCAAACAACGCTCTGGAAAGACGGTTTTTCTTGTATGTTCAGTGCAGATAACCCCATAAAAGACCGGTTTTCGTTAGAGGCCTACCTACAGGCACAGCACGTATGGGTAAGCAAGACAGGCATGGGCGTTGGCGTTGGCGTCAATCCGCGCGATGTGCAGCGCCTAGGTTGGGTGGATGAGGCCTTAGCAAAACAAGGTAAAAAACGCCGTATCAGCGTATTTACACGGCACTATCAGGCCGCCATGTTATTGGCTGAGCAAAAGGATTTAATTGTTACCATTCCATCTAAAGCCGCGAAGTTGCATGCGGACAATAAGAAAGTTGTTGTGGCGGACCCGCCTTTTGAAGTGCCGCAGTTTGAGCTAAAAATGGCTTGGAGCCCCTTGCTACAGAATAATGCCGCCCATCAGTGGATGCGGCGTCTGATCGTTGATGTGGCCCATAGAAATCATTAGATAAGTCTTGTGAATGGCGAGTATGCACAGTATCAGTTAGATAAATTGGTTGGCCAACTTTAGAATTTGTGCGGTTGTAGTACTTAAGCGCACAGTCGAACCTTTATAGGCGGCCTGGCGACAATAGAGCAGTTTTAACGCGTTTTTGGGGAATTGAGGCGAGATGTCAAAGCATATAGAACAGAATGGATTGAAAATTTCAGAGTCTTTACATCAATTAATTGTCGAGAAGATAGCACCCGGCACCGGTGTTTCCCCAGAGAGCTTTTGGCAGTCTTTATCCGAGATATTGAGGGATCTAGCGCCTCGCAACCGTGAGCTACTGGCCAGACGCGATGAATTACAGCAAAAAATTGATCAGTGGCACACCGAAAATCCTGGCCCGATTCGGGATTTGTCGAGCTACAAGCAATTCCTATTTGATATCGGCTATCTGCAAACACCACCGGCAGATTTTGCCATCACCACCAATAATGTAGACGAGGAGATTGCACTGCAAGCGGGCCCGCAATTGGTTGTGCCGGTAAAGAATGCCCGCTTCGCCCTAAATGCGGCCAATGCCCGCTGGGGCAGCCTGTACGATGCTTTGTATGGCACCAACGCCATTTCTGAGGAGGGCGGCGCCGAGCGGGGGCAGGGTTACAACCCAATTCGGGGTGCAAAAGTAATTGCGTTTGCGAGAGATCATTTAGACCAAGCTGCGCCTCTGGCAGCTGGTAGTCATCATCAGGTTGTACAGTACCAAGTCGTCTTTGGTGAACTGCGCGCGGTATTAGAAGCAGGGACAGAGGTTGCACTGGCGCAGCCAGAAAAATTTGTTGGCTATCGTGGCGAAGAGGCCACACCCTCTGCGATATTGCTAAAAAATAATAATCTTCATATTGAAATCCAAATAGACCGGAAGAGTGCAATCGGCAGCACCGATCCCGCCGGCGTGAATGATTTGTTGGTCGAGGCCGCGGTCACCACGATTATGGATTGCGAGGATTCTGTCGCGGCTGTGGACGCTGAGGATAAAACAGAAGTTTATGCAAATTGGCTGGGCTTAATGAAAGGCGATCTAGAAGAGGTCTTTCACAAAGGTGGCCAAAAAGTTGTCCGAAAATTAGCTGCCGACCGCAGCTACACGTCAGCCAAAGGTGGCGAGCTTACGCTGCATGGGCGAAGCCTGCTGTTTGTCCGCAATGTGGGGCATCTGATGACTACAGACGCGGTGCTAGACGCTGATGGCAACGAAATTCCCGAAGGGATTTTGGACGGGATGGTTACCGCGCTAGCGGCAAAGCACGATGTGCTAAACACAGGTGCTTTGCGTAATTCACGAACGGGCAGTGTCTATATCGTTAAGCCAAAAATGCATGGCCCAGAAGAAGTGGCATTTACATGCGAACTGTTTGAGCGAATTGAGACCGCACTTGGATTGCCAAAGCTCACCCTCAAAGTGGGCATAATGGATGAAGAGCGCCGCACTACCGTGAACCTTAAGGCGTGCATCTATGCCGCGCGAGATCGCGTGGTATTTATTAATACGGGCTTTTTAGATCGTACGGGTGACGAAATTCACACCAGCATGCTGGCAGGGCCTTTCGTACCAAAGGCACAGATGAAGCAACAGGCTTGGATTCAAGCCTATGAAAACGCGAATGTCGATGTTGGTTTGGCGTGTGGTTTAGCCGGTAAAGCCCAGATAGGAAAGGGTATGTGGGCTATGCCGGACGAAATGGCGGCGATGCTCGAGCAAAAATCAGGGCACCCAGAGTCAGGCGCGAATACGGCGTGGGTGCCATCGCCAAATGGTGCGACGCTCCATTCGGTACACTATCATCGAATCAACGTTGCAAGTCGACAGAAGGCGCTTTTAACACGCGCGCCCGCACAGCTCGACGACATTTTGAAGTTGCCCGTGATGGACAACCCCTCTGCATTAACGCCAGAGGATGTTCAAAATGAATTAGACAACAATGTGCAGGGAATTCTCGGCTATGTTGTGCGCTGGATTGATCAAGGCATCGGCTGCTCAAAAGTGCCCGACATAAACAATGTAGGCTTAATGGAAGATCGCGCAACGTTGCGAATTTCCAGCCAGCATATTGCCAATTGGCTGCATCACGGTGTGTGCACTGAGAGCCAAGTACGCGATACGTTCACTCGCATGGCCACTGTCGTGGATAAGCAGAATGATTACGACGCTAACTATCGCCCCATGGCAGACAATCCTGAAAATAATATCGCATTTCAGGCTGCACTTGATCTGGTATTCGAAGGTAAGTCGCAACCCAATGGATACACCGAGCCGCTATTGCACAGTTATCGAAAAAAATTAAAAGCCAGCCACTAAGTAAACGCCCTGAGGGGCGTTTTTTTATGGCATGAATTTAATAGCGGTCAATTTTTACTGAAATATTGAGGGTGTCATTGCGGTCTTCAGTTTGTCTGCGGAGAATGCCTTGCTCGGTAGACGAAAAGCGTCCTTGAGTGCCACCCAGTGCTATCCACTCACCTAAGCGGCCGCTAACCTGTGTGTGTAGCGATTGAGTCTCAATTCGATTGTTGCCTACCGGTTCTTGTTGCTGTTGTGTTATATCCAGAATAACGGTGTTTCCAACTAATCTTGCAACAAAACTGATTCCGCTAGTCACTGGGTGGTATTCGGTGGTGGTGCCCCCGACGACACCATAGCGACTCTGAATCGGAATTTGTTGACCAGTCTGTAAATAAACGGGTTCGCCCTCTTGGGCGCGCAGTTGATAATTGCTGGATTTTTCGCCCCAGCCTGTGGATCGTTTGACACTGACTTGATGGCTGGTCTTAGGTGCAGGCTGCCCGTTAAGCAGAATTTTTTCTCGGGTGATTGTACCGTAACTATTGAATCCCGACTGGCTCTGTTGGCCAATGGAGGCCTGTCGCACGCTCACTAACAATTGAGCGGCAGGCGTATCCAGTTCTTCGATGAGCAGTGCAAGCTCCTGAAAGTTTTCTCGCGTGGTTTTAATAATAATTTTATTGCCGGCAGCAGACAGCGTGCCTTGTTCAACCAAGAGCGGCGCAATGGATGACATGATTGATTCAGGGGTGCGATGTTTTACCGGCAGGGTATAGATGATCATGTTATGACGATTTTCAGCTGCTTGCGTTGAATAACCGAGACCGCAAAATAGACAGCCCATCAGTATTGCTACAACATATCTCATTATCTCAAATACCTAGTCGCTGAATTGACGCAATGGGTTCGCCGTGGTTCCACAAGCTGGCAAATCGATGCTGCAAGTTTTTTACGGTGGGTCGGTCATCTAAATTCACAAAACCGTCAAAAATGTGGTGATCATGCTGTAATAAGACTTTGTCAGTATCACCGAGCATAAATTCGCGTTCGAGTTTGAATATATTTTCGGGGTCAAAATCGAGGGGTAGGGCGCGTATTTTAATTTTATCGGAAAGCCGTTGCTGTAATCGAACTAACGGATGGTCATTACCTTGCAGTGACGCAGCATGGCGTATCAAAATTTGGATGTTCACTCGCGCCGAGGCGCGTGCGCAGCTCGAACAAGCATCTAGAAAAATTGGCGCGGCATAAAAGGCTGGATCTAAATGATTGCTGTAAATGCGCAGTTCGTGTCGAGTCGTTTGGGCCAGCTGGGCGCCAAACGCAATAAAAGCATCAATTTCAGATAGCATGATTAAGGAGGGCGTTGACTCCGCAGGAGCGGCGCCTTTGAGCTCATATTGCTCTTTTTCTTGCTCGCTTACACCGGGGTTGGGGTTCACTCGGTTGCCCTCCGTATAGCGTTGTGTGGTAAGCCGTGCGCAATCACATAGGCGCAGGGTTACAATTCAAGGCGCATAGCTTGATGTGGAATACGGGCCTCATAGAATATTTCACCATAACACACAAACTTAGCCGTTTTGTAAAAGCCAACTGCCGTTTGTTGGGCATGCAAGTAGAGACTAGGCCTGCCCAATGCGCGCTCCGCAGATAAAAGATAGCGTAATAATAGCTGCCCCAAGCCAAGGTTGCGATAGCTCGGCGCCACTGCCATTCGTCCTAACTTGCCATCGAGGTCTACGCGAGCAACCGCTAGCGCGTTGCCTTCATTATCGCTAAGCAGGTAGTGTCTACACGCCTCATCGCGTTTGTCCCACACAATTTCAGAGGCGATCCCCTGTTCGTTGACAAACACCGCTTCTCGCAATACCGAAATGGTCTCTGAATAGTCTGCCCAAGCGCCGTAGCGTAGGGCGAGCGAATTAATTGCTTTCACTGTCACTTTCTACTGGGTCCTCAAACCAAAGTAAATCCAATGCCACCAACTGGCTAATCAGTGCAGCTACGCCTCGCTGGGTTACCAAGGCCTGCCAACCATGAATGCTACGCTGATTGGCGATCATCTGCGCTACAGCTGAGTCACAATCATAGGCCACGCCATTGGCAAATAAAACGTTTCCACGATAGGCAAAACGTGCGTCAGGGGCCTGGAATAGCGGACCTTCATGCTCCTGAAGGTCCGCTGCGGCCTGGCTCAGCGCCTCTTCGTCTGGGACTTCTGGCGCGCCTTGGTCGGGTAGGTATTTGGGTTCTGTCATGTATTTACCGAACCACCTGATGAGCTTTTCGGGCTGGTCTACGTGACTTTTGATAATGGCTTGTAACGTTGTAATGACGTGATCATCAATGTGTCCGGGTGTGGTGCCGGACGCACTATTTTGGTCTACATAGCGCAACTGGGCCGGCAGTTCACTACAGATTTCGGCCACATAATCATCCAGTATCTCAGTATGCGCTGGCGCTCTAAATCCTACTGAATACGTCATGCATTCCCCCTCAGCAATACCCCAGTGAGCAAATTGCGGGGGTACATAAAGCACGTCGCCAGGTTCCAGAACGAACTCTTCGCGGGTGTCAAATTGCTTTAAAATATTGAGGGGGCTTTGTTCAACGCGCTCGCTATTCTCGTCACATTTTTGCCCGAGTTGCCAGCGCCGTCTGCCAAAACCCTGCACTAGAAATACATCGTAATAATCAAAATGGGGCCCGACGCTTGCACCTTCAGGCGCATAACTTACCATTAAGTCGTCGATTCGCCAGTTGGGAATAAAGCGAAATTTGTCGAGCAGGGCAGTGGCCTCGGGCACCCAATGATCTACTGCCTGCACCAGCAATGACCAACCGGAAGGTGGCAGTTGGTTAAAATCATCTTCAGTAAAGGGGCCCGCTCGCAGTTGCCATGGTTTGCCCTGGTCTTGCTCCAACACTATTCGCGACTCTACTTCCTCTTCCATCGCGAGTCCGGCCAGTTCGTCGGGCCCAATGGGATTCTCCCAATCGGGAAAAACGCCCCGTAATACCACGGGCTTCTTTTGCCAGTATTCTTTAAAAAATGCGTTTAACGCTACATCGCCAAGATGTGTCAGAGGGTTCATATATTTCTCGATGACAATGAATAACGGCAGCCTCAGCTGCCGTTATAGTTTATAGATTCTTGGCTTGCTGTTCAGCATTACCAATATAATTGTGAGGCGTTAAAGCGCGAATGGTCGCTTTGGCCGCTTCAGGTATTTCAAGCGTTTCAACGAAATCCATTAGCACTTGCTGGTTTATAGTTTGCCCTCTGGTGAGAGCTTTTAACTTTTCGTATGGCTCTGGCACATCGTAGCGTCGCATTATGGTTTGAATTGGCTCAGCCAAAACTTCCCAGGCATTATCTAAATCTTCAGCTAAACGTGCACGGTTGATTTCAAGCTTACTAATGCCTTTGAGCGTAGAGGCAAAGGCAATTGCGCAGTAGCCAAACCCTACGCCCATATTTCTTAGCACAGTTGAATCCGTAAGATCGCGCTGCCAACGGGAGACCGGAAGTTTAGCGGATAAATGATTAAAAACCGCGTTCGCGATGCCCAGATTCCCCTCGGAGTTTTCAAAATCAATGGGGTTTACTTTGTGCGGCATGGTGGAGGATCCCACCTCGCCGGCAACGGTTTTTTGTTTAAAGTAACCCAGTGAAATATAACCCCAAACATCGCGATCGAAATCGATCACAATAGTATTGAATCGCGCAATAGCATCAAATAGCTCTGCAATGTAATCATGTGGCTCAATTTGCGTGGTGTAGGGGTTAAAGCTTAAGCCCAAGCTTTCCACAAAAGATTTAGCGTTCGCTTCCCAGTCAATTTCAGGGTAGGCCGATAAATGGGCGTTGTAATTACCTACGGCGCCATTTATTTTTCCCAGCAGCTCTACTGATTCAATGGTTTGCACTTGGCGGCGCAAGCGAGCGACAACGTTGGCCATTTCTTTGCCGACTGTCGTTGGCGACGCAGTTTGACCGTGGGTCCGCGAAAGCATGGGGTCGGCGGCAAACTCTTTGGCGAGACTGGCGATTGCCTTGGTAATATCCTGCATTTGAGACAATAGCGTTGTGCGCCCGCGCTGTAACATTAAGCCGTGTGATAAATTATTAATGTCTTCTGACGTACAGGCAAAATGTACAAATTCTTTAATCTTAGCGAGTTCTTCATTATCGCCAAATTGCTCTTTAATAAAGTATTCAACCGCCTTCACGTCGTGATTGGTGGTGGCTTCAATGGCTTTGATGCGCTCAGCATCCTGTACGGAGAAGTTGCTCACAATGGCATCGAGCTGGGCATTGGTCGCATTTGAGAATGGCGCAACTTCAGGAATACCCGTATGGCGGGCAAGTTGCTGGAGCCAGCGGATTTCGACTTCTACGCGACATTTAATCAGGCCAAACTCACTGAATATGGCTCGGTAATCACACGTTTTGCTTCCGTAGCGGCCGTCAATAGGCGATACAGCCGTCAGCGCAGACAATTCCATGGGTTGGCTCCCGGTAAACTAGGTGAAAATTCAGGGCGGGCATAGTACCCGAAAAGGGCGCTAAAGGCAGCTGATTACGGCGTTATTCTGCTGTTTTTTTGCGCAATTCATAGAGCTGGCGCTCGGCGGACTCAAGCAATTTAGCCCGATGTACCAACAGCTGCCAACGAGATCCCCCCATCTGTCGCCAAAGGGTGGCCGACCGAATGCCTGCCAAGAGCAGGCAGCGAATTTGATTGGCGATTCGCGGTTGCTGCAAATAGGTCATTTCACCCATAACCTGAATGCGGAAACTAAAGGTACTCAAGGTATCGGTATATATGGATGCTAGATTGGCCGTCAGATTTTCGTGGTCTGCACCAAAGTGCTCTAGCTGGTGACGGGCTTGAGTGATACGAGAACCAATGGTATCGAGCATAGCCGGGTGCTTGGATAGCTTCTTTTGCAGGTAGAGAAGGCCGTGCACATACCGATCCGCAAAGCTGCCTTTCTTTTTGCCCTTTTGGAGAAACTGAATGAGTGCAGCTAGGCCTGACTCTAACGATCCCTGATAAACATCCTCTGGGTGCTCGGGCTGTTGCACGAATAAGCTGAGAATGAGCGTCTGGAAACTGTCTTTGTGCTTCAAACCTGTGGTCGCGAGCCGTTCCACCTGGCTAGTCGCTTCAAAAATGCCCGCTAATGCGAGGGCTTGTACATCGATTTTATTCATCAATTTGATGGCTTATAGATTAAAACTTGTGTCAATGACGGCGCCGCCTAAGCAGGTATCGTCACTGTAGAATACGACATATTGTCCGGGTGTCACCGCCCGTTGCGGTTTGTCAAAGATCACCTTTAGTGCGCCATCTGACGTACGGGTGACTTCGCAGGCCTGGTCAGGCTGCCGATAGCGGGTTTTCGCCTTGCAGCGCAGTGGCAGGGAAGGTGCCTCATTGATCCAATGAATCTGGCTGGCCAACAGGGCATCTGTGTAGAGTGCGTCGTGATCGGTGCCTTGGGCAACGTGGAGCGTGTTGTTTTCAAGGTCTTTAGCCACAACAAACCACGGCTCTTCAGGGCAGCCCTTGACGCCGCCTATTCCAAGGCCCTGACGTTGCCCCAAGGTGTAGTACATCAGGCCGTGATGCTCTCCGATCACTCGGCCTTCCATGGTTTTCATCGGACCCGGTTGGGCGGGCAGATATTGTTCAAGAAAGTCCTTAAACCGTCGCTCGCCGATAAAGCAAATACCAGTGGAATCTTTTTTATTATGGGTGATGAGGTTGTGCTGTTCGGCTAACTGGCGCACCTGTGGCTTCTCTAGCTCACCCACTGGAAACAGGCTTTTCGCAAACTCCAATTCCCCAACAGCGTGTAGAAAGTAGCTTTGGTCTTTATTTCCGTCGACGCCTTTTTTTAGGTAAGTTCGATTTTCAGCATCGGCGCGGCGAACATAATGGCCCGTGGCAATGAAATCGGCACCCAGCGCCTCCGCATACTCGAGAAATACCTTAAATTTGATTTCACGATTACAGAGTATGTCTGGGTTTGGGGTGCGACCTGCTTGATACTCCTGCAGGAAATGCTCGAACACATTATCCCAATATTCTGCAGCGAAATTAGCGGTATGCAAGGGGATACCTAAGCGTTCACAGACCGCTTGAGCGTCGGCCAGATCTTCTTTTGCGGTGCAGTATTCGGTGCCATCGTCCTCATCCCAGTTCTTCATGAATAGACCTTCCACCTGATAACCCTGCTGGAGCAGCAGTAGGGCCGAGACGGAGGAGTCAACACCACCGGACATGCCGACAATGACTTTCGTTTGGCTATTCATGAGATCACCTTTGTTGCTGGGGCGGCGATTTTACCTGCCAAGACTAACAAGCTCCAGCGGTTGCGCACCCATTGACAGGTATTGGTCTAACACTTCCCCCACGAGTGGACTGCGCCACTGGTCTTTTAGAAGTTCTAGCTCGCCACGGGTAAGCCATAATACCTCCAAAATTTCTGGGTCTAAGCTTACATTAGCGCGTTTGCCCATTGGGCTCGCCACAAAGGTAAAGCGCAGATAAGCGTTGCCATCTGGTGCAGCGAAGGTTGCCGCACTGACGAAGCCAGTGAGGGTGACGTCCCAACCGGTCTCCTCAAGGGTTTCTCGCTTTGCGGCATCGAGCAGACTCTCATTGGCCTCCCAATGACCGGCAGGTTGATTAATCCGTACACCTTGTTCGGTATGTTCTCGGACGAATAGGAACGATGAATTGCGCTCAACAAGGGTAGCCACAGTCACTCTAGGGGACCAAACGGCAGTCATTTGGCACTCCTGGGCCGGCGTTTCCCCTGTTGGGGCACGCGGTGTTTGGTCGTTCGTACCTGAGGTAGGTGAATTTGCTCGGTACGAAATTCGCCAGGTAAGAGCTGGTCAATCCGCCATGGGCCAATGGCCACTCGCACTAAGCGCAGAGTAGGGTGCCCAATAGCGGCAGTCATTCGACGAACTTGGCGGTTTCGGCCTTCTCGAATTTCTAATTCCAGCCAGCTGTCTACAATATTCTTTCGCGATCTGACCGGGGGATTCCTTAGCCAAAGTGGCGGGGCCTCAATCACTTTCACCTTTGCGGGTTTACAGGGCCCATCATTAAGTAACACGCCGCGGCGCAGGGCGTCGAGGGCGCTATCTTCGATTTCTCCTTCTACCTGCACCCAGTAGGTTTTAGGCAGTTTGTGTGCTGGGTCCGCAATCCTATGTTGAAGTTGGCCGTCGTCGGTTAGCAAGACTAAACCTTCCGAGTCATAGTCTAATCGCCCAGCGGGATAAACATCGGGGATGTCCAAAAAATTGGCGAGCGTGGCGCGACCGTCGTCATCAGTAAATTGGCACAAGACGTTAAAAGGTTTGTTAAACAACACTAAGTTAGCCACGGTACCTCTGGAGCCCAGCGAGCGCCTACTGAATTGGAATCGCATGCGCTTTAGCTATTCATTTAAATGATAGGGAGATTAAATTTTTGCGAATAATAGTCGCAACACGGCATGCTATCATGCAAAGCAGTTGGGCCGGCATACATCGCCCAAAACCACGCCAACAATTACTTGCCGCTTCGTACCGGTAGGGCGCAGTCAATAAGGGAGTAAGACATGGGATACCAACACATCCAAGTACCGACCGATGGTGAAAAAATCACTGTAAATGCAGATTTTTCGTTAAATGTACCAGAGCGACCAATTATCCCCTTTATTGAAGGCGATGGTATCGGGATAGACATCACGCCGGTCATGCGCAAGGTGACAGACGCCGCTGTGAGGAAGGCCTATGGCGGTGCGCGCTCGATAGCGTGGATGGAGGTCTATTGTGGTGAAAAGGCCGCAGAAAAGTACACCGGTGATTGGTTCCCTGCAGAAACATTGGATGCCATTCGCGAGTATGTCGTGAGCATTAAAGGGCCTTTGACGACGCCGGTTGGGGGCGGTTTCAGGTCACTCAATGTCGCCTTGCGGCAAGAAATGGATCTCTATGTCTGCCAGCGGCCGGTGCGCTGGTTTAAAGGTGTTCCTTCCCCAGTGAAAGAACCTGGCAAGGTAGATATGGTCATTTTTCGAGAGAATTCTGAGGACATCTACGCCGGCATCGAATGGAAGGCAGGGTCCACCGAAGCGCAAAAAATTGTAGATTTTTTGCAGAAGGAAATGGGGGTTACCAAAATACGATTCCCCGAAAATGTTGGCATTGGCATCAAACCTGTATCCGCTGAAGGCACCAAGCGTTTGGTCCGCAAGGCGATCCAGTACGCGGTAGATCAAGACTTGCCCTCCGTGACTTTGGTGCACAAGGGCAACATTATGAAATTTACCGAGGGTGCATTTTGCGATTGGGGTTACGAGTTGGCGCGCGAAGAGTTTGGCGCAACGCCGCTCGACGGCGGCCCGTGGCACGCGTTCATCAATCCCAAAACAGGTAAGCAAATTGTTATAAAAGATGTCATTGCCGACGCTATGCTCCAGCAAATATTGTTGCGGCCCAGTGAGTATCAGGTGATAGCAACCTTAAACCTCAATGGTGATTACCTCTCCGATGCACTGGCCGCCCAAGTCGGGGGGATTGGTATTGCTCCCGGTGCTAATAGTTCCGACGCGGTCGCGTTATTTGAAGCGACCCATGGCACGGCGCCGAAATATGCCGGCCAAGATAAAGTCAATCCAGGCTCGCTAATTTTATCTGCGGAAATGATGTTGCGGCACATGGGTTGGAAAGAGGCCGCTGATTTGATTATTGCGGGCGTCGAGGGAGCAATTGGTGACAAAACGGTAACGTACGACTTCGAACGATTGATGGATGATGCAAAATTGTTGTCTTGCTCGGAGTTTGGTGAGGCCATTATTGCCAAGATCGGATAAAAAGATGCTTTAGGTGCCACCACGGAGCCCCCTAAAAGAGGGTTCCTTAAGCTTACTGGCTTTAAACCTTAGCTTTAAATCTTGGGGTTTAGGTGGCCACAGCCTGCAGCATTGGCTTGCTCTCCGATGGCGGAGCGGCAGCCTCACTTGCCTCACACGCTTGAATATTGGTCGCGTGGAGGCCTTTATCTCCCTCAACCACATCAAAGCTCACGGTTTGCCCAGCTTTGAGTGTGCGATAACCGTCCATCTGGATCGCTGAATAGTGCGCAAAAAGGTCTTCACCGCCAGCGTCGGGCAGTATAAAACCGTAACCTTTGGCATTGTTGAACCACTTAACTGTACCTGTAGGCATAGGTAAATCCTTCTATCACCCTGATTTGAAACGTGTTTTTATAGTTTTTATAAAAGCACAACCTTCTAAACTGAAGCATGCAAGCCCTTGTGGCGCCTGCGAATAATCCCCATATAAATCAAAGGGGTACTGGGGATGTGGTCAAAAATTAGCTGGATAACACATCTTTTAACCAACTGAGCCGGTCATGTCAAGGGATTCGGGCACTACGGGCAGTATTCTCTAAGAACTTAGGTAAAATGGTGATGTCAAAATTAGCAACTCATAGTGGACCTACATGGGAAATCTTAAATTTCTTCAACTAACATTAAGTAGTCAGGACGACGATAGCGGTGATTATGTCGATCAAGACCGTGGATTAGCCGTACAAGAGGCCGAGCCTACACTTAAGCGGCCGTCCATGTACAAAGTGGTTTTGATGAATGATGACTACACACCTATGGATTTTGTGGTTGAGGTGCTAGAGGGCTTCTTCTCCATGAACCGAGAAAAGGCTGTAAAAGTGATGTTGCAGGTCCACACCCAAGGCAAAGGCGTATGTGGGGTGTTTACCCGAGATATCGCAGAAACGAAGGCTGCTCAGGTTAATCAGTTTGCAAGAGAGAATCAGCACCCACTTTTATGCGAAATAGAAGCTGCTGGTGAAGGTGACGAAGCTTAGAGGTTATTAAAGATGTTAAGCAAAGACTTGGAAGTTACCTTAAATCTGGCTTTTAAAGGAGCCAGAGCGAAGCGCCATGAGTTCATGACGGTTGAACACCTACTGCTCGCATTGCTAGACAATGAATCCGCAGCCACTGTGTTGAGGGCCTGCGGGGCTGACCTGAATAAGCTACGCAAAGAATTGATCGAATTTGTCGATTCGACGACCCCGCTCATACCGGAAAATGATCCTGAGCGAGAAACGCAACCCACCCTAGGGTTTCAGCGTGTGCTACAGCGCGCCGTATTTCATGTCCAGTCCTCAGGTAAAAAAGAGGTTACAGGTGCAAATGTCTTGGTCGCCATCTTTAGCGAACAAGAAAGTCAGGCTGTCTATTATCTCAAGCAACAATCTATTGCGCGAATCGATGTCGTAAATTACATCACCCACGGGATTTCAAAGGTGTCTGGCCACTCAGGTCACACGGCGCCTGAGCAGCAGCCAGATTCTGTTGATGAAGAGGCTGTGAGTGAGTCAGGCGCGCAGCAAAGTCCGCTCGATAGCTTTACCACCAATTTAAACGAATTGGCCGCGGGTGGTAAAATTGATCCGTTGGTAGGGCGCGCAGATGAAGTGGAGCGGGTTGCGCAAGTACTTGCACGCAGACGTAAAAACAATCCGCTTTTAGTTGGCGAGTCGGGCGTTGGCAAGACTGCTATCGCAGAGGGACTGGCAAAGAAAATAGTGGAAGGCGAAGTTCCTGAAACATTATTAGATTCCGTTGTTTATTCTCTTGATCTCGGATCACTATTGGCGGGCACTAAATACCGGGGTGATTTCGAAAAACGTTTTAAGGGCTTGTTAGCGGATCTTCGGAAACAGGACAACGCCATTTTATTTATCGATGAAATTCATACCATTATTGGTGCTGGCGCGGCATCAGGTGGCGTAATGGATGCCTCCAATCTCCTTAAGCCATTATTAACGTCTGGAGAGATGCGGTGTATTGGCTCCACCACATTCCAAGAATATCGCGGAATATTTGAAAAAGATCGCGCCTTGTCTCGCCGCTTCCAAAAAATTGATGTCAATGAGCCATCCATAGACGACACCTATCACATTTTAAAAGGGTTAAAGAGCAGGTTTGAAGAGCATCACGGTCTAAAATACACGGACACAGCACTGCGCGCCGCGGCTGAGTTAGCCGGGAAATATATCAATGACCGCTTTATGCCAGATAAAGCCATTGATGTTATTGATGAAGCCGGTGCGTTCCAGCAATTGCAACCGGCAAATAAACGCAAGAAGCAAATTGGCGTTGCGGACATCGAAGCAATGGTTGCGAAAATTGCACGAATTCCACCAAAAAGCGTATCGAGTAATGATAAAGAGCAGTTGCGAACGCTCGAGGACCAATTGCGCATGGTGGTATTTGGTCAAAACGAAGCCGTTGGGACCATCGCGACATCTATTAAGCTGGCCCGTGCCGGCCTCGGCGCTGGCGAAAAACCCATTGGCTCATTTTTGTTAGCAGGCCCAACGGGCGTGGGCAAAACCGAAATTTGTAGGCAGCTGGCGAAATTGATGGGTATCGAGTTGCTTCGCTTTGACATGTCTGAATATATGGAGCGCCACACCGTATCGCGTTTGATTGGGGCGCCACCTGGCTATGTAGGTTTCGATCAAGGAGGTTTGTTAACTGATGCAGTCACCAAACATCCACACAGTGTCGTGCTTTTGGACGAAATTGAAAAGGCGCACCCTGAAGTCTTTAACTTGTTGTTGCAGGTAATGGATCACGGAACACTCACCGATAATAATGGGCGCAAGGCAGATTTCCGAAATGTTATTTTAGTTATGACAACCAATGCTGGCGCTCAAGTGTTGAGCAAGCGCTCCATGGGCTTTACCGACCAAGACAACAGCACCGACGGCATGGAAGAAATTAAAAAGGCGTTTACGCCTGAATTCCGAAACCGGTTGGATGCAGTTGTTCAGTTTGCACCTCTTACACTCGATGTTATCAAAACCGTCGTCGATAAATTCCTGGTTGAGCTACAGGTGCAGTTGGATGACAAGCATGTGCAGTTAACCGTGACCGAGGCCGCGCGCGATTGGCTTGCAATACATGGCTATGATGAAAAGATGGGGGCTCGACCAATGTCGCGCTTGATTCAAGAAAAAATCAAGAAGCCGTTGGCAGAGATGGTGTTATTTGGTGAGCTGGCTGATGCCGGCGGACAGGTCATCGTCGACGAAGAGGAGGGTGAGTTGGTCGTTGCTACCGAGAACACCAAAGAGCCCGCCATGACTTGATCCCAAATACACCAGACATAAAAAAGGCAGCTTTAGCTGCCTTTTTTTATGTCCTGCAAGTGTCACCTTACAGCCGAATCGTGAGCTTCAACCGGCCAGCGGTCTGGACCGATTAGCGAGCCCGGTAGGTGATGCGACCTTTGCTTAAGTCGTAAGGTGTTAATTCGACTTTAACTTTATCGCCCGTCAGAATACGGATGTAGTTTTTACGCATTTTTCCGGAGATGTGTGCAATGACCACATGACCGTTTTCGAGCTTAACTTTAAAGGTGGTGTTTGGCAGGGTATCTACCACTTCACCTTCCATTTCAATATGATCTTCGCGTGCCATCCGGCAATGTCCTCTTTGATGCATATGTCGGCCGGAAAACTGGCCAAATTCGAGAAGGCGGCAATTGTGCACTAAATCAACTCAGCCGCCAAGGATGACAGCATTAATTTGCCAATAATGTTGCCCAAAAACCGGCTCTTAAGCACTCCAAAGGCTGATATTGGGTTTTGTAGTTCATTTTTTGACACTCTCGAATCCAGTAGCCTAGGTAGAGGTAGGGTAGGTTCAGGCGATAGGTCCACAAAATCTGCTGCAAAATGAACCAGCTACCGAGGCTCCGATTAGTTAAATCTGGGTCGAAGTAGGTGTAAACCGCAGATAATCCATGTTCGAGCTCGTCACAAACAGCGATCCCCACTAAGTGACCATCGAGTCTGGCCTCTAGAAAACGGGTAACACCCCATTCATTAGTGAGAAAGCCACGGTATTGCGCTCTGCTCGGGGGGTACATATCGCCATCGCGGTGGCGCTCAGAGATATATCGCACGTAGAGGTGATAACACTCGTCGGTATCGATATTCTCTACTAGGGAAAGCGTGAGGTCCGCATTGCGTTTGAGCGTACGTCGCTGAGTGCGATTGGGCTTAAATCCTGCGAGCCTAACACGCACTGGCAGGCACGCGTTACAGCTGGCGCATTGGGGGCGATAGACATGCTGTCCTGACCGCCTAAATCCTAGATCCGAAAGCCGGCTGTACAGGTTTGCATCCATCTCGGCTTCAGGGTCGACAAAGACCGTAGTAGCCTCCTGATCCTCCAAATAACTGCAGGGATGGGGATGCGTAGAGAAAAGCTTGAGGTTGATTGAGCTAGACATGCATCAATTCCGGGCGAAAACGCCAATCGGCTGCCGAAGGGCAATCACACCCTTTTAGCATAGCCTCAAACTCGGGCCTATCAAAGAGCTGAGCCCCCATCGACGCGAGGTGATCTGTGTGCATTTGACAGTCAATGGCACGAATACCCCAAAAGTCCGCGTGCTTAGCTAAGGCTATGAGCGCGACTTTCGAGGCATTCGGCTTGGTTGAAAACATGGATTCGCCGAAAAATTGAGACCCAATACACAAGCCATACAACCCGCCCACGAGTGAATCTTGCTCCCAAACTTCAACCGAATGGGCGTAGCCTAACTGGTGCATTACACAGTAAGCAGATTGCATTGACGGCAGAATCCATGTGCCATCCGCCTTTCTAAGATTCGCACATTGCGCAATGACTTCTTCAAAGGCGGTATCAAAGCGAATGGTGAACTGGCCGCGCCTAATGGTTTTACGAAGGCTTCGGGAGAGGTGGATTTTTTCTGGAATCAACACCATTCGAGGCGCTGGTGACCACCAGAGAATCAGCCCTTCCTCGTCAAACCAAGGGAAAATCCCTTGTCGATAGGCGCAGAGCAGCCACTCGGGCGATAGGGACCCGCCTGCGGCTAAAAGGCCATTAGGATCATCTAGGGCGTGTTGCGTAGATGGAAAGTGGGGGATGTCTGAGGATAACCAGGGGATCAAGCGTGCATTCCTTCCAGAAATGGACTCATTACAGCTTAATCCCCATCGTGCAATCAGGCCAAATCGTCTAAATACTTTTCGGCATCTAGCGCCGCCATGCACCCGGAACCTGCAGAGGTGATTGCCTGGCGGTAGATGTGATCAGACACATCACCGGCCGCGAATACGCCTTCAACGGAGGTGTGGGTCGCGGCGCCATTGATGCCCGACTTGACAATGATGTATCCGTCTTTCATTTCCAGTTGGTCTTTGAAAATATCGGTATTAGGTTTATGGCCGATAGCAATAAAGACACCTTGGACATCCAGGTTTTGCGTACTACCGTCGAGAGTGCTCTTCACGCGGATGCCATTGACACCGGAATCATCGCCCAAGACTTCATCCAGGGTGTGGTTCCACATCAGCGTCACGTTGCCATTTTTAGCCTTTTCAAAAAGCTTATCCTGAAGGATCTTTTCTGAGCGGAGTGAATCGCGACGATGAACCAAAATCACTTCCGACGCGATATTTGACAGGTACAATGCCTCTTCAACAGCGGTGTTGCCACCACCAACCACAACCACCTTTTGGTCTCGATAGAAGAAACCATCACAGGTGGCGCAGGCCGAGACGCCACGTCCCATGTACGCCTCTTCGGAAGGTAGACCCAGATACTGGGCGCTCGCGCCAGTGCAGATAATGAGTGAATCGCAGCTGTAGGTGCTAGAACCCTTCAAAATGAAAGGTCGCTGGTTCAAATCTACCGAATCGATGTGATCGAATATTATTTCGGTGTCGAAGCGCTCCGCGTGTTGTTGCATCTGCACCATTAGATCTGGACCCTGAAGGTCGTGTACACCACCAGGCCAATTTTCAACTTCGGTGGTTGTGGTAAGCTGGCCGCCCTGTTGCATACCGGTGATAACAACAGGTTTTAAGTTGGCGCGTGCGGCATAGATTGCCGCAGTGTAACCGGCTGGGCCTGAGCCCAGAATGATGAGGCGATGGTGCTTGATGTCGCTCATAGGGGGTCCTGATTTTCGAAATGAATAAATGTGTTGCTCCCTCAATGGGGGCTAGCTGCCCCAAATTCTAGGGATAGGCATGAAATAGGCAAATTGTATCGTTTAATCTATCGGATAACAGTTAGCTATAGTAGAAATTTATCGCTTTTATTTACTTTAAGAAAAGCGTATAACATGTTGATTATTAAGTTAATAGTACTAGTGGCTGGCGTGGAGCCGTGCACAAAATAGAGCGGGTGACCCTTTGAAATCCATGGAACAAACCCAAACCCCCATTACAACCAAGGTAGTGGGGCGTGCGGTGACAGAAGGTGCGTTAATTGGTCTGCTGGTAGTTTGCGCCTTCCTGACACTGATATTGGCCACCTATGATCCGGTGGATCCAGGCTGGTCCAGCACGGGCCTAAACAGAACAGTCAGTAATGCCGGCGGCCCCTTTGGGGCTTGGCTCGCCGATGTGTGCATGTCTCTGTTTGGGTACATGGCGTACTTGTTTCCCGTGTTAATAGGCTGGCGAGCTTGGTTAATTTTTCGAGATAGAAAGACCCAGCGCGGTATAGACGTATTGCTACTGAGCCTCCGGTTTATGGGGTTAGTGCTGTTGATGATTGGCGGTACCGGCTTAATCGCTCTACACCAAACCGGCGATGCCAACCTACCTTTCTCCGAAGGGGGGCTGCTAGGAGCTTCAGTTTCAGAAGCGCTTGATAAAGCATTTTCCTTTGTAGGTGCCACGCTTATATTGCTAGCCAGCTTACTCTTTGGCTTAACGGTGTTTGCGGATTTAAGCTGGATAAGGCTAATGGACAACATTGGTCGTATCACCTTGCAGTTGACCCGCTGGCTATCGGCGAAATGGTCGAACTACCGTAAACGGCAGCAGGAAAAAGCGCAGGCTCAAGCGTCACAGAAAGCGCGCCGCAAAGCCATTGCTGCACAGGTAGAAAAGCAGGAGCGACGCGAGCCCATTGTTATTGCGCCTCCCGTTAAAAAGAAAGCACCCAGCCCTCGCGTAGAAAAAGAAAAGCAAAAATCATTATTTGTCGACACGACCGTCGACGGTGAACTTCCCAAATTGGGTTTATTAGAGCCCGCTGATGACAATCGAAATAAAGGGTACAGCAAAGAAAACCTTGAGGCACTGTCGAAGCTACTGGAGCTAAAACTGGCTGACTTTGGCATTACTGCAGAGGTGGTGTCCGTTCTGCCCGGGCCTGTGGTTACCCGTTTTGAGATTCAACCGGCACCCGGGGTGAAGGTCTCTCGAATTTCCAACCTCGCTAAGGATTTGGCCCGCTCATTAGCGGTAATCAGTGTGCGAGTTGTTGAAGTCATCCCCGGCAAGTCCGTTGTCGGCATTGAAATTCCCAACGAGCACCGCGCCATGGTGCGGTTGAGTGAAGTCTTGGCATCTGATGTTTACGACCGCGCCAAATCGCCGACCACGCTGGCCTTGGGTCACGATATAGCGGGTGAGCCAATAATCGCCGACCTTGCCAAAATGCCTCATCTACTCGTTGCGGGTACGACCGGCTCGGGCAAGTCCGTGGGTGTCAATGTGATGTTGTTGAGCTTGCTCTACAAATCCACTCCCAAAGAGGTCCGGCTGATTTTGGTCGATCCAAAAATGCTGGAACTGTCCATTTACGACGATATCCCACACTTATTGACGCCGGTGATCACCGACATGAAAGACGCAGCCAATGGCTTGCGGTGGTGTGTCGGTGAAATGGAGCGTAGATATAAGCTCATGGCGGCCTTGGGTGTGCGCAATCTCGCGGGCTTTAATCGAAAGATTGAAGACGCGATTAAAGCCGGCGAACCCATTAAAGATCCCACATGGGTCCCAGATGAAAATTTTGTGGCGGGAGAGGCTGTTGCAGAGGCTCCCGACCTAGAGACACTGCCGGCAATTGTCGTCGTCATCGATGAATTTGCCGATATGATGATGATTGTTGGCAAAAAAGTGGAACAATTGATCGCCCGTATTGCCCAAAAGGCAAGGGCGGCGGGTATTCACTTGATCTTGGCGACTCAGCGCCCGTCTGTGGATGTGATTACCGGGTTGATCAAGGCCAATGTGCCCACACGTATTGCGTTTCAAGTGTCGTCCAAAATTGATTCTAGAACTATTCTGGATCAAGGCGGCGCCGAACAACTATTGGGGCATGGTGACATGTTGTATCTACCCCCAGGCACATCGGTTCCTGTAAGGGTGCACGGTGCTTTTGTGGATGACCACGAAGTTCACGCCGTTGTCGATGATTGGAAAAAGCGCGGCAAGCCAAATTATTTAGATGAAATTGTTGATGAAAGCACCAATAGTATTCCAGTGCCGGGCCTACCCACAGAGGGCGAGGATGGCGACAACAGTGAGTCAGACCCTTTGTATGATGAGGCTCTGGCGTTTGTCACGGAAACACGTAAAGCATCCATTTCATCGGTGCAGCGTAAATTGCGTATTGGCTATAATCGCGCGGCGCGTCTGATCGAAGCTATGGAGGAGGCGGGGGTAGTATCTTCCATGGGCACGAATGGCAACCGCGAGGTTTTAGCGCCGGCACCGCCAAGGCATTAACACCTATTTTTAAGGAACTATCTGTGAAGTTTATAGCGTTGTTGCAAACGTTGGTTTTGAGCCTGGTATGCTCGAGTTCTCTGGCATCGCCGACGCAAGATCTTGCAAAGATACTTACGGAAATGCAATCTGCACAAGGACAATTCGTGCAGACTTTGGCGGATTCGAAGGGCAATCTACTGCAGTCAAGTGAGGGGCGTTTTGCGGTTAAAAAACCGGGCAAATTCCTTTGGCAAACAGAGTCTCCATTTCCCCAGCAGCTCATGAGTGACGGCGAGCTGTTGTGGCTTTACGATCCCGATTTAGAGCAGGCGACAGTCAGCACCATCAATGACAAGGTTTCACAAACACCTGCAGTGTTGCTCAGTGGCGATGGCAATACGATTGAAAACCAATATGTTGTAACGCGGTTGAACTCTAATAGTACCAGTCAGTCGTTTAAACTCGTCAGCCGAGAGCTGCGCGCTGATTTTGCGACTATACAAGCCAGCTTTAACGCGAATCTACTATCGCAGATGCGGTTAACCGATAAATCCGGCAATGTCACCACCTTTAATTTCACGCGTGTTGTTTTAAATCCAACGCTTGATGACGCTGTGTTCCAATTTACACCACCTGCGGGCACTGACATTATCCATAATGACTGATGATCTTTTTACCGATACCCATGTTGGCTATCAACCGTTAGCCGCTAGGCTGCGAGCAAGCAACCTAGACGATTACGTTGGCCAAGAACATTTGTTGGGAGAAGGTAAACCTCTGCGAGAATGTTTAACCAGCGGGCAGGTCCACTCCATGATTCTTTGGGGTCCTCCCGGCGTGGGAAAGACAACGCTGGCGCGGATGCTCGCCTCTCAAGTTGACGCGCATTTTTTCACGCTGTCAGCCGTAATGGCCGGTGTTAAAGATATTCGCCAAGTGGTTGAGCAAGCAAAGCAACTTAGGCTTAACCGCGCTCAAAAATCCCTACTTTTCGTTGATGAGGTCCACCGGTTTAACAAAGGGCAGCAAGACGCCTTCCTGCCCTTTATTGAAGACGGGACATTTATATTTGTCGGCGCAACCACTGAAAACCCAAGTTTTGAGCTCAACAGTGCGCTGTTATCTCGATGCCGAGTTTATGTCCTGCGATCATTAGATAATCACGCATTAATGCAATTGATAGACCGCGCTATATCCGATGAAGATTACGGGCTTGGCCAGCTTGGTTTAGAGTTGAGCGATTCGGTAAAAGCGTCACTTTGTGCAGCCGCAGACGGCGACGCTCGCCGTTTGCTCAACCTCTTGGAGATCGCAGCTGATTTGGCAGAGCCGGTGGAAGGGGGGAATAGCATATCCGATCAAGTTGTCGAAGAAGTTTTGCGCAGTGATGTAAGGCGTTTCGATAAAGGTGGCGACCAATTTTACGACCAGATCTCGGCAATGCACAAAGCGGTACGTGGGTCTAACCCCGATGGTGCCCTTTATTGGTTCGCCCGCATGTTAGACGGTGGCTGTGACCCGCTGTATGTCGCCCGGCGCGTGGTGCGAATGGCAAGCGAAGATGTGGGCAATGCTGATCCAAGAGCACTAGATATTGCACTTTCGGCATGGGATGTTCAGTCGCGGCTAGGGCACCCAGAAGGTGCGCTTGCTATCGCACAGGCGCTTGCCTATCTCGCGGCGGCGCCCAAAAGTAATGCTGTCTACAAGGCCTTTAACAAAGTGATGGCAGATGTGAAATCTGACCCTAGCTTTGATGTGCCCATCCACCTGCGCAATGCGCCTACCCAACTAATGGCGGATCAGGGAAACGGTGCTGATTATCGGTATGCTCACGACGAGCCCGATGCCTACGCGGCCGGCGAAAGTTATTTGCCGCAGGCCATAGCCGCGCGACGTTACTACCAGCCGGTACCGAGAGGACTGGAGATCAAGATCGGCGAAAAGCTTGAGCGGCTGCAAAAACTTGATGCGAGCAGTCCGCAAAGGCGCTGGCCGATGGTGGATTTATGATTTGGCTAGCCATTGCACTGGGTGGGGGATTGGGTGCTATGGCACGCTATGGCGCGAATTTATGGCTATACCCCTTATTTGAACAGCGCTTTCCCTTACCCACACTCTGTATCAACGTCTTGGGGTCTGCCCTGATGGGTGTGGCTTATGTCTGGCTGATCGAGCGCGGTACTGATCACCCAGTGCTAAGGCATCTACTGATGACGGGCTTTTTGGGGGCATTTACCACTTTTTCGGCGTTTTCATTAGATGCGTTTGCGCTTATGCGCAATGGCGCTTCGCTTACAGCCATTGCCTATGTACTCCTCAGTGTGACCAGCTGTATCATTGCCGTTTCTCTAGCTATTAAAATCACCAGCGAATACCTGTAATACGAGACCCCATTCCCCATGCTTGACTCTAAGTACGTCAGAACTAACCCTGAAGAAGTAGCCGACAAACTGAAAAAACGCGGATACACGCTGGATATCGAGTCCATCAAGGCGCTGGAAGAACGCCGTCGTGGCATTCAATCCAGTACCGAAGCGCTACAGCAGGAGCGCAATGCTCGCTCAAAAGGTATCGGTCAAGCAAAGGCAAAAGGTGAAGATATCGCGCCCTTGCTTGCAGAGGTTGAAAACCTAAAGGCCCAGTTAACTGACGCTGAAGCTGCACTGACAGAGGTGCAGTCAGAATTAGATGCGGTGTTAGCGGGTGTCCCGAACATCCCGGCAGAGGAGGTTCCGGATGGCCTTAGCGAAGAGGACAATGTTGAAATTCGGCGTTGGGGTGAGCCTCGGGCATTTGATTTCGACGTAAAAGATCACGTGGAAATTGGCGCGCAGCTGGGTGGCTTAGATTTTGAGGTGGCCACCAAGTTGACGGGCGCTCGTTTCGCTGTGATGCGTGGCGACATCGCACGCCTACACCGTGCACTGATTCAATTTATGTTAGATGTCCATCAAAACGAGCACGGCTACGAAGAAGTTTATGTACCGTTTATTGTGAACAAAGACTCGCTCTATGGCACAGGTCAACTGCCAAAATTTGAGGAAGATTTGTTTAAACTCAACGATGATAGAGATTTTTATTTAATTCCCACGGCGGAAGTGCCGGTCACAAATTTGCTGCGTGATGAAATATTAGATGCAAAAGCAAATTTGCCCATGAAGCTTGTTTGCCACACACCGTGTTTTCGCAGTGAAGCAGGCTCTCACGGTAGAGACACTCGCGGCATGATTCGACAGCATCAATTTGAAAAAGTTGAACTGGTACAGTTCGTGCGGCCAGAACAATCCGATGCAGCGCTTGATTCGTTACTGGATAATGCCGAAGCGATACTGAAAAAGCTGGAGCTGCCGTTCCGCACGGTGATTTTGTGCGGCGGTGATATCGGCTTCTCCGCGGCTAAAACCTACGATATCGAGGTGTGGATTCCGAGTCAGGCTAAGTATCGAGAGATTTCTTCTTGTTCAAGCTTCCGAGACTTTCAGGCGCGTCGCATGAAGGCTCGATTCCGCAATCCAGAAACCAACAAGGTGGAACTGCTACACACGCTCAATGGATCCGGCTTGGCAATTGGTCGCACCTTATTGGCAGTGCTAGAGAACTATCAACAGGCCGATGGCAGCGTAAAAGTACCTACAGTTTTACAGCCTTATTTGGGCGGTAAGACTCAGCTTGGTTAATGGACTACTTCCCATTTTTCTTTGACCTGCGCCAGCAACCGGTTCTATTGGTTGGTGGCGGTCAGGTGGCCTTGCGCAAGGCACGTCTGCTGGCTAAAGCGCAAGCGCGTATTAACCTTGTTAGCCCCCAGTGCATTACTGAATTGCAGTCATTGATCACCGCTACGGGTGGCCAATGGCATTCGCGCGGCTATCAATTGTCGGATTTAGAGGGTGTGTGTCTGGTTGTGTCTGCCACTGATGACAGCCAGCTAAACACCGAGATTTCTGTCGCGTGTAAAGCCCGTTTTCTGCCGGTCAATGTCGTAGACGAGCGATCCCTGTGCAGCGTAATTACTCCCGCAATTATTGATCGAAGCCCGCTAGTCGTTGCCATTTCCAGCGGCGGGGCGGCACCTGTATTGGCCCGTAGGCTGCGCCAAACCATTGAGTCCCTTATCCCTGAAGGCATTGGCCGCATTGCTAAATTTGCCGATGGTCTGCGTGAAAAAGTCAAAGCATCGCTACCGGAAAATCAACGTAGAAACTTTTGGGAGCGGTTTTTTGACAGTTCTGCGGCCAGTTTGGCATCTCAGGGCCAACTCGTTAAAGCCGAGGCCGAGGCGCTCAAAATATTGGCTACCAAGCAGAGCATTGAGGGAGAGGTGTATCTGGTGGGAGCCGGCCCCGGTGCCCCTGATTTGCTGACGTTGCGCGCATTGCAATTGATGCAGCAGGCCGATGTGGTACTTTACGACCGATTGGTATCCCCCGAAATCATGGACAAAGTAAGACGTGATGCCGATCGAATTTACGTCGGTAAACGGCGTGCGGAACACACCTTGCCGCAAGGTCAAATCAATCAATTATTGGTGGAGTTGGCGCGGCAAGGTAAACGCGTATTGCGGTTGAAGGGCGGTGATCCCTTTATTTTCGGTCGGGGTGGCGAAGAGATCGAGTTGCTCGCCAGTCAGGGAATACCCTTTGAGGTTGTACCCGGGATTACTGCCGCCTCGGGCTGCGCTGCTTACGCAGGTATCCCACTGACGCATCGCGATCATGCCCAATCTGTGCGATTCATAACCGGTCATCTAAAAGACAACCAGCCCAACATACGTTGGGCTGAGCTCGTTGCCGATGATCAAACCCTCGTGTTTTACATGAGCCTGCAGGGCTTAAGCAGTATCTGCAGCACATTGGTTAAACACGGGAAATCGCCTGAAACGCCGGCCGCCCTGATCGAGCGCGGCACCACGCCGGCCCAACGCGTCCATTCTGGCACCCTTGCAACCTTGCCAGCTCTAGCGGCTGGTCGAGAGATTCACGCCCCCACCTTGCTAATCATCGGTGGGGTAGCCAATTTACATCATGAACTAGCATGGTTTAGGCCGGAAAATAGCTAGATTCAACCGTTTTACTCGCCATTGACCATTAAAGCCCGCCTAGCTGCCGCCGATAAACAGTTATAGCGGCTGGCTAGTAGCATCCATCGGGTTATTAGCTATGCTTACATCAGTGTAATAAAGGCATACTAACCCTATGAAATGGCTCAGTCGCGTCAGTATCAAGTATAAAATTTTGTTGATTCCTGCCGTAGGGATTACGGGCTTTGCCCTTTATCTGCTTTTCACTGTCAATTCTGGCTTTAAAAACGTCGATCGGCTCAATCTCATCCAGGATGTCTACTTCCCGGTTCTGGAGTTGGCGCAGGCCAACATCGTTACGCTTGATCGCATGAACGAAACCATGGGTACTGCCGCCAGCACCGGTGAAATCGACATGCTCAACAACGCCAAGCGCATGGGTCAGAATATTGAGGAGAACCTCGCCCAAACTCGCCGCCTCCTGCCGGACAAGCGAGACCAAATAGATGAAATGGAAGAGCTCTTGGAGATTTACCTTAAGATCTCCTATGACCTCACCGCGAGTATGATCGATGGCACGGTAGACTTTAGCCAATTGGCCGCCATTGCCGACCGGCGCACCAAGGCATTAAATGCCGTCAACGATTCATTGAAGCTATTCCGAGATCAAAGCCATGCCAGCTTTAAAGACACCGTCAGCCAGGCCACTGAAACCGAACAAAGCAATCTAAAAGTCGGTTTGATCGTGGGTGTAGTGATGGTCGTCCTATTGCTCGCCATATCCATTAGCATCGCGATTATTATCACCCGCAACGTCAATGTCATCACCAAGTCACTCAAGGATATCGCGCAAGGGGAGGGAGACCTAACCCGACGACTTCGCAAGAATTCCGATGACGAATTGGGTGAGTTGGTGGGCTGGTTCAACACCTTTGTCGATAAGTTACACCGCACTATTGGGGAGGTGATGAAAGTCATCGAGCCGCTTACCGATGTTGCAGAGCGGCTAAACGGCGTATCCCATGAATCTGAGCGGCTTTCAACCGAGCAGACACACTCCTCAGAGCGAGTTACTCACTCTATGGATGACATGATGCGAAGTGTCAACAACGTCGCCCAAAACGCCGGTTCAGCGGCGCAGGCGGCCACAGACGCGGATACAGAGGCCCAGGCCGGATTGAAAATCGTCAACGATACCGTGCAAACAATTAATCGTTTGGCGACCGAAGTCGAACGCGCGGCAGAGGTCATCGTCAAGCTGGAGTCCGATACCGAAAGTGTGGCAGGTATTCTCGACGTCATTAAGGGCATTGCCGAACAGACGAACCTGTTAGCCCTCAATGCCGCGATTGAGGCGGCTAGAGCTGGCGAACAAGGCCGTGGGTTCGCAGTGGTAGCCGATGAAGTCCGCACATTGGCATCGCGCACGCAGGAGTCCACCCATGAAATTCAGAAGGTGATCGAGCAGCTTCAATCTGCGGCTCGCGAGGCTGTGCAGGTGATGGAGACTGGGAAAGCAGGGGCGAGCCGAAGTGTTTCGCAAGCCAGCGAAACTGGCCATTCACTCGACGCTATCACCAGCAAAGTTACATCTATCACCGATATGAATCAAAAAATTGCGGCTGCCACGGAAGAGCAGCAACATTTCGCTCAAAGCATCCAGGGTAATGTGATTAATATGCGGGATGCCTCGAAAATTGCGCAAGAAAATACTGAACAAGTAGCCGCTCTCAGTACCTCGTTGCAAGGTTTGGCAGACCAGTTGAAAACTGTGGCGGCACAATTTAGGGTATAGGTTCAGTGGGAGCCCCACTTATGTCCGACATCAGATTGTACACACAGCCTATGAGTAGCGTTAAAATCACTCCGGTAAGTCAAACACTGCCGAAAGAAGTTCCCGTTGAGCGTCCCGTTGATCTACCTGAATCTTTGCCAAATAGGGAGCGTCGACGCGATCAACGCCGCCGTGGCCGTGCCTATCGGCGCCCTCTAATCGAACTGCGCACGGGCTACGACCGGCGACGCGGGGATAAAAAGATAGAAGTAGAGGCCTGATGGCAACAAAATCGCCAATAATAACGGGCCTCCTTTGTCATTGATCAGTCAGCATTACGCCTTTTCTTGAGTTTTTCTTTCAGCGCTTTCCGTTCCGCTGGCGTCATGCGCTTTAGCCGCTCTCGCATGGACTTTCGCTCTTCGGGTGTCATCGATTGCCAGCGTCGCTTAATGCGTTCACGCTGGGCCGGCGGCATCCTTTTAAATTGTTCGTGCGCCTGACGCAGCCGCTGTCGCTGATGAGGGGGTAGGGCTTTAAACTCTTGATATCGCGCCTTTAAACGCTCTCGATCAGCCGCTGGCAGCTGTTGCCAACGCTTCAAGTTCCGTCTTGCTTCCGCCTGTTCGTTCGGCGTCATAGATTGATAGCGCTGCACGCCACGATACAACTGCTGTTGTCGATCGGCGTTAAATGAGCCCCATTCGGCTGCCATGGGCGCCAGTAATTGTTGCTGCTCAGGCGTAAGGCTCTCCCAAGCCACTCCCTCCGCCAGCCCCGCTGGTGTCCAGCAAGTCAATGTAGCCAGCAAAATATAGGGCCCTAAATTGATGGAAATCTTCATTCCAGGTCTCTCTTAGGCTGTGTTTCCGCCCCTGTGTGTAATTGACTAGGGAAGCTTTCTGTACTCTCCAAATCATCCAACATATCTAGCCACTCGAGTGGCGTATAGCTCTCTGAGTCACCGGCCTCCCACCCGCCCAAAAATATAAGCAGCTCAGGGTCAGCAGGTGAGATATTTTTGGTCTCTTCAGCCAGCGATAGGGTCGCAAAGCCAGCCGCCATTAAACACATCGTATTAACCTTCCAGTTCACTGAGCCACTCGTAAAATTCCAAGTTATCGATTAACTCAAGGTCTATATTGGGGTCTTCCAGTTCAGCCATCATGGCTAGCTCCGCTGTTTGCTCGACCGCGGAGTAAGGCTGAAGCACCAGCCAGCTAACCGCAAAAAAGACAGAAGCAGCCGCCAACCAAGGCAACCAACGGGTCTTGCTAGCCGTGCTGAGGGCGTTAGCTCTCGCCAGAGCCAATCGCTCCCTTGTAGCGTCGTCCACGATGATCTGATCGGGCAATTTGCCTGCAAAATCAGCAAATTCACGCCGCTCATCTAGTGAACTAATAGGGGTTGGTGGTTGGCTGTGTTTCATGGCCAGAGATCCTGTAGCGCTTGCCTGAGTGCATTGAGCGCGCGCGAGTAATGTGTTTTAACGCTACCTTCTGTACAGCCCATGCTATCGGCCGTACTTGCTGTGCTTTGCCCCTCCCAGCAACGCAACAGAAAGGCCTCCTGTTGACGGGCAGGGAGTGCCGATAGCGCATCTGTTAATCGTGTGAGTTGTTGGGCTCCCAGTAGCGATCGAAATCCCTCGGGGGCATAGCTATCTGGTACTTCACTGGCCTGATTAGCCTCCACGTCCTCAATTACCACGTTGCGATGCTGCTTGTTTTTCCTGAAATGATCCATAATCCGATTGTTCAGAATGCGATAAAACAAGGGTGGCCATTCACACTCAGGCTTATCCGCATAATATTTGCACAGTTTCAGCATCGCATCCTGAACAATGTCCAAGGCATCTTCATGGCTTCCCACAGCAGCTCGGGCAATTTTAAATGCCTGCACCTCCTGTGATTGCAGGAATTGATTGAGTGAGTCCTTGTTCAAAGCAGTCCGAACGCCTTGGATTAGCTATTATTCATTGAATATAACGTATACCAGCCGTATTGGTTGACACAACCATAAATAAATTCACACCCAGCTGTGCTCGGCCTACAATGCCGACACTTACCAAAACGGCAAAGAATCCCCAAGAGGAACTAGATGCTGCAGCTCTTTGTACCGGCCAACAAAGTTCAAAAAGACAGGAAGATCATGCGCGAGACCGATGCGCGCATGGCGAAATACAGCCGCAGGGGGCTTATTCTCAACCTCTTCGCGTTTATTTTATGCTTGGCGCTCGGTGACTTCTATCAAGAGATGCCCAACTATGCCACAGGCTTAGCCATCGGATTGCTCCTCATCACACTGTGGCGCGGTTATTTTTTATTCAGATTCGACAGCCTTTATCCTAGAGCCCCAGGCCGCTGGCGCACGCATTACTTTTGGGCTTCATTTGTGGGGGCAGGCTGGTGGAGCTTTATCATTGTGTCTATTACCTGGGTGGTAGGCATGCAAAACGATACATTGCTGATCTGGTTGTATTCGGTCGTATTTTATTCAAGTGTTGCTAATGTTTTGGCGCCTTACCGTCGCTTTCTTGGGATGTATTTATTTATTGGCCAGATTCCGGCCGCCGCCGCCGCCATTTTGCTCGGCACCTGGGAAGGCTACATATACGGCGTGACAATGCTGGTGTTTTATTTGTTGCTCGACCATCAGGGTGAGGTTACCTCCCGAACCTATTGGGATCGCTTAGAGGCCCAGTTTAATCTAGATCAACACGCGAAAAGCTTAGAGCTAGAAAAGCGTGATTCAGAAGCAGCAGCAGAGCTGAAAAATACCTTTCTTACGCGCTTTGGTGGAGAATTGCGCACGTCATTGAATGATATTCTAGGCGCGCTCAGTTTGCTGGATGACAGCGAACTCACCGCTGCGCAACGTGAGTTACTGGCACTTGCAAACAAAGCCGGCGAGCGACAGTTAAATCTCGTCCATAATGCCATTGATTTTTCAAATGCGTCCAATGAAAACCTAGTGCTCGATCATTCAATATTCAACCTTTGGAAGCTGATTGAGCACGTAGTTGAAGATGTCTCACACGACGCTTACCAACAAGCCGTCGAGTTAAATCACGTGCTCGACAATGAAACGCCTGTGAGAGTAAAGGGCGACGCCCAACGCCTACAACAAGTATTAATTAATTTACTAAGCCATGCTATTAAGTATTCCAGTAGCGGCGACGTATTTTTCAAATCTGAATTTGTACTTAAAAATGACCAGCAGGGCGAGCTCCAGATTACCATCGTTGATCAACACAAAGAGATTTCCACGCGAGAAAAGGAATTTGATCAGTCCGACCACGTAGATCAACATGGCGAGGAAATTCCCCTTGGCATAACGCTATGTAAAGGGCTTGCGGAATGCATGAATGGCTCGCTTCAGGTGTTTGAAGAGCCAGGGCAGGGCACCCAGTACTATTTTAATATCACGTTGGAAACGACGAGCCGCTCGCCAAAAACCATTTCAATCAACCCTCAGCTTAGAAATAAACGATTATTGCTGCTAGGCATTCCAGACTCTATCGTGGGTTCTTTCTTAGTAGAGATGGAGACCTGGGGTATGTTGATTGAAACCGCTCAGGATGAAGAATCGGCGCTAACAAAACTGGAGGAAGCGCTTGAGAGCGATCATCCGTTTGACGGCATATTAATATACACGTTGGTTCGCTCACTGGAACTGCTCTCGGTATCTAAGCGATTGTTATTGGTAGAAGCTTTTAAAGAATTGCCGCAAGTTGTCGTCACAACGCTGCAACAGCGTGCTACGACAGAAGTTGCAACGCTGTTCGATAATGCGCACTTAGTAAACCTGCTAAAACCAGTACTGCGCGGGAATTTACATCAAACTGTGGCCGAAGCACTCATCAATGTTGCATCCGAAGTGGGTGACGTACCGCTGCACGATCACAAGCAAGGCATAGGCAAGCGCATATTGTTAGTAGATGATCACCGTGTAAATCAAATGGTGAGTAAAAGTATGCTGCAAAAACTGGGCTACAAGGTAACACTGGCTAACAACGGCAAAGAAGCATTGGCCGCATTGGCTGAGCAATCCTTCAACTTAGTGTTGATGGATTGTCAGATGCCTGAAATGGATGGCTATGCGGCTACTGCTGCAATTCGAAAAAAGGAAGCGGAACAAGGGATTGACAATCCACTGCCGATAATTGCAATGACTGCTCATGCAGGCAGCAGCGATCAATCAAAATGTTTTGCCTCTGGAATGAGCGATTATTTACCCAAGCCGGTGAGCTACGACCAGCTGGAATCCAGCATGAAACGCTGGCTTGGAAAGAGCGAGTGAGCCTCTAACGGCTAGAGTGGAAGGCATGTTGGCGGAAGGTGGGGCTACATGCCCCAACTGTTACCAGTTCAGGAAAATAGGTGCGTGATCTGAAGGCTTTTCCATTGCTCGTATTTCGTAATCAATGCCCGCCGACACACAACTCGCGATTAACGGTGCTGAACACAAAATTGCATCAATGCGCAGTCCGCGTTTGGGGCTGTCTTCGAAACCACGGCTACGATAGTCAAACCAGCTAAAGTGATCGTTAACGTCAGGATGGAAACGTCGAAAACTATCGATTAAACCCCAACCCAATAGTTTATCAAGCCATTCGCGCTCTTCGGGCAAAAAACTACACTTGCCGTCTCTTAGCCAGCGTTTTCTGTTGGGCTCTCCGATGCCAATATCCAAATCAGTTGGCGATATATTGATGTCGCCCATAACGATAATATTTTCCGATGGCGAATGATTGTCCTCAAGGTGCCGCATTAAATCGGCATAAAATTTTCGCTTTGCTGGGTATTTGATCTCATGCGATTCATTCTCGCCTTGCGGAAAATAGCCGTTGTACACCCACAGCGGTTCGCCGTTAAACGAATAGCAGCCACCCACAAACCGGCGTTGCGCATCTTCAGTGTCGGACAAAAAACCTTTTACAATGCGTTCAGGTGTCTGCTTAGACAATAAGGCCACCCCGTAATGGGTCTTTTGACCGTGAAAAATTACCTGATAACCCATGTCATTTATGGCCGCCTCAGGGAAGTCCTTGTCCTGGACTTTCGTCTCCTGCAGGCCAATAAAATCTGGATCATACTTGTCGATAATCGCCTGCAGTTGCGGCAGACGAGCTCTCAAACTATTAATATTAAATGATATGACGCTTTTCATAGGTCTACTATTTCAGCCAAAAAAAAGAGCCCTAGTTTAGGGCTCTTTTGGGTTTGGGTCGACCGCCGCTAACGAAAATCTGCCAGCTTACTCGCCGATTCTTCTCGCTGAGAAGCTATGAAATCGGCTAGAACAAAGCCAGCCTCTCTCAACATCGCATCTTTTTCTGTATCAATTTGAACCAAACCACTCATGGCTTGCTCACTGTCCGCCTCATTGGCAGCTTTAAGCGCTTCGATGTTGGCGTAGGGCTTGTCGCCTTTTGCGATTCGGCGGGCGTTTTCACTGAGTAAGTTACGCTTGTCCAACGCCTCTTTTTCAGCGAGGCGTTTTTGCTCATTGAGTGATAATTGCTTCTTCTCTTTGAGTTCAGTGACCAAATTCAATTGATCCCGAAGGAAATTGAAATCAGGATTGACCGCCACTCGCGACTCATGCTGAGGATTTATATCCCTCATCAATTGCGTTATGTCGTAATATTTTTCATGGGGAACCGGATGGATTTTATCCCAGGGGAGGGCATTGGGATACGCACTTTCACCCACTTCAGCTTCATCGATAAGATTAGGCAGCGCGATATCCGGTATCACGCCTCGATGTTGGGTGCTCTCTCCTGAGACGCGGTAAAACTTTGATTCCGTAATTTTCAACTGTCCTTCTTGCAGTCCAGTGAGGGATTGTACTGTGCCCTTACCAAATGACTGTGAGCCCACTATAATGCCTCGGCCGTAATCTTGAATGGCGCCAGCAAAAATTTCAGACGCTGACGCGCTCAAACGATTGATTAGAACCAAAAGTGGTCCGCGGTAAAGTGCTCGCGAGCGCGAGCGATGGAAACGCGAAATGGTTTCGTTCGACTGCCTGATTTGAACAACGGGACCCGGATCTATGAATAGATCAGTTAACGTGGTCGCTTCCTGCAGCGAGCCACCGCCATTGTTGCGCAAATCCAAGATAATGCCGTCAACCTGCTCCTGCTCAAGCTCACGCAGGAGCTTCATAACGTCCCTTGTGGTGCTCTTATAATTTGGGTCTCGCTTTCGATAGGCCTCAAAATCCAAATAAAATGCAGGGATGTCAATAACACCTAATTTATAGGTGGTGTTGCCATCTTTAAGCTCAAACACCGCTTTTTTAGCTGCCTGCTCTTCAAGCTTGACCCGCTCGCGATTGATTGTGACGACTTTAATCGCGGTAGCATCAGCATTGGCGGGCTGAACCTGTAGCCGCACAATTGTATTGGGTTCACCGCGAATTAATTGCACAACCTCATCCAGCCTCCAGCCAACGATATCAACCAATTCACCATCCTTGCCTTGGCCTACCGCAATAATCTTGTCAGCGGGTTTAAGTTGTCCAGATTTGTCTGCAGGCCCAGCTGCAACCAAGCGTACAATTTTAGTAAATTCGTCTTCAGTTTGAAGTACTGCGCCTATACCTTCTAACGAGAGCGACATGTTGATATTGAAATTTTCCAGTGTCCGAGGCGACAGATAGTTGGTATGGGGGTCATACAATAGCGTTAGGGCATTGATTAATGTTTCAAAAACATCCTCACGATCTTGCTGTTGAAGCCGCGTGATTTGGTTCTTATAGCGGCGCACCAATGTAGTTTTTGACTCTTCAATCGTTTTACCCGAAAGTTTTAACGATAGCACTGAGGCTTTTACGCGCTTTCGCCACAGCTCATCAGACGCCGCCTTATCTTTTGGCCAAGGTGCAGCTTCTCTGTCATTGTCGAGAAACTCATCTTTGGTGAAATCATATTGTGTTTCAGGATCTTCCAGTTCCGCAACGATGGCCATAAGCCGCGAGCTCACACGATCGCGGTAAAGGTTGTAAATTTCGAATCCCGGTGCCAGGTTACCGGTGCGAAAGAAGTCGTCGAATTTAGAACGCAGCTTTTCGAAACGCTTTACGTCAGCTGCATAAAAATAGGCTTTGCCAGGGTCTAAGGTTTCGAGCAGCTTGTCCAAATAGGCGCTTGACAGGTCATCGTCAAGTGACAGCTTACGGTAATGCCTAGTGGACAGCTTATCGATAATCTCGATTGCCGTTTTGCCTTGGGTTTCTGTAAACGTGAGTGCAGAGGGGCTTTCAACGGTGGCCACGCTATTCAGCGACCAAATCAGTGCAGTGACTAACAGAAATATACTTCTCATGTGCTACCTGTAAGTAAGTTGGCCTAGCTGTAGTACCCTAGCTTTTCGAAGACAAAGCCCAATATCTGGCTTTGAAATCCCGAGTCTACCCTCAAATCCTGAAAGTAACCCAGATACGACTAGGCTTGGCGAGAACCAGAAGATACCAAAATAGGTGCCACTAAGCTTAGCAAAAGCATTGGTGGCAAACACCTTTATCTGTACAGGATGCGCTGTACTCCCTAATTATCGAGACTAATGTTCGACTAGACTTAGTCATAGGGGGTAGTGTGGCTCCATCTGCATTGGTTGAATGCCAAATTATTCCGCCGTTGGCTGAGCCCCTTTGAGTGATATGTAGCGTACTTTCAGCAAAATACCGCAACTACCATCCCAAAATACCGGAATTCGGGGTCACTATCTGGGATGGATAGCCCAACGCACGGCTTAAAGGCGAATTATTTGTAGTATTTTTACAACCTATAAATTTAGGTCAGTATTCTGTATGATCCGCACGCAGAATTTAAAGGGGCTGACCAACAAGTCGTGGTTGGTCGGGCCAGACGCAAACACGGGGTTAAAATGACAGATCAAACATCGAAGATTATTTATACCAAAACTGATGAGGCGCCTGCCTTAGCGACTTATTCCTTGCTGCCCATCGTAAATACCTTCTCAGCCGCCGCAGGCATTGAAGTCGAAACCAGCGATATTTCCTTAGCCGCTCGGATTCTAGCCAACTTCCCCGAATACTTGACCGAAGAGCAACGCGTTCCGGATGCGCTAATGGAACTGGGTAGCCTGACCCAAAATCCAGACACAAACATCATTAAGCTGCCCAACATTAGTGCTTCCATTCCTCAGCTCAATGCGGCGATAGCCGAGCTGCAGGGCAAAGGCTATAAGCTGCCGAACTACCCAGATGCGCCAAAAACCAAAGAAGAAGAGACCATTAAGGCGCGCTACGCCAAAGTCCTTGGAAGTGCTGTAAACCCCGTTTTGCGGGAGGGTAATTCCGACCGTCGCGCACCGGCAGCCGTCAAAGCCTATGCACGAGCGAACCCACATTCTATGGGTAAATGGAGTCAAGCTTCACGCACCCACGTGGCCCATATGCGCGAAGGTGACTTTTACTCAAGTGACATCTCCACCACCTCAACTAAAGCGCAAAAAGTGCGTATAGAGCTCGTTGAGCCCGATGGAAAGATCACTCAGCTAAAAGAAGTCAATGTTCAGGCTGACGAAGTCATCAGTGCTCAATTCATGAGCACTAAGGCGCTGCGTAAATTCCTCGACGAGGAAATGGAAGGGGCTCGCAATGCAGGACTGCTGTTCTCCTTGCACATGAAAGCCACCATGATGAAGGTCTCAGACCCCATTGTGTTCGGTCATGCTGTGACCGTATATTACAAAGAAGCTTGGGATAAGCATGCCAAAACGCTGCAAGAGCTAGGCGTAAATCCTAACGACGGCATTGGTTCTGTCTTACAAAAAATAGACAGCCTCGGTTATTCCAAGCGTTCAGAAATTGAATACGATTTCCGCAAGTGTTACGAGCGACGTCCGATGCTCGCTATGGTGGATTCCGACAAAGGCATCACCAACCTCCATGTGCCCAGCGACATCATTGTCGATGCCTCCATGCCAGCTATGATCCGTGCCGGCGGCAAAATGTGGAGTGCCGATGGCAAGTTACAAGACACGAAAGCCGTCATTCCAGATTCTTGCTATGCCACCATTTACCAAGAGGTCATTAACTTCTGTAAGCACCATGACGCCTTTGACCCGCGCACCATGGGTACTGTGCCCAACGTCGGGCTAATGGCTCAGAAAGCAGAAGAGTACGGTTCACACGACAAAACTTTCACCGTGCCCGCTGGCGGCGCAATGCGTGTGGTATCGGAAGACGGTACGACGTTGCTGCAGCACGATAACGTAGAAGCAGGTGATGTTTGGCGCATGTTCCAAGCCAAAGACGCCCCTATTCAAGACTGGGTAAAGCTAGCAGTAAATCGCGCCCGAGCCAGCGGCATGCCCGCCGTATTCTGGTTGGACCCGAACAGGGGCCACGATCGTGAAATGATTAAAAAGGTAGAGAAATACCTTCAACAGCACGACACCAATGGTTTGAATATTCAAATCCTGCCACCGGATAGTGCTATTCGGTACACCATGGAGCGCCTTAAGCGCGGTGAAGACACCATATCTGTGACCGGAAACGTGTTGCGCGACTACCTGACAGATCTATTTCCGATCCTGGAGCTGGGTACTAGTGCCAAAATGCTGTCCATCGTGCCCTTGATGGCTGGCGGTGGTTTGTTTGAGACCGGGGCTGGCGGCTCAGCACCCAAGCACGTTCAGCAATTTGCCGAGGAAGATCACCTTCGCTGGGATTCATTGGGCGAGTTTTTGGCGCTGGCGGTGTCCTTCGAAGATGTAGCAGCTAAAAAAGGCAACCAAAAAGCACAAATCTTGGCGAAGACCCTGGATCAGGCCACAGGTAAATTGTTGGTCAACGGTAAGTCGCCTTCACGCAAGGTAGGCGAAATCGACAACCGAGGCAGTCACTTTTACTTAGCCCTATACTGGGCTCAGGCGCTGTCAGAACAAAATGAAGACACAGACTTAAAAGCTACTTTTGGTAAGCTAGCGAAGGAATTGATGGCGAACGAAAACAAAATCGTTGCTGAACTGACTGAGTGCCAAGGAAAGCCTGTGGATTTGGGTGGCTACTTTATGCCCGAGCCAGAGAAAGTAGAGAAAGCAATGCGTCCAAGCCCAACATTGAACAACCTGTTGGCTAACGCGCTTCGCTAATCGACTTTTCCGCTATAACATCAAAAAGCCGCCATTGTGCGGCTTTTTTGTGCCCATCTGCTGCATCTAGACCCGCTTGTACTATCCTTGTCTGGGTAAATTCAGAGGATGTTTAGACAGTGTCGTCTCCCCCGAGAACTTCGATCCCAAAGGCGCTTATAGACGGCCCTATAAAGCAGGAAGCTCCGAGCCAATTAGCTTTGCTAATCAAACGCTTAGCGCTGTATTTTCTCGGCCTTGTCATCAGCTTTTTCTTCATTATTGGGTTTATGTTGTGGCTGTCGGCCGAGTGGGCTGACCAGCAAAAGATAGCTGCGTCAAAGCGTGTGGTTGAGCGAAATTTTCTGCAATTGCATGATTCTCTTATTATAAAAGCGAAGGATTTGGCGTGGTGGGACTTAATCTTAAGTAACGTCGTGGAGCAAAGAAACGAACAATGGCTGACGGTCAATTTTAGAGACTACCTGTTAGAAAGCTATGACATCGAAGGACTGCTGATATTGAGCGACAAAGGCGACCCCCTTTATGGCGAGTTCATGGGGCAAGCGGTTTCTAGTGATGATAACTTGGGTTTTGCTCCCAATGGCATTCGCCAATTATTTAACCAAGCCCAGTTAGCACCCATGGACATACCGGTACCTGTTGGCGGGCTTTTGGTGAGGGAAGGGCGGCCCTATATGGTTGCAATCTGCGCAATCACTACAGATATTGAGGAGCATATATTGCCATCAGGAACCGCTCGACCAGCGCTTCTTCTCATCAGAAGTTTACACAGCGTACTGCCAGAATTAACAAAGGCAAATGACGTTTTCGACATTCAATTTATATCCAGCAATGAGATTCCAGGGCACCCTAATTCTAAGCAACTCTTCCTAGACATAGCCGACCATAACGACAACAAACTCGGTGCCTTTGTTTGGTCAACGGCGCTCCCAGGCCAGCAGCTGGTATTAAATGCACTGATGTGGGCAATTCCGCTTGCCGTATTCTTCATTGCTATCGGCTGGTATATCACTCGCGGTTTTAGAGTTGCAATTAATAATGCAGAACAAATAGCCATAGATTCTGCAGTCAAACGCGATAGCGATCGAAATTTTCAGTTAGTCGCTGAGTCTGCTCCGGTATTAATTTGGGTCAGTGATCACACAGGGGTTTGCGGTTACGCCAACCGGGCCTTTGAAGACATATTTGGCATCAGACCGACCCTGCAGAACCCAATACACCTAAATCATTTATTTGATGAAACCTGCCGAAATGAATTTCAAGCCTATTTAGAAGAGTCATTAGCAGGCGTAGAGCTAGATCGTCGAGAATTCAAGATCAACGACAAGCACGGCAGTAAGCGCTGGCTGTCCATCGCTTGCACTCAGCAAAAAGACTCAAATGGAAGGCGGAAAGTAATATTTAGCGCGACTGACTCTACCGAAAAAAAGTTGCTGCAAGACAACATGTGGTTGCAGGCAAACTATGACGAACTCACGGGACTTGCGAATAGAACACTGCTACAGGACCGACTTAAACGCTTACTACAGCTAAGTAAAAGGTCTAGCACTGAGCTCGCCATATTGTTTGTAGATTTAGATAACTTCAAAACCATCAATGACACACTTGGACATAATGCCGGAGATCAAGCCTTGGTCCAGGCTGCACGACGCATCGAAGGTTGTCTGCGAGACAGTGACACCGTGGCGCGGTTAGGCGGCGACGAATTTGTTTTATTGCTGCCGATGGAGGAGGGCGGCGTAATCGTGGATAAAATTATACGCCGATTGTTACACCGGCTATCAGAGTATTATCTTATAGACGATAAACCGATATACCTATCAGCGAGCATTGGTATTGCCATATTTCCCCACAATGGCAGTACCGCTGAAGAACTGATGATGAATGCAGATGCAGCTATGTATCAGGCAAAGAAATCCGGCAAGAACAAATCCTGCTTTTTTAGCCCTGAAATGAATCTGCAACTTCGCCAAGCGTTGGAGTTAGAGGCTGATATACGAGCCGCACTTACCAAAGCCGAATTTTTTTTAGTGTACCAACCGATTATCGATTTAGCGTCTGGAAACATCGCTTCAGTGGAGGCGCTGGTGCGCTGGAGGCGTTCAGATGGCCACATAATGGCGCCAGACCTGTTCATTGCAACCGCGGAACAAACGGGACTTATTGTTCAACTCGGGGAATATATCTTTAAGGAGTCTTGCGCGCAATTACGTCGCTTAAGGGACTCTGGGCACGAAATCACAATGTCGATTAATATCTCGCCGGTTCAGTTTCAGGCGGAGGGAATAGTAGAACGCTTTACGGAATTTCTTCACGAATTTTCGGTACAAGCTCACTGGATTCAGCTGGAAATTACCGAAGCATTATTGTTAGATGATTACTCAGAAAATATCGAGCTGATCCAGACACTTTCCGATATGGGATTTAAGATTGCCATTGATGACTTTGGCACAGGGTATTCATCACTCAGTTATCTTAGAAAATTTCCGGTAGATGTTGTAAAGATCGACAAGACGTTTATAGAAGGTATACCCGTTAATATTGAAAACGTTGCATTGGTCAAAGCGATCATAGCAATGGCTAAAAGTTTGCAATTAAGCGTCATTGCTGAAGGCGTCGAAGCTGAGGCGCACCATGATTTTCTCTGCGACCTACAATGCAATCGCGCACAAGGGTATTTATATAGCCGTCCAGTAGATGCTTGTGATCTGAACTTGTCCCAATATCCCGTTAGGGCAGCGATCAAACAACAAATCTCCTGATTCCTGATGACGGCTGCGTAAATGAGGTCGTCGTAATAGACGTCGTCGGCCCAATTTTAAGCATACTAAGGCGAGGTCTACTTCAACACTTAACCTATTATTCTATTTAACATAATATAGATTATGCGTAATGCAGGATTGGTTCAGTCCACGGGCGTCCCGCTAAATCATGGGTATTTCCTGTGTTATCGCCATTTTCCGACAACCTAATCGACATTTTTGAATTCCCGAATTACCTTAACTTGGGGTGGATTCTCAGCCAGCATTTCAGCTGACAAGCAAGTATCCCTGCCGGAAGCCTTAGCCTGATACAGAGCAACGTCGGCCGCTTTTATAATCTGCTCACCCGTTTGACCATGGTCCGGGAATACTGCAGCGCCGATTGACATGGTCACCTTGCCCAATGAAAGCCCTTTGAACACCCAATGATATGTTTTAACCAGCTCGCGTAACTTTTGACCGCATTGCATTGTTTGCGCGATATCCGCCAAAGGCAGCAAGATTGCCAATTCTTCGCCGCCCATTCTAAAAGCCAGATCCTCTCCACGTATATTGCGCATCACGAGATCAGCAATTGTGGCGAGTACATAGTCACCGGCATCATGGCCAAAGGTATCGTTAAAGCGCTTAAAGTGGTCTACATCGATCATTAGCACACCAAAGCCTATCTCGTGTCGCTGGCCGAGCTTTAACTCTTTGGCCATAAACTCTTCCATGTATCGACGGTTATAGAGGCCTGTTAGAGGGTCTCTTGTGGCTTGTTCGCGTAACTTTCGTTGCATATTTAGGTTGGCAAGGGCCAATCCGAGGTGCTCAGCAACGGTAAATGCAATATTGTTCGTGCCTTCGCTGATCTGTTCTGCCGTTATATGCAGTAATCCCAGGGTTTCACCGTACGCAGCCAGCGGTATACAGACACAATTCTGTGTGGAATTAGCCATGTGGGGGCAAACCATGGATGACAGCTCATCATGGGATAGATGAAATTTGCCTTTTCGCAGCGCCCAGCAATCCTCAAGTGGATACACCATTTCCCCTTGCCAAGCCCCCTGCCAAGTGGCCTTTATTTCAACAAGGTTTCGAGAGGCATTGATTAATGAAATGGCGCCAGGGGTATTGCCCAATATTCTGGGTACGATATCGGCGATGACCGCCTGTATTTCATCAATGGTATTACAGGCGGCCAGCAGGCTAACCAGCCGTTGTAGTAGCGCGATTTGCTGGGTCCTTGAGCGCACTCTCGACTCCAAGAGTCGCTTCTCTTCCCGAACGGCAGACGATAGGTGTCGCTTAAACGTAGCAAGTAATGCAATCAGAAAAACCAGCACCACAATACTGATGCCTGTCAGCAACAGACGCAGTTGGTCGATCGCGTTTAACAACGCGGTTTTAGAGGTGGCAACCCTAACAATGCCAGTGCTATTTTCCGCTTGGAAACGCTTAGCAAGAAAGAGCATTTCCGTGCCGCTAAGCTCATCGGGGCCTTCAAAATAGCCAAAATCCTCACGCAGCGCCATGCTCATTTCGGGTCTACTTCCGAGATTTGGGCTAGATTCAACCTTGCCTTCGTCTATATGAGAATCTCCTAGAATATCGCCACTTAGGTTTGTAATGGTTATTCGATGCTCTACCCTCACCAATCCAATTTGTTGTGCAATAAGTGCCATTTCATCGGCGCTGGCGCCAATTCGATTGATGCTTGTTAGGGTAATGTTAATGATGCGCTTTTGTTCATCAAGGGCTTCTTTGATATACCAGCGGTTGAGCACCACCTCTAAAACAAAAGCAGATAGCACCAGCAAAGTGGCCATACCGATAAACGGGAACAGCACTAAACTGGTACGGATATTGGTCAAAGTTGGATACTCCTTTATTCCCCTTTTGTTAGCGTTAACTTTAGAACAAGCCTTCACATGTCGATAGAACTAGCGCGCATAAAGCCTGATAGCGTTATTCATTACAGTATCAAATGGCCTCCCCAAACCCGCCGCCTGTAAAACAACGGGTGCGATGCATGACTAGCAACTAAGGATTTCAGCAACATCGATCAACAACGGACAGCCGACGGCCAGGATCAATATAACTTGGGTGTGAAGATGTGTAGGCGAAGTGGTTTACATCAAAATCTGGAGACTTGTGCAAACTAAGAAATTTAGCAGTAAAAAAGGTTGTTGCGGCTATCTATACAGAGATACTGGGCCGATACTGGTAGGTCAAATAGACTGCTTAAACTATCGAATTGTTCGAGTTCAGGACGCACCAGATGATCAGTGGGTAAAAGCGACAACCAAAAACTGCACAGCCTTGGCGTATCATCGACGACGCCCAACAAACAGGGTTCGCCAATAGATCGCAGCGATAATCCTAAGTCCAAGCCTAAGTTGCTAAGCGTCATGACCTGTGCATCACCTCGCCACTCGAATACATTGGCTAAGGCCGAAAAAAATTGGCCAGGCTGAGACTGCATAAAAGTAAAAGGCATGGGAGGGAAATCAATGCTTTGGGCTAATGCACGTTCGGTAGCGTTTTTTGTGCTCGCCTGACTAATAACGCGAATTATTGCATCGGATCTAATTTTTTGATCTATATCGCTGTGCACGCAGTGAATTAAACCCCACAGCCCTAACTCACACCATTGTGATAAACGCCTTGGTTTAGCACCAAGCAACTCGACTAGCTCTTCACGCCATATGGATGATGGTGAACGCGTATGGCGCGCGACAATTTTAAATAATTTCTTGTCAGTCATGGCAGTGCTGCTTAAGTAACAAGCAGCTGTGGCTGCCTCCAAACCCCAAGTTAACCGACATTAGATATTCAATTTCCGCTGGCATTGTTGCTGTGAAGTTAATCCCACAATCTTTGTCTACATCTTCGTCCCGCAATCTAACAGCGGGCCATTGACGTTGATTGATCACCGTTAACAGCAAGACCAGTTCTGCAACACCGGATGCACCTAGGGTATGACCAAGCAATGTTTTTAAGGAAATTAACGGCGGCAACACATCAAACAGGTCGGAAATAGCACGGGCCTCAACGACATCGTTAACGACACTGCCAGCTGATTGTAGTTTCACAAGGTCAATATCACCAACACCAAGCTTCAGTGAACGCAATGTCTGCTGCATCATGGCTTTGTAGGCGCCCTCGTTCGCACCGCTCGGATCTTTACTCTCCACAAGGTGGGCACCGCCACACAATTGCCAGCGTGACCGTTTTGTGGAGAGATGGACGGCTGCTATAGCCTCGCCCAACAATAAGCCAGATCGGTCAGTATGCAGCGGCCGCGCGCGATCACTGGCTAGCATCTGCATGCCGGCAAAACCCGCAATGCTCAAATAGTTTTCCAGCTCGAGACCGATCACCAACGCTTCGTCAATCACACCTTTTTCAATTGCGCTTTTGGCTTGTAATAACGCATTTGAACCAGATGTGCAGGCACTATTAATCCAGTAAACGGGTCCAGTCCAATCTAAAATATCAACAATCTGACTTGGGAGTTGAGGAAGTTTGGTATCTTCTGAGTCGAATATACTTACCGCACCCACATTGCCGGAGGAACTGCCTAAAAAAATGGGTAGATTATTATTGTGGCAACCCGCATCAACAATGGCGGCGGTAAGTAACTTTTTGCAGCGTTCACGCCAATTAACTTCGGGCCCACTGCCCTCGTCCACCTTAATTGGCAGGTAAGGCACAGAATCATCTAAGCCATTGATACTTCTGCGTGCGGGTGTTGGGGGCTCTAAGCTATCTAAATTCTTTGGTAAACCGGCCCCTAAACAGGACATCAGCCCCATGCCTTGCAAATAGACAGGTGTCATTGATTCAAATGAGACGCTAAGGATGCTAACGACGTCATTGCTCGCCGTGTCTCTTTGCTATCTTTCAGCCGAATGCCGTATCGCTGTTGAATAGCCATAGATATTTGAAGGGCGTCAATAGAATCCAGTGAAAGCGGAGAGGTATCACCAAATAGGGGGGCATCATCTGCCAAACCTCCTATAGGCTCCTCTTTTTCTGCGGCCTCTAAAACTAGCGCCTTTAGTTCGGATATGTTTACTTTCATGAATATTTTTTTCTCAATGCGAGTTGGGCTAAAACTAAGCAAAGCACACCAAATAGCGTCAACTTCCCTACTTCAAATGCCACTTCAACAAAGCTTGCCTTGCGAATTAATATGTCCAGTAAGCCTTCGAGCGCCCAATTCATAGGCGATAAGCCCGCTATACTCTGCATGACATCTGGCATAACAAAGCTTGGAACCATGATGCCGCCCAAGGCTGCAAGCAATACATTGACTGCTGGACCAATAGCCGCGGCTTGGGTTTGAGACGTCACCAAGGTTGCAATCCAAAGTGCGAGCGATGTGGCGGCAAAACTGATGCTGAATAGCATGGTGCACAGCGCTAGCCAGTGAACATCGTCGATAACTAAGGCCTCTCCGCCTAATAGCGGTAGTAAATATCGACCAATTGCTAGCATAATCGCGGCCTGAAACAAATTGACCACGACAAAGGGAATCAATTTTCCGAGCAGTATAACGCCACTGCTTAACCCTAGGGAGCGCAACCGAGCGAAGGTTCCATGGGAACGTTCCTCTACCAGTAGCCCCGTAATACTAGTGACTACAAAAAACATTCCAAATATTAGCCAAGCAGGCACATTGTGCTGTACCGCACTAGGATTAACAGCGCCACCCAGTCGCTGGCCTTCAACCATTGTATTCAATCGATCCATCAATTCGGACGCGCCCTGGCCTCTGTCGTTTGCATTTTCATCAGCAGCGCCAAAGTCGTCCACGATATCAATATTCTGGCGTACAATTGTTGGGAGCTCTAGGTTGCTCGACTTGATTGCATGCTCAAGCCAAAGGCCGCGCAACTGACTTGTTAACGCTTGAAATACCGCAAAATCCAAGCCGGGCTCCCCGATAAATTTAATTCCGCCAGATGTGTCATTAGCCGTGACCAAATTATCAAGGTATTCTTGGGTGCCTCGTTCAATAATGATGGCGTAATCTAATTGGCCTGTCGCTAATTGTGATCGCCAATCTTCAACTTTGGCCTCCGGCTCCTGCTGAAAATCTTGCCAGTGCTTTGCAAGTCGTAGGCTAAAATCCGTTCGGTCGTTGTCTATTAACACCCATTTAAGCGTGTTTAGCTTCGGGCGATAGACATCCTGTAGCGCCAGACTCATGATAATGATAAAGGCGGCAGGCAATAGAAAAATAGCTGCTAGCCCGTATAGGTCCCGTCGCAATACATGTAGCTCTTTAAGAATTAACGCTAGCAACATAAGACTAATCCCTTAGGCTCCTGTGGGTTAACCCTAAAAATAGCGATTCGAGTTTTGGTCGACCGTAACTGACTTCACATATACGTCCCCCTGCACCTTCAACCGCCGCCAATACCTGCCCAACAGTAACGGTGGTCAATAGATCAATCTCGAGGGAGACGCAATCATCGGCAGGCGCCACTTCAACATTTCCGAATTCAGCCAGTTTTGCACGTGACTCCTCTTCACTCAGATTAACCAGCTTCAAACAGAGGGAGGACCTGCTCTCCAGTAATGCCGATTTATCACCATACCTGAGCAGTTTGCCGCCGTCGATGATCGCCAACTGATCGGCAATAGCTTCAACTTCCTCCATGTAATGCGAGGTGTAAACCACCCCTAACCCAGACTGCGACAAGGCTTTGACGGACTCCAAAATAAATGCCCTAGTCTGCGGGTCTACTCCAACCGTAGGCTCATCCAACAAGAGATAGTTTGGCGACGCGAGTAACGTAATGGCAAGGTTTAAGCGTCTTTGAAGCCCACCCGATAAAGAACAGGCCGGCTGTTTCAACACATGGCTAAGCTGACAAAAATCTAATGCGAATTCAATTTGAGCTTCAGCGGTTCGGCGCCCCTCCCCCTTTGGTGAAATTCGCGCAAAAAATGTCAAATTTTCACCGACAGTAAGCGAGGGATAAAATGCAAAATCTTGCGGGGCTAGACAAACCGCAGCGGGATTATTTTTATGGAGGTTTTGCAGATCTGTGCCATCCACCAAAATTGAGCCCGACTGCAGCTTCAAATTGCCAGAAAGCAGCGATATCAAGGTTGTTTTGCCGGCGCCATTTGGCCCAAGCAAGCCCAGGATTTTTCCTGGCTGTACCTCAAGGCTTATTGACTCAAGCGCATTATCGGCCGCATTTCGATATCGATAATTAACTCCTTGGATGTTAATCATTAACTGACAGCCATCTTAAGGCGCTTGAAGAAGTCGTGCTCCGTTTTTGCAAGCACTAGCAATTGTTCACTCAACGCCTCAGTAGACACTGCATCACGGCCCTTCACCATCCGGGCGATTGCCAACGCAAAGCCCCGCCATTGATCACCGATCGCTAGCAATTCCTCTGCAAATTTTGCAAGCGATTTACCGGTAAGAATACCGTCGGCTTCCTGTAGAAAAGCGGCATACAAAAAACGAAATCCTGCTCCTCCGGTTCCGATTTCTTCCTGCATGCGTATGATGTGTCCAATGAAAGCTTTAGTTTCATCAGCGTCATTGGGTAGCGCGCGAACTTTTTTGGCCAACATACGCATTCCACGTATGCCGGCAATTGGCACGGGCCCCAGCATAATGCGACAATTTTTAACGATTGCTCGGCGAACGTCACTGGATGTGATCTCATTTTTCGCGATGCTGACGGGGTAGTATAGCAATCCCTTTGGGGCAAGCGCGCCCTTGGCAAATCGGGCTCTCTGAAGGTCATCTGAAGGACAGGTAACGGTAACTTCACAGACCGGGTCGCTGATTAAATAGTCATTGCCGTCGCGTCCATAGGCCAACAAATTGTGGCCGTTAAAATGGAAACGCATGTCCGGAGGAAAGTACGGTAGCCAGTAAACCGACGTCTGTAATCCCACCAGTGTTTGTTTATCTAGCAGCTCATCGAGTCTGGCTTTACCCTTGCTAGGGTCTCGAAAGGTCTCGAATCGAAATTTTGCTTTGAAAACCTTCGCAAGCCCTTTAATGATAAATTTTGGAGGCATTCTATAGGCGATAAGCGGCAGGCCGCCCAATTTGATAAACGGCAAATAGGCAAAAGACAACGCCGAAGCCAGCCCAAATGCCATTGCTTCAGATACCTGGACGCCTTCATTGCGAAAGATTGACGCTATAACACCACTTTCACAATGTGCAGCATGTTGATGTTGGAAATCAGAGGTACTCATAGAGTTGGCAACCGAGTTATTTCTTCAACCGACATGCCCAAGGCCTGTGCATATCTCGCTAAATACCGATCAGACAAATTCGAAAACTTATCAACTTTCAGGTGCCGCCGTAGCTGCCATTGCCACACGCCTGCACTTTGCGCCAAAATTTGGTGGTCCATCCGCTTTTCATACATCCAATATTCTAATGGCGTCGCCACACCTGCGGATGCGCGCACATAGGCATCTTCTGCAAGCTTTTTCAACGCGTCCACAGCCTGCAAAGTAACGATCTCTTCAACTTCCCAACCCTGGCTTGCCACCACCACCATCTTGCCATTTTCATCGCGTGCATAGACGGCTTTCCGGCCACCGCCTAGCGCCGCATTGCCTTCTTGGGGCACCTGATCGACATCCATGTTAAACAGCCTCTAGCAACGCAAAACTGCTCGAGAATCGACCCGACTCTGGAACATACATTAGAATTTTCTGACCTTTTTTAATTCGACCCGAATTAAATAGTTCGTCCAACATAATATAGGGAGAAGCAGAGCCAGTATTACCGCACGAAGTTAGATTAGTAAACCACTTTGATTTAGGGATGCTAAATTCCATGGAATCCAATTGATCCGCTAGCGGTTTAGCAAAATACATTGATGAGATGTGCGGTAAAAACCAATCAACATCTTCTGCTTTAAGCTGATGCTTTTTTTGTAGTGCCCTTAGGGGCTTACCGACAGTAGTGGCAACCACTTCAGCATTCAATAATCGTACATCCTGCTTGATAGCGAGTGTTGAATCGATCTGCCATTGTTCGGGCGATACGTCTGCCCAGCCGGTTAAGGTGCCATCTTGGTTTTGTTGTGCGCCGGCAAACATACACGCGGGCAATTGGTGAGCATATGAAAAAAGTTCGAGCCAATGTACCTTGAGAGAAAGTGGACCCCGGGGTTCACTTTCAAGTAAAAAAGCACCAGCCCCGTCTGAAAGCATCCAGCGTAAAAAGTCTTTCTCAAACGCCAACTCAGGACGTTCTTCAAGCGCATTTATTTTGTGGTCTACCTCTGCCTGAAATCTATGCGCCATAAAATGGGGTGACACGCGTTCAGAACCCGTTGCCACCGCCCGTTTTGCTTCGCCTGCTTTTACAGACAAATAGGCATACTTAAATGCCGAAAACCCAGACAAGCAGATTCCCGCTGTGGCTACCACCTCTAAGCAGTCCCACCCTAGTTCGCCATGCACCATAACGCCATGATTCGGTAAAAGTTGGTCTGGCGATGAGGTGCCCGTAACTAACAAATCAGCGGGCGCAGTTAAGTCCAAGGCACCTACGGCATGCGCCGTCATTTGAGCATTGTTCATGGTCGGCAGCCCCGTCTCAGGGTCAATTGCATAATACCGAGATTTGATACCGTTATTACGCAGAATAATACGGCGCGCGCGCGAGGGCTTGCCCCCAACCATGCCCAGCACTGACTCCATTTTGTCATTAGCAACCGGTTGATTAGGCAGGCAAGTCCCAGTGCTATTGATATAGACGCTATTCATAATATTTCAATCGTTCAATTCCCGAGCCTGACGGCAGCTCGTAATAATGTTTGGCCCGTTTTAACTTTGATGCAAGTAACGGCTTAAGTAATTTTTGCAGGAGTAAGCTAATGGGGACAATCGTGATAATTAGCAACACCAAAAAACAAATGTAGAGTGTCAATAGCGGTAGTCTTAAGGCGGAGCCGGGTTTGCCTCCGGCCATCAACAACTTGCCCCAAAGGTAAAAGCTACGGGTGCCAGCCTTTTCACTGGTGAGCAATTCAGGATGTACAGTAACCGCAGCTAAACCAGAAAGTAAGGGGTCGCTGTTGCGCTCTTCGTCTTTTTCCAGCGCATCACACAATGCTTTGCCAAATCGTCGCGCACCCAATTTATCTTGTTCCGATACCCCAGCAGCGGGAAAACCCCAAAACGCATTTCGCCTCCCTGTCCACATCCAGCGTGGCACCGTGATAAAGCTAGCAAGGGTACTGCCCTGGTCTGTAAACACAATGTTATCCAACAAGCGCGCGCCCAATGTTTTCAACTGGGATTTCATCTTTTCTTGCGCGAGCATCCACATGTTGCGACAGCCGATAATAGTGATAACCGGCTTTCCGCGAACCTGATTTTTAAATCCAGTGGACTGCAGCAACCCTTGCACGGGTAATGAGGGTGCTAGATACCAAACCTGATAAGGCAAGAGAATCAAATCAAATTCCGGGTAACTGCTCCAATCGATCGCTTCGATCGCTGGAGCTTTTTCATGAATGGATTCAGGAAACACATCTAAAAATCGGAAAAAAGGCCAGGGAAATGGATAGGCAGTTTTAGGCCGTATAGGCACTTCGTGGATAACAATATTAGCGTTTGTGCGCAAAGGCGCCAAAATCTGCTGTACGATCTCCGCTAACTGACCCGTTTGCGAATAGAGGGGTACAAGAATATGTTTTGTGCGCTGACGCGGTGAGTGTTTGTCGTCCATAAGCTGTGGTGGTCTAGCGTAAATTTGCTGGATTGTAGCATGACTGTTAGGTGGTCATTGCCCCCTGAAACTGCATCACTTTGGGGCTGGCTACCTAGCCAATAAGCTGTACTAAAATTCCCTTTAATATAAAACCCAGCAAACACAGGCCGAGTACCACAAACAATATTACCGTGCCAAAGCGGCCGGCTTTTGATTCTTTAGCGAGATCCCAAACGATAAATGCCATAAATCCTATAAGTAGCCCAATGCCTATATACAGGGAATAGGTTTCAAACGTCTCTATATCCATTGGCAATCCATCGGCGAGGTCTGCGTTATCACAGGCAAAAAAAAACCCGGATAAGACCGGGTTTTCTACAGCAAGCTAGGGGGCTTGCTGCCGTAATTTGGTCGGAACGGCGGGATTTGAACCCACGACCCCTACACCCCCAGTATAGTGCGCTACCAGACTGCGCTACGCTCCGAAATTAGCTAAGCTCTTGATTTGAAAAAAGATATTTTCATCACGGCTCAACTGAGAGGCGGCATAATACCGCGTTCTCAAAAGATTGCAAGCCCTTTCAGGGTTTGAGTACTAAGAGCAGCTCTTCGAGCTCAGCGATCATTTGCTTGATCACGTCGCCGAATTGACTTTGCTGCCCAGCGTCAACTGGAGCAGGACTGTCGCCCGTCATTTGCTGCCTGGCGCCACCGATGGTAAAGCCTTGATCGTACAACAATGAGCGAATCTGACGTATTGTTAGCACGTCCTCGCGTTGGTAATAACGTCGATTACCTCTGCGCTTAACCGGATTTAGCTGGGGAAATTCTTGCTCCCAATAACGCAGCACGTGCGGTTTAACCGCACACAGCTCGCTGACTTCGCCGATGGTAAAGTAACGCTTACCCGGTATGACCGGTAATTCATCGTTATTACTTGGTTCGAGCATGTTCCTCTACTCTTGCCTTAAGCTTTTGGCCGGGGCGAAAAGTCACCACACGACGTGCTGTAATGGGAATCTCTTCCCCTGTTTTTGGGTTGCGGCCGGGGCGCTGGCTTTTATCGCGCAAGTCAAAATTTCCGAAACCGGATAGCTTGACTTGCTCATTGGTCTCAAGCGCATGGCGGATTTCTTCAAAAAAGGCCTCCACCAATTCTTTAGCTTCACGCTTGTTCAAGCCCAGCTGTTCGTACAGTTTTTCGGCCAGATCAGCTTTAGTCAAAGCTCCGTCTGACATATTCACCCCTTTTACAGTGCCCTCTTACCTCAAGGTCGCGTTGAACATGGACGCCAGCTCAGCCATGACAGCTGCAATGGACGCATTGATCTCTTCGTCGTTAAGAGTGCGGGAAGGATGCTGATACGTCAAGCCCAGCCCCACACTTTTTCTAAGCGGATCAATACCTTTGCCGCTATATACGTCAAATACCTTTAAGTTTATAAGGGCATCTCCGGCCGCCTCTTTAACGGTATCCTGCAGTGCTTGAGCGGAGACTCCTCGGTCAACCACAACAGCGAGGTCCCGGCGAACCTCGGGGTACTTAGATAACGCTGTGAATGTTGGCATCTGGCCACCTAGGACCGCAGACTGCTCAACCTCAAAGACAAAACAAGGCTCCTCTAAGCCCAGCGCCCGCTGCGTACTGGGATGAAGCGCACCTATGATACCAATTTGCCGCCCAGCCTTATGAATCGTCGCAGTTTGGCCCGGGTGCAGCGCAGGATGCACACCCGCCTGAAAATCATAGTCTGACAAGGGGCCATTGAGTGACAAAAGACGCTCCAGATCCCCTTTTAGATCAAAGAAATCGCTCTTTTCCTTACCCTGCGCCCAGCCTTCGGGGAATCTATCGCCGTACAATAGTGCCGCCAGCATGGGTTCTTGCGTAAGGCCAGCGGGTCCAGTACCGCCCGGCACAAAAGTCAGGCCTGCCTCAAAGATTCGAACCCGCGGTTGCTGACGGTTGACGTTGTGCATTAACGCAGTGGCAAGCCCTGGCAACAGGCTAGTCCGCATGGCGCTCAGGTCAGCACTAATGGGGTTAAGTAGCTGTACCGCGTCCGCATTGGGATCAAACAGCGCTTGAAGCTTGGGTTCGACAAAACTGTAGGTGATGACCTCTTGATAGCCCTGCGTAACGAGCGACTCTCGCAGCCGGGCCAGAGGTGTCACCACCTCATTGATCGGCAGAATAGGCAAATCGGCCCGTAAACTCGTTACCGGCAAATTATTGTACCCATAGATTCTGGCCAACTCTTCCAGTAAATCGGCTTCAATGTCGATATCAAACCGGTGGCTAGGCACCCCGAAGGTCCATCCAGCGTCATCTTGAGCTTTTAGCGTTAACCCCAATCGCAGCAAAATATCCAGCACGCGCTCATCGTCGATGGCGAAACCCAAACCCTCTGCTATCTTCGCCCTGCGCAGCGTTACAGAGGCAGCTTTAGGCAGACTGGCTTCGTTAACCTCCTCCACAACGGCGCCAGCTTGACCGCCAACAATGTCGAGCAGCAGACCGGTCGCGCGCTCTATGGCTTGCACTTGCAATTCATAGTCAACGCCGCGCTCGAATCTGTGCGAGGAGTCGGTGTGTAAACCGTAACTCCTGGCCTTACCGGCTATAATTGCAGGCTCGAAGAACGCACTTTCCAAAATAATGTCGCAGGTGGTTTTCGTGACCGAGGACGATAGCCCGCCCATGATGCCTGCAATCGCTAAGGCTTGATTAGCATCGGCAATAACCAAGGTGTCGTCTTTTAACGTGACCTCTTGGCCGTCCAATAGGGTCAGCGCTTCACCTTGTTTAGCCATGCGCACATCAATGTCGCCAGAAACTTTGGCGAGATCGAAGGCGTGCATTGGCTGCCCCAACTCAAGCAGCACATAATTTGTTACGTCGACCACCGCATCAATGCTACGCAAACCCGCTCGCCTCAAGCGCTCCTGCAACCACAGTGGCGAAGGACGAGTGATATCAATATTGCGAATAATCCGAGAAACATAGCGGCCACAGCCCGCCTTGATACTGGCTTGCTTTTGGTCATCAATAGTTGCTTTCACCGGCGCAATTTGAGGCGCGTTGACCGGGCAGCTATTTAGCACCCCAACTTCACGCGCGATACCCGACACGCCCAAGCAGTCGGCGCGATTTGGCGTTAAATCTACTTCGATAATTTTATCTTCAAGGGAGAGGAACTCTCTCAAACACTGACCTGCTTCAGCCTCTTGCGGAAGCTCCCAAAGACCAGAATCATCATCGCCGGCCTGCAGCTCCGTTTGGGAACACAGCATGCCAAATGACTCCACACCACGGAGCTTTGCTTTTTTGATTTTGAAATTCCCGGGAAGCACTGCACCCACTGTCGCAAAGGGAACCTTAATCCCTTTTCGTGCATTGGTCGCACCGCACACTACTTGGGTTAAAGTGTCGCCATTGCCTGCCACTGCGCAGACGCGCAACTTGTCGGCATCCGGGTGCTGCTCTATTTCGACGATTTCTCCAACGACTACACCGCTGAACTCACCCGCCACCGCTTCAATACCATCCACTTCCAGTCCTGCCATGGTGAGTTGTTCACACAACTCTGCCGTCGACACACTAGGGTTTACCCATTCCCGCAACCAGGATTCACTAATCTTCATTTTTTGCGCTATCCAATTCTGACATGTCGCAGTGCGACCCAATGCATTTATAAGCCACTAAAATTGGCCGAGAAACTTTAAGTCGTTCTCAAAAAATAATCGCAGATCATTAACTCCGTAGCGCAGCATTGCAAGACGCTCTACGCCCATACCAAATGCAAAGCCCGAATAGGTGTTGGGATCTACATTGCTGGAAGTAAAGACATTGGGATGCACCATGCCGCACCCCATCACTTCGAGCCAGCCAGTTTGCTTACATACGCGACAACCTTTACCGCCACATTGCGTGCACTGTATATCGACTTCTGCAGATGGCTCAGTAAACGGAAAATAAGACGGCCTAAATCGAACCGGCACATCGGCTTCAAAGAATGCTTTTAAAAATTGATCAACGGTGCCCTTCAGATCCGCAAAGCTAATTTGCTTATCTACCACCAACCCCTCAACCTGATGAAACATCGGGGTGTGGGTAATATCGGAATCACAGCGATACACGCGCCCAGGACAAATGACGCGAATAGGTGGCTCTTGTGTCTCCATGGTGCGCACTTGTACTGGAGAAGTGTGTGTGCGCAGCACGTGCTTGGCATCCACGTAAAATGTATCGTGCATGGCTCTGGCAGGATGATGCGACGGAATATTCAGCGCCTCAAAGTTATGGTAGTCGTCTTCAATTTCTGGCCCCTCTTCAACTTGGTAGCCGGCTTGTTTGAAGATCTGACTGATGCGCTCCAGCGTGCGAGTTACTGGGTGAATGCCACCAGCGGACTGCCCTCGACCACCGAGCGTGACATCGATAGTTTCGTTCGCCAATCGCGCGTTGATCGCGTCAGCTTCTAATGTGTCTTTACGGGCCGACAGCTTTTCCTGCACCTGAGCTTTGGCTTTGTTAATTTCAGCGCCGGCAGCTGGCCGCTCTTCCGCACTTAACTTACCCAAACCTTTTAATAGCGCAGTTATTTTGCCCTTCTTCCCCAAATACTCTACGCGCACATAGTCTAGCGCGGCCAAGTCTTCGGCTTTGGCAACCAGTTCCAGCGCTTCGTTAGTGAGCGCGTCCAGGTTTTCCATCTATTATCTCCGCTGATCAGCTGTTCGATCTTGCACTTTGCGTCAGCAAAATGCGGGCTGTTTTATTGCCAAATTTTGGCGGTATCAATTGTATTGCCTAAAGGCATTAAACAAAAAAGGGAAGAGGCACTGGCCCCTTCCCTTTTGAAACACAATGAGGCTAACGCCTCCTATCGTGCGACTTAAGCCAGAGCTGCTTTAGCCTTTTCCACGATAGCTGCAAAAGTCGCCTTATCGTGAACGGCAATATCTGCCAGCACGCGACGATCCAATGCAATGTTTGCTTTCTTAAGGCCGGCGATCAGCTTGCTGTAGCTCAAACCTTCAGCGCGCGATTGCGCGTTGATACGGGTGATCCACAGTGCACGGAAGTTACGCTTCTTGACCTTGCGGTCGCGATAGGCGTACTGACCAGCTTTAATGACTGCCTGCTTCGCTACACGAAATACGCGTGAACGCGCTCCGTAGTAACCTTTTGCGGCTTTTAATACTTTCTTGTGGCTACGGCGAGCCACTACACCACGCTTAACACGCGCCATAATTCAATCCTCTTTAAGGTTACTGCCAATTACTTGGCGCGGAACATACGATCAACCAATACAACGTTATCCTTATCCAGGATATCGGTGCCACGCAGGTGACGCTTGCGCTTGGTTGTCATCTTAGTGAGGATGTGGCTCTTGTTAGCATGCTTGTGCTTGTAACCAGCGCCTGTCTTTTTGAAGCGCTTTGCAGCACCACTGTGTACTTTAGCTTTTGCCATAATAAAACACTCCGCATTTGCGAGTTAATTAATGAAAGTAACAAGGCAGCTAAAAAGCCCGGCTACTTCTTCTTTCTGGGTGCGAGAACCATCATGAGCTGCCGACCTTCCATTTTCGGGTGCTGCTCAACTACGGCGTACTCTTCAAGGTCGCCTTCAATGCGTTTAAGCATCTCCATGCCGAGCTCTTGGTGCGCCATCTCTCGGCCGCGGAATCGCAAGGAAACCTTAGCCTTATCCCCATCTTCAAGGAAACGTATCAGGTTGCGTAGTTTTACCTGATAGTCACCTACGTCCGTCCCTGGGCGAATTTTAATTTCTTTGATTTGCTGTTGTTTCTGCTTCTTCTTAGCAGCAGCCTTGGCCTTTTTGGCCTCAAACACTTCCTTGCCGTAGTCTAAAATCTTACACACTATCGGCTCGGCATCCGGCGCGATTTCTACCAGATCAAGCGTGGCAGCCTGCGCTGCTGCGAGTGCTTCTGCGATAGTGACAATTCCAACCTGTTCACCATCGGCGCCAATAAGGCGGACTTCGCTCGCTTCAATCTGTTCATTAATACGGGCTTTCTTTGATTTACCGCTCTTCGCGCTATCTCGTTTGATGGCTAATGCCTCCTTTCTAAATACCCAAAATTGGGCAACAACAGCAAAAGACCACTTAGGACGCTAGGGAAGCACATTGATGTGCTTCCGCTGCTTTCGGCCTATGTAGTCTTATAAAGCACCCTTCTTGGCTATCTCAGCCTGTAGATGCTCTGCCAGTTCTTCCACCGTCATGGCGCCCAGATCTTCCCCGTTACGGTTACGCACCGTAATTTTACCGGTTTCCATCTCTTTATCGCCGACGACCAGCAGGTAGGGAACCCGCTGAATGGTGTGCTCGCGGATTTTAAAGCCGATCTTCTCGTTTCTCAAGTCCGAAAACGCCCTGAAGCCTTTGTTTTTCAAGGATTCTTCGACTTTCTGCACATATTCGGCCTGATTGTCGGTAATATTTAGAATTGCAACCTGTTCCGGCGCTAACCAGAGCGGAAATGCACCCTCGTAGTTTTCAATCAAAATGCCGATAAATCGCTCAAATGAACCCAAAATAGCACGGTGCAACATGACCGGCACCTGACGCGAGCCATCCTCAGCCACAAATTGCGCCCCGAGGCGCCCGGGCATTGAGAAATCCACCTGAATTGTGCCGCACTGCCATACACGCCCCAGGCAATCCTTTAACGAGAATTCGATTTTTGGGCCATAAAAGGCGCCCTCACCCGGCAGCAGGCTGTATTCCAGCCCCTTTGCCTCTAAACCATCGGCCAGAGCCTTTTCCGCCTTATCCCACACCTCATCACTGCCCACACGCTGATCGGGTCTGGTAGACAGGCGAATAATAACGTCGTTAAAGCCGAAATCTGCATACACCTTATAAAGCAGGTCAGTGAAGATACTCACCTCTTCTTGGATTTGCTCTTCAGAGCAGAAGATGTGGGCATCGTCCTGGGTGAAGGCGCGCACACGCATGAGCCCCTGCAAGGTACCCGAGGCTTCATTGCGATGGCAGCTACCAAACTCCGCCAAGCGAATGGGCAGCTCCTTGTAGCTCTTCAACCCCTGATTAAATACCTGAATGTGACAGGGGCAATTCATGGGTTTGACGGCGTAATCTCGCGCCTCTGACTCGACGGTAAACATATTGTCGCGGAATTTATCCCAGTGACCAGAGCGCTCCCAAAGACTGCGATCCACAACCTGCGGCGTCTTGATTTCTAGGTAGCCATTGTCGCGCTGGACTTTGCGCATATACTCTTCGACGGCAGTGTAAACTGCCCATCCACGGGGGTGCCAAAACACCATGCCCGGCGCCTCTTCCTGTATGTGGAAGAAGTCGTATTTTTTGCCCAGCTTTCGATGGTCGCGCTTAACCGCTTCTTCCAAAAAGTTTAAGTGCGCCTTTAGCGCTTTTTTGTCCGCAAAAGCAGTGCCGTATATCCGCTGCAACATCTTGTTATCAGAATCGCCGCGCCAATAGGCGCCAGAAACGCGCTGTAGTTTAAAGTGCTGACAAAACCGCATATTGGGCACATGTGGGCCCCGGCACATATCCACATACTCTTCGTGGTGGTAGAGCCCTGGTGTGGCGTCCTTGGGGATGTCCCGCTCTAAAATTTCTAGCTTGTAGCTCTCGCCGCGCGCCTCAAAGACCGCACTCGCCTCTGCCCAGCTAACGGTTTTTTTGATGACATCGTATTCAGTTTTCGCCAGCTCCAGCATGCGCACTTCAAGCTTTGCCACATCCTCGTCAGTGAGTGAATGGTCCAAATCGATATCGTAATAAAAGCCATTTTCAATGGTGGGGCCAATGGCCATTTTGGCGTCTGGGTAGAGCTGTTTAATGGCATGCCCAAGCAAATGCGCGCAGGAATGGCGGATTATCTCTAAACCGTCTTCATCCCTACCGGTGATAATTTCAAGCTTGGCGTCCTCTTTAATGACCTCGCAGGCATCAACTCGCGCGCCATTTATGCGCCCAGCGATTGTCGCTTTCGCAAGCCCTGGACCGATATCCAACGCTACGTCCATCACAGAAACGGGGTTATCAAAACGGCGCTCGGAGCCGTCGGGAAGTGTAATTACAGGCATTTTGGTATTCCTGGCTACAGTGGTGACCCCTACCAAAGGCCACGTGAATGAGGGCGGCGAAAACCACCAGCGGGGCTGCGATTATAAGCGGTGAACTAAATGCTGCAAGCAATCATCGTGCTAGAGCGGCCAAAACAAAAAAGCCAGCCTGTTCGGCTGGCCTTTTAGCTTTAAATCCTGGTAGGACTACCCGGATGCGCTTCCTCCGGTCGCGGCTCTATGAGTCGAACCCCGGTTCGGCCGCTGCGCGGCTAAAACAAAAAAGCCAGCCTGTTCGGCTGGCCTTTTTGCTTTAAATCCTGGTAGGACTACCCGGATGCGCTCCCTTTGGTCGCGGCTCTGCGAGTCGAACCTCGGTTCGGCCGCTGCGCGGCTAAAACAAAAAAGCCAGCCTGTTCGGCTGGCCTTTTTGCTTTAAATCCTGGTAGGACTACCCGGATGCGCTCCCTT